>NZ_JBVKDT010000017.1:0-96611 GCF_055633655.1 Amycolatopsis sp. NPDC114503 | reverse complement strand
GGGGTGCTTGTCAAGGCGGGAAAGATGCCTTGACAAGCACCCCCGCGCCGCGTTTTTGGCTTCGTATCGGGGTGCAGGGCCGGGTGTGGCTGCGCTGGTGGGTTTGGGTGCGCGGGCTGCGGTTGGGGACGTGGTGACGCGGTGGTGTGGGTGTCTTGGTGGGTTGGGTGCGCGGGCTGCGGTTGGGATGTGGGGTCGCGGTGGCTTGGGTGCGCTGGTGGGTTGGGCGCGCGGGTGCGGCTGGGTCGGTGGGGGCGCGTGGTGTGGGTGCGCTGGTGAGTTTGGGCGTGCGGGTGCGGCTGGGCGGGTGGCTGAAAGGCCGTGAAGGGAACCCTGGGGGAATCTAAGTCCGTGGAGGGGCCCTTCACGGACGGTTGCAGGCCGTGAGGGGAACCCTGGGGGAATCAGCGTCTGTGAAGGTGGCCCTCACGGACGTTCGGTCGTGACATGAGTGTCGAAAGTTCGACACAGGTATTGAATTCTGCCCCGAACGGGTTTACCTTGGCTGCATGACGTTGCCTCCAGCTGCACCATCAGTGGCCCCGTTTGACGAGGTCAGCGTGCTTGCGTATCGGCGTGCTGGGTTGTGGGCGGGGCAGTCGCTGCCTGCTGAACTCCTGGCCGCAGCTCGTCGTCATGGTGCTCGGACTGCTCTCGTTTCCGAGGGCGTCGCGTGGACGTACGACGAGCTTTTCGACACGGCGTCGCGGTTCGCCGCTGGGCTGCTTGGGTCCGGGGTTGCTCGGCCGGGGGAGCCGGTGCTGTTTCAGATGGGGAACGTGGCGGAGACCGTCGTCGCGTATCTCGGGTGTTTGTTCGCCGCTGCGCCGCCGGTGTGTACTTTGCCGCAGCACGGGGTTCGCGAGATTGGGTTGCTCGCGGCTCACGTCGGTGCGCGGACGTTGATCGCGCAGGCTGATTTCCGGGACGGAAGGTTGCGCAGGCAGGCCGAGCAGCTGTTGGCTGACGGGGCCGTCTCCGATGTTGTTGTGTGTCGGGGTGAATCGCTGGGGGCTGTGCCGTCGTATGCGCAGCTTGTGGCTGAAGAGTCGCGGGAACCGTTGCCCTACTTGGATGTTGACCTCACGGAGCCCGCGGTATTCCAGCTGTCCGGCGGGACCACGGGGTTGCCGAAGGTCGCGCCGCGGTTGCATGAGGAGTACGCCTACAACGCTCGTGCCTGGGCTGCCGCGATGGCGATGGATGAGCGTTCGCGGGTGCTGTATCCGTTGCCGCTCATGCACAACGCGGGGATTTCGCTCGCTTTGCAGCCTGCGATTCTCACCGGAGCGACGCTCGTTCTCGCTCCCTCCGCGGACATCGACACGCTGCTCGATCTCATCGCCGAGCATCAGCCGGACGTGCTTCCGCTGGTGCCGCCCGCGCTTGCGGTGCGGTTGCTCGAATCGCCGCGGGCACACGCGGCTGACCTGTCCTGTCTAAAGGATTTCGTGATCGGCGGGCAGCGGTTGCCGGTCGAGGTCGCCGAGCGGTTGCGGGACGAGCTGGGCATCCGGATCCGGCAGATGTTCGGGATGGCCGAGGGGATGTTTCTGGTCACGCCGGCGGGTGCGGGCGAGGATGTGCGGCACCACACCGTCGGTGCGCCGATCTCGGCGGCGGACGAGATCCGGATTCTCGACCCGGTGTCCGAGGACGAGGTCCCGGACGGAGAGGTCGGCGAGTTCGCCGCGCGCGGACCGTACACGATCCGCGGCTACTACCGCGCGGAAGAGCACAACCGGACCGCTTTCACGCCGGACGGGTTCTACCGCACCGGGGATCTTGCCCGGCGGCACGTCAGCGAGAAAGGCGTCAGCTACTCGATCGACGGACGGATCAAGGACGTCATCAACCGCGGCGTCGAGAAGATTTTCGCGGAAGAGGTGGAGGAGATCATCGTCGCGCATCCGGACGTGGTCACCGCCGCGCTCGTCGCGATGCCCGATCCGGTGCTGGGCGAACGGGCGTGTGCGTACCTCGTGCTCGAGGACCACGCCGATCCGCTGACCGTCGAAACCCTTGGCGCGCATCTGCTCGGCCGCGGGCTCGCGAAGTACAAGCTGCCCGAACGCGTCGAGGTCGTCGCGGCGCTGCCGTTGACGAACGTCGGCAAGGTCGCGAAGAACCGGCTGCGCGAAGACGTCCAAGCGAAAATGGCCGAAGGGAGTGCCCGGTGAGCCGGCGCGTGAACGTAATCGGGGGCGGACCCGGCGGGCTGTATGCCGCTCGGCTGCTGAAACTCAACGACCCGAGCCTGGAGGTTGTCGTCCACGAGCGGGCGGACGCGTCGCGGGCGACGTTCGGGTTCGGGGTCGGGCTCACCGAGGCCACTATGCGCAACCTCGAACAGGCCGATCCGGAGACCGCGGACCGGGTCCGGGCGGTCAGTTACGTCGGCCATGAGCTGCGCTTCGACGCTCCCGACCGGTCCGTGTGCCTGCACGGCGCGCGCAATCTCGCGGTCGGCCGGGCGGCGCTGCTGCGGGTGCTGGGGGAAGCGGCGACCGAGGTCGGCGTCGAATACCGCGCCGGCTCGCGCGCCGATCTCGGCACTGTGACCGGTGACGTCGTCATCGCCGCGGATGGGGTCGGCAGCGCGACGCGCACCAAACTCAGCGCCGAGCTCGGCGTCCGCACCAGCCTCGGGCGGACGCGGTATGTGTGGTGCGGTGCCCCGTTCGCGGCGTCGTCGGCCTTTTTCGCCGCGGCGCGTCGGGGGCCGGAATTGTTCGTCACCCACGCGTATCCGTACGCGGAAGACCGCAGCACATTCCTGATCGAAGTGGACGACGAGACTTGGGCCAGCGCTGGCCTCGCGGAGTTCGACGCGGCGGCCGCTCCCGGCGAAACAGACCGGGAAAGCGTGCGGCTGCTGGAAAACGTGCTCTCGGATCAGTTGCGCGGCGGTGAATTGCTCACGAACCGCACCCGGTGGAGCCGGTTCGTCAACCTCGGGCTCGACCGGTGGCACAGCGGGAATGTCGTGCTGCTCGGCGATGCCGCGCACACCGCGCACTACACGCTCGGTTCCGGTACCAAGCTGGCGTTGGAAGACGCGATCGCGCTGGCCGGGGCGTTGACCGGGGAGAGCGCGCCGTCCGCCGCGTTCGCCGCGTACGAGCAGGCGCGTCGACCGGCGGTGGAGCGGTTCAAGCAGCTCGCGGGCCGCAGTCAGCGATGGTGGGATTCCTACCGGTGGCGCGCGGACTGGTCGGCCGAACGACTCGGTCTGTCCTACATGACGCGCTCGGGGAATATCACGATGGCCGACTATGCCCGGTCGGAACCCGAGGTCGTGCGCGCCGCGCTGGAATGGCTGGGTTCGGCGCCGTCCGGCGACCCGGAGGAATGGGTGCTCGCACAACCGTTGCGGGGCAATGGTTTCCAGCTTCCGTCGCGGGTGACCACGCGTGCGGAACTCGGCCAGGTCGGCGAGATCGCTTGGACCGAACCGGACGTGTGGAACGAGGCCGCCGACGCCGCGGTCGCTCGCGCCGGCCGTTCAGCCGGCCCGCTGCTGCTCACCGGAACTCCGGACGAGTTCTGGGCCAGGGTCGATCTCGCCGAGCGGCTTCGCCTGCAGACCCGCCGGTGCGTCGGCGTGCAGCTCCCCGAGTCCGCGCGGGCTTTCGCGGCGACCTCGATCGGTGCCGGCCGGGCCGATTTCGTTGTCCTGAACTGAAAACTTTCCCAGGAGGAATCCGTGACCAGCATTTCCCGGCGCGTCGGGCTGATCGTGCCGAGTTCGAACGTCACCGTCGAAACGGAGCTGCCGAGGCTGCTCCAACGCGTAGCGGGGGTCGATTTTTCCTTTCACTCCAGCCGGATGCGGATGCACGCGGTGACGCCGGAGCAGCTGCGGGCGATGAACGCTCAGCGCGAGCGATGCGTCCTGGAGATCGGCGACGCGCGGACGGACGTGCTGCTCTACGCCTGTCTCGTCGCGGTGATGGCAACCGGGGCCGGGGCACACCGGGACACGGAGCTGCGGATCGCCGAGCAACTGGCCCTCGGCGGAGCGGAGGCCAAGGTCTTGTCCAGCGCCGGTGCTCTGGTGCGCGCGCTGAGCGATCTCGACGCGAAGCGTGTCGCACTGGTCATGCCGTACACCGAACCAGTCGCGCGCACGGTGGTCGAGTACCTCGAGGCCGAAGGCTTCACGATCACCGGCTGGCGCGCGCTGGGCGTCGCAGACAATACCGAGGTCGGCTGTATCCCGGGCGACGATGTGCTGTCCGCGGCCCGCGAACTCGACCTCCGGGACAGCGACGCGTTGGTGCTTTCGTGTTGTGTCCAGATGCCGTCGCTCGACCTGATCCAGCCAGCGGAGGAAGAGTTCGGACTGCCAGTGCTCTCCGCCGCCACGGCTGGCGCGTACTCGATCCTGCGCGGCCTCGGCCTGCCGGTCGACCTGCCCGGTGCGGGTTCGCTGCTGCGTGCCGACGCCAAAGTCCAGGCCTGAAAGGAGTTTCCCGCATGACGAACAAGCCAGTGCACCGCGTACGCGGGGTCGACCACGCCGCGTTTCCCACGTTCGACCCGGTCGCCACCGTCCGGTTCTACCGCGACGTGCTCAACTTCCCGATCGTCCACTCGATCTGCGCGGCCGGCTGGGGCCCGGAGCAGCATCCGGACTTCATCCACTTCTTCTTCGACATCGGCGGCGGCGACCGGTTGGCGTTTTTCTATTATTTCGGCTGGGAACCGGCAGGCGACCAGACCGCACCGGGCGACGCGTGGGCGCGGCTGCCGCACGGCACGCCGAAGTTCTTCGCCGACAGCAGGCACCTGGCGATCAACGTCGCCGACGAGGAAGACCTCCTGGAGTACCGCCGCCGCTTGGACGAATCCGAATGGCCGGTGGAAATGCAGGTGATGCACGAAACCATCGAATCCATTTACACCCACGACCCGAACGGCTACATGGTCGAGATCACCCGCGCGCTGCGTCCGGTTACGCCACAGGAGGATCTCGACGCGGAACTGACCCTGCGCGCGTTGTGCGACGTCGCTTCCGGCGAGGAGCCGTCGATGGACAAACTGCTTACGCGCAAGGCAGAACTGATTGTTGAAGAAGCGGCTTCGTGGGAGCCAGTCGGGAAGGAGACGGTCTGACGTGGCCCGATTCTATGTCCTAGACGTACCGGAAAATGAAGGTGTGCTAGCCGTCGCCCGCCAAGACGATGGCAATACCGTCGACCGGATCGGCCCGTACTTCCGGATCAGCGCCCCGGATGCGATCGTCATCGACCGCCGCGCGACCGGCTGCCGACACGCGGTCTGGTACAGCGCGATCGCCGGGCTGGAGGGATCCGTGATCACTCAGCACGACAAGAACGCGCTGCGGATCGAAAGGCGTCCCCATGCCTGAAAACGGCCTCGGCTCCGGTCGTTATCACGCCCCCGCTTCGCTTCCCGAGGCGACCGCCACGACCGCGCACCAGCTCACCACTTCCGACGGCGCGACGGTCAACGGTCTGCTTAGGACAGTCCCCGGTGCCTCCACGGTCGCCTTCCTCATGCATCCACGACAGGATTTCTCGCACCACGTGCTGGTTCCAGAACTGCTCGCCCAGGGCTATGCAGTGTGGACACAGGGCACCCGGACGGTCGGCAACGATCTCACCCTGCTGCACGAACAAGCCTTGCTGGACATGGCCGCCGGCCACGTTTTCCTACGCTCGCAGGGCTTTACCTCGATAGTCCTCATTGGACACTCCGGCGGTGCCGCCCTGTCTGCTTTCTATCTGCAACAGGCCGCACTCCCTCCGTCCTCTAGACTCCACTGCGCACCAAGCGGAAAGCCTGTGCCGTTGGCCGAGGCCGACCTGCCGGTCGCGGACGGTTTCCTGATGATGGCCCCGCATCCTGGCCAGGGTGCTCTGCTGCTCCGCCTGATCGACCCTTCGGTCACCGACGAACAAGACCCTCGCTCGGCGTCGCCGGACCTGGATCCCTACGCCCCCGCGAACGGTTTCGCCGCCCCGCCGGAACCGTCGGCGTACTCGGACGATTTCATCGCCGCGTACCGATCCGCCCAATACGAACGCATCGCCAGGATCGACGAGCGCGCCCGGGAACTGGCCGCGGAATCCGCCGCCGCACGGCGTCGCTACGGCGACTCCCACGATCCCTCCGACCGACGCAGCGCCCTGGCCACCGGAGTGCTGACCGTCTACCGCACCGACGCGGACCTGCGTTCGGTCGACTTGTCGCTGGACCGCAACGACCGCCCGTACGGTTCGCTGTTCGGCCGCCGCCCGGACCTGACCAATTACGGAGTCCTGGGCTTCGGCCGCCTGACGACCCCGGATTCGTGGCTGTCGACGTGGTCGGCGATCTCGAGCAACGCAGACCTGGCCAGGTGCCTTCCGGACGTCAAGGTGCCGACCCTGCTGGTCGAACTGACCGGCGATCAGGCCTGTTTTCCCGCCGACGCCAACCGTTTCCACGACGCAAGCGGCGCGGCGGACGTCACGCATGTGCGGGTGCCGGGGCGTCATTTCGGCGCGCCCCTGCACGAGGGCATGACGTCGGGCGCGACCCTGGCTGGCGCGGAAATGGGCCGGTGGCTGGGGGAGCGTTTCCCTGCAGGACGCTTGCCGTGAGGTGAGTGGGTTGTGGTTTCTCGCGGGCTCGCTGGTCGCGGCCTTGGTGTTTCGTACTGTGTGCCGGTCTCCTTCAGGGGAGACCGGCACCTTTGCGTGTTCCCTTTGCGCAGTCCCGTACGGCATCTCGCAGACTGTATACAGAGGACAACATTTCGCCGACGCGATGGCAGTCGGCCGAATCCTGCCGACTGCCATCGCGTCGGCGACTTTCCCTTGCGCAGTCCGTCGAATCCCTCCGGCAGCTTTCCGCAGGTTGCCCGGCGGTGTTCCGACGGCAGCTTTCCCCTGGCTTCGGAGGCTTGTCCCGGGTGTGTGCGGCCGACAGTCTCCGGCAACTTTCCCAGGGGAACCTAGCCAAATCTCCTCCGGCAGCCTTCCCTTGCGGACTTCCAGCCGGCTGACTCGCCGTCGACGACTCCGCCTGGCGTCACGAAACCATCGTCGGTCAATCCGCCGAGTGCGGCGGCGAGTTCGTCGCTGCTCGCATCCCGCCGACTGAAATCCCGGCGGCTGGCACCCTTCCGGCTGAAATCCCTCCGGTCGGAGACCTCGGACCGGAACCCCTCCGGGCCGGAATCCTCCGACCGGAGCCTCGGTCGGAACCCTCCGATCGGAGCTTCTCCGACCGGAATCCTCCCGACTGGAATCCCTTCAGCTGATAGACCGGCCGCAAGTATGCCGGTCGATTGCATACCGTCGACTTGCAGCCTGCGAGCAGTCGACAAATCCCGAGAAGATCGCTGCGGGCTCGCTGCACTGACCCCCTCTGCCCAGCCCCTCTCCCCGGCCCCCGTCCGGCCCCCGCACCCCTCTCCGGCCAGGGCACAACTGTGACCCTCATCAACAACACGCGCAAACAACAAACCGCGTATGCAACTATTGCTCAAGCCGACAAGCGGCATCAACACGCAGACCGTCACCAAAGACCGAAACGCACACCAAGGAGACGCGGGCTCATGCCATTAGCACTGGTAGCGCTGGCCATCGGGGCCTTCGGGATCGGGACTACCGAGTTCGTGATCATGGGTCTTCTCCCCGAGATCGCCGCGGACTTCGGCGTCTCCATCCCCTCCGCGGGCTTTCTGGTGACCGGGTACGCGCTCGGGGTCGTCGCGGGTGCGCCGGTGATGACCATTCTCGGCACGAAGATCAACCGCAAGACCATGCTCATGCTGCTCATGGGCCTGTTCATCGCCGGGAACCTGCTGTCGGCGGTCGCGCCTGCGTTCGGGGTCATGCTCGCGGGGCGGATTGTCGCCTCGCTGGCGCACGGGGCGTTCTTCGGGATCGGCTCGGTCGTCGCCGCTGAGCTGGTCGCGCCGGACAAGCGCGCCGGGGCGATCGCGATTATGTTCACGGGGCTCACCGTTGCCAACATCGTCGGCGTGCCGCTCGGGACGTTCGTCGGGCAGGCCGTCGGCTGGCGGGTCACCTTCGGGATCGTTGCGGCGCTTGGCGTTGTCGGGCTGGCGGGCGTCGCGAAGCTGGTGCCGGATCTGCCCCGGCCCGAGGGAGCGCATCTGCGCAAGGAGCTGGCCGCGTTCCGGAACGTTCAGGTTGTCCTCGCGATGGCCATGACGGTTCTCGGCTTCGGCGGGGTCTTCGCCGCGATCACCTACATCGCCCCGATGATGACTGAGATCGCTGGCTATTCCGCGGGTTCGGTGACCTGGCTGCTGGTGCTGTTCGGCATCGGCATGTTCCTCGGCAACCTGACCGGCGGACGGTTCGCGGACCGCAAGCTCATGCCGATGCTGTACGTCAGCCTCGGCGGACTCGCGATCGTCCTGGCGCTGTTCACTGTCACCGCGCACAGCAAGATCCTCGCCGCAGCAACGATTTTGCTGATCGGGGCGCTCGGGTTCGCCACTGTGCCACCGCTGCAGAAGCGCGTTCTCGATCAGGCGCACGGCGCGCCGACGCTCGCCTCCGTCGTCAATATCGGGGCCTTCAACCTCGGCAACGCACTGTCCGCGTGGCTCGGCGGCGTCGTGATTTCGGCCGGATTCGGTTACACCGCACCGAATTGGGTCGGGGCCGCGCTCGCCGGTTCCGCGCTCGGCCTCGCGATCTGGTCGGCCGCCCTCGAGCGCCGTCCTCGCGTCGCGGTGGCCGAACCTCTTGTCCAGCATTGAGAAAGGTAATTCCGATGAAGGTCCGCCTCAACAACGGCGTCGAAATCCCGCAGCTCGGCTTCGGTGTCTTCCAGGTCCCGGACGACCAGACCGCCGCCGCGGTGATCAGCGCACTCGAAGCCGGCTACCGCAGCATCGACACCGCCGCGATCTACGGCAACGAAGCAGGCGTCGGCCGCGCCATCGCCGAATCCGGGATCTCGCGCGAGGACCTTTTCGTCACCACCAAACTGTGGAACGACGACCAGGGCTACGACTCCACCCTCCGCGCCTTCGAGGCCAGCCTCGCCAAACTTGGTCTCGACCACGTCGACCTGTACCTGATCCACTGGCCGACGCCCGCCCGCGACCGCTACCTCGACACCTGGCGCGCGCTGGAACACCTCGCCAAGGACGGGCGGATCCGCGCCGCCGGCGTGTCCAACTTCCAGCCCGCGCACCTGCGCCGCCTGCTCGACAACAGCGACCTCGTGCCCGCGGTCAACCAGATCGAGCTGCACCCCGGACTCCAGCAGGCGGAACTGCGCGCCTTCCACGCCGAGCACGGCATCGCGACCGAGGCGTGGAGCCCGCTTGCCCAGGGTGCCGTCCTGGCCGACCCGGCAATCACCGAAATCGCCGCGCGCACTGGGAAATCAGCTGCGCAGGTGGTGCTGCGCTGGCACTTGCAGCTGGGCAACATCGTGATCCCGAAGTCCGTGACGCCCGCCCGGATCCGGCAGAACCTCGACGTTTTCGACTTCGAGCTGACCGGCGCTGATCTCACCGCGATCGCCGCCGCGGACCGTGGCCTGCGCACTGGTCCGGACCCGGATCAGCTCAACTGACTGATCGTTGCGGGGGAAGGGAAAGAGGAGTCTGAATCAACGCCGCGCTGGGTACGTCGTACGCACCCGGTGCGGCGTTGATTCGTGGGATGCGCCCGGCGCGCCTAGCGACGGCGGAAGCTTCCGGGCTGCGTCCGGTGGTTCTGGCCGGGCCTCAGTCGAGGCTGGCCGCCCCAAGCCCCCCGCCGCTGGCCAACCCCATGACCGAAGCACCGCTCATCCCGCCTAGCTCCGCACAAGCCGGGTAGCAGTGACGCCATTGGGAAAAGCCGTCCGCTCCGTCACCGAAAACACCGTCGGATCGAATCCGCCGTCCACCATCGGGATGCCTGCGCCGGCGATCACCGGGTAGCTCTTCAGCACGATCTCGTCGATCTCCTCCAGCAACGCCCCGGCCAGTGTGCCGCCGCCGCAGAGCCAGATGTCTTTGCCGGTTTCCTCCTTCTTCAGGTCTCTCACCAGGCCTACCGGGTCGCCGGGGACGACGGTTACGGCTGGGTCGATATCCGGTTTCAGGGTGCTCGACACGACGTACTGCCGCAGGTGCGCATAGGGGCTGGGGACGCTCGGATCGAGCTGATGGGTCGCGCGGCCCATCAGCACGGTGTCGAATCTGCGGTTCGGGGCGTCTTCGACACCGGACATGGCGCGGAAGGCGGTCGGGACTGTCTCCGGGTACAGCGTGTTCATGAATCCCATGTAGGCGGCGGTCTGCTGCGCGTCGCCCTGCGGGAAGAAGTCGAACTCGCCTCCAGGGCCGGCGATGCGGCCGTCGAGGGTGACTGCGATGTAGTACACGAGCTTTCGCATCTAGTAACTCCGTCTGTAGTACTCTGGTTGAAGTGGTTTGAAACGTACAACTACAACTGGAGTGGTGTCAAATGGTGCGGAGGAACGACCAGCGGCGGGCCGCGCTCGTCGACGGGGCGATCGAGGTCTTGGCGCGGGAGGGGGCGCGCGGGCTGACGTTCCGGGCGGTCGACGCGGAGGCCGGCGTGCCCGCGGGGACGGCGTCGAACTACTTCGCCAACCGCGACGAGCTCTTCACTCAGGCTGGGGCGCGGGTGTACGAGCGACTGCAGCCGGAGGACGACTCGCTCCCGCCTGGGCTCGGGGACCGGGAGTCGTACGCGCAGCTGATGCGCGAGCTGGTCGGCCGGATCGCGGCGTTTCGCACGGGGTATCTCGCGTTGCTGGAGCTTCGGCTCGAGGCGACTCGACGGCCGGAGTTGCGCAGGGTGCTGACGGAGCGGGTCCGGGCCGACGTCGAGGGGAACGTCGCGTACCACGTGGCGTCGGGGCTGCCGGGCGACGCCACCGCGGTCAGGCTGCTGATTCTCGCGTTGAACTGGTTGATCGTCGAACAGCTGACGTTGCCGGACGTTTTCTCCGAAGCGGAACGCGAACAATTGATCACCGAGGCGGTCAAACGCATCATCGGCCCCGAATAGGGACTATTCGGGAGGAAAAGAACCGTTTCGCGGCCCGCTCTCGACCGGCAATTTAGGTTTGCCTATCGTAATCTGCGTGCAGTGGGCAGACGCGGTTCCGAATCTGATGATCGGCTTGCGCGAAGGGCTTGAAGCGGGCCTCGTGGTGAGCATCCTGCTGGCCGCGTTGCGCAAGATGCGACCGGAAAACGGCGCGGAAGGCAAGGAAAGCACGGTCTCCACGGCTCCGGTGTGGTTGGGCGTGCTGGGCGCGGTGACCGTCGCGGGCAGTTTCGCCACAATTCTCACCTTTTCCACCGATGTCCTTTCTTCCCGTGCGCAACAGATCGTCGGCGGCTCGTTGAGCGTGCTCGCGGTATTCCTCGTCACCGGCATGGTGTTTTGGATGCGCCGGACCGCGATGGGGCTTTCCGCGCAATTGCGCGGCGAAGTCGAACGCGCGGTGGCGATCGGCGCGGGCGCGCTGACGCTCACGGCGTTCCTGGCTGTCGGTCGCGAGGGCCTGGAGACCACGCTGTTCCTCTGGACGGCGGTGAAGGCGTCCGGCACGACGGTCGCGCCGTTGACCGGAGCGGCGCTCGGGCTCGGCATCGCGATCCTGCTCTGTTGGCTGCTTTACCGCCGCGCGGTGCGGCTCAACCTCGGCGTTTTCTTCAGCCGCACCGCTTTCGTGTTGATCGTCATCGCGGCCGGCGTGCTGTCCTACGGCCTCGGCGACCTGCAGGATGGGGGAGTGCTGCCCGGTCAGAGCTGGGTCGCCTTCGACCTCACCGGCACGCTTGACCCGAACTCCTGGTGGGTTTCGCTGATCAGCGGCGTCACCGAGCTGACGCCCCGGATGACCGTGCTGCAGGTGACGGCTTGGCTCGTTTACCTCGCCGTCGTGATCCCGCTGTTCGTCAAGGCCGGTCGACAGCCGGTCGAGCGAAAGCCGGAAGGCGAAGCCGCGCCAGCCGGGAAGTGGGAGCGGCTCGCGGGCAAGCACACCGTGGTCGTCGCCGGTGCGTTGGTGCTGGTCCCGGTCGCGGTGGCCGCGTTGGTGATCGCCGCGCTTCCTCAAGCCGCAACGGGGTCCACGGTTTCGGTGGGCGAGCACGACTGTGCGCCCGAGTGGAAGTCCGCGCAGGCTGGGGCGCAAAGCATCACCGTGACCAACAAGACCGCGAAGGCGGGCGAGATCCGGCTCGACGACAGCAGCGGCGGGATCGTCGCGGAGATCGAGACGATCGGTCCGGCCACGAGCGCCACGATGTCGGCGACGCTGGCGGACGGTTCCTACATCTTCCACTGCCTGATGTCCGGGCAGGCCACGACCGCGTCGGCTCCGGTGCAGGTCAGCGGCGGCGCGGCGAACAACGGTCCAGCGCCGGTCAAGCCGGTCACCACCGAAGATCTCACCGGGCCGAATCAGAAGTATCTCGGTTACGCCGCCCAGCAGCTCGGCACGGTGTCGACCGCGGTGGGGACGGTCCGTGCGGATTTGGCTGCAGGCAACGCCGACGCAGCCAAGAAGGATTGGCTCACGGCGCAGCTCGCGTGGGAGCGCGTCGGCGCGTCTTACAACAGCTTCGGCGACGCGGGGACGGCTGTCGACGGCTTGCCCAACGGACTGCCCGCAGCCGCGGCCGATCCTGGCTTCACCGGGTTGCACCGCTTGGAGTACGGCCTATGGCACGGCCAGTCTCCGACGTCGCTGGTCCCGGTCGCTGATCAGCTCACCCAGGATCTCGCGGCCCTGCGCGGAAAACTCGCCACCGACGACGTCGCGGGCGATGCCACGAAGCTGCCGATCCGCGCGCACGAAATCCTCGAGGACGCGATCCGCGATCATCTGTCCGGAATGGACGATCAAGGCAGTGGAACTGCTTACCCCGCAACGGATGCCGACATCGACGTCACCCGCACCGTGCTGGCCGAGCTGACTCCGCTGCTTAACGAGCGTGCCCCGAAGCTGGTCCAGACCGCGACCGAACAGCTCACCACGCTCCACGAAGCGCTGGCCAACCACGCGCCCAGCACCCTCGCCCAGCGCCAGGCGGTGAACGGCGCGGCCGGAGCTGTCGTCGAGACGCTGTCCGCGGTGCCCACTCTGCTCGAAGTTCCTCCGAGCCACTGATCGGCTGGTGAATCCCGAAGTGACGAACGTCAATCGCCGCAACTTCCTGAAAGGCGCGGCCGCCGGAGCGGCAGGCACTGCGCTCACCGGAGGCGTGCTGATCGGCGGCGCTCAGGCCGACGAACGCTCCGCCGGTGCGGCACCGGCCCCAGCGACGGAGCACCCGTTCCACGGCGCCAACCAATCCGGCGTGCTCACCCCGGCTCCGGCGGAAAAACAGGCTTCCGCGGCCTTCGTGGCATTCGACCTGCTCAGCGGATCGAAGACGGACCTGATCGCGCTCCTGCACACGCTCACCGACCGGGCGCGATTCCTCGCGACCGGCGGAACGCCGCCGAACCTGGGCGTCGGAAGGCCGCCGTCCGACAGCGAGGTGCTTGGCCCGTCCGTCCTCGCCGACGGCCTCACCGTCACGGTTTCTTTCGGTGCCAGCCTTTTCGACCGCGTCGGCCTCGGCGCGCGCAAGCCGAAAAAGCTGACCCCGATGAAGATTTTCCCGGATGACGCGCCGGAAGCCGCCTGGATGCACGGGGATCTGCTGATCCAGCTGTGCGCCAACAACCCGGACACGGTGCACCACGCGCTCCGCGACCTCACCCGGCACACCCGCGGCGCGATGCAGCTGCGGTGGAAGATGCACGGCTACAACCCGCCGCCGCGGCCGTCCGGCGCGGGGCGGAATCTGCTGGGGTTCAAGGACGGAACGGCGAATCCGGTCGGCGGCGAGGCGAGCGGGCTGGTGTGGGTCGACGATCCGGCCGAGCCCGCGTGGGCGCGCGGCGGCAGCTATCAGGTGGTGCGGCTGATCCGGATGCTGGTCGAGTTCTGGGACCGGGTGTCGATCAACGAGCAGGAGAAGATGTTCGGCCGCCGCCGCGATTCGGGCGCCCCGCTGGACGGCAACACCGAGACCGACAACCCGAACTACGCCGCCGACCCCCAGGGGGCGGTGATCCCGCTGACCTCGCACATCCGAAAAGCCAATCCGCGCACGCCCGCCACCGACAGCCAGCGCCTGGTCCGTCGCTCCTACAACTACGACCTCGGCGTGGACGCGAACGGAGAACTCCAGGCCGGGCACGTGTTCGTCTGCTACCAGCAGGACGTGCGGCGGCAGTTCGAGACGGTGCAGCAGCGGCTGGCCGGCGAGCCGCTGGTGGACTACGTGCAGCCGTTCGGCGGCGGATACTTCTTCACGCTGCCGGGCGTCCGCGACGGGAGCGACTGGTACGCCAGCGGACTATTTGGTTAGGCTAACCTTGCTTTCGACTGCCCCGGTGCGGTGCAATGAGGTATGGACCTGTACTCGATCGGCGAGGTGTCGGCGAGCTTCGCCGTGCCGGTTTCGACGCTGCACTACTGGGAGAGCTGCGGCCTGATCGAGCCGCGCCGCCGCTCCGGCTGGCGGTTCTACGACCGGGACCAGCTTTACCGGATCGCGCTGATCCGCACCTGGCGGGAAACCGCACACCTGAGTCTCGACGACATCGCCGCGCTGCTCCGGAGCCGCGGCCAGTCCGGCGACTGGCGGAGCACGGTCACCGCCCGGATTGAGGCGATCCGGGAGGAGGTGACGCGGTTGCTCGACGCGCAGGCGTACCTGCAGCACCTCATGACGTGCAGCCACGACGGCCCTCTGGACGAGTGCCCTAGCTTCCGGGCTGGGGTCGATTTGCCGGTCGCGAACGCGGCTAAGTAGTTGCTGTTCCCTTTACGGACTTCTATGAGAGCGGAGAGCCCTCCTCGAACGGTCTGAGCGGCGGTGGCAGGCTCGACCTGGCGATAACGCTCGTCGGCAGCCCGCAGGTGATCAGTCGACCACCGTCCTCGACCCGCGCAGTCGCCGGGGTCACGGTTTCCTTGTCCGCGCCGACGATTCTGCTGATGACTATTGCCGCCACCGTGCAGGGAACGGCGATTTCGTCGCGACTGCCTCTGGTCCAAGAACTTCTCAATCGCGAACCTGCACCCTGAAAGGAGGCATGGGATGGCGGGGAAGAGATCGTGCAAGGAGTTCCGGTGGGGCGGGCGCAGAGGTGCCCGTTCGATCTGCGTGGTGCGGAGGGGACGTGGGTAGCGTGGTCGGTGTGGTTGACGCAGATGCGGTGTGCGCGGGGGTTCGGGAGCTTGGGGTCCGTGAGGGTGGGGTGGTGATTGTGCATTCGTCGTTGTCCGCGTTGGGGACTGTGGACGGCGGGGCGGATGCGGTGGTGCGGGGATTGTTGCGGGCGGTGGGTCCTGCGGGGACGGTGGTGGTGCCCGCGTTTACGCCGCAGGTGGCGGATCCGTTTCCGGAGCGCGTGGAGGACGCTTCGGTCGATGAGGAGCGGGCTCGGGTGCCGTTGTTTCATGCGGATCTGGTGACGCCGATGGGGGCCGTTCCCAACGCGGTGCTGGGGTGGGAGGGGCGGTGCCGCAGCCGGCATCCGCAGGTGTCTGTGGCGGCGGTGGGGGCTCGGGCGGCGGAGGTGACGCGTCGGCAGCCGCTGGGGTATGCGGTGGGGTTGGGGTCTCCGTTTGACTGGTTGTATCGGGAGCGGGCGCAGATTGTGCTGCTCGGGGTGGGGCACGGCCGGAACTCGTTTTTGCACTACGCGGAAACTCAGGTGCCGCAGCATCGGCGGAAGGTTCGGCGGTTTCCCTACCTTGTGGACGGGGAGCGGGTGTGGGTGCGGACCGACGACGTCGGGGACGACGAGGGGCGGTTCTTTCCTCAGGTCGGGGAGGAATTCGCGGAGACGGGCGGCGTGCGGCGGGGGAAGGTCGGCGCGGCGGAGAGCCAAGTGATGGACTGTGTACCGCTCGTAGCGTTTGCTCAGCGGCGGCTGGGCGAGCTGCTGCGGTGAAACCGGCACCTATACTCGGGCGTTGTGACTGAAGGGTTCTCGCAGGTAGTGGAGCGGTGCCGGGCGTTCCTGGAGGAACGACGGCCGCCGACGCCGTGTCTGGTGATGGACCTTGACGTGGTTCGGGAGAACTGCGAGCGGCTCCGGAACGTGCTGCCGGAAGCTCGAATGTACTACGCGGTCAAGGCCAATCCGGCGCCGGAGGTGGTGCGGGTTCTTCGGCAAGCCGGGGCCGGGTTCGACGTTGCCGGGCGCGAGGAGATCGAGTTGTGTCTCGCGCAAGGGGTGCGGCCTGAGTTGCTGTCCTATGGCAACACGGTGAAGAAAGCCCGGGACATCGAATTCGCGCACCGTGTGGGAGTGCGGCGGTTTACCTTTGACAGCCTTGAAGATCTGGAGAATCTCGCGGAGTTCGCGCCGGGGGCGACTGTTTCCTGCCGGATTCTGGTGGACAGTCCTGGGGCGCTGACGCCGTTCGGGCGGAAGTTCGGGTGTGCGCCGGACATGGCGGTCGACCTGCTGGTTCGGGCGGCTGAGCTGGGGCTTGATCCGGAGGGCGTCGCGTTTCACGTGGGGTCGCAGCATGTCGATCCGCGGGCTTGGGAAGTCGGGATCGCTGCTGCGGCTGAGGTGACGCGCGCGGTCGCGGAGCGCGGGGTTTCGTTGCGGGGGCTGAATATCGGTGGTGGGTTTCCGGTTGGGTATCTGACCGAGCCGCCGCCGTTGGAGGAGTACGCGGCGGTTGTTCGCGAGTCGGTGGAGCGGCATTTCGCGGTCGCGCCCGCGTTGTCGTTCGAGCCGGGGCGGGCGGTGGTGGCGTCGGCCGGGATGATTCGCAGCGAGGTGGTGCTGGTGTCGCGCAAGTCTTCGGCGGACGAGCGGCGCTGGGTGTACCTCGACATCGGCCGGTATGGCGGGCTTGCCGAGACGGAGAACGAGGCCATCGCGTATCGGCTGGTCACCGCGCGCGACGGGGGTCCGGACGGGCCCGTGGTGATCGCGGGGCCGACCTGCGACGGGGACGACGTGCTTTATCAGCGCACGCCGTATCGGCTGCCGTTGGCGTTGCGGGCGGGGGATTACGTCGATATTCCGGACGCCGGAGCGTACACGCAAAGTTACTCTTCGGTGTCGTTCAACGGGTTTCCGCCGTTGCGGTCGTACTTCGTCGGCGGGGAAGCCGGCGGGGTCGGGGAGTTCGCCGGACGGCATGTGCTGGCCGAGTTTTCCGGGGTGTCCGCGGAAGTGCTCGACGATCCGGCGTTTCTGTGCGAGAGCTTGGAACGTGCGCTGGACAAGGCCGGCGCGACGGTGTGCGAAGTGACGTACAAGCAGTTCGAGCCGCACGGGGTGACGGCGATGGCGTTGCTGTCGGAGTCGCACGCTTCGATTCACACGTATCCCGAGCGCGGGTCGGCGTTCGTGGATGTGTTTACGTGCGGGCGCAAGGCGGATCCGGAGTTGGCCGTTCAGGTGCTGCGGGATTTGCTCGGCGCGAGCGTTTCGCGGGTCACCACTATCCACAGAGGACAGGAAGACAGTTGAACATCGAGGAACCGGTCGGCGCGGGGCTGACCCGGCTGTGGCAGGTCTCGGACGTGCTGGTCGACACGCGGACTGCCTACCAGCACCTGGTGATCGGCAAGACGGCGCAGGGGATTTCGCTGTTCTGCGACGATGAGCGGCAGAGCACCGAGTTCAGCCAGCTGGTGTATCACGAGGCGTTGCTGGTGCCCGCACTGTTGCTGGCGTCCACTGTGGACCGAGTGTTGGTGGTCGGTTCCAGCGAGGGTGTGGTGTGCCAGATCGCTTCCGAGGCGGGGGCTTCGGTCGATCACGTGGACATCGATGTCGAGGCGGTTCGGCTTTGTGCGGAGCATTTGCCGTATGGGTACTCGTCGGCTGAGCTGGCCCGGGCGGAGCGTGGCGAGGGGCCGGTTCGGGTGCATTACGCCGACGGGTGGGAGTACGTCCACGCTTGTGCGGAGAAGTACGACGTGGTGCTGGTGGATCTGCCGGACGAGCAGGATTCCGCGGATGCCCAGCACAATCGGTTGTACGGCAGGGAATTCCTGGCGCAGTGCCGGTCGTTGCTGACGCCGGGCGGGGTGGTCGCGTATCAGGGCGGGTGCCCGACGTTGTGGCGGAATTCGACGTTGGTGAAGTGCTGGCGTCGGTTCGAGGAGGTCTTCCCGACGCCTGTCTACTTCGGTTCGCCGGAGCATGAGTGGGCGTTTTTCTTCGGTACGGACGGGGAAACGCCGGTGGAGACGATGGTGGGGCGGTTGGAGACGCTGCCGTATCGGCCGGTGACGATCGACGCTTTGACGTTGCGCGGGGCGACGGTTCCGCCGATCAGCCTTCGCCGGTGACGGAGGCGTGGACGTTCGCGTTGATCACCCCGGACGGGGTGGTCGGCGAAGCATTCGATTCCATTGTGGAGTTGCTGCGGCGCAACGGTTTCGTGGTGGTCACCGGGCGGGTTCTCCAGGTTGATCTGGCGACGATGAGGCGGGTTTATCGCGCGACGGAAGCTGGTGATCCGCGGAATGATCCGTTCGGGCGGCTTTACGCTTCGGGGGCGGCGTGTTTGCTGCTGCTGCATCGCGCCGCGGGGGATGCCTGCGCGACCTTGACGCGCTGCAAGGGCGCGACTCGACCGGACTCCGCGGAGCCGGGGACGGTGCGGTATCTCGGGGAGAACGTCATCCTCAATCTCATGCACAGTCCGGACGATCCGGTCAGTGCGGTGCGCGAGCTGTCTATTTTGGTCGGGCCGGAAGATGCTGAGCGGTACCGGGCGGTGGCGGAGTCCGGCGTTCTCCGCGGGGCTGCGGCGTTGCGTGCCAGTCTTCCCGCGACGCACGGATGGGAGGCGATCTCCTATCCGGTCGCGGTGAACCGCATTCGGCGGAGGATCGTGCAGCAGCTCGTGGGCGGGGACGAGGGGCTCCAAAGCGAGCTGGACGAGGAGCGCGACCGGATCGCGGTGTGCCGGACCAGCAGGGAACGGCTTCTGGTCGCCGAGCGGGCGAACGCGTCGATTCAGCGGAGGCTGACTGCCCTGGGGGTCGGGGAGCTGGCTGGAGCGCCGCCGGACCAGGCTGTTCTCGCGGAGCGGGGCATCTTCGTTTCAGCGCTGGAGCGGCTGGTTCTCGAGACGCACTTCGCTTGAACAGCCGCGGCAGCAGCCGGACATCTTGCTCAGGGCGCGGAGCGGAGAGGCGGCTTCGCTGTTCAATGGGACTGGTGCGTTCCCGGGTTCGGCAGGGGGGTCGGGGTCGTGACGGGCTCGTCCGACGGGCCGGTGTTGCCGGATTTCGTTCCGGGTTCCCACCCGGCTCCGGGGACCTGGCCTTGCGGTCGCGGGTTGAGCGGCGGCTGGTAGACGCGGTCGCGGATCGCGTCGCTGGGGGCGCGTCCGCTCGTCGCTGAATGCGCGGACTTCGGCACCGGGTTGCTGTGGTGCGGGGGATGCGCGCTGGCGGGCTTGGCCGCGGGCGGCACCGGAACCGGCGGGGTGGGCGAAGCGGCAGCCGGAGAGGGCGAAGCAGCAGCCGGGGAAGGCGAAGGGGAAGCCGGGGAAGGCGAAGCCGAAGTCGAAGTAGGGGCGGAAACGGCAACCGGATTGGGCTGTGGCTGTTCGCTGCTGGACGTCAGCCCCACGGTCACCACAGTCACCGCGATCGCCGCGCCGGTCGTCGCCGCGGCGGCCAGCAGGAGTCCCCGTCTTCGATGCATGAGCGGATCCAACTGCCGCCCCTGATCGGTGTCAAGCGCCGGAGAACCAGCCCGGCAAGTCCAGTCGTGCGGACTCCGGCGAGGCGACCTTCCGCAGGTCCTCCTCCAGTGCGCGAAGCCGTCCGGCGCCCAGGGTTTCCGACCACTCCGCGCGCAGCCGGTCGAAGATCCGCGCCGATTTGGCCAGGCAGTCGAGGCCCCGGTCGGTCAGCCGCACCAGCATCCGGCGGCCGTCGTCGGGGTCGCGGTCCCGGCGGACGTAGCCGAGCCGTTCCAGGGTGTCGATCGTCTTGCCCGCGGCCTGTTTGGTAACGCCGAGGGTGCGGCCAAGGTCGACGGCGGTCGTGCCGGACGGGCCGATCGCCTGGAAGACGAAGCCGTGCATCGGCCGGACGTCGGGGTGGCCTTGCTTCGCCAGTTCGGCGTGCAGGTCGTCGATCAGGCTGCGGAAGCCGAACAGCAGACGCAGCGGCAGCTCGTATCCCGGCGGATCGCTTGACATAGGTAGACAACCTCGTTGACTATATGGACAACCTCGTTGTCGATTATAGGGGAGTGAGCAAGTGACGGTCATCAGGGACAGTCGTCGGACGGAGACGCCGAACGCAGTCATGACGACGCTGGCTTCGCCGACTCAGGGCGGCAGCCAGCAGGCGGTCTGGAGAGTCGAGATGGTGCCGGGCGCGGCCGGGCCGGTGCATGCGTTCGACACCGAGCAGGTGTGGACGATTCTCGGCGGTGGGGCGGAGATCTCGCTGGGCGGCGTCGTCGAGGTCGTAAAAGAGGGGGAGACGGTGGTGATGCCTGCCGACGCCGAGCGGCAAGTGCGTGCTGATGCGAACAACGGCATGGTGGCGATCGTGTGCGCGCCGGGCAGTACGCGGGTCTATCGGACGGGCGTGGTGCCGGCGTGCGCGACGGCGGACGGAGACAAGATTCTTCCGGACTGGGTGGCCTGAGCTGTGGCGGGCGTCACGGAATGTTCGGCGATCTTGAGCGCTACAACGGATATGTCTGCTCCCACCACGCCGCCCGCCGCGTCCCAAGAAACCGCCTCGGTCGTTCCCGTTCTGGACGACTTCGACTTTCCGCTCGTCGACGGTGCCGCCTGCCGCATCGACGACCCGGATTGCGAAGCCTGCCAGTAATAGCACGCGCACGGGGCGTGACGAGTGGTCACAACATGAGTGACCGGTCGGTGACAGCTCGGGAAACACGGTAACTGCCGGCCTTTCCGGCAGTTACCGTCGTTCTCGTGCCATTGACATTGATCAAAGGTCAGTTCCGGGTCGTCGGGGCTTCCCCGGACGGAGACTCGGTCCGGTTCTATCCGGACCGGGCCGACGCGTTTTCCGCCGCGAACCTCAAAGTGCGGACCAATTCCCGGGGCGGGGTGCAGTTGCGCCTCGACGGGATCGACGCGCTCGAGACGCATTACCGGCCGCGGGTCGCGGGGGCCGAGTTGTGGCGCCAGCCGAAAGAACTGGCGGACGCCGCCGGGGCGGAACTGTTGCGGTACCTCGGTTTCACGAAGGTCGAGCGCGACGAGGGCGGCCGCGTTTCCACCAGTACGCCGGGGGAGACGAGCGGGCACATTCTGACCCGGTTCGCCGACAAGTACGGCCGTGCGGTCGCGTTCGCGTTTCCCGGACAGCGGGCGGGGCGCTCCACCGACGGCGGGGACGTGCATCTCGATCCGAAAGCGCTGAAGGCGTCGGCGAATTTCCGTCTGCTCGAAACCGGGCTGGCGTATCCGACGTTCTACTCCAAGCTTTACCCGGATCTCCGGCAGGCGATGGCCGACGCGGCGGTCGCGGCGCGCACCGCGGGCAAGGGCGTGTGGGAGCACGACGTGACGAACAGCGGGTTCCGGCTGACCAGCCGCGCCCAGCTGCGCGACGACGTGGTGCTGCTGCCGAAACTGTTCCGTCGCCTCGTCGATTACTTGAGCCTGGACGAGACCGGCGGCGTCTCGCTCGCCGGGTTCGCGGACTACGTCGACACCCGCAACGACCGGCTTTTCACCATCCCCGACGGGCACGCCACCGAACTGCACACGCTCCTGTCCGTCCGGCGGCAGACGATGAAGCTCACGACTCCGCCGGAGCAGATCGTGTTCCAAGAGGCTTGACCGGCTGCCGCAGGACCGTCTTCAGCTTGTCGGGCGCGGTGCGGCGCGGGTCGCTCAGGTAGATCTCGTGGTGGTCGCTGTTGAACGTCAGGCCGTGCTCGGGCAGGTATTCGTGGTGGAGCCGGTTCAGCGTGGGCGTTTCGTCGTCGTACGAGCCGATGTGCAGGATCTGGACGCTCGTGCCTTCAACCAAGGTGCGTAGCTGAACGTCGGCGAGCGCGGGGTTGTCTTTCTTCTTCGCTACGCTTTCGGCAGCCTCCCGGACCATCTCCTCGGTGACCCAGTCCGGCTGGCTGATCAGCATCGTCCAATCCCACTTTTCCTTGTCTCGCTTGAGAAAAACGCTGGGGTCATCGGCACGCCACAATCCCTCGAGCGGTCCGACCACGAAGTCTCGGCCAAGGGTTTTCTTGCTGGCGAACTTCACCGCGTACGCGATCCCGTACAGCGCTTCGACGGCGTTCGTGTACTCCGGCGCGGTGTTCGGGTCGCCGTGACCGTCCGCGGCGAGGTACTGCAGCGCGGGCACGTCCACGACGGTGAAGTCCTTCGACGGCGGCGAATACAGCGCGCGATGGGTTTTCTTGACGTCGTACTTTTCCACCGTGGTCTCCTTGGTGAGGACGCTTTCGGTCCAGGTGAGGTCGGCTGTGAGCATCGCTTCGCTGTAGTCGAAGATCGCCGACGCCGCGTCCGGCAATGGTTCTTGGCGGGCGCGCGTCGCCCGGACTTCGGCGAGTTGTTCGCGCAGTGCGGCGACTCGCGCGGTCAGCCCGGAGCGCACTTCCGCTTCGGGCAGGCCGGGGCTGTTGGCCATCGCGACGAGGACGCGCGCGTGGATCGGGGTCAGCGCGGTGAGCGCTTCGCGGGTGGCCTCCGCGCACAGTTCGACACCGGCCTGCGTGGCTCGGATGGTCGCGCGCGATTTGCCGGACCGGGGAGCGCCGGTGGCTTCGATCAGGCCGCGCTTGGCCAGTTTGTCGAGGACGTAATAGATCGAGGAGAAGCCGAGCGCGGTCCAGGTGCGGATGCCGCGTTCCTCGACCACCCGCTCCAGCGCGTAGCCGTGCTGCGGTTGCTCCACGAGCAGACCGAGGATGGTCAGTTCGGCGTCGGTGAGGGCGGCCACGCCAGCTATTCTAGTACTAGAATAGCTGGGCCTCCAAGACCGCGACCTCAGGAGCCGGGTCGAAGCCGTGCCCGATCAGCCAGTGGACGACCCGCAGGCTGCGCAGCGACCACCACGCGCGGAGTACGTCGAGGTGGATGCCGCCGCCGTAACCGGCCAGGACGTCGTCGAGATGTTCCTGGTGGGCCAGCGTCAAGGCGGCGAGATCGAAGTGGGCGTCGCCCTGGGCGGCTTCGGACCAGTCGAGCACGCCGGTCACCTCGTCGCCCTCGACGAAGATGTGGGCGACCTGCAGATCGCCGTGGACGAACACCGGGGTCCACGGCCGGAGCGCGGCCTCGGCGATGCGGCGGTTGCCGGTGACGAGGTCGGCGGGCAGGACGTCGTTCGCGATCAGCCACGCGCATTCGCGGTCGAGGTCCGCGGCTAGTTCGTCGAGGTTCAAGCCGGGTGCCGACGGCAGCGGCGCCTGGTGCAGTTTCCGTGCGGCGGCTCCGGCGGCGGCCCAGGCTTCCGGCGACGCGGTCGACGGTTTTCCGGGCCGGCCGAGTTCCCGTCCGGGCAGCGCGGCGAGCGCGAGCACGGGCGGCTTGCGCCACAAGATCTCCGGGGTCGGGATCGGCGCCAGGGCCATCGCGGCGACCTCGGCGTCGGCGCGTGCTTGGTCGGTGTCGACCTTCAGGAACACGTCGCCGACGCGCAGGGTCGCGCGTTCGTGGTGGGCGACGATGATTTCGACTTCCTCCATGCCCGCGATTGTCACGAAGACGATCAAGGACGTCACCGGATTTTCGCGCGGGCGGCGGCGAGTACCCCCAGCACCCGCCCCTCCCCCTCCGGAGGATGTCCGCCCGGCCCCACCGCCGCCGGCCCCCGAGCCGGCGACCAGGTCCCCACCTCGGGGGCCGGACGTGTTTCCACCGTGCCCGGAGCCGTCCCCAACCTGTCCCCGGTCTGTCCCTTCGTCCTGCGCGGGGCCGTTGACCTGCGCGGGTATGCTCAGGCCCGCAGCGGTGCCGGAGCCGAGGGGGGGAACCGCGGGATGGATTTTCGCGTGCTCGGAGCGCTGGAAATCCAGGCTGGATCCGACCGGCTGACGCTGCCCGGCGCGCGCCATCGCCGCGTGCTGGCCTGTTTGCTGCTGTCGCCGAACGCGGTCGTTCCGCTGCCGAAGCTGATCGAGGCGACCTGGGACGGCGAGCCGCCCGCGACGGCGACCAAGCAGATCCAGAACTGTGTTTCGGTGCTCCGCGAGCGGCTCGGCGATCCCGGGCAGCAGCTCATCGTCACCGACGGCTCCGGCTACCGGATTACGGTCGACAATCAGCAAGTCGACTGGCTTCGATTTACCGACGCCGTTGCTGCTGCCCGTCAGTCGGCGGAGAGCGGCGCGCTGATCGAGGGCGTCGAGGAGATCCGGTCGGCGTTGAAGCTGTGGCGTGGTCCGGTGCTGGACGGGCTGGATGCTGCGGCGCTCGCCGGGCGCGCGGCGCGGCTGGAGGAGCAGCGGCTCACCGCGCTGGAGCTGTGCATTGATTGGCAGTTGAAGCTCGGCCAGTACCGCGAGGTCGTGGACGAGCTGGCGGAGATCGTCGAGGAACATCCGCTGCGGGAACGGCCGTACGCACAGCTGATGCTCGCTTTGGATCGCAGTGGGAGGCAGGCGGACGCGCTGACGGTGTTCCAGCGGTTGCGGACGCAGCTCGCCGAGGAGCTCGGGGTCGATCCGGGCGCCGAGGTGCGCCGGTTGCATGAGCGGATCCTGCGCGGGGAGACGGAAGAGCCGAGCCAGCCGGAGGAACCGCCAAGCCAGCCGGAGCAGCCCGCGAGCCAGCTCGACCGCGCGGCCGACGAGCTCGCGGCGGCGATCGTCCGGCAGTGGACCGCGGAGGCCGAGATCCGTTCGCTGCACCGTCCGGAGCCGGTGCCGCTGACCTGGACGAGCACCGAGCGCCCGGTCGCCGCGGCGGCGTCGGCGGTGCTCGGCCAGCCCGGCAACCAGTCCAGATTGACGTTCAGCGGCGATCTCACCGACGTCGTCGCGAAGTTCCGGCAGGTTCCGGCGCGGCAGCTGGTCGTGCTCGGCGAACCGGGCGCGGGGAAGTCGGTGCTGGCCATCCTGCTCACGCTCGGGCTGCTGGCCGACCCTCCGCCGGGCGAACCGGTGCCGGTGCTGCTGCCGCTGTCGTCGTGGAATCCCCGCGAGGAACATCTGCACGGCTGGCTGGCCCGCCGTCTGGTCGAGGAGTATCCCGGCCTGGCCAACACCGGCGCGTATGGCAAGGGCGCGGCGCTTCGGCTGGTGCTCGAAGGCCGGATCATCCCGGTGCTCGACGGTCTCGACGAGCTGGCGCCCGGGCTGCACACCGCCGCGATCGACGCACTGGACCAGGCCGTCTCCGGAGGCCGGCCGCTCGTGGTGACCTGCCGCAGCACCGAGTACGAGTTCGCGGTGCGGCAGTCCGGGACCTTTCTGTCGCGGGCGGCGGTCGTGGAGATCGAACCGGTCGAGACCGAGGACGCGATCGACTTTCTCACCGCGCGGCAGCGGTTCGGCGAAACCCGCTGGGAGCCGGTGGTCCGGCAGCTGCGGCAGAACCCGGAAAGCCCGCTGGCGCAGGCACTTCGCACGCCGTTGATGGTCGATCTGGCCAGGACGGCGTACGCGCATCCCTCGACCGACCCCGGCGAACTCTGCGACACCACCAGGTTTCCCGACCGTGCGGCGATCGAGGGACATCTGCTGGACGAGTACCTGCCGGTGGTCTACACCTCTCGCCCGGCCCCGCCCGCGCGGCTCGACCGGCCGGCCCGGCCGCGCGATTACCCGGCGGAGGAGGCACAGCGGTGGCTGAGCTTCTTCGCCCGGCAGCTGGAACGAGACCAGAGCCGCGATCTCGCGTGGTGGCAGCTGGACCGCGCGGTGCCGAGGCTGGTCATCGGACTTTGTCTCGGGCTGCCGCCTGCGGTGCTGTTCGCGCTGACCGGCTGGATCGCCGCGGGTCCGGTGATCGGGGCGATCTACGGACTGTCGTTCGCGGTGGCGGGTTGTGTGACGCATACCGTCGGCAGCCGGCCGGGGCCGTTGCGGGTGGAGGCGCGGTTCCGCGGCACCGCGGGCCGATTCCTGCGGCGGTTCGCGGTCGGAGTGCTGATCGGGGTCTGCCTCGGGCTGGCGTGGTCGCTGTCGGCCGGGGTGATCGCGTTGCTGGCGGTGGTGTTCGGGCTGGCGATCGGGGTGCACGTCTGGCTGGATACGCCGGTAGAGGCGAGCCGGGTGTCGAGTCCGGCGAGCGTCCTGCGCAACGACCGCGCCGCGACGCTGTCGTTCACCTTGTCCTTCATCGTTTCGCTGGGCTTGTTCTACGGGATGGCGTTCGCCTTCACGAAGGAAACGCGGTTTCTCGGCGTTTTCCACGACCATTACGACCTGGCGCTGGCCTTCGCGGGCGGGTTGGCATCGGCGTTGCTGGGCCGGTTTTTGGTGCGGAGCCCGGGAAGTCTCGCTTACGGCATCGCTGGCGTGATCATCGGCGGCCAGGTCTTCTCGCGGGCTTCGAGCACGGCGCAGGCGATAGCGGCGGGGGTCGTGTTCGGGCTGGCGGTGGGGCTGAGCGTGTGGATCGCCCGGGCCTGGGGCGCGTACACGTTCAGCCGGTTGTGGCTGGCCTCGCGGAAGCGAATCCCGTTGGACCTCATGGGTTTCCTCGACGACGCGCATCGCCGCGGCGTCCTGCGTCAGGTCGGCGAGGTGTACCAGTTCCGGCACGCTCGGCTGCAGGAACGGCTGGCGGATCCGTCCTAGGCTTGCAACCTCGGGTCCTGCGACGGATCGGCGTACATCGGCGGACAGCCATGGAGGACGGCTTCGGGGCGAAGCTCGTAGTGCCACGGCTCGTTGCGATAGATCTGGCAAAGTCCATACGCGGCACCGTGTTTCGACAGCCAGACCGTGGCTTCGAACGGCCCGAGGTCGATCGCGTTCCCCAAGACGTGCGCGGACCGATCGGCGGTGGCTACCCAGCGCGCGGCCTCCTGTTCCGAGCCGTACTTCGCGATTGCCTTGCGCCGAAGCTGATCCTGATACGCCGGGGACCGCCAGCCGCTGTTGACGCGGAACTCGACGCCGTCGTTCGCGGCGTCCTTGGCCGCGCGGCGCAGCGCCTCCAGGAATGCCGGGTCGAGATTGGCCACGGCAGGAACCTCGGCGAACACCGTCGTACCGGGCGGGACGGCTCCGTCGGCCTCGCTGAGCGCGCCGCGATGGTGAAGCACGCGGCGGACGGTTCGCCGGAAGACAGCGAGAGCCGGGCGTCGTGCTGATTCGCTGCGGGTCATGGCGTTCAGCCAAGGCGAAACGGTGTTGCCAGCGTGTACGCGGTTTCGGATATGCCAGCGATACGCGTCTGCTCGTAGCATCGACGGCATGCGTGTGCTGATCGTCGAGGACGAGCCCTACCTGGCCGAGGCCATCCGGGACGGGCTGCGCCTGGAGGCGATCGCGGCCGACCTCGCCGGGGACGGGGACACCGCGCTGGAAATGCTGAGCGTCAACGCGTACGACATGGCAGTGCTCGACCGGGACATCCCCGGCCCGTCCGGCGACGAGATCGCCAAACGCGTCGTCGCGTCCGGCAGCGGCATGCCGATCCTGATGCTCACCGCCGCCGACCGGCTCGACGACAAGGTCTCCGGCTTCGAACTCGGGGCCGACGACTACCTCACCAAACCGTTCGAGCTGCGGGAGCTCGTGCTCCGGCTGCGCGCGCTCGACCGCAGGCGCGCGCACAACCGGCCGCCGGTCCGGGAAATCGCCGGGCTGAAGCTGGACCCGTTCCGCCGCGAGGTCTACCGCGACGGCCGGTACGTCGCGCTGACCAGGAAACAGTTCGCCGTCCTCGAGGTGCTCGTCGCGGCCGAGGGCGGCGTGGTCAGCGCCGAAGAACTCCTCGAGCGGGCCTGGGACGAGAACGCGGACCCGTTCACCAACGCCGTCCGCATCACGGTCTCGGCGCTGCGCAAACGGCTCGGCGAACCGTGGCTGGTCGCGACCGTCCCCGGGGTCGGCTACCGGATCGACGACGGATCGGCTCGCGGATGATCCGCGAGCCCGGGATGAGCGTCCGGCTCAAACTGACCCTCAGCTACGCCGGATTCCTCATGCTGGCCGGGACGCTGCTGCTCGGCGCGGTGGGCCTGTTCCTGCTGAACTACCAGGACCGGGCCCTGGAAGTGATGCCGGTGGTGATGGCTCCGTCCGGCCGCGACCTGATCAAGGACTTCGCGCCCGACGCGGCCATCGTGATGCTGCTCCTGCTGGTGTTCGGCCTGCTGGGCGGCTGGGTCCTCGCCGGGCGGATGCTCGCCCCGCTGACCCGGATCACCGCCGCGACCCGGCGCGCCTCGACCGGGTCGCTGGCGCACCGGATCGAGCTGGAAGGCCGGGACGACGAGTTCCGCGAACTCGCCGACAGCTTCGACGCCATGCTCGCCCGCCTCGACGCGCACGTCGCCGAACAACGCAGATTCGCCGCCAACGCGTCCCACGAACTGCGCACCCCGCTGGCGATCACGCAGAGCCTCCTCGAGGTCGCCCGCGACGACCCGGATCGCGACCTCGGCGAGCTGCACGAGCGCCTCCGCGTAGTGAACGCTCGGGCCATCGAGCTCACTGAAGCCTTGCTGCTGCTCAGCCGCGCGGATCAGCGATCGTTCACCCGGGAGCCGGTCGATCTGTCGCTTCTGGCGGAAGAGGCCGCGGAGACGCTGCTTCCGCTGGCCGAGAAGCACGGGGTCGTTATCGAGACTTCCGGAGACATCACCGCCGTTCGCGGATCGCGGGCGCTTTTGCTGCAGTTGACGACGAATCTGCTGCACAACGCCATCGTCCACAACCTGCCGGAGGGCGGGACCGTGCAGCTTCGCGCCACTGCCTCCGCGACGGCGGGCACGCTCACCGTGGAAAACACCGGGGAGGAAGTCAGCCCGGAGAAGATCTGGACGTTCACCGAGCCGTTCCATCGCGGCACCGAACGGATCCGTCGTGACCACGCCGGTGTCGGCCTCGGGCTGGCGATCGTGAAGAGCATCGCGCAAGCGCATGACGGGACGCTTTCTCTCACGCCGGGCGCTGCCGGCGGGCTTCGCGTGACGGTGCGGCTACCGGGCGGGTCGATGTCGTTCGGCGATCGTCAGGACGTGCCGGGCTAGGACCGGGCCGGCGTCGGGTGCTCCCTTCGCGCAGGCGCGGGCGGACATCGCCGCGATTCGGGCCGGGTCGGCGAGGATCGGGATCAGCGCGGATTCGATCCAGGACGGGGCGAGGTCGGCGTCGTTCACGAGCAGCGCCCCACCGGCCGCGACGACCGGTCCGGCGTTCAGCCGTTGTTCGCCGCCGCGATCCGGGAGCGGGACGAATGCGGCTGGGAGCCCGACGGCGCTCAGTTCGGCGCAGGTCATCGCGCCTGAGCGGCAGATCGCGAAGTCGGCTGCGGCGTAGGCGTACTGCATTTCGTCGAGGTAGGGCAGGACTACGTACGACGGGCTGCCCGCTTCGACGGTGTGTTTTGGGCCGGTGATGTGCAGGACTTGCACCCCGGCAGTTTTTAGCTGTTCAGCCGAGCCGGAGACGGCGGCGTTGATCGCTGTGGCACCTTGCGAACCGCCGGTGACCAGCAGGACTGGACCAACGGGCTGCAGGCCGAACTTCCGTCGAGCTGCTTCGCGGGTTGCGGATCGGTCGAGTCCGGTGATCGCCGGTCGCAGCGGGATGCCGATCGCGGTGCCGTGCTTCAGCCGGACTTCGGGGGAAGCGGTGTACACGTGCGTTGTCATCCGGGCGGCGAGCCGGTTGGCCGCGCCTGGCCGGACGTTCGCTTCGTGGATGACGATGGGCAGCCGTCGCTGGCGGGCGGCGAGGTAGGCCGGGGCGGCGACGTAGCCGCCGAAGCCCACTACGACGTCCGCTTGGACCTGGTCGAGGACCGTCCCGGCGGCGCGGATCGAATCGCGCAGCCGGGACGGGGTGTGCAGGAGGGCCCGGGTCGCCTTGCGCGGCAAGGGCGCGGGAGGGATGAGTTCCAGTCGGTAGCCGCGGGCCGGGATGAGTGTCGTGTCCAGACCGCGGACGGTGCCGAGCGCGGTGATCTCGGCGGCAGGGGCCAGCTTTCGCAGTGCGTCGGCGAAGTTCATCGCGGGTTCGATGTGCCCGGCCGAATGGCCTCCGGCGACCACGACGCTGGGTGCTCTGGTGTTCATCTAGGCGACTAGGAAGTCGAAGTACGTGTCTGGGTAAGGCTCGTCTCTCAGCGTGTAATGCCACCATTCGGATTCGTAGGCGGCGAAACCGCAATCCTCCATAATGGACCGGAGGTGCTGCCGGTTCGCCGCCTCTGAGGCGGTGATGCCGGGTGCGCCGTGGTGCGAGACGGCGTCCATCAGGTCGAATCCGCCGCCCATGGGGACGAGTTCGCCGGTGTCCAAGCCGTACAGCGTCAGGTCCGCGGTGCTGCCTCGGGTGTGGCCGGATTTGGTTGCCACGTAACCGTTTTCGAACATCTCTTCCCGGTCGAGGTTCGGGTAGTGCTGACGCTTCTTCCGGCCGTCTTCGGGTTGTTTCGCCCAGCGCAGGAAGCAGTCCACGGCGCGCTGCGGCCGGTAGCCGTCCCAGATCAGCAGACCGAAACCCAGTGTCGCGGCTTTGTCTTGCGCGCTTTGCAGTGCGGCGCACAAGGCGTGGGTGCCGACGATCCGGTTCGCCAGGTAACCGTCGACCGGTTTGCCGGTGAAGTTGTCCCAGGTGGCGTACTTGGCGTCCCAGCGGATCCCGGGCGCGGCCTCGTCCAGGAAGGCGAAACCGTGCTTCATCGGGGCGTCCCGGCCAGCGCGAGCGACACCATCCGGTCGAGCATTTCGGGGAAGGGCAACCCGGCCGCCGCCATCATCCGCGGGTACCGGCTGTAGGAGGTCAGGCCGGGGAAGGTGTTGACCTCGTTGAGCATGGCGGTGCCGTCTTCGAGCAGGAACAGGTCGACCCGGGCGAGACCCTTGCAGCCCAGCGCGCGGTAGATGGTCTTGGCGGTCGCCTGGACGCGGGCGCGCGACTCCGCGGAGATGTCCGCGGGCACGAGGATGGTCGAGTTCTCGGAGCCGTTTTCCGGGTTGTCTTCCTGATGGATCTTGAAGAACCCGTGCGACAGCCGGATCTGGTCCGGTTCGCCGACGGTCAGTTCCGCGCCGTTGCCCAGGACAGCGCACCCCACCTCGCTGCCTTCGACCGCTTCCTCGATCAGCACCTTGGAATCGAACTGCGCCGCCTCCTCGATCGCGCCCGGCAAGTCCTCCTCGCGCGAAACCTTGGTGACGCCGAACGACGAACCGGACCGGGCTGGTTTCACGAAGACGGGATAGGCGAACTTGCTGGCGTCGACGTCCTCGTCCACCGTGCCGGCCCAGAAGTTCGGCGTCGCGATGCCCGCACTGTCGACGACCAGGTACGCGAGGGATTTGTCCATGCACAGCGCGGAACTCTGTACATCACAGCCCGCGTACGGGATCCCGGACAGCTCCAGGAGGCCTTGCGTCGCGCCGTCCTCGCCGAGCTTGCCGTGCAGCACCGGCAGCACCACGTCCAGCCGGACCGGTTCGTATTTCCCCTGGTTCTCGACAAGCAGTCCGTGGACGCTCCGGTCCGGCGACAGCATCGCCGGGCGTCCGCCGTCCTCCCACGCTTCACCGGGTCCGTCGCACAGCCTCCAGGAGCCGTCCTTGGTGATCCCGATCCAGTACGGCTCGTACTTTTCCGGGTCGAGGTTCTTCGCGACCTCTCGCGCGGATTTGAACGAGACGGGATGTTCCTCGGAGATTCCCCCGAAGATCACGCCGACTTTGAGCTTAGTCATGGTTCGTCCAGCTTTCGAAATTCAGGCAGTTGAGGAGACTGTTTTCCACCGCGTCGCGCAATGCGTGGTCGGTGTAGTACGCGGTGTGCGGGCTGATCAATACGTTCGGCAGCTTCTGCAGCCGCGCGAGATTCGTGCTCTCGATCGGTTTCCGGCGGCAGTCGGCGTAGAACATCCCTTCCTCCCCTTCGAGGACGTCCAATGCCGCGCCGCCCAGCCTGCCGCTTTCCAGTGCGGACACGAGAGCTTCGGTGTCGAGCAGTCCGCCGCGGCCGGTGTTGACGACGATCGCGCCGGGCTTCAGTTGCGCGATCCGGTCGCGGTTCAGCAGATGGCGAGTCTCCGGCGTGAGCGGGGTGTGGAGAGTGACGATGTCGCTCTGCCGCAGCAAATCGTCGAGGGGAACGTAGTCCGCCGACGTCCGCGGGCGTAGGTCGTAAGCCAGCTTCTGGCCGCCGAAACCCCATAGCCGATCGATGACCGCCGCGCCGATCCGTCCGGTTCCGATGACGCCGACAGTGAGGTCACGCAGTTCTTTTCCGGGCAGATCGCTCAGCCGGTAATCGTGTGCGTCCGTGCGGCGGATGAGGGATTTCGCGTTGCGGATCGCCATCAGGATCAACATGAGCGTGTAATCGGCGACGCTGTCGGGCGAGTACGCGACGTTTTCCACCGTGATGCCGATTTTCTCGGCATATTCGACGTCGAGATGGTTGCAGCCGATGCTTCGCGTGGAGAGATACTCGACGCCGATTTCGCGGAGTGTGCGCAAGGTGGCGTTGGTGATGCGGGTTTTGTGGCTGACACTGACGCACCGGTTCCCGGCGGCGAGGCCGACGTTGGCTTCGGACAGCGCCGCCGCGGTGACAGCCGGTGTCACCCCCAAACGGGACACCGCCTCCCGGACCAGGGCGGCTTCGTCGGGCCCGCAGCCGTAGATCGTGATCCCGGGTGCCGCGACCGGCGGGGAGACCAGCGAGGTGGCGCGTGCCGGTTCGCGGTAGGTCATGCCTCTCAGTCAAGACAGAGCGATGTTGCCAGCACGTATGCGGTTTCCGATACGCGGACGATATGCGGTGGAGCGAGCGGGCGTCGGCGTGGTCGGATATCCCGGTGAAGGAGTGGGAGCGGCGGAACGCGGCACGCCGGGCGACGGTCTTGGCACTGCCGGTCGTCCACGCCTGGCATCATGCGCGGATCGTGCCGCCGCAGCAGGGCGACGTGCGGATTTCGGAGTCGATCGGGCCGCTCGGCGAACTGACGGCGTTGTGGTCGGCCCCCGCGGACCGAGCGGCGAGGCTTTCGGACGTGCGGGCCTCGCCTCCGACCGCGGTGCGGGTGACCGTGCACGTGCCGGAGATGGCGGTCGCCGCGCGGATTCCCGCTCTTCGGCTGACGCATCCGACGGTGCAGCCACTGCCGGACGGCCGCGTGCTGGTGGTCGGCAAGCGGTGCACCTGGCGGTCGGAAGGGCCGGACCGCAACGCGATCGTCTACGACTTCGACGGCGAGACGGTGGCCGAGCAGACTTTCGGCGACGGCATCGACCACGTGCAGGCCACCCGGAGCGGCGAGATCTGGGTCGGCTACTTCGATGAAGGCGTCCTCGGCTCGCGAGGCTGGGGCGAGGACGGCGCCGCGCCTCCCGTCGGCCGCAGCGGGCTGGTCCGGTTTTCGGCCGGCTTGACCGAGGAATGGCGTTATCCCAGGTCCGCGTGGGTGCCGTGGGGCAACATCCTGGACTGCTACGCGCTCAACGTCGACGGCGGCACCGCATGGATGTGCTTCTACACCGAATGGCCCGTAGTCCGGATCCGCGACGGCGGCGTGACCGGGTGGCACAACGAAATCCCCAGTGCCACCGCCTTGGCGGTGCGCGGTTCCCGGGTGGCGTTGTACGGCGGTTACGGACCGAACCGCGACCGGCTGGCCGCCGGGGTCCTGGACGGCGACCGGCTCCGGGTGACCGGCGAGTACCGGCTCGTCCTGCCGGACGGGCGAGAAGTGCCGCAGCGGGCCCGGGTGGTCGGGCGGGGCGCGGACTTGCACGTCGTGACCGGAGACGACTGGTTCCGGATCAGCTTGGAGGACCTTCCCGAGTAAGAAAATCCCCGCCACCGCAAGGATTTCGCCACCACGCCACCAGGATTCCCTTTGTTCATCGACCGTTCACGCCGAAAGCCTCGTGCCGCGCGTCAAACGATGAAGGATTCGAGGTGACGTGGGGGAGGGTTCGTGAAGCGCCGGTTGTCGATCGGGCTGGCTGTGGTTTTGGTGCTCGCCGTGGTGGGCGTGGTCGTCTGGGGGCGGTCCGGCGACGACTCCGCGGCCGGCGGCGGAATTACCGTCGTGCGCGGGGTGATCGGGTCGGAGAAGCAAGCCTTCTTCACCGATCAGCGCGTGGTGGACGCGTTCGCCAAACAGGGGCTGAAGGTCGAGGTCGACACCGCGGGGTCGCGGCAGATCGCGACCACCGTGGACCTCGGGAAGTACGAGTTCGCGTTCCCTTCGTCCTCGCCGGCGGCGCAGAAGATCCAGCGCGACAAGAAAGTCACGACGGTCTACACGCCGTTCCAGTCTCCGATGGCGGTCGCGACGTTCGAGCCGATCGTGCAGCTGCTGAGCGGCAACGGCGTGGTGCACAAGGGCGCGGGCGACTACCAGGTGCTCGACATCGCGAAGTACCTTCAGCTGGCGGGCACCCGCTGGGATCAGCTGCCGAACAACACGGCCTATCCGGTGCGCAAGAACGTCCTCGTGACCACTACCGACCCGCGCGAGTCCAATTCCGCGGCGATGTATCTGTCGATCGTGTCGTTCGTGGCCAACGGAAACAACGTCGTCTCCAGCCCGGACCAGGAGGCGAAAGTCCTGCCGCAGGTCGCGAAGTTGTTCCTGGACCAGGGGTATACGCAGAACAGCAGCGAGGGACCGTTCGAGGACTACCTTTCGGCGGGCATGGGCAAGACGCCGCTCGCGTTGATCTACGAATCGCAGTACGTCGACCGGGTGCTGCGGAAGGACGGCTCGATTCGTCCGGACATGCGGATGCTGTACACGGCGCCGACGGTGTATTCCAAGCATACGCTGGTTCCCTTCTCCGCCAACGGGAACAAGGTCGGCCAGGCGCTGTCGACGGATCCGGAACTCGGCAAGCTCGCCGCCGCGTTCGGGTTCCGCACGACGAATCCGCAGGTGTTCCGCGAGGTCGCCGCGCAGGCCAAGGCGCCGGACGAACTCGTCGACGCCGTCGAGCCGCCGAGTTTCGAGACCCTGGAACGCATGCTCGACGCGATCCAGAAGCAGTACTGATGGACGAATTCGCCCTCACCCCGCCCGAACCGGTGGCGGCGGTGCCCGTGGAACGCGCCGCCGGGCTCATCACGCTCGGCGAGGACACTCGGGTCGAGATTTCCCAGCGGGCCGGCGAATTCGCCGCGCGGCTCGAGGCGCTGGACGTGAAGTCGCCCGAGTTCACGGCGCTGCTCGACGAAATCCTCGCGGTCGGCGAGGCGGACATGCGCACGGCGGCGACGGTCGCGGGCACGATGCTCGACCGGTCGACCAAGGCGCTCGACGCCGCTCGTTCGCCGCAGCAGGAAGTGACGACAAGCCTGACCGAATTGCGTCGTACGGTCGCGGAACTCGACCCGGCGAAGCTGCCGATCACTGGACGCAAACTGCTCGGGATCTTCCCCGCCGCGGCGAGCGCGAAACGAGCGCTCGACCGGTATCGGGCGGCGAATGAGCCGGTGAACGCGCTGGTCCGCGAGCTGCGCGTGCGGCAGGACGTGCTGCGGCGCGACAACGCGGCGATCAAGGGCGAACGCGAGCGGCTCTGGGCGACGCTCGGCAAACTGGCCGAAGCCGCCGCGTTCGCCGAAGCGGTCGACGGGGCGATCGAGCGGCAGGCGGGCGTCTTCGATCTTACGGATCCCGCGCACGCCAACGCCTTGCGCGCCGATCTGCTGTATCCGATCCGTCAGCGGCACCAGGACGTGCTGACGCAGCTGGCGGTGAGCGCGCAGGGGTATCTCGCGCTTGATTTGGTGCGGCGCACCAACGATGAGCTGATCCGCGGCGTCGAGCGGGCGGCGACCACGACGGTTTCCGCGCTGCGCGTCGCGATGCTGGTGAGCGCGGCGCTGGCCAACCAGCGTGATGTGCTCGACGAGGTCAACGCGTTGCAGGCGACCACGAACGGCCTGCTGCGGGCGAATGCGGAGCTGTTGCAGTCACAGAGCGAGGAAATCCGCAAGGCATCGAGCGATCCGGCGGTCGCGGTCGACACCCTGCGCGAGTCGTTCGACCGGATTTACTCGGCGTTCGACGCGATCGACGGGTTCAAAGCCGAAGCCGTGACGCGCATGGCGTCCACTGTGGAGTCTCTGTCCGGGGAGTTGCGTCGCGCGGAGGATCGGCTGCGCCGGTCGCACGAGGGGGAGTTGTGAGAAGACTCGGCGTACTGGCGCTGGCCGCCGCGCTGCTGGTGACCGGTTGTTCGTCGGCGGAACCGGCCGATCCGGGCCAACCCGTGCCGGGCACGTTGCGGGTGTTCGCGGGGAGCGAGCTGGCCGATCTGCAGCCGGTCCTCGACGAAGCGGCGAAGGCGACCGGCGTGAAGGTCAAGTTCACTTTCACCGGCACGCTGGAGGGCGCGGAGGCGCTCGCGAAGGGCAGCGTCGACGGGAAGTACGACGCGGTGTGGTTCTCCTCGAACCGTTACCCGGCAGGCATTCCCGACGCGAACAAACGGCTCGGCAACCAGGTGAAGATCATGCGTTCGCCGGTGGTGCTCGGGCTTTCGGCACCGGTCGCGCAGCGGCTTGGCTGGGACAAGAAGGCACCGTCCTGGGGCGACATCGCGGCGGCGGCCGGGAAGAAAGAGTTCAGCTACGGGATGACCGACCCGTCGGCGTCGAACTCCGGATTCTCCGCGCTCGTCGGGGTGGCTTCGGCGCTCGCCGGCGCGGGCGCGGCGGTCGACGCGAAGCAGATCGAGGCGGTCACGCCGCAGCTCACGCAGTTCTTCAGTGCACAGCAGATGTCGGCGGGTTCGTCGGGTTGGCTGTCTGATGCGTTCCAGAAGCGTGCGACGGGGCAGGATCCGGGACAGAAGGTCGACGGACTGGTCAACTACGAGTCCGTCCTGTTGTCGTTGAACGCTTCGGGCAAGCTGCCGCAGCCGCTGACGCTGATCTATCCGACAGACGGCGTCGTCACCGCCGATTACCCGCTCACCCTGCTCAACGGCACGAGCGAGGACGCCCGCTCCGCACATCAGAAGCTCTCGGACTACCTGCGCACGCCCGACGTGCAGCGCCGGATCATGATCGCCACCCAACGCCGTCCGGCCGTCCCCGGCGTACAGCTCGGGCAGCAGTTCGCCTCGCACGACCTGGTCGAGCTGCCGTTCCCGGCGACGCAGCAAGCCGTCGACGCGCTGCTTTCGGCCTACTTCAGCAAAATCCGCCGTCCGTCGCGGACGTTGTACCTGCTGGACACGTCGGGGTCGATGCGGGACGGCCGGATCGAGGCGCTGCGCTCGGCGCTGTCCGGGCTCACCGGCGCGGACAGTTCGCTGGTAGGCCGCTACCGGCAGTTCCGCAGCCGCGAAGAAGTCACCATGCTGCCGTTCAACACCCAGCCCGGGATGCCGACGACGTTCACTGTGCCCGAGCAGTATCCCCAGCCCGAGCTGGCGAAGATCAAGGACTACGTCGGCGGCCTGACCGCGAACGGCGGCACCGCCATCTACGACACCCTGCAGCACGGATACCAGGTGCTGGAGCCGCTCGTCGCGAAGGACCCGGACCGCTTCAACTCGATCGTGCTGATGACCGACGGCCAGAACGAGAACGGCTCCGACCTCGCCGCGTTCAAGGCGGCGTTCGGCTCGCTGCCGCCCGAGATGCGGCGGATCCCGGTGTTCACGGTCCTGTTCGGCGAGGGCAGCGGCGACGAACTCGGCCAGGTCGCCGCGCTGACCGGAGGCAAGGTCTTCGACGCCAGGAACGTGCAGTTGACCAGCGTGTTCCAGGAGATTCGCGGGTACCAATGAGACGCTGGTTCGGCTCCGCCAAGAACCTTTTCGGCTGCGTCGGCGCGCTGGCCGGGCTGCTGCTGTACGTGCTCGGCGTGATCGGTCCGTTGTGGCTGATGTTCGTGGTCCTGGTCGTGCTGTACGCCGCGGGCGCGCTGCTCGGCCCGCCGGAGAAGGTGCGGCTGGTCGTCGATCCGTCGGTGGAGGCCGCTGAAGTTCGTTCGTCGCTGGACGCCTTGGTGCGGACGGCTTCCGGGCGGCTTCCGGAGTCCACTATGGACGCGGTGCGACGGGTGGCGGAGATGCTGTCGGATCTGCTTTCGGATCCTCCTAGGCTGGCGGGGAATCCGGATCTGCAGCATCGGGTGTTGTTGCTGGCGCGGACGGATCTGCCGTTGTCGGTGCAGACGTATCTCAACCTGCCGCGCTGGTTCGCCGCGCATCGGGGCGAGGCCGGGCAGGAGCTGGCGACCCAGCTGGGGCTGATCGAACGGCGGACGCATCAGCTGGCGGAGGAGTATTACGCGGCGGAGGTCAACCGGCAGAAGGACCAGACGCGCTACCTCGGCGAGGAGCCGTAGCGAGATCCGCCGGGGGCTTGCCACCGGGCCAGCCGCTCGTAGAGCCGGGACAGCCGGACGTGGAAGGTCTCCAGCGCCCAGGCCAGTTGCCAGCCGGCGGGGTTCCTTTCGAGGGCCGTCGCGGTGTGCTGGGCGGCGAGGAGGCAGGCGTGTTCGGTGTTGCACCAGGCCAGCGCGGCCAGCGCGTCGGGCAGCGGATGGAGCAGGACGTCCGGCGCGGGCGGATCGAGCGGGACCGAATCCTGGCGCGGGTTCAGCAGCCGGTCGGCGGCGTGGGCGGTGTGCGTGTAGAAGTACAGGATCCGCCGCAGTGCCGCGTCGCGCGCGTCTTCGGTGACGGTGTGCTGGGCGGTGTCGCTGGCGTAGAGGCGGACCAGGTCGTGCATCCGATACCGGCCCGGAACGTGTTGCTGCACGAGGGAAGCGATCTCCAGTTCTCGCAGCACCGTTCGCAGCCGGGCAGCCGGAAGCGCCGCCAACGCCTCGGCGGCGGCCAGGCTGATGTCCGGGCCCGGGGCGAGGCTCAACAGGCCGAACAACCGCGTCGCTTGCGGGCTGAGCGCGCGGACCGACCAGGACAGCACCGCTCGCAGGTTCACCCGCAGGCCCCCGGCGTTCAGGCCGTCCAGCCGGGCGGAGACGTCGCGCAGTTCCTCGGCCAGCACGGCCAGCGGGAACGTCGGGTGGTGCTGGGCGCGGGCGGCCACGATCCGCACGGCCAGGGGCAATCCCGCGCACATCGCGAGCAGGTCGGCGACCGTGTTCGGTTCGGCGGCCAGCCGGTCTGGGCCGAGATGCCCGGCGAGCAGTTCCCGGGCGTCGGAGTCGGGGAGCACGTCCAGGTTGAGCAGATGGACGCCGTACAGCGCGGCGAGGCCGACCAGATGGCGGCGGCTGGTGATCAGGACGGTGCAGGAGGGAGTGCCCGGCAGCAGCGGTGTGACCTGGTCGACGTCGCGGGCGTTGTCCAGCACGAGCAGCATCCGTTTTCCGGAGAGCAGGCTGCGGTACAACCCGATCCGGGCTTCCAGGTCGACCGGGATCGCGGACGGCGCGACTCCGAGAGCGTCGAGGAAGCCGCGCACCGCCTCGGCGGCGGACACCGGCTGTCCGGTGGGATCGAAACCGTGCAGGTCGACATGCAGTTGCCCGTCGGGGAACCGGCTGAGCCGCTGATGCGCCCAGTGCAGCGCCAGCCAGGTTTTGCCGATCCCGCCGGTGCCGCCGATCGCGACCGTTCCCGCGACGTCCATGTGCCGGTCCAGTTGGACGAGTTCGCTGCCGCGGCCGGCGAACAGCCGGGGCGGGCACGGCAGCTGCCGGGGAACCGGAGGCCGGGTGGCGGGTTCCGGCGCGGGCGAGGTCAGCGCGGGGTCGGCGGCGAGGATCTGCTCGTGCAGTTCGCGGAGCGGACGGCTGGGGTCGGTGCCGAGTTCGTCGGCCAGAACGCGTTGCAGGCGGTGGTAATGCTGCAACGCCTCGGCTTGGCGGCGGCTTCGATAGAGGGCCAGCAGGTACTGCCCGGCGAGGCGTTCGTCGAACGGGTGGCTCGCGGTGTCGGCGGCGAGTTCGGCGAGCAGTTCGGCGTGTCTGCCCTGGCGCAGCCGGATGTCGGTCAGGTCGAGGCGCGCGGTTCGCTGGCGCGCGGTCAGCGCGGCGCGCAGCGCGCACAGCCACGGGATGTCGGCCGCGGCGGCGAGATCCGCGAAAGGCTTGCCCTGCCACAGAGACAGCGCCTGTTCCAGGGCTGTCTCGGCGATCTGGTCCGCACGGGAGTCGTGCCTCGGCGCGCTGCGGGCTTGGTCCAGAAGCACGTGGAAGCGATGCAGATCGATCGCGTCCGGTTCGACGGAAAGCCGGTAACCGCAGCCGTTGCGGGTGAGCGCGACTTCCGGAATCGGAGCGAGAACCTTGCGCAGCAACGGAATGTTGTGCTGCACCGCCCGGCGCGGCTGCCGGGGGAGCGCGCCCTCGGGCCAGACGCGGTCGATGAGCTCGTCCATCGCGACCGTCTGGTTGGCCTCGATCAGCAGCACCGCCGCCATGCAGCGCAACTGCTGATGGCCGAGCGCGATCGTGCGGTCGTTTACCGTCACGCCAACAGGGCCGAGCAGACGGAATCGTACCGTCATCGTGATCACCCGTGAGCCGGTCGCCGGGCCAGGACGTAGTGTGTCTAGCCGCCGTTGCCCGGCCCGTGCAACGGCAAGGGCGGATCTGCGGCACTACGGGCGAGCAGTTTCGGCCAAGCGGACCGGAAACGCGTCCGGGGCGGCCCCGCCGGATGGCCGCCCCGGACGCATTCCGGACTAGGACAAGGATTGCCAGTTAATGGTCCGCACCGGGACGCCGGGGCAGGAAAGAACGAAACGGTAGGTATTGCCCGCGTACATGACGGGGCCGTAGACCTGGGCATTGTTCGAGCAGACGAGGTAAACCCGCATCACGCCCGCCCGGACCGAGCAGCTGATGGCGACGTCGTGGAACGGGGCCCGGGAGAAATAGCTGCAGTTGAACACCGGCGGGACGGCGTCCGGCGCGGTGAGCGAGCCCGCTGAGCTGAGGGTTCCGGTCTCCGGCGGCGCGGCCGGGGCCGCCGTGGCGACGCTCGCGCCCGCGAACAAGGCGAGGACGGTCAAGGCGATGGCGATGAACGGCTTGGCGGCTCTTTCGGAAAGAGAACCGGGGCCGGTGAATCGAACCATAACGAATATTCCTTCGCGCCTGGGCGCACCTCGGGTGGTGCGCCTCGCGCCCCATGCTGTCGGGTCGCGGCGTCGCGGATGCGGCATCGATGCGTCATCGCGGAAATCGTGCCGAATGCTTGCGCTGCTTCAGTTATTGCCGCCGCTGACCGTTCTGATAGTTGAGTGCGTAGCGGACCGCGTCGGCGCGCGAGTGGAAACCGGCTTTGGCGAAAAGGTTGTTGATGTGGGTTTTCACGGTGGCCTCGCTGATGAATAATGTGGCCGCGATTTCCGGATTGCGCAGACCGTCGCCGATCAGGCCGAGGATTTCCCGCTCGCGCGCGGTCAGCGAGAGATCCGGTTCCGCGGGCGGGGCCGGTTTGGCGGCCAGCGCGAGCAGCCGCCGCTGCACCGCGGGCGAGAGCACGGTCTGGCCCTGGGCGGCGGTGCGCACGGCGTGCAGGATCGTGGTGCGGTCGGCTTCCTTGGTCAGGTAGCCGCTCGCGCCCGCCTGCAGCGCGGCCAGGATCGATTCGTCGTCGTCGAACGTGGTCAGCACGAGAACCGTGGTGTCCGGCTGGGTTTCGCGGATGCGCCCGGTCGCGCCGACGCCGTCCAGCACCGGCATGTTGAGGTCCATCAGCACCACGTCCGGACGGTGCTGCCGCGCCGCCTCGACGGCTTCGGCCCCGTTGGTCGCGGTCGCGACGACGTCGACGTCCTGCGCGAGGTCGAGCATGACCGCGAGCGCCTCGCGGACAGTCGCCTGGTCGTCGACGACAACGAGGCTGATCGGGCGGTCCGTCATCGAGGCAGCTCCAGTTCCACGGTCCAGCCGTCGCCGGCCGGGCCTGCTCGCAGGGTGCCGCCGAGCAGGGCGGCCCGTTCACGCATGCCCACGAGCCCGACCCCGGACCCTCCGGCGAGTTCGGCGCGGAGGGGTTCGGTCGCGGGCCCGTTGTGCACGGTCAGCCTGACATGATCGGCCGTGAAGGCCAGCCGGAGGCCGCGGGTCGCGCCCGGCGCGTACTTGGCCGCGTTGGTCATCGCCTCCTGCGCCGCCCGGACCATGGTGTGCGTGGTCTCCGGGCCGACCGCTCCGGCTTCGCCCTCGATGGTGAACTCCGCCGACGCGTGTTCGGCGAGCTGGCGCAACGTCTCAGACAGCGGCAAGGTGTCTTCGCGCAGCGCGTGCACCGCGCGGCGGGTTTCGCTGATCGAGTCGACGGCAATGGCGCGTGCCTTGCGAACCGCGGCAGCTGCCTCGTCGTCGCGGCCGCTGTCGCGCAGGGCGTCGGCCATGTCCAGCTGCAGCGCGATCCCCGAGAGCGAATGACCGAGCACGTCGTGAATCTCGCGCGCGATCCGGCCTCGTTCGACGAGCGCGGCCTCGCGGGCTTCGGACTCGCGGGCGCGCTGGGCCGCGTCGGCGGCGAGCTGCGCGTTGCGGACGGCGTCGAGGCGGTCGTGGTGCGAGATGCCGACGGCGACCGGCAGACCCACGGTCAGCGTCACCCAAACCGGCCACACCGGGAAGCCCGGCGACAGCTGTTCGACTGCCCAGGTCGCGGCGGCCGCGATGACGGAACCGGCGACCGCGATCGTCACCGCCGCCCGGCGGGACGCGAGCTTGACCCCCGAAGCGGACGCGGCGACGAACGGGAACATCGCCGCGAACGTCCCGTGCGTCAGCGGCAGGAGCAGCGCGCCGAACAGCATGTACGCGCTCATCACGACGATCTGCCGGTTCTCGGCCAGCCGGGTCCAGGGCAGCAGCGAGACGATCCCGGAGACCGAGGCGAGCACGAACAGCGGCAAGGCCAATGGCCGGTACGCGATCTGCGCGTCCGGCCACTGAACCGCGGTGCAAGCGATGGCGGTGAGGACGAGGACGGGCTGGATCAGCTCGTCCCGGTACTGCCCGAGAAGCGACAGCGACCGCCGGTCCGGCGTGCTCATGGGACCAGGTTCCTCCTCGTCGGGGCGGCGTCGTGCGCGGACTGAGTGTTCCACTCCGCCGGACGGCCGTTGAGGTTGCGCCGGATGTTGTCCAGCAGCGGCGAGGTCTGCGCGGGGCCGCCGTCGCTGCCCTGGGTCCACACCACCTGGTGCCCGGCGCGCAGTGCGCGGTAGAGCACGACCAGCCCTTCGGCGAGGATGCCGACGCCGATGGTGAGCAGCATGCTGTTGGAGACGCCGCCGGCGTCCTGCGGGGCGAACGCGTCGAGCGCGATGTTCACGCCGATCTTGACCGCGATGTTCGCCACCCACAGAGCGACGGTGACCGCGGTGTAGCGGACGAAGGTCGTGCCGTCGCGCCGGGAAATCCGGACGCTCATCCCGCGCAGGATGCCGAGCACGACGCTGATCGCCGCGGTCCCGACGAGGAACACCGCCGAGGCGGCCGTCTTCACCTCGCCGGACACCGTGCTGAGGCCGACGACGGACAGCACCGCGGGCAGGATGAGCATCTGCTTGGCCTGCGCGGGTTCGCCGATCATCCGCCGCACCATCAGGTAGCCGACCGCCGCCACGATCAGGACGATCTCCACGGGTCCGCTCATGAGTTGTTCCTGCCTTTCGCATCCGTTCCGATGCCGAGAAAACTACGGAGGAACGGGCTCGAAGTCGTGCGGTGCGCGGCGTATCCCCGGGTGGAGAAATCCCTCCACCCAAGCCCGGATTTCTCCACCCGGGATACCCCCGCAGCCGCAAGACGGCGGCGCGCGGCGACCCTAGCGTTTCCTGGCGAATCCCAGTAGCCAAGCCGAAAACGGGGAGCCCGGCATGACCAAGTCCACCCGCACGTTGATCACCACGATGTTCCTGGACGTCGGCCTGTCCGTCGTCGTCTACTACGCGGCCAACCTGCTCGGCGCGAGCGCGTACGTGTCGCTGCTGGCCGGCACGATCGTCGCGGGACTGCGGACGATCTGGGTCGCGGTGGCGCAGCGCCGGGTCGATCTGTTCTCGTCGTTTCTCGTGCTGCTGTTCGGTCTCGGCCTCGGGCTGAGCTTCCTCACCGGGGATCCCCGCCTGCTGCTGGCGAAGGAATCAGTAACCACCTTCTGCGCGGGCGTGGCCCTGGTCGGCAGCTGTGTGCTCGGCCGTCCTCTCGCGTACTACGCGGCACGACGCCTCGCGCATTCGGCGGGCGGCGCTCGGCAGCGTGAATTCGACGCCACCGCGCAGAACGCGACTCTGCGGCGGCGCTGGTACCAGATCTCGCTGGTGTGGGGAGTCGGGCTGACCGCTGATTCGGTGCTTCGCATCGTGGGCGTGTACACGCTGCCGTTCGACACGGCTGCTGCTTGTTCGCAGGCGCTGTTGATCGTCGCCTTCGCGGGGCTGATCGGGTGGACTGTGCTGACCAAGCGGCGGTTCGAGCAGACGGCTCAAGGCTGACGGTCGTAGGCGCGCATCGCCGCCGCGACGTCGTCCAGGAACGACAGGACGACCGGGACGTGCTCGGGCTCAAGCCGGCCGGTGATGGCTTCGATCTCGGCGAGCAACGGCTCCAGCGCCGCGCGGACGTCCTCGCGGGCGTGGTCGGTGGCCTCGAGGTGGACGCGCCGCCGGTCGGCCGGATCGGCGGCGCGGGCCAGATGCCCGGCGGCGGCGAGCCGGTCGACCAGCACCGTCGCCGACGCCGAGGTGATGCCGAGCCGGTTGCCGAGTTCGCCCGGCCCGATCGGCTCCGGGCTGGAGACGACGTGGTCGATCGCCTGCACGTCGGTGACCCGCAGCGACAGCCTGCGCGCCAGCGCCGCCTGCATGCCCCGGCCGGCTTGCAGCAGCCGCCGCACCGCCAGGGAGACCTCCCGCGCCGTTCGTTCGTCCGCCACGGCCGCATGGTAGCTAGAACTTCTAGTTAAGAGGTAGGCTGGGCGGTATGGCTAGAAAATCTAGCGAACTGGCCCAGGTCAACGCCGAGACGGTGCGGAAGCTGCTCGACGCCGATCCGCGCCCGGTGCCCGACGGCGGCTACGGGTTGCGCGTGCTCGAAACGACCGGGCGCCGCAGCGGCCGAACCCGGCAGACGCCGCTCGGAGTGCTCCGGCTCGGCGGCGACCGCTACCTCGTGTCGCCGGAGACGAACCGCGATTGGGCACGCAATCTCGCCGGGGCTCCGGCCTGCCGTGTCCGTGCTGGCGACCTCGACGAAAGAGCGCGCGCACAACCGGTGAACGGCGCCGAGGCGGTGTCGGTGATCTCGGCTTATCCGGCCGCGGTGCAGGCTCCGTGGGCGCTCGCCGCGTTCCCGGTCGGGCCCGGTTCGCCGGCGGACGAGATCGCCGCGCACCTGGACTCGATCGCGGTGTTCCGCCTCGAAACGGGTGGCCAATGACGGACCCCGTGGTCGTCGTGGGCGGCGGACCAGGCGGGATGATGCTCGCCTACCTGCTCGGCCGCGCCGGAATCCCCGTCACGCTGCTGGAAGCGCACCAGGACTTCGACCGTGATTTCCGCGGCGATTCGCTGCACCCCTACACCCTCGAACTGCTCGACCGCCTCGGCCTGGCCGACCGGCTGCTCGCCCGGCCGCACCACAAAGCACGCTACTTCCGCTTCCACACCCCGTCCGGGTCGATCACCACCGCCGACTACGGCAAGCTCTCCTCGCCGTACAACTACGTCGCCCTGATGCCGCAGGCGAAATTCCTCGATTTCCTCGCCGCCGAAACCGTCGCGCTGCCCAGCGCGAGCGTGCGCACCGGCGCCAAGGTCGTCGAGCTGATCCGCGACGGCCGCGTCACCGGCGTCCGCTACCGCGACGACGCCGGAACCCACGACTTGCCCGCCTCGCTGGTGGTCGGCGCGGACGGCCGGTTTTCGCGGATCCGCCGACTGGCCGACGCTCCAGCCCGCTCCCTCGGCGCCACGACAGACCTGCTGTGGTTCCGGCTCCCGCATCGCCCCGAGGACCCGCCGGACGCCGATGTGGACCTCTTCTTCGGACGGCGCCATTACGTCGGCCTGATCGCCGGGACGAACGGCTGGCAGGTGGGCTACAGCCTGCCCAAGGGCGGATACGCCGAGGCCCGCGAGCTCGGGGTCGGCCCGATCCGGACGTTCCTCGCCGACCATGTGCCGTGGCTGGCCGACCGCGCCGATCTGCTGACCGATTTCGGCCAGACGACCCTGCTGTCGGTCGACATCTCCCGGGCGGAGCGCTGGTGGCGTCCGGGCCTGCTGCTCATCGGGGACGCCGCGCACGTCATTTCCCCGGTCGGGGGCAACGGAATCCTGATGGCCGTCCAAGACGCCGTCGTCGCGGCGAATCATCTCGTGCGGGATCGGTCCGACGCGGCTCTCGCGCGGATTCAAGCAGAACGCGAACCCGCGATCCGGCAGGTGCAGGAACAGCAAGTCCGGCTTGAACAACGCGCCGCCCGTGCGAGGGAGCGCGGTCGTCCCGCCGCTCCGCCGTATCGGCTGCTGCGCCTGCTCACCGGCATTCCCGGCGCGCGAGCCCGCGCCGCCCGAGCCAACGCCTACGGCCCCACGCCGCCTCAGCTGGACCTGGGGTCCTGAGGCGGGAAGAGCCGGGGCAGGAAGCCGATCATCAAGGCGGACCAGGTCACGTGCGTCAGCAACGGCGCCTGCACGCCGCCGCTCCGACGGCGTTGCAGCGTGAATAGCGTCCCCATGGTCGCTGATGCCAGCACCAATGCCGGGTTCCGTGTTGCCGTCGTGGAGAGCACATACAGCGCGGTCGATCCACGTGCGCCGAAAGCGTCGTAGAGCGCGCCGCGAAAGAAAACCTCTTCTGCGGCACCGGTTACGAGCGCAGTCGTCACCACAATCGGCGTCGAGCCGTGATGAGCGTGGCCGAGCACGCCGGTGATTGCCCGGCGCAGCAACGGAATCCGGCGAGCGACCAGCGCGCAGCCGTAGAACACGCCAAACGCGCCCGCACCCGCCAGCACCGGCTGCATGACCTCCGGACGGCCGCGCGGCACCGGCCCGGCCGTTCGCGCACCGGCGAACCAGGTCGCCGCGACCGACGCGGTCAGCACGTGGAACCGCCGCGATCCCGGTTTGCTGGCCAGCGACGCGCCCAGCAGCCCGGAGCCCGCCGCGGTCACCGCCTTCAGGAACGCCTTCACCTGGCCCGCCGCTGTCTCGCGCGTTCGCCGAGCGCTTGCAGCACGGCGTCGTTGTAGCCCATCGGCTCGAACTCGACGATCCGCCGGATCGCGTCGTCGCGGACGACGACCTCGTTGCCCATCGAGTCGATCAGGGCGCGCCCGGTCGTCGCGTCGATGTCGGTGACCAGCGAAAGCCAGTAGGACGACAGCCGGGGCGTGAGCAGCGGGACCGGCACGATCGCCAGCATCCTGCCCTCGATGACCGCGACGCGCTGCAGCATGTCCCGGTAGGTCAGCACTTCCGGGCCGCCGATGTCGAACGTCCGTCCCTCGGTCTCCGGATGCTCCAGCACGCCGGCGAGGTAGCGGACGACGTCGGCGAGCGCGATCGGCTGGGTGCGCGTGGCGACCCAGCGCGGGGTGACCATGGCGGGCAGGCGTTCGACGAGCTGGCGGGTCAGTTCCCACGACGTGCCGCCGTGCCCGATGACGATCCCCGCGCGCAGCACGGTCACCGGCACGCCGGTCTCCGCCAGCAGCCGTTCGACCTCGCGCCTGCTGGCCAGGTGCTCCGACAGCGAATCTCCGTCGTCCCCGAGACCGCCGAGGTAGACGATCCGGCGCACTCCCGCTTCCGCCGCGGCGCGGGCGAACGCGCGGGCCGCGTTGGCGTCACGCTGCTGGAAATCGGTGCTGTCCAGGGAATGCACCAGGTAGTAGGCGACTTCGACGTTCTTGAACGCGTCCCGCAAGGATCCGATGTCGGCGACGTCGCCGTAGACCGCCTCGCCCGCCCCGCGGTAGTTCTCCGGACGGCGGGTCATGGCGAACACGTCGTGCCCGGCTTCTTCCAGCGCCGGGCACAACCGGCTGCCGACGAACCCCGAGGCTCCGGCGACCAGTGCACGCATGCTTGCGACGGTAGCCGCGCGGACGCCGGCTCGCAGACTTTCCGGCCCTGCCCGGGTGATCGGCTTCAGCCGGAACCGCTCGGCCGGGCGGTGCCGGGGCGTTGCCGATCCTCCATGAGCTTGTCCATCAGCTGCGCGAGCGCGTCGTCCAGCTGCCCGCCGAGCCGGCGGCCGAGCCGGGCGCTGAGCTCGTCGTCGACCGCCGCCGCGAGCGAACCCATCTCGGCCAGCAGGGATTTCCCTTCCCCGGTGACGGTGAGGATGTGCTTGCGCCGGTTCTCCGGATCCCGCCGCCGCTCGATCAAGCCGCGCTGCTCCAGCTGGTCGGCCAGTCGGACGACCAGGCTGGGACTCACCCGCATGAGCCGGGCGATGTCGTCCTGGGTCCGCGCGAAACCCTGCTCGACCATGGCGAGAGTCCCGAGGTGTTTGGGGGTCAGCCCGGTTTCGCGCAGGTGCTCGGCGAAGTCGTTGGCCAGGTCGGTGCCGAGCACCATGAGCTTGAAAGCCGAGGTCTCGGGCAAAGAGCTGTTGGTCGCCACGCCGGTACTCTATCATCTGTGAACAGTTCAATCTGTGAATAGTTGATGAGTGAGGTAATAATGATCGTCTTAATGGTGGCCAATGCCGTGCTCGCGGTGGTCAGCGTCGCTTTCGCGGTGGTCGCGGCAGTGCGACCGGCGGCGTTGAGCCACAGCGAGGCGCCGACGAGCGGCGAGAAGTTCTACGGCTGGATGTATGCGGTGAGAGCCGTGCCGCTGGGCTGTGCGGCGGCGGTGGTTCCGCTGATCTGGTCTGGACCACTCTGCGCGGTGGTACTGATCGCGGCCGCCGTCGCGCAGGCGGGGGACGTCGGCATCGGAGTGTTCCGCGGGGAACGGGGCATGATCGCGGGAAGCTCCGTGGTGGGTGCGGTGCACGTGGTCACCGCTGTCGCGCTGTGGTGAGCGAACCCGCCTGAAAGCCGCGCGTCAGCGTCGCGTCAGTGGCGGTTGCGACGCTGTCGGGGTGACGTGCCTGATGTCTGTGTCCAGTTACCTGCCCGCCGCGGTGCCGATCGCGTCGCTGCAGGGCGAACTCGACCTCACCGACGCCCAGTTGCGCAGGCTGCATCGCATCTACGGGTTGTCCGAGGTCTGCCGGTCGCCCGAGTCCGAGGCCGAGATGCTGCTCGGCGCGGTCGCGAAGCTCGACGGGTTCGCCGGGGTGGAGGAACGCGTCCGCTACGTGCTGCGGCCGAAGACCGTGCCCGCGGCGTCGCCGTTTCCGTTCGATCCACTCGCCGAGGTGCGGCAGCGGCTGGGGCTCCGGAACGCGCTGGCCTTCACCGTCACCGATCACGCGTGCGCTTCCGGGTTGCTCGCCCTTGATCTCGCCGGCGCACTGCTCGAACAGGACGGCGACCCGGACGCGCTGGCGTTGATTCTCGCGGGGGAGAAGGCTTTTACCCCGGCCGCGCAGATCATCCCGGACGTCGCGGTGATGGGCGAGGGGACGGCCGCGGTGCTGGTCGCCCCTGGCGGGCAACGGGATCGGCTGCTGGGTTACGCAACGACGACGCTCGGCGGGCCGGGCGGCGAGGTCATCACGAACGAAGAGCAGAACAAGGTGTTCCGGCAGATCTATCCGGAGGCGCTGGGCGACGTCACCCGCGCCGCGCTCGAAGCGGCCGGTTGCGCGGCAAGCGATCTCGCGCTCGTTCTTCCGCACAACGTCAACAAAGTTTCGTGGATCCGCGCGGCCGACGCGATGGCCGTGCCGCGCAAGAAGATCTTCCTCGGCAACGTCCCGCGCACCGGCCACTGCTTCTGCGCGGACCCGTTTCTCAACTACCACACCGCGACCCGGCTCGGGCTCCTGAACCCGGGCGAGCGCTACCTGATGGTTTCGGTCGGCCTCGGCTCGACGTTTTCCGCGATGGTCTTCGAACACTAGGAGCAGAACCTGATGAGTACGGAACTCGAGATCGAGGGCGTCGGGATCACCGAGCTGGCGGACCGTTACGGCACCCCGTTGTTCGTTTACGACGGCGGCGAGCTGGCCGGCCGGATGTCCCGGCTGCGGCGGGAACTGCACGGCAGCATGGAGGTTTTCTTCTCGCTGAAGTCGAATCCGAATGTGTCGATTCTCGCTGTGCTGCACGACAACGGCGCCCGCGCCGAGGTGTCGAGCCTTGCCGAACTGCGCACCGCGCGCCGGGCCGGCGTCGAACCGCGCGACATCATTTTCCTCGGCCCCGGCAAGAGCCAGGCGGAACTCGAAGCCTGTCTGGACGAGGACATCGCGGCGATCGTCTGCGAATCCTTCGGAGAGCTGGCGTTGATCGACCGGCTCGCCGCTGAGCGCGGAGTGCGAGCGCGCGTGGCGTTGCGGGTCAATCCGAGCTTCGCGGTCAAGGGTTCCGGGCTGACGATGGGCGGAAAACCGCGTCAGTTCGGCATCGACGAGGAGCAGCTGTTCGCCGCCGAGGATCTGGTTTCCCGGCACCCGAACGTGAAGATCATGGGCGTCCAGGTGTACATGGGCACGCGCATCCTCAGCGAGGAATCGGTGGTGGAGAACACCACCCGCATTTTCTCCCTCGCCGAGCAGTTGTCCGCGCGGCTGGGCTTCGGTCTCGACCTGGTCGACGTCGGCGGCGGTCTGGGCGTGGCGTACTTCGAAGGGGAACGCGACCTCGACCTCGATCTGCTGACCTCGCGGCTCAACCCGGTGATCGACGAGTTCGCCACGCGGCATCCGGACACCCGGCTCGTGATGGAACTGGGCCGCTACCTCACCGCGGTCAGCGGCACCTACGTCGTGCGCGTCCGGTACGTCAAAACCTCGCTGGGGCAGAACTTCGCGGTCGCCGACGGCGGCACCAACCACCACATGGCGGCGGTCGGGATCGGGTCCTACGTCAAACGCGATTTCCCGATGCGGCTGCTCAACCGGATCGACGAATCGTCGACCGGCACCTGGCAGATCACCGGCCCGCTGTGCACGCCGAACGACGTGCTGGGCAAGAAGATCCCGCTGCCGCCGGTCCGTCCCGGCGACCTGATCGGCGTCGAACGCTCCGGTGCCTACGGTCCCAGCGCGTCGCCGGTGCTGTTCCTCAGCCACGGGTATCCCGCCGAGGTTCTGGTCCACGATGGACAGTCCTATGTGATCAGTGAACGAGACCAGCCAGAGGACTTGTTGCGCCGTCAGCACTTGCACCGGCTTCCGGTTCCCGCGGTGGAGGGCTGATGTTCAGTGCTGGCGCCCCCGAAGCGGCCACGCGCACCTCGCCGTTCGCCGTGCTGCCGATGGGGTTGAAAACCGTGCTGCATCGGCGATTCGAATCCGGCAACGACCGGCTCGACAGTCCGATCATGGCGCGGTACTTCACCGATCTGGCCGCCGGGCACGACGTCGGCTATTCGCCGGAGCTGGTCGCCAAGGCGCAGGGCAATACGTTCATCTCCCTGGCCCGGGAACTGCTCGACGGCCAGTTCAGCGAGCCGATCGACCTGGTCGTCGTCGCGCACGACGGCCCCGATTTCGACCCGCGCCTGTCCGCTCCGGTCAACCTGACCGCGGTGCTGCCGGGCGGTCCGATGACGTACTCGGTTTCCGGGCAAGGACCGCTCGCCGGTTTCCTCGCCCTGCGAGTGGCGGCCGGATACGTGCGGCGCAAGCCGATGCACCGCGTGCTGATTCTCGTCATGGAGCAGCGGGGCATGCCGTACGCGGGAGAACGCCCGTCGGTGGACGCGGCGTCCGCGCTGCTCTTCGAAGCCGGGGCGGGAACCACCCGAGTGGCGGTGCTGCCCGGAATCGACCCGGCCGACGCTCGGGCGGAGGCTGATCGGCTCGCGCCGGCAGACCGTTACGGAGCAGGTCTCACCGGCGGACCGGTCGCCGGAGGACGCTCCGCCACCGCGCTGTGGGCCGAACCGCCCGCGGTGCTCGCCGATTACGACCCGATTCGCGGAACTCTGGGAATATGCGCCTTCGCCCGGGAAAGCCAGCCGTCCGCGCCCCTATAATCAGGAGCGGAACACCCCGCGGCGAAGAAAAGGTGAAGATCTGTGCGCGTGGTCATCGGCGAAGACCAGTTCCTGCTCCGGGACGGGCTGGTCCGGCTGCTCGAAGCGCACGGGATGACGATCGTCGCGGCGCTCGACAACGGGCCGGATCTGCTGAACGCGCTGGTCACGGAGAAACCGGACATCGGCGTGGTCGACATCCGGCTCCCGCCGTCGTTCACCGACGAGGGCCTGCGCGCGGCGATCGAGGCGCGCCGCCAGGTGCCCGGGCTGCCGGTCCTGGTGCTGTCGCAGTACGTCGAACGCTTGTACGTCAACGAATTGCTGGCCGACGGCGCGGGCGCGGTCGGCTACCAGCTCAAGGACCGGGTGCTCGACGGCGACCATTTCGTCGACGTGCTGCGCGGGGTCGCCGCGGGCAACACCATGATGGACCCCGAAGTGGTGTCGAGGCTGTTCACGCACAACACGCGCGACGTCGCGCTGGAGAGCCTCACTCCGCGTGAGAACGACGTGCTCCGGCTGATCGCCGAGGGCCGGTCCAACAGCAACATCGCCGCCGAGCTGTTCGTCACCGAGAAGGCGGTGTCCAAGCACATCAACAACATCCTGGCGAAACTGCAGCTGCCGGTGTCCGAGGACAGCAACCGCCGCGTGCAGGCGGTGCTGGCCTACCTGCGCCACTGAGGCTTCAGCCGACCGGCTCGCAGGGGATTTCGATGACCACCGAGGTCGGTCCGCCGAGCGGGGACAGCACGGTGAGGAACCCGTCCAGCGGCGCGAGCCGGCGTTCGAGTTCCCGCAGCCCGGTGCCCTTGGCCGGGTCCGCGCCGCCCTTGCCGTAGTCGGTGACCGTGACGGACAGCCGGCCGCCGGAATGATGCACGTCGATTTTCCCGGAATCCGCGCCGGAATGCTTCATCGCGTTGTTGAGCACCTCGGAAACGGTGAAATACGCGGCCGTCTCGACAGCGGGCGCGAACCGGCCGGGAAGGTCGACGGTGGTTTCCATCTCCAGCGTCGCTTCCATCCCGAGTTCGCGGACCGCGTCGGCGAGACCGCGGTCGACCAGCACCGGCGGCTGGATCCCGCGCACCAGATCGCGCAGCTCCTGCAGCGCTTTCACCGAACTCGCCTTGGCCTCTTCGAGCAGGCTCTTCGCGGCTTCCGGCTGCCGCTCGGCGAGTTTCGCCGCCGCGTCGAGCGTCATTCCCATCGCGACCAGCCGGGCTTGCGCGCCGTCGTGCAGGTTGCGTTCGATCCGGCGCAGCTCCAGCGCCTGATGGCCGACAGCGTCGTCGCGCGTGGTGGTGAGGTGCTGGACGCGCTGGGCGAGGACGGTGCTTTCGGACGGGGAAAGGAATTTGGCCGCCAACGCCGCGTGCAGTTTCAGCAGGTGCGGAGCGGCCCAGAGGGCGAGCGGGAAATGCAGCAGGCCGAGCACGACGGCGATCCAGGCGACGGCCGGGTTGTCCACCGGCAGCGCGACATACCAATCGCCGAGCCACAGATCGTCCAGAATCGGGTAGAGCAGCGGCATCAACAGCCCGCGCACGCCGTCGATCACGATGGCCAGCGGGGCGAGCGTGAGCAGACAGCCGATGGTGCAGTCCACCAGCAGCCAAGCCGTGTCCCGCCAAGTGGCACGGTCGGCCAGCAACCGCGCGAACACCTGAAAGAACCGGGTGCCCTCGGGCAACGGGAGATACGGCTGCGCCACCTGCCGTCCGGTCCAGGCGCCGTGCAGTTTCCGCTGCAGATTGGCGACCGCGCGCACGGCGTAGACCACCGGGGGAATCAGGAACACCCCGACGCCCACGCCCAGCAGCGAGGCAGCGCAGGCCAGGAGCGCGAAAAGCGCCACCTCGACCGGTGCGAGCAGGCCCAGCGCGGTGCTGTGCAGCACGGCGAGGCCGCCCCGCGCGAACCAGGGCTTCGGCGCCGCCGGCTCGCGGGCATCGGTGGAGGGCATGTCCCGATTATGTGCTGTTTCGGGCAATCCTTGCAGGGGTGCTAGGACCAGTCCGGATCGAAGAGCTAGCACCATCGGAATCCGGCGCCGGCGCTCGTAGCTTTCTTCTGTAGCCCGACGCGCCTGGGAGAGTGACCGATGTACCAGTCCGGACAGTCAAGCACGGATGCGGTGACGCTCCGGTCCGTCACCAAATTCTACGGAGGGAACCGGGCCCGCGTCGTCGCACTCGACGGGATTTCCGTTTCGTTCGCCCGCGGCAGTTTCACCGCGGTGATGGGACCGTCCGGTTCGGGCAAGAGCACGCTGCTGCACTGCGCGGCGGGGCTCGACCAGCCGGATTCGGGCACCGTCGTGCTCGCCGGCCAGGACCTGGGACGGCTCGACGAGGCGGCGCTGACCCGGATGCGCCGCGACCACATCGGATTCATCTTCCAGCAGTTCAACCTGCTGCCGTCGCTGGACGTGGTCGACAACGTGACGCTGCCGCTGCGGCTGGCGGGGAAGAAGGGCGATCCGGCGCTGGTGAACCGGATCATCGAGCAGGTCGGACTCGGCGGACGGCGCGGGCACCGGCCCGGTGAATTGTCCGGCGGCCAACAGCAGCGCGTGGCGATCGCCCGCGCGCTGGTCAGCCGTCCGCACGTGACCTTCGCCGACGAGCCGACCGGCGCGCTGGACACGACGTCGGCGAGCGAGATCCTGGACCTGCTGCGCACCGCGGTGCGAGCCGAGCGGCAGACCATCGTGATGGTGACGCACGATCCGGTCGCCGCCTCCTACGCCGACCGGGTGCTGTTCCTCGCCGACGGCCAGTTCGCCGGCGAGTTGCACGAACCGACCGTGGACGAGGTCGCGCGCGGGCTGACCGCGTTGAGCTCGCGTGCGTCGCGGCTCGGCCGCGACGGCCGCAACGCCGTCGGGACGGTGCGCTGATGCTGCGCCTTGCCCTGAGCACCCTCCGGTTCCGCAAGGCCGGATTCGCCGCGACGTTCGTCGCGCTGCTCGTCGGCACCGCGATCGTGATGGCGTGCGGCGGCCTCATGCAGACCGGGATCTCGCCCCGGGTCCCGCCGCAGCGGCTGGCCGGGGCCCCGGTGGTCGTCGCGGGCGACCAGCACTACAACCTCCCGCCGACGAATCCGGGCACCGAGGACGAGGACCACGAATCCGCGACGCTGCCCGAACGGGTGCGGCTGGACGCGTCGCTCGGGGCGAAGATCGCGGCCGTTCCCGGCGTCGCGAAGGTGATCCCGGACGTGTCGATTCCGGCGACGCTGCCCGCCGATCCCGACGTGAAGCTGGTGCGCGGCGCGGCGTTGGGGCACGACTGGGCGACCGCCGAGCTGGCCCCGTACTCGCTGACTGACGGCCGGGCTCCGCAGCGCAGCGGCGAAGTCGTGCTCGACCAGGCGACGGCGGCGGCCACCGGGGTGGCGGCGGGCGGTTCGGTGCAGATCGCCGTGCGTGGCGGTGTCCGGTCCTTCCAGGTCGCCGGAATCGCCGTCGCGAGCGAGAAAATGGCTTCCGACGCGGTGTTCTTCTCTCATGAAGACGCTCTCGCGCTGACACCCGCGACCGGGCAGGTCGACGCGTTCGGCGTGCTTCCCGCCGCGGGCACGGACCCGGCCGCGCTGAGCACCCAGATCGCGAACGCGGTGCGGGACCAGCACGCGGTCGCGCTCACTGGTGTCGCACGCGGGACAGCCGAGTTCGCGCAGGCGAGCGACGGCGGGGAAATCCTCGTGATCCTGGCCGCGGTGTTCGGCGGCCTGGCGGTGCAGGTGGCGTTGTTCGTGGTGGCCAGCACGCTGGGATTGTCGGTGCAACAGCGCCGGCGCGAGGTCGCGTTGCTGCGTGCGGTCGGCGCGACGCCCAAGCAGGTCAGCCGCATGATCACCGCGGAGTCGATGGTGATCGGCGTGCTCGCGACCGTGCTGGCCGCCTTCCCCGGCGAGCTGCTGGGGAACTGGCTGTTCGACCGGTTGTCCGGATTCGGCGTCTTCGAGCCGGTGCTGGCGTATCACCAGGACTGGATTCCGACCGCCGCGGGCATTCTTGTCGGCCTGCTGTCAGCGTGGGGCGCGGGATTCGTCGCGGCGCGGTACGCCGGGCGGACGCGTCCGGTGGAGGCGATGCAGGAACTGGTCGCCCCGAAGCGCTGGCTGACGTCGTTCCGGCTCTGGTGGGGCATCGGCAGCCTGATCGGCGGCGTGGCACTGGCCTACCTGACGATCACGGTGATGGACGGACCGCTCGCGGCCAGCACAGCCGGTCCGGCGGTCACGCTCGTCGCGGCGGCGGTCGCGCTCTTCGCGCCGGGGATCACCCGGATGATGGTCGCGGTGCTGCGGGTTCCGGTGCGGGCGGTGAGCGGGCTGTCCGGCTATCTCGCGATGGCCAACGCCCGGGTGCGCTGGCTGCCGATGTCCGGTGCCGTCGTGCCGGTCATGCTCGCCACGACGCTGGCCGTGTTCATGCTCTATTTCCAGACCACACAGGTGGAATCGGCGAAGCAGAAGTACGCGTCGAACCTCTCGGCGGACGCGGTGGTCACTTCGTCGACCGGCGACGTCAGCACCGGGCTGCTCGACAAGGTCCGGTCGCTGCCCGGCGTCGGCACCGCTTCGGCGTACGTGACCAGCAAGGGCTACAACGAGAAGCCGTCGGACCCAGGCCAGGACGAGGACGGGCTCGCGCTGACCGGGGTCACCGGCGACGCGGTCGCGAAGACCCGGGCCGCGGAGGTCGCTTCCGGATCGCTGGACGCCTTGCAGGGCAACACCATCGCGCTTCCGGTCGACCACGCGGAGCGGCTGCACGCCAAGGTCGGCGACGAGATCGGGCTGCGGCTCGGCGACGGTGCGCAGGTGCGGTTGCGCGTGGTGGCGACGCTGCGGTCCGCCCCGGCTTTCGCGGCGGCGCTCATGCCCGCGGGCACGCTGGCTCCGCACACGACCGACGGGATCGCGTCGCAGGTGCTCGTCACCGCGGCGGCGGGCACGAGCGTCTCGCAGCTGATGAGCACGCTCGACGGGCTGGCGCAGGCCGCTCCCGGGGTGCAGGTCGCGAACCGGGACACGCTCACCGCCAAGTTCGTGCAGGAACAGGAAGCGAACGCCTGGGTGAACTACCTCGTGGTCGGCATGATCCTGCTCTACGCGGCGATCTCGGTGGTGAACACGCTCGTGCTCTCGACCGCGCACCGGCGGCGCGAGTTCGGCCTGCAGCGGCTGGCCGGGTCCAGCCGGGGCCAGGTGCTGGGCGTGATGGCCGTGGAGGGGATGGTCGTCGCGGTGATCGGCGTGGCGCTGGGCACCGCCGTCTCGCTCGCGATGCTGATTCCGTTCAGCCAGGCGGTGTCCGACAGCTGGCTGCCGTATGGTCCATTGTGGATTTATGCGGTGGTGGTCCTGCTCGCGGTCGTGGTAAGCATGGTCGCCACGCTCTTCCCGACCTGGCTCGCGGTGCGCGGCAAGACCTCGATCGCCATGCTCTCTCCTGAATAGGTGACCCCTGGGCGACCGCCTGCCGCTGACTGCCCCCAGCTGTCAGCGCGCGGTCAGCCCGGGGTCACCGCCCCGCCGTAGCGTCAGCGGCATGAGTCCGAACGAGGCGGGAAGCTCTTCCTGGGACGCGATCGTGATCGGGTCCGGGATAGGCGGCCTCGTCTGCGCCGGGTACCTCGCCGCCTTCGGCCGCCGGGTGCTGGTGCTCGAACAGCACGACGTGGCGGGCGGCAACTGCCACATGTTCCGGCGGCGGCGCTCCTACGAGTTCGACATCGGCGTGCACTACCTCGGCGACTGCGGGCCCGGCGGGCTGCTTCCGTCGCTGCTGGGCGGGCTCGGCGTCGGCGACCGGGTGCGGTTCCGCCGGCTCGACCCGGACGGCTTCGACCGGATCGTGCTGCCGGGCCTGCGCTTCGACGTGCCGGAGGGCTGGTCCCGGTATGGGGACCGGCTGCGGGAAACCTTTCCGGCGGAGGCTGCGGGACTTCAGGAGTACCTCGCGATCTGCGGTGAGATCGCCGCGGCCGCAAGGTATTCAGCGAGTGCTCGGCCGGTGCTGGGCAACTCGGCCGCGGTGGTGCGCTGGAGCCGACGCAGCCTGAGCCGCTTGTTTGACCATTGTGGACTGTCGGCAGCCGTGCGCACCGTGCTGGCCGCGCAGTCCGGCAACTACGCGTCGTCGCCGGCGAATACCGTTGTCGCGGCGCACATTCGCATGCTCGACGACTACCTGACCGGTGGCGCGTACTACCCGGAGGGCGGCGGCCAGATGCTGGCCGCCGCGCTGGTGGAACAGCTCGAAACCCACGGCGGCCAGCTGCGCACCAAGGCGCGCGCCGCCCGGATCCTGATCGAGCACGGGCGCGCGGTCGGTGTCGAGCTGGCCGACGGAGACGTACTGCGCGCGCCGCTGGTGGTGTCCAATGCGGACTATCGACGCACGGTGCTGGAGTTGTGCGGTGGCCGGGAAAACCTCCCGGAAAGCATCGTCCGGCGCACCGAAGACGCGGTGATGCGGCTGCCGCTGGTCACCAGTTATGCGGTGGTGGACACCGAGTTGCCCGAAGCATCCGAGGCCAACATCTGGTACTGGCCGAGCGGCGACGTCGAAAGTGCTTACGCCCGAACGGAAGCGGGCCAGTTCGACGAGTTGCCGTTCGTGTTCATTTCCTCTGCATCGCACAAGGACCCCGGAAACACCGCGGTGTGCCCGCCCGGGTACACGAACCTCCAGATCATGACCGCGTGCCCGCCCGGCTACGAGCAGTGGGGCGTAGCCGACGGACCGGCGTCCGGGCTCCGCTACCGGCGGGTGGCCGAATATCGCGCGGCCAAAGAGAAACTCGCCGCCTGCCTGCTCGACCGCGCGGAAGAGGTGCTCGGCCCGTTCCGGGACCGCATCGTCTACCTCGAATCGGCCACCCCGCTCACGCAGGAGCGCTACACCTTGGCCACCGGCGGAGCCGCGTACGGGCTGCAGTCCTGGGGCCCGCACGGACGGCGGCCGGACGTGCGGACCGCCGTCGAAGGACTGTTCGTCGCCGGACAGGACATCCACGGCGGGGGAGTCGTCGGGGCCGCGGTCGGCGGTGCGCAGTGCGCCGAGGCGATCCTCGACCGGCCGGTGCTGGCCGAAGCGTACGACGGCGCGGTCTTCGCCGACCGCGCCCTGCTGCCCGAACGCGGCCACGACTGGGATCCGCTGCGGATCTCCCGCGGCCAGGCCCGCCGCGACGCCCGCGGATTCGCTCCGACGGCGCGCTGAACCCTGTGTACAAGAAGGAGAGCCATGACTGAGACCACGCAGACCGCGCAGACCCTGACCGAGGAGCGGATCGTCGAAGGCATCACCGGCGCGCTGGGCGCGGTGCTCGAACGGGACGTCGACGACCTGTCCGCGGACACCCGGCTGTCCGACGCCGGCCTCGACTCCACCGGCGTGCTGGAACTGCTGATGCAGCTCGAGGACACGTTCGGCATCGAGTTCGACACCGAAAACCTGGAGATGCAGCACTTCGAATCGGTGCGTTCGCTCGCCGCGTTCGTCATCGCGGAAATCCGTGCCTGACCCGGCACAGTGGCAGGAGTGCCGGCGCGTCGCCCGGGAGCAGGGCGTCGCGCCCGCGCTCAAGCTGCTGCGGACGAGACGCCGCAACGGCGCGATCGCGGCTGTCCCGGCGGGAGAACTGCCCGCCGGGACGGAGATCCTGCGGGAGGCTGATCTCCCGGGCGGCGCGGTCGCGTTCGCGCGGGGTTTGCCGGAAGCGCCTGCGGGGCCGGAGCTGGTGTGGGTGCGGCTGGGGCTTTCCCAAGGGCTGCTGGACGAGTGTCTCCGGTACCTGGGCGAGCGGCGCTCGGGCGAGGAATCGTTGCTGCGCAAGCAGATGATCCAGGACTGTCTCGCGAGCGCGCTGAACGGGCAACTGGCGGTGGAAGCGGATCTGCTGGCGGACGGAAGCGCGGCTCCCGCGCGAGTGCGGTATCTGCACCAGTGTCTGTCCGATGTGGACCGGAAGCTGCTTGGCCTGTTGGGGGCGAAGGGCTTCCTGGTCGGCGGGCCAGGCGAGGTAGCCGACGTTTCGGAGCTGCTTGCGAGTGTCCACGAAATGGCCGAGGGGACGACGTGACGGGCACGGTACTGACCGAACCCTTGCTGGCTCTGCGAGATCTTGCCGCGGAATGGGCGACCGGCCTCCGCGCCGCCGGAGCCGTGCTCGACCGCGATCCCGAGGCCACCGCCCAGTTCGCCGATCTGCCCGCGGTGCGCTGTATGGCCCAGCTGCTGGTCCCGGCGGAGTACGGCGCGGAGGGCATCAGGGTTGCCGGGCACCGGTTCCACGGGATGACCGCGCTGGAACGGACGGTGCTGCTGGAGGAGTTCGCCCGGGGCGACGCCGGCGCGACGCTCGCCGCACCGGGCGCGTCGATGTCCGGCGTCCTGATCGACGTACTCGGCGACGACGAACAGAAAGCCTGGTTCTACGGCAGGCTCATCGACCGTCCAACGTGGACGTTCTTCGCGCTCACCGAACCCGACGCGGGCTCCGACGCGAACGCGCTGACCACCAGCCTGACGCCCGGACCAGACGGAGACTTCGTCCTCAACGGCCGGAAACGCTACGTCGGCAACGCCTCCCGCGCGGGCATGGGCGTGGTCTTCGCCCGCACCGCGCCCGGTCCGCTCGGCGTGCGCGCAGTCCTCCTGGACACTGCTTCCCCCGGCTTCCACGCCGAACCTCTGGGCATGCTCGGCTTGCGCGGCGCACGGTTCTGCGCCCTGGAGTTCGACAATGTGCGGATTCCCGCTGGCCGAGTGCTCGGGAGGCACCTTTCCCCGACCCGACGCGGGATGTGGGCCGCCACGCTGACGTTCAACCGCCTACGCCCCGGCGTCGCGGCCATCGCCGTCGGCATCGCGCGAGCGGCGCACGAGTACGTCCGCGCCGAGGGCGGACTGCTCGCCGGCGGTGCGGCGGCCGAATGGGACCAGCTGGGCTACCGGATCGAGAGCGTCCGGAACCTGGTGCACCTCGCGGCGATGGAGGTCGACGCGGGCGGCAGCCGCGGCGGGCACCTCGCCTCGTCCGCCAAAGCCGAAGCGAGCCGGCTCGCCGAGGACGCGACCAGAGCCGCCTGCCGGTTCTTCGGACCGAGCGCACGCTGGACGCATCCCTTGCTGGACAAGCTGATTCGTGACGCGCGCGGCGTCGAATTCATGGAAGGCGCCGCGAACATCCAGAAACTCATCGTCTTCACCGGGCTGCTCGCCGGCAAAGTCGGCCAGGGCGAGTCGTTCCCGGCGCTGAACCGCGGAGGTTTGCCGTGCGGGTGATATCCGCCCCTCAGGAGTTCACCGTCCCGGATCTCTATGTCGACCTGCGCCGGTTCGTCGGCCGCGACCTGTTCGTCAAATGCGAGGGCTTCAACTTCGCCGGGTCGATCAAGCTCAAGGCCGCGCTGGAGATCGTCGAGCGCGCCGAGCGGGACGGCACGCTGCGCCCCGGCGCCACGATCGTCGAAAGTTCGTCCGGGAACATCGGCGTCGCGCTCGCGATGGTCGCGGCCAGCCGGGGATACCGGTTCATCTGCGTCACCGACGACCACTGCACGCTGTCCGCCCGGCAGCTGATGCAGAACTACGGCGCCGAGGTCCGCGTGCTGACCGAACCGCATCCGGCGGACGGCCTGGTCGGCGCGCGGCAGCGGCTGGTGGAGAGCCTCTGCGCGGAGCACGAGGACTACGTCTGGCTCGACCAGCACACCAACCCGGGCAACTGGACCGCGCACTACCGGACCACCGGCCCGGAGATCCTGCGCATGTTCCCCGGCCTCGACGTCCTGTTCGTCGGCACCGGCACGGCCGGGACGCTGATGGGCTGCGCCCGCTACCTGCGCGAGGCGCGCCGGTCGATCCGCGTGGTCGCGGTGGACAGCGTCGGCTCGGTGAGCTTCGGCGGCCCGCCCGGGCCGAGGCAGATTCCCGGGCTGGGCTCCGCGATCCGCCCGGCGCTGCTCGACGAGTCCTTAGTGGACGATGTGGTGCACGTCGAGGAGACCGCGACCGTCGAGATGTGCCGGACGCTGGTGCGGCACGGCTTCCTGTTCGGCGGCTCGACCGGCACCGTCGTCGCCGGCGCGCTGTCCTGGCTCGCCCGCGAAGACCGCGATCTGACCGCCGTCGCCATCTCCCCGGACCTGGGCGACCACTACCTGGACACGGTCTACCGGGACCACTGGGCCGCCGATGCGCTCGGCCGGATGCCCGAGCAGACCACCGACCGACTTTCCGAGGTGCCGCGATGACCGCTGTCGAGACCAGCCTGCCCCTCTCCACGGCCCAGACCGACGTCTGGTTCGACGAGCAGCTGTCCGGAGGCGGACTGGCCTACGCGATGGCCGACTACCTCGACATCTCCGGCGACCTCGACGTGGCGGTGTTCACCGAGGCGTTCCGCCTGCTCACCGACGAGGCCGAATGCTTCCGCGCCCGCTTCTTCGAGGTCGACGGCGAACCGCGCCAGGTGGTCGAACCGCTGACCGAGCTGCCGGTCCGCTTCCTCGACCTGTCCGGCGAACCGAACCCGGAGGCGGCCGCGCTCGCGTGGATGCACGAGGACCTGACGCGGCCGTTCTCCGTCACCGATTTCCCGCTGTTCCGCGCGGCTTTGCTCACGCTGGGCCCGCGCCGGCGGTTCTGGTATCTCACCACCCACCACCTGGTGGGCGACGGGTTCAGCGCCGCGATCTGCCACCGGCGGATGGGCGAGCTGTACACGGCCGTGCTGACCGGCGCGGAGCCCGAAGGCCGTCCGCTGCCGCCGTTCCGGGACCTGCTGGAATCCGAACTCGCCTACCAGACCTCGACGCATCTCGGGCGGGACCGCGAGTTCTGGAGCAGTCACTTCCGCACGGTCCCGGACCTGATCAGCCTGTCCGGCAAGGAACCCGCACCGGCTCGCGGCTTCCTTCGCCGCACGCTCGCCCTGCCCGCCGACGCGGCCGCGGCGGCGCGGAAGGCGGTGGCGCAGGCCGGGGTGACCCTGCCGACCTTCCTGCTCGCCGCGATGGCCGCCTACACCGAACGCCTTTCCGGCATCCAAGACCTGATGCTGACCGTCCCGGTCGCCGCCCGCGCGGGGGTCCGGACGCGGACGATCCCGGGGATGATGGCGAACTACCTGCCGCTGAAAATGCAGGTCACGCCCGCGATGACCCCGCAGGTGCTGCTGAAGCAGGCGTCGCGGGAACTCGCCCGCACGCTCAAGCACCAGCGGTATCACGTCAACCAGATCCGCCGCGACATCGGCGTGCGCAGCGACGAACGGCGGCCGTTCGGCGGGCCGTTCGTCAACGTGCTGCCCGCGGACCCCGGGCTGCGGCTGGGCGACTGCGTGACCCGGGTGCGGAACCTGTCCACCGGGATCACCAACGACCTGTCCATCACGGTCCTCGACGAGCCCGGCGGCGGGATCGAACTGCACCTCAACGGGAACCCCGACCTTTACGACGAGTCCGGAGTGGACACTCATCTGCACCGGTTCGCCGGGTTCCTGGACCGCTTCGCGCGCGCCGATCCGGACGCGCCGCTCGCGCACGTCGACGTCGCTGATGCGCAGGAGCGCGAGGAACTGCTCGCCGCCGGGTTGGGCGCTATCGGCCCGGTGGGTGCGGGCGTGGTGGAGCGAGTGCGCGCGCAGGCACCGGATGAAGTGGCGGTGGTCGACGCTGCCGGGTCAGTGCGCTACGCGGACCTGGTCGGAATGGCCTCGGCATTGTCGCGGCGATTGCCGGTGGGGCGCGTGGTTGGCGTACTCGCTGGTCCGGGAAGTGGCTTCATCTCAGCGGTTCTCGGCGTGCTGGGCGCTGGTGGTGCTTACGTGCCGCTGGATCCGACACTGCCGTTGGCGCGGTTGCGCGACTTGGTGGCGGACAGCGGCGCGGCCTGTGTCGTTGCGGCACCAGAGTTCCGGGACGTCGCCGCGGAGCTGCCGGTGGATGTCGTGGAACTGGACGGCACGGTTGATGCCGAGCTGGCACCGGTGGTCGGCGCCGATGATGACGTGGCGTACGTGATCTTCACGTCGGGGTCGACCGGTCGTCCCAAGGGCGCGATGGTTTCGCGGCTCGGGATGATGAACCACCTGCTGGCGAAGGTCGAGGATCTCGGGCTGGGTGCGTCCGACGTGGTGGTGCAGAACGCGCCGCTGACGTTCGACGTGTCGGTGTGGCAGATGCTCGCGCCGCTGGTGGTCGGCGGTCAGGTCCGCGTGGTGGACCGGCGGGTCGCGGCGGATCCGGAGACGTTGTTCGGCTTGGGCATGTCGGTGCTGGAAGTCGTGCCGTCGTTGCTCCGGGCGGCGTTGGACTTCTGGGACGCCGGCGGTCCGCCGAACCTGGACGGGTTGCGGTGGCTGGTGGTCACCGGCGAGGCGTTGCCGCCGGACCTGTGCGTGCGGTGGTTCGGGTACTTCCCGCAGATTCCGCTCGTGAATGCCTACGGGCCGACGGAATGTTCGGACGACGTGACGCACGCGATCCTGTCCAATGTGGACGATGTGCGCGGGGTGCGGACACCGATCGGTCTTCCGGTGCGGAACACCCGGCTGTACGTGCTGAGCGACGAGCTGCGTCCGGTTCCGGCGGGTGCGGCTGGCGAGCTGTACGTCGGCGGTCTGGTGGTCGGCCGTGGTTACGTGGGCGATCCGGGCAAGACCGGCTCGGTGTTCGTCGCGGATCCGTTCGGCGAGCCGGGCACCCGGATGTACCGGACCGGCGACCGAGTGGTGCGCCGGGACGACGGTGCGCTGGAGTTCATCGAGCGCCGGGATTTCCAGGTCAAGATCCGCGGCCACCGCATCGAACTCGGTGAAATCGAAGCCACCCTGCGCGAGCTGCCCGAGATCGCGGACGCGGTCGTGGTGGTGCGCACCGACGATGCCGGGACCAAACGGCTGGCCGCGTACCTGGTCGGAACGGAGCCGGTCGACATCCCGTCCGTGCGCAGCGAACTGCAGCAGCGGCTGCCGGACTACCTGGTGCCGTCCGCGATGGTCGTGCTCGACGCGATGCCGTTGACCGTGCACGGCAAGGTCGACCGGGAAGCGTTGCCGGAGCCCGATTTCGCCGCCGAGGCGGTCGGCCGGGCACCGCGCAACGCCGTCGAGGCCATCCTGTGCGACGTGCTGGCCGAAGTCCTGACGGTGCCGAAGGTCTACATCGACGACAACTTCTTCGCCCTCGGCGGCGACAGCGTCAGCTCGATCCAGGTGGTCAGCCGTGCCCGCAAAGCCGGGCTGATCATCACCCCGCGCGACCTGCTGGAAGCACGCACCCCAGCGGCGATCGCGGAAAACGCGGTCCCGGCCGGGGACGAGGTCGCCCTCGAATCCGCCGCCTTGGTCGAACTCGAACCTGGAGAACTCGACGAGCTGCGGGTCGGCCCGGTCGAGGAAGTGCTCCCGCTGGCCCCGTTGCAGCAAGGCATGCTCTTCCACGCCGAGCTGGACGCCGAAGGCGTGGACTTCTATGCCGTGCAAGCGATCGCGGACCTAGAAGGACCGCTCGACACCGCAGCGGTCCGGGACGCCTGCGCCACGCTGCTGACCCGGCACACCGCCCTGCGCGGATACTTCCGGCGACGCCGAGACGGGGAACCGGTGCAGCTGGTCGCCGAATCGGTCGAGCTGCCGTGGACCGAGGTCGACCTGACCGTGCTGCCGGAGGACCGTCGAGTGGCGGAGCTGCAGCGGCTGGTCGAGGAAGACCGGTTGCGCCGCTTCGATCTCGCCCGCCCGCCGCTGGTTCGTTTCACTCTGATCCGGGTCGCCGCCGAGCGCTACCGATTCCTGTGGAGCGCACACCACATCGCCACCGACGGCTGGTCGGTGCCCATCCTCATCGACGAGCTGGCGCAGCTTTACGCACGCGGCGCGACGGCCGAACTGCCCGCTGTGCCGCAGATGCGCGACTACCTCGCCTGGCTGTCCCGCCAAGACCAGGACGCCGGACGGAAAGCCTGGCAGGACCTTCTCGACGGCCTGCCCGGACCGACTCGCGTGGCGCCGGATCTGCCCGCCGCCGCGACTCTGCCCGCGACTGTCGAGTTAGTACTGTCCGAAAGCGACACTGCGAATCTCTATGCCTGGGCACGGGAACACGAGCTGACGGTCAGCACGATCGTGCAAGCCTGCTGGGCGATTCTGGTCGGCAGGCTGGCCGGACAGCAGGACGTGGTCTTCGGTGCGGTGGCCTCCGGACGTCCGGCGGAACTGCCCGGTGTCGAAACGATGGTCGGCATGTTCGTGAACACCGTGCCGGTCCGCGCCCGCCTCGACCCGGCGCGCCCGGTCCGCGAACTGCTTGCCGAACTGGGACATCAGCAAGCCTCGATGGTGTCCTACCAGCACATCGGCCAGGCGCAACTGAGCGGAGCGATTCCGGACAGCGGAGAACTCTTCGACACCGCAGTGGTGTTCGAGAACGTCCCCGCCGGCGACGGCGGCCCGCTGGTGAAACTCGGCGAGGACGTCCGCGTGGTCGACGCGGTGACGCTCGATTCGCGGCACTACCCGCTCAGCCTCGTCGTGGAACCGCACGCCTCCCTCGTCTTTCGCTTCGATTACCTCCGCGAGGCCTTCGGCGAAGACCGCGTCCGCGGGCTGACGCAGCAGTTCCGGGCGCTGCTCGACACGGTGCTCAGCGATCCGGACCGCCTGCTCGGCCGGATCGACGTGGTGGCCGAACCATCGCAGACCTTCCTGCTGGGCGAGACTGGCCCGGTCGGTGCGGGCGTGGTCGAGCGAGTGCGCACGCAGGCCCCCGATGCGGTCGCGGTGGTCGACGACACCGGATCCGTGAGCTATGCGGAACTGGTGGGACTGGCCTCGGCGCTGTCTCGCCGATTGCCGCCGGGCCGAGTAGCGGGTGTGCTCGCCGGTCCCGGCATTGGCTTTATTTCAGCGGTTCTCGGTGTCCTGGGCGCCGGTGGTGCTTACGTGCCGCTGGACCCGACGGTGCCGCTCGCTCGCCTGCAAGGCTTGGTGGAGGACAGTGGCGCGGCGTGCGTGATCGTGGCACCGGAGTTCCGGGAGATCGCGGCCAGCCTGCCGGTGGACGTCATCGAGTTGGACGGCGTGGTCGACACCGAACTGGCACCGGTAGTCGGTGCTGACGACGATGTGGCCTACCTGATCTTCACTTCCGGCTCCACCGGTCGCCCCAAGGGTGCGATGGTTTCTCGCCTCGGGATGGTCAACCACTTGCTCGCGAAGGTGGAAGACCTGGCTCTGAAGCCGTCGGATGTGCTGGTGCAGAACGCCCCGCTGACGTTCGACGTCTCGGTGTGGCAGATGCTGGCTCCGCTGCTGGTCGGCGGTCAGGTCCGCGCAGTGAGCCGGGAGACGGCGGCCGATCCGGACGTGCTGTTCGGCTTGGGGATGTCGGTGCTGGAAGTCGTGCCGTCGTTGTTGCGGGCGGCGTTGGACTTCTGGGACGCCGGCGGTCCGCCGAACCTGGACGGGTTGCGCTGGCTGGTGGTGACCGGCGAGGCCTTGCCGCCGGACCTGTGCGTCCGGTGGTTCGAGTACTTCCCGGACATCCCGATGGTGAACGCCTATGGCCCGACGGAATGCTCGGACGACGTGACGCACGCCGTTCTGTCCAGTGTGGACGATGCGCGAGGTTTGCGAGTGCCGATCGGCCTCCCGGTGCGGAACACCCGGCTGTACGTCCTTGGCGACGAGCTGCGGCCGGTTCCCCCGGGGGCGGCTGGCGAACTGTATGTCGGCGGTCTGGTCGTCGGACGTGGTTATGTCGGTGATCCGGTCAAGACGGGTTCGGTGTTCGTGGCGGATCCGTTCGGGGAACCGGGAACCCGGATGTACCGGACCGGCGACCGCGTCGTGTGCCGGGACGACGGTGCGCTGGAGTTCGTGGAGCGCCGGGACTTCCAGGTCAAGATCCGCGGCCACCGCATCGAACTCGGCGAAATCGAAGCCGGACTGCTCGCGCAGGAATCCGTGACCGACGCGGTGGTCGTCGTGCAGGGTTCCGACGCGGCCAACCGGCATCTGGTCGGCTACGTCGCGGGAACCGCCCGTCCCGAGGATCTGCAGGCTCAACTGGCCGAACTGCTGCCCGCGTACATGGTCCCCAGCGCGATCGTCGTGCTCGACCGGCTCCCGCTGACCGCACACGGCAAGGTCGACCGCAAAGCCCTTCCCGCCCCGGAAAACCTGGCCGGGCAAGCGAAACGCGGACCACGCACCCCCGTCGAGGAACAGCTGACCCGGCTTTACGCCGAAGTACTGGGGCTGTCCGAAGCCGGAATCGACGACGACTTCTTCGAACTCGGCGGCCATTCCCTCCTGGCCACCGCGCTGGTCAGCCGGATCCGGTCGGAACTGGACGTCGAACTGCCGCTGCGGGACCTGTTCGAGGCCCGTACCGTCGCCGCACTGGCCGGACGGCTCGCGTCGGCGGGCCAAGCACGCGCGGCGTTCCGCAAACTGGACCGTCCCGATCCGCTGCCGTTGTCGTACGCGCAGCAGCGGATGTGGTTCCTCAACCGGCTCGAAGGCGAACACGGCGGGTACACCATCCCCCTCGCCGTGCGGCTTTCCGGAGCGCTGGACCGCTCCGCGCTCGCCGCCGCCATCGACGATCTCACCACGCGCCACGAAATCCTGCGCACGATCTTCCCCGACACCGACGGCGTGCCGTACCAGCGCGTCCTCGACGCGGGGGAGTCCTTGCGCCTCGCGCCGATGCCCGCGGACCTCGCCGCGGCGCTGGAAGAAGAAGTCGCCCGAGGATTCGACCTGGCCGCCGACCTTCCGTTGCGCAGCAAGCTGTTCGGCCCCTCCGGAAACGGCGACCACGTCCTCCTGCTGGTGCTTCACCACATCGCCGGGGACGCCTGGTCCGTCGACGTGCTCGCCCGCGACCTCGCCACCGCCTACGAAGCCCGGCTGTCCGGAAACAGTCCAGAGTGGACGGACCTGCCCGCGCAGTACGCGGACTACTCGGTCTGGCAACACTCCCTCCTGGACGACACCAAGGACGGCGAATCCGCCCGCCTGCTGAAGCACTGGCGGGAAGCACTCGCCGGAATGCCCGGCGAACTGGCGCTGCCGGTCGACCTGCCGCGGCGCGCCTCCGCCGGCTACCGCGGCGGAACCATCGAGTTCGCGGTGCCGTCCACCGTGCACCGGGGACTCGCGCGGCTCGCGCACGGGCAAGGGGCGAGCCTGTTCATGGTCGTCCAAGCCGCGCTGGCCACCCTGCTCACTCGTCTTGGCGCGGGAACCGACATCCCGCTCGGCAGCCTGGTCGCCGGACGCCCGGACGAAGCCGTGCACGACCTCGTCGGCTTCTTCGTCAACACGCTCGTCCTGCGCGCCGACACCAGCGGCGATCCGCACTTCGCCGACCTGGTCGCGCGGGTCCGCGACGCCGACCTCGCCGCCTACGCCCACCAGGACCTGCCCTTCGAACGGCTGCTGGAGGCGACGCAACCCGCCCGGTCGATGTCGCGGCAGCCGTTGTTCGGGGTGCTGCTGTCCTTCTACGACGTGCCGCCGTCCGAAGTCAGCCTCGGCAGCCTGACCGCGCGTCCCGAACTGCTGGCCCCGACGCACAAGAAGTTCAAGTTCGACCTGACCTTCCAGTTGGGCCAGCACAAGGGGGAGCGCGGTCTGGAAGGCACTCTCGAGTACAACGCCGACGCGTTCACCGCGGAGACCGCGCAGCTGCTGGTCGACCGGCTGACGCTCCTGCTGACGGCCGCCGCCGAGGATCCCGGGCAGCCGCTGAGCCGGATCGACCTGCGCACGGACGCCGAGCGGGTCACCTCAGCCGTGTCGGCGCCCGAGGTTCCCGACGGCTTGCTGGTGCCCGGCGACATCGGCCTGCGCGAGCAAGCCAACCGATTGGCCCGAGCGTTGCAGGCGCAAGGCGCGGGACCAGGAGAGACGGTGACCGTCGACCTGCCACCAGGCCGGGACCGCTGGGCAGCGATCTTCGCCGTCCTCGCCACCGGTGCAGCCTGGACCTCGAGCGGCCAGTCTCGCTTCACAGTGCACACGGACGTGTCCGGATTCTCCGACACCGACCTGGAGGCGTCGCTGTCCGAGGCAGACCTGGCATATCGCGGTGACGCAGTGTTCACCCGAGGCGGGCTGGCCGCGACTATTTCCGCCCTGCTGGCCGAATTGCCGCTCACGGCCAACGACCGCGTCCTGGCACCGGACGCCGAGTTCGCCCTGCCGGTTGTGCTGGCCGCATTGCACGCAGGCGCGGTGGTGACCGTCGCTCCCGCCGCGGAGATCGCGGAACTCGCATCGTCGGTCGACCCGAGCGTCGTGGTCCTGACCCCGAGCATCGCGAAAATGCTGGCGCTGCGACCGGGTACCCGGGTGCTGAACTTCGGCGAAGATTTTCTCGACGGCGCACTCAACTGCGAGGGCACCGCGGCGTCCGGCTGGCTCTCGCTGGTCAACGGACGTCCGTTCGCGCACAGCCGTGCCGCCGTCCTCGACCAGAGTCTGCAGCCAGTGCCGCGCGGTGGCCGAGGTGAGCTGTATTTGGCTGACGCACCCACCGGACTCCCCGCCCGCACCCGCTTGGACGGAACCGTGGAGGTGATCCGCGAGGCCCGGGTACGCGGCTTCGCGATCCCGATCGGGCAAATCGAAGCGGCCCTGCAGCGTCAGCCCTCGGTCGCGGCAGCCGCCGTCATCGCCGAGGACGACCTGATCGCCTACGTCGTCCCGCAATGGGAGCGCGGCGTCGACCCGCTCATCCTGCGGGAAGCACTGGCCGCCGAACTCCCGGACTACCTGATCCCGTCCTCCTTCACGGAACTGGACACCATCCCCGTCGCTCCGGACGGCTCGCTGGATCGCGCTGCCCTGCCCGTTCCCACCGCACAAACGACCCAGGACCCCAGCGAAACCGTCGAACTGCTGCGAACCGCTTTCGCGGAAACCCTCGGACTCTCCGACATCGACGTCCGAACCGGTTTTTTCGAACTGGGCGGCAACAGCCTGCAGTCCGTCCGCTTGGTCGCCCTGGCCCGGCGAGCCGGACTCCGGCTGACCGTGGCCGACGTCCTGACCCACGGCAGCGTCGAACGCCTGGCCGTACTCGCCGAACGAGCCGAACCCGACCTGGCGGACCTGCCGGACCCGTTCGCACCGGTGCTGCAGATCCGCCCGACCGGATCGAAACCGCCGCTGTTCTGCCTGCACGCCGGACTCGGCTTGAGTCTGCCCTACCTCGGCCTGGCGGCCCATCTGCCGGACCGTCCGATCTACGGTCTTCAGTCGCCGGGAATCAGTGGCACGGAACAATTCCCGGACTCGGTCGAACAGGTCGCCGAGGACTACCTGAAGAACCTCCGCTGGATCCAGTCCCACGGTCCGTACCACCTGCTCGGCTGGTCCTACGGCGGCCTGCTGGCCTTTGAACTGGCCGTGCGCCTCGAATCCGAAGGCGAAACGGTCGGCTCACTGTCTATTTTGGACAGCTACCCGCAGGACGGTTCCGAAGCCGCACCGACACGGCACGAGCTGCTCGTCGATTTCCTGGAGCATGTGGGCTTCCACGACACCGGCGCCGGTGCCGAGCTGACCCCGGCCGATGTCATCGCGGTGCTGCGCGACGGGGACAGCAGGCTGGCCGACATCGGCGAGGAACGGATGACCCGCGTCCTGGCCGTGATGGACAACAACGCCGCGCTAGCCCACCGGTACCGCCCGGCGAGGTTCACCGGTGCCGTCGAGCTGTTCGTCGCCGCCGAGGGATTGACCGACGCCGAAGTGGCCGAACGCGCGGGCCGCTGGGTGCCGCACGTGTCCGGTCCAGTGCGGGCGCACCGGATCGACTGCGGCCACGAATACCTGATGGACCCCGGGCCGCAGGCGGAGATCGGCACCGCGACGGCCGGAACGCTGGCGAGCAACGAGGAGTCGCAGTGACCACAATGACCACCCCGGTGAGCCCTCCGCGGGCAGCGGCGCTCGTCGAAACCTTCGCACTGGCGGGTCGCCGATTGACCCACCTGCGCAAAGTGCCCGGCAGGCTCCTCGCGATCACCCTGAACTCCCTGATCACCATGCTGGCCATCGGCTACGTCTTCAAAGGCGCGGTGAGCGTCGAAGGCGGCGGCAGCTATCCGGAATTCCTTTTCCCCGCCGCGCTCATGCAAGTCGGCCTCGCCGGAGTCGCACCGACCGCGATCGCGGTGGCGATGGACCTCAAAGGCGGCCTGACCGACCGATTCCGCTCGCTGCCGATCTCCCGTCCCGCGGTGCTGTTCGGCCACACCATCGGCGACGCGCTGGTGGGCTTCATCGCGCTGGCGATCGTCGCCGGGATCGGGCTGGCGGTCGGCGGCCGGGTGCACGCCGGATTCCCCGCGCTGCTCGCCGGATTGGCGGTGCTCGCCCTCTTCCTCTACGTGATGATCTGGGTCGGCGTGCTGCTCGGGCTTTCGATGGGCAATCCCGAATCGATCGACGGCGTCGGCGCGGTGCTGACGCTCGGACTTTCCTTCCTGTCCAACGCTTTCATGGCGGTCAGCCAGCTCCCGTCGTGGGTGCGGCCGGTCGCCGAATGGAACCCGGTCAGCTCCGTCACCACGCTGTGCCGCCAGCTGTGGGGCGTGCCGGTGCCCGCGGACAGTTCGTTCCCCGCCCAGCATCCCGGCATCGTCGTCGCGGTGACGCTGGTCGTGCTTTTCGCCGCGGCGACCCTGCTGAGCTTCCGCCGTTACCGCCTCGCCTAACCGATCCGGAGCATGCGATGACAAACCCGTTTGACGACCAGAACGGCGCTTTCCTGGTCTTGGTCAACGACGCACGGCAGTACAGCCTCTGGCCCTCCTTCGCGGAAGTCCCGACCGGCTGGCGCGTCTCGCTCGGCGAGAGCGGCCGCGAAGAAGCCCTCGCGCACATTTCGGGCCACTGGACCGATCTGTCGCCCGAGAACATCCGGGAAGCAGGCTGACATGGCACACGGAGAACTCGCGATCGAAGCCGAAGGGCTCCGCAAACGCTACGGCGACCACGAAGCGCTCGCCGGCGTGGACCTCGCCGTCCCGCCCGGCACGGTGCTGGGCTTGCTCGGCCCCAACGGCGCGGGCAAGACCACCACCGTCCGGATGCTCGCGACCCTGCTTCCGCCCGACGGCGGCCGCGCGCTGGTCGCCGGGCACGACATCGTGCGGGAACGCAAGCAGGTCCAGCGGCACATCGCGCTCGCGGGCCAGTACGCGGCAGTCGACGAACTGCTGACCGGCAGGCAGAACCTGGTGCTGCTGGGCCGTCTCCTGCACCTCGGCCGCAGGGGAGCGCGCGCCCGCGCGGGAGAACTGCTCGAGCGGTTCAACCTGGTCGAGGCGGCGGATCGCGCGGTCGGCACGTACTCCGGCGGGATGCGTCGCCGCCTGGACCTCGCGACCTGTCTGGTGGCGCGTCCCTCGGTGCTGTTCCTCGACGAACCGACCACCGGACTCGACCCGGCGAGCCGGATGGGCTTGTGGACGATGGTCCGCGAGCTGGTCAGCGAAGGCGTCACGGTCCTGCTCACCACGCAGTACCTCGAGGAAGCCGACTACCTCGCCGACCGGATCGTGGTCATCGACAAGGGCCGGAGCGTCGCCGAAGGAACGGCGGACGAGCTCAAGCGCAAGGTCGGCCGGGAACGGCTGGAAGTCGCTGTCGCGCATCCCGAAGGTCTCGCGGACGCAGTGGCGGCGCTGACGCCGGTCGCGGTGGGCGTCCCGGTCGTCGACGAACGCCGGTGCAGCATCTCCCTCGAACTGCTCGACGAGAGCGGCGGGATCGCGGCGGCGGCGAACGCGTTGCACGAACGCGGCGTCGCGCTGGCGGACTTCGCGCTGCGCAGGCCGACCCTCGACGAAGCCTTCCTCGACCTCACCGGGCACCCGACCACCGGGTGATCCCGATAGGCCCTGGCGGGAATCAGGTTCCCGCCAGGGCATTCCGCCTACGCTGACGTCTTTTGTGGACATTCAGCGGAGTCTCACCTTCGCGCAGCCCCCGGCCCGGTCCGCCGCCACCAGCGGACCGGGCCTGCTAGCGAGAGCAGCAAGGGCAGCAGCACCAACCGGATCACCAGCACGTCCATCGCCAACGCCGCCGCTGCCGCCCAGCCGAACTCGCTCAACGCACCGGTGCCGGCGATCCCGAGGGCGCTGAAGATCCCGATCGACACCACACTTGCGCTGGAGATGGCCACGGTGCCGCGACGCAGTCCTTCGGCGAGCACGTGCTGGGGCGACATCCCGGTCAGCGCCTCGACGCGGAAGTGATGCAGCAGGCAGACGTGCATGTCGGTCGTGGGCGCGGCGAGCACGGCCACCAGCGCCACTGGCAGCCACGTCGGCGTCGGCGGGTCCATGCAGGTGAGCATGGTCAGCGCGAAAAGCGCGGACAGCACCGAAAGCACCGCGGTCGTCAGCGCGACCACGACCGGCCGGAAGGCCGTGATCACCGCCAGCGAGGTCAGGCCGATCAGCAGCGCCAGCGGCAACGGCGGCAGCGTCGGCGATTCGAGGTAGCGGAAGACGACGTAACCGAGCGCCGCGGCAGTGCACACCAGCGCGCCGATGAGCCCGGCCGCGCTGCGGTAGCGCCAGGTCGCGGGCAGCCGGGCGACGAACCGGGGCAGCCAGTGCCACTGGAACGACCTCCGCACCGGAAGCGTGATCCGGGTCAGCAGCACCGGGAGCAGGGTCACCGCCGCGGCGGCTTCCACGAGGATCACCAGGACCACGGCCGCCGCCAGCCGCATGACTTGCGGCTCGCCGGTCAGATACAGCCCGGTCATCGCGGTCAGCATCGCCAGCCCGGTGACGAGCGCGGTACGTCCGGCCGTCGAGGCGACGATCTGCGCGGTGTCGGACGCGTCATGCTTGCCCGGCGGCATCTCCTGCTGTCTGCGCACCGCGAACAGCAGATGGTTGGCCGCGCTCGTGATGCCCGGCAGGAGAACGAGGTTCCAGCTGCCGAACGAACCCGCTCCTTCGGCCACCGCCATCAGCACTCCGAGCGCGCTGACCCCGACCGTCGCGAGATACCCGAACGCGATCGCGGCCAGCCGCAGCGAACCCAGCACCAGCACCAGCAGCAGCGCGGTGAGCAGGCAGCCGACTGCGAGAACGGAGCCGGCGGGCGTCGCGGAGCCGCCGGTCGTGGCGGCAAGACCCTCGCTCGCCGCCACGACCAGGAACAGCAGCCACGCGCACAGGACCGGGCCGGGGTGTCCGGCACACCAGCGCGCGAGACGGAGCAGAGGTAGCGTTCGCAATGCCGCACTCCTTGGGCCGCTTCAGGCCTCCCGCCGCGCAGGCGGCTAGCCGGACGGTCTAAGGATGGCTCCTCGTGTTCGTGCGCACACTAGGCGTGGCACCTCGATTTCCAGTGGTACTAGCTCCCGAGCGCGGCGGGCGGGGCGAGCGCCGCGTCTCCGTAGAGGTCGGCCACCCACTGGTCGTGGTAGACCGTGTCGAGGTAGCGGTCGCCGAGATCCGGGGCGACCGCCACCGCGGTGAAGTTCTCGCCGGGCGCGTGCCGGTCGAGCCAGTTGAGCGCCCCGGCCACGACAGTGCCGGTCGAGCCGCCGAACAGGAAACCCGCGCGGACGAGCCTGCGGCACATGCGCACGGTGGCGAGTTCCGGCACGTGCACCACATCGTCCACATAGGACTCGTCGAGCAGCGCGGGCCGGACCCCGGTGCCGAGACCGGGGATCATCCGAGGGGCGGCCGGGGTCCCGAAGGTCACCGAACCCACGGTGTCGACGGCCACCACGCGCATTCCGGGGCAGTGTTCGCGCAGGTACCGCGCGCACCCCATCAGCGTGCCGGTCGTGCCCGCCCCGATGAACGCCACGTCGGCGCCGGGGAACGAATTCGCGATCTGCGGTCCGGTGGTGCGGTAGTGCGCCTGCCAGTTGCCCGCGTTCGCGTACTGGTTGAGCCACACCCGGTCGCCGCCCTCGGCGCACAGCCGCCGCACGTGCGCGATCCGCGCGCCGAGCAGCCCGTCTTCCGGATGCGGTTCGGTGATCACGTGCACCTCGGCGCCGAGCGTTTGCATCAGCTGCCGGGCGCCGAGGGTGCAGCGTGAATCGGTGACACAGATGAACCGGTAGCCCCGGCTGGTGGCGACAAGGCTCAGCGCCACCCCGAGGTTGCCCGACGAACTCTCCACGAGGGTCGCGCCGGGCCTCAGCGTGCCGTCCAGTTCGGCGGCGTCGATCATCTCGGTCGCGGCCTTGATCTTGATCGAACCGGCGAAGTTGAAGCCCTCGCATTTGAGGTAGAGCGATCGCCCTGTACACCCGTTCAGGTCGACGAACAGGTCGTCGACGTTGAACTCGTGCGGGCTGGTGATGATCGGCATCGGCTCAGCGCTTGCCGTAGCGGTCGAGTTCGAAGAAGAAGTCGCCGACCTCGTGCAGTTCGCCGCGGCGGCGCAGTTCGTCCAGGACGTGCTTGCCGACCGCGAGGTCGAGCACGCCGAGGCCGAACGGCGAGAACACCACCGGCCGGCCGGCGTCCAGGGCGAGTGCCCCGGACATCACGTCGAAGAGGGTGCCGTCGAGGAAGTCGCGTCCGCCGGTGGCCTGTTCGGCCAGGTGGACCGAGGTGTTGGCCTTCAGGCAGTGCTCGACGTCGTCGACCACGTTGGCCGACGCGAGGATCACCTCGGTGGACAGGTCGCGCAGCGAAACGTTCAGCACCAGCGGGTGGTGTTCGAACCAGGCCGGATCGTGCACGTGCGGCTCACCGGCCACGGTGGCGAACACGATCAGGTCGCTGCCGCGGATCAGTTCCTCCGCGCTCCCGCGCACCGAGATCCCGCTCGCGCCGGTCGTCTCCAGATAGCCCCGGAACCCCGCGGCGTGCTCGGCGGAGAGGTCGAAAACCGCGGTCTCGTCGAACTCCCAGCCGGTGCCGATCAGGAACCGGTGCACGTAGCGTGCGATGAGCCCGGTGCCGACGAACCCGAGCCGTCGCGGACGTTCGCCGCGCCGGCTGAGCCAGTCGGCCGCGAGCGCCGCCGACGCCGCGGTCCGGCTGGCGCTGATGATCGAGCTTTCCATGCAGGCCAGCGGGTAGCCGGTCGCCTGGTCGTTGAGGATCAGCACGGCGGAGGCGCGCGGCAGCCCGGTGCGGACGTTCTCCGGGAAGCTCGAGATCCATTTGACCCCGTCCACCGCGACCTCCCCGCCGACCGAGGCGGGCAGCGCGATGATCCGCGCCGACGGCCGGTCCGGGAACCGGAGGAAATAGGAAGGCGGGTTGACGGTCGCCTGCTGGCCGTGCAGCCGGTAGGTCGCCTCGATCAGCTCGACGAGTTGTTTCTCGGCGCCGTCGAGCACCTGGTGCACCTGGGCTCCGGACACGACGGCGAACTCCGGAACGGTAGCGGTTTCGGCCACAGAACTTCCTTAGTCTTCGGCTGGACGGAAACGGGTGCTCAGTCCTGCTGCAGGACGGCCAGCGCGCGTTCGACCCGCGCGTCGATCCGGTCGACCTCGGCGACCGAATCCCCGATGAGCACGCCGTAGAGGCGGCCGGCGAACGGTGCGCCGTCCGCGGTCTGCGCACCGGCGTTGACGGTGGCGAAGTTGTTCACCAGCAGGCCGCTGCCCGCGCCGTCGAACAGCAGGTCGCCGAGCACGTCGCGGACCCGGTCGAAACCGACGCTGGCACCGAGCCGCAGGGAGTAGTGCCGGGCCATCGCGGTCTCGCCCGCGGTGACGAAGCGTTCTTGGATAGGCACCTGATAGGTGGACATGTTGTTGCGGGCGTTGATTTCCAGCACCGGGAAGATGCCGCCGTCCGGCTCGACGATCGCGTCCACTCCCACGACGCCGTAGTAGCCGTCGGCGGCGAGCTGCCCGCCGAGCGCCTGCGCCGCGGACCGGATGCGCTCGAGCTGCGCTTCGTCCAGCCGAGGCGGGATCCGGTGTCCTTTGTGGACACCGTGCTCGGTGATCAGCTCCTTGACGAAGTCGAAGTGCACCGAACCGTCGCGGCTCACGGTGAACTGGTAGTTGAGGTCGGAGCGCTTGTCGACCCACTCCTCGATGACGAACGCGATCCGGTCCCGGCCCCTTCGCCGGGCGGTCGCGGAGATCATCCGGCGCAACCGGTCGAGCCTGCGTTCGTCGGAGACCACCGAGATCCCCTTGCCGGACACCCCGAACGCCTCTTTGACGACGACCTTCCGCCCGGTGGCGAGCACAGCGGCCGCCTCGGTGACGGCCTCGTCGAGCAGGTCGAGCGTGTCGCACGCCCAGCCGTTCGGCTGCCGTAATCCCAGCTGCGTCGCGATCCGCCGGCTGTAGATCTTGCTGTTCACTGCCTTGCACCGGGCCGCGTCCGGGGCAGCCAGCGGAAGCCCGGTCGCGGTGGACAGTTCTTCCTCCACCTCCGAGACGCCATGCGCCAGCAGATGCGCTTCGTCGGTGCGCAGCGCGGAAAGCGCGGCGATCAACCACGGATCGTGCAGCGCGTCCTGGCTGACCGTGCGCGCCGGATCCGGGTCCGCGATCACGTGGATCTGCGGCAGGTCGAGGCCGAGCCCTTCCAGATAGCTGCGATAGCCGGGATCGGGTGCGTGCTTGAGCACCACGTGGTCCCGCTTTCCGCCCAGCAGCAACGCGAACTCGTCCATGCTGTTGACGACCGCCGTGCCGCCCGGGGCGGACACCCTGGGCAGCCCCTGCTCGTCGACCGCCCACTGCTCTTCGACCTCGAAGTTGCCGACGAACACCAGCGGGCGCTCGGCCGAGCCCAGAACCGCGGTCTTGAGCCGCGGGATGAAACCGTTGTCGGCGCTCATGACGTCCTTTCGCCAGCGCACGGATAGGAAGCGGCACGCGCTGCGTGCGCGGCCGCGGGGGAGAAGGAGCGGTCAGACGACGAAGCCGCCGTCCACCTCGAAAACGCTGCCGGTGATGTAGGAGGCGCGTTCGGAAACCAGGAAAGACACCAGGTCGGCGACCTCTTCCGGCCTGCCGAAGCGGCGCAGCGGAACGGCCCGCAGCATCTTCTCGCGGGTCGCTTCGCTGAGCTTGCCGAGCATGTCGGTCTCGATCAGGCCCGGCGCGACGGAGTTGACGCGCACCCCGTACCGGCCGACCTCTTTGGCCAGCGCCTTCGTGAAGCCGAGCACCCCGCTCTTGGCTGCGGAGTAGTTGGTCTGCGTCGGATTGCCGTGCACGCCGGACACCGAGGAGAGTGTCACCACGCTTCCGGTGCGGCGTTTGATCATCCGGAACACGGCGGGACGGCACGCGTGGAAGACGCCGTCGAGATTCGTGCGCAGGACACTCGACCAGTCCGGCTCGGACATCAGCGCGAGCGAACCGTCCCGGGTGATCCCCGCCGAGGTGACCAGCGCGTCCGGCGCGCCGAACTCGTCAGCCGTGCGCTCCACCCACGCCGTGACCGCCTCGCCGTCGGCCACGTCGACCTGGCTGGCCTCGACCCGAACTCCAAGGTCGAGAACCTCCTTGACCAGCCCGTCCGCCGCGGTTTGGTTGCTGTGATAGCAGAAAGCGACGTCGAATCCGTCCTGTGCCAGGCGGAGCACGACGGCCCGGCCGATCCCGCGGGAGCCGCCGGTGACGAGCGCGGTTCTGCTCATCGGGGCTCACCGCCGAGCTGCAGCAGCGCGCAGGCCACCGAACCGTCGTCGTCGCAAGCGGTGACGACAATATGGTCCTGTTCGCCGTGATCGGCTCCGTCCGCGATGCTGAGCACCGAGGCCAGACCGAACAACGCGGTCGCCGCCGAGGTATCGCCGATGAGATCCACCGGCGGCACGCGGTCCGTCACTTCGTCGCCGAACAACTGCCGCAGCGTCACGTCCTCCGGCCGCTCCGACCCAGCGGGGAACCCACTGCCGACCGCCGCCCACACCCGTTCCGCCGCAACGCCAGACCGTTTCAGCAGCGAGGACACGGTGGCGTGCAAGGTTCCGGCGAGGTCGCCGTCGAGGCAGATCCGCGAGTCGATGCCGGTCAACGTCGCCAGCACGCTGCGCGGATCGGCCGAATCCGCCGGTTCCAGCAGGAACATCGCACAGCCTTCGCCGAGCGTCGCCGACCCGCCGCGCCGGTGGTGCTCCAGCCACGACCGCGCATCGGAATTTTCTTCGGCGGCACCGCACAGCACCTGCGCCGCGCGTTCGGTCATCAGCAGGCGGCGGGCGTAGTTCAGCGCCTGCAACCCAGTGGTGCGACCGGCGGCGATCGTCGCGTTGGGCCCCTTGAGCCCGTGCCAGATCGCGGCCTGCCCGGCCGCGCAGTTCATCACCGTGCCGGGAACGGCGGCGGGCTCGACGTGGTCGGGCTGTTCGCCGGTGATCGACGCGCGGGTCAGGTCCATCATGCTCTGCGCGCTGCCGGTCGTGGTGCCGAGCACGAACCCGATGTGCTCGCGGTCGCCGTCCGGAGCCAGTTCCATGTCGGCGAGCAGCTGCTGCGCGGCCGCCACGGTGAGCCCGCTGACCCGGTTCATCGCCCGGGTTTTCTTGCGGCCGAACATTTCGCGCACGTCGAAGCCGGGCACGACGGCCGCCGGATCGCCCGGTCCTCCCGGGTCGACGGCGGGCTCGCGCCGGGAGCGAACGCCGTCGGCGAACGCTTGCCGGCCGTAGCCGAAGGGGGAAATGGCCGTCCAGGCCGAGATGACCGGACGGTGCCGAGCAGGTGCGGTCATCGCACGGCCTCTTCTCGGGGTTGCCGCTCGTACCGGCCGAGCAGGACCACGGCGTTGTTGCCGCCGAAGGCCCAGCCGTTGTTCTGCACGATGTCGAGGTCGGCGTCGACGGATTCGTTGGGCACGCAGTCCACCGGGCAGTCCGGGTCGGTGTCGCGGTGGTTGATGGTGGGCGGGATGAACTGCTCGGTGAGCGCGATCGAACAGCCGATCGCGGCCAGCGCGCTCGCCGCGCCCATCGAGTGCCCCAGCATGGACTTCATCGACACCGTCCGCGGCGGCTTCGGCCCGAAGAGGTCGCGGATCGCGGCGGATTCGGTCATGTCGTTGGCTTTCGTCCCGGTGCCGTGCGCGGAGATCAGGTCGATCTCGGCGGGTTTGACCCCGGCGTCGGCCAATGCCAGTTCCATGCAGCGGGCGATCCCGGCCTGATGCGGCGCCACCGGATGGTGCGCGTCGCAGGACATGCCGTACCCCAGCACCTCCGCGTAGATCCGGGCGCCGCGGGCGAGCGCGGAGTCCAGGCTCTCCAGCAGGAGGATGCCCGCGCCCTCGCCGGTGAGGATGCCCATCCGGTTGCGGTCGAAGGGACGGCAGCAGTCCGGGGCGATGCTGCGCAACCGGTAGAACGAGGTGAACGTCTTGCGGCACAGCGCATCCGCGCCGCCGCAGAGGGCGAACTCCGCGTCCCCGCACCGGATCGCGTCGAGCGAGTTGCCGATGGCGTAGTTGCCCGCCGAACACGCCGTCGCGATGGTCCCGGTCTCGACGTCGGTCAGCTCCAGCTCGCGCGCGATCGACGTGGCGAGCCGGCCCGCGGAGGTGCGGCGCACCAGTCGCGGGTCGAGCCCGGCCAGCCCGGCGGAGAGTTCCTGCGCCACCAGGCCGTCGAGTTCGTGCGCCTCGCCGTCGGTGCTGCCCACCGAGACGAGCGTGCGCGCGGCGCGCAGGGTTTCCAGCGGCAGCCCCGAATCCTCGACGGCGAGGCGTGCGGCGGCGGTGGAGAACCGGCTCGCCCGGCCGAGATCGCCGGGGTCGAGCGTGCGAATCCACTGGGCGGGCTCGAAGTCGGTGACCTCGCAGCCGTTGTCGTGGGCGAACCCGGTGGTGTCGAACACCGAGATCGGCCGGACGTTGCTGCGCCCGGCGCGCAGCGCGGAGGTGAACTCCCGGACGCCGATGCCGATGCTGGACACGACACCGCATCCGGTGATGACGACTCGGCGTCCGATGCTCGTCGACATGGTCTCTACCAGCTCGCGGATTCCGACACGACCTCGTACACCGCGCGCAGGTTGGTCATCCTGGCGAACTGCGCCTGGTCGATCGTGACGCCGAACTTCTTCTCCAGCGCGGCCAGCACGTCCATCAGCGACAGCGAATCCGCCTCGTGGTCGTCGGCGAAATCGCTGGTTTCGGTGAGCTCGGCGTCGTCGAGTTCGAGGTGCGTGCAGACGATCTCGCGGATCTGCTGCATGCGTTCGGAGACGGCTGTCGTCATGGGGGCACTCCCGATAGTCAGGGACCGGTTCTGGGACCGGCCCGAAACTAGCGGCGAGCGGTGACACCCGCCTGACCCCGTTCTGACAGGCCCCTGACGCCCCTGATCCGTCGGCGCGCTGTCAGCAGGCGGTCATCGGGGACTGCCATGCTGGCGCCGTGGAAGAGAAACCGACGGCTCAGTCGAGAACCTGGTCCTGCATCAGGATGGACTGGTACAACCGGCGCAGCCCCGGCCCCGGCTCCAGCCCGAGTTCGGCGCTCAGCCACTGCCGGGTGCTGTGGAAGACCGACACCGCCTCGCCCTGCCTGCCGTCGCGGTAGAGCGAGATCATCAGGTACTCGCTGAGCCGCTCGCGGGCCGGGTTCTCGGCGACGAGTTGTTTCAGGTCATGGGAAAGCCCGTGATGTTCCCCGACTTGCAGCCGCGCGGAGATCAGGTCCTCCTGCACGCTCAGCCGATGCTCGTTGAGCTGCTCGGCGGCCATCCGGCAGCGGGTGCAGTCGGCCACGTCGAGCAACGCCGGCCCGCGCCAGAGCCGCAACGCCTGCTCGAACACGGTGATGGCGGCGCGCGGATCCTGGCCGAGCAGGCCCGCGCCGCGCTGTGCCAGAGCGGAGAACCGATGCGCGTCGACCGCTTCGGCGGGCACAGTCATCAGATAACCGCTGCTGACCGTGCGGACCACCTCGCGCTCGCCGGTCACGGTGAACACGAGCTTCCGCAACCGGGCGATGTTGGCCTGCAAGGCGTTGCGCACGTTAGCGACCGGTTTGTCGGCCCACAGTTCGTCCGCGAGAGTGTCCAGGGACAACGGCACCCCCGGCGACAAGGCCAGCAACGCGAGCACAGTCCGCACCTTTCGCGACGCGACTCCGTGCCTCCGGCCGGCTTGCCGAAGGGTCACCGATCCCAATAGCTCAATTTCCATATCTACCCCTGAGGCAAAATAGCCCGTCTCAAGTGACCCCACGCACCGAGCTGTCGGCCGAGCCGAGCATGTCAGAACTTGAAAAGACGGTCTACCTCCGATTGGGGTAATGAGCTGCCGTCATGTTCGACAGTTTCGCGCTCCGAATAGGAAGGACCTCCCGATTTACCGGCCCCGACCTCCCGATGGTGGTGCTGGCACCAGTCAGGACAGTGGTGTTACCTCCCCCAAGGGGCCCTCCTGCGGCGAATACCTTGTCGTACTCGCCGGTACGGTGTTGAATCAATTAACGCGGCCGGGGCGGCGCTGCATTTTTCGATCCGGGGAGAGTTCTATTTGCGGTTCCGGGCAACATTTCTGCCCTTAGTCGCAGAGTCGGCGAATGGTTATTTATTAGCGCTCCGGCGACGCAGGGTGTTTCTGTTGTTCCCCAGAGTCGCCCACGGCATTCGACATCGTGAACGGACTTCCTCGCTTCTCGACAGCTGGGACAGAATCGCTATTGCGCCAGCGTGCAATCTCTCCGCTTCGGCCTGCCGAGTCGTAACAGCGGAATTTTGCGAACTTCTCCCGCTTTCGGCCGGGGAGACCGATGCGCTCGTCCGTCCACTTTGGAGCGACGCCGTATCGCGGACATGAAAAACCCTCCGACCGCCACGGCAGTGCGATCGAAGGGTTTCGGTGCGACTTTTGGAACTAAAGGGACTCGACGCCGGCACCGGACGCGCCGTGGCGCGAAACCTGCCGACCGGTCTCGATCCGCCCTGTCCGGCCCTCCGCGGCGAGCGGCGGACGAGACCGGCGGGCGATCCTTACGAGTCTTTGACCCGCTGACGCATGCCGTCGAGGATCAGCGCGAGGCCGTGCTCGAACATCGCGTCGAAGTCCTTCGTGCCGGTCAGCGCGCGTGCCGAGAGCGGGAACGTCCCGGACTCCTGAGTGTTCGTCACCGCCTCTTCGCGGCCCGCGGCCTGCTGCTCCTCCAGCGTGGAACCGAGCACGAAGTTCGTCAAAGCGCCGACGCCGCGCATCGCGTCGTCGAGGCCGAGGCCGTCCCGCTGCAGCAGGTGCAGCAGGCCCTCCACCGCCTCCCACTGGTCGTCGGTCTGGCTGCTGCGCACCGCCAGCAGCGCCCCGTCGCGGCGGGACAGCATGCCCGCGCGCTGGGTGCGGGCCATCCAGGTCAGCCAGATGTCCCAGGGTTCGCTGGGCTTGGGGATGTCGTGCTGCCAGGCGGTGGCCATCATGGCCGCCGCCATCTCGTCGATCAGTTCCTGCTTGTTCTTGACATGCCAGTACAGGGTGGCCGCCTTCACGCCCAGCTTCGTGGCCAGCCCGCGCAGGGACAGGCCCTCCAAGCCGACCTCGTCCAGAAGTTGAAGGGCGGCTTGCACGATGTCGGCTCGGCTCAGTGCCACGGGTCTCTCCTCGGCGCGCAGTTGACAACCTAACAGTGTTAGTGCTTCACTCTAACACTGTTAGACGTTTTCCTTGTCATCGTTAGATGCCCTTGTTGGATACCACGGCACGGCGTCCCGTGCCAAAGAACCGGATGGGAGATGAGGTGGATGAGCGACGCCCAGGTCGGTGTCCCGCCAGAAGCTGGCCACCCCCGACTGAACCTGGTGGTGGGTGCGCTCGTGCTCGCCTCGCTGCTGGCGGCGATGGACATGATGGTGGTCAACGTCGCGATGTACTCGATCATCAAGGAACTGGACCCGCTGCACGGCGTTGACGACAGCCGCTGGGTCCTGACCGTGTACACCCTCGCGCTCGGCGTGACGACCCCGCTGTACGGCAAGCTCGCCGACCGTCTCGGCGGCAAACGGATCATGCTGGTCGCGCTGGCGATCTTCGTCGGGGGCTCGCTGCTGTGCGGGATGGCGACGTCCATGCCCGCGCTCATCGCGTTCCGCGGCGTGCAGGGCCTTGGCGCGGGCGGGCTGATGAGCGTGGCCATGGTGATCATCGGCCAGCTGGCCCCGCCGCGGGACCGGGCGAAGTACGGCGGTTACGTCGGCGGCGTCACGCTGATCGGCATCATCGCCGGACCGGTGGTGGGCGGGTTCTTCGCCGACACCCACGTCGTGCTCGGCATGACCGTCACCTGGCGCGGGGCGTTCCTGATCAACGTGCCGCTCACGCTGATCGTGGCGGCCGCCGTGGCTCTCGCGCCCAAGGTTCCGGTCGGCAAGCGCGGCGGCCGGGTCGATTTCGCCGGAGCCGTCGCGATGGTTCTCGCGGTGGGCGCCATCCTGCTCACCACCGAGCACGACCTCCTGCCCTACGCCTGGGCGTCGCCGTGGATCCTCGGCGCGGCGGGCGCGGTGCTGCTGCTGATCTTCTTCCTGCTGGAGCGCCGGGCCAGCGACCCGATCCTGCCGCTGTCGCTCTTCCGCAACAGCACGTTCCGGGTCACGGTGATCCTGGCCGTGCTGACCGGTTTCGCCTTGCTGGGCATGGCGTTCTACATGGCGCTGTACATGCGGATCGTGCGCGGGCTCGGTGCGCTCGACACCTGTGTGCACCTGATGCCGATGATCATCGGCATGCTGCTCGGCCTGTTGCTCAGCGGCACGCTGATCTCGAAGTTCAACCGGTACCGCCCGTTCCCGGTCGTCGGCAGCGTGGCCGCCGCCGCGTCGGTCGCGCTGTGCGCCACGCTGGACGAGACCACGTCGTTCTGGCTGGTCAGTTTGTATCTGGCGGTGTTCGGCCTCGGCATCGGGCAGCTCAACCAGGTGCCGACCGCGGCCGTGCAGAACACCGTGGACTTCAGCGACGTCGGCACCGCGTCCACGGCGGCGGCGTTCATGCGGATGATCGGCCAGTCGCTCGGTCCCGCGGTGTTCGGCGCGTTGCTGGCCAGCCGGTTCCTCGCGGAGGTTCCCCCGGCGCTCGCCGGGCGCACCGCGTCGGAGAACGGGTCGATCAGCGTGGCGGGCATGCAACAGCTGCCGACGGAGCAGCAGCATCAGGTGCTCGACGCGTTCCTCAGCGGCCTGCACGCGGTGTTCCTGCTCGGTGCGGCAACCCTCGCGCTGGCGTTCCTGGTGAGCCTGTTCTTCAAGGAGCCGGTGGTGACCGAGGCGGCCAAGGCGGAGCCGGTGACCGACCCGGCCGCGGCTGTCTGATTCCTCCTGCCCCGCGCCCTCGCGCGGGCAGGACCCGAGGGCCCGCCACCCGGCAACCCCCAACGGGTGGCGGGCCCTTCCGCGTCAGCCGGCGGCGAGGTCCTCCAGCGTCCGAACCAACCGCAGCGGGTCCGGCCGCGCCGCCAGCTCATCGCGGACGGCTTCCGCGGCGTGCCGCTGTGCGGGGTCGTCGAGGGCTCCGGCGATCGCGGACCGGATTTCCTCGTACCCGGCGAGGAAACCGGGCAACGTGGCGGAGGCTCCGGTGCGGTCGCAGCGCCGCCCCACCTCGATCGCGTCGTCCGACAACGGCAAGGCCACCTGCGGCACCCCGCACGCGAGCGCGTTCATCAACGGATTGCCGCTGCCGTGGTGCACCACCGCGTCGCTGGACTGCAGCACCAGATGGACCGGAAAGTTGCGCGCCACCCGCACGTTCTCCGGCAGCGGCCCGAGGTGCCGCGCCTGCTCCTCCGCCACCACCAGCACGACGTCGGCGCCGAGTTCGACAGACGCTTTCACCGCGTGCGAAAGAGCTTCCGGCTCATTGCCGAACAGCCCGATCGCCGAACGTCCCCAGAGGATGCACACGTGCTTGCGACCGGACCGGTTGTCCCGCGCCCACACCCACTCCGGCAGGGTGCCGGCGCCGTTGTAGGGCACGTACTGGCTTGCGTGGTGCACGGCATTGCCGTGGTCCGGCAACACCGCGAGCGGGGTCGGGTCGAGGACGTGCTCGGTCTGGCCGCGGTCCCACGGGGCAAGGCCGTGCCGCGCGAACACCCCGGCGGGGTCCGGCAGACCGAGGTTGAGGTGCCCGGTCTCGTTCACCCCGAAGAACCCCGGAGGGCAGTACACCGCAGGGACGCCGGCTACGCGCGCCGCCAGCGGGCCGTCCTCGTTCATCAGGCTGTAGCACACCAAATCCGGCCGCCACGACTTCGCGAACTCGACGACCGCGTCGCTGTTGCCGATGAGCGCCTCGGACATCGACATCCACATCTGGATCTGCACCTGCTCGAGGTCCACGTCTTCGAGCGATTCGAGACGGTCCCCGGTGACCGGGTGCAGCGGCAGCGGCAGCCCGGGCAGAATCCGCGTGCCCGCGGTCTGCTTGAGCAGCAGGCCGAGCCGGGCGAGCGAGTTCATGTCCAGCGGGGCCAGGATCGGCACCGCCGTCAGGCCGGCCCTGCTGACCGTGTCCGCTTGTTGTCCGGCGCACACCACGCGGACCTCGTGGCCCGCGGACTGCAGCGCCCACGCCTGGGCGACCATGCAGAAGTAGTCGCCCGCCCAGTTCGACACCGTGAATAAAACGCGCATACCACACTCCGACCAGCCGAGAAGAGACGATTGCCCCGGCAGTGTCGCGACGGCGGTTCGACCGTGGCTGGACCGGCTGTCCAGCCCGGCCTCCGTCGATTCTGGATCGCGGGTCCAGGCGTGGTTGCGAGCATCGGTCGCCGCCGCCACGAAAGGTGAAGCCAGATGCGACTGCTGTTCACGACGTACTTCGAACGCGCACACCTGCTGCCGCTGGTCCCGCTCGCCTGGGCGGCGCTCGCGGCCGGGCACGAGGTGCGAATGGCGAGCACCCCCGGCCTCATGCCCGCCGTGGACGGCACTGGACTGCCCGGCGCGGCCGTCGGCCGGGACATCGACCTGGAGGCGATCCTCGCCTCCGGCGCGCTCGCGCCGGTCCGCAAGACCGAGTCCGAGCCGGAGGAGGTCATGCAGGCCAGAGTGATGGAGAACATCGCCGGCCTGCTGTGCGAGTTCAGCGAGAACATGGTCGACGACCTCGTCGAGTACGCCAGGGCATGGCGAGCGGACGCCATCGTCTACGACCCCGTCACGTTCGGCGGCCTGGTGGCCGCGACCGCGCTGGGCATCCCGGCCATCGGCCACCTTTACGGGATGGCGCGCTGGCTGCGGCCGGAGTTCAAGGACCTGATCGGCGGCGAAACCTGGCCCCGCTACGAGAAACTGTTCGCCCGCTTCGGCGTCGAGCCGGTGCACGATCCGGTCGCGTGGGTGGACCCGCGCCCGGCGAACATGCGGTGGGCGGAGACGGTGATGGGATCGCCCGCGGCGGAGGCGGTCAATCCGATTCCCATGCGCTACCTCCCGTACAACGGCTCCGGCCGGACGCCGGATTGGCTGACGCGTCCCGGCGAGCGCCCGCGCGTCTGCGTCACGTGGGGGACCAGCCAGCAACGCAAGATGGGACAGCAGGTCATCGACCGCTTCCGCGACGTGGCCGCCACCATCGCCGAACTGGACGTGGAGGTCCTGCTCACCGTCGGCGCGACCGATGAGGAGCAGCGGCAGAGCCTGCGGGGGCTCCCCGGGAACGTGCGCACTGTCGGCTGGGCGCCGTTGAACGGGCTGCTGGCCGGCGCGGACGCGATCGTGCACACCGGCGGCACCGGCACGCTGATGACGGCTGCGGCGTGCGGCGTGCCGCAGCTGGGCGTGACCAAGATCCGCGAGGGCGAGTACAACACGCGGCAGCTCGCCACCACTGGCGCGGGCCTGCATCTGGACCAGGACACCACGGACGCGGGCACGATCCGGGACGCCGTCGCCCAGCTGATCCACGAGCCCCGGCACCGGGACGCCGCGACCGCGCTGCGTGCCGAGATCGAGGCGCAACCGAGCCCGGCGGACGTGGTGGCGGAGCTGGTCACCCTCGGATCCGGGCACTAGGCGAAGTTGAACGGAGAAGGGGCGGACATGCAGATCGTCGGGCGCGGATTCCTCGCCGGGCACTTGCGGAAAATCGCGTCGGCCCATCCGGGGACCGTCGTGCTGGCCGTCGGGGTTTCGGCGACCAGCGAGACCTCACACGACGACTACGGGCGCGAAGCCGCCGTGCTGTACGAAACGGCCGACCGGTGCGCCCGCCGAGGAGAAAGGCTGGTGTTCTTCTCCACCGCGTCCGCGGGCATGTATTCGGTGCCCGGACGTGCGGGGGAGGAGAGCGGGCCGGTCTTCCCGGCCACGCCGTACGGCAGGCACAAGCTCGCGTTGGAGACGGCGCTCGCTTCGTCCACAGCGGACTATCTGATCCTGCGCCTCGCCCACGTGGTGGGACCGCGGCAGCCCGCGCACCAGCTGTTGCCGTCGCTGGCCGCGCAGATCCGCTGGGGCGCGGTGACAATCCAGCGCGGCGCGCAGCGCGACCTGATCGACGTCGACGACGTAGTGCAGATCATCGACGATCTGCTGGCCGCCGGGGTCAGCCGGGAGATCGTGAACGTGGCGTCCGGGGTGGCGATCCCGGTGGAGCAGATCGTGGACCACCTGGAGCTGCGGCTCGGGCGCAAGGCCGAACGGCGGTTCAGCGATTCCCCTCGGGCGCAGGCTGTTTCGGTGGAGAAGCTGCGCGCGCTCGCGCCGTGCGCGGCGGCCATGGACTTCGGACCGGACTACTTCCGCACGGTGCTCGACAAGTACCTGGCGGCCTTCGCCGGAACGCCGTTGTGACCGGCGGCCCCGGATGACTCTCTTCGACGGTTGTTCGACAAGGCCGGGCATCGTGAGGACGAGCCCTCGAACTGGAGGTGGGCATGTCTAGCGATGCCAAAGCACGGATTCTCGAGCAGGTCGCCGAGTATCACGCGCACAGCATCGGCGACCAGGAGTTCGTCCCCGGCGTCACCCCCATCGGGCCCTCCGGCGCCGTGCTCGCCATGGAGGACCGGGTGGCACTGGTGGAGGCCGCGCTGGAGATGCGCATCGCCGCCGGCGTGGTGTCCCGGAAGTTCGAGCGGTCCTTCGCCCGGGTGCTGGGGCTGCGCAAGGCGCACATGACGAACTCCGGTTCGTCGGCGAACCTGCTGGCGTTGGCGGCGCTGACCTCGCCGCAGCTGGGCGAGCACCGGCTGCGTGCGGGCGACGAGGTGGTGACGGTCGCGGCGGGGTTCCCGACGACGATCAGCCCGATCCTGCAGAACAACATGACACCGGTGTTCGTCGACGTGGAACTCGGCACCTACAACACCACGGCGGAACGCGTGCGGGCCGCGATCGGACCGCGCACCAAGGCGATCATGGTGGCGCACGCGCTGGGAAACCCGTTCGAGGCCGAGGAAATCGCCGCACTGGCCGAGGAACGCGGCCTGTTCCTCGTCGAGGACAACTGCGACGCCGTCGGGTCGACCTACCGGGGCCGGATGACCGGCACGTTCGGCGACCTGACGACGGTGAGCTTCTACCCGGCCCACCACATCACCACCGGCGAGGGCGGCTGCGTGCTCACCGACAACCTGGTGCTGGCCCGGATCGTGGAGTCGATGCGGGACTGGGGGCGGGATTGCTGGTGCGAGCCGGGAGAGGACGACACCTGCCGCAAGCGGTTCGGCTACCAGCTGGGCAAACTGCCGGCGGGCTACGACCACAAGTACACGTTCTCCCACGTCGGCTACAACCTCAAGGCCACCGACATCCAAGCTGCGCTGGGGCTGAGCCAGCTGACCAGGCTCGACGAGTTCGGCGCCGCGCGCAGGCGGAACTGGCAACGGCTGCGCGACGATCTGGCCGACCTGCCGGAGTTGCTGCTGCCCTCGGCGACGCCGGGAAGCGACCCCAGCTGGTTCGGGTTCGCGGTGACGCTGACGCCGGAGGCGAACTTCGAACGCGACGAACTGCTGCGGTTCCTCGGCAGCAGGCGGATCGGGACGCGGTTGCTGTTCGGCAGCAACATCACCCGGCATCCCGGCTTCCTCGACCGCGAGTTCCGGGTCGCCGAAGAACTGGCCAACAGCGACATCATCACCGACCGGACGTTCTGGCTCGGGGTGTATCCCGGGCTGACCACCGAGATGATCGACTACGTGGCCGCGTCGATCCGGGAGTTCGTCGCGGCCCGTCGCGGGTAGCGGCCAGCCATCTGTCCACATAGGACTATTCGGAGCAGTGCGGCCGGACTCCACGAGGTCTTGAACCATCCTCGTGGGTTCCTGCCGACGATGGGGAAGTTCCGTCCGATCGGGTCGGAGAAGCCGGCCACCACGTCGATGAGGGGAACGATGTCTGAGCTGAGGATCGGCATTCTGGGAGCGGCCAGAGCCGCGGGCGACGCGCTGATCAGGCCCGCCCGCAAGAACCCGGACGTCTCTGTCGCCGCCGTCGCGGCCCGGGACCTGGACCGGGCCGCGGCGTTCGCCCGCAAGTTCCGGATTCCGCACGCGGTCGAGGGGTACCAGGCGCTGGTCGACGACCCGTCGCTGGACGCGCTGTACATCGCGCTGCCGAACGCCGCGCATGCCGAGTGGACGGTCAAGGCGCTGCGGGCCGGCAAGCATGTGTTGTGCGAGAAGCCGTTGACTGCCAACGCCGACGAGGCACGCGCGGTGGCGAAGGTGGCTGACGCCGAGGGCCGCGTGCTGCTGCACGGGCTGCACTACCGGTACCACCCGCTCGCCGCCCGGATGGGGCAGCTGGCCGAGACCGGCGAGATCGGCCGGATCCGGCACGTCGAAGCGAACCTGTGCTGGCCCAATCTGCGCAAGGACCCGGTCATGGCGGGCTACGAGCTGGCGGGCGGGTCGATGATGATGTGCGGCTGCTACGCCTTGCACTGCGCCCGGCTGCTCGCCGGCGCCGAGCCGGAGGTCGTGTCCGCGTCCGCGAAACTGGCGAAGCCCAATGTGGACAGTGCGATGACTGTCGACCTTCGTTTCCCCGACGGCACCACCGGCCGGATCAGGTGCTCGATGACCCTGCGGCCGCAACCGAAGACGTCGCTGTCGGCGTACGCGATCGGCGACCGCGGCACCATGCGGGTGAGCAACTTCGTGATTCCCCAGCTGTGGCACAAATTCCAGACCGACGTCGACGGGATCCGCCGCATCGAGCGGTTCCGCGCGGGGACCAGCTACGCGCATCAGCTGCGGGCGTTCGTGCGGGCGGTGCGCACCGGGGAACCGGTGCCGACCGGGCCGGAGGACGCGATCGCGCTGATGCGCCTGGTCGACGACTCCTACCAGGCGGCCGGGCTGAGTCCCCGCGCGGGAAGCCCGAGCCTCGACGACACCGCCGGCCGGGCGTGAGACCCGGTGAGAACCCGCTAGGCCCCCATCATCCGGTTCAGGAAGGAAAATCGATGACAACCTCCGTCGTGACACCCAAGGCGCTGCACGCGATGATGCGCGGTTACGTGCAGACCGCGTTGCTGCGCGCGGCTTTGGAGCTGAACGTCTTCGACGCGATCGGCGAGAAGGGCGCGGACGCGGAGCGCGTCGCGCTGGCCGTCGGCGCCGACCCGCGCGGCACGCGGATCCTGCTCGACGCGCTGGCCGCGAACGGCCTGCTCGAAGTCAGCGGGACGGACTACGTCCTCGCGGAAGGCGGCGAAAAGCACCTGCTCTCCAGCAGCCCTCAGTTCTTCGGCCCCGCCGTGAAGATCGGCGTGAGCAAATGGGAGTGGGAGGCCCAGTGGCGGCTGGCCGAAGCCGTGCGCAAGGGCGGCTCGGTGATGGACACCCACGCGCTCACCCCGGATTTCTCGTACTGGGAAGAGTTCGCCGAGCACATGAACTGGTTCCAGAACGGCGCGGCCAACGTGATGGCCGGGCAGCTGAAGCCGTGGGCCGCGGAGCAGGACAGCGTCCGGGTGCTGGACGTGGCGTGCAGCCACGGCTCGTACGGATTCTTCTTCGCCGCCCAGGAGCCGCGCGCGACGATCACCGGTCTTGACTGGCCGCACGTGCTCGAGCACACCAAGCGCAACGCCGAACGGCTGGAGCTCGCCGACCGGTGGACCCCGCTGCCGGGCGACATGTTCGAGGTCCCGCTGGGCGGGCCGTACGACATCGTCATGATCACCAATGTGCTGCACCATTTTTCCGAGGAACAGGCGACCGTCCTGCTCAAGCGGATGGCGAGCGCGGTGCGTCCCGGCGGCCGGATCGCGATCTCCGGGCACACCCGCACCGACACCGACACCCCCTCGACCAACCCGCTGCCGTACATGTTCTCGGTGATCATGCTGGTGATGACCTTCACCGGGGAGACGCACTCGATCAGCACCTACGAGCGAATGCTGAAGGCCGCCGGGTTCGACGGCTTCGCGGTGCACACCGACGAGAACGCGATGCACACCGTGTTCACCGCCGAGCGGGTCTGAGGCCGCCATGACCAGGACGATTGCCCGCGAGATCCCCGAGCAGCTGCGGGACTGGCTGCTGACCGAACACGGCGAAACCGTCGACCCGGACCGGCTTCTGCACGTGCGCAACGAGTTGGAGCGCGTCGTCGCCGACGGCGTGGCCGGCCCGGTCGTCGAGCTCGGGTGCTTCCGGGGCGCGATGACCATCTGGATGCGCGCGGTGCTCGACGCGCTGGGAGACGACCGCGAGATCCACGTCTACGACTCGTTCCGCGGTCTGCCCGAGTCCACCGAGGAGGACGAGATCGTCCTGCCGACCGGGGTGATGACCGCGCGCCGGCACGAACTGATCGACCTGTTCGTCCACTGGGACCGCACCCCGCCGCGGATTCACGCCGGCTGGTTCGCCGACACCCTGCCGACCCAGCTGCCCGACGGCATCGCGTTCGGCTACTTCGACGGCGACCTGTACTCCTCGACGCTGGTCTCGCTGCAAGAGTGCGTGCCGCGGCTGGCTGTGGGCGGAGTGCTCGTGCTCGACGACTACGCCGACCCGGTCGTCAATCCGCGTACCGTGGTGAAATTCCCCGGCGTGAAGCAGGCCTGCGAGGAGTACTTCGGGTCGCCGACACCGGTCGAAGTGCTCGTCGGCGAGGGCGATCTGGCCTACGGCCGGTACCAGCGCATCGGCTGAGCACAGAGGGAGACCTGATGCTGATGATGTCCCGCGGCGTGGTCCGGATCGGAGTATTGGGCTGTGCGAGCATCGCGTGGCGCAAGATGCTGCCCGCGATGGCCGCGGAGCCGTCGATCGACCTCCGGGCGGTGGCCAGCCGCAGCCACGAGCGGGCGGCGGAGTTCGCCGCCCGCTTCGGCTGCGAGCCGGTCGTCGGCTACGAGCGCCTGCTGTGCCGGGACGACGTGGACGCGATCTACCTGCCGCTGCCCGCCGGACTCCACACCGAGTGGATCCGGCGGGCGCTGCTGGCGGGCAAGCACGTCCTGGTCGAGAAACCGAGCGTCACCACTTACGCCGACGCGTGCGAGGTGGTGGCGCTGGCCAGGAAGACCAAGCGGCTTCTGGTCGAGAGCTTCATGTTCCTGCGGCACCGCCAGCACGACGTGGTGCGACAGCTGGTCGGCGACGGCGTGCTCGGCGAGCTGCGGGCGTTCTCCGCCGCCTTCGGAATGCCGCCGCTTCCCGAAGGCGACATCCGGTACTCGCCCGAGCTCGGCGGCAGCGCACTGTTCGACGTCGGCGTCTATCCGGTCCGCGCGGCGCAGCTGTTTCTGGGACCGGAGCTGACCGTCGCGGCCGCGCACCTGCGGCACGGGTCGCATCGGGTGCCGGTCTCCGGCGCCGCGATGCTGACCTCCGCCGCCGGGGTGACCGCCAATCTCACCTTCGGTTACGACCACTACTATCGCGCGTCCTACGAGCTGTGGGGCACCCGCGGCTGCTTGAGCGTGCAGCGTCCGTTCACCACGCCGAGCGACCATCGCCCCGTCATCCGCCTGGAACGCGACGGACGGGTCGAGGAGATCCAGGTCCCGGCCGACGACCAGTTCGCCAATATCGCGCGCGCGTTCGCCGCGACAGTGTCCGAAGTGGACGAATACCGCAAGGAGGGCGAGGACATCCTCCGTCAGGCGAAGCTGGTCGACGACATCAACACGGTTGCTGCTAGCGCGTCTCGACTGGGGTCGTGAATCCGGCGCGGCGAAGCTGCGGATGAGCTGTTCCTCGGGCAGGTCCTCGACGACGTCATTGTCGTCGAGGGCCTGCCCGGTTTTTTAGTGCGGTGGAGCGGGATTGGCATGTCACCCGCGGTGGGATCCGTCGGCCAGCAGGGTGCTGTGCATCGCCGCGATCAGGGTTCGTGCCTGGATGGTGAAGAAGTAGTTCCGCTGCAGGAGTTCGAAATCCAGATGAATCCGTCCGGTATGTCGTCATCGAACTCGTCTCCGGACAGCGGCGGCTGCCAGCGCGTTACGACTGGGGTCGTGATCCCGGCGCGGCGAAGCCGCGAGTGAGCTGTTCCTCGGGCAGGCGCTCGACAACCGTCCCGGTCGCCGAGCGCCTGCCCGAAGCTTTTGGTGCGGTGGAGCGGGAATGGCACGTCACCCGCGGTGAGATCCCTCCGCCAGCAACGTGCTGTGCATCGCCGCGATCAGGGTCCGTGCCTGAATGGTGAAGAAATAATTCTGCTGCAGGAGTTCGGTCGCCTGAGCCACCGAAATCCAGATGAATCCGTCCGGTACGTCGTCATCGAACTCGTCCCCGGCCTCCGCGATGACATACCGGCTCGTCGCCTCGTAGAACCGGGCACCCTCCTCGGACAGCGTCGTGTCGAAGCGCAGCCGTTCCGGCGGCGCCTCGGTGATCGTGTCCCAATACCGCGGCGAACTCGCGTAATTGCCCGGGGTGCATTGGACCGTCGGGCCCAGTTCCGCGACGTCGGGCAGTCCGGCCTCGATCCGGGCGTTGGCCAGCAGGTGCCAGGTCCCGTTGATCTGCTTGACCAGCAAGCCGCACACGCCGCGGCCGGTGGGCGCGACCAGCGGTTGCGCCCACCGGTCGACCTCCCGGTTCGCGGCTCCGATTTCGACGGCGATGATCGAGAAATACTTCCCTTCGTCGTGGGCGATCGCCGAATCGTCGTGGTACCAGCGCTCCGTGTGTTTCAGTCCGATGGACTGGCGGAGCATTTCCGCCCTGGCTTTGACCTCGATGAGGTGCCCGCGGATCTGCGACATGGTGTGCAGCGGCCGTTCCGCGGGACCCGGCAGCGTGTACGTCATGGCGGCCAGGAGCGAGCGGGTGTTCATGTTGATGATGTTGTCGTGGTTGAGGAGGTGGTGTATTTGGCCGATGGTGAGCCAGCAGAAGTCGTCGTGGCGGGGGATGTCCCGGGTGGTTTCGACGATCATGTTGCGGTTGCGTTTGTGGAGGAACCAGGCTCC
>NZ_JBVKDT010000016.1:0-208308 GCF_055633655.1 Amycolatopsis sp. NPDC114503 | reverse complement strand
TCAAGGCGGGAAAGATGCCTTGACAAGCACCCCCGAACCGCAGGGAGGCTTCGTATCGGGGTGCGGGGGAGGGGCTGGGTGCCTCGATGGTTGGGTGCGGCGGGGGCGGTGGGCGGTTCGTCTGTGAAGGGCTCCTTGAGGGAATCTGGTTCCGTGAGGGGGCCCCTGAGGGAATCAGATTCCCTCAGGGGCCCCCTCACGGGACGGTCCCAGGGGGCATGGGCGGGGCGAGCAGTACCGTCAATGTTCGTGGACATCGCTGAAACGCCTGGTCCGGCCCGCCTCGCCGACTTCACGACCCTTCGCCTCGGCGGGCCGGTGCGTCGGCTCGTCACCGCGACCACCGCCGCCGACCTTGTCGCTGCCGTGCGCGACGCCGACGGCGCCGGCGAGCCCGTGCTGCTGCTCGGCGGCGGGTCGAACCTCGTCGTCGGCGACGAAGGCTTCGCGGGGACCCTCGTGCGGATCGCCAACACCGGTTGGACCCTCAACGGCGACATCGTCGAGGTAGCCGCCGGGCAGGAGTGGGACGCGTTCGTCGCTGCGCTGGTCGACAGTGGCCTTGGCGGGTTGGAGTGTCTCTCCGGCATCCCGGGTTCGGTTGGGGCGACGCCGATCCAGAACGTGGGCGCGTACGGCGGCGAGGTGGCCGAGTCGATCGTCTCCGTCGAGTTGTACGACCGGGCGGCGAAGGAAGTGCGCACGGTGAAGGCCGACGAACTCGGTTTCGCCTATCGCACCAGCGTCCTCAAGGGCACGGATCGCGGCGTCGTGCTCAGCGTCCGGTTCCGGATCGACCCGAGCGGGCAGTCCGCGCCTATCCGGTACGCCGAGTTGGCGCGCACGCTGGGTGTCGAGATCGATGCGAAAGTCCCCGCAGCGCAGGCTCGGGAAGCAGTGCTCGGGTTGCGGCGCGGCAAGGGGATGGTGCTCGACCCGGCCGATCACGACACCTGGAGCGCGGGCTCGTTCTTCACCAACCCGATCGTCCCCGAGGAAGAAGCTCCGGCGGTGCTGAGCAGGATCGCGGAATCGACTGAGGGCAAGATTCCGCAGTACCCGGCCAGCGGCGGGGTGAAGCTGTCCGCCGCGTGGCTGATCGAGCGGGCTGGGTTCGGCAAGGGCTACCCCGGGCCTGGCGGGCGGGTTTCGCTGTCCGCCAAGCACACTCTCGCGCTCACCAACCGCGGCGGGGCCAGCACGGAGGACCTGCTGGCGCTGGCTCGTGAGGTCCGCGACGGGGTCGAAGCACGGTTCGGCGTGCGGCTGCGGCCGGAACCACTGTTGATCAACTGTTCCCTCTGACGCCCATCGGGGTAACCCGGGTGAGCCAGGTGACAGGAAATCGGCAGCAACCGGGCGCCGGGTGAAACGTCTTGCGGGATGGAGAGGAATTTCCGGTTCGCAGGTAACGTCGAATCGCTGACCGGCGCTGTTGTGCTTGGGAGATGCCGGTGCGGGGGACAAGTGGAGGTAAGACCGTGATCGAGCGCCGTACGGTGTTCAAGGCCGTTCTCGCGACCGGCGCGGCGGCGCTGGCCGCCGCGTGCTCGGGCGGCGGCAACGACGGCACCGCGTCGCCGCAGGGCGGGAGCGGCGACAACGGCGGCAAGCCGGTCGCCCCGGTGGCGAAGCTCACCGCGACCCCGGCCGTCGGGGCCAAGGACGCGAGCGTGCGCGAGCCGGTGGTGGTGAAGGTCACCGAAGGCAAGCTCACCGAGGTCAAGCTGACCAACGAGGGCGGCGACGCGATCAAGGGCGAAATCGCCGCCGACGGCCTGTCCTGGACCAGTTCCGAACCGCTCGGCTACGGCAAGACCTACAGCTACGCGGCCAAGGCGACCGGCACCGACCAGCGGCCCGCCGAGCTCAAGGGCTCGTTCGCCACGGTCAGCCCGGCCAAGACGGTGCGCGCCACGCTGAACCCCGGCGACGACGCCGAGGTCGGCGTCGCGATGCCGATCAGCGTGAAGTTCAACGGGGCCGCGCCGAAGGACCGGGCCGCGGTCGAGAAGGCGCTGAAGGTCAAGACCAGCAAGGACGTCGAGGGCTCGTGGGCCTGGCTGTCGGCGAACCAGGTCGACTGGCGGCCCAAGGAGTACTGGCCGGCCAACACGACCGTCGAGGTCGAGGCCAACCTGTACGGCGTGGACCTCGGCGGGGGCGTCTACGTGAAATCGGACGTCAGCACCAAGTTCAAGATCGGCCGCAACCAGGTGGTCAAGATCCACACGCCGGACCATGTGATGAAGGTCTACCGCGGCGGTGCGGAGAGCGCGAGCTACCCGTGCTCCAACGGTCTCGACTCGGTCGTCGACCGCAACACGCCGAACGGCACCTTCATCATCATGTCGAAGGAGCCGCACGCGGTGTTCGACAACGCCCGCTACGGCTACACCAACGTCAACAAGAAGTGGGCCTGCCGGTTCTCCAACCACGGCGAGTTCATCCACGAGAACCAGGACAACGCGGCCGCGATCGGCAAGACCAACAACTCGCACGGCTGCGTCAACCTGCTCGAGGCGGACGCCAAGGCCTACTTCGACACGGCGATGGTCGGCGACCCGGTCGAGGTCACCGGCTCGAAGCTGGGCAGCCCGACGAACTCGGACGTCAAGGACTGGTTCTACGACTGGCCGACCTGGAAGTCGCTCTCGGCCGCGAAGTGACGCGAGGGCCGTCTGCTACGAAGTAGGGCGTGAACACCGAAGTAACCGGGGCAGGCGGCGTGCGGATCGCACTGCGCGTCGAAGGCCCGGAGAACGCGCGCCCGATCGTCTTCGTGCACGGCTGGGCCCAGTCCGCCGCGGCCTGGTCGGCTCAGCTGGCCGACCCGGCGCTGAGCGGGCAGTTCCGGCTCGTCGCGATGGACCTGCGCGGGCACGGCGGCTCTGACGTCCCCGCGGACGGCTACGACGACCCGCGGCAGTGGGCCGGGGATCTCGCCGCCGTGCTCGACTTCGCCGGTCCGGACGCGATCGTCGTCGGCTGGTCTTACGGCGGGCTGGTGATCGCGGACTACCTGCGCGAGCACGGCACCGCACGGCTCGGCGGCATCGTGCTGGTGGGCGCGATCACCGAGATCGGCCGCAAGCGCGAGGGCGGCGCGACCGGGCCGATCATGCGGGCCGCGCTGCCCGCCGCGCTCTCGGACGACGCTGAGGTGGCGATCCCCGCGCTGGTCGAGTTCACCCGTGCGCAGGCCAGCCCGAAGGTGCCCGGTGGGTACGCACAGGCGATGCTCGGCAGTTCGCTTTCGGTGCCGCCCGCGGTGCGCGGCGCGCTGTTCCGGCGGGACATCGGCAGTGGTGAGGTGCTTGCCGCGGTCGACAAGCCGACGCTCGTGGTGCACGGCTCGGCCGACGGTGTGGTGGATCCTTCGGCGGCAGAGTATTCGGCCGGGAAGATTCCGGGGGCTGTCCTGCGTTGGTTCGTTGAGGCCGGGCATCTGCCGTTCGTCGAGGAGCCGGAGGACTTCAACTCCGTGCTGCGGCGGTTCGCCGGGGACGCAGCAGCCGAGTAGCAGGAGTGACCAGGTGACCCTCAAGGGATTCATCGCTGAGCCGCGCCGGATCGCGGTCTTGTCCGTGCACACCTCCCCGCTCGAGCAGCCGGGCACCGGCGACGCCGGCGGGATGAACGTGTACGTCAGCCAGACCGCGCAGGAGATGGCGCGGCGCGGCATCGAGGTCGAGGTCTTCACCCGGGCGACCTCGTCGGACCAGCCGCCGCTGGCCGAGCTGGCGCCCGGCGTGACGGTGCGGCACGTGCCTGCCGGGCCGTTCGAGCCGCTGGCGCGCGACGAGCTGCCCGCGCAGCTGTGCGCGTTCACCTCGGGCGTGCTGCGCGCGGAGGCGTTCCACGAGCCGGGCTACTACGACCTGATCCACTCGCACTACTGGCTCTCCGGCCAGGTCGGCTGGCTTGCCAGGGACCGCTGGGGCGTGCCGCTCGTACACACCGCGCACACGCTGGCGAAGGTCAAGAACGCGCTGCTCGCCGAGGGCGACAAGCCCGAGCCGCGGACGCGCGTGATGGGCGAGGAGCAGGTGGTCGCCGAGGCGGATTGTCTCGTCGCGAACACGCAGGTCGAAGCTCGGCAGCTGGTCGATCTCTACGGAGCCGCGACCCACGCGGTGCACGCTGTGCCGCCGGGGGTCGACCTCGAACGGTTCACGCCCGGCTCGCAGCTGGACGCGCGTCGTGAGCTGAACCTGTCGCCGGACGCCGTCGTGCTCGCCTTCGCCGGGCGGATCCAGCCGCTCAAGGCGCCGGACGTCTTGCTGCACGCGGCGGCGGAAATGCTGCGGCGGCGGCCGGAATTGGCGTCGCGGTTGGTGGTTCTGGTGGTCGGCGGACCGTCCGGGACCGGGTTGGAGCAGCCGCAGGCGTTGCGCGAGCTGGCGGTGTCGCTGGGCATCGCCGAGCAGGTGCGATTCCTGCCGCCGCAGAGCGGATTGAAGCTGCGGACGGTGTTCCGCGCGGCCGACGTCGTCGCGGTGCCGAGCTACAACGAATCCTTCGGTTTGGTCGCGCTCGAAGCACAAGCGTGCGGTACGCCGGTGGTGGCGGCCGAGGTCGGCGGGCTGCCGGTCGCGGTGCCGCACGGAGTGTCGGGGCTGCTGGTTCCGTCGCACGGCGCGGAGGAATGGGCCGACGCGCTCGCCGCCGTCGCGCTGCGGCCGGACCGCCGAGCCGAACTCGCGGCCAACGCGGTGCGGCACGCGCAGCGGTTTTCCTGGCGGCGCACCACGGATTCCTTGCTGGACATCTATGCTCAGGCGACCAGAGCGTTCCGGCAGGCGCTGGAACTGCGGGCGGAGGTGGCAGTGTGAGCCTTGACGCGACTATCAAGTCCACTTTGGACTCAAGTGGGCTCGAATACGACCGTCGCGGCGAAGGCCGTTATTTCGTGACGTTGCCGGGAACCAAGAAGCTGCAGACCAACTGCTGGCTCGTGGACGGCGACCACGCGTTCTCGGTGGAGGCGTTCGTGTGCCGCCGTCCGGACGAGCGGCACGAGGACGTGTACCGGTTCCTGTTGCAGCGCAACGCCCGGCTCTACGGCGTGCACTACACAGTGGACAGTCTCGGTGACATCTATCTGGTCGGCCGCTTCGGCAAGGAGACAGTGACCGAGTCCGAACTGGACAAGATCCTCGGCCAGGTGCTGGAAGCCGCCGACGGCGATTTCAACATTCTGCTGGAAATCGGGTTCGCCACGTCGATCAAGCGCGAATGGGACTGGCGCGTCTCGCGCGGCGAATCGCTGGCGAACCTGCAGGCCTTCAAACATCTCGCCGAACCGGCCGACGGCCACGAGCCGGGGTTGACCGAGTCGTAACCGAGTCCGTGCAACGCCGTCTCCCGTCGTTTCGTCTCACCGCCAACGACTGGAGGGAGACGGGGATGCGGACTCGATGGAGATACGCGCTCGCCGGCGCCGCGGTGTTTCTGCTGGCCGGATGCAGCAGCAACAGCGCGGATTCGGCGAGGTCGGCGATCGCGCCCGCGCAGCAGCAGGGCGCGGTGCCTAAGCAGGGCAACGCGCAGGCGTCAGTGCCCGCGCCCGGCGCGACCGATCGCAAGCTGGCGCGCAGCGCACGGCTGGAACTGACCACGCCGAAGACCGATGACGTCGTGTCCCGCGCCAAGGCGATCGCGACCGGTGCGGGCGGCTATCCCGGGCAAGAGAGCGCGACGGACGATTCCGCGTCGCTGACCTTGTCGGTGCCCGCGGAGAAACTCGACGGCGTGCTGGACCAGCTCGGCGGGCTCGGCCAGGTGAAGCGGCGGGAGATCAGCGCGCAGGACGTGACCGCGCAGGTGATCGACGTGGACGCGCGGCTGGCGACCCAGCGGGCGAGCGTCGACCGGATGCGCGCGCTGCTGGCGAAGGCGCAATCGGTGTCCGAGATCGCGTCCGTCGAGAGCGAGCTGACCAGCAGGCAGGCCACGCTGGAATCGCTGGAGCGGCAACAGGCGTCGCTGGCCGGGCAGGTCGCGATGGCGACCGTGTCGCTCTCGGTGACGAAGCAGGAGGCTCCTCCGGCACCGGCGGGCGGCTTCCTCACCGGGCTGTCCGGGGGATGGGACGCGTTCGTCGCCTTCTGCAACGGACTGGTGCGGGTGCTGGGCGTGCTGCTGCCGTTCGCGCTTGCGTTCGGGATTCCGGCCGGCGCGGTGTTCTGGTGGTTCCGGCGACGGCGCGGGGCCAGGCCCGCGGAGTGAGGGCTGGCGGAACGGCTCGAGGGAGGGGGGAGTCGCGATCTCGAGCCGTCCCGCTGCAGGTCCCGCCTTGCTGGACCCGGTGACGAGGGGGATGCCAACGGGGCCGGCGGGCCGCGGCTCGGCAGGGGGGAGACGAGCCGCGGTCACTGCCCGTGATCAGCCGGGAGTGCGTGGAATCCGGCTGAGCGGGACATGCCCAACCTGTCAGATGTCGACCAGTAATCACAAGACTACTGGTTACTCCGTTCGAGTGAAATTTGCTGACGGGGATAACGGTGTGCAGCGCCTTGCACTCTTTGGCCTGCTTGTCGGCAACCCACCTGCGCGTCGGGTGAAGGCGTTACTGCGGGGTAACGCACTCTGGGTAGAGGGGTGGACGCACTACTGGCAGCGCGGACGCGTTCTGGCAGGCTGATGGCCATGGCCGAACTTGGGACCCTGGTGCTGCTGCGGCACGGACAGAGCACGTGGAACGCGGAAAACCTGTTCACCGGCTGGGTGGACGTGCCCCTGTCGGAGACCGGCGAGCGCGAAGCCCGCCAGGGCGGGCAGCTGCTCGCCGAGTCGGGGCTGCTGCCGGACGTGGTGCACACGTCGCTGCTGCGCCGGGCGATCAGCACGGCGAACATCGCCCTCGACGCCGCCGACCGGCACTGGATCCCGGTCAAGCGCGACTGGCGGCTCAACGAGCGGCACTACGGCGCGCTGCAGGGCAAGAACAAGAAGCAGACGCTGGACGAGTTCGGCGAGGAGCAGTTCATGCTCTGGCGCCGCTCGTACGACACGCCGCCGCCCGCCATCGACCCGAAGGACGAGTTCAGCCAGGCCGGCGACGCGCGCTACGCCGACCTCGGCGACCAGGCCCCGCTGACGGAATGCCTGAAGGACGTCGTGGCCCGGCTGCTGCCGTACTGGGAGTCGGCGATCGTCCCCGACCTGCAGGCAGGCCGCACGGTGCTGGTGGCCGCGCACGGCAACTCGCTGCGCGCGCTGGTGAAGCACCTCGACGGGATTTCCGACGACGCCATCGCCGCGCTGAACATCCCGACCGGGATCCCGCTGCGCTACGACCTGACGCCGGACCTCAAGCCGGTCAAGGCGGGCGGCGAGTACCTGGACCCGGAGGCGGCGAAGGAAGCCGCCGCCGCGGTCGCGAACCAGGGCCGCTGAGCCCCCGCTGCTCGCTCGGCTCGTGAGTGCTGATGCCGGTGAGAACCGGGGTTGCCACTCACGAGCAGGCGGCAGTCTGGCCTCTTGGCGGCGGTCTGGCCCCGGTGGTTGCGTGGGGTGTCGTGAGTGTTGGTGCCGGCTCTGGTCGGGATTGCCGCTCGCGATGGGCAGGCGGTCGGCAGGGTTGCGTGGGGTGTCGTGAGTGGCGGCGCCGGTTAGAGCCGGGATTGCCGCTTACGAGCCCCCAGCGGTGATCGCCTTCATCCCGGTCACCTTCCACTCGTTGCCCTGCCGGACGAGGTCGAGGTGCACCGGCAGCCGGTTTTCGCCAGGGTTCTGGCCGCCGCTCGTCGTCAGCAGCGCGGCCAGCACCGCCGACGCGTGCGTGCCGTCCGGGCTGAGTTCGGTCAGCGCGGCCGTCGAATCCGGGCCGTAGCTCGCCTTCTTCCCGGTCTGCTTGATGCGGTCCACGGTCTCCTGGCGGCTCTTGCGGAACTCCGTCAGCAGCGGCTCGGCGGCCACGTTCTCCCAGGCCGCGTAATTCCCGTCGATGTTCTGCGGGTCGATGGTCATCAGGACCCCGCCGTCCCGGCGAGCCGCCTCGACCGCGGAATCCCTAGTAGCGGCAAGGCCTTTCGCCGGAGCGGCGGCCGAGGCGATCGGGCCGCGCGGGTCGAAGTTCAAGTCCTGCAGCAGCCAGTGCCCGTTCGTCCGGACCGCGGTGACCAGCATGAGCGCGCCCGCCTGGTTCGCGGCTCCGTCGGGCCGCTTGCTGTGCTGCGTGGCAGCGATCAGCATCCGTGCGTGGTCCGGGGTCAGCTCGGCCAGGCCGGTTTCCATCACCTGCGTCTGCGTGCTCACCGGCTCGGTGCGGACCTCGGCGAAGGTCTTGTCGAACTGCGCGCGGGCCGCGCCGGTGAGGTACTCCTGCTCGGTTTTCGCGACCTCGTCCGGCTTCGTGGAGTCGTAGCTGAACGCGGTCTCCACGGCCTTTTTGATGCCGGACACCGCGTCGCTGGTCGCCTTGGCGTCCACATAGGCCACATTCGCGGGAGCGGGCGGCGGCGCGGGCGGTGCGGGTTGCTGGGACACAGCTCCGCTGCAACCGGCGGTGAGCAGGGCCGCGGCGAGGACAGCGCGCCTCACAGCAGGCCCGCCTCCCGCGCGAGAGCACCCGCTTGGAACCGCGACGTCGCACCCAGTACATCCATCAATTCGGCCACCCGCCGACGGTACGTCCGCAGCCCGACTCCCATCTCCCGGGCCGCCTTTTCGTCCGTGGAGCCGGAAGACAGCAGGTCGAGCAGCTGCGGCGTGTACTGGCGCAATTCGGCGAACCGCGTCTCGTACGCCTCCATGGCGGTCGACGAGCGCCAGGCGGCCTCGAACAGCGACGAGATCCCGCGCACCAGATCCGGTTTGCTCACGACGCTGTAGCCCGGCCCGGCGGCGAGGATGGCGACGCGGCCGTCGAGCAGGATCGTCTCGTTGATCTCGTGGTCGCTGATCCGCACTTCCGCGCCGAGCCGGCGCAGGCTCTGCAGGTGGTCGGCGCTGTCCGAGTCGAGCAGCACCCGCGACAGGTAGACCTTGCGCACCCGCAGCTTCGGCCGCCGCGGCTGTTCCTCGGCGAACTTCTGCATGGCGGACCAGGTGCGCAGGCCGTTCGCGGCGCAGGCGAAGTCGTCGGCTCCGGCGAGCAGGTGTCCGGCGCGCTCCGCCAGTTCGTACTCGTCGCGCACGTTCGCGATGTCCTCGACTCGGGGCACGGCACCCAGTGTCCTCGCGGTGGCAGCTTGCTGCCAAACCCGCCGCCGGGATCGGCCGCGAAGCAGGCTGGAGACATGACCGAAACGACCCTTCCCGCCGCTGCCGCGGGCACCTGGCAGCTCGGCTCCCGCACCGTCAACCGGCTCGGTTTCGGCTCGATGCGGCTCGGCGGCTCGCTCGACCCGACCGCGCCGATCGACGCCGACCGCGCGATTTCCGTGCTCCGCCGGGCCGTAGAGCTGGGCGTGAACCACATCGACACCGCGGCGTTCTACTTCGGAGCCACCTGGTCGGCCAACGCCCTGATCAAGGCCGCGCTCGCCCCGTACGGCGACGATCTCGTGCTGACCACCAAGGTCGGCCCCTCGCGGGACGAATCCGGCCAGTTCCGGCCGTTCGCCCGTCCCGACGAGCTGCGCGGCCAGGTCGAGCAGAACCTGCGCGAACTCGGCCGCGACCGCATCGACGTCGTCAACCTGCGGATCGGCACCGGCCTCGACCGCGGCACCGGCTCGCTCGCCGAGCACTTCGGCGCGCTGGCCGAACTGCGCACCGAGGGGCTGATCGGCGAGCTGGGGATTTCCAACGTCGGCGCGGAGCACCTCGCCGAGGCGCAGGCGATCGCGCCGGTGGTGTGCGTGCAGAACCAGTACGGGCTGTCCGCCCGCCGCGAGGACGACGAACTGCTGCGGCTGTGCGGCGAGCGGGGCGTGGCGTTCGTGCCGTTCTTCGCGGTCGCGAGTGGACAGTCCGACGAGAGTGAACTGGTGGCCGAGGTTGCGCGCCGGCACGAGGTGTCGGACGCTCAGGTGCGGTTGGCGTGGACGCTCGCGCAGGGTCCGCACGTACTGGCGATCCCCGGTACGGGTGACCCCGCTCACCTGGAGCAGAACGTCGCCGCGGCGGCGCTGAAGCTGACCGACGAGGACCTCAAGACCCTTGACGCCCTCGACGCGCGCTGAACGCTAAGCGGGTCGGATTTGCCGGAACATCTCGATCGGGTGAACAGGGCCTGACCCCGAGGCGAATATGTACCCCTCAGGTGTCACTCGCCTCACGACAGGGCTTCCAGGACTAGGCCGGAAGGCTACCGGGATGCTTACGATTCCCCCGTGACCACGCCTGTTGTCCTGCTGACGGCCATCGGCGCTCTTGTCGTCGGCGCGGTCGCCGGCTTCCTCGCGGCACGGGCCCGAGCCCGGCGCGAGGCGGCCCGGCCTACCGGCCCGACCGTCGCGGAGCTGCTCGAACGGCTGATCCGCTCCTCCAACAACGGCGTCATCGTGCTCAACCGGTTCGGCGACCTCGTGCTGCACAACCCCCGGGCGTACGAGCTCGGCCTGGTTCGGGTGAACCAGGCCGACCCTCGGGCGCGCAAGGCCGCCGAGCAGGTGGTCGAGACCGACGAGCCGATGGAAGTCGACCTTTCGCCGCTGGAGAGCCGGGGCCGCCGCCAGCCCGAGGCGGTGCTCGGCGAGGTCCGGCCGCTCGGCGACGGGTTCACCGTCGTCGAGGCCGTCGACCACTCCGAGGCGATCCGGCTGGAGGCCGTGCGCCGCGACTTCGTCGCCAACGTCAGCCACGAGCTGAAGACTCCGGTCGGCGCGATCGCGCTGCTCACCGAGGCTGTGCTGGACGCCGCCGAGGACGTCGAGGAGGTCCGCCGCTTCGGCGGCAAGATCCTCCGCGAGTCCACCCGGCTCGGCCAGCTCGTCACCGAACTGATCGCGCTGTCGCGCCTCCAGGGCGCCGAACGGCTGCCGGACCTCAACGTGGTCGAGGTCGACGCCGTCGTGCGCGAGGCGCTCGGGCGCACCACGCTGTCCGCGGAATCCGCCGAAATCACCATCACCACCGACGCGCCGAGCAGCCTTCTCATCGAGGGCGACCGGACGCTGCTGGTCACCGCGCTGTCGAACCTGCTGGAGAACGCCGTCGCGTACTCGTCGGCGGGCAGCCCGGTGTCGATCTCGCGCCGGCTGGCCGACGGCATGGTCGAGATCGCGGTGACCGACCGCGGCATCGGCATCGCCGAGGACGAGCAGCAGCGCGTGTTCGAGCGCTTCTACCGCGCGGACAAGGCGCGTTCGCGCGCCACCGGCGGCACCGGTCTCGGACTGGCGATCGTGAAACACGTCGCGGCCAACCACGGCGGTTCGGTCGGCCTGTGGAGCCGTCCCGGCACCGGGTCGACGTTCACCTTGCGCATCCCCGCGCACGTGCGCACCGAACCCGCCGACACCGCACGCAAGGCCGCGCCCGCGCGGCCGGACAAGACCCCCGAGCGGACACCCCGGCTCGTGGCAACCGGGCAGGAAGTCTCCAGCCCAGACCATGGAGGAAACCTGTGACGAGGGTTCTCATAGTCGAGGACGAAGAGTCCTTCGCCGACCCGCTCGCCTTCTTGCTGCGCAAGGAGGGTTTCACCGCGGCGGTCGCGGTGACCGGCCAGCAGGCGCTCGAGGAGTTCGACCGCAACGGCGCCGACATCGTGCTGCTCGACCTGATGCTGCCCGGGATGAGCGGCACCGACGTCTGCAAGCAGCTGCGGCAGCGCTCCGCGGTGCCGGTGATCATGGTGACCGCGCGCGACAGCGAGATCGACAAGGTCGTCGGGCTGGAACTCGGCGCCGACGACTACGTGACCAAGCCGTACTCCGCGCGCGAGCTGATCGCGCGGGTGCGCGCGGTGCTGCGTCGCGGCGGCGAGCCGGGCACCGACGGCGAACTCGCTCCGCTGGTGCTGTCGGCCGGACCGGTGCGCATGGACGTCGAACGGCACGTGGTGACGGTGGACGGCGGCGAGGTTTCGTTGCCGCTCAAGGAGTTCGACCTGCTGGAGTACCTGCTGCGCAACGTCGGCCGGGTGCTGACCCGCGGCCAGCTGATCGACCGGGTGTGGGGCGCTGACTACGTCGGCGACACCAAGACCCTCGACGTCCACGTGAAGCGGCTCCGCTCGAAGATCGAGCCGGACCCGGGTTCGCCGCGGCACCTGGTGACCGTGCGCGGGCTCGGCTACAAGTTCGAGACCTGAGCGGTTTCCCCGGCGGGTTGAGGGGTCCGCCGGGTGAGGTCGGGGAGTTCGGTCCGTGAAGGACTCCTTGAGGGAATCAGATTCCCTCAAGGAGTCCTTCACGGCTTTTGTCCGGGTTTCAGCGCATACCGTGCTGGGTCGCGCACGCTGAGTTGGTGTCGATCTGAGTGGAGTTGGTTACAGTTTCGAGACCTGGCACTGGGACCGGTACGCTGAATCCTCGTGCGCCTAGGGGTACTCGACGTCGGTTCCAACACCGTCCACTTGCTCGTGGTCGACGCCCACCGTGGCGCCCACCCGACCCCGATGCACTCCGAGAAAACGATGCTGCGGCTGGCCGAACAGCTCACCGGCTCCGGAGAGCTGAGCCGTCCCGGCGAGGACGGCCTGGTCCGGGCGGTCGAATCGGCCAAGGCCGCGGCCGTGCGGCTCGGCTGCGAGGACGTGCTGGCGTTCGCGACGTCCGCGGTGCGCGAGGCGAAGAACTCGGCGAAGGTGCTGGCCAGGGTCACCGCCGAAACCGGCGTCAACCTGCGCGTTCTGTCCGGCGCGGACGAGGCGCGGCTCACCTTCCTCGCGGTGCGCCGCTGGTACGGCTGGTCGGCCGGGAAACTGCTGGTGCTGGACATCGGCGGCGGGTCGTTCGAGGTCGCGATGGGCCGCGACGAGGAACCCGAACTCGCCGAATCGCTCCCGCTCGGCGCGGGCCGCACCACCCGCACGCGCTTCCGCAACGACCCGCCGACCCGCTCCGAGGTCGTCGCGACGTCGGCCTGGCTCGAGGACCAGCTCGCCGGGCTCGCGAAGAAGGTCGCCGGACAGGGTCTGCCGGACCGTGTCGTGGCCACCTCCAAGACCTTCCGTTCGCTCGCCCGGCTGACCGGCGCGGCCCCCTCGGCGGCGGGCCCCCGCGTGCGCCGTACGCTCACCGACACTGCCCTTCGCCAGCTCATCGCCTTCATTTCGCGGATGACCGCCGCGGATCTGGCACAGCTGGAAGGCGTCAGCGGGAGCCGGTCGCACCAGCTCGTGGCGGGCGCACTGGTGGCGCAGGCCGCGATGCGGGCGCTCTCCCTCACCGAGTTGGAGATTTGCCCCTGGGCGCTGCGAGAGGGTGTCATCCTGCGGCGGTTGGACCACGCCAATGGGTCGGACGAAACTGGTACCGCCGTCTCCGGCGTTTCGGCGAGCGGGGAGGACCGGTGACAGCAGCGGACTGGACTTGGCCGACGAAGACCAGGCACGGTGAAGAGGTGACGGACATGCACTGCACGGTGTCGATTGCGCGCGGCTCCGGAGGCAGGTGTGCCCGAGTGACCACAACCAACCCCGAGCGCGCTTTGGACAGCACGGTATGACGGACCAGACCGGCGGCGACCAGCCCCAGAAGACCGTGGCCGAACTGCTCGCCCAGCACGGGCAGCAGGTCGACGGCGGACGGCGACGCAGGCGCAGGGCGGCCGATGACGAGGACGAGGCCGCCCCGCGGCGCTCGAGCCTGACCGACACCGGACCGCAGGCGATCATCGACCGGGTGGCCTCGGAGGGCGGCACTCCGCCGCCTCCTTCGCGTCCCCCGGGCGGCCGCCGCCGTCCGGACGCGGCTCCGCGGCCCGCGCCGCAGGCCCCGCAGGAGTCGGGCCAGTACCCGCGTCCCGGCCAGCAGCCTTCGGGGCCGTACCCCGCGCCGCAGGACTCCGGGCCGTACCCGGCGAACGGGCAGCAGCCCTCCGGCCAGTACCCGGCTCCGCAGGAGTCGGGGCAGTACCCGGTGAACGGGCAGCAGGACTCGGCCTACGTGCGTCCTCCGGCTCCTCCGCAGGAATCCGGCCAGTACCCGCGCCCGGGCAACGGCCAGCAGGATTCGGCCTACGTGCGCCCGCCCGCGCCGCCGCAGGAGTCGGGCCAGTTCGCCCGCCCCGCGCCGCCCGCGGCCGGTCCTGGCCCGCAGGGCACCGGCTACCTGCGTCCCGCCGCCCCGCAGGACTCGGGTTTCGTGCGTCCGCCCGCGCCGCCGCAGGAATCCGGGCAGATGCCGGTTCCGCCGCGCGGCCGTCCGCCGCGTCCGCAGGCAGGCGGCGAGGAAACGCGCGGCGCGGTGCCGCCGATCCGCCGCCGTCCGGCTCCGCAGCCGCCGCAGGTTCCGCCGCCCCCGCCGGACGGCGGCCTGGCGGCCCGGCTCGACGGCCTCGACGGCGATGCCCCGGAACCCCCCGCGACGCCGATGGCGAGCGGCGCGTTCCCGGCCCCCGGCGCTCCGGCCGCTCCTCCCAACCGGCCGCGGCGTGCTCCGGCCCGCCGTCCGGCTCCGAAGCAGGAGCCGCACACCGAGCAGTTCGACGCGGTCGACGGCCTGCCCGCCGAGGGCGTCTCCGAAGACGCGCCGCCGGCGGGTCTCGCCGGCTGGCGTCAGCGCCGTGAGGCGGAGCAGCTGGAGGACACCGAGGTCGGCGTGATGCCGGTCGTTCCGCCAGCGGGTGCGGAGCCGGAACCGGCTGCGGAATACGCCGAGGACGACTACGTCGACGACGGTTACGAGGACGAATACCCGCCCGCCGCGGCGGATTACGACGCGGGCCCGCCGACCGCGGGCTACCCGGCGCCGATGCCGTTCGCGCCGGGCGGCAAGGACGCGGTCGACGACGACCTGGCCGAGTACGAGCGCGAGTTCGCCGAGCCGTCGGGCTATCCCGACGGCCAGCCGGACTTCGAGGGCGACGACGGCTACGGGTACGAGCAGGCCGAAGGCTACGAACACGCCGAGGGCTACGCCGAAGGCGACGAGTACGACGACTACCCCGAAGAAGCCGTCGCCGAGGACGTTCCGGAGGCTGAGCCGGAACCCGAGGTGTCCGCGGGCAAGCAGTGGCTGACGCTGGCCGGACAGCTCGCGCTGGGCGTCGTCGGCGGGGCCGCCGTGTGGCTCGGCTTCAACTGGCTGTGGGTCAACCTCGCGCCCGCCGCGCTCGTCGGCGCGCTGCTGGTGATCGTCGCGCTGGTGTGGATCGTGCGGAAGATCCGCCGCGCCGAGGACCTGCAGACGACGCTGCTGGCGATTCTCGTCGGGCTGGTGGTGACGGTGTCGCCCGCGGCGCTGTTGCTGGTGGCCAAGTAACCCGCCGCCAAGGACGCTGGGGCAGGATGGGCGCGTGAGTGAGAGCGCGCCCGTCCCCGTGGGTTTGAGCACTGCCTCGGTGTGGCCGCTGCGCGCGGGCGCGGCGTTCGAGCTGGCCGCGGACCTCGGCTACGACGGCGTCGAGGTCATGGTCTGGGCCGATCCGATCAGCCAGGACGTTTCGGCGATCCGGCGCTGGTCGCGGCGCACCGGAATGCCGGTGCTGTCGGTGCATTCGCCGTCGCTGCTGATCACGCAGCGGATCTGGTCGCCGGATCCCGAGGTGCGGCTGCGCCGGTCCGTGGACGCCGCGCTGGAACTCGGCGCGCGCACGGTCGTGGTGCACCCGCCGTTTCGCTGGCAGCGCCGCTACGGCGACGCGTTCGGCGATCTCGTGGACGAGCTGGAGGACGCCAGCGGCGTGGACGTCGCGGTGGAGAACATGTTCAAGGTCCGCCCGCCCGGCGGCTCGCGCGACGCTCGGGTGTCGGCATTCCGGCCGTCGATCGACCCCACGGACGTCGGATTCCGGCACTACACTCTGGACCTGTCCCATTCGGCGGCGGCGCGGATGGACGCGCTGGCGCTGGCGGACCGGATGGGGGCGGGGCTGAGCCATGTCCATTTGGCGGATGGGACCGGAATTCCGAAGGACGAGCATCTGATTCCGGGGCATGGCGGGCAGCCTTGTGCGGAATTGTTGGAAAAGCTGGTCAGTGACGGCTTTTCCGGTCAGGTGGTGCTCGAGGTCAACACCCGGCACGCGACTGGGGCGGCGTCGCGGGCTCGGGCGTTGGCGGAGGCGTTGCTGTTCGCCCGGTTGCATCTGGGGCAGTGATCCGCGGATACCGCCCCGGCCGCAACTCGGGCCGCGATCCGCGGGTGATCTTGCTCGGCTGTCCGGGCGGTCCCTGCCCGGCTCGGCTCGCAAAGGCGGCCGGGCACCGTAAAGTGCGGGCGTGACCTCGCTGCCATCGCCGTTTCCAGTCTTCCCCGGACCCGGTTCCACGCGCCGTATCGCCGTGGCCGGTCGTCCGTGAGCGCGGCCGACGACACCGCGACCGCTTTCGACGCGGCCATCGCAGTCCGGTCGCTCGGGGACGGCACGTTCACCGCGACGTTGCGTTCGGAATGGGCGATCGCGGTCCATCCGCACGGCGGGTTTTTGGTGGCATTGCTGGCGAAAACCGCCGCCTCCGCGTTGCACGAGCGCGGGGACGCGACCGTCGACCCGCTCGCGGTGAGCACCGAATTCCTGCACGCGCCTGCGCTCGGCCCGGTGTTGCTGCGGACCGACGTGCGCAAGGTCGGCCGCCGCGTTTCGGTGGTCGCGGTCTCGCTCGAACAGCGCGGCCGGGCTTGCGTCGAGGCGCGGGTCACGGTCGGCCGGCTGCCGATGCGCCGTTCCGAATGGACGGACCTGCCGCAGATGCCCGCCGAACCGCCGTCCAGCGCGTTGCAGCTCGGCAAGGACACTCCGGAAGGCCCGTTCCACCTGTCCGCCGCCTGCGACGTGCGGCTGGATCCGGCGACCGCGGGGTTCGCGTCCGGACGCACCGGCGATCCGCCTCGGCTGCGGATGTGGGCCCGTCCGCGCGCGGGCCAGCCCGACGTGTACTTCGCGCTTCTGGCGGGCGACCTCAACCCGCCGGTGGTGGCGAACCTCGGCAGGCACGGCTGGGCCCCGACCGTCCAGCTGACGTCGCTGGTGCGCACCCGCCCGGCCCCGGGCTGGCTGCGGATCCTCGTCGAAGCGCGGTCGGTGCACGAGCCGTGGTTCGACTCGGACGCCACCGTCGTGGACGCACAGGGCCGCCTCGTCGCGCAGGTGCGGCAACTGGCGCTCGCCCCGGCACCGGGCGGCTGAGCCGCGTTTGGCACGCTGAACGCCATGAGTGTGATCGCGGTGCTGGGTGCGGGAAAGATCGGCGAAGCCCTGCTGTCGGGCCTGCTCAACGGCGGGCACGCGCCAGGCGACCTGCTCTTCACCGAGCGCTACGAGGAGCGGGCGCGCGAGCTGGAAGCGCGCTACCCGGGCATGAAGGCGGCGACCGTCGCGGACGCTGCCCGGCAGGCGGACATCCTCGTGGTCGCGGTGAAGCCGCAGGACATCGAGCCGGTGCTGGACGAGCTGGCCCCGCTGCTCGGGACCTCGTCGCTGGTCGTCTCGCTGTGCGCGGGACTGCCGACCGCGCTGTACGAGCGCCGTCTCGCCGAGGGCGTCCCGGTGGTCCGCGTGATGCCGAACACCCCGATGCTGGTCGGCGAGGCGATGAGCGCGATCTCACCCGGCAAGCACGCGACGCCGGCGCACCTCGCGACGGTCAAGGAACTGCTCTCGCACGTCGGCCAGGTCGTCGAGGTGCCGGAGCGGCAGCAGGACGCGGTCACCGCGCTGTCCGGATCCGGTCCGGCGTACTTCTTCTACCTGGTCGAGGCCATGATCGACGCGGGCATCCTGCTCGGCCTGCCGCGCGCGCTGGCCGGGCAGCTGATCATCCAGTCGGCGGTCGGCGCGGCGAAGATGCTCGCCGAGGGCCAGGACCACCCGGTGCTGCTGCGCGAGGCGGTGACGTCCCCGGCCGGGACGACCATCAACGCGATCCGCGAACTCGAGAAGCACGGCGTGCGCGCGGCGCTGCTCGACGCGATCGAGGCCGCCCGCGACCGCTCGGAGGAGCTGGGCCGCGCCCACGAGCACTGACCGAGGCGGGTCCGCTGGTCCGTTCGGCGTCGCCGATGCGGCGAGGCGATCGGCTGAATCTGGCAAACCGGACATCGCTGCGCCGTCCGGGCTAAGCGAAGGCCCAGGTGAGGGCCCATCCTGGTGACAGGCGTCGCACTAGTCCCACCTGTCCCGCTACCCTCGGAAGAGCACGTGCGTGTCGATACCACAGGTGGGGAAGCCTCGTGGCGCGACACGTGTCGAAGGACGCGGTAAACATGTCGCCGAACAAGAGGGAGGATTTGCCCGCGGTAGGGCAGGTCCAGTTTTTGACAGTCGCCGAAGTGGCCACGCTGATGCGGGTCTCGAAGATGACCGTGTACCGCCTGGTGCATTCGGGCGAACTTCCCGCGGTCAGAGTCGGGAAGTCCTTCCGGGTGCCGGAAAAAGCGGTGCACGAGTATCTGCAGGGTGCTTACTTCGACGTCGGATAGGGCACCGCGCGGCCTCGCCGCTCCGTTGAGGGCGGCGGCGGGGCGGGGTCCGGGGGGTCGCCGGGCATGCGTCAAACCATGCCCGCCGACCGACCCGCGCCGGGACGCTAGTAGCCTGGTAAACCGCTCGTGCCTGTGCGCTCCACCCGTTGGACGCTGCGCCGGGCAGCGTGACCGACGACAAGAGGAGCGCCCATGGGTTCCGTAATCAAGAAGCGCCGCAAGCGCATGTCCAAGAAGAAGCACCGCAAGTTGCTGCGCCGCACGCGCGTGCAGCGGCGCAAGGCCGGCAAGTGAGCCGTCCGCGCGGTTGAGGTTTCGTGGCCCGTCCAGTCTCTGGACGGGCCACACTCATGTTCGGGCCCGAGTGCGCCCGATCGAGTGAGGCGCGGATCGCAATCCGGACGTCCCTCGTAAATACCAGGTAAGCCCTGGTCAGAAGGGCGCCTGTGGCCGGTAACATGGCGGGCGCATCAGCGCGATGCTTCCAGCGAGTGCAGGTTCGCGCACCCCGAGCGATCACTCTGTCTTGCACACTGCTGCCGATCAGGGAGTTCCATGGCCTCGAACATCGTGCTCGTCACCGGAGTCGCCGGCGACCTCGGCGGGAAGCTGCTCGCCAGGCTCGGCGCGCATCCGGATCTCGAGCGGGTGATCGGCGTCGACACCGCCCCGCCCGCCAAGGACGTCCAACAGCGGATGGGCCGCGCCGAGTTCGTGCGCGCCGACATCCGCAATCCGCTCATCGCGAAGGTGATCAGCAGCGCCGAGGTGGACACCGTCGTGCACACCTCGTGCACCGCGCATCCGGCCGGGCCGAGCCGGCGCGCGGCGGTCAAGGAAGTCAACGTCATCGGCACCATGCGGCTGCTCGCCGCGTGCCAGCGCGCGCCGAAGGTGCGCAAGCTCGTGGTGAAGTCCAGCGCGGCGGTGTACGGCGCGGGCGCGCGTTCGCAGGCGGTGTTCACCGAGGATTCGGAGCTGATCCCGCCGTCGTCCAGCGGCTACGCGAAGGACGCGGTGGAGATGGAGGGCTACGTGCGCGGCCTCGCCCGCCGCCGCCCGGACCTGACCATCACGCTGCTGCGGTTCGCGAACATCATCGGCCCCGAGGTCGACACCGTGCTGGCCCGGTACTTCTCGCTGCCGGTCGTGCCGACGGTTTTCGGGTACGACTCCCGGCTGCAGCTGCTGCACGGTTCAGACGCGCTGTCAGTGCTCGAAATGGCGACGCTGGAAGACCGGCCGGGCGTGTTCAACGTCGCCTCCGAGGGCGTGCTGACGCTGTCGCAGGCGATCCGCCGGGCGGGTCGGGTCGGGCTGCCGATGCCGCGCGGCGTCGTGCCCTCGGTCGGCAAGCTGCTGCGCGGGGCCCGGCTGGTCGATTTCTCCGCCGACCAGGTGCGGCTGCTGAACTTCGGCCGCGCGGTCGACATCACGAAGCTCAAGAAGGAATTCGGGTACACGCCCCGCTGGACCACCCGCGAGGCGTTCGACGATTACGTGGCAGGCCGCGGCCTGCGCCCGGTGCTCGACGGCGGCGCACTGGCCGGGCTGGCCGGGAAGGTGCTCGAGGCCGCCGCCACCGGGCAGGCGCGCCGATGAGCCACGCGACGAGGGCCGGAAGTGAGGCGAATCCCGTGAATGGTGCTGAGGCACAGGTCATCCCGCTGCATGGACCCGGCCGGGAGAAACCGGCCGAGGTGCCGGAGCAGGCGCAGGAGCGCGCGGACGCTCCGGTCGTCGAGTTCCCGGCGCAGCCGTCCGGTCCGGTGCGCGAACCCGCGGCCGATCCGCTGTCGGAGTCGGTCCGGAGCGCGCTCACCTTCCTGCGCCACCGGCTCACCGGCGACTACGCGGTGGACGAGTTCGGTTTCGACGCCGAGCTCACCGAGACGCTCGTGCTGCCGCCGTTGCGCGCGCTGTACGAGAAGTGGTTCCGCGTCGACACATTCGGCGTCGAGAACCTGCCGACGGCCGGTGGCGCGCTGCTGGTGTCCAACCACTCCGGCACCTTGCCGCTCGACGCGCTGATGACCGCGGTCGCGGTGCACGACGAGACCGGCGGACGGCATCTGCGCGGCCTCGGCGCGGACCTGGTGTTCAAGCTGCCGCTGGTGGGGTCGTTCGCGCGCAAGTCCGGCCAGACGCTCGCCTGCAACGCCGACGCCGAACGCCTGCTGACCAACGGCGAACTCGTCGGCGTGTGGCCGGAAGGGTTCAAGGGCGTCGGGAAGCCGTTTTCCGCGCGGTACAAGCTGCAGCGCTTCGGCCGCGGCGGGTTCGTGTCCGCGGCGATGCGCGCGGGCGTGCCGATCATCCCGGTGTCGGTGGTCGGCGCCGAGGAGACGTATCCGAAGATCGGCGAGCTGAAGGTGCTGGCGCGGCTGTTCGGGCTGCCGTACTTCCCGGTGACGCCGTTCTTCCCGCTGCTGGGCCCGCTCGGCGCGGTGCCGCTGCCGACGAAGTGGACCATCGAGTTCGGCGAGCCGATCCGCACCGACGACTACGGCCCGGACGCGGTCGACGATCCGATGCTGGTGTTCACGCTCACCGACCAGGTGCGGGAGTCGATCCAGCACTCGCTGTACCGCAGGCTTTCCCAGCGGCGCAGCGTTTTCCGCGGCTGAGCTTCAGCCGGGCAGGTGCCAGCCGCGCCGCACTGAGCGTTCGCAGCGCCGGGGTTCGTCGCCGACGCTGACGAACAGCGCCGTCAGCAGGGGCGCGCCGTGGTCGAGGGTGGTGCGCGGCAAGGGACCGTTGGCGACCAGCGAGACCAGGCCGTGCGCGACGGCCCAGCTTTGCGTGGCGAGTTCGAGCGCGTCGAGGCCTTCGCGGTACCGGCCGGTGTCGCGGCCTCGGGCGGCGGCTTGCACCAGGTATTCGAGGGTGTCGTCGGCGGCTTGGGCGTCTTCCAGTTCGAAGTTCGCGTCGAACATCACGCGGTACAGGTCGGGGTGGTCGAGCGCGTTGCCGAGGTACGCGGAGATCAGCGCGGCGTGGTCGCGCACTGGATCGGCGGACGGGCGGACCTCGGCCATCCGGTGCGCGAGGCGGGTGAAACCCTCCTGGCGCAAGGCTTTCCACAGGCCGTCCATGTTGTCGAAGTGCGTGTAGACGGCCATCGTCGACACTCCGGTCCCGGCGACGAGCGAGCGCAGGGTGAGCGGTTCGCGGGTGCGGAGCAACTGCGCTGCCCGTTCGAGCAGCAAGGTGCGCACTGCCGGATCCTTCGCCCTCGCCATGACGGCATTCTATAGCATTGCAATGCTATGTTTGAAGCACCGAAGATCTTTCACGGCTTCAGGAGGAAACATGGCCGTCACCCTGGTCAACCCGGCCTCGCTGCCGCAGGTCGGCCTCTACCGCCAGGTGTCCGTCGCGACCGGCTCTCGGACGGTGTACCTCGCCGGGCAGGTGGCGCGGACCGCGGACGGCGGGCACGTCGGCGAAGGGGATCTGGCCGCGCAGGTCGAGCAGGCTTACCTGAACGTCGCCGCGGCGCTGGCCGAGGTGGGTGCCACGTTCGCGGACGTCGCGCGGCTGACGGTGTATTTCGTCGAGTGGTCGCCGGAGAAGATGGGCAAGTTCGTCGAGGGCGTGCAGCGTGCGGAGAAGAAGCTGGGCGTCGCCATCCAGGCCCCGTTGACGGGGATCGGCGTGGCGTTCCTGGCCGAACCGGACCTGTTGGTCGAGGTAGAGGCGACCGCGGTGCTGGACTGACCCGGCCTCAGCGGCGGCGGTACGCCATTCCCGCGGCGACCGCCCCCGCGACCGCGCCCGCGCCGATCACCGACGGGACGCCGATGCGGGCGGCCTTGCGGCCGGTGCGGAAGTCGCGGATCTCCCAGCCGCGAGCACGGGCGACGTCGCGCAGGCCGCTGTCCGGGTTCACCGCCACCGCGGTTCCGACGACCGACAGCATCGGCACGTCGTTCTGCGAATCCGAATAAGCCGTGCAGCGCTTGAGGTTCAGACCTTCCCGCGACGCGAGCGCGCGGACCGCGTGGGCCTTCGCGCGGCCGTGCAGCATGTCGCCGACCAAGCGTCCGGTGTAGACGCCGTCCTTGGTTTCCGCGACGGTGCCGAGCGCGCCGGTCAGGCCGAGCCGTCGGGAGATGATCGCGGCGAGTTCGATCGGTGTCGCGGTGACGAGCCACACCCGCTGGCCCGCGTCGAGGTGCATCTGCGCGAGCGCGCGGGTGCCGGACCAGATCTTGTCCGCCATCAGCTCGTCGTAGATTTCCTCGCTCATCGTGGTGAGCTCCTCGACCGTGCGACCGGCCACAAAGGACAGCGCGCGCTCGCGGTGGGTCTTGATGTCGGCCTTGTTCTCGCGCCCGCCGATGCGGAATTTGACCTGGTCCCACACGAAACCGGCGAGGTCGGCGGAGGTGAAGAACTTGCGCGCGGCCAGGCCTCGGGCGAAGTAGAAGATCGACGCGCCCATCATCATCGTGTTGTCCACGTCGAAGAAGGCGCCCGCGGTGAGGTCCGGCGGCGCGGGCGGAACCGACGTCGCCAGCTGCGCCGAGGACGAGGCGGCCTCGGCCGACGCCTCGCCGGCGAGCGTGGCGAGCCGCTCGAGTTCCTGACTCTTATCCTTGCCACGCCAAGCTGACACGCACACCGCCTCCAGGTTCGGGCACGTCCCGGCGGACGAGGCCGACCGGGTCCTGCAGGACAGGGTAGCGACCGCGCGACTCACCCGTTGGAGATGTGGCCCGTGCCTCGGACAGGGGTTGCCCGGTTCTCCTGATCATGGCGAGGGGGAGTGGCGAACGTCGCGTCAGCCGATGACGATCGGCGGGAGTCCGGGCAGCAGCGGCGGGATCGAGACGACCGGCGGGGGCGCGGGCCGGGTCGGGATCCGGGGCGGCGTGGGCGCGGTGATCGGCGGCGGGACGCTCGGCGGGGTCGCGGTGTGCGGAACCTCCGTCGACGTCGGAGTCGGGGTCGGCGTGCTCGGGTTGCTGAGCGTCGGCGAGGACACCGAGCGCACCGGCAACGGCGAGTCCGTCGACGGGACGCTCGTCCCGGGAACCTGCGACGGGCTGCTCGGCGTGGAGCCGCCGGGCGACAGCGGTTGCTGGGTGCACGCGCCGCGCGCCGGGAGGAGGCCCAGTTCGTCGGTGGTGCCGGTGGTGATCTGGTAGCAGCTCAGCCGGGAACCCAGCGCGGACGACCGCTGCTGTACCCGGTCCAGCAGGACGCGGGCCTGATCGAAATCCTCGCGCGCGGACGCCGGGACGTCGGCCTGTTCCGATTCCAGTTGCCGCGACTGGCTCTGCGCCCACGATTCGAGCGACGTCAGCCGGGTGCGGCTGCCGTTCGTGGTCGCCAGCTCGGTGAGTTCGGCCACGCCAGCGCGGACGTCACTGCGGAAATCGCCCAGGGCGGTTTGGTACGCCGCCGGGCTGGCGTCGCTCATCTGGCCTAGTTCGGTGACGCGGTTCGCGGCGAACTTCAGGTGCTTCTCGGCCTTCGCTTCGTCGCCGAAGGTCAACCCGAGCGACGTGACTTCGCCGGCTCGCTTCACGCTGTACAGCGCGTCTCCGGGCAGGGCGTCTCGCGAAAGCAGCAGGGTGAGCCCGCCCAGGCCGAGGATCAGCGCGATGCCCGCGGCGGCGAGGTCGGCCGTTCGCGGCCGCCACCGTCGCCGGGGGAGGGGTTCGCCGATGCGGCCTTCGATCTCGGCTCGGATCCGGGCTCGGGTGGCTGGGTCGGGATCGCCCGCTTGGCCCAGTTCGCGCAGCGCGCCGACGAGGGCCAGCTCCTCGGCGAACTCGTCCGGCCGGTGTCCGGGGGAAGCATTGATCGCGTCGTCGAACCGCTCGCTCTCGGTCCGACCACGCGAAAACCACCCGGGCACGCCCACGGTGCTGCTCCGTCTCCACCCAACGCCCGGCCCTGACCGCCGGTCTGCGTGAGAAACGATTAAGAAGCCGAAAAAGTTACGGCCGATCGTTGAACGATCAACGCAGGCCGGTGGGCAGCAGCTGCGCGAGCCGCCGGACCGCGCGGTGCTGCAGCGCCTTCACCGCGCCCTCGTTGCGGTCCATGATCTGGGCGGTCTCGGCGACCGAGAGCCCCTGCAGGAACCGCAGCACGATGCATTCGCGCTGGTCGTCGCCGAGTTCGGCGACACACCGGAGCAGTTCGGCGCGGGTCGCGCCCGCGATTGCCTGCTGTTCGGGCCCGGCCTGGGCCGCCGGACCGACCGGTCCGCCGGGCACTCCACCCGGTTCAGCGACCTCGTCGGTGACGACCTCGAGCCGGAACCGGCTGGACTTCACGTGGTCGAGGATCAGGTTGCGGGCGATGGTGACGAACCACGCGCCGACGTCGCGGCCCTGGTAGCTCACCGACGTGATCCGGCGCAGCGCGCGCAGGAACGTCTCGCTGGTGACGTCCTCGGCCAGGTCGCGGTCGCCGAGGCGGAAGAGCGCGTAGCGGTAGACGACGTCGACGTACCGGTCGTAGAGCTGGCCGAACGCGGAGGAGTCGCCTGCCTGCGCGGACCGCACCAGGTCCCACGCCTCGGCCTTGGCGACCTCGGCGGGATCCGGTTCGGCGTCCGCCTTGGGCAGCGGCACGGCGGCCGCGGACGAGCCGAACACGCGGTCGGCGAACATCGCGACCGGCCCGGGGTGTGCGGGCGCGGACAGGGTGATCGGACGGGTCATCGAGCGGCACCTCCGGCTGTCCCTGGTGCTGCCGGGCGCGGTCCCGAGGGCGCGAAGGCGTGCCGCGGCGCGTGTCCCACTTCCTCGTGGACCGGCAGCTTCGGCACGACGACTCCCTTGGTCGGGTCACCCGGTAGTGATCAACGCCACCCGGCGACGCAGTGCAGCATACGTGTTGTTACCGCGAAGTAGGTAGTGTCCCGGTCAGGCAGAGGTGCGACGATCGCGCGGCATCCCCATTACGGGTGACAAGATGACGAATCCGCAACGGAACGAGAGGGGTGGGGGTGGACCGGATCAGCACCGCCCACGGTGTCGCCGGCCTGCTCGCCGATGCGGCCAGCCGCTGGCCGGAGCGCACGGCGATCACCGAGACGGGCACGGGCAGCACGCTGACCTGGCGACAGCTGGACGAAGCCGCGCACGCGCAGGCACGTCGGCTGGTCTCCGCCGGCGTCGCGCCGGGCGACCCGGTGGTGCTGCGGCTCCCGACGTCGGCTGACTTCGCGGTCGCCCTGTTCGCGGTGCTGCGCGCGGGCGGAATCGCCGTGCCCTTGTCGCCACAAGCCCCCGCGCCCGAACTTGAGCGGCTGCTGGAGCACTGCGGCGCGAAACGCGTAGTGCAGCGCGACGACGCCGAACTGCCCGAAGGCATCACCGGCCTGCCGCCGCGCAGCGACGAGGCGGGCGACCCGGTCGACCACGGCCGTTCCGGCGAGGACATCGCGGTCATTTCGTACACCTCCGGCACGACCGGCCCGCCGCGCGGAGTGCTGTTGTCGCACCGGGCGTTGCTGGCGAACCTCACTCAACTGTCCCAAGTGGACGGAGTGACGGAGCACGACGACCGGGTGCTGGTGTCGATCCCGCTCTTCCACGTCTACGGCCTCGGCCCGGGGCTGCTCATGGCGACCGCGGTCGGGGCGACGCTGGTCCTGTCGGAGCGCTTCGAAGCCCGGCGGACGCTCGAAGACTGCGCCGAACATCGCGTCACGGCGATCACCGGCGTGCCCGCGATGTACAACGAATTCGCCTCGCTCGACACCGAGGAACTGAGCCGCGGGCTGGCGACCGTGAAGCGGCTGACGTCCGGTGCCGCGCCGTTGCATCCGAAGGTGCTCGCGGCGATCCGCGAGGCCACCGGGCTTGACGTGTACGAGGGCTACGGCCTCACCGAATGCGCGCCGGTGGTGACTTCCACGCTGGTCACCGGCTATCCGAAGCCCGGATCGGTCGGACGGCCGCTGCCCGGGATCGAGCTGCGGCTGGTGGAGTCGGACGGGTCGGCCGACGACTTGCCGCTCGATCCGGAAGAGCCGGACGACGTCTTCGAGGCCGGCGGCAGCACCGGGCTGGTGTCGGTGCGCGGGGAGAACCTGTTCTCCGGGTACTGGCCGGACGGCGCGCACGGACCGGACGCCGAGGGCTGGTTCCGGACCGGAGACGTCGGCTATCTCGATTCCGACGGCGACCTGCACCTGGTCGACCGGGCCAACGACTTGATCATCGTCAACGGCTTCAACGTCTTCCCGCACGAGGTCGAGGAAGTGATCTCGCGGCTGCCCGAGGTGGTCGAGGCCGCCGTCGTGGGCGTGGTCGACGAGCGAAGCGGCGAAGCGGTGAAGGCGGTCGTGGTGCCTGCCGAAGGCGCGGCGTTGTCGGAGCAGCAGGTGGTGGACCAGTGCACGGCGCATCTCGCCGGGTACAAGGTGCCGCACACGGTCGAGTTCGCCGAGACGCTGCCGCATTCGGCGACCGGGAAGCTGCGGCGGCTGAAGCTACGCTGACGCTGTGCACAAAGTGACCGTGATGAGCCGCGAGGGATGCCACCTGTGCGACGTGGCCGAGGCGGACGTCGCGCGGATTTGCGACGAGCTGGGTGTGCCGTGGGAGACCGCGGACGTCGACAGCGACCCGGAATGGCAGGCCGAGTACGGCGACCAGGTGCCGGTGATCCTGATCGACGGGGTCGAGCACGGGTACTGGCGCGTCGAGGAAGAACGGCTGCGCGCGGCGCTGCGGTAAGCAACCCGTAAGCGCTTTGAACGGGCCAGATCCGGCCGGACCCGCCGAAGATGGTGGGGTGAGTGCGTTGAAAGAAGCCCCGCCGACCGCCCGGCCGCGGCTGTCGCTGGGCATCGCGACGTTCATCGGACTGGTCTCGCTGGCCGTCGCGCTGGGCGTGGGACATCTGGTCGCCGGATTTGTCGGGTACAACGCGTCGCCGTTCGTGGCGGTCGCGGACTTCGTGATCGCGCACAGTCCGCACCCCGTCGTGGTGTGGGCGGAACAGACGATCGGGACCGCCGACAAGACCGTGCTCAAGATCGGTCTCGCCGTGGTGCTGCTGGCTTTCGCGGTGCTCGCCGGACAGCTTTCGCGCAGCCGTCCGCTGCCCGGTCAGCTGCTGGTGGTCGTGGTCGGGGCGTTCGGGATCTTCGCCGTGTTCGAGCGCACGGATGTCGGACAGCTGGCGTTGCTGGCTCCGGTGCTGGCGCTGGGCGCTTCGTTGCTGGTGTTCAGCTGGCTGCACAAGCGTGCGCTGCCGCCGGAAACCGAACTGCGGCAAGGACTAAGCCGTCGTCAGGTGTTGCAGCGCGGCGTGGGAATCGCGGCTGGTGCCGGGGTAGCGGCGATTGTCGGCGAGGTCGTTTCGACCACTGGCAGCGCGGCTGGCTCGCGGGCTTCGATCGGGCCGCTGGTCGCTGCCCGGAAGGCGCCGCCGCTGCCGCCGGACGCGGATTTCCACAAGCTCGGGTCGCCGCCGTTCATCACGCCGAACGGGAGCTTCTACCGGATCGACACCGCGTTCGTCGTGCCGCAGGTGCGGGCCGAGGACTGGGCGTTGAAGATCCACGGCATGGTCGACCGCGAGGTGAGCTTCTCCTACGCGGACATCCGGAACCGCCCGCTGGTGGAACGGACCGTGACGCTCACCTGCGTCTCCAACGAGGTCGGCGGCGAGCTGATCTCCACCGCGAACTTCATCGGCGTAGACCTCGTCGACCTGCTGGACGCGGCGGGCGTGAAGCAGGGCGCGCAGCAGATGTACGCGACCAGCGTCGACGGGTTCACCTGCGGCACCCCGGCCAACGTCGCGCTGGACCCGGCACGCGGCGCGATGCTCGCGATCGGCATGAACGGCGAGGCGCTGCCGGTCGAGCACGGGTTCCCGGCGCGGATCGTGATCCCCGGGCTGTACGGCTACGTCTCGGCGACCAAATGGGTCACCGACCTGGAGTTCACGACCTGGGACGCGCGGCAGGCGTACTGGCTGCAGCGCGGCTGGGCGGAGCAGGCCCCGATCAAGACCGAATCGCGGATCGACGCACCGGGCAACGGGACGTCGGTGCGCGCGGGCAAGGTCCGGGTGGCGGGGACGGCGTGGGCGCAGCACGTCGGGATCGCGAAGGTCGAAGTGCGGGTGGACCAGGGCGCGTGGACCCCGGCGACGCTTTCGGCCGAGGTCAGCAAGGACACCTGGCGGATGTGGTGGGCCGAGGTGGCGGTGCCGCCGGGCAGCCACACGGTGACGGTGCGGGCGACGGACCAGTCCGGCTATACGCAGACCGACCGGACCGCGGACCCGGTTCCGGACGGGGCGACGGGCTGGCACACGGTGCCGTTCACGGCGGCCTGAGCTAGCGCGGTGAGAACCGGGGCTCTACCCGGGGCCGGGGGCCTCGCCACCCGGACCCGAAGTGGTGACAACCGGGGGCTCTGCCACCTGGCCCCCGAAGCGGTGACAACCGGGACTCCGCCCAGGGCCGGGAGCTTCGCCACCCGGACCCCCGAAGACGAGGGGTGTGCTTCTGGTCATGCGGGTGACCAGTGACTTTGTGCATGCGTTCACAAGTGGACTACCGTAGGAACCCGTCCCCGCGAGGACCGGCATCGAACCGGACGGAAGCCGTGGGGTCAAGGGTTGGTTTTCCACTGCCGGACAGGCAGGTGGGGGACAGCGCGGGCACGAAGCCGGATTGAGGAGAAGTCAGCGTGGTGACACAGCGGGGCGGGCGCGGCGGTGCCGAACCGCCGGCCACGCCTCCCCGCGACGAAGCCGACGCCGTCGAAGCCGCCCCGCCCGCACGCCGGAGCGGTGGACGGCACGCCGCGGGCAGCCGCCGTCGAGCCACGGTGAGCGAGAACGGCTTGGCGCGCAACGGGAATTCGGCGGAAGCCGGGCACGAGAACGGGCAGGCCGGGCACGACCAGGTCGCCGGGGGCGGCGAGCACGCCGCGGGCAATGGCCGCGTCGCCGGAAACGGTCGCGCCGCGGGTAACGGCCGGGCAGCGTCCGGCAACGGCCGCGCGAGCCGGGCGAGCACCCGGGCCGCCGCGTCAGCCGAAGACAGTCGCGGGGCCTCCCGCGCCGCCCCGTCAGCCCAGACCTCGCCCGGAAGCGATTCCGAGAGCGACTCCAAGCCCCGCACCCGCCGCGCCGCACGGACCTCCCGCCCCGCGCCGGACGCCGACAACGCGCCGACCGCCGAGATGCCCGCTGTCTCCGACGCCGAGGACACCGCGGTCCGCGCGAAGCAGATCCCGGAGGCCGCCGTCGCCCGGCTGGCCGTCTACCTGCGGATTCTCTCCGGATTGGCCGAACAGGGCGCGACCACCGTCTCCAGCGAGGAACTCTCCGCCGCGGCGGGCGTGAACTCCGCCAAACTCCGCAAAGACCTCTCCTACCTCGGCTCCTACGGCACCCGCGGCGTCGGCTACGAGGTGCAGGTGCTGGTCAGCCAGATCGAACGCATCCTCGGCCTCACCCGGCAGCACCGGGTCGCCGTGGTCGGGATCGGCAACCTCGGCCACGCGCTCGCGAACTACGGCGGCTTCCCCGGCCGCGGGTTCCCGGTCGAGGCGCTCTTCGACCTCGACCCCGATCTGATCGGCGTCCCCGTAGGGGGTCTCCCGGTCTCGCACATGGACGACATTCCTCGCGTTTGCTCCGAACGGGAGATTTCCGTGGGGATCATCGCCACACCTCCTACCGCCGCGCAGTCGGTGTGCGACAGGCTGGTGGCAGGCGGCGTCCAGTGCATCCTCAACTTCGCGCCGGTAGTGCTCCAGGTGCCGGCACACGTCGAGGTCCGCAAGGTCGACCTGGCTGTCGAACTGCAGATCCTCTCGTTCCACGTGGCTCGGCGCGCCGACAGCGCGGCCAGCGCGGGGTCCGCCGGGGAAAACCAGGGGAATACCGGGTTACCCGGCACCGGCCGGGCCGCCGACAATGGCGGCGGCGGACGAAACGGCGCCGGTACGGACGGCGGTCTCGGAATGGTGGTGCGCTGAATGAGCGTGTTGGCGGTCGGGCTCTCCCATCGCAGTGCGGATCTCGGCACGCTCGAGCGTGCGGCGATCTCCGCGGACGAGCTGACCAAGGTCCTGCACGACCTGCAGCAGGCGGAGCACATCAGCGAGGTCATGCTCGTCTCGACGTGCAACCGCATCGAGGTCTACGCCGTGGTGGAGACGTTCCACGGCGGCGTCAACGACGTCTCGGACGTGCTCTCCCGCAAGGCCGGGATGGAGCCCTCCGAGCTTTACGACAGCCTGTACGTGCACTACGCGGGCGCGGCCGTCGAGCACCTGTTCTCCGTCACCTCGGGCCTCGACTCGATGGTGGTCGGCGAGACGCAGATCCTCGGCCAGATCCGCTCCGCGTACGCGACCGCGCGCGACGCCGGCACCGTCGGCCGCACGCTGCACGAGCTGATCCAGACCACGCTGCGCGTCGGCAAGCGCGTGCACTCCGAGACCGGGCTCGACCAGCTCGGCGCGTCCGTCGTGTCCGAGGCGCTCGCCGCCGCGGGTGACATCGCGGGCAAGCACGCGGTGATCGTCGGCGCCGGTTCGATGGGCGCGCTCACCGCGGCGCAGCTGCGCAAGGCCGGGATCGCCGAGATCACCGTGGCCAACCGCACCGAAGCCAACGCCGCCCGGCTGGCCGAGAAGGTCGCCGCGGAGGGGATTCCGGCGCGGTCGGTGCCGCTGTCCTCGCTCGCCGACGCGGTCGAACTCGCCGACCTCGTCGTGGCGTGCACCGGGGCGCAGGACGCCGTCTTCCTCGCCGGGCACGTGCCCGCGCGCGCCGGACGCCGGTTGGTCGTCTGCGACCTCGGGCTGCCCAAGGACGTCGACACCGCGGTCGCGGAACTCGCCGACGTCACCGTGGTCGACCTGGAGACGATCCAGCGCCGCATGCGCGACGCGGGAGCCCCGACCACCGACCGGCAGACCGCCAAAGCCAACGGCATCGTGCTCGACGAGGTGCGCGAGTACCTCGCCGGACAGCGCAGTGCCGAGGTCACGCCCACGGTCACCGCGCTGCGCAGGCGCGCGGCCGAGGTGGTGGACGCGGAGCTGCTCCGCCTGGACAACCGGCTGCCGGAACTCGACAGCCAGGTTCGCGAAGAGGTCGGCCGCACGGTTCGCCGGGTGGTCGACAAGCTGCTGCACGCGCCGACGGTGCGGGTCAAGCAGCTGGCCGCCGAGACGGCCGACACCGACTACGCCAACGCGTTGCGGGAACTGTTCTGCCTCGACCCGCAGGCTCCTGCGGCCGTGGCGAGCCCGACAGCGCCGGAATCCGAGAAGAAGCGGTAAGTGACCAGAGTCATTCGCATCGGCACGCGGGGCAGCAAGCTCGCTCTCGCGCAGACCGGCATCGTCGCCGACACCATCCGCGCCACCGGGGCGGAGGTGGAGATCGTCACCGTCACCACGCCCGGCGACCTCTCCAGCGCCCCGATCTCGCAGATCGGGGTCGGCGTGTTCACCTCGGCGCTGCGGGAAGCGTTGCTGCGCAACGAGATCGACGTCGCCGTGCACTCGTACAAGGACCTCCCCACCGCGCCGGAGGCCGGCCTCGTGCTGGCCGCGGTGCCGCCGCGCGAGGACCCGCGCGACGCGCTGATCGCCCGTGACGGCCTCACCCTCGGCGAGCTTCCGCCGGGCGCGAAGGTCGGCACCGGCGCGGCGCGGCGGATGGCTCAGCTGCGCGCGCTGGGTCTCGGTTTGGAAATCGTGCCGATCCGAGGCAATATCGATACCCGCATGCGCAAGGTGACCGACGGCGAGCTGGATGCCGTGGTGCTCGCGCGTGCCGGACTGGCCAGGGTCGGCCGGGTGGACGAGATCACCGAAACCCTCGACCCGATCCAGATGCTGCCCGCCCCCGCGCAGGGGGCGCTGGCGCTGGAGTGCCGGGCCGCCGACGTGGACATCGAGCACCTGCTCGCGTCCGCGGTGGACGACGAGAGCACGCGGGTCGCGGTGACGGCCGAACGGGCTCTGCTCGCCGCGCTCGAAGCCGGGTGCAGCGCGCCGGTGGGCGCGCTCGCCGAGATCGTCGAGGACCTCGACGACGAGGGCGCGGTGGTGGAACGCATCTCGCTGCGCGGCACCGCTGCCGTCGAAGGCGAGAACGGCGGCGTCGACATGGTGCGGGCTTCCGCGATCGCCGGGATCGGCGAGGCGGAGAAGCTCGGCCGGGAACTGGCCGCCGAACTGCTTGACCTGGGAGCCGACGCGCTGCTCGGCCCCGCGCTGTGACGCCAGCCGTCACGCACCCGCACGACCTGCCCGACACCAGCGGCCGGAGCACCGGCCGCCCAAGAGGAGAAGAACACCAACGATGACCCCTGCTCGCAAGACCGCCGGGCGCGTCGCCTTCGTGGGCTCGGGCCCCGGGGACGCCGGGCTGCTCACCGTCCGCGCCCAGGAACTCCTGGCCAAGGCCGAGGTCGTGGTGACGGACCCGGACGTGCCCGCGAGCGTGCTCGCGTCCGCGGCCCCCGGAGCCGAGGTCCGCCCCGCCGTAGGAGAACCGTCCGACGTCGCCAAGGACCTGACCGCCGAGGCCAAGGCAGGCCGGCTCGCGCTGCGGCTGGTCTCCGGCGACCCGCTGACCAGCCCGGCCGTCGTGGCCGAGGTCCAGGCCGTCGCCCGCACCTCCGCCGTGTTCGACGTCATCCCTGGCGTCGCGCCGGGCACCGCGGTGCCGGCGTACGCGGGTGTCGCGCTCGGCGGCACCTACACCGAGGCCGACGTCCGCGGCGAGGTCGACTGGGGCGCGCTGGCCGCGGTCCCCGGCCCGATCGTGCTGCACGCGACCTCCGCGCATCTGGCCGAGGCGGCCAGCCAGCTCACCGAGAAGGGGCTGCCCGCCACCACCCCGGTCGCGGTCACCGCGAACGGCACCATCAACACCCAGCGCACGCTGGACACCACCCTCGCCTCGGTCGCGAACGACGCGGGCGAGCTGGTCGGCCCGCTGGTCGTGACGGTCGGGCAGGCCGCCGGGCAGCGCTCGAAGCTGTCCTGGTGGGAGTCGCGCGCGCTGTACGGCTGGAAGGTCCTGGTGCCGCGCACCAAGGAGCAGGCGGGCGAGATGGCCGAGCGGCTGCGCGGCCACGGCGCGACCTCGCACGAGGTGCCGACCATTTCGGTCGAGCCGCCCCGCAGCCCGGCGCAGATGGAGCGCTCGGTCAAGGGCCTGGTCGACGGCCGGTACCAGTGGATCGTCTTCACCTCCACCAACGCGGTGCGCGCGGTGTGGGAGAAGTTCGAGGAGTTCGGCCTCGACGCGCGGGCGTTCTCCGGCGTGAAGATCGCCTGCGTCGGCGAATCGACCGCGGCGAAGGTGCGTTCGTTCGGCATCATCCCGGAGCTGGTCCCGACGGGCGAGCAGTCGTCCGAGGGCCTGCTGGCCGAGTTCCCGCCGTACGACGACGTGCTGGACCCGGTGAACCGCGTCCTGCTGCCGCGCGCCGACATCGCCACCGAGATCCTGTCGGCAGGCCTGGTCGAACGCGGCTGGGAAGTGGACGACGTCACGGCCTACCGGACCGTCCGGGCCGCGCCGCCGCCAGCCGAGACCCGCGAGATGATCAAGACCGGCGGGTTCGACGCGGTCTGCTTCACCTCGTCCTCGACCGTGCGGAACCTGGTGGGCATCGCCGGGAAGCCGCACACGCGCACGCTGGTCGCGTGCATCGGGCCGAAGACCGCCGAGACCGCGGTGGAATTCGGTCTGCGAGTGGATGTCCAGCCGGAGAAGGCCGACGTGCCGCATCTGGTGGACGCGCTTGCCGAGCACGCCGCCCGACTTCGGGCGGAGGGCGCGCTGCCGCCGCCGCGCAAGGCCAAGCGGACTCGGCGCAGCTGAGGTTTTTGGTCCGTGAAGGGCTCCTTGAGGGAATCAGATTCCCTCAAGGAGCCCTTCACGGCTTTCGGGGTGAGTGCGGGAGTACCTTGGATGTGTGTTCCCTGAGCAGCGACCCCGCAGGCTTCGTACTACTCCGGCAATGCGCAGGATGGTCAGTGAGACCACGTTGCGGCCACGGCAGCTGATCCTGCCGATGTTCGTCGGCGAAGGGCTCGACGCGCCGCGGCCGATCGCCAGCATGCCGGGCGTCGTTCAGCACACTCGCGACACTCTCCGCAAAGCCGCTGTCGAGGCGGTCAACGCCGGGGTCGGCGGGCTGATGCTCTTCGGCATTCCGGAGAAGCGGGACCCGGAGGGGTCCGGCGCGGTCGACGAGAAGGGCATCCTCAACGTCGCGTTGCGGGATCTGCGCAGCGAACTCGGCGACTCCACCGTGTTGATGGCGGACACCTGCCTTGACGAGTTCACCGACCACGGCCACTGCGGCGTGCTCGACGCGGACGGCGTGGTCGACAACGACGCCACTCTCCGGCTGTACGCCGAGATGGGCGTCGCGCAGGCGGAAGCCGGGGCGCACGTGCTCGGGCCGAGCGGGATGATGGACGGCCAGGTCGGCGTGATCCGCCGGGCGCTCGACGAGGTCGGGCACAGCGAGACCGCGATCCTCGCCTACTCGATCAAGTACGCCAGCGCGTTCTACGGTCCCTTCCGCGAGGCCGTCGACTCGCAGCTCAAGGGCGACCGCAAGACCTACCAGCAGGACCTCGGCAACGCGCGCGAGGCGATGCGGGAGCTCGAACTCGACCTCGCCGAGGGCGCGGACATGGTCATGGTCAAGCCCGCACTGTCCTATTTGGACATCATCAAGGCGGCGGCCGACATTTCGCCGGTTCCCGTTGCGGCGTACAACATCTCCGGCGAGTACGCGATGGTCGAGGCGGCCGCGGCGAACGGCTGGATCGAGCGCGAGCGCACCGTGCTCGAGGTGCTCACCTCCATCCGCCGCGCGGGTGCGGACGTCATCCTCACCTACTGGGCGGCCGAGGCCGCGGCCTGGCTGGACTGAGCCCGGGTAGGGTCTTTCGGGTGGCCGAGAAGGACGAGAACACCCCGAAGCCAGCCGACGTGACCTCGGACGACCTCTCCGGGCTCACCGACGACGAACGCCGCAAGCGCGGGCGTGCGCCGGATCCGGTGCTGCCGGGGGAGACCGCGCCGAAGGCCCAGCCGCCGACGCCGGTGCACGCCGCGTTCGTGCTCGCCATCTTGGCGACAGCCATCATCGTGGCCGGGCAGGTCGTCATCCTCGCGGCCAAGCATGTGCTCGTCGACGCGATCATGAAGCAGCCGCAGCAGTCCGGCCACGCGCTTACCCTTGAGCAGGCCCAGACCAGTGCGACTTTCTTCGTGTGGGCGCTGCTGGTCGGGGCGCTGTGCTTCGGCGCGCTGCTCGTGTTGTTCGCCTGGAAGGCTCGTGAGGGCACGCGTTCGGCGCGCACCATCGTGACGCTGCTGGCGGTGCTCGGCATCGTGTTCGACCTCGGGGTCGCCCGCAATATCTATGCGCTTGCCTCCTCGGTGGTGCTGGTCGTCATGCTGATCCTGCTGTATCTGCCGAAGGTCGCGGACTACTTCCCGAAGGTCGGCAAGAACCTCTAATGGCGGCAAGGACGCTGTACTCCGAGCCTGGCGTCGGCTGGTCCGCGCTGGTCTGGGGCCCGTTGTTCGCACTGCTGGGCGCGCTCGCCGAACTGGCCACCGGAGGGCCGACGCACGTCGTCGGCTGGGTGCTGATCGGTGCCGCGCTGGTCGCGCTGACCCTGCCCTGGGTTTACGCGCGCCGCCGGTTCCTTTCGCTCGAGGTCACCACCGAGGGGCTGCGGCAAGGGCGCGAGACGCTCGCCGCCGAGCGGATCGCCTCGGTGGCCGACGTCGGGGCTCCGGTCGGGACGCGCGTTCTCGGCGGCGGCTGGTCGGTGCCGCGGAAGTACGACGAGTTGCCGGTGGAGCTGGACGACGGCACGGTGGTGCTCGCCTGGGCCCGTGACGTCGAAGCGCTGAAGACCGCGCTCGCCGAGCTGGCCGCGAAGAACCGCCCCGACACCGAGACCACCGCCGAGGAGCAGGCCGATGACTCCCGGAACTGAACCCCCACGAGGGACGCGGAACGACGGCGAACCTGAAAGGCTGGACCCCGTGATCGACCTACCCCAGCCGACCGGAGCCGGGCTTTGGCCGCCGGAGGAAACGCAGCCGCAGACGAAGCTCAACCAGCCGTGGCGCGGATTCGTCGCGCTCGGCGAGGTCGTGGTGGCCGGATTGGTGCTGTGGGCGGCGTTCGCGCTGTGGCACGCCGGCATCGTCACGGTCGTCACCACCGCGGGCGACGGCACTCCATTGGTGTCGCAGCGGTACTTCGGCGGACATATCGCCGGGGCGCTCGGGCTCGGCACGCTGTCGGCGGTATTGGTCGTGGACGCGGTCCGGCAATTGCTGCTCGCGGTGCGTGCTCGGCATAAAAAGAAAAAGGACTGACTTACACAGCTGACCCACAGGGAACCAACAGCTCACTGCTAAGCAGGCCCCGCAGTCTTGCGCCCATGACGCGGCTGCGCACACGAACCTGGGTGGTCAACGGAGTCCTTGTCGTGCTGCTCGGCGGCGCGGCTTTCGGGATTTACCAGGCCTTTTCGCCGGCGAGTTCGACAGCGCAGGCACAAACCCGCACGACTCCGGTGCGGCGCGCGAACGTTTCCCAGACCGTTTCGGCGGCGGGCACGATCGCGAGCACGTACACCGGCGTCGCGAACTTCACGACCTCCGGCAAGGTCACCGGCATCGACGTGAAGGTCGGCGACGTCGTGAGCGCCGGGCAGAAGCTCGCCACGATCGACTCTTCCCAGGCCAGCAAACAACTTCAGGTCGCCAAGGCCAATCTCGCGGTCGCCGAGGACAACCTCACCGCGGCGGAGGACAACCCGCCCGCGAACCAGACCGCGACCCAGGCGCAGAGCAGCACCGCGTCGCTTCAGGCCAAAGTGGATCAAGCACAGCTGGACGTCGACAACGCGGAAACCGCGGTCTCCGCGACGACGTTGACCGCGCCGGGAGCGGGGACGGTCACCGCGATCAACGGGACGGTCGGGCAGCAAACGGGCAGCGGGTCCAATTCCAGCAACAGTTCGGCTGGCTCGTCTTCGTCGAATTCCGGCTCCGGCGGGCAATCCGGGCAGCAGTCGTCCGCGAGCGGCAGCAGCAGTAGTAGCAGCACTGGTTTTATCGACATTACCGACATGGGCAATCTTGTCGTCAATACTTCGGTGGCGGAAATTGACGTGAGCAAGGTGAAAACCGGTCAGAAAGCCACCGTCACGGTGAATGCGACGCCGGACCAGCCGTTGCAGGCGACCGTTTCCAGCATTGATCTCACGCCGACCACGAGCAGCAATGTCGTCAGTTACGGAGCGAAGCTGGCGTTGACGAATCCGCCGTCGGGGCTGCGGCCCGGACAGTCGGCGAGCGTCGTGATCACCGTCGCGGAAGCCGATGGCGTGCTGAGCGTTCCGGCCGCGGCGGTGCGGACCAGCGGCACGACGAACGCGGTCACGGTGGAGCAGAACGGGCAGCCGGTGACGCGGCAGGTCGAGGTCGGCGTGCGCGGGGAGTCCACTGTGGAGATCAAGTCCGGGCTCACCGAGGGCGACAGCGTGGTGCTGACGGCCGCGTCGCCGACGACGTCGACCGGCTCCAACGGTCAGCAGCGCACCGGCGGCACTGGCGGTCTCGGCGGGTTCGGCGGCGGTCAGCAGGGCGGGTTCGGCGGCGGACGCCAAGGCGGCGTCGGGGGCCGGGGATGAAGCCGGTAATCGCGGTCTCCGGACTGCGCAAGACTTACGGCAGCGGGGAAACCGCGGTGCATGCGTTGCGCGGGGTCGATCTGCAGGTGTGGCCGGGCGAGTACGTGGCGATCATGGGCGCCTCCGGGTCCGGGAAATCGACGCTGCTGAACATGCTCGGCTGTCTCGACACCCCTACCTCCGGCCGGTACCTGCTGGACGGATTCTCCGTCGCCGATCTCAACGAACGCCAGCTTGCCTTGCTGCGCAACCGAAAGATCGGCTTCATCTTCCAGTCCTTCAACCTCGTGCCGCGCACCAGTGCTTTGTCCAATGTGGAATTGCCGATGGTCTACAGCGGACTCAAGCGAGGAGAGAGGCGACGCCGGGCGCTGGCCGCGCTGGAGATGGTCGGGCTGACCGATCGGGCCAAGCATCTGCCGAACGAACTGTCCGGCGGACAGCAGCAGCGCGTCGCGGTGGCGAGGGCGCTCGTCGGCGGACCGGCGTTGCTGCTCGCCGACGAACCGACCGGAAACCTCGACCACGCAAGCACTGTCGACGTCCTCGGCGTCTTCGACCGGCTCAACGCACTCGGCCGCACGGTCGTGGTGATCACGCACGAGGACGAGGTCGCGCGGCACGCGCACCGCGTCGTCCGGGTCAGCGACGGGCAGATCGTGTCGGACGAGGTCCGCGCCGGGGTGGTCGCGTGAACTTCGTCGAGATCATGCGGTTCGCGGTGCGCGGCCTCGCCTCGAACAAACTGCGGTCAGTGCTCACCACGCTCGGCATCACCATCGGCGTCGCGTCGGTGATCTTGTTGGTAGCAGTGGGAAACGGCGCTTCGGCGGCGATCACCGCGAGCATCCAGGGACTCGGCACCGACGTCGTCAACGTGTCGCCTCTCCGCGGCGGCGGGCAGTCCAGCCAGGTCCGGCCGCTCACCGTGCAGGACGCGCACGCGCTGGTCGACCCGGTCGGCGCGCCGGACGTCAAGGCGGCGGCTCCGGTGGTGAACACCAGTGCGACCGCGACGTACGGGCAGACTTCTTACGACGTGTCGAGCGTCGTCGGCACCGAACCCAGCTACTTCACCACCACGAACCGCCAGATCGCCGACGGCCAGCTGTTCAGCGCCGAAGACGTGACGCAGGCGCGCAAGGTCGTGGTGCTCGGGCCGACGACCGCGCAGTCGATCTTCGGCGAGAGCGAACCGGTCGGCAAGAACGTGCTGATCAACAGCATTCAGTTCACCGTGATCGGCGTGCTGCAGACAAAGGGCAGCACCGGGCTGCAGAACGCCGACGACGTCGCGATCGCCCCGATCAGCGCGGTGCAGAACTCGCTCGCCGGCTACGGCGGCCTGAATCAGATCGCGGTGCAGGCGACCAATGCCGACTCGATCGGGCTGGCGCAAGCCGAGGTCACCGCGATCCTCGATGCCCGGCACGGCATTCAAGCCTCGGCCAATCCGGACTTCCAGATCCAGAACTCCGCGCAATTGCTGCAGACCCGCACGTCGGCGATCCAGACGTTCACCGTGCTGCTCGGCGCGGTCGCGGCGATTTCGCTGCTGGTCGGCGGGATCGGCGTCACGAACATCATGCTCGTCACGGTCACCGAACGGATCCGCGAAATCGGCATCCGCAAGGCGATCGGCGCGCCGCGCTCGGCGATCCTCGGCCAGTTCCTCGCCGAGGCGACCATGCTGAGCCTGTTCGGCGGGTTGCTCGGCGTGCTGATCGGCGTGGTCGGCAGCCGGTTCAGCATCGCGGGCATCCAGCCGGTGGTGGTGCCGTCGTCGATCGCGCTGGCGTTCGCGGTGTCCGCGCTGATCGGGCTTTTCTTCGGCAGTTTCCCGGCGAACCGGGCTTCGCGGCTGCGGCCGATCGACGCCCTCCGGCACGAGTAGGAGCGTCATGTCCGCGTCGACCACCCAGCCCATTCCGACCCCGCCGGAGGAACCCGCCGCGCAGCGTCCGGAAGAACTCATCGCCGAGCCCGCCGTCCAGGGCGACCTCACTGCTGAGCTGCAGCAGGTCGCACGGCCGTTCGGCAAGCCGACGCTCGTGCTGGCCGGGTTGCTCGTGCTGGCACTGGCTTTCGCCGGCGGCGCTTGGACGCACGCGGCGTTCGGCACCTCAAGTGGCTCTTCCGGCGCCCGTACGGCCTCGGGTTCTGGTCCAGGCGCCGGGCAACAGGGGCCCGGTTCCGGCGGACGCACGGCAGGCGGTCGCGGGACGATCGGCACCGTGGAGAAGGTCGACGGCAGCACGGTCACGCTGAAGACCGTGCAGGGCAGCGAAGTCACAGTGTCCACTTCGGACAGTACGACGGTCGGCGTGACCCAGCCCGGCAAGCTCAGCGACCTCAAGCCGGGGCAGACGGTGACCGTGCAAGGCCGCACCGGATCGGACGGTTCGGTGACCGCGCAGGCGATCGTGGCGCAGCCGGGCCGTTAGGGAACGTCGTTGAGCGCGATGATCGCGACGTTCAGCGCGGTCGTGTAGAGCAGCCACGCCAGATACGGCACGAGCAGCAGCGCGGCGATGCGGGAGCGGCGGTAGAAGAGCGCGATCGTCACGATCACGGTGAAATCGAGCAGCACGATGTCGACACACGCGATCTGCGTGGAACCGCCCGCGAAGAACAGCGAGATCCACATCAGGTTGAACAGCAGGCCGATGCCGTACGCGGCGAAGCCCTGGTTCTCGCCGTCGGTGCGCCAATAGGTCCAGCCGGCGAAGGCGAGCACGACGTACAGGACCGTCCACACCGGACTGAACAGGGACGAGGGCGGGGCCCACTCCGGCAGCACGTACCGGTTGTAGGCGTCCGGCGCGGTCGTCGCGGCCAGCGCGCCCACCAGTGCGATGACGCCGACCAGCCCGAAGAACACCGCGAGCATCAGCCACGGATTCCGGCGGTGTGTGGGCGCCGTCACTTCGCCTCCATGGCTCGCCCCGTCCATGCGCGCCCATCCTAAGAGCGGTCGGGCCGATGTGCCGGGTGGCAAACGGGTGGCAGCTTGGGCGCCGCCGACACCCGAACGGAGGATTTGCAAGACTGGAGCGGTGAGCACTGGCACCGAGCAGTCCAAAGCATGGTTCGCACGCGCCAAGGCAGCCGTCCCGGGCGGGGTGAACTCGCCGGTGCGCGCCTTCAACTCGGTCGGCGGCACGCCGCGGTTCATGGTCCGCGGCGAGGGCCCGCATCTGTGGGACGCCGACGGCAACCGCTACGTCGACCTCGTCTCCTCGTGGGGCCCGATGATCCTCGGGCACGCGCACCCGAAGGTGGTCGCCGCCGCGCGGGCGGCCGCGGAGCACGGGCTTTCCTTCGGCACGCCGACGATCGGCGAGGTCGAACTGGCCGAGGAGATCATCGGCCGGGTCGGCCCGGTCGAGCAGGTCCGGCTGGTCAACTCCGGCACCGAAGCCACGATGAGCGCCATCCGGCTGGCTCGCGGTTTCACCGGCCGCGCCAAGATCGTGAAGTTCGCCGGCTGCTACCACGGCCACGTCGACGCGCTGCTCGCCGAAGCGGGCTCCGGTGTCGCGACGCTCGGCCTGCCGACTTCGCCGGGCGTCACCGGCGCGCAGGCCGCGGACACGATTGTCTTGCCGTACAACGATCTTGACGCGCTCCGGAAGTCCTTCGCGGAGAACGAGGGCCAGATCGCCGCGGTGATCACTGAAGCGGCCGCGGGCAACATGGGCGCGGTGCCGCCGGACCCCGGCTTCAACGCCGCACTGCGTGATCTCGCGCACGAAAACGGCGCGCTGCTGATCATGGACGAGGTGATGACCGGCTTCCGCGTTTCGCGCGCTGGCTGGTTCGGCCTCGAAGGCGTGGCCGGCGACCTCTACACGTTCGGCAAGGTGATGTCCGGCGGGCTGCCCGCGGCGGCGTTCGGCGGTCGCGCGGACATCATGGCGAAGCTCGCGCCCGGTGGTCCCGTCTATCAGGCAGGCACGCTGTCCGGAAACCCCGTCGCCGTCGCCGCCGGTCTCACCGCGCTGCGCGAAGCTGACGACGCTGTGTACGCGAAGCTCGACGCCAACGCGAAGCGTCTCGGCGGGCTTTTCGAGAAGGCGCTCAGCGAAGCGGGCGTCACGCACACTGTGCAGTACGCGGGCAACCTCTTGAGCATCTTCTTCACCGACCAGCCCGTACGCACCTACGCGGACGCGCAGGCCTCCGAGACGTGGCGCTTCCCGGCGTTCTTCCACGCGCTGCTCGAAGCGGGCGTGTACCCGCCGCCGAGCGCGTACGAGGTGTACTTCGTGAACGCCGCGATGGACGACGAAGCGTTCGGCGTCATCGAAGCCGCGTTGCCGGCGGCAGCTCGCGCGGCGGCTGAGGCGGTTCGCCCGTGACCACCGTTGTCCACATGCTGCGGCACGGCGAGGTCCACAACCCGGAGAAGATCCTCTACGGGCGGCTGCCGAACTTCCGGCTGTCGGAGCGCGGGCAGCGCCAGGCGCTCACTGTCGCCGAGGCGGTCGCTGGGCACGACCTCGCGTACGTCGTCGCTTCGCCGCTTCAGCGCGCGCAGGAGACCGCGGCGCCCATCGTGGGCGCACACCGTCTCGACATCGCGACGGACGAAGGTCTCATCGAAGCGGCGAACGTCTTCGAGGGTCAGCGCGTGGCCGTGGGCGACGGCGCGCTGCGGCAGCCGAAAGCGTGGCCGCACCTGGTGAATCCCTTTAAGCCGTCGTGGGGCGAGCCGTACGTCGAGATCGCACACCGCATGCTCGGCGCGGTGCACCGTGCGCGTGTAAAGGCCGAAGGGCGCGAAGCGCTGTGCGTGTCGCACCAGCTGCCGATCTGGACGCTTCGCCGCTTCCTCGAAGCGAAGCGGCTGTGGCACGACCCGCGGCAGCGACAGTGCTCGCTCGCGTCGCTCACCAGCCTGGTGTTCGACGGCGAGGAGCTGCTGGAGATCGTCTACAGCGAACCCGCGGGCACCACCGACCCCAAGGTGACCGGCGCATGAAACGGCGGCTGCTCGGGGTGCTGATGGCCGCCGCGCTGGTCGTGACGGGCTGCTCGACCGGCAAGGACGCGGTCGTCTCGGGCGGCACCTTCACCTTTGTCTCGCCCGGCGGCAAGGTCGACATCACCTACCCGCTGAACGAGCGCCAGCAGGCCCCGACGCTGGCCGGCGACGACCTGATGCACGAGGGCAAACAACTCTCGATCGCGGACTTCCCCGGCAAGGCACTGGTGATCAACCTGTGGGGCCAGTGGTGCGGCCCGTGCCGCGCCGAAGCGCCCGAGCTGGAGACCGCGAGCAAGCAGATGGCCCCGCTCGGCGCCCAGGTGATCGGACTCGACGTCCGCGACCCGGCGCGCGACGTGGCACAGGACTTCGTGCGCGACCGCGGCCTGACGTACCCGTCGATCTGGGACCCGTCCGGGCGCGTGCTGCTTCAGCTGGCCGGGTATCCGCGCAACATCATCCCGTCGACGCTGGTGCTCGACAAACAGCACCGGGTGGCGGCGGTTTTCCTGCGGCAGGTGCTGGCCTCGGACCTGGTTCCGGTGGTGCAGCGGCTGAGCGCGGAGAAGTAGCCTCGTGAGTGTTTGTGCCTGTTAGAACCGGCACAAACACTCACAAGACCCGACCGCCTACCTGGCCGCGCCGCAGGTCCTTGCCCGCCCGGCATCGTGCGCCTTTCCGGGGCCTGGACTCGTCGTGAGTGCCGATGCCGGTGAGAACCGGCGTCGCCGCTCACGAGGACAGGACCAAGGTCCCGGCCCCGCTGTGGCGTAGGTCCTGTGAGAAGGCCCCGCCCGCCTCACGTCCAGCTCACTGCCTACTCTCAAGTGCGTGAACTCCGTGTCCGAGCTGGCGCTCTCCGGGCCGCTGCTGCTCGCCGCGGGTGTTGCGCTGCTGGCCGGGGCCATCTCGTTCGCGTCGCCGTGCGTGGTGCCGCTCGTGCCGGGGTACCTCGCCTACCTCGCGGCTCTCGTCGGCGCGGACGCCCCGGCGGTGCGCGACGGCGAGGAGCGCAAGAAAGGCCGCTACGCCGTTCTCGGCGCGGCGGGCCTGTTCGTGCTCGGGTTCACCGTGGTGTTCGTCGCGACCATGGGCACGCTGGTCTGGCTCGCGAACACCTTGCTGGTCAACGAGGATCTGCTGCAGCGCATCGGCGGCATCCTCACCATCCTCATGAGCCTGGTCTTCCTCGGCTGGATCCCGGGGCTGCAGCGCGAGGTCCGCTCGCACCGCGTTCCCGGCGGCGGGCTGTGGGGCGCGCCGGTGCTCGGCGCGGTGTTCGGGCTCGGCTGGACGCCGTGCATCGGGCCGACGCTGTCCGCCGTCACGAGCCTCGCCAGCGCGACCGGCGGGGCCGCGGTCCGCGGGTACGTGCTGGTGCTCGTTTACTGCCTCGGCCTTGGCGTCCCGTTCCTGCTGATCGCGCTCGGCGCCCGCTGGGCCGTGCGCGCCACCGACTGGCTTCGCCGCAACGGCCGCCGCGTGCAGATCTTCGGCGGAGCGTTGCTGATGGTGGTCGGCATCCTGCTGGTCACCGGGCTGTGGGGAGACGTCATGGGCTGGCTGCGCAACTCCGTCGCCTCCGATCTCGAGCTGCCGTTGTGACCACTACCGAAGCGCCCCCGAAGAATCCGAACCCGTCGTACCGGCCGTCTGCGGCTAAGCAGGCGCTGGCTTTCCTGCGCAACACCTGGCGCGGCCTGACGTCCATGCGCACCGCGCTGGTGCTGCTGTTCCTGCTGGCGCTCGCCGCGCTGCCCGGCGCTCTGCTGCCGCAGCGACGGCTGAACGCGCCGAAGGTCGACGAGTACATCAGCGCGCACGGCTGGTGGGGATCGCTGCTCGACAAGCTGGAGTTCTACGACGTCTACTCCAGCGTCTGGTTCTCCGCGATCTACATCCTGCTGATGATCTCGCTGATCGGCTGCCTCACGCCGCGCAGCTTCGAGTACGTCAAGCAGATGCGGGCGAAGCCGGTGCTGACGCCGCGCAACCTCGCGCGCATGCCGCACCACCGGATCGCCCGCACCGCGCGCACGCCGGAGACGATTCGCGAGGACGTGCGCAAGCAGCTGTCCGGCTGGCGGCGCGTCGAGCGCGAGGAGGACGACGGCGGGTTCAGCGTGTCGGCCGAACGCGGCTACCTGCGCGAGACCGGCAACCTGCTCTTCCACTTCGGCATGCTCGGCCTGATCATTTTCTTCGCACTCGGCAAGCTCTTCAGCTACGAGGGCCAGGTCATCGTGCAGGCCAACGGCGGCCAGTTCTGCAACTCGGGGATCTACAACTACGACTCGTTCGAGGCAGGCCTGCGGGTCGACGGTACGAACCTCGACCCGTTCTGCGTGAAGGTCAACGACTTCACCGCCCGCTACACCGCCACCAACCAGGCCGACTACTACCACTCGCACATCGAGTACCAGTCCGGCGAGGACCTGCAGACCGGCACGTGGAAGCCGTACGACCTCGAGGTCAACGAGCCGTTGCGGACCGTCGGCGACCGGGTTTACCTGCTGGGCAACGGCTATTCGCCGCAGTTCACGGTGACCTTCCCGAACGGCGAGAAGCGCACCCAGAACACCCAGTGGATGTTCAGCAACCCGGCGACGATGCTGTCCGAGGGCGCGACGAAGTTCGACCAGCCCGGCGTCACCGACGAGGTTCAGCGGCGCACCAAGCAGCTCGCGATCACCGGCCTCTTCGCGCCGTCGTCGTTCATCCACGGCGGCGTGCTCACCTCGACCGCGCCGCAGCTGAACAACCCGATGGTCGCGGTCGACGTGCTGCGCGGCGACCTCGGTCTCGACGCGGGCCGCGGCCAGTCGGTGTTCTCGGTCGACCAGTCCCGGGTCCAGGACGGCCGGCTCAAGCGGGTCGCCCGCAAGAACCTCGCGGTCGGCCAGGAATTGACGCTCGACGACGGCACGAAGGTCCGGTTCGACGGCGTCAACAAATGGGTCAACCTGCAGATTTCGCACGATCCGACGCAGGGCTACGTGCTCGGCTTCGCCATCGTGATGTTCGCCGGGCTCGGGGCGTCGCTGCTGGTCAAGCGGCGTCGCGTGTGGGTGCGGGTGCGGCCGGGCAAGGACGGGAGCGCGAGTACCGTGATCGAGGTCGCGGGGCTCGCGCGGACGGATCAAGCCGGATACGGCGAGGAATTCCAGCGGATCAGCGAACGGCTGGTCACGGGCCGGAAGGGCAGCTGAGGCATGGAAATCAACGAGACTCTCTCGCAGTACAGCGACCTGCTGTACACGACGACAGTGGCGATTTACGTGCTGGCGCTGCTGTTCACGCTCTTCGAGCAGGCGTTCGGGGCCAAGGGCCGTCTCGCCGCCGAGCGCAGCCGCAAGCGCGTGCTGGTCGGCGCGGGCGGGCCGGAGTCCGACGACGCGAGCATCGAGGACGGCGACGCACCGGTCGAGCCCGAGGGCCCGCGCACGGTCGGCCGCGCCGAGCGGATCGGCCGGATGGGCGCGGCGCTGCTCGTGCTGGGCGCGCTGCTGCAGCTGTCGGCGATCGTGCTGCGCGGACTCGCGGTGCACCGCGCGCCGTGGGGCAACATGTACGAGTACGGCATGGCGGTCACCTTCATCACCGTCGTCGCCTGGCTCGTGGTGATCAAGAAGTTCCCGGTCCGCCACCTCACCGGCTTCCTGCTGCTGCCCGTCGTGATCCTGATGTTCATCAACGGCACGATGCTGTACACGGTGGCCGCGCCGGTCGTGCCCGCGCTGCAGTCGTACTGGCTCGTGATCCACGTGTCCGCCGCGATCATCGGCTCCGGCGTGTTCCTGGTGCCGGGCGTGGCGAGCGTGCTCTACCTCTTCCGCACCGCTCATGACCGCAACCCGGCGAAGTTCTCCAAGTTCGCTCCCAAGCTGCCCGCCGCCGACGTGCTCGACCGCATCGCCTACCGCGCCACCATCGTGGCGTTCCCGATCTTCACTTTCGGCGTGCTGTGCGGCGCGGTGTGGGCCGAAGCCGCGTGGGGCCGGTTCTGGGGCTGGGACCCGAAGGAGACCGTCGCGTTCATCGCGTGGGTCGTTTACGCGGCATACCTGCACTCCCGCGCCACCGCGGGCTGGCGCGGGACGCGCGCCGCGGTGATCAACGTCGTCGGGTTCTCGGTGACGATCTTCAACCTGTTCTTCGTCAACCTGGTTACCGCCGGACTGCATTCCTACGCCGGAGTGAGCTGAGCCGGGGGTCCACCGCCCGGACCGGGCCTCGGGCGACTACCGTCGTCGTCAGGGGCCCTTCGACGTACCCGGGAGGTTGGCAACGGTGACCGGACCCAGTGAAGAGACTGCCGGGGAACAGCAGTCCGAGCAGGCCCAGGAACCGGCTGCCATGTTCTCCGAAGAACGCACGGATTCGACGCCGCACCCCGGCACCGGGCCGTACGACGCGCAGCCGACGCAGGTCGTCGACCCGCCGCCGCAGGGGGCGTATCAGCCGCTGCCGCAGCCGGGCGGCTACCAGGCGCACTACGACCAGAATCTGCCGCCGTTGCAGCCTCCCGCGCAGCAGCCGCCGCAGTACGCCGCTCCGGGCGGGTATCAGCAGCCGCCCGCCGCTCCGGCAGGCACGCCGGTTCCCGCTCCGGGCGCCGTGCCCGCGGCGGCTCCGGGGCTTCCGCAGCCGGCGTCCGGTGCGGACGAGCTGGCCACCGCGCACCTGGTGAAGCAGCAGAAGCGAACGCCGCAGTCAGGCTGGCGCAAGGCGGTGTACCTGGGCACCGGCAAGCTGGTCAACCCGGGGGAGAGCCCCGCGGACACGCGTCGGCGCGAGCTGATCGCGCGGGTCAACCAGCCGCTGCGCGGGTGCTACAAGATCGCGATGCTGAGCCTCAAGGGCGGCGTCGGCAAGACCACGACGACGACCACGCTCGGCGCGACCTTCGCGTCCCTGCGCGGCGACCGCGTGGTGGCGGTGGACGCGAACCCGGACCGCGGGACGCTGTCGCAGAAGATCGCCATCGAGACCACCGCGACCGTGCGGCACCTGCTGCGGGACGCGGACAAGATCACGCGCTACAGCGACGTCCGGTCGTACACGTCGCAGGGGTCGAGCCGGCTGGAAATCCTGGCCAGCGAACAGGATCCGGCGGTGTCGGAGGCGTTCTCCGAGAACGACTACCGGCGCACGGTGAACCTGCTGGAGCACTTCTACAACATCGTGCTCACCGACTGCGGCACCGGTTTGATGCACTCGGCGATGAAGGGCGTCCTCGACGTCGCGGATTCGCTGGTGGTGGTGTCGTCGGGTTCGGTGGACGGGGCGCGCAGTGCGTCCGCGACATTGGACTGGCTGGAGGCGCACGGGTACGGCGACCTGGTGAAACGCTCGGTCGTGGTGATCAACTCGGTGCGCCCGAAGGGGAGTTCGGTCGACCTGGACAAGCTGGCCGCGCATTTCGGTGCGAAGGTGCGCTCGGTGTGCCGGATTCCGTTCGACGCGCATCTGGAGGAAGGCGCGGAGATCGAACTGGAACGGCTCGGCGGGGATACCCGGCTGGCGCTGCTGGAGTTGGCGGCGACCGTCGCAGACGGCTTCGGCGGAAGAGTTTGACCGCTGGGGCTAACTGCCCCGGCAGTATTTGATTGCCCGCTCAGGCTCCGCAACCCACAACCCGAGATCGCGCTGGTTTCTGGACTGAGCGATTCGACGGCCCCCCGGGCCGGCGAATCGGGAGGGAAGAAACCAGCTCCCCGGCGATCTCGGCGCCCCGGCGGAGCCGGGGCAATCAAACACCGTCGTCGGGGCGCTTGCGTTGCTGCTCTTCCGAGAGTTTGCGCAGGAATTCGGGGTCGTCGTCGGGGGCGACGGCCGGGCGGCGTTGCGGGACGCTGATCCGCTGTGCGCCCAGTGCCCGCCACAACAGAACGGCGATGGTGATCGCGCCCACCGCTGCGAGCAAAGGAATCATGCCCGGGTCCTTCCGTGTTGATGGCGCCGACTTCGTCGTCGCGGCGAGATCGCCGGGGAGCCGGTTTCTTCCCTCCCGATTTCGCCGGCCCGGGGGCCGTCGAAATCGCTCAGTCCAGAAACCGGCGCGATCTCGCGCCGTGGTCCCGGGCAAGCTTACGGAACTTCGCCGGACGCGGCGAAGGGTCGTGACCGGCAAGCGATGCGGGAGGCACCCCTTGCCACTCACGACCCTTCGTCGGCTGAGTGACCCGCGGATCAGATCTTGCGGGTCGGTTCGCTGGCGTCCGTGGTGAGTTCGGCCAGCAGGTCGTTCACCTCGGACTCGCGGAACCGGCGGTGTCCGCCCGGCGTCCGGATCGAGCCGATGCGGCCCGCGGTGGCCCAGCGGGTCACGGTCTTCGGGTCCACTCGGAACAGAGCGGCCACCTCACCCGGGGTGAGCAACCGTCCGCCCATGGTTGCGGTCATTTTCCGCCTCCTTAACGCCCAACTTGCTATACCGGGGGCATCGGGCGATTTCGCCCGTCGCGCCCGGGTGGCCAACGCGGCAATCGTGGCACTTCACCCGTCGGGTACTCGAACGGTTGTCCTTGGGTAAAGAGCCCTTAAAGTGCAAAAGGGACATAACTCAGCAGATTCTCAGGATCGCTCAGGGCCCGTTCGCGCCCCGCTGACCAGGCATTTTCCAACAGGTCCGGCCGGGATTCGGGTAAAGATCAGGCAAAGGCCGAGTCTGGGCGGCCACGGGCGCTGAGGTTGCTGTGACGCAGGAGACAATCCGGGGCCTACCGGGATGAGCCGGTCGCGCAGCCGCGCCGCATAATGGGCCGGTGGATCAGCTGGACCGGAAAATCATCGCCGAGCTGCGGGCCAACGGCCGGGCTACCTACGCCGACCTCGGCCGGACGGTGGGGCTCTCCGCGTCGTCGGTGCACGAGCGCGTCGGAAAGCTCGAGGCGGCGGGCGTGATCACCGGGTACCACGCGATGGTCGACCCGAACACGGTCGGCCTCGGCGTCACCGCGCTGGTCGGCATCCATCCCACCGACACCGCCACCGACGAGGACGTCGCCTCCGCGCTCGGCGAATTGCCCGAGGTGGAGAGCTGTTACGCGGTCGCGGGCGACGAGGCCTTCGTAGTAAAGGTGCGGGTTTCGACGGTCGACGAGCTCGAGCTCACCCTCGGCCGGTTGCGCCGCATCCCCGGAGTCGGCCGCACCAATACGACAGTGGTGCTCTCCACCCGGTTCGAGGGCCGCCCCAACAACGCGGGCCTGGACGAAGACTCGGCAAGCGGGGCGTAGCCTGTTTCGGTGTGAGCGAGACACCGGACCACCTTCCCCGTGACCTGACGGTGTACTTGATCGCGCGGTTCGCGCTCGTCGCGGTGGTCGCGGTCGTGCTTTCGCTGGTCGGCGTGCCGCTGCTGGTCTCTTTGCTGATCGGGCTCGTCGTCGGCCTTCCGCTCGGACTGCTGCTCCTGCGCGGCCTGAACCAGCGCGTGACGGCCGGTCTGGCCAAGCGCAACGAATCCCGCGCGCGTGCTCGGGCCCAGCTGCGTTCGCAGCTGCGCGGCGAGACCCCGGCCGACGACTCCGCGGCATGAGCAAACCGCACAGCCGCGCCTGGGTCCGGGAAGCCGTCCGGATCATCGAGGCCGACGCCAACCGCAGCGCCGACACTCACCTGCACGTCTTCCCGCTGCCCCCGGAATGGGGCATCGACCTTTACCTCAAGGACGAGTCGGTGCATCCGACCGGCTCGCTCAAGCATCGGCTCGCGCGGTCGCTGATCCTGTACGGCCTGGTCAACGGGCACATCGGCCCGGACACCGTGCTGGTCGAGGCGTCCAGCGGCTCGACCGCGGTGTCCGAGGCGTACTTCGCGCGGATGCTCGGCCTGCGGTTCGTCACGGTGGTGCCGCGGCGGACCAGCAAGGAAAAGATCGCGCTCATCGAGTTCTACGGCGGCGAGTGCCATTACGTTGACGCGGCGCCGGCGATGTACCCGGAGGCCGAGCGGCTGGCCGCCGAGTGCAACGGGCATTACCTCGACCAGTTCACCTACGCCGAGCGCGCGACGGACTGGCGAGGCAACAACAACATCGCCGAATCGGTGTTCGCGCAGATGCGTGCCGAACGCCATCCGGTGCCGTCGTGGATCGTCGTCGGCGCGGGCACCGGCGGGACGAGCGCGACGTTCGGCCGCTACGTCCGGTACAAGCGGCACACCACGAAGATCTGCGTGGTGGACCCGGAAAACTCGTCGTTTTACGGGGCTTGGGAAACCGGTGCGCCGGACTACGCGACCGGGATGCCGTCGCGGATCGAAGGCATCGGACGGCCGCGCTGCGAACCGTCGTTCGTGCCCGGCGTGATCGACGAGATGTTCCAGGTGCCCGACGCCGGCTCCCTGGCGGCGATCCGGTTGCTGCGCGACCGCACCGGCCACTGGGCGGGCGGTTCGACCGGCACCAACCTGTACGGCGCGTTCCAGCTGATCTCGCGGATGCTGGCGGAAGGCCAAGCGGGTTCGGTGGTGACGCTGCTGTGCGACGGCGGCGAGCGGTACGCGAACACGTACTACTCCGACGAATGGCTTGGCGAGCAGGGGATCGACCTCGCGCCGTACCGGGCGCGCTTCGACGAATTCCTGCTCACTGGCCGGTTCGACGCCTAGCGTCCTGGTAGCCCAGCGTCAGCACGACTATCAGCCGGCGCAACCGGTCCTCGAAGTCGATGCGGGAGCCGGACAGGCGCGGGTCCTCGATGGCTTCCCGGACGGCTTCGTTCGGGTGCGCCAGCGGCCACATTCCCGCGGTGAACATGAAGATCGCGGCCGACAGTTCCTGCGCCGTCTCCGCGGAAAGGCCCGGCAGCGCGGCGCGCAGCAGGTCGGCGGTGCGGGCGTTGTGCTTCGCTGAGCGCAGCTTGTAATCCCGCGCGATCTCCACCGAAACGTTCCGCTCCAGCACGTTCGCCAGCACGCTGATCAGTTCGCACAGCACCGGTCGCGTCGCGAGTGAACGGGCGAGGGTCGCGGCGACCTCCGACAGGTCGCCGTCGAGGGCGAGCGAGTCGAGCCACGCGCCGCGGGCTCGGTCGAGCACCTCCAGGTAGACGGCCTCGCGGGTGGGGAAATAGCGCGCGACGTTCGACGCCGACAGGCCGACTCGGCGGGCCAATTCGCGCATGCTGACCTCGCTGACGGACGACTCCGTCATCAGCTGTTCCGCGACGTCGAGGATCGCCTCGCGGCGGGCTTCGACCTGCTCGGGACTGCGGGCGCGCTGGAACTCTGGCACGCCTCGAAGTGTAACAGGACACTGCTCTCTTGATAAAAGAACAGCGTCCTGTTAACTTGCGAGAGCAAGAGAGCAGTGTTCCGTTAACTCGGCAGGAGATCCCGATGCGCACTTACGACCAGCTCTTCCTCGGCGGCAGCTGGACCGAACCCGCGACGACCGACACCTTCGAAATCCGTTCGCCGCACGACCGTGCGCTGGTGGGCACCGCGCCGAAGGCTTCGGCAGCGGACGTCGACCGCGCGGTGGCGGCAGCCCGGCAGGCGCTCGAACCGTGGGGCAGAACTCCGCTGGCGGAGCGGTTGCGCCTGGTCGAGCGGTTCAACGAACTGCACGCCGCCCGGGCCGACGAGATCGCTGAACTGGTCACCGCGGAGAACGGCTCGCCCAGCTGGTTCACCGGCTGGACGCAGCGCACCCTCCCGGAGCGCACCGCCGCGTGGCTCGAGACCGCGCGCGAGTTCTCCTGGGAAGAGACGCTGACCGACGAGACGGGCAACCGGACGATCGTGCGCGCCGTGCCGGTCGGCGTGGTGGCGGCGGTGATCCCGTGGAACTCGCCGCATTCGGCCGCGCTGGTGAAGCTGATTCCGGCTCTGCTGGCGGGCAATCCGGTGCTGCTGAAGGCCGCGCCGGAAACCCCGCTCGACGCGATGCTGCTGGCGGAGATTTTCGCGGAGGCCGGTTTCCCCGAGGGCGTGGTGAGCGTGTTCGCGGCTGACCGCGAAGTAAGCGAGTACCTGGTGACGCACCCCGGCGTGGACAAGATCTCGTTCACCGGCTCGACAGCGGCCGGGCGGCGGATCGCGTCGCTCGCGGGAGAGCAGTTCAAGCGCGTCGGGCTGGAACTCGGCGGCAAGTCCGCGGCGATCGTGCTCGCGGACGCGGACCCGGAAACCGTCGCCGAGGGGATCCGGAGCGCGACGTTCGCCAACAACGGCGAGATGTGCGTGGCCCACACCCGGGTCTTCGCCGCGCGCGAGCGGTACGCCGAGATCGTGGCCGCGCTCGCGGAAATGGCCGACGAGCTCGTGGTCGGCGATCCCGCGAAGCCGGACACGTTCGTCGGGCCGATCGTGCGCCAAGACCAGTACGAGCGGGTGCTGTCGTATCTGCGGCTAGGCGTCGAGGAGGGCGCGCGGATCGCGGCGGGCGGGGCGGAGCCGGTCGCGAATCCCGAGCTGGCGGACGGGTTTTACGTGCGCCCGACGGTGTTCGCCGACGTCACGAACGACATGCGGATCGCGCGCGAGGAGATCTTCGGACCGGTGCTCGTGGTGATCCCGTTCGACACCGAGGAGGAGGCGATCCGGCTCGCGAACGACTCCGACTACGGCCTCAGCGGCGGCGTGTGGACGGCTGACGTGGCGCACGGCGTCGAGATCGCGCGGGCCGTGCGCACGGGCACGTTCCACGTCAACGGCGCGCCGCGGCACGGGAGCGCGCCGTTCGGCGGGTTCAAGGCGAGCGGGGTCGGCCGGGAGTACGGCTCGCACGGGTTGGCGGAGTTCGTGGAGTGGCAGGCGATCGCGGTGGGGCGCTAGAGCGCCAGGGCGGCCGCGTTCGGCACCGCCCAGGGCGGCATTGCCAAGGCCAGCAACGATCACGCCAGCATCGCCAGGCCAGCACCGATCACGCCAGCGCCGCCCAGGCCAGCGCCGCCCAGGCCAGCGCCGCCCAGGCCAGCGCCGCCCAGGCCAGCGCCGCCCAGGCCAGCATCGCTATGCCGGTGTCGCGCAGGGCCGGGATCAGCTCCCGGCCCTTGCCGCCACCGCCGACGGCCTTGACCGGCTTCAGGCAAATGGCTCGGCGAGTACGGGAACCTGGCACCGCATCCGTCGCGGTTCGACGACTTCCCGCTCCCCGGCCGCTTCGACGGTTAGCTGTCCAGCAGTTTGGCGACAGCTTCGGGGTCTTCGGCCATCGCGTTGTGCGCGGTGGGGAGGTCGTGGACGAGCCACTCCGGGTCGGTTTCGAGCCGGGCACGGAGTTCGGCGAACGGCGTGCCTTCCCATCCGGAGCAGTAGACGAACTCGCGCCGGGGGATCTTGGCGAACTCGCCGGTGAGCCGGACCGTCTGCAGCAGCGAGGCGAGCGGATGGGGACGACGGCGGGAATCCCGGCCGTCACGCTCGGGCGGGCGGACGGCGTAGCCGGTGTCCTCGGCGCCGGCCACGAATGCCTGCCGGTACGCCTCGGTCGTCGATGACCAGCACGAATCGCCGTCGGCGGGCACGTAGGCGTCGAGATGCACGACCCGCGAGACCCGGCCACGGGCCCGGTCGGCAGCGGCGGCGATCACCAACCCGCCGTAGCTGTGGCCGACGAGTGTCGCGTCGGTGACGTGGGCTCGATCGAGAAGCGCCAGCACGTCGTCGGCGTGGGTGTCGAGGTTGGCGCCGGCGACCGTCGCGGCGTCGTCCTCCGGCCGGAGACCGGTCAGGGTCAAGGCGTGCACGGTGTGCCCGGAACGCTCCAGCAGCGGCACTACCTCCTCGAAGACCCAGCCGCCGTGCCAAGCACCGGGGACGAGAACGAACGTCGACATGCATTTCTCCCTTGAACCGCAACGGCTTCTTCGGGAGAAGCTTTTCAAGAACCGACGATGGCTCGTTAACGCTAGAATGCCAACTGATGCCCATTCCCCGCCAACTCGGTACGGCGTCGTACCTGTGGCCCTCCGGCGGCAGGCACCTCTGGCCGTCCGGCGAGACCAGCGAGCTGCAGACGCACGAGCGCGGGCACCTGGTCTATGCGGCGAGCGGCGTCTTGGCGGTGCACACCGAGTACGGCACGTCGCTCGCGCCCGCCACCCGCGTCGCCTGGACGCCCGCCGGGTTCCCGCATTTCCATCGGGCCCACGGCGACACCGACATCCGGATCGTCTTTCTCGCGCCGTCGCTGGCCCAGCTCGTCTCGGACCGGCCGGCGGTGTACCGGACTTCGGGCCTTGCTCGCGAGGTCCTGCTCGCGCTGACCGGGCCCCGCAATTACGAGGGCTCCGGCTACCGCGGCTCCGCGCGTGCTCGTCTCCACCGGGTCCTCGTCGACGAACTCCGCGAAGCGCCCGACCCGCCGCTGCAACTGCCCGCGCCGCGGGACGACCGGCTGCGGGCGATTGCCGAGAGGCTGCACGAGAATCCGGCGGACAACGCCACGCTGGCCGAACTCGGGAGGGCGATCGGAGCCAGTTCGCGCACCCTCAGCAGGCTGTTCCACGACGAACTCGGCATGACCTTCTACGAGTGGCGCACCCAGCTCCGCGTCTACCACGCGCTGGTGCTCCTGGCCGACGGTCACGACACCGTCCGCACCGCTTACGTCTGTGGCTGGGCCAATCCCAGCGGATTCATCGCGGCGTTCACCGCCATCATCGGGACAACGCCGGGGCGCTATCGAAGCGGTCGCTAGAGCGCCAGGGCGACCGCGCTCAGCACCGCCCACGCCAGCATCGCCATGCCGGTGTCGCGCAGGGCCGGGATCAGCTCCCGGCCCTTGCCGCCACCGCCGACGGCCTTGACCGGTTTCAGCAGCAGCGGCGCGGTCACGAAAGTGATGAACAGCAGCGGGTGCCAGATGCCCATCAGCACGGTGAGCGCGTACGGCACCGTCACCAGGGTCAGGTAAAGCTTGCGCGTGCCGCCGTCGCCCATGCGGGTCGCGAGGGTGTGCTTGCCGGACTCGATGTCGGTGGGGATGTCGCGCAGGTTGTTCGCGACCAGCACGGCCATCGAGAACGAGCCGACGGCCACGGCGCAGCCCAGTGCGTCCCAGCTGACCCGGCCGGCCTGGACGTAAACCGTGCCGAGGACTCCGGCCAGGCCGAAGAACACGAAGACCGCGATTTCGCCCAAACCGTAGTAGCCGTAAGGCTTTTTGCCGCCGGTGTAGAACCACGCGCCGAGGATGCACAGCGCGCCCATCGCGAGCAGCCACCAGTAACCGCTCAGCGCGACGAGCGTCAGGCCCAGCACTCCGGCGAGGCCAAGGGAGGTGAGGGCGGCGCGCAGCACGGACTTCGGGTTCGCCGCGCCGGAGCCGACGAGGCGCAGCGGGCCGACGCGGTGTTCGTCGGTGCCGCGGATGCCGTCGGAGTAATCGTTGGCGAAGTTCACGCCGATGATCAGCGACAACGCGACCAGCAGCGCGAGCAGCGAACGCCACCAGGAGAACGCGTCGAGCGCGATCGCCGCTCCGACCCCGGCCACGACCGGCGCGATCGCGTTCGGCAGCGTCCTCGGCCGCGCGCCTTCGATCCACTCACTGACTGTCGCCATGGGGTCCATTCAACGCCATGCGATCTTCACCCGTTCGGTGAACCCGTTCCGCGCGTCCGGAGAGCGGCGGCCACTGCCTGCCGGTCGATCTTTCCCGGGCCGCGCAAGGGCAACGCGTCGGCGAACTCGATGTGTTTCGGCGTGGCAGCGGCCCCTAACTCGGCACGGACGGCGGCCTTCAGGGCAGCCCCGTCCGTCGAACCCGCCACCATCGCGACGACCGCCTCGCCCCACTCCGGATCCGGAATGCCGACGACACAAGCGTCCCGCACTCCGGGCTGGGCGCCGAGAAGCCGTTCGATCGAGGCGGCGGACACCTTGACCCCGCCGGTGTTGATCACGTCGTCCGCGCGCCCGAGCACCTCGACCCGGCCGTCGGGCAGCAGACGGCCGCGATCGGAGGTGCGGAACCGGCCATCCTGGAACGACTCCGCGGTCAGCTCAGGCGCAAGCCGGTAGCCGTGCGACAGCACCGGCCCGGAGATCCACAGCCGCTCGTCGGCGTCGGGCTCCACCCGGACGCCGTCGAGCGGAACGCCGTCGTAGACGCAGCCGCTGGCGGTCTCGCTCATCCCGTACGAGGGAATGATGCGCACGCCTTCCTCAGCCGCCTGCGCCCGCAGCTTCGGCGAGGTGGCGGCGGCGCCCAGGATGATCCCGTCGAACGCCTTCGCTGCGGCCAGGCCGGCGCCGCCGTCGTCGAGAAGCCGGACGAGCTGGGTCGGCACGAGTGCGGTGTAGCGCGGGCCGTTCTCCGCCAGCACGGGCGCGGCCGCGGCGGCGAACTCGTCCGGGCGGAAGCCGACGCCGGTCAGGAACGCCGGTTTCGTGCCTGCCAGCCGCGCCCGGATCAGCACCTGCAGGCCGCCGATGTAGTGCGCGGGCGTGGCGAGCAGCCAGTGTCCGGGACCGCCGAGCCGGGCGTGGGTGGCCGTCGCGGACGCGGTGAGCGCTCGCGGCGACAGCAGCACTCCCTTCGGCGCTCCGGTGGACCCGGACGTGGCGATCACCACGGCGGTGTCCGGCTCGACCGGCTGCTCCGGGGCCATCGCTTCGAGCAGCGCGGGGGCCGACGGATCCGCCGAGTTCAGCGGCAGCACCGCCGGACCGCCGTCGAGTGCGGCCGCGAGGGCCGCGTCGAGGGCGGTCAGCGCGTCGGCGCTGCCGTCGAGCCACACCACATGCACTGGGAACGACCTATCTCAGTAGTAGTACGGGTAGTCGGACCAGTCCGGGTCGCGCTTCTCCAGGAACGCGTCACGGCCTTCGACGGCCTCGTCCTGCATGTACGCCAGCCGGGTGGTTTCTCCGGCGAACAGCTGCTGTCCGACGAGCCCGTCGTCGATCGCGTTGAACGCGTACTTCAGCATCCGCTGCGCGGTCGGCGACTTGCCGACGATCGTCCAGCCCCATTCGAGCGCGACCCGCTCCAGTTCGGCGTGCGGAACGACCTCGTTGACCGCGCCCATCCGGTGCATTTGCTCGGCGGTGTAGTCGCGGCCGAGAAAGAAGATCTCCCGCGCGAACTTCTGCCCGACCTGCCGGGCGAGGCCCGCCGAACCGTAGCCCGCGTCGAACGAGCCGACGTCGGCGTCGGTCTGCTTGAACCGCGCGTGCTCGGCCGAGGCGAGGGTGAGATCGCACACGACGTGCAGCGAATGCCCGCCGCCCGCCGCCCAGCCGGGCACCACGGCTACCACGGGTTTCGGCATAAAACGGATCAACCGCTGCACCTCGAGGATGTGCAGCCGCCCCGCCCGTGCCGGGTCGACCGTGTCCGAGGTCTCCCCGCTCGCGTACTGATACCCGGAGCGTCCGCGAATACGCTGGTCACCGCCGGAGCAGAATGCCCAGCCGCCGTCCTTCGGCGACGGGCCGTTGCCGGTGAGCAGGACGCAGCCGACGTCCGAGCTCATCCGGGCGTGGTCGAGCGCCCGGTAGAGCTCGTCGACGGTGTGCGGGCGGAAGGCGTTGCGGACCTCCGGACGGTCGAAAGCGATCCGGACCACCCGTTTGCCGGAGCGGGCATCTCGCGAACGGTGGTAGGTGATGTCGGTGAAGGAGAACCCTTCGACCTCAGACCAGGCGGCGGGGTCGAACAGCTCGGAAACTCGGGCGTCATCCACGTTTGGGAGAATAGGACCTGTGGACATGATCGCTGAGCCTGATGCCGCCTCCGGAGAAGGTCTCCTCGACGGCGCGCACGCGGAGGTCTGCCGGTGAACCCGTCCACCGCGCAGGCCAGGGTCATCGTCGACGAACTCGTCCGCAACACCGTGTCGCACGTCGTGTTGTGTCCAGGATCTCGCAACGCGCCGCTGTCCATCGCGCTCTACGACGCCGCCGCGTCGGGACGGCTGCAGTTGCACGTCCGCATCGACGAACGCGGCGCGGCGTTCCTCGCGCTGGGCATCGCGGCGCGCACCGGTCGTCCGGCGGCGGTGGTCTGCACCTCCGGCACCGCGGCGGCGAACTTCCACCCGGCCGTGCTGGAGGCCGACCGGGCGGGCGTGCCGCTGATCGTGCTCACCGCCGACCGTCCGCCGGAGCTGCGTTCGGCGGGCGCGAGCCAGGTGATCAACCAGTACGAGCTGTACGGCGATGCGGTCCGCTACTTCGACGAGCTGGCCGTCGCCGAGCGTCGCGCCGGGCAGAACTCCTACTGGCGCAGCCAGATCTGCCGCGCATGGAACGCCGCGTACGGCGAGTGGCGCTGCGGGCCGGTGCACCTGAACATCCCGTTCCGCGAGCCGCTCGTGCCGGATCTCGACGATGACGGCGAGTGGTACGAATCGCTCGAAGGCCGTCCGGACGGCGAACGCTGGACCGAGCTGCCGGACTTCGGCGCGCTGCCCTCGTTCGTGGTGCCCTCGGCGCGGCACGGTCTGGTGATCGCGTGCGACACCGGCGCGCAGGCGGCCAGCGAGTGGGCCGAACAGCACGGCTGGCCGGTGGTTTCGGAGACCGGCGGGCTTGGCCTGTCCGGCGCGACGGCGATGTCGTCCGGCGCTTGGCTGCTGGGCGTCGAGGAATTCATCTCGCGGCACCGTCCCGAGCAGGTGCTGTGCCTCGGCCGTCCGACGGTGTTCCGGCAGGTGCAGAAGGTGCTGTCGGACCCGGAGGTCGAGGTGCTGCTGGTGCGTCCGGATTCGGACTGGCCAGCCCCCGCGCACAACGTCCGCCAGGTCGGCCAGTGGTTCGCCGAGCCGACGAAGCCCGCTGACCCGGAGTGGCTGGCGAGCTGGCAGCGCGCGGACGCCGCGGCCAGCCAAGCGGTTTCGACGGCGCTGGCCGCCGAGCCGTGGCCGAGCGGCGTACGGGTGGCGACGGAGCTGGTCGACGCGCTGCCGGAAGGCGCACTGCTGGTGGTCGGTTCCTCGAACCCGACGCGCGATGTCGCGTTGGCCGGACGGCTGCGCCCGGACGTCCTGGTGCACCGCAACCGCGGCGTCGCCGGGATCGACGGCACGGTGTCGACCGCCATCGGCGCGGCCACCGTGCACCGCGCGCCGTCGTACGCGCTGCTTGGCGATCTGACGTTCTTGCACGACGCGTCCGGCCTGCTCACCGGGCCCGCGGAGCAGCTTCCGGACCTGACGATCGTGGTGCTGAACGACGACGGCGGAGGCATTTTCTCGCTGCTGGAGCAGGGCGCGCCGGAACACTCGGCGAGCTTCGAGCGGGTCTTCGGCACGCCGCACGGCGCGGATTTGGGCGCGCTGTGCGCGGGCTACCGGGTGCCGCACGTCGTGGCCGAGACGGTCGAAGAGTTCCGTGCCGCGTTGCGGCCAGCGCCGGGCCTGCGGGTGGTCGAGGTTCGCGTTGACCGTGCGCAGCACCGGAATCTTCACGCGCGGCTGAAGTCGGCGGTCGCGGAAGCGGTGGGGACGGTTTAACCGGCGGGGGCCGGCGAAAAATGGGGGATTTCTTGACCGAGGCGGACCTGCGGCCGCGAGGCCGGTGGGCCTGGTTCAGCGCGGCGGTGGCGGCACTGGCCCTGATCGGGCTGGTGTGCTCGTATTTCTCGTCGTTCCTGGTGATGGCCAGCGACAACTGCTTCGCCGGGGACAGCAGGGCGATCTGCAGCGCGGCCGGACAGCAGGCGGTCGCCTCGCTGCCGTGGGTCGGCTGGTTCGCGGCGATCGGCGGCTCGTTCGCGATGGCCGGGCTGGCCGTGCGGCGCGGCTGGGGACCGTGGCCGGGGCTGTACGCGGGACCGATCCTGTACGGCATCCCGATCGCCGTCGCGTGGTGGATCGCCGAATCCGGTTGATCTTCCCAGTGGGTAAGAACCCGTCCTTCGGACGTACCTGCCGGGTGCTCACGTGGATACGTTCGGTCGCATTGGCCACCTTGGAGGAACCATGCGATCGAGAACTCGGGCCGGAATCGGGGCGGTTGCGGCTGGAGTCGCGACGGTGCTGCTGGCAGGCACCGCTTCGGCAGTACCGGCACCGGGCGCGCCCGGCGTCGGCGACCCGTACTACCCGAACGCCGGCAACGGCGGCACCGACGTGCAGCACTACGACATCCGCGTGAGCTATCAGCCGGAAACCGACGTCCTGTCGGGCACCACGACGCTGCTGCTCACCGCGACCCAGGACCTGTCGCGGTTCGACCTGGACTTCGCGCTCAAGGCGTCGAAGGTGCTGGTGAACAACCGGCCGGCGCAGTTCGCCAACCAGAACGGCGACGGCGAGCTGGTGATCACCCCGGCGCAGCCGCTGCTCAAGGGCCAGTCCGCGACCGTCGTCGTGAGCTACTCCGACAGCCCGTCGACGGAGAAGGTCGGCGGCCTGAACACGTGGAAGAAGGGCGCTTTCGGGGCGCTCGGCGTCGACGAGCCGCAGAGCGCGCAGTGGTGGTTCCCCTCCAACGACCACCCGACCGACAAAGCGACTTACGACGTGTCGATCGAGGCCCCGGACGGCCTCTCCGCCATCACGAACGGCACGCTCGTGCGCAAGACCAAGAAGCGCGCCGGCTGGACGCGGTGGAACTGGCGCAGCACCAAACCGCAGGCGACCTACCTGACGTCGTTCATCGTCGGCAAGTACGACGTGGTCCAGTCCACCACGCCGGACGGCAAGCCGTTCATCACCGCCTACGGCGCGGATCTCGGCGACTCGCTCGACGCGGCCAAGGCGAGCGTGGAGCGGACGCCGGAGGTCGACGAGTTCCTGGCGTCGCAGTTCGGGCCGTATCCGTTCGAGGCCGAGGGCGGCGTCGTGACCAGCGGGATCACCTTCTCGCTGGAGAACCAGACCCGGCCGACCTACGGCGCGCGCAACTTCGCCGCCGGCGCCAACACCACGCTGATCGCGCACGAGAACGCACACCAGTGGTTCGGCGACAACGTTTCGCTGGGCAAGTGGAGCGACATCTGGCTGAACGAGGGCTTCGCGTCCTACGCCGAGTACCTGTGGACCGAGCACCAAGGCGAGGGCACGACCGCGGAACTCGCGCAGTACGCGTACGACTCCTACGCCGCCGACGACCCGTTCTGGCAGGTCCTGCCGGGCGACCCGGGCGAGCCGAAGCAGTTCGACCGCGCGGTGTACGACCGGGGTGCGATGGCCGTGCAGGCGCTGCGCAAGACGGTCGGCGACGACGCGTTCTTCTCGATCCTCCAGCAGTGGCAGGTGGCGAAGGCGGGCAAGGCGGCGGTGATCCCGGACTTCGTGGCGCTCGCGGAGAAGGTGTCGGGCAAACCGTTGCAGGAGCTGTTCCAGACCTGGCTGTTCACCAAGGGCAAGCCCGCGGTCGGTCCTAATGGGACGGTCACGGCTTTCGCCGCGCACGCGAAGCCGAAGGCGTGGGACCAGATCCAGGCGAACCACCGCGCGCTGGCGGAGGCTGGCGAGCACTGAAATTCGCTTGCTTGGCTGCGGGATCCTGGAGAGTTCCGTTCTCTCAAGGAGGATTCAGTGGCCATGAAAGTGCGGGCGCAGCTCCGCCACGCCCGGCTCGACGGCCGGGAGTGGCGGGTGCTGCGCCCTGATCCTGTTCTGGATACCGCGCTGGTGTTCCAGCTCGATCCGGGCATGGAGATGTCGCACGTGGAGATGTACGTCGACCGCCGCGCGGCGTACCGGATCGGGGTGCTGTGGCTGCTGGCCGCGCGGTCGCGGCACACGATCATCCACCTGCCGTTGCGGTCCGGCCGGATACCCGCTGAACCGGAGTTCTCCGGCCGTCCGCTGGATCTGGTGTTGAGCCAGCACACCGCGCTGCTGCGTCCTTCGCAGTGGCCGCGGTTGCGGGCCGCGCTCGGCCCGACCCGGCCGCATACGGTGCGGGTGCCGGCCGACCGGAGGCCGATCGAATGGCCGGAATGGCCGACGCTGGATCGGCTGCTCGACCGGTTCCACGCCGACACGATGTTCCTGACCGGCAGCGCGGCGGTTTTCCGGTTCACCGCGGAGTTCTTCTTCGACCTGGCGTTCGGTGCACCGGGTTCGGCTCCGGGGGAGGAGACTCCGCACCACGCGTGCTTCGATCTGCATTGGTCGACCGAAATGCTGGTGAACACGTACTGCCTGCACGTGATGTACCGGGCACATTGGCTGCCGAGTGCCGAGCTGGTCGGCGCACCCGACTAAACTCTCGGTGTGGCGGCCAGGAGTGTGAAGGCACGGCGGATCGGGTGGTTCGCCGTGCTGGGCGTAGCTGTGCTGCTCACTGTGATGTGCGTGAGCCTGGTTTTCGCCGCGTTCCGCAACGACAACGCGATCGAATCGCACCTGGGCACCGCGACCGCGACGGTCGAGTCGGTGTCCTTCGACCGCACGATCATCCAGTACCAGACTCCGGACGGCATCGTGCACAGTCCGCCGACCGGGGTGCTGTACCCGTCGGGTCTCGCCGCCGGTCAGCTGGTGGCGATCGAGTACGACGCGACCAATCCGGAGCTGACCCGGGTCGCTGGCCGGACCGCGACGCTGACGCTGCTGCCGGTGGGGATGACGGTGCTCATCACGTGGCTCGTGGCCGGTCCGCTGCTGTGGTGGCTGCGACGGCTGATGAAGCGGGACCGGTCCGCTCCGGAACCGGTGCCCGCGAAGGTGTGAGGTCTCCGTCTCGGCAGGTCCGTGAGGGCCACCTTCAGGGACGCTGATTCCGTGAGGGCCACCTTCACGGACGCTGATTCCCCCAGGGTTCCCCTCACGGACTTCAGGTCCCGACGGTCGCCGTTTCCTGCCACCAGCCGAGCACCTCGTCCGCGACCCCAGGCGCAGCGACCAGCAGCCCGTCCGTAGGCAGCGCAGTGTCCTCGCCGTGCTTGTCCAGCACCACCGCACCCGCCTCGATCGCCATCGCGACCGACCCAGCCACGTCCCATTCGTGGTAGCTGTGCAACACCGCCGCGGCCGCATGCCCCAGCGCGACCTGTGCGATCGACAGCGCCGCCGACCCCAGCACCCGCACCCCCGCGTGCGCGGCCGCCGCTCGTTCGATGAACTCGCCCATCCCCGGCCACGGCCCCTTGCGCGCCAACTCGGTGCAGACGATCGCCCCAGCCGTACCCGAACGGTCCACCAGTTTCAGCGGTTTCCCGTTCGCCCGGGCGCCGCGTCCGCGCGCGGCGGCGTAGATCTGCGCCCGGTACGGATCCGCGACCACACCCACCACCGGACCGCTCGCGTCGACCAGGGCGAGGCTGTATGCGCACCAAGGCACTCCGGCGACGTAGTTCGCGGTGCCGTCCACCGAATCGACCACCCAGCGGTATTCCGCGACGTCCGCGCCGTGGTCGGCGCCGAATTCGTGGCCTACCACCGGGATTCCGGGGAACTCCGCGGTCAGCACGCGGCGGGTGTGCCGTTCCAGGATCCGATCGGTGTCGGTGACCCAGTCGAACGGCGAATCCAGCGTCGCCGGGTGCGCGCCGCGGCCCGCGGTCGCGGTGATCACGTCGGTGGCGTCGTTCGCCAGCCGCCCCGCGACCTCGAGCGCTCGGGAGAGCAGCCCGGGTTCGACGGGCCGCGACGGCCTGGAGGACAAGAGGGTCATGCCTGCTTAGTCTGGGTGTTCCTGGTGTCCGGGACACGACCGGAAGATGACATGTCGTGGCGAATTATTCGACGGTCGGCGCCGGATCGCGGACGCTGCGGAGTGTTTCGCCACCGTTGGCCGGTCGGTTACGCGGGATTGGCCCGCCCTGCCTGCGGTTTTGCGACAGTGACGCCGTGCGAGTCGCCATAGTCACCGAAAGTTTCCTGCCCCAGGTGAACGGCGTGACGAATTCCGTCCTGCGGGTCGTCGAGCACCTGGTCGAATCCGCGCACGACGTGCTGGTCGTCGCGCCGGGGCCGGGGCCGTCGAGTTACCGCGGCGCTCCGGTCGTCCGCATTCCGGCGCTGGATTTCCCCGGCGTGAACTCCCTGCCGATCGGCCTGCCGACGCGCACCGTGCTGACCGCGCTGGCCGATTTCGGCCCGGACGTCGTGCACCTGGCTTCGCCGTTCGTGGTCGGCGCGCGCGGGCTCGCCGCGGCAAGACGGCTGCGGGTGCCGTCGATCGCGGTCTACCAGACTGATATCGCCGGGTTCGCCACGTCGTACGGCTTCGGCATCGGCGCGCGGGCGGCCTGGCGCTGGGTGCGCCGCCTGCACTCCCGGGCCGACCGGACGCTCGCGCCGTCGTCGGACTCGATCGAACAGCTGAAGCTGCACGGCGTTCCGCGCGTGCACCGCTGGGCGCGTGGGGTCGACATCAGCCGGTTCTCCCCGGCGCACGCGGATCCGGCGCTGCGCGCGGAACTCGCGCCGAACGGCGAGCTGCTGGTCGGGTTCGTCGGACGGCTCGCGCCGGAGAAGGAGGTCGACCGGCTGACCGTGCTGGCCGGGATGCCGGGCGTTCGGGTGGTCGTCGTCGGCGACGGGCCGGAGCTGCCGGCGTTGCGGGAACGGTTGCCTGGCGCGGCTTTCCTCGGCGCGAAGTACGGCGACGAGCTGTCGGTCGCGTACGCGAGCCTCGACGTTTTCGTCCACACCGGGCCGCACGAGACGTTCTGCCAGGCGGTGCAGGAGGCGATGGCGTCGGGACTGCCGGTGCTCGCGCCGGACGCGGGCGGGCCGAAGGATCTGGTTTTGCCTGGCCGGACTGGGTATCTGCTGCCCGCTGATCGTGAGTCGTTCGGCCCGGCGCTGGTGTCCAAGGTCGACGACCTGCGGGACGCGGCGTTGCGGGCGCGGCTGGGCGAGAAGGCGCGGAAAGTGGTCCTGGGCCGGACGTGGCCCGCGGTGTGCCGGGAGCTGGTCGGGCACTACGAAGCGGTGCAGGGCCGAGTCGCGCGTGCGGCTTGAGCCATGCACATCGTCCAGCTGGCGAACTTCTACGGACCGCGCTCCGGCGGGTTGCGGACCGCGCTGAACCACCTTGGCGCGGGGTACGTCGCCAGCGGGCATCGGGTGACGCTGGTCGTGCCGGGACGGCGGTACTCGGTGGAAAGCCTGCCGACCGGAGTGTGCCGGTATTCGTTGCCTGCCTTGCAGATTCCGTGCACCGGCGGCTATCGCGCGGTCGATCCGCAGCGGGTGCGGACGGTGTTGCGGCGGCTGGAACCGGATCGGCTGGAGGTGTCCGACCGGCTGACGTTGCGGGGGATGGGCGTCTGGGCCCGGCGGAACGGCGTGCCCAGCATGGTGATCTCGCACGAGCGGCTGGATCGGCTGCTGGAGCAGTTTCTCCTGCCGGAGGCGATGGCCCGGCACGTCGCGGATGTCGCTAACCGGCGGATGGCGGCGTCGTACGACACGGTGGTTTGCACTACGGCGTTCGCGCATGCGGAGTTCGAGCGGATCGCCGCGCCGAATGTCCGGCGGGTGCCGTTGGGGGTGGATCTGGCTACCTTCGCGCCGTCGATGCGTGATTCCGGGTGGCGGTCGGCGTTGGCCGGCGGTGCCGACGCGTTGATTGTCCATTGTGGGCGGTTGTCGCCGGAGAAACACGTTGAGCGGAGCGTGGATACGGTCGCCGAGCTGACTGAATCCGGCGCGCGGGTGCGATTGGTGATCGCGGGCGACGGGCCTCGGCGGCGGGCGTTGGAGCGGCGGGCTCGGGGGTTGCCGGTGACGTTCCTCGGCTTCCTGGCCGGACGGGGCGAGGTGGCTCGGTTGCTGGCCAGCGCGGATGTTTCGCTGGCTCCGGGACCGCATGAGACGTTCGGGCTGGCCGCGTTGGAGGCGCTTGCTTCGGGGACGCCGGTGGTGGTTTCGGCGTCGTCCGCGTTGCGGGAAATCGTGCGGCCGGGTTGTGGTGCGGCGGTGGATGACGACGCGCCAGCTTTTGCCAGCGCGGTGACCGGGTTGCTGGACAGCCCTGAAGAGCTTCGGCGAGCGGCTGCGCGGGCTCGGGCGGAAGAGTTCGCGTGGCCGACCTCGGTGCGGGGGATGCTCGCAGCGCTGGGCTGACGAAGGTCCGTGAAGGGCTCCTTGAGGGAATCTAATTCCCTCAAGGAGCCCTTCACAGACAGCTAGCGGTCAGGTGCGGTAGCCAGGGTGGATGCCGGGCGTGAGGCCGCGGTCCTCGGCGACGCGACCGAGCAATTCGCGCAGCACTGAACGTTCCTCTGTGGACAGTGCAGCCATCATCTCGTCTTCGTGCGCCGCGGCGGCTTTCGCCAGTGCGGCCATCGTTTCTTGGCCTTTGTCGCTGAGGAAAACCGCGTAGAGGCGACGGTCTTGCGGGTTGCGGCGGCGTTCGATCAGGCCCTGCTGCTCCAAGCCGTCGACCAGGGCGACCAGCCGGGTCGGCGGGGTGCCCAGTTCGGCGGCCAGCACCTGCTGGCTCTCGCCGGGGCGGCGCGCGATCGCCCGGAGCAGCCCGGTCTGCGGCGGCGTCAGGCCCAGGTCCGCGACCCGCTCGGTGAACCGCTGGGTCGCGTGGGCGCCCAGCTGGGCCAGCAGGAAGGCACTGCCGAACGTCGGGGGTCCTTGCATGCCCTGAACCGTATCGCTTGACAATCCATTACGCCAGTGTAATCGTTATTATGATGAAACTAATTGAACTGGAGGTTTGCCATGACGACCATGACTAGACGGCAGGGTGGCCCGCCGTTGCTGGCACCGGCGCTGGCGTTCGGGGTGCTGACCATCGCGTCGGCGGTGCTGGGGGCGGCGGGGACGCGGCCGGATTCCAGCGCGGCGGACGTCGCGGCGTATGTCGGCGGCAACCAGGGCGTCGTGCGGCTGCTCGCGTTCGCGGTGTTCGGGGCGTCGGTCCCGCTGGCCGTGTGGGCTGCGACGGCGTACCGCAGACAGCGGCGGCTCGGGGTCGCTGCGCCGGGCGCGGTGATCGGACTCACCGGTGGCGTGCTGTCCGCGGGGGCGCTCGCGATGAGCGGGCTGATCACCTGGACCGCCGCGCAGGCCGGCGACACGCCTGCGGTGGCGCGGGCGCTGACCAGCCTCGCGTTCGCGTCCGGCGGGCCGGGATTCGTGGTGCCGTTGGCATTGCTGATCGCCGGGATCGCGGTGCCCGCGTTGTTCCTCGACCTCTTGCCGCGCTGGCTGTCGGTCGTCGGGCTGGTGGTCGCCGCAGCGGCCGTGCTCGCTTCGCTGTCGTTGCTGACTCCGGCGCTGTATCCGCTGATCCCGGTCGGCCGGTTCGGCGGGCTCGTCTGGCTGATCGCCGCCAGCGTCCTGCTCCCGCGCGACCGCGCGGCACGGACGGACTAATCTCGGACCCATGCCCCGAGCGAGCCTGGACAAGGATCCGCACGAAGTCGCCGCGATGTTCGACGGCGTCGCGTCCGGTTACGACCGGGCGAACTCGTTCATGACGTTCGGGTTCGACCGGCGCTGGCGCACCACCACGGCGCGCGTGCTGGACGCCAAGCCGGGGGAGAAGGTGCTCGACCTGGCGGCGGGCACCGGGGTGTCCACCGTCGAGTACGCGCGCGGCGGAGCCTGGTGCCTCGCCGCCGACTTCTCCGTCGGGATGCTCAAGGCGGGCCTGCACCGGAAGGTGCCGATGGTCGCCGCGGACGCGATGCGCCTGCCGTTCGCCGACGACAGCTTCGACGCCGTCACGATCTCGCTCGCGCTGCGGAACTTCGTCGACACCAAGGGCGCGCTCGCGGAGATCCTGCGCGTGGTCAAACCGGGCGGCCGGCTGGTGATCTGCGAGGTGTCGACGCCCTCGTTCGCCCCGATCCGGTTCGTCTACCGGCGGTTCATCCTCAAACTGCTCACCTGGGTCGGCAGCCGGTCCTCGACCAACCCCGAGGCCTACTCCTACCTGGCCGAATCGATGCTCGCCTGGCCCGATCAGCGCGGGCTCGGCGAGATCATCGCGAGCGCCGGATGGACCGAGGTCGAATGGCTGAACCTCACATTCGGCGTCGTCGCGATCCACCGCGCGCGCAAGCCTGCCTAAACTCGGCGGTATGACGACTTCGCGCCGCCGCAGCCCAGACCACGACGCTGAAGTGATCGTGGTCGGGGCGGGACCGGCTGGTTCGACCGTGGCCACCTACCTCGCTCGGGCTGGGGTGGACGTGCTGTTGCTGGAGAAGACCGTGTTTCCGCGCGAGAAGGTGTGCGGGGACGGGCTTACTCCGCGTGGGGTCAAGCAGTTGATCGACCTTGGGCTCGATACCAGCGAGGAAGCGGGCTGGGTGCGTAGCCGGGGGCTGCGGATTCTTACCGGGGATCTGACGCTGGAGTTCGACTGGCCGGACCTCACCGACTACCCGCCGTACGGGGTGTCCCGGACTCGCCACGACTTCGACGACCTGCTTGCGAAGACCGCGGTTAAGGCTGGTGCGCGGTTGTATGAGCGGACCACGGTGACTGGAGCTATTACCAACGCATCGGGGCGGGTGGTTGGTGTTGAGGCGAAGGTGGGGCCGGAGAAGACTCCCGTCAGTTATCGGGCGCCGTTGGTGCTGGCCTGTGATGGGGTGTCGGCTCGGCTCGCGCTGAGTGTGGGGATCGACAAGAACGAGAAGCGGCCGATGGGGGTCGCGGTTCGGCGGTATTACAAGAGCCCTAAGCATGATGATCCGTTTATCGAGGGTCATCTTGAGCTGTGGGACCGGTCTGATCCGCGTGATCCGAAGCTGTTGCCTGGGTATGGGTGGGCGTTTCCGCTCGGTGACGGGACGGTCAACGTCGGGCTGGGGATGTTGTCTACGTCGGCGTCCTTCCGGAACACCGACTATCGCGCGTTGTTGAGGCAGTGGCTTGACGGGACGCCTGAGGAATGGGGCTACCGCGAGGAAAACGCCATCGGCAAGGTCGGCGGGGCTGGGTTGCCGATGGGGTTCAACCGGACTCCGCATTACCGCGACGGGCTGCTGCTGCTCGGGGATGCCGGGGGGATGGTGAGTCCGTTCAACGGGGAGGGGATTTCGGCGGCGATGGAGTCGGCGCAGCTCGCGGCGGAGGCTGTGGTGCAGGCGTTGGCTCGGCCGGAGGGGCCGTCTCGGGAGCGGGCGTTGGAGGGGTATCCGCGGGCTGTTGGCGAGCTGATGGGCGGGTATTACCGGCTCGGGAATGTGTTCGCGAAGTTGATCGGGAAGCCGAAGATCATGCATGCGGCTACTAAGTACGGGTTGCGGGTTAATCGGCTTCTTCCCTTGGTGTACAAGGGGCTTTCCGGGTGTTACGACGCTCGTGGGGGCGATGGGGTGGATCGGTTGATCTCGGCGTTGGCTCGGGTTACTCCTCGGCCTCGCTGAGCTGCGGCTCGTCGCCTGGCGGCGACATTGCGCGTGGGTGCGTTGCGTGGGGCACCCCGAAGCTTGATTGTGCTGACGGTTCGGGGGTGCTTGTCAAGGCGGGAAAGATGCCTTGACAAGCACCCCCGAACCGCAGGGAGGCTTCGTATCGGGGTGCGGGGGAGGAGCTGGGTGCCTCGCGGTTTGGGTGCGCGGGGTGCGCGGGAGTGGCTGGGGCGACTCGATGGTTGGGGGCGTCGGTTGCGGGGGGTTTTGGGCTGTCGTACGGGATTTCTGGGCTTGTGGTTACCCGGGTGGAGCAATCGGTTGTCCGGCCGGTCAGTGTGATACGTCACAAGATCGAGTCGTCCGGCTCGGTCGGCGCGGTTCTTGAATCGGCCTTTACCGCTGGTCTCGCCATTGCGGGCGGGGGTGGGCCTGGGGAACGGCCGGAGAAAGTTAGGGCCGCCTTAGTCCGCAACCCCTCGGGACAAGAGTGTGACTCACGTCCTACACTCCCCCCATGCTTTGTGAATCGCTTCACAACCGCGACCAGTCGCTTGTGAACTATTTCACAAGCGTGCCGTGGTCCGGACACGGGCCGTAAGGGCGCCCTGACCCTCGGCGGTGTGACCCAGCTCCCTTAGGGTGCGCAACCGAGAACTCGGACCACCACCCGAGAACAACCCGCAGCGGCGCGGAAAGGATGGCGAAGACCCCGTGCTGATGGTGCCCGTGCTGGCGCAGGCCGATCCCGGACCGGCGGCGCCCGGACTGAACGTGTATCTGCCGCTCGTCCTGCTTTTCGTGCTCGCGGCGGGGTTCGCCGTGTTCTCCGTGCTGCTGGGGCCGCTCGTCGGGCCGAAGCGGTACAACCGCGCGAAGACCGCGGCGTACGAGTGCGGCATCGAACCGTCGCCGCAGCCGCTGGTCGGCGGCGGCCGGATGCCGGTGGCCTACTACATCACGGCCATGCTCTTCATCCTGTTCGACATCGAGATGGTGTTCCTCTACCCGTTCGCGGTGAACGCCAACGCACTCGGTGTCTTCGGCCTGGTGGAGATCGTGCTGTTCATCGTGACGGTCGGGTTCGCGTACGCCTACGTGTGGCGGCGCGGCGGCCTGGATTGGAACTGAACCCATGGGCCTGGAAGAAAAACTCCCCAACGGCATCCTGCTGGCCAGCCTCGAGGGACTGGTCAACTGGGCACGCAAGAACTCGCTGTGGCCGGCGACCTTCGGGCTCGCCTGCTGCGCGTTCGAGATGATGTCGGTCGGCGGTTCGCGCTACGACATCGCGCGCTTCGGCATGGAGCGCTTCTCCGCGACGCCGCGGCAGGCCGACTTGATGATCGTGGCCGGCCGGGTGACCCAGAAGATGGCCCCGGTGCTGCGCCAGATCTACGACCAGATGGCCGAGCCCAAGTGGGTTCTCTCGATGGGCGTCTGCGCCTCGTCCGGCGGGATGTTCAACAACTACGCCGTCGTGCAGGGCGTCGACCACATCGTGCCGGTCGACATGTACCTGCCCGGCTGCCCGCCGCGGCCGGAGATGCTGCTCGACGCGATCCTCAAGCTGCACGCCAAGATCCAGGACGAGCCGATCAACGCCCGTCGCGCCGCGATCCGCGCGGCCAGCGGGGCCCGTACCGAGCTGATCCCGTCCTCGATCAAGTACGCGAAGAAGTGAGCACCGGTGCCTGAGAACCCCGAAGAGACTCCCGAAACCGGCGGCCCGCAGTCCAGCGCGGAGCGGCCCGAAGCCGGTCTTGAAGCGCACGGGCCCGGAGCGGCCGAGCCGGTTGTCGCCGGTCGCGAGCGCAAGGGCATGTTCGGTGTCCGCGGCAGCGGGGACACCTCCGGTTACGGCGGCCTGCGGCTGCCCGCGTACAGCCCGCCGCCCGCCGAGCGCCCGTACGGCGGCTGGTTCGACGAGTTCGCCGACGAGTTCATGGCGGCGTTGGCGGACAACAAGATCCCGGCTTCGGCGATCCTCCAGACCACTGTGGACCGCGGCGAGATCACCTTCTACGTCAGCCGCGAGCACCTCGTCGACATCGCGAAGGTGCTGCGCAACGACCCGGGCCTGCGGTTCGAAATGCTGATGGCGGTCACCGGCGTCGACTACGGCGTGGACGTTCCGCAGCGGATGCACACGGTCTACGACTTCCTGTCGATGACCTACCGCCGCCGGATCCGGCTCGAGATCACCATGGACATGGACAACCTGCACGTCCCGTCCCTGGTGCCGGTCTACGCGACGGCGGACTGGCACGAGCGCGAGGCCTACGACATGTTCGGCATCGTCTTCGACGGCCACCCCGGGCTGACCCGCATCTTCATGCCGGACGACTGGGACGGCCACCCCCAGCGCAAGGACTACCCGCTCGGCGGGATCCCGGTCGAATACAAGGGCGCGGAAATCCCGCCGCCGGACCAGCGGAGGTCGTACTCGTGACTATCAACGACGAAACGACGGAAGCCGAGTACGCGGAAGTCCGGGACACCACGGAAGGCCCCGTCTACCACGTCTCCGGCGGGGACTGGGACGAAGTTCTCGGCGACGCCCAGCACGACGACCGCATGGTCATCAACATGGGCCCGCAGCACCCGTCGACGCACGGCGTGCTCCGGCTCGTGCTGGAGCTGGAAGGCGAGACGGTCACGCAGCTGCGCGCGGTCGTCGGCTACCTGCACACCGGCATCGAGAAGAGCGCGGAGTTCCGCAACTGGACCCAGGGCGTCACCTTCGTGACGCGCGCGGACTACCTCGCCCCGCTGTCGAACGAGATGGCCTACTGCCTCGCGGTCGAGAAGCTGCTGGGCATCAAGGCTCCGCCGCGCGCGGAGATCCTGCGGGTGCTTCTCCTCGAACTCAACCGGATCACCTCGCATCTGGTGTTCATCGCGACCGGCGGCATGGATCTCGGCGCCACCACCGCGATGACGCTCGGCTTCCGCGAGCGCGAAGAAGCCATGCACCTGCTGGAGTACTTGACCGGCCTGCGGATGAACCACGCGTTCATCCGTCCCGGCGGGCTCGCCCAGGATCTGCCGGAGGACTGGGCCGAGAAGGTCCTCGACTTCTGCAAGATCATGGACAAGCGGCTTCCGTTGTACGACAAGATGTTCACCGGCCAGCCGATCTGGCGCAACCGGCTCAAGGACGTCGGCGTGCTGCCGCTGGACGCGTGCCTCGAACTCGGCATCACCGGCCCGGTGCTGCGCGCCGCGGGCCTGCCGTGGGACCTGCGCAAGACCGAGCCGTACTCGCGCTACGACGAACTCGAGTTCGACATCCCGACCTCGACCGACGCCGACAGCTGGGCGCGGTATCTGCTGCGGCTGGAGGAAATCCACCAGAGCCTGCGGATCATGAAGCAGGTCGCGAAGATGGCCGAGCCGGGCCCGGTCATGGTGGAGGACAAGAAGATCGCCTGGCCCGCGCAGCTGTCCATCGGCAGCGACGGCATGGGCAACTCGCTCGGCCACGTCAAGAAGATCATGGGCCAGTCGATGGAATCCCTGATCCACCACTTCAAGCTCGTCACCGAGGGCTTCCACGTGCCGCCGGGCCAGGTCTACGCGCCGGTCGAATCGCCGCGCGGCGAGATCGGCGCGCACCTGGTGTCCGACGGCGGCACCCGCCCGCTGCGCGTGCACCTGCGGGAGCCGAGTTTCGTGAACATGCAGGCGATGCCCGCGATGGCCGAGGGCGGCCTGGTCGCCGACCTGGTCGTCGTGATCGCCTCGATCGACCCGGTTCTGGGGGGAGTTGACCGATGACGAACCCGACTGCAGTCCCGGAGCCGGGGCCGCGCGACGCGACGAAGACGTACGCGGCCGCGGGAGCGGACACCGATGTCGCGGCGATCGCGCCCGATCCTTCGCTGGCCGAGGACCTTCTCGCCGACACACCGGCGGCGGACATCTTCGACGCGGACACGCACCGCGAGGCGAAGGAAATCATCGCCCGCTACCCGGTGTCGCGTTCGGCGCTGCTGCCGATGCTGCACCTCGTGCAGTCGGTGCAGGGCTACGTGAGCCAGGAAGGCATCGCCTTCTGCGCACAGCATCTCGACCTCACCGACGCCGAGGTCAGCGCGGTCGCGACGTTCTACACCATGTACAAGCGCCGTCCGTGCGGCGAGCACCTGGTGAGCGTCTGCACCAACACGCTGTGCGCGGCGCTCGGTGGCGACGACATCTACAAGAAGCTCCAGACGCACCTCGGTTCTGACGAAAAGCCGTTGGGGCACGAGGAAACCGCGGGCACGCCGGGTGCGCAGGGCTCGATCACGCTGGAGCACGCGGAATGTCTCGCCGCGTGCGACCTCGGGCCGGTCATCCAGGTCAACTACGAGTACTTCGACAACCAGACGCCGGAGCAGGCGGTCGCCCTCGTGGACGCGTTGCAGGCAGGCAAAAAGCCCGCCCCGACGCGCGGTGCGGCGCTGACCGACTTCAAGGGCGCGGAGCGGCAGCTCGCCGGGTTCTGGCCGGAGGACGAGGCCGCTTACCGCAGTGCCGTGGACGGTCCGTCGCAGGCGGTCGAGACCCTTCGCGGGGCGCAGATCGCCGCGGACCGCGGCTGGTCCGCTCCCGGTGCGCAGGACGTTCCGCTTCCAGAAGTGGAGAAGAAGTAATGGCTGATCCCATCACTCCGGTCCTCACGAAGCGCTGGCTGTCCCCGGAATCCTGGCGCATCGAGACGTACGAGGCGCTCGAGGGCTACACCGCGGCGCGCAAGGCGCTGGCCGCCACGCCCGAGCAGCTCGTGCAGGTGGTCAAGGACTCCGGTCTGCGCGGCCGCGGCGGCGCGGGCTTCCCGGCGGGCGTGAAGTGGTCGTTCATGCCGCCCAACGAGGACAAGCCGCACTACCTGGTGATCAACGCCGACGAGGGCGAACCCGGTACCTGCAAAGACATTCCGCTGATGATGGCGGACCCGCATTCGCTGCTCGAGGGCTGCATCATCGCCTCGTACGCGATGCGGTCGCACCACTGCTTCATCTACGTCCGGGGCGAGGCGCTGCACTGCATCCGCCGGCTCAACGCGGCCGCGCGCGAGGCGTACGCGAAGGGCTACCTCGGCAAGAACATCTTCGGCAGCGGCTGGGACCTCGAGCTGACTGTGCACGCCGGGGCCGGCGCGTACATCTGCGGCGAGGAAACCGCGTTGCTCGACTCGCTCGAAGGCCGCCGCGGCCAGCCCCGGCTCAAGCCGCCGTTCCCCGCCGCTGCCGGTCTGTACGCCGCGCCGACGACGGTGAACAACGTCGAGACCATCGCGAGCGCGTCGTACATCATCAACGCCGGTTCGTCTTGGTTCCGCGAGATGGGCCGCGAGAAGTCGCCCGGTCCGAAGATCTACTCGATCTCCGGTCACGTCGAGAAGCCCGGCCAGTACGAATGCCCGCTCGGCACCACGCTGCGCGAGCTGCTGGAGCTGGCCGGCGGCATGAAGGACGGCATCCCGCTCAAGTTCTGGACGCCGGGCGGTTCGTCGACGCCGATGTTCACCGCCGAGCACCTCGACGTCCCGCTCGACTTCGAGGGCGCGGCCGAGGCCGGTTCGATGCTCGGCACGACCGCGGTGCAGGTCTTCAACGAGACCGTTTCGGTGCCGTGGGCGGTCATGAAGTGGACGCAGTTCTACGAGCACGAGTCCTGCGGCAAGTGCACCCCGTGCCGCGAGGGCACGTACTGGCTGGCGCAGATCCTCGAGCGGATGGTCGAGGGGCACGGCACCGAGGAGGACATCGACACCCTCCTGGACGTGTGCGACAACATCTTCGGCCGCTCGTTCTGCGCGCTCGGCGACGGCGCGGTGTCGCCGATCCAGAGCGGCATCAAGTACTTCCGGGACGAGTTCCTGGCCCTGTGTGAAAGCGCTAAGCGAGAACTGGTGGGAGCGCAGGCATGACGATCGCGCCCGACAAGCCCGAGACGGCTGAAACGCCGGTCCCCGAGGGCTACGTCAAGCTGACCATCGACGGCGAAGAGGTCATCGCGCCCAAGGGCGAGCTGCTGATCCGCACCGCCGAACGGCTCGGCACGAGCATCCCGCGGTTCTGCGACCACCCGCTGCTCGACCCGGCCGGCGCCTGCCGCCAGTGCCTGGTCGAGGTCGAAATGGGCGGTCGTCCGATGCCGAAGCCGCAGGCCTCGTGCACGATGACGGTCGCCGACGGCATGGTGGTGAAAACCCAGCTCACCTCGCCGGTCGCGGACAAGGCGCAGCAGGGTGTGATGGAGCTGCTGCTCATCAACCACCCGCTCGACTGTCCGATCTGCGACAAGGGCGGCGAGTGCCCGCTGCAGAACCAGGCGCTCGCGCACGGCCGCGCGGAATCGCGGTTCGTCGACACGAAGCGCACGTTCCCCAAGCCGCTGCCGATCTCGTCGCAGGTGCTGCTCGACCGGGAACGCTGCGTGCTGTGCCAGCGCTGCACCCGGTTCTCCGAGCAGATCGCCGGCGACCCGTTCATCGCGCTGCTCGAACGCGGCGCACACCAGCAGATCGGCACCGCGGAAACCGCCGACGTGCTGGACCTCGCGTCCCGCACCACCGGCGGCGAGCCCTTCCAGAGCTACTTCTCCGGCAACGTGATCCAGATCTGCCCGGTCGGCGCGCTCACCAGCGCGGCGTACCGGTTCCGGTCGCGGCCGTTCGACCTGGTGTCGGCGCCGAGCGTGTGCGAGCACTGCTCGTCCGGCTGCGCCGAGCGCACCGACTTCCGGCGCGGCAAGGTCCAGCGCAAGCTGGCCGGCGACGACCCGGAGGTGAACGAGGAATGGCTGTGCGACAAGGGCCGTTTCGCGTTCCGCTACGTGCAGGCCGGTGACCGGATCCGCCGTCCGCTCGTCCGCAACGCCAACGGCGAGCTGGAAGAAGCGTCCTGGACCGACGCGCTCCGCGCCGCCTCGTCCGGGCTGCTGAAGGCCCGCGACGGCAAGGGCGCCGCAGTGCTCACCGGCGGACGGCTGACCGTCGAGGACGCCTACGCGTACTCGAAGTTCGCCCGGATCGCCTTGCGCACCAACGACATCGACTTCCGCACCCGCGCGCACTCGGACGAGGAGCTGGCGTTCCTCGGCTCGACGGTCGTGGGCACCACGCCGGAAACCGGCGTGACGTTCAACGAGCTCGAAAACGCCCGCACGGTGCTGTGCGTGGCGTTCGAGCCCGAGGACGAAGCGCCGATCGTGTTCCTGCGGCTGCGCAAGGCGGCCCGCAAGAACCGCACCCGCGTTGTCCACTTGGGACAGTGGACGACCTCCTCGGTGCGCAAGACCTTCGGCGAACTGCTGGCCTGCGTTCCCGGCGGCGAAGCGGCCGCGGTGGACGGCATCGCGCAGCACGCGGCCGACGTCGACGCGGCGCTCAGCGGCGAAGGCGCGGTGATCCTGGTCGGCGAGCGGGCCGCGGAAATCCCCGGGCTGTTCTCCGCGCTGCTGCGGCTCACCGCCCGCACCGGAGCCCGGCTGGCGTGGATCCCGCGCCGCGCGGGCGACCGGGGCGCGCTCGAAACCGGTTGTGTGCCAACGCTTCTCCCGGGCGGCCGCTCGGTCGCCGACGACGCGGCTCGCGCCGAGGTCGGAAAGCAGTGGGGCGCCGAGCTCCCGGCCGAACCGGGCCGCGACGTCACCGGCATCCTTCAGGCCGCTTCGGGCGGACAGCTGGACGCGCTGGTGGTCGGCGGCGTCGACCCCAACGACCTGCCGGACCCGGACCTGGCCCGCCGCGCGCTCGACAACGCCGGGTTCGTGGTCAGTCTCGAATTGCGGGCGGGTGAGGTCACCGAGCGGGCCGACGTGGTCCTGCCGATCGCCCCGGCGGTCGAGAAGTCCGGCAGCTACCTCAACTGGGAGGGCCGCCGCCGCGACTTCGCCGCGACGTTGGAGGGCACCGGCTCCCTGCCCGACGGCCGGGTGCTCGACACCCTGGCCGTCGAGATGGACGCCGACCTGTTCACCCAGACCCCGGCCGCCGCCGCGGGCGACTTCGCGAAGCTCGCGCCGGTCGCTCCCTCGGTGACCGCACCGTCGGTGGCCGCCGCGGCGGCCCCGGTCCCGAACGGCAAGGCAGTGCTCGCCACCTGGCGGCAGCTGATCGACAACGGCTCGCTGCAGGACGACGAACCGCACCTCAAGGGCACCCAGCGGCCGCCGGTCGCGCGGCTTTCGGCGAAGACCGCCGAGGGCTTGGGCGAGACGGTCCGGGTGTCGAACGAGCGCGGGTCGATCACCCTGCCGGTCGAGGTCGCCGACCTGCCGGACGGCGTCGTGTGGCTGCCCGGCAACTCCGACGGCTCGGCCGTCCGCGCCGCACTCGCCGCCGGACACGGCGCGCTCGTGCAGATCTCCGGAGGTGACCAGTGAGCCCGCAGCTCACGCAGTTCCTCGCCGCGTACCCGGACGCCGCGGAACGGGCTCGGCTGATCGCCGACGACCCGTGGTGGCTCGTCCTGATCAAGGCGGTCGTGGTCCTGCTGATCGGGCCGGTCCTGACGATCTTCCTGATCGTGTGGGAGCGCAAGGCGATCGGCCGGATGCAGAACCGGCCCGGCCCCAACCGGGTCGGCCCCGGCGGCTACCTGCAGTCGCTCGCCGACGCGGTCAAGCTCCCGTTCAAGGAGCAGATCATCCCGGACACCGCCGACCGCAAGGTGTACTTCCTCGCGCCGGTGCTGTCCGCGGTCCCCGCGCTGATCGCGCTGTCGGCCATTCCGTTCGGCCCGGTGGTTTCGATCTTCGGGCACCAGACGGTGCTGCAGCTGATGGACCTCCCGGTCGGCGTGCTGGTGATCCTCGCCTGCTCGTCGGTCGGCGTGTACGGCATCGTGCTGGCGGGCTGGGCTTCCGGTTCGCCGTACCCGCTCTTCGGCGGCATGCGCTCGGCGGCGCAGGTGATCTCCTACGAGATCGCGATGGGCCTCTCGATCGTCGCGGTGATCCTGTACTCCGGTTCGCTGCAGACGTCGGAAATCGTGCAGGCGCAGACGCACGGCTGGTACTTCTACATGCTCATCCCGAGCTTCGTGATCTACGTGATCTCGATGGTCGGCGAGACGAACCGCGCTCCGTTCGACCTCCCCGAGGCCGAATCCGAGCTGGTCGGCGGCTTCCACACCGAGTACAGCTCGATGAAGTTCGCGATGTTCTTCCTCGCCGAGTACGTCAACATGGTGATCGTCTCGGCGTTCTGCACCACGCTGTTCCTCGGCGGCTGGCGGTTCCCGTTCGTCGGCGACGATTCGGCGCTGAACCAGAACTGGTGGCCGATCCTCTGGTTCTTCGCCAAGACGTTCCTGCTGCTGTTCGGCTTCATCTGGCTGCGCGGCACGCTGCCCCGCCTGCGCTACGACCAGTTCATGCGGCTGGGCTGGAAGGTCCTGGTGCCGGTCAACCTGGTGTGGATCGTGGTCGTGGTCGCGATCAAGACGATCCAGTGGAGCTGGCCGCAGATCCTCGTCGGCGTCGGCATCGTGCTGGTGGTGCTCGTGCTGCTGAGCCTCGCGCTGCCGGACAAGAAGGTGCCCGAATCGGATTACGTGGACCTGGCCGGAAGCGGCTACCCGCTGCCGCCGCTGGACCTGCGGGTCCCGGACGCGACGCCGCGGCAGAAGGCGCTGGCCAAGGCGGAGGCGAAGGCCGCGCGGCGCAAGCCGGCTGGCGTCACCGCGGCGGCCGCACAGGAAGGAACAGAAGATGGCGGCAACTGACTTCCTCAATCCCATCAAGGGATTCGGCGTCACCTTCGGGATGATGTTCAAGAAGGTCGCGACCGAGGAGTACCCCGAGGCCGGCGCTCCGGCCGCGCCGCGCTACCACGGCCGCCACCAGCTCAACCGGCATCCGGACGGGCTGGAGAAGTGCGTCGGCTGCGAGCTGTGCGCGTGGGCGTGCCCGGCGGACGCGATCTTCGTCGAGGGCGGCAACAACACCGACGAAGAGCGGTACTCGCCGGGCGAGCGCTACGGCGCGGACTACCAGATCAACTACCTGCGCTGCATCGGCTGCGGCCTGTGCATCGAGGCCTGTCCGACCCGGTCGCTCACCATGACCAACTTCTACGAGATGGCCGACGACGACCGGCAGCGGCTCATCTACACCAAGGAAGACCTGCTCGCTCCGCTGCTGCCGGGCATGGAGCAGCCGCCGCACCCGATGCGGCTCGGCGACAACGAGCAGGACTACTACGTGAACGGTCCCGAGCTGGCCGCGAACGCGCAGCAGCAGGAGGCGAAGAAGTGATCGCCGCCCTTCTCGCGCAGGCCCCGGCGGCCAGTGTCGACGCTTCCGTGACGACCGGCGAGGCCATCGCGTTCTGGATCCTCGGCCCGCTCTCGCTGCTGGGCGCGCTCGGGATGATCTTCTCCCGCAACGCCGTGCACTCGGCGCTGTGGCTGGTGCTCACGATGCTGACGCTGGGCGCGCTGTACATGACGCAGTCCGCGCCGTTCCTCGGGTTCACCCAGATCATCGTCTACACCGGCGCGATCATGATGCTGTTCCTGTTCGTGCTGATGCTGGTCGGCCGGGACAGCTCGGACTCGGTGGTCGAGGTGCTGCGCGGGCAGCGGCTCGCCGCGGGGGTGCTCGGCATCGGGCTCGCCGCCCTGATCGCCGCGGGCGTGTTCCGCGCGATGGTGAACGTGACCCCGGCCAAGCCGCTCGACCCGTACCAGCAGACCGGCGGCGGCCCCGGCGGCCTCGGACGGCTGATCTTCACCCAGTACCTGTTCCCGTTCGAGCTCACCTCGGCGCTGCTGATCACCGCCGCGCTCGGCGCGATGGTGCTGGCCTTCACCGGCCGGAACGCCAAGGGCGGCAAGCCTTCCCAGCGCGAACTGGTCAAGATGCGCTTCCGCGGCGAGCACGACCGCCCGTCGCCGCTGCCCGGCCCCGGCGTGTTCGCCACCGCCAGCTCGGTCTCGACCCCGGCGCTGCTGCCGGACGGTTCGGTCGCGCCGGAGTCGCTGTCGGAGATCATCGAGTCCACCTCGGCGATCCGGCTCATGCGCGAGCGCAAGCTCATCGCGGACGAGGGCCCCAAGCCCGACGCGCACGCACTGGTCGGCGGCGCCGAAAAGGCTGAGCCGGCCGAGGAAGAAGAAGGGGAAGGAAAGTGACCCCGAGCTACTACCTGCTGCTGTCCGCGCTGCTGTTCTGCATCGGCGCGGTGGGCGTGCTGGTCCGCCGCAACGCGATCGTCGTGTTCATGTGCATCGAGCTGATGCTGAACGCGGTGAACCTGACCCTGGTCACCTTCGCCCGCATCAACGGCGGGCTGCACGGCCAGGTGATGGCGTTCTTCGTGATGGTGGTCGCGGCCGCCGAGGTCGTGGTGGGGCTGGCGATCATCATGGCGATCTTCCGCACCCGCCGCTCGGCCTCGGTCGACGACACGAACCTGCTGAAGTACTGAGGGAGACGACCGAGTGACCGCATCATCGTGGCTGCTGGTGGCCCTTCCCGCCCTCGGCGCCCTGGTTCTGCTGCTATCCGGAAAACGCGCGAAGGCGTGGGGGCACCTGCTCGGCTGTGCCACCGTCACGCTCGCCTTCGTGTACGCCGTGATCCTGTTCTTCTCCACCAACAGCCACTCCACTGTGGACACCAAGCTGTTCTCGTGGATCCCGGTCGGGCAGCTGCAAGTGGACTTCGGGCTGCGGATCGACGCGCTGTCGCTGACGTTCGTGCTGCTGATCACCGGCGTCGGCATGCTGATCCACTTCTATTCGATCGGCTACATGGCCGACGACGAGGGCCGGTACCGCTTCTTCGCGTACCTGAACCTCTTCGTCGCCTCGATGCTGATCCTGGTGCTGGGCAACAGCTTCGTGACGCTGTACCTCGGCTGGGAGGGCGTGGGTCTCGCCTCGTACCTGCTGATCGGCTGGTATCAGAACCGCCCGTCCGCGGCGACCGCGGCGAAGAAGGCGTTCCTGATGAACCGCGTCGGCGACGTCGGGCTCGCGCTGGCGATCTTCCTGATGTTCAAGTACGTCGGGTCGACCGGCTACGCGCAGGTCTTCGAGGGCGTCGCGCAGGGCAAGATCCCGCCGGGCGCGATCACCGCCATCGCGATCCTGCTGCTGCTGGGCGCCTGCGGTAAGTCCGGCCAGTTCCCGCTGCAGGCGTGGCTGCCGGACGCGATGGAGGGCCCGACCCCGGTGTCGGCGCTCATCCACGCGGCAACGATGGTCACCGCGGGCGTGTACCTGGTGGCCCGCTCCAACGTCATCTTCACCGCGACGCCGGACGGCCGGCTGGTGGTCACGCTCGTCGGCGCGGTCACGCTGCTGCTCGGGTGCGTCGTCGGCTGTGCTTACGACGACATCAAGAAGGTGCTCGCGTACTCGACGGTCAGCCAGATCGGCTACATGATGCTGGCGGTCGGCCTCGGGCCGGGCATCTACGCGCTGGGCATCATGCACCTGGTGGCGCACGGCTTCTTCAAGGCCGGGCTGTTCCTCGGGGCCGGTTCGGTCATGCACGGCATGAACGACGAGGTCGACATGCGCAAGTTCGGCGGCCTCGCCAAGAAGATGCCGATCACCTTCGTCACCTTCGGCCTCGGCTACCTGGCGATCATCGGCTTCCCGTTCCTCACCGGGTACTACACGAAGGACGCCATCATCGAGGCGGCGTTCGGCCAGGAAGGCTGGCGCGGCTGGGCTTTCGGCCTCGCGACGGTGATCGGCGCCGGGCTCACCGCGTTCTACATGACGCGGCTGATGATGATGACCTTCTTCGGCAAGCAGCGCTGGAAGGACATCAAGAGCAGCGACGGACGCGACTTCCACCCGCACGAGTCCAAGCCGATCATGTGGGTCCCGATGGCGATCCTGGCCGTCGGCTCGGTCGGCGCCGGTGCGTTCTTCGCGCTGGGCAACCGATTCGTCGACTGGCTGGCCCCGGTGGTCGGCGAGCACGCGGAAGCCGAGCACACCCCGATTCCTTCGTGGACGGTCCCGGTGCTCACACTGGTGCTGGCCGCGCTCGGCGTGCTGCTGGCGGTCTGGCTGTTCCGCCCGTCGCGCGACGTTCCGGTCGAACGCCCGGAGCGGGTGGCCTGGCCGGTCCGCGCGGCGCGCAAGGACCTGTACGGCAACGCCCTCAACGAAACCCTGGTCGCCCGTCCGGGCACCTGGCTGGCGCGGGCGCTGGTGTACGTGGACAACCGCGGCGTGGACGGCGCGGTGAACGGCCTCGCCGCGGCACTCGGCGGCGGGTCCGGGCGGCTGCGCCGGATGCAGACCGGATTCGTGCGGTCGTACGCGTTGTCCATGCTCGGCGGCACGTTCCTGCTTCTCGCGGCCCTTCTGCTGGTGAGGTTCTCCTGACATGACTTGGCTTCTGGCGCTCATCCTGCTGCCGCTGGCCGGCTCGCTGGTGCTGGCGTTCCTCAAGGGGAACGACCGGGCCGCGGTCGCCACGGCGCTCGCCGTGTCCATTGTGGAGTTCCTGCTGATCATCCCGTTCTGGGCGAGCTACTCGCCTTCGGGCGAGCGCATCCAGCAGGCCACGACGATGGACTGGATCCCGAGCTTCGGCATCCACATCTCGTTCGGCACCGACGGCATCTCGCTCATCATGATCGCGGTGATCGCGCTGCTGGTGCCGATCGTCGTCGGCGCGCTCGGGCTCACCGACAAACTGCCCGCGGGCCGCAGCGCGGGCGGGTTCCTGTCGCTGATCCTGCTGCAGGAGGCGATCACGATCGGCGTCTTCGCGGCGACCGACGTGTTCCTCTTCTACGTGCTGTTCGAGATCATGCTGATCCCGATGTACTTCCTGATCGGCGGCTACGGCGGCGCGAACCGGCAGTACGCGGCGGTGAAGTTCTTCCTGTACTCGTTCCTCGGCGGCCTGATCATGCTGGCCTCGGCGATCGGGGCGTACTCGCTGGCCTCGGACAAGCTCGGCGGCAAGGGCACGTTCGACTGGGCCACGCTGGTGACGGTGGTGCGCGACGCGCCGACCGGCACGCAGATCTGGCTGTTCCTCGGCTTCTTCCTCGCGTTCGCGATCAAGGCGCCGCTGGTCCCGTTCCACACCTGGCTGCCGGACGCCGCCGGCCAGGCTCCGATCGGCGTCGCGGTGCTGCTGGTCGGCGTGCTGGACAAGGTCGGCACGTTCGGCTTCCTGCGGTACTGCCTGCCGATGTTCCCGGAAGGGAGCAAGGCGCTCGCTCCGCTGGTGCTGATCCTGTCGGTGATCGGCGTGCTGTACGGCTCGATCCTCGCGGCCGGTCAGCGGGACATGAAGCGGTTCATCGCCTACGTGTCGATCGCCCACTTCGGGTTCATCGCGCTGGGCATCTTCACCTTCAACGAGCAGGCGATGGTCGGCTCGGTGTCGTACATGCTGAACCACAGCCTGTCGACCGGGATGCTGATCGTGGTGATCGGCCTGATCGTGATGCGCGGCGGGTCGAGCAAGATCTCGGACTACGGCGGCATGGCGAAGGTGACCCCGCTGCTCGGCGGAATGCTGTTGCTGGCCGGGCTTTCCGCGCTGTCGCTGCCTGGTACCAACTCGTTCGTCAGCGAGTTCCTCGTGCTGCTGGGGTCCTTTGTGGACCAGCCGGTGTACACGATCCTCGCGACCGTGGGCATGGTGCTCGCCGCGGCTTACGTGCTGTGGCTGTACCAGCGGATCATGCAGGGTCCGGTTCGCGGCGACGCTCTCGTGGGCGTCGGCGGCGGGCCGGGCACCGCGATCGCACCGGAACTCGGTGCGCGCAAGGCAATCACGGACCTGGGCAAACGCGAGATCGCGATCCTCGCGCCCATGGTCATCCTGATCATCGGACTGGGTTTCTACCCCAAGCCGATGCTCGACACGATCACCCCGTCGGTGCAGGCGACGCTGTCTGCCGTGCAGGGAGGCAAGTAAACCGTGCTCGACATGTTCCTGGCGCAGGCGCCGGCAGCGCCACTGGAAGTGCCTTCGGTCGATTACGCGGCCGTGCTGCCGATGCTGATCGTCTTCGGCGTCGCGTGCATCGGCGTGCTGGTGGAAGCGTTCGCGCCGAAGGCGACGCGGTGGGGGATCCAGGTCACGATCTCCCTCGTCGCGATCATCGCCGCAGGGGTTTCGCTGATCCTCTACGCGACCGGTTCCACGTCGACGAAGGCTGGCACGACCACCTTCTCCGGCGCGATCTCGGTGGACCGGCCGTCGCTGTTCCTGTGGGGCACGTTGCTGCTGCTCGGGATTGGCGCGGTGTTCCTCATCGCGGATCGCAAGGTCGAGCCTGGCGGCGCGTTCGTGGCTCAGGCGGCGATTCGGCCGGGGACCGTGCAGGACCGGGCGCAGGCTGCGACCACGTCGCAGACTGAGGTCTTTCCGCTGACGCTCTTCGCGCTCGGCGGGATGATGACGTTCTGCGCGGCGAACGATCTGTTGACGATGTTCATCGCGTTGGAAGTGCTTTCGCTGCCGCTGTATCTGATGTGCGGGTTGGCGCGGCGGCGTCGGCTGATCTCGCAGGAAGCTGCGGTCAAGTACTTCCTGCTGGGTGCGTTCTCGTCGGCGTTCTTCCTGTACGGGCTGGCGTTGCTGTACGGGTACGCGGACTCGGTGAAGCTGGCTGACATCGCGCACGCGGCGGCTGGGTCGGATCGGTCGGACACGTTGTTGTTCGCTGGTCTTGGCTTGCTCGTGGTGGGTCTGCTGTTCAAGGGGTCGGTGGGGCCGTTCCACACTTGGACGCCGGACGTCTACCAGGGTGCGCCTACTCCGGTGACCGGGTTTATGGCTGCCTGTACGAAGGTTGCCGCGTTCGGGGCCATCTTGCGGGTGCTCAGCGTCGGGTTTTCCTCGACCAGCTGGGAATGGCGCGGGGTCATGTGGGCGGTGGCGATTATTTCGATGGCGCTCGGGGCGATTCTTGGTCTGACGCAGACGGATGTTAAGCGGATGATCGCTTACTCGTCGGTGGCGCACGCTGGGTTCTTGTTGGTGGGTGCGATCGCGATGACTGAGGATGGGTTGTCGGGCACGCTGTTCTATCTGCTGGCGTATGGGTTTACTACGTTGGCCGCGTTTGGCGTGGTTTCGCTGGTTCGGGATTCCAGCGGGGAGGCTACGCATCTTTCCGCTTGGGCTGGGTTGGCCAAGCGGTCGCCGTTGCTGGCGGGGGTGTTTACGTTCCTGTTGCTGGCGTTGGCCGGGATTCCGTTGACTAGCGGGTTTGTCGGGAAGTTCGTGGTGTTTTCGGCGGCGTTGTCGGATGGGATGGCGCCGTTGGTGGTTGTCGCGCTGGTGTTTAGTGCGGTGGCCGCGTTCTTCTATCTGCGGGTCATTGTGTTGATGTACTTCTCGGAGCCTGCTGCGGATGGGCCTACGGTGAGTGTGCCGGGTGGGTTTACTGCTGCGGCTATTGCGTTGGGTGTTGTGGTTACGTTGGTGCTTGGGGTTTTGCCTGCGTTTGCGTTGGATTGGGCTGGGGCTGGGGGGTTTGCTTCCTGAGTCCTTCGTGGCGGCTCGTCGCCTGGCGGCGACATTGCGCCTCGTTTCTTGGGCGGGCACCCCGAAGCTGATTGTGACGACGGACGGCGGGTGCTTGTCAAGGCGGGAAAGATGCCTTGACAAGCACCCGCCGTCCGCGTTTTTGGCTTCGTATCGGGGTGCGGGGGAGTGTGGCTGCGCTTAGTGGGTTGGGTGCGCGGGCTGCGGTTGGTTGGTGGGGCGCGGGGCTTGGGTGGCTGGTGGGTTTGGTGCGCGGGCTGCGGTTTAGGGGGTGGCGGCTAGCGCCCCAATGTGGCATTGGATGCGTTGCGGCGGCGGTTCGGTGAGTGGGCAGCCCGCATTCCCGGTCGCTGGTCGTGAGGGGAACCCTGAAGGAATCTGATTCCCTTGGGGTTCCCCTCACGTACTTAAGGCGTGGGAGCGCAGGCGGTGTGGCCGACAGTGACCGATCCTGAAGCGCCGGAGGCGGGGGCGAAGTCGATGCGCAGCATCGTCAGGGCCATGCTTCCGTCGCCGGGCAGCGTTTGGATGTTGAAGACCGCGTTCGCCAGTACCGTGCCGTCCGATTTCGTCAGCGGCTTCGTGTAGTTCGGGGGGATCGGTGACGGCAGGCCGCTGATTCCGGTGAGACCGCTCAGGGTCCAGGTGGCGTTGGTTCCGCTCTGCGTTGCCTTGCAGGTCACCGTGTACGACGAGATGCGGATGCGTTTGCCGCCTGTGCTCACCAGGGCCGAGAGTTCGAAGTTGTTCCCGGTTGCGGTCGACGTGGTGGTGGTGACGTCGTTCGCCGGGTCCGTTACCTCCGTGGTGCACGAGGACGTACCGCCGCCGAAGCGGATTCCGGGTTGGGACACTGCCGTTGCGGAGCCGCTCGTCGGGCCCTCTACGGCGCACGGGGCCTGGGTGGGCACCGAAATCGTGGTTCCGGACTTCGTGAAGTTCGCGTTGCCGATGTCGGCGATTCCGGCAGGGCTGTCCGCGCTGGCGGTTCCGGCGGCGGCGAGCAAGCCGGCGGTGGCCAGTGCTGCTCCGGCCAGTGCGGCGCGCTTGATGATCATGGTTGTCTCCTCAGCTGCTGATGCTCCCTCCCAGGACTATCCGCAGGTCCGAATCGCCCGTTGCGTCCTCAGGCTGCGATCACCCGTCCGGGAGCGCGGATCAACCCGTTCGTGGCCTGGCGCGCACCCGGGGCGGCAGTGTCGCGTTCGTCACCGTTTCCGCAGGACAGCGGGTAAAGGCAGGCTGCGGGGCAACCACTACCCTGAAGGGGGTAACCGACTGGCGAAGAAGCGCCACGAGAGAGCGGAGCCGACGTGTCTGTGTCTTCACCACCTCCGGGGGCGGCCCGGGATGGCGCTGTCGAGGACCTGCGCGCGACCGTCGGGCTGCAGATCCAGGACGAGCCTTTGCTGCGCGCCCTCGCGGGCGGGCTGGCGGACGTCGAGACGATGCTGCGGGACGTCGTGAAGAGCGACGTGCCTGCCGTGCACGACGCCGCGTTGCACCTGGTCGAAGCGGGGGGCAAACGTTTTCGTCCGCTGTTCACGCTGCTGTCCGCGCAGTTCGGGCCGAAGCAGGGCGAGCAGGTGCTGATCGCGGCTGCCGCGGTCGAGCTGGTGCACTTGGCGACGCTGTATCACGACGACGTCATGGACGAGGCGACCATGCGCCGCGGCGCGGAGAGCGTCAACTCGCGCTGGGACAACACCGTCGCGATCCTCACCGGCGACTACCTCTTCGCGCACGCTTCGCGGCTCGTCGCCGACCTCGGCACGGACGCCGCGCGGATCATCGCCGAGACGTTCGGCGAGCTGGTCAGCGGGCAGATGCGCGAGACCGTGGGCCCTGGTCCCGGCGACGATCCGGTCGAGCACTACCTGACCGTGATCGCGCAGAAGACCGGTTCGCTGATCGCGACGTCGGGACGCTTCGGCGGCATGATGTCCGGCGCGGCCGAGGAGCACATCCAGGCGCTGCGCCGCTTCGGCGACATCATCGGCGCGGCCTTCCAGATCTCCGACGACGTCATCGACATCGCGTCGCCGTCGGTCGAGCTCGGCAAGGCGCAGGGCACTGACCTGCGGGAAGGCGTTCGCACGCTGCCGATGCTGTACGCGCTGGCCGACCCGGACACCGAACCGCGGCTCGTCGAGCTGCTCGCCGGCCCGATCACCGACGACGCCCTGGTGGCCGAGGCGCTCGAGCTGCTGCGCCGTTCCAGCGGCCTCGAACGCGCGCGGGAAACCCTTTCCGACTACGCTTCCCGAGCACGTGCCGAGCTCGCCTCGCTGCCCGCTTCCCCTGCGCGCGACGCTTGCGAGTCGGTCGCCGACTACCTGGTCGCGCGAACGTTCTAAAAGGGGCGGAAGATGTCCATTTTCGGGCAGGTGTGGCTCTGGAGCCTGCTGGCCTTCATCGTCGGCGCTGTCATCGCCTGGCTGGTGCTGGCGCGTCCGGCACGCAAGCGGGTACGCGAACTGGAAGCGGAACTGGCGAGCGCGCACGCCGACACGGCACGCGCCGCGGCCAGCACGCCCGCGCGCACCGCGGTGCTGCCGCCCGCGGAGGACTGGACCAGAGACCGCCGCGAGCACGCTCCGACGGAAGTCATCCAGGCGACGAGCGCTTTCGAGCCGGAAGCCGAGTACGACGCGGAATACCGCACGGCTCCGGAACCGGCGGCTCCGGTCGCCGCGGAGCCCGCGGCCTCTGTGGACTCTCCGGATCTCGCGGAGGACGACGTCGACGAGGCGTTCGCTCAGGCTGAGGCTCGCGAACACCAAGCGGCGAACGGTCTTTTCGACAGCGCGCCGGTCGAGAGCGCTCCGGAGAACTCCGGTTCGGCCTACCGCGCCGCGGCCACCGAGTACCTGCAGCCGGTCGACCGCGACACCGGTTCGCACCGCATCGCCGAGCCTGCCGAGGACCACGACAGCGGTTACCACCGCATCGCGGAACCGGCGGACGCGCACGAAAGCGGTTACCACCGCATTCCGGACCCGGCGGACGCGCACGACAGCGGCTACCACCGCATTCCGGACCCGGCCGAGGTTCCGGTGGCGGACTATCCCGCAGCGGACAGTCCCGCTGAGCAGGAGCAGGGCCATCATCTGACCGAACCGGCGGACGGTCTGTCCTCTTTGGAGCGTCGACTCGACCCGACTCCGTTGGACAGCACCGCTTCGGACCCCGAGCCGGTCTCGCTGTTCCGCCCGGGCCCGGGCCGCGCGCCCGAGCCGGAGCCGGCCTGGTTCAACCAGCCGGACGCGCCGCAGCGGTCGGCGTTCGAGGAACCCGCCGAACCAGTCGAATCGACCGTCGGTCACCTCGAAGAGGATTCGACGACCGATCATCTGATCCCGAACGCCGAGCCGGTCGCGGAGTCCACAGAGGACACTGCGGGCAACCAAGGCTTGCCGAAGCGGCAGCGCCGCGAATCCCCGCGCGGCGGTTTCGACGCACCGCAACCGATCCAGCCGTCGATGCGCCCGGTGGAGCGCCGCGAACCGGATCTCGCCGGTGGGCACAGCGGTTCGCTGTTCGAGCCGTCCGTGCAGCCGAACCAGGCCGCGATGGCCGCGCCGGAGCCGCCGCCCGCGAGGCAGACTGCTGACGACGCGGTGCCGCCGGGGCCGTTCGGTCCGGGTTCGGCGATGCCGCGTCCGGGCGGTGGCCGTCCGGCGGACGGTTTCACGGTGAAGGCGAGTGTGACGGCGTTGCGGTATTGCGGTGAGGATTCGCCGCAGTTCCCGAAGATGGTCGCCGAGGTGTGGTTCCGCAGCGCGGCTGACGCTGAGCGGGTCGGGTTCCGTCCCTTGCATTGAGTCCACATAAGACAGAGGCCGCCCTTCCCGAATCGGGAGTGGCGGCCTCTGTCGTAAGTGGACTAAGCGACGGTCCAGGTGTCCTTGCCCCGCAACAACCCCTGCAGGTCCGGCTTCCGGGCCTCGCGCGCCTGTTCGACCTGGGCGCGCGCGGCGTCGTCGTACGTGGGACGTTCGACCTGGCGCAGGATGCCCATCGGGACGTGGTTCAGGTTCTGGTCGCCGAGGCGGGAAAGCGCGAAGGCGTACGACGTGTCGGCGATCGACGGGTCGTGCACCACCAGGTTTTCCTCGCCGATCTCCGCGACCTTGCCGACGTCCAAACCGCCCCAGTCGCCGCGGCGGACGCCGAACTCGCTTTCCGGGCCGAAGCGGATCGGTTCGCCCGCGCGCAGCGGGATCAGCCGGGAGGCGGCTTCGTCCTTGTCCTTCAAGACATCGAACGCACCGTCGTTGAAGATCGGGCAGTTCTGGTAGATCTCCACCAGCGCCGAACCGCGGTGTTTCGCCGCTGCTTCAAGGACTTCGGTCAAGCCCTTGCGGTCGGAGTCCATCGCGCGGCCGACGAACGACGCCTCCGCGCCGATCGCCAGCGACAGCGGGTTGAACGGCGTGTCCAGCGAACCCATCGGCGTCGACTTCGTGACCATGCCCTGGCCGGACGTCGGCGAGTACTGGCCCTTGGTCAGGCCGTAGACCCGGTTGTTGAACAGCAGGATCTTGATGTTCACGTTGCGCCGCAACGCATGAATGAGGTGGTTGCCGCCGATGGACAGCGCGTCGCCGTCGCCGGTGACGACCCACACCGACAGGTCCGGGCGCGTGGTGGCGAGCCCGGTCGCGATCGACGGCGCGCGGCCGTGGATCGAGTGCATGCCGTAAGTGTTGAGGTAGTACGGGAAACGCGACGAGCAGCCGATGCCCGAGATGAAGACGATGTTCTCGCGCTTGAGTCCGAGCGTCGGCAGGAACGACTGCACGGCGTTGAGCACCACGTAGTCGCCGCAGCCGGGACACCAGCGCACTTCCTGGTCGGACTTGTAGTCCTTGGCCTTCTGCGGTTCGTCGGTGGTCGGCACCAGGTCGATGCCGCCCAATTGCGGCAGCCCGAGATCGATGGCGGTCACTTGACGCCCTCCGGAACGAGGTTGGCGATGATGTCGGAGAACACGTTCTGCAGTTCCTCGGCCTTGAACGGCAGGCCGGCGACCTTCGTGTACGAGTGGACGTCCACCAGGAACTTCGCCCGCAGCAGCAGCGAGAGCTGGCCGAGGTTCATCTCCGGGACCACGACCCGGTCGTAGCGGGCGAGCACCTCGCCGAGGTTGTGCGGCAACGGGTTCAGGTGCCGCAGATGCGCCTGCGCGATCGGCATCCCGAGCTTGCGCACGCGGCGGCAGGCCGCGCCGATCGGGCCGTAGGACGAACCCCAGCCCAGCGCGAGCACGCGCGCCTCGCCGGACGGGTCGTCGACCTCCAGGTCCGGCACGTCGATGCCGTCGATTTTCGCCTGGCGCAGCCGCACCATCTTGTCGTGGTTGTCCGGGTCGTAGGAGATGTGGCCGGTGCCGTCGGCCTTCTCCAGCCCGCCGATGCGGTGCTGCAGACCGGGAGTGCCCGGGATCGCCCACGCCCGCGCGAGCGTCTCCGGGTCGCGCACGTACGGCCAGAACTCGCCGGATCCGTTGTCGGAGTTGGGTTCCGACGCGAATTCCACGCGCAGGTCCGGCAGGTCCCCGACATTCGGGACCAGCCACGGCTCGGACCCGTTGGCGATCGCGCCGTCGGACAGCAGCAGCACCGGCGTGCGGTACTTCAGCGCGATCCGGGTGGCCTCGATCGCCGCGTCGAAACAGTCGGCGGGCGAAAGCGGCGCGATGATCGGCACCGGCGATTCGCCGTTGCGGCCGAACATCGCCTGCAGCAGGTCGGCCTGCTCGGTCTTGGTCGGAAGACCGGTGGACGGCCCGCCGCGCTGCACGTCGATGATCACCAGCGGCAGTTCGGTCATCACGCCGAGGCCGATGGTCTCCGACTTCAGCGCGACGCCCGGCCCGGACGTGGACGTGATGCCCAGCGCCCCGCCGTAGGACGCGCCGAGCGCGGCTCCGATGCCGGCGATCTCGTCCTCGGCCTGGAAGGTGATGATGCCGTAGTTCTTGTGCTTGGACAGTTCGTGCAGGACGTCCGAGGCCGGGGTGATCGGGTACGTGCCGAGCAGGATCTGCAGCCCGGACTGCTGTCCGGCGGCCACGATCCCGTACGCCAGCGCGGTGTTCCCGGTGATCTGCCGGTAGGTGCCCTTGTCCAGCTTCGCGGGCGCGACCTCGAAGGTGGTCGCGAACGATTCAGTGGTCTCGCCGTAGTTCCAGCCTGCCCGGAAGGCAAGGATGTTCGCCTCGGCGATGTCCGGCTTCTTCGCGAACTTCTCGCGCAGGAACCGCTCGGTGCCCTCGGTCGGCCGGTGGTACATCCACGACAGCAGGCCGAGCGCGAACATGTTCTTGCAGCGTTCGGCGTCCTTCTTGCCGAGGCCGGTGTCGGCGAGCGCGCCCTGGGTCAGGGTCGACATGGCGACCCGGTGCACCTGGAACGGCGACAGCGAATCGTCCTCGAGCGGGTCGGTGTCGTAGCCGACCTTCACCAGGTTCCGCTTGGAGAACTCGTCGGTGTTGAGGATGATCGTCCCGCCGTGCGGGACGTCGCGCACGTTCGCCTTGAGCGCGGCGGGGTTCATCGCGACGAGGACGTCCGGCCGGTCGCCCGGCGTGAGGATGTCGTAGTCGGCGAAGTGCACCTGAAAGGACGAGACGCCGGGGATGGTGCCCTGTGGCGCCCGGATCTCGGCCGGGAAGTTCGGCATGGTCGACAGGTCGTTCCCGAACGCCGCCGCCTCCGAGGTGAACCGGTCGCCGGTCAGCTGCATCCCGTCGCCCGAGTCGCCGGCAAACCGGATGACCACCCGGTCCAGCTTGTTCACCTCGGTGGACCGGGACGCGGTCAGCGCGCCGTTCCCGGCCGCGCTGCCGTTCGCACTGGTGCTCATGGGTCAGGGAATCCCTCTCTCCCGGCGTGCTGCGGGCCAGGGTCGGCTCCCCGGGGAGCCCGCCGAGGCCTGTTTCCGAGGTTACTCGCCACACGTCTGGCCGCGGTCGGAGTGCGGTCAAGTGTGGGGTACCCAGGCCCACCGGGGTGTCCTCGATCGTAGGGCGAATGGGGCCGCCGTCCGGAGTGACGCGCGTCTCTTGCCGCCCGTGCGGCACTGACCAGCAGTTTGCTCCAGGTTGAGGGTTCCCGGGATGTGGGAATTTGTGCGCGGTCCGGCTCAGCGGCCGCTGATGCGCGCCTTCATCGCGGCCAACCGCTCGGCGAATGCCGGTGCGGCCAGCGATTCCAACTGTGGAACGAGTTCGGCGTCGACCGCCGCGGCGTGTTCGGTCAGGCCGCTCGTCTGCCGCATAGTCCGCTTGGTGGACAGCACGACCTCGCGCGGCGCGGCGACCGTCGGGGCGGCGAGGTCGCGGGCGGCCTGGACCAATGCGTCGTGGTCACCATCCACAAAGCGCAGTGCGAACCCGACCCGTACTGCGGATTCCGCGGTAATGGTTTCGCCGAACAGCGCCATCGCGGACGCCTGCTGCGGACCGAGGATTCGTTGCGACATCCAGGTCATGCCGCCGCCGGGGTGCAGGCCCAGTTCGAGGAACCGCGGGATGAATTTGGCGTGCGGTCCTACGAGGCGGACGTCGGCGGCCAGCGCGAGGTTCAGACCAGCGCCGACGGCGGCCCCGCCGACCGCGGCGATCGTCGGCAGACTGCAACCGGCGACAGCGAGAAACCCCGCGTACACCGAGCGCAGCCCTTCGGCGTCGGCTTTGCCGAGCGCGGTGAGGTCCGCGCCCGCGCAGAACGCCGGCGGTGCGCCGGTAACGATCACGGCGTGCACGTTCTCGTCGGCTTCGGCGCGCGCGACCGCTGCGGCCAGCTCGGCGGAGAGGTCGAGGGTCAGCGCGTTGCGGCTCTTCGGGGCGTCGACGGTGAGCAGCGCGACGCCCTGGTCGTGCTCGCTGTGAATGCGGTCGGTCATCGCCCGAGCATCTCAGGAGGGCGTCGGTGGGCGCTCCAGCAGCCGGGACAACACGACCGTCGACACTGTCCGGTCGATGATTTCCAGTCCGCGCAGCCGTTCCAGCGCGGTCTCGAGGTGGTGGATGTCGGCAGCGCGCAGGTGCACGATCGCATCCGCCGCGCCGGACACCGTGTACGCGGCGACGACCTCGGTCAGCGGTTCGAGCCGGGCCCGGATCCGGCCGGGCGTGACGTTGCCCTGGCAGTGCACCTCGACGAACGCCTCGGTGCCCCAGCCGAGCGCCTCCGGGTCGACGACCGCGGTGAACCCGCGCAGCACGCCCGTTTCCAGCAGCCGGTCCACGCGCCGTTTCACCGCCGGGGCGGACAGCCCGACCACCTTGCCGATCTCCGCGTAGCTGGAGCGGGCATTGGCCACCAGGCAGGAAACGATTCGCTGGTCGATGGTGTTCACACGCAATGTTTAGCACGCAGGTGCGCAGTGAACAGCGATTGATTGCGAGATTAGGTCCACCTTAGCCTGGTTGCATGCAGGGAGAGGTTGTGCCGCCGCGGGTGCCCACACCCCGCCGTTACCTGATGTGCCCGCCGCGTTATTTCGCCGTCGACTACGCGATCAACCCCTGGATGGACCCCTCCAAGCCGGTCAGCGCGGACGTCGCCGTCGCGCAGTGGACCGAGCTGCGCGACACCTATCGCCGCCTCGGCCACACCGTCGAGGAGATCGACCCGCAACCCGGCCTTCCGGACATGGTGTTCGCGGCCAACTCCGGCACCGTCGTGGACGGGCGCGTGCTCGGCTCGCGGTTCCGCGCCCCGCAGCGCACCGCCGAGGCGGAGCACTTCCGCCGCTGGTTCCTCGAACACGGCTACCGCGACCTGACCATGCCGGAGAAGATCAACGAGGCCGAGGGCGATTTCGCCTGGACCGGAAAGCTGCTGCTGGCCGGCACCGGCTTCCGCACCGACCCGGCCGCGCACGCCGAGGCGCAGGAAGTGCTCGGCGTCCCGGTGGTGTCGCTACAGCTGATCGACCCGCGCTACTACCACCTGGACACCGCGCTGTTCGTGCTGGCCGAGGCGACGGACGCGGCGACCGCGCAGGTCGTCTACTACCCGGAGGCGTTCTCGCCGGGCTCGCAGCGGGTGTTGCGGCGGATGTTCCCGGACGCTGTGCTCGCTACTGCGGCTGACGCTGAGTGCTTCGGGTTGAACGGGGTGTCCGACGGGCGCAACGTGGTGTTGCCGGTCGAGGCGACGGAACTTGGTGCTCGGCTGGCCGAGCGGGGTTACGAGCCGGTGTATGTGGATATTTCGGAGCTGCGGAAGGCCGGTGGCGGGCCGAAGTGCTGCACGCTGGAGATCCGCAAGTAGGTCAGCGCGGGTAGTCGGAGCAGAGGGCTACCTCAAGACCCGGCCGAGGAAGCCGCGCAGGTAGCCCGCGACGACGTCGAGGTGGCTTTCCAGCAGGAAGTGTCCGCCGTCGATCAGGTGTACCTCGGCGTCCTTGGCGTCGCGGGCGAAGGCTTCCGCGCCGGCCGGGGCGAAGATCTCGTCGTTGCGGCCCCAGACGGCGAGCACCGGTACGTCGTGGGTGCGCAGGAATTCGTGCAGCCGCGGGTAAAGCGGGCGGTTGTGCTGGTAGTCGCGGAACAGCGCGAGCTGGATTTCGTCGTTGCCGGGGCGGGAAACCCGGGCGTGGTCGTGCTCCCAGGTGTCCGGGCTGACCAGGCTCGGGTCGGGGACGCCGTGCAGGTACTGCCAGCGGATGGCGTCGTAGCTCAACGCGGTGCGGACGGCCGGTTCGGTCTCCGGGCCCGGGTTCGCGCCGTAGGCCCAGAGGCCGGCCCAGAACGAGTCGACGAAGCCTTCCTCGTAACCGTTGCCGTTCTGCGTGACGATCGCGGAGATCCGCTCGGGGTGTTTGAGCGCGAGCCGCCAGGCGATCGGGGCGCCGTAGTCCTGGACGTAAACCGCGTAGCGGTCCAGGCCGAGCTGGTCGAGCAGGCCGGAGGTGAGGTCGGCGAGGGCGTCGAAGGTGTAGTCGAACTCGCCGGCCGAGGGGGCGGCGGAGTGGCCGAAGCCGAGGTGGTCCGGCGCGATCACGCGGTAGCGGTCGGCCAGCAGCGGGATGAGGTTCCGGAACATGAACGAGCTGGTCGGATACCCGTGCAGCAGGACGATCGCGGGCGCGTCGGCGGGACCGGCCTCGCGGTAGAAGAGGTCGTGGCCGTCGACGGCGGCCGTCCGGTGCTGGATCATGGCTAACCCCTTTGAGGTTTTAATCTGGTTAGGTGTTCGCCATGGAAGCATGGTCGAGCTAACCTGTCAAAGGGTTCAGTCTGGTTAGGGAGCTTCCATGGACGTGCTTGACCTGCTCAACAGCAGGCCGCTGGTCAACGGCGAGGAACAGGACGCGCTCGACCGGCAGTGGGCGCGGGGGCACGGCGGCGACGGGAGCGGCGCGGAGCTGGAGCTGTTGCGTCAGGCGCGGGATCTTCTGCGCGACGTCGTGCGCGGGGACAGCTCGCCGGATGTGTTGCGTCCGCTGCTCGACGGGGTGCGGCAGGTGCCGGAGGTTTCCGCGGACGGCTTGAGCTGGTCGGTTGAGGCGCCGTCGCACGCCCGGCTGGCGGTTGGGGCGGTTCTGGATTGGGCGGCGATCGAGAAGGATCTTCCGGGGCGGTTGCGGGCTTGCGCCAATGACGAGTGTCAGCTCTTTCTGCTCGACCGCAGCCGGGCCAACCGCGCGCGCTGGTGCTCGATGGCGGCCTGCGGCAACCGGGAGAAGGCCCGGCGCCACTACCACCGTAATCATTGAATCTTCACCCAAACGTGTGAAGCTGAAGGCTGTCTACAAGTGTGGACATATTCCGATTTTCCTGCGGAAGTGTTTTCTCCACGGTGGAAGTGCGTTGTTGACCATGGGATCAGTGCCGGTAACTACTCCGTTTGCGAATCCGATTAATCGGGTACGGTACGTCAGACGGGAGGCGCAATGATCACCTTTGCGGTGCACGGCATTGGCAAACCCCAGCGAGCGCTCGATCCGGGAGAGGACGAGCGGTGGATCACCGTGGAGCAGTTCGACGCGCTCCTGGACGTCGTCTCGGGGACCGATGCACAGCTCACCTTCGACGACGGGAACTCGTCGGATGTCGAGATCGCACTGCCGCGGCTGGTCGAGCGCGGGCTTTATGCCGAGTTCTTCCCGCTGGCCGGCCGGGTCGGCGAGCGCGGGTACATCGACCGCGACGGGCTGCGGCAGCTGGTGGACGCGGGGATGCACGTCGGATCGCACGGCTGGGACCGGCTGGACTGGCGGCGGCTGGACGGTTCGTTCGCGGTGCGCCGGGAACTGGACGAGGCGCCGCGGTTGCTGGAGCAGCTGAGCGGCACCCCGGTGCGGCGGTTTTCGCTGCCGGAGGGGCGCTTTGACCGGCGAGTGCTGACACATCTGCGCGAGGCCGGGGCGACCCGGGTGTACGCGAACGTCGGCGGGGTTCGCGGGGCGGCGCTGGTGCGGTCGCGGACGGAGATCCGGTCGGACCTGAACCCCCGCTGGGCGGAAGCGGTGAGCCGGCGACCGCGTCGATTCCCGGCACGCTGGGCGTCTCGGCCCGGTCGGTAGCTTGCGGCTAGGTGCGTGAAGGGGCCTTTCACGCACTTGGGCTTCATCGAGGGGCTCTTCCGGGGCGGGCTCCATCGAGGGCCTTCAGGGGCGGGGGCTCCGTCGAGGGGTCTTTCGTGGACGTGGCTTCTTCGCGGGCTTGGATTCGAGGGGTCCTTCGCAGGCGTGGGTTCCTCGAGAGTCTTCCGCGAGCCTGGATTCCATCGAGGTGCCCTTCGCAGACGCGGGCTCCATCGAAGGGCTTTCGCGAGCCTGGATTCCATCGAGAGACCCGTCACGGGCGTGGGCTCCATCGAGGGGCCTTTCGCGGGCCTGGATTCCCTCAAGGAGTCCTTCACAGACCCTGCTCCCTCCGCAGCCCCTTCACGGACTGCTCGGTTCGGCGGGAAAAAACACCCTCTTTTGGCGGGTTGTGACCGCATCCGTTCGGCGGCATCCTGAGCGCGCGCCGCCGTAAGGAAAGTTTCCTAATAAACAGGGAGCGTCGATGCGGAAACTCGTCCTGCTCGCGATTCTGGCGATAGCCGCCGCCGTCCTGCCCACCGCGCTCGCCTCCGCGGCGACCCCAGCCGCAAACCCGGCCTCGGAGGCAGTCCAGGCGGGCCCGACCGCCGACCAGATCCTCGCCAAGGTCGCCTCCTGCAAGCAGATCTCCAGCGGCAAATACAAAACCGACGAAGACTCCGGCAGTGCGACCGTCCCGGTGTGCGACGCGGGCAAGGCGGTCTTCTGGAAAGCCGACATGGACATCGACTGCGACGGTCAGCGCACCACCGAGTGCAACGAGAACACCGACTGCTGCTTCCTGTCCGACACCGCTTTCCCGCAATCCGACGGCAAACCGCTCAATGCCGCCAAACTTCCCTACATCGTGGTCCCGTCTTCGAGCAGTATCTGGAACTACGAAAACTCCGGTCTCCGCGGCGGCGGTTCCTGCGCGGTGATCTACAACGGCAAGGTCGAGTACGCGGTCATCGGAGACACCGGGCCGAACAAGATCATCGGCGAAGCGTCCTACGCGACGGCCAAGGATCTCGGCATCAATCCGGACCCGAAGAACGGCGGGGTCGACTCCGGCGTCACCTACGTGTGCTTCAAGAACTCGGCGGTGAACCCGATCGAGGATCACTCCGCGGCGACGAGCACGGGTGAAAAGCTGGCCTCCGCGTTCGTCGGCGGAAACTGAATTTTTCGAAGCTTCGGAAGGCATTCACTGCCCTTTCCGGACAACCGTGGGCAAATTCCCCTGCCGGTACGGCCGGATGGGGTAACCACCGGTCCGGTGGGCGGCGCAAGGCGGGAATCGCTGCGGGGACAGGGGTTCCCGCCTTGTTATGCGGAACCGGTAACGAAGCCCGTCCGCGCTCCGACCAATGAGCAGCGAACGGTCGGGCGGAGGTTCCGTGGTGAAGATCAGCGTCTTCGGGCTGGGGTACGTCGGGTGCGTGTCCGCGGCTTGCCTGGCGGGACAAGGGCACGAGGTCGTCGGAGTAGACGTCAATCCGGCGAAAGTGGACCTGGTGACGGCCGGCAAGGCGCCGGTGGTCGAGGAACGGATCGGGGAGCTGACCGCGGAGGTGGTCGCCTCCGGGGCTTTGCGGGCGAGCACCGAGGTGACCGAAGCGATCCTCGCGACGGACGTTTCCCTGGTGTGCGTCGGTACGCCGTCCGCGCCCAACGGGAGCCTTTCCACCGAGTATCTGCAGCGGGTCGCCGAAGAGATCGGCGAGGCGTTAAAAGAACGAAAAGCTTTGGGGAACAACGAGGTTCGGCACACGGTCGTGTTCCGGAGCACGATGTTGCCGGGCACCTGTCTCGGGCTGCTCGTGCCGATCTTGGAAAAGCACAGCGGCGGTACCGCAGGCGTCGACTTCGGCGTCGCGGTGAACCCGGAATTCCTTCGCGAGGGCACCAGTGTCCGGGACTTCTTCCAGCCGCCGAAAACGGTGATCGGTGAGTTTGATCCCGCCAGCGGCGACGTCGTGGCGAAACTCTACGAGGGACTGCCCGGCGACGTCTTCCGCGTGCCGATCCCGGTCGCGGAGATGACGAAGTACGCGGACAACGCTTTCCACGGCGTGAAGATCGGTTTCGCGAACGAACTCGGCGCGATCTGCCGTGCGCTCGGGCTCGATTCGCATCAGGTGATGGATGTGTTCCTGGCCGACCGCAAGCTCAACATCAGCCCGGCGTACCTGCGGCCCGGGTTCGCCTTCGGCGGCTCGTGCCTGCCGAAGGATCTGCGCGGACTGGTCTACGCCGCGCGGCAGGCGGACGTCTCGGTGCCGTTGCTCGCGCACGTGCTGCCGTCGAACTCCGAACATCTGCACCGGGCGTTCGAATTGGTCGCGCGGACCGGGAAGCGCAAGATCGGGCTGTTCGGGCTTTCCTTCAAGCCGGGCACCGACGATCTGCGCGAGAGCCCGCTGGTCGAACTCGCGGAACGCTTGCTCGGCAAGGGATACGACCTCAAGATCCACGACGCCAACGTCAGCCTGTCGCGGCTGATGGGGGCCAACCGCGAGTACATCGAAAGCCGGCTGCCGCACCTCGGGCAGCTGCTGGCCGGGTCGGTGCAGGAGGTGCTCGACCACGCCGAGGTGTGCTTGATCGGCACCTCGGACCCGGAGGTGCTGGCCGCCCTGCCGCACGGCAGCGGGCCGGTGCTGGTCGATCTGGTCCGCGTCCCGGACGCCGCCGTGCGCCGGGCGGAAGAGGGGTACGTCGGCCTTGCCTGGTGAGGGCTTTTCCGAAAACGAAATCCTGCGGAACCGGATCGCGCTGATTCTCGTCGAGAATCTGTCGGTGCCGTTCGACCGGCGGGTATGGCAGGAATGCCAGACGCTGCGCGACGCCGGGATGACGGTGCACGTGATCTGCCCGCAGGGCACGAAACGGGACACCGAGGCCGAAGTCGTGCTCGACGGCGTGCACATCCACCGCTACCCGCTGCAGGCGGCGACCGGCGGTCCCGCCGGGTACGCGCGCGAGTACGGATCCGCGCTGTGGCACACGTTCCGGCTCGCGCGCAAGATCGGCCGGGTCGACGTCGTGCACGCCTGCAACCCGCCGGATCTGCTGTTCCTCGTCGCCCGGATGTTGCGAAGACGTGGCGCGAAGTTCATTTTCGATCAGCACGACCTGGTGCCGGAACTGTATTTGTCGCGCTTCGACCGCGGGCAGGATTTCCTTTACCGCGGCGTTTGTGCGTTGGAACGCTCCACCTATCGCGCGGCGGACGTCGTGCTGTCCACCAACGAGAGCTACCGCCAGGTCGCGCGGATCCGCGGCGGCAAGCGGCCCGAGGACGTGTTCGTGGTCCGCAGCGCGCCGGTCGTGGAGCGGTTCCATGAGGTGCCGGTGGAGCCGGAACTCAAGCGCGGCAAGCCGAATCTGCTGTGCTACCTCGGCGTGATGGGCCCGCAGGACGGCGTGGACTACGCCCTGCGCGCCCTCGCCTCCCTGCGCGACGAGGTGGGCCGCGACGACTGGCACGCGGTGTTCGTCGGCGCTGGCGACACGTTCGACGAAATGGTCGCGTTGTCGCATCAGCTCGGATTGTCCGGACAGGTGGAATTCACCGGCCGGGTGTCCGACGAGGATCTGCTGCGGTATTTGTCCGCGGCCGACGTGTGCCTTTCGCCGGATCCGCTCAACCCGCTCAACGACGTGTCGACGATGAACAAGGTCATGGAATACATGGCCATGGGCAAACCGATGGTGTCGTTCGAGCTGCGCGAGGCGCGGGTGTCCGCGGGCGAGGCGGCGCTTTACGCCCCGGCCAACGACATCGCGGAGTTCGCGAAGCTCGTCTCCGTGCTCCTGGACGACCCGGAGCAGCGGGAACGCATGGGACAGCTCGGCAAGCAGCGCGTGCGCGGACCGCTCGCCTGGGGCAATTCCCAGGCGGCGTTGATCAAGGCGTACGAGCGTGCGCTGGGTTGAGCCGGGTCGCGTTTCGAACAAGGTTCGGCCGGATGGTGTAACCAACCGGTGCGGTGCCGCGACGGGGTCAATGACCCGTGCGTCGGCCCGTGAGGGGAGACCTGGTTTTGAGTGACGAAACAGTACGCCTCTCTGTCGTGGGGAAGGTGGTGCGCCGACGCTGGCGAGCGCTGTTGCTGCTCGCGGTCGTCGGCGCGGGTGTGGGGGCCGGGGCTTCCGTGGTGCTGTCGCCGGGGTACGAGGCGCAGGCCAGCGTGTTGCTGCAGGGACCTAGGCAGCCGGACGAACTGCTGACCGAGGCGCAGGTGGCGACGAGTTCGGTGGTGCTCGACCGGGCGTCCGCGGCGCTGGGGCTCGGAATTCGCGGGACGGATTTGCAGAAATCGGTCGCCGCGTCGGTGGCGCAGGGCAATGTCGTGACGATTACCGCGAAAGGCTCCACTCCGGAGCGCTCGCAGCAGCTGGCCGACCAGGTCGCGGGCGAGTTCGTGAAGTATTCGACGCAATTGCTCGGAAATTCCGCGGACCAGGCCGCGCAACTCGCGCAACAGCAGAAGGAATCGCTGCGGCAGCAGATCGCGCAGACCAACCAGCGGATCCTCGACCTGTCGAAGTCCGTGGCGAACGGCGACACCGTCGAGGGCGTGCAGGCGCGCACGACGCTGCAGGGGTTGCGGACGGCGCTGGAGCAGGCGGTCAACAACCTCAACGCGGCTGACGCGGCGACCGGCGCGGGCAACATGGTCGTGCTCGGCCCGTCCGAACGGCCGTCCTCGCCGTCCGCGCCGACGTTCCCGCAGCTGACGGTCGGCGGCGCGGTGCTGTTCTTCGTGATCGGGATCCTGGCTTACCTGTTCGGCGCGAGGACCGACCGGAGGCCGCGCAGCGAAAGCGAAATCGGCGCCGCGCTGGGTGCTCCGGTGCTGGCGAGCATCGACACCCCGGCGGTCTCGGACGCACCGGCGAAATGGTGGCGGAAGGCCGTCGGGAACGAGCGGCCGTGGAACCTGCCCGAGGTGGCGTCGTCGGCCGATGACGCGGCACGGGAGGTGCGGTACCGCCGCGTGCTCGCGCGGCTGGGCGCGGATCGCGACGGAGTGTTGCGGCTGCTCGTCCTGGTTCCGCGCGGGGACGCCTCGGCACGGAACGTCGCGGAGCAGTTCGCCGGCACGGCTCGTGGCGAGCGCATCCGCGTCGAGGTGACGGTGACCGAAATCGAGGTGGTACCCGGGGCGCAGCCGATCGTGCCGGACGGAACGGCAGGGGTGCTCGTGGTGGTCTCGCTCGGCACGCGCAACGCGTGGGAACTGGTTTCGATTGCGGAGGCTTGCGCGGACTCGGGGCACGAAATTCTCGGCGCCGTGCTGGCTAGGGAAGTGCACGTCGCCGGCGGACCGAAGCAAAAGCCGGCCGCCAAGCAGCGCACCGACGAGCTGGCGGGTGCGCGATGAGCGCCGGGCAGGTCCAGCCGCTGGTCGATCTTCAACGGCTGGTGGTCGCGCTGCGGCGCAAGCGGCGGTTCTGGCTGACGACCGCGCTGGCCGGGTTGGTCCTCGGCTGTGCGGTGGCGATCTTTCTGCCCGCGCCGCCCACTGCGGTCACGAAGATCATGGTGATCCACCCGGACGACTCGCCGACCGACAGCGGCACGCTGATGCGCACCGACGTCGCCGTGCTTTCGACGACGAACATGGCGGCGGCCGCGCTGAAACGGATCAACAACACCGAGTCTCCGTCGGATTTCCTGAAGGACTACGCCGGGCTCGGTCTCACCAACAACGTCATGCAGGTGACGGTCAAAGGCAAGACCAAGGACGACGCGGTCGCGAAGGCGAAAGCGCTCGCGGACGCGTTCATCGCCGACCACACGGCACGCACCCAAGCCGCCGCGAACGGGCGCTCGAAAGCGTTGCTGCAGCAGCGGGATCAGTCGCAGGCGCAACTGGCCGACATCGACAACCAGGCCGCGACCGAGGTCGCGAAGGGCCGTAACTCCAACGCTGGTGCGCTGGAGCAGCTGTATACGCAGCGCGCGAACCTGGTGTCGAAGATCGCCGATCTGCAGAACCAGGCGCAGCAGGCCGGGATCGGGTCGCCGGAGGTCATCGCCGGGACGCAGATCGTGGACGCGCCGGCGGTTCAGCCGGTGTCGAAGCTGAAGACCTACGGCACGGACGGCGGCGTCGGGCTGGCCTTGGGCCTCGCGCTCGGGCTCGCTTTCGCCGCGGTGTCCGCGTTGGTCCGGGACCGGCCGGTGTTGCGCCGCGAAATTTCGCAGCACCTCGGGGCTTCGGTGATCGCGCAGGTCGGGGTGAAGCCGATCGGCCCGGCGAAGTTGTGGCGGCGGTCGAAGGCCGTTACCGAGTCCAGCCGGGTCGCGCTCACGCTTGCGCGGGCCGCGCGGGAGGACCGGGCTTCGTTGTCGCTGCTGGAGGTCGGCGCGGCTACGACCGCGGCGGAGCTGGCGGTGGAACTCGGCCGTTCGCTGGCCGAGGACGGACCGGTGGTGCTCGTGGACGACCTGCCGGGCAAGGAAGTGTCGCGGCTGCCGGTGGAGGGGAACGTCCAGGTCGTCGAGGCTGGCGACCCGGCGGTGGCGCGGGCGGTGCGCCGGGTCGGGGTCGGTACGGCCTCGCCGGGAACGGCGTGGACCGATCTGTCGGCGCTTGGCGCGGAGGCCGTGCTCGTAGTGCGCGCCGGGTTCGCGAACTCGCAGTGGCTGCACACCGTCGCGCGGCAGCTCGCCGACTGCGGCGTGCCGATTCTCGGTGTGGTGCTGGTCGATCCGGATCCGAAGGACCGCACCGACGGCACGCTCTGGGACGGGCTGCACACGGCGTTGCGCGGGCGGGCGGCCGTGGTCGCGAAGAAACAGGCCGATGTCGTCGAACTGGAACTGCGCGACGAAACCAAGCCGATCGAGTGGCCGGTGAAGCCCGAACGCAGGCGCCGTCCGCTCGACCGGACCCGTCCGCCGTCGCCGGTGGACCCGGACGCGCCGACGAGACGGCTCAAACCCGTACAGGAAAGCTAGGGGGACGAAGCGCATGTGCGGCATCGCGGGCGCGTACAGCTGGCCGGACGGCGGCCCGCTCACCGACCGGCTCACCCAGTGCCTCGCGCACCGGGGTCCGGACGGCGACGGCCGCTACGACCACCGGAACGTCCACTTAGGACATCGGCGGTTGTCCATCGTGGACCTTTCGGAAACCGGCGCGCAGCCGATGACGGCCGAGGGCCTCGCCCTGACCTACAACGGCGAGCTGTACAACGCGCCGGAGCTGCGGGCCGAACTCGAAGCCGCCGGGGTCCGGTTTCGCGGCACCTCCGACACCGAGGTGCTGCTGCGGGCCTGGCGGGAGTGGGGAACGGACTGCCTGCCGCGGCTGCGCGGGATGTTCGCCTTCGCGGTATACGACGAACGCACTGGTGAGCTGGTGCTCGTGCGGGACCAGTTGGGCATCAAGCCGCTGTTCTTCGTGCGTCGCGGGGGCGGAGTGGTGTTCGCGTCGGAGCTGAAGGCGCTGGCTCGCGAACTCGGTGACACATTGCACGTGGACCAGGCCGCGATGATCGCTTCGCTGCTGTACTACTGGGTCCCGGACAGCCGGTGTGCTTACCGCGAGGCGGAGAAACTGTCGCCGGGCACTTGGCTGCGGTTCCGGCCGGACGGCAGCACGGACACCGGTACTTACTGGTCGCTTCGTCAGGTCGCCGAGGAAGGCGCGGCGTATCACGGCGAGGTCGACCTGCACGCGGTCGTCGAGGATTCCACCCGCAAGCATCTGCTGTCCGACGTCCCGGTGGCGACCTTCCTCTCCGGCGGCCTCGACTCCAGCTACCTCACCGCGCTGGCCGCGCGCGAGCAGCCGGGGATTTCGGCTTACACGATCGGTTTCCGTCCGGAGGACGCGAAATTCGAGGCAATGCCGGACGACCTGCGTTACGCCCGCATCGTCGCCCGCCAGTTCGGCGTGGACCTGCACGAGATCGAGATCGCGCCGGACGTCCAGGATCTGCTGCCGCGGATGACGCATTACCTGGACGAACCGATCGGCGACCCGGCTGCGATCAACTCGTACCTGATCTGCTCGGCGGCGCGCGAGGCCGGCGTGAAGGTGCTGCTTTCCGGAATGGGCGCGGACGAACTGTTCGCCGGGTATCGCAAGCATTTGGCGAACCTGCTGGCGTTGCGGTACCGGCGGGTGCCCGGCGTGGCGCGGCGGGCGATCGGGGCGGCGGTCGACCGGCTGCCGGTCGCGTCCTCCACGCGCGGCTATCGGTCGGTGCGGTTCGCGAAGCGGTTTCTGTCCTTTGCGGACCTTCCGGAGGAACCGGCGTTCCGGCGCAGCTACACCATGTACGACCGGGCTGAGCTGCTCGACCTGGTTTCGCCGGATCTCCAGTCCGAAGTGGACGATGTGCTCACCGAGCACGCCGATATCTACTACGACACGAAGCTGACCGACCAGGTCAACCGAATGTGCCTGGCCGACGCGCGAATGTTCTTGCCGGGCTTGAATCTCGCTTACACCGACCGGTCCACTATGGCCGCTTCCACCGAGGTGCGAACGCCCTTTGTGGACATCGAGGTCGTCCGGGCGGCGTTCCGGGTGCCCGGCCGGGAGAAGATCGCCGGACGCCAAGGCAAGGTGGCGTTGAAGAAAGCGGCCACGGCGATCCTGCCCGACGAAATCGTGTACCGGCCGAAGGGCCTGTTCAGCGCGCCGCTGCGGGCGTGGATGAGCCGGGACCTCGCGCCGCTGGTGCGGGAGGTCATCGAGGACGGCGTGCTGGTCGAGTCCGGTTTCCTGCAGCGCGACGCCCTGCGCAAGCTGGTGGCCGAGGACGCCGCCGGGCGCGAGGACCGCGCGAAACATCTTTGGCACGTGCTGACCCTCGAGTACTGGTACCGCGGGGCCCTCCGCGGAGAGCGGCTAGGAGTCCAGTGAAACAGGTAGTGCAGAACTACAAGAGCGGCGAACTGGCCCTGCTCGACGTCCCGGTGCCGGCGTGCAAACCGGGCGGCGTGCTGGTGCGCAGCCAGTACTCGCTGATCTCGACCGGCACCGAGATGATGAAGGTGTCCGAGGCGGGGATGTCGCTGCTGGGCAAGGCCCGTTCGCGGCCCGACCAGGTCGCGAAGGTCATGCAGAGCGTCGCGACGAACGGTCTCGCCGCGACCTATCGCAAGGTGTCCGGGAAGCTTGATTCCTATACGCCGCTGGGCTATTCGCTGTGCGGCGTGGTCGAGCAGGTCGGTGAGGGCATCGATGACGTCGTGGTCGGCGATCTCGTGGCGTGCGCGGGGAACGAGCACGCGCTGCACAGCGAGCTGAACTGGGTGCCGAAGAACCTTTACGCGAAGGTCCCGACCGGGCTTTCGCCGCGGCAGGCGGCGTTCGCGACGGTCGGCGCGATCGCGATGCAGGGTGTCCGGCGCGGCGAACCGCAGCTCGGCGACCTCACGCTGGTGATCGGGCTCGGCCTGATCGGACAGCTGGTGGTGCAGTTGCTGGTGGCGGCCGGTGCGCGCGTTGTCGGCGTGGACCCGGACGCGCAGCGCTGCGAAATCGCGCGCGAGCTGGGCGCGCTCGCCTGCGGACATCCGGCGTCCGGCGAGATCGACCAGGCGGTGGCCGAGTTGTCCGGTGGGCATGGCGTGGATCAGGTGTATCTCGCCGCGGGCGGGGCGTCGAACGATCCGGTGGAGCTGGCCGCGCGGCTCGCGCGCGACCGCGGCCGGGTGGTGGACATCGGCAAGATCTCGCTGAACCTGCCGTGGAACGCTTACTACGAAAAGGAACTCGACGTCCGGTTCTCCCGCTCCTACGGGCCCGGCCGCTACGACCCGGCCTACGAGCTGGAAGGCCGCGACTACCCGATCGGCTATGTGCGCTGGACGGAACGCCGCAACCTCGAATGCTTCCTTGACCTGGCCGCGCGGGGCAAGCTCGACGTTTCGCCGCTGATCAGCCATACCGCGGACTTCGAGGCGGCGGTCGAGACCTACCGGGCGCTCAACGAGGGCGAGCTGAAAGCGGTCGCGGTGCTGTTCCGCTACCCGGATGCGCCGCCCGCCGAGGACGACAGCGTGGTGTCCGCGGTCCCGGCCGTAGCAGCGGTGGAAACCCGGCCGAACCCGTTGCGGGACTTGCGGATCGGGTTCATCGGCGCGGGCAACTACGCGTCGTCGATGATCCTGCCGCACCTGGCCGGGGACGAACGCGTGCTGCTCACCGACGTCGTCACCACGTCCGCGCTCTCCGGAGCCAACGCGAAGCGCAAGTTCGGCTTCGTCTCGGCCAGCACCGACGTGGACGCATTGCTGGAGGACGACCAGGTCAGCACGGTCTTCGTGGTGACCCGGCACAGCTCGCACGCCGAGCTGACCCGGCGGGCGCTGCTGGCGGGCAAGGCGGTCTTCGTGGAGAAGCCGCTCGCGTTGTCGGAGAAGGAATTGCGCGGCGTCGTGGACGCGGTGACGGAATCGGGAAACAACCGGCTGCAGGTCGGGTTCAACCGCCGGTTCGCGCCGCTGCTGGTCGAGGCGAAAAACCAGTTCGGCCCGCGCGTCGGCCCGGCTTCGGTGCGGTATCTGGTCAACGCGGGCCGCCTCGACGCGAACAGCTGGTACAACCAGGCTGATTCCGAGGGCAGCCGGTTCGTCGGCGAGGGCGGGCACTTTATCGACACGGTCAGCTGGTTCCTCGGCAGCGACCCGGTTTCGGTCTACGCCACCGGCACTCCCGGCAACCACGACCTGCAGGTGCTGCTGCGCTACGCCGACGGCTCGACGGCGTCGATCAGCTACATCACCAGCGGCAGCACGGCGTTTCCCAAGGAAACGCTGGAGGTGCTCGCCGACGGCAAGGTGCTGAAATTCGACGATTTCGTCCGCGCCTCGGTGTTCGGGCGCAAGCGCTGGACCAGTTCGCGGCTGCCGAAGGCCCGCGACAAGGGCCAGCAGGCCGAGCTGGACGCGTTCATCACCGCGTTGAAGACCGGCGTCGCGATGCCGATCAGCCTCGACTCGCTCGTGTCGACCACCCTGGCGACGCTGGCCGTGCACCGCAGCCTCGAAACCGGCGCGCCGGTGCGGTTGGAGCAGTGATGGATCCGTCCTGGTATCTGCGCCGGCTGTCCGCGATGGGACCGGCGGAGATCGTCGGCCGGGTCGGCGACGTCGTGCGCAAGCAGCGATGGCGCGGCGAATCCCAGCGGCAGCCGACCTGGGCGGCGACCCGGACGTTCCCGGCCTGGCCCGCCGAGCCCGAGGTACCCGCGACCGGGAGGGAAAGGCTGATCGCGGCGGCGGATCGGCTGATGGACGGGCACGCCGAGTACTTCGGCGTCGCGCGGGACGATTTGGTCGCGCCGGACTGGGCGTTCGATCCGAAGACCGGCCGTCGCGCGCCGGGGGACCGGTACTCCTTCGACATCCCGTACCGCGACGAGAACGCGATCGGCGACATCAAGCAGATCTGGGAACCCTCGCGGCACCAGCACCTGACCGTGCTGGCCGCGGCGTACCGGGCGACCGGCGACGACCGTTACGCACACCGCGTGGCCGACCACCTGAAGTCGTGGTGGGCGGCCAATCCGCCGATGCGCGGCGTGCACTGGCTGAGCGGGATCGAGCTGGGGATCCGGCTGCTGTCCTGGGTGTGGGTGCGCCGGTTGCTGGACGGCTGGTCCGGCGCGCCGGGGCTGTTCGAGGACAATCCCGTGGCGCTGCGGCAGATCTGGCATCACCAGCGGTGGCTGGCGGCGTTCCCGAGCCGGGGTACTTCGGCCAACAACCACGTGCTCGCCGAGACGGCCGGACAACTGGCGGCGTCGTGCGCGTTCGACTGGTTCCCGGAGTCGGCTCGGTGGGGAAGCGACGCGGCCCGCTCGTTCGACTCGCATCTGCGGGCCAACACCTTCACCTCCGGCCTGAACCGCGAGCTGGCCACGGAGTACCACGGTCTCGTGCTGGAGCTGGGTCTCGCCGCCGCGCTGGAGGCCGGGCCACGGCTGCCGCGCTCGACCTGGCTCGAACTGCGGGCGATGTGCGACGCGCTCGCGGCCATTGTGGACTGTGCCGGACGCCCGCCGCGCCAAGGCGACGCCGACGACGGCTACGGCCTGGTCGTGGACGGACCGGAGACGGACCGCTGGCATTCCCTGCTGGCCTCCGGCGACGCCCTGTTCGGCCGCGCGGAATGGTGGCCGAAGCTGCCCGCCGACGACGTGCGCACGGCATTGTTCACGGCGTTGCGTTCCCGAGTGCCGCACCTCGACAACGCCCGCGAGCGCCCGGTTTTCTCCGACGCGGGCATGACCATCCTGCGCAGCGACAACGGCCCGGAGATCTGGTGTCGATGCGACAGCGGTCCGCACGGCTTCCTCGCCATCGCCGCGCACGCGCACGCCGACGCGTTGTCCATTGAGGTCCGGCACGACGGCGTCGACATCCTCGCTGATCCGGGAACGTACTGCTACCACGGCGAACCCGAGTGGCGTGCGTACTTCCGTTCCACGCTCGGCCACAACACGCTGCAGCTCGGCGGCGTCGACCAGTCGACCTCCGGCGGCCCGTTCCTGTGGACCCGGCACGCCAACTCGGGCACCCTCGCCGCGACGCCCACCCAATGGCAGGCCGAGCACGACGGTTACGCCCCGGCACTGCATCGCCGTACCGTCGAGCTGGCCGGCCGGACGCTGACCGTGGTCGACGAGGTGACCGGCGGCGGTCCCGCCAAACTCGCCTTCCACCTCGGCCCGCTGCTGGCCGTCGAGCTGGAGGGAAACACCGCGCAGCTCGCCTGGCCCGGCCGTACCGCGACGCTGGAACTTCCGCCGCAGCTCGCCTGGACCGCGCACCGAGGCGAGGTGAATCCGCCGCTGGGCTGGTACTCGCCCGGCTTCGGCCGTCGCGAACCCGCCACGACGCTCGTCGGCTCCGGCCGGGTCACCGGGCCGCTGACCACCGTGCTCCGCCTGCCCTGATGTCGAGAGGATCCACCGTGCGAAGGATTTTGGCGCCGCTGCTGGGAGCGTTGCTCCCGCTCGCCCTGGCTTCGTGCAGTTCGTCCGGAGCCGCGCCCGCTCCGGTCGCCGGATCGACTTCGCCGCAGGGTCCGGTCGCCGCGGTCTGCGATCACGCGCGGCCGGGTCCGGCGACCGCGCCCGCCGGCGCCGTCCAGGTGGATCCGGCAGTGGTGGACGACCTGTCGGCCAAGACGAAGAACTCCCCGGCGGGCACCACGTTCTGGCTCGCGCCCGGCACGCACCGGCTCACGGACGACGAGTACGCCCAGGTCCAGCCGAAGGACGGCGACGTCTACCTCGGCGCTCCCGGCGCGGTGTTCGACGGGGGCAAGCACAACCGGTACGCCTTCGCCGGTCCAGGCAAGGACGTCCGGCTCGAATCGTTCACTGTGCAGGGCTTTAAAGCGCCGCGCGACGAGGGTGTGGTCAACCACGATTCGGGCCAGGGCTGGGTCATCCAGCACCTGACCGTGCAGGACAACGACGGGGCCGGGCTGATGGCCGGGCCGAGGCAGCAGGTGCTCGACAGCTGCCTGCGGCGCAACGGCCAGTACGGCATGAACGCCTACTCCGGCAACGCCGTGGTGACCGGGCTCGTGCTGCGCGGCACCGAGATCACCGGCAACAACACCGGGAACTGGGAGACCAAGGTCTCGGGGTGCGGCTGCACCGGCGGCATGAAGTTCTGGGCGGTGGACGGCGCGGACGTCGTCGGCAACTGGGTGCACGACAACCGCGGCACCGGGCTGTGGGCCGACACGAACAACAACGATTTCCTGATCGAGGGCAACCTGATCGAGAACAACGACAGCGCCGCGATCATTTACGAAACCAGCTACAACGCGATCATCCGCAACAACACGATCCGCCGCAACAACCTGCTCGACGGCCGCGCGCACGCCGACCGCGGCGATCCGTTCCCGGCCGCGACGATATATATTTCCGAGTCCGGCGGCGAACCGCGGCTGAAGGCCCGGACGAGCAATCTCGAAATCTCCGGAAACATGCTTCAGGACAACTGGAACGGCATCATCCTGTGGGAGAACGCCGACCGGTTCTGCAACAGCCCGGCCAACACCTCCAGCGGCTCGTGCACGAAGCTCGTGCCGAACGTCTCGACCTGTTCCGCGCCGGCGATCTCGCAGAAACCGCTGTACAGCGACTGTCGGTGGAAGACGCAGCGGGTCGTGGTGGAGCACAACCAGTTCACACTCAACTCGAAGGCGCTCGGCTGCGAGGAGGTGTGCGGCCGGATGGGCGTGCTGTCGAATTTCGGCAGCTACCCGAACTGGTCGCCGTACCAGGGCGCGGTGATCCAGCAGGCGATCACGTTCCAGCAGGACAATTCCTGGCACGACAATGCTTACGCGGGGCCGTGGACGTTCGTCGCCAAGGAAATGAGCAACATCGTCGGCATCGGCGAATGGCAGAGCGCGCCGTATCACCAGGACGCGAATTCGAGCTACCAGCCCAAGGGAGGCGGCTGACATGGCCGAACTGACCGCCACGCTGCCCGCCGAAACGAAATCGGTGCCGAAAGCGGTCGGCGCGGCCTGGGCGTTGCTCATCCTCAACACCCTCGGCTCGACCGGCGCGCAGACGGTGATCCCGTTGCCGCGCACGGTGATCCAGCTGGTCACCATGGGCGCGCTGATGACCGCGTTCCTGCTCGCCCTGGTGCTGAACCTGCGGATCAGGATCAAGCCGAGCGCGTACCTGCTGCTCCTGACCTTCCTGCTGCTCACGAGCATCGTGGCCAGCGTCCACCTGGAATCCGGGTACGGCTCGCTGTTCCGGTGCTTCCGGTTCACGGTGTTCGTCGCGACGCTCTGGTTGCTCAGCGGCTGGTGGGACGGGTCGTTCGCGTTCGTGCGGGCGCACATCCGGATGTTCGGCGCGGTGCTGCTGTCGGTCGTGCTCGGCCTGGCGATCGCCCCGGGCAAGGCGATGCCGGACATCTACGGCGGCCGGCTTTCCGGCGCGGTGTGGCCGCTGACGCCGCCGCAGGTCGGGCAGTACGCGGCGGTCATCGCCGGGCTCGCGGTGCTGATGTGGCTCGGCAAACGGACGGACGCCAAGAGCGCGTTGCTCGTCGTCGTGCCGTCGCTCGGGCTGCTGCTGCTCACGCACACCCGCACCGCGACGCTCGGGCTCGTCGCCGGGCTGATCGTCGCGCTGCTGTCGATGGGGCTGGTCAGCGCGCGGGCGCGCAAAGTGTTCGCCTGGATCGTGCTCGTGGCCGGTTTCGCCGCGGTGGTGCTGGGCGGCCTGCTGCAGGCGTGGTTCCTGCGCGGGCAGAGCACCGACGATTTCTCCAGCCTGACCGGCCGCGCGAAGGTGTGGGACGCGCTGCTGTCCGCGCCGCGGACCGGATTCGAGTACATCTTCGGCGTCGGCCTCACCGACAAGTCCTACGACGGCCTGCCGATCGACAACAGCTGGCTCGCGATCTACCACGAGCAGGGCTTAGTCGGGATCGGGATCGTCGCCGCGATGCTGCTCGTGCTGGTCGCGATCGCGGTGCTGCGGCCGCCGTCGGTGGCTCGGGCGAGCGCGATTTTCCTGATCGCTTACGTCATTTCCGCGTCCTACACCGAAGCCGGGCTCGGCGACGCGTCGCCGTATCTGCTGCATTTGGCGGTGGCCGCGTCCTTGCTGGCCGCGGGCGAGGCTCCAGCGAGGGAGAAGCTGGCGTGAAGGTTCTGGTGGTGCACAACCGCTATCGGTCGGAGCAGCCGAGCGGCGAGAACAACGTGGTCGACGCCGAGGTCGCGCTGCTGTCCTCGGCCGGGATCGACGTCCAGCGGTTCGAGCGGCACAGCGACGACATCGCTTCGATGCCGTTGGCGCGCAAGGCGTTGGTGCCTCTGCAGGTGCCGTGGAACCGCTCGTCGCGGACGGAGCTGCGGGCGTGGCTGCACAGGGAGCGGCCGGACGTCGTGCACGTCCACAACACCTTCCCGCTGCTGTCCCCGTCGGTGCTGGCCGCGTGCGCCGACGCGCGCGTGCCGGTGGTCGCGACGCTGCACAACTACGGCCTCGTCTGCCCGCCCGGCACGCTCTACCGCGACGGCCGGATCTGCACCGACTGCGTCGGCGGCCTGCCCGTCCCCGCGGTCCGGCACGGCTGTTACCGCGATTCGGCCGCCGCGACCGTGCCGATGGCGGTGAACCTGATGGTCAACCGGGACCGCTGGCGGACCGGCGTGACCCGGTTCTTCTGCATCTCGGACGCGCAGCGCCGGCTTCTCGTGAACGCGGGACTGCCGGCCGCGCGGATGACCGTGAAGCACAACTTCGTCCCGGACGAGGGGCGGCGGCGCGTCGGCGACGGCGAGCACCTCCTGTTTCTCGGACGGCTCACCGAGGAGAAAGGCGTCCCGCTGCTCAAAGCGGCGTGGGAGCAGTACTCCGGCAAACTCCCGTTGCTGATCGCCGGGACCGGCCCGCTGTCCGACGACGTCGCGGCGTGGGCTGCTGGGCGGGACAACGTGTCGTACGTCGGCCTCCAGGACCGGGCTTCGTGCCAGGAACTGATCGCCCGAGCGGCGGCGGTCGTGGTGCCCTCGACGTGGCTGGAGGCGTTCGGGCTCGTGGTCGTGGAGGCGATGGCCGCGGGGGTGCCGACGGTCGCGCCCGCGCACGGGGCATTTGAAGAGCTGGTCACCGACGGTGTCACCGGCTTGCTGCACCCTCCCGGCGACGCGGCGGCGCTCGCTTCTTCGCTCCTTGAAGTTGCCGACACCGAGCTGAACCGGAAGATGGGCGAGGCCGCGCGGCAACGGTACGACGCGGACTTCACCCCGGAAGTCGGGCTGAAACGGCTGCTCGACGGCTACGAGGAAGCGATCGCCGCGGTATGAAGGAAGTTGTGCGCGACCGACTGAAGACCTCGCCCCGAGCGCTTCCGGTCGTTCTGCGCACGCCATCGCTGGTCCTGGCCGTGCTCGGGCTCCTGACATTGATCGCGCTGGGCATCCGCTTCGCCGGACACTCGGCGCCGAGCGCGTTCGACGCCCCGCTCCTGCCCGGCCCGGACCTCATCCCCGACCCATGGTGGTACTTCGCGACGGCGATCGACTTCTGCGGCGAACCACTGGGCGCGGTGCTGATCCTGCTCCTGGTAATCGGCGGCTGTCTGCTGACACACCGGCCTCGAACGGCGGTGTTGGCGGTGGTCGGCTGCAGTCTCACGGTCGTGGTGACCTCGGTGCTGAAGCCGTTGACCGGGCGGACTATCCATGGCAGCTATCTGTCGTTTCCCAGCGGTCACACTGCTTTCGCGACTGCCTTGGCGCTGACTGGCGCTTACGTGCTGGCTGGACGGTTGAGTCGGTTTGCCGCGGTGGCGTGGATGCTGGGGCTTGCGTTGGTGGCTGGTTTCCTGATGGCGTGGGCGGAGGTTGGGCTGGGGGCGCATTACCCGACCGACACGATCGGTGGCTTCGGTGTGGCGCTGGCGGTCGTGCCGGTCACGGGGTACTGGGTGGACCGGGTCGCGGACCGGTAGATGCCTGCCGAAAGCAATGCACAACCTCCTGCTTCCGCCGCACTGCTGGCGATAGCGAAGAGGCTGGCTGCCGCAAATAATGAGAACAACCCTGCCGGAATTGAATATGTTAAAACGGACCGCACGTCGCTCGCGCCCATTGACGGAACTCAGCCCAAGACTAACGACCCGGTTTATCTGATTCAGATGACGGGGGAGTTTGTCGGATATGCCGCGAAGATTCCCAGGGGAAGCAAGGCGCCTAGAGGGAACGTGCTGACGGTCACCGTCGACGCGAACTCGGGACAGATGCTGGGTTGGTCGATCCTGCTGGAGCCGCACGACCTCGCGAAGCTGGGTGAGGTGTCGCCGTTGCGATAGCCCATTAACCGTCGCAGCTGCTGCCAGCAGCGCGGGCGACGGTGGGCGGTCTGTGAGGGGAACCCTGAGGGAACTAGATTCCCCCAGGGTTCCCCTCACGGACTCTGTCCAAGACCGCTAAGCCTTCCGCCGAAACACCGGCTTCACCGGCCGCCCGCCCAGCCACGGCGACGGATCCCCCTCCTCCAGCGCCTTCCGGTACACCACGCACGCCGAAGCGACCGCCTCCACCGTCCGGTCGATGTCCTCCTCCGTCATCGCCGCACTGACCACAAAGGACGGACCCAGGATCCCGTTCTCCAACAGGCACCGCATAAACAGCGTCCGATACTCCTGCGACGGCTGGCCATCCGCGTCGAGGGTCGCGAACACCAGATTGCTGTACCGCCCCCGCACCAGCACTTGCTCGCCGACCCCGTGCGCGACCGCCACTTCGGTCACGCCGGCGGCCAGCCGAGCCCCGAGCGCGTGCAGTCGAGCCGTCACGTCCTCCGCGGCGTAGGCCTCCATCACCGCCATCGCCGCGGCCAGCGACGAGGTCTCCGCGCCGTGCGTCGTCGACAGCAGGAACACCCGCTCGCGCGAATCGCGCAGGCCGCCCAGTTCCATCAAGTCCCGCCGACCGGCCAGCGCGGAGACCGCGAAGCCGTTGCCGAGCGCTTTGCCGAACGTCGAGAGATCCGGCGTCACGCCGTACAACCCCTGCGCGCCGTGCTCGGAATACCGGAAGCCGGTGATCATCTCGTCGAAAATCACCAGCGCGCCGTGCCGATGCGCGAGGTCGAGCAGTCCGGCGAGATAGCCGTCCGGCGGGTCCACTCCCTTGGTGGGCTCCAGGATCAGGCACGCCACCTGCCCGCTGAACTGGCGCAGCATCTGCTCGGTCGCCGGAAGATCGCCGTACGGGAAGGGCACGGTCATCGCCATCGTCGCGGCCGGGATTCCGGCCGACATCGGGGTCGTGCCGATGAACCAGTCGTCGGTGGAGAAGAACGCGTGGTCGGCGCATTGGGCGACCAGCGGCCGTCCGGTCGCGGCGCGGGCGAGCCGGACGGCGGCGGTCGTCGCGTCGGAGCCGTTCTTCGCGAACTTCACCATGTCCGCGGTCGGCACCGTCGCCAGGAACTGCTCCGCCGCTTCAAGCTCCACAATGGACGGACGGACGAAGTTGTTGCCCCGCTCCAACACGTCGCGCACGGCGGCGGTCACGCGTGGATGGGCGTGGCCGAGGCTGACCGCGCGCAGGCCGGAGCCGTACTCGAGATAGCGGTTGCCGTCGACGTCCCAGACGTACGCGCCGCGGCCGTGCGAGATGACCGGTGCGAGATGTTCGGGGTATTGATCCTCGCCTTTGGCGTAGGTGTGCGCACCGCCGGGGATAGCGCGATGCAGGCGTTCGTTCGCGATTCGGGAGAGTAGCAGGTCCATGACGGGTCACCTCAAGGCATCGGCCAGCGAAGGGGCCGAAGCGTCGCGTTCGGACAGCAATGCCGCGGGCAGCGGCCACGGGATGGCGAGCTCCGGGTCGTCGTGCGCGATGGCGACGTCCTCGGACGGGTCGTGCGCGCGGTCGATCCGGTACGACACGTCGGCGACGTCGCTCAGCGCCTGGAAACCGTGTGCGCATCCGGCCGGGATGTAGATGCTCTCCTGGGTGTCGCCGGAGAGATGAAACGTTTCCATGGAAAGGAAAGTCGGCGAGTCCCGTCGCAGGTCGACCACGACGTCGAACACCTCGCCGAACGAACAGCGCACCAGTTTCGCCTCGCCGGCCCCGGACCGCAGGTGCATCCCGCGCACCACGCCGCGCACCGAGCGGGACACGCTGTCCTGCGCGAACCCGTCCGGATCGATGCCGACCGACCGGGCGACCCCGGCGTCGAAGGTCCGCGAGAAGAAGCCGCGATCGTCTCGGTGCGGCGTCGGCTGGAACAGCCACACGCCGGAAATCGACGGCACGGGAACGGCTTTCACGACACCTCCGCGGGAATGAGCGACCTCGACAACAGGGCGAACTGGTCCTTCAACTGCTGAGCGCATTCCTCGTTGCGGGCGGCGAGTTCCGCCTTGAGCTCCGGTGCTCGCCGCTGCAATTCCTCGAACTGCTCGATCAGCCGCGGCACGTCGACCGCCCGGGCCTCCTGGCAGAACTCGCCGAGTCCCATTTCGGCCATCAGCACGTCGTTCTTCTTCGCGTATCCGATCGCGACCGTCGGCTTCCCGACCTTCAACGCGCACAACACATTGTGGTACCGGGTGCCCACGACCGTGCCCACCTCGGCCATCGCGCGCATCAGCTCGTCCAGCGTGCCGGGGACGGCCGCGGACAGCAGCGGCGAGTCGACCGTTTCGACGATCTCATCCACCACTTCGAGGTCGATCCGGTCGCCGATGAAGAGCCGGACCGGACGCTCCTGGCGGAGGAGATACCGCACGAACTCGGTCATCGCGTCCACGTAAGCCCGGTAGATCTCGTCGCCGCGCGCACGATCGTCGTTGCCGCCGTAGTACGCCATCACCCCGACACCGACCGCCCGCGGATCCTCGATCGCGGCAGGAGTCGGCAAGGCGAAGGCGAGATCGGGATAAACGCGATCAGCAATGACCCGCACCCCCATGTCCGCCATCGCCGAACGCGACAGTTCATCGCGGAAGGACCGATACGTCGCGAGCTGGGTCGCGTACCGCACCAGAAACCGCGTCGCCGGCACTCGAATCCGGTCGGCCCCCACGCTTACCAGTGCCACCTTCGTGCGCCCCAGCCGCCCGCACAGCGAAAGCAGGAAGAGCGCGTACGGAAATCCCCACGGCCGCAACGGAAGCGTCGCCTCCAGCACGCCCATTCCGGGAACGATCACCACGTTCTGCCGCCGAACCCACCAGGCCGTACGGAAAACGTCGATGACCTTCCCGAAAGCTTTGGTCGCGATCGACCGCAGCCCGGACGCGTGCCGGTATTCGCCGCTGTACCAGTTCAACCGCACCGCGGGGATCCCGTATCGCGCACGGATGGTGTCCGCCCCACCGCAGAACGCGGACACCTTCGCGTACGGATGTTCAACCCGCAGAAAGGCGAGTACCGCCTCCAGCGAGCCGTCATTGCCGAGGTTGCCTGAACCGAGCAGTCCGAAGACCCCGACCCGAACAGTCACGGCACCCGCCGTTCGCGTCCGGCGACCACGCGGTCGACAGTGAGGTCGAGTTCGGCCGCGTGCACCGGAGCCCGGTCCTCGACGCGCTCCCCGCCTCCGCCGGGCCGGGCCCTGCTGGCGAACCATTCCACCAACGCGAGGTAGCAGGCGCGACGCTCGCCGGACGGCAGCGGCGCGGACCGGATTCCGTGCACGAAACCCCAGATGTACTCGGCGAGCAGCCGCGCGGTCGGGTTCAAGATCGCGTTGCCGCGCTTCGGATCGAGGTTCGCGCACCGGGAGCGTTTGCTCGGGTTCGCGCGTTCCGCCCGGTCCGGATGGTCGCGGCGGAAGTACAGCAGCTCAGGCACCTGATAGAACGGGCCGTGCAGGGCGATTTCGGCCACGTAGGTGCGGTCCGCGTGGTGGTAGCTGTTCATCGGAGTGACCCGACGCAGCACCGCTGTGCGCATCACACCGTAGAAATCGTCGCCGCCGGGCTCGAACAGCAGGCTCTTGAACCGCACCGACGGTCGCGGCGCGTCAGTCTGGTGCCGGTAGTCCAGCGGCACCGTCACCGCGCCGTGCTCGTCGATGATCGCCTGGTGCGAGTGCGCGAGGATCATCTCCGGCCGCGCGTCGAGCGCTTCGACGCACTTCGCCAGCAGCTCCCGGCCGTAGAGATCGTCGTGCGAGGCCCACTTGAACAGCTCGCCGCGAGCCTGGTCGAGCAGGATGTTGTGGTTCGGGGTCGCGCCGATGTTGCGCGGCTGGCGCAGATACCGGATCCGCGAGTCCTCCCGCGCGTACTTCCGGGCGATTTCTTCCGTGCCGTCTTGCGACGCGTTGTCGGAGATGATCAGTTCGAAGTCCTCGTAGGTCTGCCCGAGCAGCGCGTCGAGTGCTTCGCTGAGGAATTCCTCTCCGTTGTAGACGGGCAGACCGATGGTCAGCCGGGGCACCGTGCTCATGCCGGTTTCATCTCCTCGGAAGCCGAATGGAGTTCTGCTTGGCTGAAAGAACCTGACGCGGCGGGAAACTCGGGCACCGCCGCGAAGTGGTCGCGAAGCGCGCTGCGCAGCTGCCACCACCACACGGCCGAACCAGTGAGCGTGGCGGCCGCGACGCCCCACTCCGAGCCGGCCGCACCGCCGAGCACGGCCCCGACCAAGCCGAACACGACGTAGCACGCGGACGCGATCAGCTGGGACCGCAAGCTCCGCCGCGCCATCCCGAGCGCGCGAAGCCCGGCCGTCGCACCGGTGGTGAAGCTCGCGCCGACGACCGCCATCGTGACCGCCGGGACCAGCAGCGACGAGCTGTCCCACAGCGAACCGAGCACGAACCGGCCGGCGTCTTCGGGAACGAAGAACCACAGTCCGAGTCCCCAGATCAGGGCAGCTGCCGCCTGCGCGGCGCCGAGCGCCACGCAGAAATGCCACAGCCGATGCGGCGACTGCCGGAGCACCCGCGCCCCCTCGGCGACAGTGACGAGGGAAAGTCCCATGAGCAGCGCGAGAAACGGTCCGAGCAGCTGCTCCGCGCCGCGCACCGTGCCGACCGCCGCCAGCCCGGAAATCGCGCCCAGCCCGTACGCCCGCAGCTGCGACGAACCGCTGTTGCTGACGTTCTCCACGAGGTACCGCACGCCCAGGTCCCGATGGTCCCGCAGCCACGCGCGCACCCCGCCGAGCCGCGGCAGCACGCTCGTCTGGACCCAGCCGAACGCGGCCGCGACCCCGGCGGAACAGCCCCAGGCCAGCAGGAACGCGACCACAGTGTCGTAACGTGCGGCCAAAACCAGCGCCGGGAACAACGCGACGGCCTGGATTCCGTCGTTGAGGAACGCCTTGTGCCCGGTGCCCTGCGCGAAGAACCCGAACCGCCAGGCGTCCTGCACGAGCAGGAACGGCAATACCACCCCGAGCGCGACGAACGCGGCCCCGAGCGAACCGCCGACCACCAGTCCAAAAAGGACACTGACCAGTCCGGAAGCGACCCCCACGACGAGAGCGGTCCCGACCGCCTGGCCCACCGCGGTCCGCCAGCTCGCCCTGCCGACGCCGGAGAAGCGCACCATCAGCGGGTCGGTGGCGATCCCGCGCGAGATGTTGAGAATGACGCCGTAGGTCACCCACGCGATGCTGAACAGGCCGAACGCCGTCGCGCCGAGCGAGCGCGCGACGTACAGGCCGACCACGAAGTTGGTCAGGCTCGAAACGGCCTGGTCTCCGAGGCCCCAGCTGAGCCGTCCCGCCATCGCGCGGACGGCTCGCGAACGCAGGATCGACGGCACGGCCTCACTCCTTCAGCAGTCCGGCGGCCTGAAGGGCATCAGCCGCCGTGGCTACGGCGCCGAACGGCAGGTCCGCCCGTTCGGCGATGTCGAGGAGGCTGTGGTCGCCGTCGGAGAGGCTGAGCACCCACAGCATGGCCAGCTGGGCTTCCTTCGCGTCGCTGCGCCCGCCGAGCGAGTCGTACAGCCCGCGCTTGCCCAGCTGCGGTTCGCCGTACGGGCTGAGGTTCACGTAGCGCCGGTTGCGGTCCAGCACGGAAAACGCCGTCCGCAGGGTGTCGAGGGTGTCGGCCATCGAGTCCGGGTCGACGAAGGACGCGTTGTCCGCCGAGGTGTGGTACTCCGGGTAGCCCGCGTACGGCGTACGCGTGAGGGAGCCGACGCCGAGGTTGAAGCCGGGGGAGCAGAACTGGCGCTCGTCGTAGCCGTACGGCGAGAAATCGCGGATCTCGTGCGGTTTGTCCTTGAGGATGTGCGCGAAGACGCGGTCGATGTCGGCGTCCCCGCGCCGGCTGCGCTTGTAGGTCAGCGAACCCCGGTCGCCCGCGCAGGCCAGCACGACGCCGTGCTTGACCTGTTCGATGCGCTCGGAATTGCGGGCCAGCCAGGTGATCGCGCCGATCGTGCCGGGCATGAAGAGAAAACGGTAGGTGTAGTAAGGCTTTTCCCCGGCCAGCGCCTGCGCGAGCGCGACGGCGACCGCGATGCCGGCGAGATTGTCGTTGGCCAGCGACGGATGGCAGAGGTGGCACGAGACGAGCACCTCGTCGGCCACCTCGCCCGGCACGACGTGCTCGGCGTAGGTGAGATGGCCGTCGGCGAGCGTCGAGTCGATTTTGACGTGGTAATCGCCGTCGGGCAGCGTGTCGAGAACGTCCTGCGCGAGGCAGAAACCCCAGGTGGGGGAGTAGTAACTGGTGCGGTACGGGATCAACGACGGCTGCTCCGGCAACGTGTGCAGGTGCGTGCGCAGTTCGGCGAGGCTGACGACCCGGTCGACCGGGACGCTGTAGCCGACCACGTGCAGGTTCGACTTCCGGAAGTCGATCACCCGCCTGCCGGAGGAATCCGCGACGAAAGCGTCGCGGATGTTCCACTCCGCGGGCACGGTCCAGTCCAGCACCTCGGTGCCGCTGGGCACCTCGTACCGGTCGAGCGGGAGGTGCTCGCCGATGACGGCAAGAGTCTGGCGTACGCCGTCGCCGGTGATGCTCCGGCAGAACGGGTACAACCGTTCCACCAGAGCGTGCATCTCGGGCCCCGTGCGCATCAGGCGTGCCGCAGGGTGGCGTCGACCGCGCCGGCGGACTGCCGGTCGCTCAACCAGTTCAGCCGGGTGAAGCGGCGCTCGAACTGCTCCTTGGTCAGGCTGTTGCGGCGGTAGGCGTCGAACAGTTGCAGCGCACCGTCTTTCACGCCCCACTTGCAGTCGAAGAACGGGACTGCGTCGCGGAACCGCGAGAAATCGACGCGGTACGAACGCGGGTCGGCCCCGGCCTCGCCGGTGATCCGCAGCTTGGCGCCGGGAACCACCGCGACGACCTCTTCGGCGATCTCGGCGACCGTCACGTTGTTGCGTTCGGTGCCGATGTTGAACGCCTTGTTGTGCACGGCTTCGCGCGGCGCTTCGAGGGCGGCGGTGAAGGCGTGGGCGATGTCGTCGGCGTGCACCAGTGGTCGCCACGGCGTGCCGTCGGAGAGCACGAGGACCTCGCCGGACAGGTAAGCGTGGCCGACCAGGTTGTTCAGCACGATGTCGGCGCGCAGCCGCGGCGAGAAGCCGAACGCGGTGGCGTTGCGCATGTATACCGGGCTGAAGTGGTCGTCGGCGAGGTCCGAAACCTCGGCCTCCACACGGACCTTCGACTCCGCGTACGGCGTGGCCGGCCGAAGCGGCGCGTTCTCGTCGACGAGACCGCTGTTGCCCGAAGCGCCGTAGACGGAGCAGGTCGAGGCGTAAAGGAACCGGGAGACCCCAGCGTCCTTCGCGAGTTTCGCGAGCTTGACCGACGCGTGGTGGTTGATGTCGTAGGTCAGTTCGGGAGCGAGCGAGCCGAGCGGGTCGTTGGACAGCGCGGCGAGGTGGATCACCGCGTCGAAACCCTGCAGATGCTCGGCTTTCACGTCCCGCAGGTCGACGGCCAGCCCGACCGGATCGTGCGGGGCCGGGCCGAGCACACAAGCGGCGAACAAGCCCGAGTCGAGGCCGATGACCTCGTGTCCCGCCGCGGCGAGCACCGGTGCCATCACCGTGCCCAGATATCCCGTGTGCCCCGTGAGCAGCACGCGCATGCCTTCAGCCCCTTAGGTCGATGACGAGTTTGTTCGCCTCGAACGCCTCGGCATAGCGTTCTTGGCATTCGATTCCGCGAATCCGCGCGAGGCCGAGGAAAGCCTCGCGGTCGTACCACGGCCGGTGCTGCTGAGAGCCGTAATGCTCGTGCAGCAGTTCGATCTTGCGCTGCATGACGTCGTCCGACAGCGGCGCGTAGGCGGGCAGTCGTCCGAGGTCCCCGTCCCATTTGACGATCTCGTAGCCCAGCGTCAGATGGCCGCGGAACACCGTGGGCACGAGCTGGGCGAGCCCGCGGTGGTCCTGGTGCGCGTCGATGGTCCGGGGCGCGAACACGACGTCCGGATCGGTGCGGCGGCGGAGGTCTTCCAGCGCGTTCTTGGCTTCCTCCCAGTGCGAGGGGAGGCGACCGTCGGGCAGCTTGAGCACCGTGACGTTCAGCTCGGCACCCGGGCAGAACCCGGCCAGCGCGGCGCGTTCCTCTGTCTCGCGGTCGGTGCCGCCGCCGGACAGCACCAGCGCGTCGACCTGAAGCCCGGGACGCGTGCCGCAGATCTCGAGGAGCGTGCCGCCTGCCCCGATGGCGATGTCGTCGCAATGCGCGCCGAGCACGACGATGCTCTTCAGCTCGGCGCCGAGGCGGATCACGAGAGCACCTTTTCGTTTTCCCACAACGCCCATGGCCGGTCGCCGTGGGTGTAAGCGGCGTCGAGCGCGTAGCGTTCCTTGACCGTGTCGGTCGGCTTCCAGAACCCGCGATAGGGGTACGCGAGCAGCCGGCCGCGCTTGGCGAGTTCGCCGCAGCCGTCGGCGACCAGGTCGCCGTTCTCCGGGATGTGGTCGAAAATCTCCTGCCGCAGCACGAAATAGCCGCCGTTCTCCCACAGCGGGAGTTCGCTGACCGGCGTGATCGCGCCGATCAGGCCGCCCTCGTCCATCTCGACGCAGTGGAACGACGACTGCGGCGGCACGACGAGCATCGACGCGCCCGCATCGGTGTTCCGGAACCGCTCGACGATGTTGTCCAGCGGCGCGTCGGTGAGCACGTCGGCGTAGTTGGCGAGGAACATCTCGTCGCCGTCGAGGTGGTCGCGCACCCGGCGGAGCCGTTCGCCGATCGGCGATTCGATGCCGGTCTGCACGAAGGAGATCGTCCAGTCGGCGATGTCGGTGGACAGCAGTTCCGGCTTCCCGCCGCGCAGCACGAAATCGTTGGACGTCGTTTCCTGGTAGTGCAGGAAGAAGTCCTTGATGTGGTGCGCGCCGTAGCCGAGGCACAGCACGAACTCGGTGTGCCCGAAATGCGCGTAGTAGCGCATCACGTGCCAGATCAGCGGCCGGGGACCGACCATCGCCATCGGCTTGGGCACGTCGGATGCCTCGCTGCTGCGCATCCGCATTCCGTAGCCGCCGCAGAACAGAACGACCTTCACTTCACGTCACCTCGACGATTTCCAGGCGCGGAATCGGGAAGACGAGCTTGCCGCCCCACGCGCCGACGTAGGAGAGCTGCTCGGTCAGTTCGTCCCGCAGGTTCCAGGGCAGGACGAGCACGTAGTCCGGCCGGTCGGCCGCGATCCGGTCCGGTTCCACGACCGGGATCCGGGTGCCCGGCGTGAACCGGCCGTGCTTGTACGGGTTGCGGTCCACCGTGTAGGCCAGCAGGTCCGGGCGGATGCCGCAGTGGTTCAGCAGAGTGTTGCCCTTGCCGGGCGCGCCGTATCCGACAGTCGTTTTCCCGGCTTTCCGGGCGGCGAGGAGAAATTCGAGCAATTCGAGCCGGACGCGGGTGACCCGGTCGGCGAATTCGGTGTACCCGGACAGCTCGTGCAGCCCGGCGGCCTTCTCCCGGGCCAGCACGTCGGTCATCCGGGCGCTCGGCTCCCCGGCGGACTCCGCGGGCCGCGCCCAGAGCCGGATCGAGCCGCCGTGCGTGGGCAGAAGCTCGACGTCGACCACGGTCAGTCCGCCGCCCGCCAGCGCCCGCCGAGCGGATTCGACGGTGTAGTACTGGAAATGCTCGTGGTAGATCGTGTCGTACTGGTTCTTTTCGATCAGCGTGAGCAGATGCTGCACCTCGATCGACACCCAGCCGTCGTTCGCGACGAGCGCGCGCAGTCCGTGGGTGAACCCCCGGATGTCCGGAATGTGCGCGTAAACGTTGTTCGCCACGACCAGGTCGGCCGGACCGTGTTCGGCGCGCACCTCCCGGCCGGTGTCCTCGGAGAGGAACGCGGTGTGCGTCGGCACCCCGGCCTCGCGCGCGGCTTGCCCGACGTTGACCGAGGGTTCCACGCCGAGGCAACGGATTCCGCGTTCCACGACGTGCTTCAGGAGGTATCCGTCGTTGCTGGCGACTTCCACGACGAAAGACCGGTCGGTCAGCCCGAGCCGCTCGACCGCGGCGTCGGTGAACCGCTTCGCGTGTTCCACCCACGAGGTGGAAAAAGACGAGAAATACGCGTAATCGGTGAAAGTGTCGGCCGGATCGAGCAGCGGCGGGAGCTGCGCGAGCCAGCATTCCGTGCACACTTCGAGATGCAGCGGGAAAGTCGGTTCGGGCTCGGCCAGCTGCGCGGCGGTCAGGAACCGCTCGCACGGCGGGGTCGCGCCGAGGTCGACCACGCTGGCGGTTCTTTCCGAACCGCAGAGTCGACATGTGGTCATGTACCAGGCTCCTCCGGTCGCGACGCGATCTGCGTAGGGCAGGTCGATCCGCACCCGGCCGCCGTTACAGTGCGCCGGGAAGCTCACCGGAGTCGATTCGGAACCGAGACCAAAGTTTCTCGGCAGCCGGTGCGGTGCCAAAGTCGCACACTGGTCGAGGAGCCTGGAAAAAGACTTATGACGGCGGCGAAATGCCGCGAGGTGCTGCGACGAACGGGTGGCGGCCCGGTGCCGGATGGCGCAGCCGTCACCCGTTCGTCAGCGGATCACAGCTTTTCGGCCGCGGGGATCACTTCGGTGGCGAACCGTTCGAGCACCGCCGGGTCGGGAACGCCTTCCGCCCAGCCGGTCGCGACGCTGAAGCCGAGTTCCGACAGCCGGCCCAGTTCATCCAGCAGTTGCCCGGTTTTCTCGCCGTTTTCACCGGTATCGAGCCGCAGCGAGGCGGTTTTCGTGATCTCGGAGTAGTCGCGGCCGACGTCTTCGCAGTGCTGCTTCAGGACTTCCAGTTTGCGCGGAAGATCCGCGTTGGGCAGCAAATTGCAGATGTCGCCGTACTGCGCGACGAACCGCAACGTCTTCTTCTCGCCGCTGCCCCCGATCATGATCGGCGGGTGCGGACGCTGGATCGGCGGCGGGCTGTTCAGCAGCCGTTCGGCGCTGACGTGCGTGCCGGCAAAGGGTTCGTCGCCTTCGGCCCACATCTGGCGGACATACCGGAGCGCGTCCTCGAGCTGTTCGAACCGCTCCTTCATCGGCGGGAACCGGAACCCGAGCGCGCGGGACTCCTCCTCGTTCCAGCCCGCCCCGATGCCGAGGATCGCCCGCCCGCCGGACAGCACGTCGAGCGTCGTCGCGGATTTCGCGAGCAGCCCGGGGTGCCGGTAAATGACCCCCGTGACGAGAGTGAGCAGTTTGACCCGTTCGGTGTGCGCGGCCAGGAAGCCGAGCGTGGTCCAGGCTTCCAGCATCTCGTGCTCGGGCGGGCCGTAGCCGGAAATCTGGAAGAAATGGTCCATCACCGACAGGTATTCGAACCCGGCCTCGTCCGCGGTACGGGCCACCCGCGCCAGGTCCGCGCCGAGCGCCGCCGGGCCGTTCGGCCAGGTCTGCTGAGCGAGATGCAACCCGAGTTTCATGCCAACTCCTTAACCGCCGGAATGATGTCTTGCGCGAAAATCTCGATCCTCTTTCGGTCGGGCCCGCCGGGAAGCGGACCGATCACGGCCTGCACGCCGAGCCGGCGCAACCTGCGCGCCTCGGCGAGAAATTCGCCGGTTTTCTCCCCGGACGGGCCGATGTCCAGGTAGTGGTAAACGGTCTTGGTGATCTCGGCGTAGTCGCGGCCCTCGGTTTCGCAGTGCCGCTTGAGCACGTCGAGCTTGCGTTCGAGGTCCGGCCCGTTGCCGAGGTTGCAGAAGTCGCCGTACTCTGTTTGATTGCCCCGGCTTCGCCGGGGCGCCGAGATCGCCGGGAAGCTGGTTTCTTCCCTCCCGATTCGCCGGCCCGGGGGGCCGTCGAATCGCTCAGTCCAGAAACCAGCGCGATCTCGGGTTGTGGTTCCGAAGTGGACGGAAACGGAAAACCGAGCCCGCGGGCTTCTTCCTCGTTCCACCCGGCCCCGATGCCGAGCATGGCCCGCCCGCCGGACAGCACGTCGAGCGTGGTGACCGCCTTCGCGAGCAGGCCGGGATGCCGGTAAATCGCGCCAGTGACGTAGGTGAACAGCTTCGCGCGCAGGGTGTGCGCGGCGAAATAGCCGAGGGTGGTGTACGCCTCAAGCATCGGGCGATCGCTCGGCCCGACGCTGGGAATCTGGAAGAAATGGTCCATCACCGCGAGATAGGCGAACCCGGCGTCGTCCGCCGCCCGCGCCGCTTCGGCCAGCTCCCCGCGCAACGCGGCAGTCCCTCCCGGCAGGGTGAAGTCGGGGACCTGGAGACCAAGTTCCATACCGGACACCGTATACCTGGAGTAACTTCATGTGTGCGGTCAGAAATCGCGCACGACGGTGATCGTGCCGTGCAGCGGATCGGTCACGTACACCGTGCGCGTGCGCTGATCCACCGCCACGTCGCCCGGGTTCACGCCCAAGCCAAGCTCGCCGGTAAGGGTTTCCGTTCGTCCGTCCACACGAGACAGTCCATTCTGCCCGCCGTTGGTGTACACGACGTCGCTGGCCTGATGCACCGCGAGCGACGACGCCTCGCTGCGCAGCAGCACGGTCTTGACCTGCGCCCTGGCCGATCCGTCCACAATGGACATGTGATGGATCGCCGAATTCGCCACGAACACCGAGCCGCTCAGCTCGTGGACGCCGATCCCGGTCGGGGAGGCGCCCACCGAAACGCTCGCGGTGAACGCTCCCTGGTCGAGGTCGCAGATCTCGACCGAGTTCGTCGTCGGGCTGGTGCAGTACGCGCGCCGGCGGCCGCGGTCCAGCGCGATCCCGGCGAGGCCCGGCTTCGGTGCGGGCAGCAGCTCCTGCTGAGTGAGACTGATGCTGTCGAGCACCGCGAACGTGCCGGTCTTGCCGCTCACCGCGTACACGAGGTTGGCCTGCGGATCGATCGCGACCGCCGACGCGCCCGCCCCGGCGCCGACGACGCTCAGCAGCCGATGCGTCTGGCTGTCGAAGGCGAGCACCGTGCCGCCCGGCGGATTGGCGACGTAGATCCGGTCGGTGTCCACCGCGACGTCGCTCGGCTCCCCGCCGACCGCCAGCGCGGACACCACCCGCCCCGCGTCCGGATCGAGCACGAGAACCGTGCCGGACGCCTGGTCGGCCGCGTAAACGAGCCCGGTGACCGGACTCACCGCGATCGCCGAAAGCGTCCCGCCGACCTGCACCGTGCTGACTCGCCCGGCCGCCGCCGCGCTGCCGCCGAGCATCACCGCCGCACCCGCGCTGACCAGCGTAAACAGTCCTCGCCGGGAGAAGGGGGAACCGTGCATCGCTCACCTGCCCCGGTCGGTTGGGTTGCTCGCTGACCCTAACTCGGACAAGGATCGGGCGAAGGAACTTCGGGTCCCCCGATCGCGTTGTTTCCAGTGAGTAACCCACCTTGCGGCACCTGCCAGAGCGGACGGAGGCGAGCGCGCGTGCACAAGCACCACAACGGGCTGAAGACGGCGATGCTGCTCGGTCTGCTCTCCGCGATCATCGTCGGGATCAGCGGATTGTTCGGCCGAGGGGCCCTGGTGATCGGCCTGATCGTGGCGTTGGGGATGAACGCCTACGCCTACTTCAACTCCGAGAAAATGGCCCTGCGCGCGATGCACGCGCGGCCGGTGTCGGAGGTCGAGCAGCCCGCGATGTACCGGATCGTGCGAGAACTGGCGACGTCCGCGCGGCAGCCGATGCCGTCGCTGTACGTGAGCCCGACTGCCGCGCCGAACGCCTTCGCGACTGGGCGCAATCCGCAGCATGCCGCTGTGTGCTGCACGACGGGGATCTTGGAGTTGCTCGACGAGCGCGAGTTGCGGGCGGTGCTCGGGCATGAGCTGTCGCACGTGTACAACCGGGACATTTTGATCTCTTGTGTTGCGGGGGCGCTGGCCAGTGTGGTCAGTGTGCTGGCGAATATCGCGTTCTTCTTCGGGGGGAACGATCGCGAGGGCAACCCGTTCATGTCGCTGCTGCTGGTCCTGATCGGGCCGATCGCGGCTGGCGTGGTGAAGATGGCGGTGAGCCGGTCTCGGGAGTATCAGGCGGATGCTTCGGGGGCGGAGTTGACTGGGGATCCGTTGGCGTTGGCGTCGGCGTTGCGGAAGTTGGAGCGGGGGACTCGGGCTGCGCCGTTGGCTCCGGAGCCCGCGGTGGTGTCGCAGTCGCATTTGATGATCGCGAATCCGTTCCGGCCAGGGGCTGGGTTGAGCCGGATGTTTTCTACGCATCCGCCGATTGAGGATCGGATTCGGCGGTTGGAGGAGATGGCTCGGCGGGGGCGGTGAGGTTCGTCGGGGCTCGTCTAGGGGGCTCGTCGCCTGGCGGCGACATTGCGCCCGATCGCTTGCGTGGGGCACCCCGAAGCTTGATTGTGCTGACGGTTCGGGGGTGCTTGTCAAGGCGGGAAAGATGCCTTGACAAGCACCCCCGAACCGCAGGGAGGCTTCGTATCGGGGTGCGGGGGAGGGGCTGGGTGCCTCGCGGTTTGGGTGCGCGGGGGAGGGGCTGGGTGCCTCGATAGTGAGTGCATCGGCCGCGAGTTGCTGGGTGGGCTGGTGCGGGGTGGTTACTCCCAGACGGCTGTTGTTGGGTCTACTCCGTGTGCGAGTGCGTTGGCGAAGATCACGTCTCGTAGCCAGCTTGCGAGTCCGGGTGCCAGTGCGTCGTAGTGCTCTGTGTATCCGGGCTCTTCCACGAATTTCCGTCCGATGCAGACTTGCATCGAATGCGTGCAGTCGAAGTACCGTGACAGGGTTGCTCGATGCCGTTCTGCGAGGGTGTTCGCCTCTGCTGACCCGGGTTCGACTCCGGCTCGCCGTGCTGTGGCCAGGTCTGCGTGGAGCGTTTCGTGCTCGGCCGCGGCTTCCTGCCAGTCCTGCGGGGTCAGGTCGGTGGTCCGCTCGCGGTACTCCGCCCACTGCTTCGTGTCGCCCCAGCGCTCCGCGGCCTCGTCGACCCACTCCGGGTTCCAATCGGACCCGAAGATCTCGACCTGTTCCTCGGCCGTCAGCTGCATCCCACCGCGGGTGGCCGCCGCCATGCGGTCGACTGCGGACACCATGTGTTCCAGCCGCTCGATCCGCTCCCGCAGTTCGCGGCGCTGGCGGGTCAGGTGGGCGTGCGCGTCGGCGGTCGGGTCGTCGATGAGGCGGCCGATTTCCGACAGGGGGAAGCCGAGTTCGCGGTAGACGAGTACCCGGTGCAGCCGCGCGATGTCCTCGGCGGAGTACACCCGGTAGCCGGCACTGGTGCGCCCGCTTGGGCGCACCAGGCCGACCGCGTCCCAGTGATGCAGCGTTTTGACGCTCACGCCGATGAGCGTCGCCGTGCGTCCGACAGTGAGGCCGTCTTGCTCGATCACGACCTCAGTGTCGCAGCTCACGACCGTGGGACGTCGATCCCCGAGGCCCGCAGCTCGTCCGCCAGATTGCTGTTCGGGTCGATCGGCTGCGCCGCGGTCATGATGACGTTCGTGCCCTCCGGCGTGACGACCGTCAACTCCCGCGAGTTCCACGGCATCAGCTCCGGTCCGCTCGTGCAGCCCGGCGTGATTTCCTCGCACCGCTTGGCGATTTCGTCGAGTTCGCTGAGCACGCAGGAGAAACTGATGCTGACCTCGGACTTGCCGGCAGGTGTCCCCGGCTTGAGCAGCACATCCTGAAACGCCCAGCGCCGCAGATGCACGAGCTGTCCGGGAAGGGTGAACAGGTTGTCGAAGCCGAGCCCGCGAAGCCAGAAGTCCGTGGAGGCTTCGAGGTCGGCGGTGGGCACGTTGGGAAACATCGGCATCCCGTAGAAGCCGAGATAGTTGCCCGGAGACACCGCGTCGAAGGCGGGCATCGGAACCGGGCCGCGAAATTCGTTCATGCCGGAGAGCGTGCAGCCTCCTGCCGCAGGAGGGTCAAGCCCGGATCCCGGCGCGCCTCCGTAGCGGCCGAGCCGGTTTCTCCGACATAGGTGCAGAGCCTTCGACGACTGCCAGAGCATTTCGGCTTCGACGTCGCCAGGCAAGGAGGGTCACCATGACTCGAGCTATCAGGCTGAGGACGACCATTCTCTCCGGAGCGTCGGTGTCCGCCCTGCTCGCCGGATGCGGCGGCGGTCAGCCCGGCGACGGAAACTCCGCCGGAGGTTCGGTGGACTTCGTCCAGTACCAGACGGACGCGGGGTCCGGCTCGCCGCCGGGACTCTCGTTCAGTCTGCTGTGGACCTTCGACCCGGAAACCATGCAACTCTCGCCCAGTGACTGCACGGCGGCCCAGGGTGACGAAACCCGCCTGGAAACCGACACGGCCACGTGGCCCGATGTCCTGAAGCAACCTATGGACAGCGCCGAGACGAACTTCCGCGCAGCGATAGCCGCCTGCTCGTCTGGCGACTTCACGTCGATGACGAGCGCCATCAACCAGGGCAAGGACGGCCTGGCAGCCACCCGGGATGCGTTTGGTGCGCATTGCAAGCCGACGAGCGACGCGACCAAGTTCGCCTGCTAGGGCTGAGTGCGTCCGTCAGTCCGGGTAATGCAAAAGCACCCAGTGACCTGGTCGGTCCCGGGTGCTCTGGGTGTGGCAGGTGAGGGATTCGAACCCCCGAAGGCTGAGCCGTCTGATTTACAGTCAGATGGGAAGATAGGTTCTGACCTGCACGTTTGCCGCGACTGTGGCGGGGCGTGGGGCGGATGTGGGGCGTGAACGTAGCGGGGCTAAGAAGTGCCTGCCTACGCACACCGTGCCCCCGGAGCATGCTGCACCCAAGCACCCTTGTTCGGCCGGACGCGTTTTACGCCACTCGATCAGGCCTGATACGCCACCGGATTGAGTTAAAAGCACTGGTCAGAACCACTATGGCGTTAGTGTGTCGTACACATGTTCGATGATGCGTCCAGCTGTCGGCAAGACGGAAAGTCGATACACTTCGAACCACAGTCCGAAAGGGTCACAACGTGGAGCGGTCCGAGCACGTAGCGCTAGTAGCGCTGCTTCAATCGAGGCCAGAAGGGCTCACCTGGTCCCAGATCACTGCCGAGGTGGTGTCAAGGAGCAGTGCTGTGGACACGTGGCGTGAGCACATGCCGAGCACGCTCTTCGAGGACTCCGCCGAGCATTCGGCGCTCGCGGCGGCAAGTCGCGACCTGGACGCCTGGGCTGCTCAAGACTTTGACTTCCTGTCGATCCTTGATGACGACTACCCGGCTCGACTTCGAGGTATCCACCAGGCGCCGCCTGTGCTCTTCTGGCGGGGGCGACTGCTGGCGAACGACCCCGCTGTGTCAGTCGTCGGTTCGCGGAATGCCTCAGAACGTGGGCTGGCGGTCTCTGCCGAGATTGCGCGCGCCCTTGTGTCAGAGGGCGTGACGGCGGTGGCTGGTCTTGCGGCAGGGATCGATGCGGCTGTGCATCGCGCAGCGCTAGACGTCGAGGGCAGGACCGTCGCAGTCATTGGCACAGGCATTAGCAAGTACTATCCAGCCGCCAATCGGAAGCTCCAAGACGAAGTTGCCGAAAAAGGTCTGCTGTTGTCACAGTTCTGGCCCGACGCTCCACCGCAGCGACACAACTTTCTCATGCGGAATGCAACAATGTCCGGCTATGGGCTTGCGACGATTGTGGTCGAGGCGGGAGAGACTAGTGGCACTAGAAGTCAAGCGAGAATGGCGGTTGAGCACGGTCGTGCTGTCATTCTGACTGAATCTGTCTTAGACAACAACGAATGGGCGAAGAAGCTTCGCGGTCGCCCTGGAGTGCACTGTGTTGCCAGCTTGGGGGAGACAATGGATGTAGTTCGGCGTGTGATCAGTGAGCGACGTGAGGCGGTCGCTGCCCTGGGCAAGCTGCAGCCCGCACTATGACCGAGGATGACGACCCGGCGCTGTCGGTACGGAGCACGTTAATCAATGCGGCCGGAGGCTACCTTCGCAACACGTTGCGAATCCCGGGTGTTACCTGTTCCGTCTGTTGTACGCCGGTTTCGTCGCAGTATGAGAAGTGCTATAGCTGCAATAATCATTCTTTTCAATCTCCGGCCATGAAAACAGCCGACTATGTCGGAATTTTGACCTATGCGGTCAAGGATGCACAGTCCGGCTATTTCATCTATGGCTACAAGGCGCCGCAGCCGATTCAAGAGCATCACACGATCATGACGTGTCTGGTAATTCTTGGCATCTACTATCATATTCAATGTATTGGGAAAATCGCGGGTCGGCCGGTGACGCACTGGGCCACTGTGCCATCTCTTCCGCCAAAGCCCGGGGAGCATCCGCTGCATTCCATTGTTCAACCTCTTCTGAGTGAAATACCTGAGGTAGTTTTGACCTCGAACGCCAATTCAACGGATAGGCGCGCTTTCCGGTATGGCAACTTCACGGCGACGTCCAGGATGCCGCCAGGTGGCCACGTTCTGCTAATTGACGACACCTGGGTCAGTGGCGGGCATGTTCAGTCCGCCAACCTTGCATTGCGGCAAGCGGGAGCTTCAATTGTTTCGATTATTTCCGGAACGCGTTATATGAATCCGAAGTACGTCGAAACGGCGAACTTCGTTCGCGCCCATTTGAATCGAGACTACGATCCAATGGTGTGCCCGTGGACGACTGGCGTTTGCCCGTGACACCTGGCCGTCGATTCGGGTGAACTTAGCTAGGCAATAGGATTGTCCTGCATGACTTCTTCGACTTTATGCATACTGTAGATTACGGCATCTACTCCGCGGGATGCAAACGCATGCGCCTTTCCTGGCTTATTTGCAAGGCCAATCACGGGCACGCTGACGGTGTGCGCCATCTCAATGTCAGTCAGTGAGTCGCCGATAAAGAGTGTTTCATTGGCGTTCTAGGAGGTTCCGGAAAGGACGGCATGGAATGGATATGGGTTTGGTTTCATCAGATCAGGGCGCGCGAATTCTCGGCCAACGACTGCCTTGATTTTGGCGAGGGACATTTCCTTCTTCATGTAGTGCACGATCGCCTGGTGGGAGTTATTGCTCAGAATTCCGACTTCTCTTCCTGAGGCTGCAGTCGCGGAAATCGACTCCAAGCCGCCGGGAGTCGCGATTGCCTTGTCGACTGCCTTGAGTTCAGCCGCGATGAGGTCTCGCTCGACGGCCTCCACCACGTCGGAACCGTCTTTCGCTGCTGCTTGCAGGATGACCAGTGGGTCGTCCGTGTCCACCTTCCTGAGCAAATGACGTCCAAGCCATCGGGCGAAAGGTGCCTTGCTCGCCAGAGCTGACGGCCATCCTTCATGACCACCTGTCCCGGTTCGGCACTGCGCCGGACGGCCGACTCTTCCGCGGTGCCCGGGACGGCGGCCGAGTCGGCAGCATGGTCTACGGCCGGGTCTGGGCCGCCGCACGAGCACGCGCCTTTACCGCTGAGGTGGCCGCAGGGCCGCTCGCAAAGCGTCCGTATGACCTCCGCCACGCCGCAGTGTCCACATGGCTCGACGGGGGAGTGGAGCCGACGCGCGTGGCGAAGTGGGCGGGGCACAGCCTTTCGGTGCTGCTGCGGGTCTACGCGAAGTGCCTGGACGGCGGCGAGCAGACCGCGCGGGACCGCGTCGCAAAGGCGCTCGGCGGCTCCTGAGTCCCCGCGGCCACGGTGCGGCCAAAACCGTGGGGCGCATGTGGGGCGAACAGCCGGAAACGGCTGCACATGCCTGCACACAACCGCACAACACAAAACCACCCCCGTGACCGGTTCGTGCTGGTCACGGGGGTGGTTTTGCTGGTGTGGCAGGTGAGGGATTCGAACCCCCGAAGGCTGAGCCGTCTGATTTACAGTCAGATCCCTTTGGCCGCTTGGGTAACCTGCCATGGCCGGGCGAACCGGCCGGGAAGAAGGATACCCAACGCTCCGGACGGGCGGTCAACCGGGATGCCCCGGCGCTACGCTGGGGGTCCCTGACGAGCTGAGACAAGGTGTGAGGACACGTGGCGGATCCCTCTTTCGACGTGGTGAGCAAGGTCGACCGCCAGGAGGTGGACAACGCGCTGAACCAGGCAAGCAAGGAGCTGGGCACGCGGTTCGACTTCCGCGGCACCGGAACCGGCATCAGCTGGTCCGGTGAGGAAGCCATCGCGATCGAGTCGGAGACCGAAGAGCGCGCCCTCGCGGCGGTGGAGGTCTTCAAGGAGAAGCTGATCAAGCGGAACATCTCGCTGAAGGCCTTCGAGGCAGGCGAGCCCGCGATCTCCGGAAAAATTTACAAGGTCAGCGGCAAGATCCTGCAGGGCATCGCGTCGGACAAGGCGAAGCAGATCGCGAAGTTCATTCGCGACGAGGGGCCGAAGGGCGTACAGGCCCAGATCCAGGGCGACCAGCTGCGGGTGTCGGGCAAGAAGAAGGACCAGCTGCAGGAGGTGATCTCGTTGCTGAAGGGCAAGGACTTCGAGATCGCTCTGCAGTTCACCAACTATCGGTGAGGTGTGGGGTTGACCTGCGGGTATCCGGTTCGGGTGCCCGTGGGTACAACCCCAGCACAACCGAACGCGGAGTCCGGAAGGGCCCGTGTCCGGCCCATAGTCGGCCGGAAGGCGCCGCCTTGACATGACGTGATCGGGCGCCAGGTCGACGAGATGGCGGAGAGGCCGCCCGCATAAATAGAATCCCGGAAACGGTATTAAACCGCTTCCGGGGGAAGTCTGGGCGGGATTCGAGCCGCGACCAACCCTGGCGCAAATCCGCTATATGCACGAATTAGCAACAATCAACAATGAGTGCAAAACTCAGCTTAGAGAGTTGCGCCACGACGTTCGCCCAGTTTGGGTGCAGTTCCCCAACCACTGTCACGAAGCCGTGAAAGTCCAATCCCCGTCGTAGGCCTCCACCGCCACGAACGCCTGCCCATGCAACGGAAACTCCCCGTCATACGGAATGAGCTGATTCACCACCAGGTCGCGCTTTCCGTCGCACAAAGTCCAAACTCCGGTGTGCCCCCGCGAGTTCGTCGTGAACTTCCCGCGGGTCATGCCGGGCGGAATCGCCAATACCGCGTCGCCGTGTGCGCTGTGCGGTTTGCCCGGTTCGACGCTCGGCAAGCCGTGGTAGTCGGTGATCGTCGCGGTCCAGGCGGCGTCCGCGGTGATGTCCAGTTTGTGCACCCATTTGCCGCCGAGGGAGACGTTGAACCAGGCTGTCCCGTGGTAGGGGTCGCTGGCGTTGACCAGCAGACTCTCCGTGCCGTCCGTCTTCACAGCGATGTGCCCGTCGCATTTCGGGCAGTCGAACTTGAGGAAGCCCGCGACCCCGGAAGGCCAGGTCAGCGGCACTGTCGCGTTGCCCTTGCCCTGATGGGTCTCGGTGGGAGCCTCGACGAACCGGGGCTCCTCCAGCTCCGGCGGCGGGAGCACCGGCGCGGGGACGTGGCTGGGCTCGTCCGGCAGCTGGCGCGCGATCGCCCCGACGCCGGACGGCTGAATCGAGCACGACGCGGTGATCGCCACCGCCGCGCAGGCAGCGGCGAGGCGACCGGCAGTGCGGCGCATGGTTCCCCCTAGCGTGCCCCGACGGGGCCTACGGATGATCTTTCGTCACGCTCCGCCCGGTCGTTACGCGGCGGGTGCCCCTGAACAGCCCAGCGAACGCCTCGAAGGGGTGGACTAATGCGGGTGACCAGGCGAAATCGATGGTGGCGAGGCGACCACGTGGTGTAATCGCCCGTCTGGTCGTGAGAGGAGTTTCCGAATGCGCCGCTGGACTCCCGTCCTTGCTTTCCTTACCTCGTTGGCGGTCCTCGTGACCGTGCTCGCGCCGGTCGCGGAGGCAGCGGGCAAGAAGTTGCTCGTACCCGGTTTCGGCTCGTACCCGCGGCTGGTGCGGCTGGAGTACTCGCCGTTCGGTCGCGGAAACATCATCGCGGCGCTGACCAGCGAGGACGGCAACGGCCGGTTCGCGCCGATCCTCGAGAGCACCGACGAGGGCGAGACCTTCCACCGGATCAGCGAGATCCGCGACCCCGACGCCAAGTTCGGCCAATGCTGCGGAACCCTCTACGAACTCCCGCAGCGGGTCGGCCGGCTGCGCGCGGGCACGCTGCTCTGGGCGGCGACCTATCGGCAGGATTCCGGTCCGCAGCGCCGGATGGGGATCAAGGTGTGGGCCAGCCGCGACGGCGGGCGCAACTGGCGGTACCTGTCCGAAGCCGCGCTTTCGCACAACCACGACGGCATCTGGGAACCCGAGTTCGCCGTGGACGCCGGCGGCACGCTCTGGCTCCACTACGCCGACGAGACGCAAGCGCCGAAGTACGGCCAGGTGCTCAACCGCGTCGCCTCGACCGACGGGATCAACTGGGGAACCAAACAGCTCACGATGGCCATCGGGCCGTCCCGGGTCCGGCCGGGCATGCCGAACATCCGCAGGCTGCCCGACGGCCGGTACTGGTTCGGCTACGAGATCTGCAACTACCGCGACCGCTACTGCGACCCGTATTACAAAATCTCCGCCGACGGCGCGAACTGGGGCGACCCGTCCGACCCCGGCACCCGCGTGAACACCGCGAACGGCAACTACTTCCAGCACGCCCAGACCACCACCCTGTTCCCCGGCGGCCCGAACGGCGTGCGGCTGGTGATGGTCGGCCAGATCTACACGAGGGCCGACGGCACCCCGGTGCCCGGAAACGGCCAGACACTGCTGGCCAACGACAACTTCGGCGCGGGCAACTGGTACGAATTCCCCGCGCCGGTGCACATCACCGGCATCTACAACAACTACTGCCCCAACTATTCGTCCACTGTGCTGCCGGTCGACGGCGGGAAGAACGTGCTGGAGATCGCCACCGAGTACGCGCACGGCTGCCAGGCGTATTTCGGCAAGGGGCCGGCGTCCTGAGTTGAGGGAAGCCTCAGACGGCCACGATGCTCACTCGGTACGGTGAACACCACCACCGCACGTGAGGAGGGGCTGTGAAGGGCATCGTGCTCGCCGGGGGCAGCGGAACCCGTCTGCATCCGATCACGCAGGCCGTGTCGAAGCAGCTGCTGCCGGTCTACGACAAACCGATGATCTACTACCCGATCTCGGTGCTGATGCTGGCCGGGATCCGGGAGATCCTGATCATCTCGACGCCGGCGGACCTGCCGAACTTCCGCCGCCTGCTCGGCGACGGCAGCCAGTTCGGCCTGTCCTTCTCGTTCGCGGAACAGCCGAGCCCGAATGGTCTCGCCGAAGCGTTCGTGATCGGCGCGGACTTCGTCGGCGACGATTCGGTCGCGCTGGTGCTCGGCGACAACATCTTCTACGGCCAAGGTTTCTCCACGACCCTGCGCACCGCCGCGACCGACCTCGACGGCTGCGTCCTGTTCGGCTACCAGGTGAAGGACCCCGAGCGCTACGGCGTCGGCGAGGTCGACGAGAACGGCACCCTGCTGTCCATTGAGGAGAAGCCGGAGAAACCGCGGTCGAACAACGCGATCACCGGACTGTACTTCTACGACAACGAGGTTGTCGACATCTCCCGCAACCTGAAGCCCTCGGCGCGCGGTGAGCTGGAAATCACCGACGTCAACCTCTCCTACCTGCACCGCGACCGCGCCAAGCTGATCGAACTGAGCCGCGGTTTCGCGTGGCTCGACACCGGCACACACGATTCGCTGCTGGAGGCCGGGCAGTTCGTGCAGGTGCTGGAACACCGGACCGGCGTGCGGATCGCGTGCCTGGAAGAGGTCGCGCTGAAGATGGGCTTCATCAGCGCGGACGAATGTCATGCGCTGGGCACCAAGCTGGCCAAATCGGGGTATGGCGAGTACGTGATGAACGTGGCCCTGCTCGCGGGGGCGCAAGGCTGATTCCTTCCGGAGGGGGATTGTGAGCTACGACCTGGGGGTCTGGGCTGGGGATGTCGATGATCCGCGAGCCCGCTACGCGAGCCTTTGCGAAGGTCCCGCCGACTCGTCGCTTGAGGCGTTCTACCGCGACCTGACCGCGAAATACCCGGAACTGCACGAGGCCGAGGATCCGGAAGCATCCCCGTGGAACGCGGCGATCGAGCGCTCTGGTGACGGTGCGGTGCTGGTGATGCAGCACTCGCGCGCGGTCGCGGTGACGCGCGTTGTCCTTGACCTGGCTCGAAAGCACGACCTGACGGTGTTCAATCCGCAGACTGGCGAGGTGCATCGGCCGAACGTCCTGGACCTGACCATGTGCGACGGCTCCCGCGTGGAAAACCCGGACGCGGCGGGGATCAAGGCGGCGTTGGGGCGGTTGTCGGCGAAGAATTGGTACGCCGTCTTGGGACGCGGCGATCATTATGTCCAAATTGGACAGGGAAAGTTCGCTGCGGCTCCGAAGGGGAAGTTCGCGCTGGAGCGCCGGGACGGGTCGCCGGAGCGGCATTACCGCACGGAGGCCGGGAGCCTGGCGGAGGTGGTGACAGCGTTTACCGGCTTCGCGGCGGAGGATCCGTCGTGGGTGGAAGGCTTCGAGTGGGAGAAGGTCGACTTCTCCTGACTGCCGCTAGCCGTTCTCCCGGACCAAGTCTTGAAGTTCTTCGACGGAGAGCCACGGCTTGGCCCGATGGATCATCCGGTGGCAGTTCGAGCAGAGCACTGCCAAGTGTTCCAGCTTCGTCTTGGTTCGCCCGGACTCGCTTAGCGGCGTGCGGTGGTGACATTCGGCGAAGTCCCGGCCGCGTTCGCCGTAGGCCTTCTCGAAGTCGAACTCGCACGCTTCGCACGCCACGCGTCCGTGCGTGTTCCGGGCTTGTTCGATCTTTTTCGCGCGCAGCTTTGGGTTCCGCTCCCGGATCAGGTGCCTTCGTTCAAGGATTCCGCCCTCTTCAGCCGACTCGTCGTCGACGAGGTCCAGGTCTGGTGGCAACTGGTGTTGCACCTCTGGCGAAAACTCCACGGCATCGGTGATGGCCTTTGCCCGGGCGAGCATGCCGGGCTCGTCGGCGAGGAAATCCCGGACGACGTCGAGGTCAGTTTTGCTGCCCCTGGTCTGCGCACCCCGGTAGTCCGGATGACGGGTGGCCAGGTCTGTTGTTTTCCGGGCGACGCCGTTGGGGTTCCGGAACTTTTCTCCCCGCAACTCCACCGGGTAGATCGGGAGGTGCTGCAGCAGCTTGGACAGTTCAATCACTTTGGAGTCGTTCGACCGCAGCTCGTGCCAGCCATTTTCCACCACGAGAGCGCAAGCGAGGGTCGACTCGTCCCTCGTCCAGTCCAGTCGTTTGGTCTTCTCCTCCGCCATGGCAGCACCGTAGCGCGCACCCCCGACAAAAACCCCGCAACAAAGCAAAGGCCCCGCCCCTCCCGAACCCGGAAAGGACGAGGCCCCGCCTCACCCGAAGATCAAGCCGCCTGCCGAACCTCCGAAGACGCTGGCGTCAACGCCAACTCCAGCACCTCCCGCACGTTAGCCACCGCGTGCACCTCTAGCTGCGACAACACCTCCGCGGGCACGTCATCCAGATCCGGCTCGTTCCGCTGCGGGATGATCACCGTCTTCATCCCCGCCCGGTGCGCGGCCAGCAGCTTCTGCTTCACCCCGCCGATCGGCAGCACCCGCCCGGTCAGCGAAACCTCACCGGTCATCGCCACATCAGCCCGGACCACCCGGCCCGACAGCAGCGAAGCCAGCGCGGTCGTCATCGTGACACCCGCCGACGGGCCGTCCTTCGGCACCGCGCCCGCCGGGACGTGCACGTGGATTCCCCGCTCTCGCAGGTCTCCCACCGGCAGTTCCAGCTCCGCACCGTGCGAGCGCAGGTACGACAGCGCGATCTGCACCGACTCCTTCATCACGTCACCCAGCTGCCCGGTCAGCTGCAGGCCCGAAGCCCCGCTCTCCGGATCGGCCAGCGACGCCTCGATGTACAGCACGTCCCCGCCGGCACCGGTAACGGCCAACCCTGTTGCCACGCCTGGCAAAGACGTCCGCTGGGTAGCCGTCGGCAGCGATGATTCCGGCACGTGCCGCGGGCGGCCGAGGTAGGTTTCCAGGTCCGCGGCGGACACCGACAGCGGCAGCGAGACCGAATCCAAAGCCACCTTCGTCGCGATCTTCCGCAGCACCTTCGCGATTGTCCGGTTCGCGTCGCGCACCCCGGCTTCGCGGGTGTACTCGGCGGCGATCCGGCTGAACGCGTCGTCGGTCAGCACCACGTCGCCGGACGCCAGACCGGCTCGCTCAAGTTCGCGCGGCAGCAGGTGATCCCGCGCGATGGTGACCTTTTCGTGCTCGGTGTAGCCGTCCAGCGTCACCAGCTCCATCCGGTCCAGCAGCGGGCCGGGGATGGTCTCCAGCGCGTTGGCCGTGGCCAGGAAGACCACATCGGACAGATCCAGCTCGACCTCGAGGTAGTGGTCGCGGAACGTGTGGTTCTGTTCCGGGTCCAGCACTTCGAGCAGCGCGGCCGTCGGGTCGCCGCGGTAGTCCGCTCCGACCTTGTCGATCTCGTCGAGCAGCACCACCGGGTTCATCGAGCCGGCTTCCTTGATGGCCCGCACGATCCGGCCCGGCAGCGCGCCGACGTACGTGCGCCGGTGGCCGCGGATTTCCGCCTCGTCCCGGATGCCGCCCAGCGCGACGCGCACGAACTTCCGTCCCATCGCCTTCGCCACAGACTCGCCCAACGACGTCTTGCCGACCCCGGGAGGCCCGGCGAGCGCGAGCACCGCGCCGGAACGCCGTCCGCCGACCGGGCCGAGGCCCGATTCCGCGCGACGCTTGCGCACGGCCAAGTACTCGATGATCCGTTCCTTGACGTCGTCCAGGCCCGCGTGGTCCGCGTCGAGCACGGCCCGCGCGGCGGCGATGTCGTAGACGTCCTCGGTGCGCTCATTCCACGGCAGCTCCAGCACAGTGTCGAGCCAGGTCCGGATCCAGCCGCCTTCCGGCGACTGCTCGGACGTCCGCTCCAGCTTGTCGACCTCGGCCAGCGCGGCCTTGCGCACCTCGTCCGGCAGGTCGGCGGCTTCCACCCGGGCGCGGTAGTCGTCGTCGGCGGCAGTGCCGTCGAGTTCGCCCAGTTCCTTGCGGATCGCTTCGAGCTGGCGGCGCAGCAGGAATTCCTTCTGCTGCTTCTCCATCCCGTCGGCGACGTCCTTGCGGATGGTCTCGGTGACCTCCAGCTCGGCCAGGTACTCCCGGCTCCACTCGAGGGCCTTCTCCAGCCGGACGCTCACGTCGAGCGCGCTCAGCAGCTCCAGCTTCTGGTCAGTCGACAGGTACGGCGCGTTGCCGGCCAGGTCGGCGATCGCGGACGGCTCCTCGACCTGCTGGACGGCGTCGATCATCTGCCAGCCGCCGCGTTGCTGCAGCACGGAGATGACTACGGCCTTGTACTCCGCGGCGAGCTGCGCGGTGCGGTCGTCGGAAGTTTCGTCGGCGGGGTCGGCGTGCACCCAGCGGGCCGCGCCGGGGCCGTCGGCGATCCGGCCGACGGAGGCGCGCGAGGTACCGCGGAGCAGCACGGCGGTCTTGCCGCCGGGAACGCGGCCGATCCGTTCGACGGTCGCGACGGTGCCCAGTTCGGCGTACTCGCCGTGCACGCGCGGGACGATCAGGACTTCGGCCTTGCTCGCCGCGCCCGAGCGGATCCCGGGGAACGAAGGGGTCTTGGCCTGTGCGGACTCCACTGCGGCCCGGGTCTCTGCGTCGCCGAGGTCGAGCGGGACCACCATGCCCGGCAGCACGACGTCGTCATCGAGCGGGAGGACGGGCAGGAGGCGGGGGTCGGTCATGTGCACTCCTCGAATAGTTGAGTCTGAGGTGCTCAACTCTCCGAAGGGCGGGTTTGTTTCCCAGAGAGTGTTCGCTGGGAGAGAAGTCAGGGCTTGACCGCGACGGCGCCCCAGCCGAACGGCCGGACCTCCGCGGCGAACTCCGACACCGGCTCGTCCGGCCGCCAGTCCGGCAGCGCGCTCATCCCCGGCTCCAGCAGCGGCCAGCCGCCGAAGAACGGCAGGATCTCCTCCTCCGAGCGCAGGTACGCCGGGTTCGACGTGTCCCGGTACGCGTCGACGAACGCGCGGACCTCGGCGGCCCGCTCCGGCGGCGCGTCGTCCCGGCAGGTGGCGTGCGTGACGGCCAGCCACGAGCCGGACGCGAGCTGGTCGCGATAGGTCGCGACCAGCTCGTCAGGCCGGTCGCCGGGGCCGAGGAAGTGCAGGACGGTGATCATCAGCAGGCACACCGGCTGCGACCAGTCGATCAGCTCCTGGGTGACCTCGTCGGCGAAGATCGCATCCGGGTCGCGGATGTCGCGCTCCACGATTCCGGCCCATTCGGTCGCGTCCTCGTCTTCGAGGATCACCCGCGAATGCGCCGCGGCGACCGGTTCGTAGTCGACGTACACGACCCTCGCCGGCAGCTGCTCGCGGACGATCTCGTGCACGTTGCCCGCGGTCGGCACGCCGGATCCGAGATCGACGAACTGCCGGATCCCCGCGTCCAGCGCGGCCCGGACGACCCGGTTCATGAACGCACGGTTCTCCCGCGACATCGGCCGGATCAGCGGCCACACCTTCTCGACGCGGCGGCCGAATTCCCGGTCCACCGCCCAGTTCTGGGTGCCGCCGAGGTACCAGTCGTAGATCCGCGCGGCGGACGGCTTGTCGACGTCGACGCCCTGCGGCGCGTCCGGCGCGGTCACGGCTTGCGCGCCACAGCGCACCAGGCGAACGGGCGCGCCTCCGCCTCGACGGCGTTCAGCTCGCGCTCCGGGCGCCAGTCCGGCAGATGCGTGATCCCCGGCTCCAGCAGCGGCCAGCCGCCGAAGAACGGCTCGATCTCCTCGCGGTCGCGCAGCCACATCGGATTGCTCGTCTTGCGGTACTGCTCGACGAACCAGCGCAGCCCCTCCAGTGCGGGACCGCTGCCGTCGCCCTCGCTCATCTGCGAGATCGCCAGCCAGCTGCCGGACACGAGCTTGTCCCGATAGGCGCGCACGATGGCGTCCGGATCGTCGTCCGGGCCGACGAAGTGCAGCACCGCCATCAGCATCACGCAGACCGGCTTGTCGAAATCGATCAGCTCGCGGGTGCGCGGGTCGCTCAGCACGGCCCTGGGGTCGCGCATGTCGGCCTGGACGATGCCGGCCCAGTCGGTGGCCGCCTCGTCCTCGAGAATCAGCGTCGCGTGCGCCACGGCCACCGGCTCGTAGTCGACGTAAACCACGGTGGCCTCGTCGTCGTCGCCGAGCGCGGCCTCGACCACCTCGTGCACGTTGCCCGCGGTCGGCACGCCGGAGCCGAGGTCGAGGAACTGGCGGATGCCGGCGTCCAGCGCGGCCCGCACCACGCGGTTCATGAACTCGCGGTTCTGCTTCGCGCCTGGCCGGGCGAGCGACCACATCTTTTCGACCTTGCGGCCGAATTCCCGGTCCACCGCCCAGTTCTGCTTGCCGCCCAGGTACCAGTCGTAAACCCGCGCGGCCGAGGGTTTCTCGACATCGACGCCTTCCGGCGCTTTCGGTGCAGCGTCGGGTTTTTCGGTCACTGGGACTCCCCTCGAATGGCCTGGCAACCGCCAGACTAGCGAGAACGCACGGCGGGCCGGCGCTGCCAGCCAGTCCACAACGGCCGGTAACCCTGCGCGTACCAGAACGGCGTCGACCGCGGATTCGCCACGGCGTGGTGCAGCAGCACGACATCCGCGCCCGCCTCGTCGAAGACTTGGTGCGCGTGCGCGGCCAGCGCGGTGCCGACACCGGACGACCGAGCCGTCTCGGACACCGCCAGCGACGACAGATAACCCACCCGCGAAGCGGCGACCCGGTGCCGGATCCAGCCGGTCTCGTCGGGCATCTGCAGCACGACCATGCCGAGCGGCTGGCCGTACAGCTCCGCGATCCACACCTGCGGCTCGGGCCGTTCGAGGTGGTGCATCAGTTCCTTGGTGATCAGTTCCTCGACGCCGGGACGGAGCGTGATCCGGCCGAACTGCGCGTCGTACCGCTGCAATTCCAGCTGCAGCGCGACCGCGGTGGACAGGTCGTCCGGCGTCGCGTGCCGGATGCAGACGCCCGGCGTCGCGTCGGGTCCGGCGGCCATCCGCTGTGCCGGGCGGACCGCGAGCACGCCCACCGGGGCGAAGCCGTGCCGGAGGAGTTCGGTGGCCCCCGCGGTGTCGCGGCTGGGCCGGGAGAGCACCGCGGCGCACTCCGTATCCCCCACTCGGGCGAGGGACCCCAGGTGTTCATCCCATCGAGTGAGCAAAGCGTCGAGTCCGGCGGCCGGATCGGGACCGGCGAGCTGGACCTCCAGCCGGTGCTCGACGAGCGCCCGCCACATCGAGCGCGGGCTGTCCGGGCCGAGTCCGGTACAGGTCGTCAGACCGGCCGCGGTGGTGTCGCCGACCTCGGCGGAAAGCAGAGCGGAATCCCCTCCGACCTCGAAAGGGAGCGGCGCGGGAAGCAGCGCGTCCACCGTGGCGATGCGCGCCGCATGGCCAGTGGCTGTCACGTCGTTGTGCATGCCGCCATTGTCCGCCGACCGGGCCGGAAAAGACCCCCAGAACACTCCCCGGCTCGGGGGTTCCGGGGCGAACCGGGAGTTTCACTCCTTGGTCCACGCAGGTCAGAGAAGAACGCCCATTGTTAACCCTGGGGTGATCTCCTACTGTCTCGAAAGGGACGCCGGTACGCCCTACGGGGTAAGGTGGCGCCCTCGCCCACACCTGACGTCACGGACGAGCGCGACCGGGCAGCCGGGAAGGAAGGTCGGATGCCGGACAGCAACGCCCATCCCGGAACCGCGCCGGAGGCGATGGGCTCGGGAGGTGCTGGCTCCGCGCCGGCCGAAGGCCGCACCGACGAGAGCCGCTTCCGCGTTTACACCTTCTTCGTGCTGGGCCTCGGCCTGCTCGCGGCCTTCGCCGTCGGTGCCTGGCTGCCGTTCCACGGCTCGGCCAAGCTCTGGTGGATCGGCCCGGTGCTCGCGGTCGCGTTCCTGCTCGCCGAGCAGCTCGGCATCAACGTCGACGTCCGCAGCGGCATTTCGTGGACCATCTCATTCACCGAGATTCCGCTGGTAATCGGTTTCTTCGTCGCCCCGTTCGAAGTGGTGCTCGCCGCGCATCTCGTGGCGGGCATCGGCACGCTGCTGGCCCGCAAGGTCGCCGGCCGGGTCCTCTACAACGCGGGCGCGTTCCTGCTCGAAATCACCGGCGCGTTCGCGGTCGCCGGGCTCGTGCACCTGGCCATGGGCGGCGGGCCGACCATGCCGTGGGTCGCCGCGCTCGCCGGCACGCTCACCGCGCCGCTGGTCAGCACGCTGCTCGCGCTGGCCGCCGTGCGCGTGCTGCGCCGCCGGATGCGCGTGAGCACCGCGATCCGGCTGACCGGCCGCATCCTCGTGGTCGGGTTCGTCAACGCCTCGGTCGGCCTCACCGGCTACCTCGTCATCGCGAGCACCCCGCAGGCCTGGCCGCTGGTGCTGGCGGTGTTCCTCGGCCTGACCGCGCTGTACTGGGCTTACTCCGATCTGCTTCGCGAGCAGCGGGACATGGAAGCGCTTTCCGACGTCAGCCTGATGGTCGCGCGGTCCGGCCAGCAGGCGGCGGCTCGTCCGGCGAGCCGCGCCGAGGAACTGGTGGGCGGTGTCGACGTGCGCGAATGGGCCACGATCGCCGAGCGGATCAAGGACCAGCTCGCCGCCGGACGCGTCGTGCTCCGGCTGCGGCTCGAGGCCGACGATCCGATGCGCGTCGTGGTCGCGGGCAACGAACTTCCGCCGTCGGACCCGGCCAACGACGACCCGCTGCTGCGCCTTCCCGGCGCGCACGTCCGGCACTTCCGGATCACCGAGGCCAACCCGGACGTCCGCGCGGCGCTGCTGGAACGCAGTGCGCAGGAAGCGCTCGTGGTGCCGTTGCGCAGTGCGAACCGGCTGCTCGGCGTTGTCGAAGCGCACGACCGGCTGTCGCGCTGGCGCGGCTTCGGCAAGTACGACGTCCAGCTGCTCGGCACGATGGCCAGCCACCTCGCGACGTCGCTCGACAACCGGCGGCTGCTCGCCACGCTCCGCCACGACGCTTACCATGACCCGCTCACCGGGCACCTGAATCGGCCGGGTTTCCAGCAGGTCTCGCGGGATCCGCTGCGCGAATCGGCGGAGGTCGTGGTGCTGCGGATCGACCTCGACGTCTTCTCCACGGTGAGCGACGCGCTCGGCTACTCGTGGGCGGACCGGATGGTCGTCGCCGCCGGCACCCGCATCCGCGGCGCACTCGGCCCGGACGTCCCGCTCGCCCGGCTCGAAGGCGCGTCCTTCGCCGCGCTGCTCGTGGACTGCACGATCGAAGACGCACACCGCGCCGCCGAACGGTTGCGGGTGCAGCTGTCCGAGCCGTATCCGGTGGACCGGCTTTCGGTCGAGGCCAACGCGATGATCGGCTACGCCAGTTCCGTGGACGACGCCGGTGACGTCGACGTCGACGGCCTGCTGCAGCGCGCCGACGTCGCCGTCCGCGCCACCCGCGGCGGCGAGGAAGTGCGCGGCTACGTGCCGAGCATGGGACAGATCTTCCTGCGCCGCTTCCAGATGGTCACGCAGTTCCGGCAATCGCTGGAAGACGGCCACGTTTCCGTGCATTACCAGCCGAAGGTGACGCTGCCGAACCGTCAGGTGCAAGGCGTCGAGGCACTCGTGCGCTGGGTGCACCCGGAGTTCGGCAGGCTCGGCCCGGACGAGTTCGTGCCCGCGATCGAGGCGGCCGGCCTGATCGGCGTGCTGACGTCGTTCGTGCTGGAGGAGTCGCTCAAGCGCGTGCGCAAGTGGCTCGACGAGGGCCTGCGCATCTCCGCGGCGGTGAACCTCTCGGTGCGGAACCTGTCCGACGACGACTTCCCGGCGAAGGTCCAGCGCGAACTGGAACGCTTCGACGTGCCGCCGGAACTGCTGACGTTCGAGCTGACCGAATCCGGCGTGATGTCGGACCCGCAGAAGGCGCTGCCGATCCTGCGCGAGCTGCATTCGCTGGGCATCGTGCTGGCGGTGGACGACTTCGGCACCGGTTACTCGTCGCTCGCGTACCTGCGCCAGCTGCCGGTGGACCAGGTCAAGATCGACAAGAGCTTCGTGCTCGGCATGGGCACGGATCTCGGCGACCTCGCGGTGGTGCGGTCGATCGTCGAGCTCGGGCACTCGCTGGGCCTGACGGTCGTGGCGGAAGGCGTCGAGGAGGACGTGGCGCGCGATCAGCTCGAGGCGATGGGATGTGACGTCGCACAGGGTTATCTGATCTCGCGTCCGCTGCCGGAGGACCGTCTGGAGGCATGGCTGCAGGCCCGCACGGCGCGCTCGCCCGGGCGGCATTCGGAGACCGTGCTGACCCTGCTGACCTGAGGTTTTGCGGTTAACCGACCCCGGTTGCAGGTGTCCTCCGGACGGGTTGCTAATCTTTCCAAGTCCTCGCGAGAGGCAGGCCCCTTTAGCTCAGTCGGCAGAGCGTCTCCATGGTAAGGAGAAGGTCTACGGTTCGATTCCGTAAAGGGGCTCGCGAGTAGGCGAGCTATGTCTGCGGAAAACGCAGACGTGGCTCGCTTCGCGGCGTCCATCTGGGGGTCGAACCCCCAGACCCCCGCCAGGGGGCAAGCCCCCTGGACCCCCAGTCCGGGTCACGTTGTGCCGGGCGGGTCGGGGTGGGTGTCACGCAGGGCGGTGTAGCTCAGTTGGCAGAGCAAGCGGCTCATAATCGCTGTGTCGCCGGTTCAAGTCCGGCCACCGCTACGCGGTAACGACGGGGCTGGCCCCCGGATCTGAGAGAGAAGGAAACGCTGTGGCTGCCACCGACGTGCGACCCAAGATCACGCTGGCGTGCGAGGAGTGCAAGCACCGCAACTACATCACCAAGAAGAACCGGCGCAACAACCCGGATCGCCTGGAGATGAAGAAGTTCTGCCCGAACTGCGGTACGCACCGGACTCACAAAGAGACCCGCTGACGCAGGCGGTCTTTTACCAGCTTCGAAAAGCCGCCTCGGCATCGCGCCGGGGCGGCTTTTCGCTGTCTGCTGACCGGTCGCTGCCTACTGGCCAGTTCTGGCACCCGCGCGGGACGGCGCCGCGGTTCGGTTAGCCTTCTTCGCGTGCCTTTGGACCAGTCGTTCACCGGGCGGGAGTACCCGTCGGACAGCAAGTACTTCGTAAGCCGGGAGAAGATCCGCGAGTTCGCCGACGCGATCGGGGACCCGAACCCGGTGTACCGCGACCCGGAGGCGGCCCGCGCGGCCGGCCACCCGGACGTGCTCGCGCCGCCCACCTTCCTCACCATCCTCAACCTGCCGAAGATCAACGGCATCGTGACCGACCCCGCGCTCGGCCTCGACTACTCCCGGATGGTCCACGGCGACCAGGGCTTCCGCTACGAACGCCCGGTGCACGCCGGCGACGAGCTGGAGATCTCGGCCAAGATCGAAGCGATCATGGCGAGGGCGGGCAACGACTTCATCAACCTCCGCGCGGAAATCACCGACGCGGACGGCAAACTCGTGTGCACGACGCGGGCCCAGCTCGTGGTTCGGGGGGCGGAAGCGTGAACATCGGCGACGAACTGCCTCCGCTGGAGGTCCGCATCACCCGCGACCAGCTGGTCCGCTACGCGGGCGCCTCGCTCGACTTCAACCCGATCCACTGGAACGAGAACTTCGCGACCAAGGTCGGCCTCCCGGACGTGATCGCGCACGGCATGCTCACCATGGCCCTGTCCGGCCGCATCGTCACCGACTGGCTCGGCGACCCGGCCCGCCTCGTGGACTTCAGCACGCGCTTCACCCGCCCGGTCGTGGTGCCGGACAACGACGACGGCGCGCTGGTCGAGGTGACCGGGAAGGTCGGAGCCCTGACGGACGAGGGCCTGGCCCGGATCGACCTGACGGTGAAGTTCGAGGGCAAGACCGTGCTGGGGAAACCGCAGGCTCTCGTCCGCCCCTGACCGCGGCTTCAAGTCCGTGAGGGCCACCTTGAGGGAATCAGAGTCCCTCAAGGTGGCCCTCACGGACTTCCGGCCGATACGGAAGCCGTGCAGCCTGTCTCGCCCAGGAGTCGAGGCGCACACGCAGCGGGCATCGCGACGCCGACCCCGCCGCACGCCGCGCCGATCGGGGCAGCGTCAGTGCACCCCCAGCACCGACTCCACCACTCCGGCCATCCCGGCCTCGCCCCGCGCATTCGGGTGCAAAGCCGCGGCGGAGGACGTCGGGACCACCCCCTCGACCCACTTCACATCCGAATTCGCGCAGACGTCATGCCCCTTGCTCGGCTCGGCCGTGTCCGCGAAACCGGCGTCGTGGGACTTGGCCTGGTCGGACAAGGCGTCGTTGAGCTTCCCGAGCGCGTCCCGCAGATACGCCACATCGCCGGAGCCCAGCGGAAGGACCGGCCAGCAGCCGTCGCCATCCGGGAGGACCGTCGGGTAGCCGACGACCACCACCCGCGCCTTAGGGGCCTTCTTGTGGATCTGATCGAGCGCGGTGCCGACCTTCTTCGCGGTGTCGCTGATGCGGTCGGACAGCTGGTCCTTGCCGCCCGCGGTCAGCCGGTCTTTGCACGGCGAGGCACTTTCGTGGGCGGTCACACAGGTCTGCGCCAGTGAGATGAAGCCCACATCGTTGCCGCCGATGCCAAGGGTGACCAGCGTCGTGTCCGCGGTGACCGAATCGAACTGCGGCGGGTTCGAGCCATTGCGCGTCGACTGGGTGTCGGACAGGTCGTCCGTCGTCGCGCCGCTGCAGCTGACGTCCACGAACTTCGCCGGCTTCAGCTTCGCGGACACCAGGTGCGGATAGTTGTTGTCCGAGCGCGCGCAGCCGGCAGGCGACCCCGACTGCTTCCCGGTGCGCGGCGCCGAGGTATACGAGTCGCCGAGTGCGACGTACCGGCCGCTGCCGCCGCCGGTGTCCGCGCCGGACGGCGGTGCGGTCGACGAGTCGTGCTTCGACTTGTAGTAGCCGACGGCCAGCAACGCCCCCACGACAACGAGGACGAGCAACCCGCATCCACCGCTCTTGTTAGCCCCCACTCGACCGTTCTACCGGTCCCGCCCCGCGCCGACGACCCGCTTACGGGTGATCACGCAAAGACAGCACCGTGCAGCTCGCCGGCCAGCTCCAGCGCGTGCGGGACGGTTTCGGCCACATAGTGCAGATCGACCAGCGCTTCGGTGATGCCGTCGGCTTCGGCGGCCTTCAGCTGAGCTGCGACTTCCTCGACGGTCGCGACCTTCGACCCCGGCGTCGGGTTGATCCGCAGCACCCGGCGCAGCGACTCCGGATCCCGCCCCGCCTTCTCCGCGGATTCGACGACCACCGCCCACTTCTCGCGCAGCATCGGGATCGGGAGCCCGGCCGGCAGCCAGCCGTCGGCGATCCGGCCGACGCGCCGCAGCGCCGCGTCCGACGCCCCGCCCAGCAGCACCGGCGGGCCGGGCTGCTGCATCGGACGGAGGCCGATCAGGGAGTCCGGGATGTCCCAGCGCTCGCTCTGGTGCCCGGCGGGGTCCGCGGTCCACAGCGTCCGCAGCACCTTGACCAGCTCGGCCAGCCGCGCGCCGCGGTGCTCCCACGGCACGCCGGCTGCGGTGTACTCGTCACGAAGCCAGCTGAGCCCGAGGCCGACGTCGAGCCTGCCGCCGGACAGCAGATCCAGCGACGTCAGGGAGCGCGCCAGCAGCACCGGCGAGTAGAGCGGGCCGTTGAGGGTGCTCGACCCCAGCCGCGCGGTGTCCGTCGAGTTCGCCGCGATGGTGAGCGCCAGCAGCGGATCGACGAAGCGGACGAACTCCGGCGGGTACGGCCGTTCGGGTGTTCCGGACGGGTAATAGGTCTTGGGGGAGACCGGGGTCAGGACCCGGTCGCCGACCCACAGCGAGGCGAAGCCGATGCGCTCCGCCTCGGTGGCGAAGCCGGCGATGGCGGAGGGGTCGGCGAGCTTGCCGTACTGCGGCAAAGCGAGCCCAAGTCGTAAAGCAGTCACCGAGTCTCCTGTGTTGGATTGCCGCGACTTCGTCGCGGCGGCGAGATCGCCGGGGAGCCGATTTCTTCCCTCCCGATTCGCTCGGCCTGGGGGCCGAGCGAATCGCTCAGTCCAGAAATCGGCGCGATCTCGCGGTTCTGGTTGGGTTGTGGGGTAAAGAAGATCATCTTGGGGTGGGGTGGTCTTGGTTGTCTGGTGGGGGAAACGCGGGGGCGAATCGGTGATTTCGTTTGTTTGGCAGGGAATCCGGGGTGGTCGCGACGAGGGGTGGTCCGGCGGGTGGGTGAGGCCTGCCGTCGGCTTCGCGATTAATCGGATTTTGGTGCACGGGCTTATGTTGGCACGATCGGGTGATCTTCGCCGCGTGTTCCGGGGGGTGCTGTCAGTGGGGCTGGAGGGGGTGCCTCCGGGGGCCTCGGGGGCGTCGAGGGGGCTGGGTTGCAAGGCAACATCCGCCTTGCCGTAGACTTCGGAACTCGGAACGCACTACGGTCATCCCCGCCGGATGGTGGGGACGATGGAATGCGTCCTCCGGAGCCAGGGTGACCGGGCTCCACAGGGGTGTAGCTCAATTGGCAGAGCAGCGGTCTCCAAAACCGCAGGTTGCAGGTTCAAGTCCTGTCACCCCTGCGTATGGGAACTGGTGGAGCGGAGGAGTGGTCGTGAGCGACAGCGACGCCAGCGGCGAGCACGAGCAGGACGATTCGGGCAAGCAGTCCGGAGTCGAATCCCGCCCGGTGTCCGCCGCGGCTCGGCGCGAACGCCGCGCTTCCGCCCGACCGGCAGGCAAGTCCGAGGCACGGCCGGGCTCGACCCGTCCGTCCGGCAAGGCGGGCGACAAGGTCGCGAAGCCCGCCGACGCCAAGGGCACGCCGACCCCTAAGCGGGACCGGAAGGCGAAGAAGGCCTCGGTGTTCGCCCGGTTCACGCGGTTCATCCGCGAGGTCTGGGCCGAACTGCGCAAGGTCATCTGGCCCAACCGCAAGCAGATGGTCACCTACACCGCGGTCGTGCTGGTGTTCGTGGTGTTCATGGTGGCCCTCGTGAGCGGCCTCGATCTCGGCTTCAAGGAGCTGGTCGGGCTGGTCTTCGGCTGACGCCCGAAGGGCGCGCCACCGCGCTGGCCGGGCCCCGGTCCGGCCCGGCAAGCGATCAACTGAGAGGACGGAACGTGACCTCCGACAACGGCACCGAAGCCGGTCGCGACCTGACCGAGCTTTCCGACGAGCAGGTGCAGACGGCACCCGGCGACGAGGAGTCCGCCGAGTCCGTCGAGGTGCCCGTCGCCGAGGACGAGGTCGCCGCCGCCACCGACGAGTCCGACGTCTCCGAGGAATCGGACGACGACGTGACCGAGCCCGCCCCCGAGGCGGACGACCCGGTCGCCGCGCTGCGCGCCGAGCTCAAGGCCGCGCCGGGCGAGTGGTACGTCGTGCACTCGTACGCCGGTTACGAGAACAAGGTCAAGACCAACCTCGAGACGCGTACCCAGACCCTGGACGTCGAGGACTACATCTTCCAGATCGAGGTTCCGACCGAAGAGGTCACCGAGATCAAGAACGGCCAGCGCAAGCAGGTGCAGCGCAAGGTGCTGCCCGGCTACATCCTGGTCCGGATGGACCTCAACGACCAGTCGTGGAGCGCGGTCCGCAACACCCCGGGCGTCACCGGGTTCGTCGGAGCCACCTCGCGGCCGTCGCCGCTGACCGTGGACGAGGTGCTGAAGTTCCTCGCCCCGCAGGTCGAGAAGGAAGCCCCGGCCAAGGCAGCCAAGGGCGGCGAGTCCGCCTCGGCCGCCACGTCCGGCGGGACCACTGTCGAGGTCGACTTCGAGGTCGGCGAGTCGGTCACCGTCATGGACGGCCCGTTCGCCACGCTGCCCGCCACGATCTCCGAGGTCAACGTCGACGGGCAGAAGCTGAAGGTCCTGGTGTCGATCTTCGGCCGGGAGACCCCGGTCGAGCTCTCGTTCAGCCAGGTCTCCAAGATCTGACGGCCGGGCCATCCCGGTCGGCAGTCCCCGCGTACTGGCAGGTGTGCGGGGGACTCACGTCAGTAAGAAGGACACAAGGTAATGCCACCCAAGAAGAAGAAGCTTGCGGCGATCATCAAGCTGCAGATCAAGGCGGGTGCGGCCAACCCCGCGCCGCCGGTCGGCCCGGCGCTGGGTCAGCACGGCGTCAACATCATGGAGTTCTGCAAGGCCTACAACGCCGCGACCGAGTCGCAGCGCGGGGACGTCGTCCCGGTCGAGATCTCCGTGTACGAAGACCGGTCGTTCGACTTCAAGCTGAAGACGCCGCCGGCCGCCAAGCTGCTGCTCAAGGCCGCGGGCGTGGAGAAGGGCTCCGGCGAGCCGCACAAGACCAAGGTCGCCAAGGTCACCTGGGACCAGGTCCGCGAGATCGCGAAGACCAAGGAGACCGACCTCAACGCGCACGACATCGACCAGGCCGCGAAGATCATCGCCGGCACCGCCCGCTCGATGGGCATCACGGTCGAGTAATGCCGCCGCGACGGAGTCGCGGCAGTTGAGCACGAGTGGGAGAGCCGAGTGCTGGCTCTGCAAAACCACACTGATCCACTGACTTGCTAAGGACAGAAGCATGACCAAGCACAGCAAGGCCTACCGCCAGGCCAGCGAGCTGATCGACAAGGCGCGTCTCTACGCGCCGCTCGAGGCCGTGAAGCTGGCGAAGGAGACCTCCAAGACGAAGATGGACGCGACCGTCGAGGTCGCGATGCGTCTCGGGGTCGACCCGCGCAAGGCCGACCAGATGGTCCGCGGCACCGTGAACCTGCCGCACGGCACCGGTAAGACCGCCCGCGTCATCGTTTTCGCCGTCGGCGACAAGGCCGCTGAGGCCGAAGCCGCCGGCGCGGACGCGGTCGGCACCGACGAACTGATCGAGCGCATCCAGGGTGGCTGGCTCGACTTCGACGCCGCGATCGCGACGCCGGACCAGATGGCCAAGGTGGGCCGCATCGCCCGCATCCTCGGCCCGCGCGGCCTCATGCCGAACCCGAAGACCGGCACGGTGACCCCCGCGGTCGAGAAGGCCGTGAAGGACATCAAGGGCGGCAAGATCAACTTCCGCGTCGACAAGCAGGCCAACCTGCACCTGGTGATCGGCAAGGCGTCGTTCGACACCGAGAAGCTGGTGGAGAACTACGCGGCCGCGCTGGACGAGATCCTGCGCGCCAAGCCGTCGTCGGCCAAGGGCCGCTACGTCAAGAAGATCACCTTCACCACCACGATGGGCCCGGGCATCCCGGTCGACCCGGCGCGGACCCGCAATCTCCTCACCGAGGACGCGGCGGTCTGAGTCGCACATCACGCGAAAGGGTGGTCACGCTTCGTGCGTGACCACCCTTTTTTCGTGTCTCATGGACATATGCCAACGACGTTCCTCGCCCCCGACGGGCTCCAGCTGAGCTACACGGTCTGGGAGGGCGACGGACGGCACCGGCGTCCCGTCGTGCTGCACCACGGTTTCGCCGCCGATTCCCAGGTCAACTGGGTCAACCCCGGGGTCGTGGACGCGCTGGTCAAGGCGGGCTTCACGGTGATCGCGCTGGACGCGCGCGGGCACGGCGAGTCGGAGAAGCCGCACGATCCGGCGGCCTACGGCGAGGACATCATGGCCGCGGACCTGACCGCGCTGTTCGACGAACTCGGCCTGGAAGAGGTCTGCCTGGCGGGCTATTCGATGGGCGCGATCGTCTCGCTGCTGGTGGCTACGCGTGACCGGCGGGTCCGCTGCCTCGCGGTCGGCGGAGTCGGGGCGGGGATCGTGGACTTCGGCGGAGTGGACGCCCGGGTGGTCAACCGGAGCCAGATCGCGGCGGGACTGCTGGCCGAAGACCGCTCAGAGGTGCCCTCGGCGGCGCGCCCGTTCCGCCGGCTGGCCCGCCGGGCGGGCGCGGACGTCGAAGCGCTGGCCGCGGTGATGCACGCGACCCCCCACGGCCCGATGCGGCTGACGAACCTCTCGGCGGCGACGCTGATCCTGGCCGGGGAGTCGGACGAGCTGGCGACGCAGCCGGAACGCCTCGCGGCGGGAATCGCGGGCGCGCGGCTGGTGCGGGTTCCGGGGAACCACATGGAAGCGGTGGCACACCCGGCTTTCGCGGCGTCGTTGGTGGATTTCTTCGCGTACTCGGACACGGGGGAGACCCGGTTGCCGATCAGCTCGCCTGCCTGACGGTCAGCCTGGGGTAGAGGTCGCCGTCGGCGGCGCGCATTTGTCCGGTCCGCGTTGGTGCCCGACGATCAGCCACTGTCCTTTTTCGACCTGCTTGACGGTGAAGTCCCCGAGCGGCGGACCGCCGGTGATGGGGAAGTCGCACGACCTGACCGTCACGTCCTCGCCCGGCGGCCAGCCGGAACGCTTCGAGATCGACTCGGCGTAGGCGTCGATCGAACCGGGCGCGCGGTCGAGCCGGTCGTGCAGGCCTTGGACCGCGTTGGCGCAGTCGGTGAAGCCGAGATCGGTCGCGAACTTCAGCTGCGTGGCCTGGTCGAAGAGGCCGCAGACGTGGTCGACCATGCTCTTCTGTCCGGGACCGTGCTGCGCGATGCCGTCGTAGACGCGGCGGACCGATTCGTACGGCGAGGCGGTCGTGAGGATCTGGTTCGTGTGATAGGTCCCGCCGCCCTCGGCGGCGATCTGGGCTGAGGTTTTGCCGTCGTTGCTGGGGAAGATCTGGTGGTATCCCCAGTTGATCAGGATGCCCAGGATGACCAGGGCGATCACCCAGCCCAGGATTTTCCCGCCGAGCCGCTTCACCCAGCGCGGCACCGGGCGGCGGTTGCGCGGCGGTTCCTCGTACGCGGTCAGCGCGCCCGGCTGGTTCGGCGGCGCTGGCGGGTGACCACCGGCGAGCGGCTGCGGCTGACGGTTGCCCGCCGGGACCAGGCCCGCATCCGGTTGCGGAGCCGGTTCGGTGCCCTGCTGGGACTGGGTGAACCGCAGATACTCCTGGAATCGCTGGAATTCCTGGAACTGCCGCAGTTGCTCGGGATCCAGCTGCGGCTCGCCCGAACCGCTCGGCTGCGGGAGATTCGGCGCGGCAGGCTGCGGCTCGCTCGCGGCTGGCTGGGCGGGCGTCCGCGGCGCGACCTCGGCCCCGCCAGGCTGCGGAAGCGCGGGCGGCTGCGCCGAGGATCCGCCCGGACCGTCTTCCGGCTTTCCGTGATCACGCTGTTCCGCCACGTCACCAATGATGCCCGCTCCGCCGCGATTTCCCGAGACTGCCCCGGTTCTCGCAGCTCAGCCAGGGGGTGCCCGCGAGCGTCCGGGACCCCTCCCGTATGCTGGTCGACGGTTCTACCAAAGACCGCTGGTTTTCTCCGGATTCCCGGGGAACGAAGGTTCCGCAGTACGGCGGACGGCCTGCGCAGGAGGAACGAGGCTTTTACCCCGGTCGCGAGACCGGGCAACGCCCCGCGTCTGCTGCGCGTGGGCGTTTTTGTCGTTCAGGGGCGCCTCCACCCACGCCAGTGGTGACACTAGCCAAGAGAGGAGGCGACCATGGCGAAGCCCGACAAGGTGGCGGCCGTCGCCGAGATCGCGGAGAGCTTCCGCAGCAGCTCGGCCACCGTCGTTACCCAGTACACCGGCCTCTCCGTGACTCAGCTGTCCCAGCTGCGCCGCGCTCTCGGCACCAGTGCCAAGTACCGGGTCGCGAAGAACACCCTCGTCAAGCGTGCCGCTGAGGACGCTGGTCTCGAGGGCGTCGAGGACCTGTTCGTCGGCCCGACCGCGATCGCCTTCGTGCAGGGCGAGGCAGTCGACGCCGCGAAGGCACTTCGCGACTTCGCGAAGGACAACAACGCGCTTGTCATCAAGGGCGGCTACATGGACGGCCGCGCGCTGTCCGTGGACGAGATCTCCAAGATCGCTGATCTCGACAGCCGTGAGGTGCTGCTCTCCAAGGCGGCGGGCGCGTTCAAGGCGAAGCTTTCCCAGGCCGCGGCGCTGTTCCAGGCGCCGGCGTCCCAGGTTGCCCGCCTGGCTGCCGCGCTGGAGGAGAAGCAGCGCAACGCCACCGGTACCGAAGCAGCCGAAGCACCCGCCGAGAGCTGAACCACCCCACCCCGAACGTTTTAGTTCGTTTTTCTGAGAGGAAGCCATCATGGCGAAGCTGAGCACCGCCGAGCTGATCGACGCCTTCAAGGAGCTGACCCTCCTCGAGCTGTCGGACTTCGTGAAGGAGTTCGAAGAGGTCTTCGACGTCACCGCCGCCGCCCCGGCCGCCGTTGTCGCGGCCGCCCCGGGCGCCGCCCCGGCCGAGGCCGCCGCGGAGCAGGACGAGTTCGACGTCATCCTCGACTCGGCCGGCGACAAGAAGATCCAGGTCATCAAGGTCGTCCGCGAGGTCGTCTCCGGTCTGGGCCTGAAGGAGGCCAAGGAGCTGGTCGAGGCCGCTCCGAAGGCGCTCCTGGAGAAGGTCGACAAGGAGGCCGCCGAGGCCGCCAAGGAGAAGCTCGAGGCCGCTGGCGCCAAGATCTCCATCAAGTGATCCCGGGCGCGTGAGCGCCTGCACCACTTCGAAAGGGGCGGACACCCGACACGGGTGCCCGCCCCTTTTGCTGTCCGCGCCAAAAAGACGCACAGTCGTCGAACCGGATTGCGAGTGCCCTCGTTCAGGCGAACAAACCGTTCACCCGACGGGTCCGGGTCACCCCCTGTTTGCCGGGTTTCCGCCGGTTAACCCGTCAGGGTGAGTGCTGGTCGGCCATCTGGATCTGCGCCCGAACGTGACGTGCACTACCGTGCTGCCAGCGGTCGCCGTACTGGATCCCCGTCGCGTGAGGTGTGCACGGGGGCTGGCCAGAGAACAAAACTGGTGAGTAACCTGTTCGCGCTCAGCTCGTTGCACCTGGTTGAAGCGGAGTTCGCCGCGCGAGCTCCGCCGCCGCCAGCGGTGACGGGGCGGCGGTGCGCGACGACGCGGAACAGCTCCTGGAGGTGCGATGGGTGCCGAGGTGGTCATCGAAGGTCTGACGAAGTCCTTCGGAAAGCAGACCATCTGGCGGGACGTGACGCTGACCCTGCCTCCCGGCGAGGTCTCGGCGATGCTCGGCCCGTCCGGAACCGGCAAGTCCGTGTTCCTGAAGTCGATGATCGGCCTGCTCAAGCCGGACCGCGGACGGTGCGTCATCAACGGCGTCGACATCGTCACCTGCTCCGAGCACAAGCTGTACGAGATCCGGAAGCTCTTCGGCGTCCTGTTCCAGGACGGCGCGCTGTTCGGCTCGATGAACCTCTTCGACAACGTGGCCTTCCCGCTGCGGGAGCACACGAAGAAGTCCGAGACCGAGATCCGCCGGATCGTCCTCGACAAGCTGGAGATCACCGGTCTGGCCGGTGCGGACAAGAAGCTCCCCGGCGAGATCTCCGGCGGTATGCGCAAGCGCGCCGGCCTCGCCCGCGCCCTCGTGCTCGACCCGGAGATCATCCTGGTCGACGAGCCGGACTCGGGCCTCGACCCGGTCCGCACGACCTACATCTCGCAGCTCTTCCTGGACGTCAACGCCCAGATCGACGCGACGTTCCTGATCGTGTCGCACAACATCAACCTCGCCCGCACGGTGCCGGACAACCTCGGCATGCTGTTCCGCAAGGAACTCGTCATGTTCGGCCCGCGCGAGGTGCTGCTGACCAGCGACGAACCGGTGGTCGAGCAGTTCCTCAACGGCCGCAAGCTCGGTCCGATCGGCATGTCCGAGGAGAAGGACAGCGCCCAGATGGCCCGCGAGCAGGCCGAGGCCGAGGCGGGCCACGGCGACGTGCTCAACGAGGACGTGCGCGGCGTCGTGCCGCAGATGCAGGTCAGCCCGGGCGTGCCGGAGCGCGGCGGGGCCAAGCGCCGGATGGACCGCGTCATGCGGATCCTGCACACGCTCCCGGCGGCGGCGCAGGAGGGGATCATCGAATCCCTCACCCCCGAGCAGCAGCGGTATTACAACGTGCGGCCCAACCCTGGCGCGTTCCATCACCAGGCGGGGCCCGAAGAGACTCAGCAGCTGCCTCCGGTCAGCGCACCGGGTCCGGTGCCGAACCAGCACCAGGGACAGCTTCCCGCCGACCAGGTCGCGCGCATTCCGGGCGCGGACCGCCGGTCGCCCCGGCACGGGCAGGGTGGCGCGTGACCACCACCTCGGCCAAGATCCCCGGCTACGGAATGCTGCGGGAGACCGGGAACCTGTTCGCGCTCGGCCTCGACATCATCCGCGGCATTTTCCAGCGCCCGTTCCAGTTCCGCGAGTTCATCCAGCAGGCCTGGTTCGTCGCGAGCGTGACGATCCTGCCGACCGCGCTCGTCGCGATCCCGTTCGGCGCGGTCATCTCGCTGCAGTTCGGCGCGCTCGCCCGCCAGCTCGGCGCGCAGTCCTACACCGGTGCCGGGTCGGTGCTGGCGACCGTGCAGCAGGCCAGCCCGCTGGTCACCGCGCTGCTGGTGGCCGGCGCGGGCGGCAGCGCGGTCTGCGCTGATATCGGCGCGCGGACCATCCGCGAGGAGATCGACGCGATGGAGGTGCTGGGCGTCTCCGCGGTCCAGCGCCTGATCGTGCCCCGCACGCTCGCCATGATGCTCGTCGCGCTTCTGCTCAACGGCATGGTCAGCGTCATCGGCGTGCTCGGCGGCTACTTCTTCAACGTCGTGCTCCAGGGCGGCACCCCGGGCGCGTACCTGTCCAGCTTCTCCGCGCTCGCGCAGCTGCCCGACCTCTGGGTCGGCGAGATCAAGGCGCTGATCTTCGGCTTCATCGCCGCGGTCGTGGCGGCTTATCGCGGCCTGCACCCGAGCGGCGGCCCGAAGGGCGTCGGCGACGCGGTGAACCAGTCGGTGGTCATCACGTTCCTGCTGCTGTTCGTGGTGAACTTCGTGATCACGCTGATCTACCTGCAGCTCGTGCCCGGAAAGCTGGACTGACCATGACGTTCCTCTCGGGGGCGAAGCGGATCGCCAACCGCCCGCTGGAGACCCTGGACACGCTCGGCGACCAGATGTCGTTCTACGGCCGGGCTCTGCTGTGGACGCCGCGCACGCTGCGCCGCTACACCAAGGAAGTGCTGCGGCTGCTGGCCGAGGTGAGCTTCGGCTCCGGCTCGCTCGCGGTCATCGGCGGCACGGTCGGCGTGATGGTCGGCCTGACGCTGTTCACCGGTGTCCTCGTCGGCCTCCAGGGCTACTCGGCGCTGAACTCGATCGGCACCTCGGCCTTCACCGGCTTCCTCACCGCGTTCTTCAACACCCGCGAGATCGCGCCGCTGGTGGCGGGGCTGGCGCTGTCGGCGACGGTCGGCGCGGGCTTCACCGCGCAGCTCGGCGCGATGCGGATCTCCGAGGAGATCGACGCGCTCGAGGTCATGGGCGTGCCGAGCCTTCCGTACCTGGTGACGACGCGGATCATCGCCGGGTTCGTGGCCGTGATCCCGCTGTACGTGATCGGCTTGCTGAGCTCGTACCTCGCCTCGCGACTGGTCGTTATCTATATCTACGGACAATCCGCGGGTACCTACGACCATTACTTCGACCTGTTCCTACCACCGCAAGACGTGCTCTATTCGTTCATCAAGGTGCTGATCTTCAGCGTTTTGATCATTCTTTCGCACTGCTACTTCGGGTACCGGGCCACCGGCGGCCCGGCCGGGGTGGGCGTGGCCGTCGGCCGCGCGGTGCGGCTTTCCATCGTCACGGTTTCGGTCGTGAATTTCTTTATCGGTTTCGCGATTTGGGGAACCGACGTCACGGTGAGGATTGCGGGATGACCACACTACGGCGCAGGTTGCTCGGCCTGCTGCTGGTGGCGGTGCTCGTCGGCGGGATCGCGCTCAGCATCGCGCTGTACGACAAGGCGTTCAGCAAGTTCGTCACCGTGAAGCTCGACGCGGGCCACATCGGCAACCAGCTGCTCAAGCAGTCGGACGTGAAGGTCCGCGGTTTGATCGTCGGTTCGGTGCAGGACATCAAGGCCACCGAGAACGGCGCGGAACTGACACTGGCGATGGATCCGGAGTCGGTGAAGCTGATTCCGGAGAACGTGTCCGCGCGATTCCTTCCCAAGACGTTGTTCGGCGAACGCTATGTGTCGCTGCAGATTCCGCGGGACCCTTCGAGCAAGACGCTTTCCCAGGGCGACGTGATCACCCAGGACCGCACTTCCGGCGCGGTCGAACTGGACCAGGCGCTCGAACACCTGATGCCGGTGCTGCAGGCGGTGCAGCCGCAGAAGCTCTCCAGCACGCTCACCGCGATCTCGACCGCGCTGCAGGGCCGCGGCAAACCGCTCGGCGAGACGCTTTCGCAGCTCGGCCAGTACATCGGCGACCTGAACCCGCACGAGCCGGAACTGCAGCACAACCTGCAGGCGCTCGCGGAGTTCTCCGGCCACCTGAGCAACGCGACGCCGGATCTGGTGCAGAGCCTGGACAACCTGAGCACGACCACCCGCACCGTGGTGGCCGAGCAGGGGAACCTGTCGAGCCTGTACGGCAACCTCACCACGGCGTCGCAGGACCTGCAGTCGTTCCTGGAGGCGAACTCGCAGAACCTCATCAGCCTCGCCAGCACCGCGCGGCCGACCGCCGAACTGCTCGCCAAGTACTCGCCGGAATACCCGTGCGTGATGAAGCAGATGGCGAAGGTCGTCCCGGCCGCGGACGCGGCGCTGGGCAAGTACAACGGCAAACCCGGTCTGAACGCCACCATCGAGATCGTGGTGAACCGCGGGCCGTACAAGCCGGGCGAGGAGCCGAGGTTCGAGGACAAGCGCGGTCCGCGCTGCTACGACCTCAACCCCGCGCCGGACCCGTTCCCGCAGCAGCCGCCGGACGGTCCGTTCAAGGACGGCACCAAACAGGGCGCGGCTCCGAAGACCGTCGGCGAGGGCCTCAACCCGGCCAACTTCAAGGGAGACGCTGTGGGCATCAACGGCGGCGGGGCCGCCGGAGGCAACCCGGTCAACACCGCGGCTGAGAACAACTTCCTCGCCGCTCTGGTCAGCCCGGAGATGGGGATGTCGCAAAGCCAGTTCCCCGGCTGGGGTTCGCTGCTCGTCGGCCCGCTCTACCGGGGCACGGAGGTGACGGTCAAGTGAGGGGACTCGCCGCACCGCTGATCAAGCTGTCGATCTTCGTGGTCGTCACGGTCCTGTTCACGACCGTGCTCGGCATCAGCATCGCGAACATCAACACCACCAGCACCAGCGCCTACTCCGCGCGGTTCACCGACGCCACGCTCCTGCTGCCGAACGACGACGTGCGCATCGCGGGCGTCCGCGTCGGCCAGGTCAAGGACGTGAAGATCGTCGACAAGCGCCAGGCGCAGGTGGACTTCGAGGTCGACTCGGGACGCAAGCTTCCGGCGGGCGTCACCGCGCAGATCAAGTTCCGCAACCTGGTCGGCCAGCGCTACGTCTCGCTCGGCGAGGGAGACGACACGAGCGGCGCGACGCTCAAGCCGGGCGATTCCATCCCGCTCGAGCGCACCACGCCCGCGCTGGACCTGACCGAGCTGTTCAACGGCTTCAAGCCGCTGTTCACCGCGCTGAACCCGGCCGACGTGAACAAGCTGTCCTACGAGGTCATCCAGGTCCTGCAGGGCGAGGGCGGCACGGTGCAGAGCCTGCTGTCGCACACCGCCTCGCTGGCCACCACGATCGCGAACAAGGACCAGGTGATCGGCGAGGTCATCGACAACCTCAACTCGGTCCTCGACACGGTCAACCAGCACACCCCGCAGCTCAACGACCTGATCGTGAAGCTGCAGCAGCTGGTGTCCGGCCTCGCCGCGGACCGCAAGCCGATCGGCGACGCGATCGACGGGCTGGGCAACCTGGCCACCACGACCGCCGGGCTGCTGACCGACGCGCGGGCTCCGCTGAAGGACGACATCGCGGCGCTGGGCAAGCTCACCACGAACCTGAACCAGAACGAACCGCTCGTCGAGCACTTCATCCAGTTCATGCCGAAGAAGGTCAGCGCGCTCACCCGCACCGCCGACTACGGCTCGTGGTTCAACTTCTACGCGTGCGAGATGACGGGAACGGTCGGCGCGCCGCCGCTGCTGCCGAACACGAACTTCACGCTCTTGCCGACGAACCGGGACAGGTGCAAGGGATGAAGTCCTTCCAGAAACGCAACCCGATCCCGATCGCGCTGGTCGGCATCGCGGTCATGGCGCTCGGCCTCGTCGCCGCGATGAACTCCGAGGACCTGCCGGTGATCGGCGGCGGCACCACCTACAGCGCGGACTTCTCCGAAGCGGCCGGGCTGCAGAAGGACAACGACGTGCGGATCGCCGGCGTGAAGGTCGGCAAGGTGTCCGATATCAAGCTGGACGGCGCGTCGGTCAAGGTGTCGTTCAAGGTCAAGGACGCCTGGATGGGCGACAAGACCACGGCGGCGATCAAGATCAAGACGCTGCTCGGCCAGAAGTACCTCGCGCTCGACCCGCAGGGCAACGGCAACCTCGACCCCGGTTCCCCGATCCCGCGCGACCGCACGATGTCGCCGTACGACGTGCTCGACGCGTTCCGCGGCCTGTCGCAGACGGTCGACGCGATCGACACGAACCAGCTGTCGAAGAGCTTCGAGGCGATCACCCAGACGTTCTCGAACACCCCGCAGGACGTGAAGGGCGCGCTGTCCGGGCTGTCGAAGCTGTCGGACACGATCGCCAAGCGCGATTCGCAGCTGGCGAACCTGCTGGCCAACACGCGCCAGGTGTCGCAGACGCTGGTCGACCGCGACGCCGAGGTGCAGAAGCTGATCACCGACGGCAACCAGCTGCTGGATGAGATCGGCAAGCGCGAGCAGGCGATCAAGACGCTGCTGGAGGGGTCGAAGCAGCTGTCGACGCAGTTGCAGGGCCTGGTCGACGACAACGACGGCCAGCTGAACCCGGTGCTCACCCAGCTCGACCAGCTCACGTCGATGCTGCAGCGCAACCAGGACTCGCTGGCGCAGGGGATCCAGAAGTTCGCCCCGTTCATCCGGGTCTTCAACAACACGATCGGCACCGGGCACTGGTTCGACAACTACATCTGCGGCCTGGTGCTTCCCTCGGTCGGCCCGCTCAATCCGGAGGGGTGCAACTCCAAATGACCGACACCCGCTTCGGCCAGTCGCTCACCCGCGGCTTCACGATCGCGATCGTGCTCGCGCTCGTGGTCGCGGGCGCGCTCTGGTGGACCCTCAAGGACGCCGGCCGCAACCACCTGACCGCGTACTTCGCCGGCGCCGTCGGCCTCTACGAGGGCAACAGCGTCCGGATGCTCGGCGTGGACATGGGCACGGTGACCAAGATCCAGCCGATGGGCAACCAGGTCCGGGTCGAGCTCGAATACGACCGCTCGGTCGCGGTGCCCGCCGACGCGAAGGCGCTGATCGTGTCGCCGTCGCTGGTCAGCGACCGCTACATCCAGCTCGCCCCGGCCTACACCGGCGGCCCGCGGATCTCCGACGGCGCGACGATCGGCCTCGAGCGCACCGAGGTGCCGCTGGAGGTCGACCAGCTCGCCGCCAGCCTCGCCAAGGTCAGCGAGACGCTGGGACCCAACGGGGCCAACAAGAACGGCTCGCTCTCGGACCTGCTGAACACCGCGGCGAACAACCTCGACGGCAACGGCAAGGCGCTGCACGACACGATCACCAAGCTCGGGCAGGCCTCCGGCACGCTGGCGGGCAACAAGGACGACCTCTTCCAGACGGTGCAGAACCTCGGCAAATTCTCCCAGTCGCTCGCCAACAGCGACGGCCAGGTGCGCCAGTTCGAGAGCCAGCTCGCCGACGTGAGCGGATTCCTGGCCGGGGAGAAGGACAATCTCGCCCAGACCGTGCAGCAGCTCGGCACCACGCTGCAGTCGGTGCAGGGCTTCATCGAACGCAACCGCGGCCGGTTGAAGTCCAATGTGGACAAACTGGCCAGCGTGACCAAGGTGCTGGTGGACCAGCGCAGCTCGCTCGCCGAGATCCTCGACGTCGCGCCGGTCGCGCTGTCCAACATCGTCGGCGTCTACAACGGCTCGTCCGGCACGCTCGACGCGCGGCCGAACCTCAACGAGCTGACCCAGCCGCCGCTGGTGATGATCTGCAGCCTGCTCAAGCAGACCTCGGTGACCAAGCAGCTGCTCGGCAACGCCTGCGACGGCATCGCGAAGGTGGTCGACGGCGTGGTTCCGCTGCCGTCCACCGCGCAGGTGCTCCAGGCGATGCAGAACGGCCAGCTGCCGCCGCTGCCGCTCCCGCTGCAGGGCCAGGTCTACGGGACGCAGGGGAGCTGACGTGAAGCGACTGACGAAGTTCGCCGCGGGCGGGGCGCTCACCACGGTGACCGCGCTCGTGCTGAGCGGCTGCGCGTTCAACGGCGTCTACGACGTCCCGCTTCCCGGCGGGGCCGACCTCGGCAGCCACCCGTACACGCTGAAGATCCAGTTCAAGGACGTGCTCGACCTCGTCCCGCAGTCCGGGGTGAAGGTCAACGAGGTGCCGGTCGGGCAGGTCAAGGAGATCGGGCTGACGCCGGACGGCTGGCATGCCGAGGTGACCGTCGAGGTCAACGGCGACGTCAAGCTGCCCGCCAACGCGATGGCCAACGTGAAGCAGTCGAGCCTGCTCGGCGAGAAGTACGTGGAGCTGGCCTCGCCCGGCGGCACCGAGGCGACCGGGCAGCTGGCGAACGGGGCGACCATCCCGCTCGCGCGCACCGGCCGCGACGTCCAGGTCGAGGAGGTGCTCGGCGCGCTGTCCCTGCTGCTCAACGGCGGCGGCGTGGAGCAGCTCAACACGATCACCAAGGAGCTCAACAACGCCACCGCCGGCCGCGAGCCGGACATCAAGGCGCTGCTGTCCAACGCGAACGAGCTGGTCACCAACCTCGACAACCAGTCGGCCAACATCACCCGCGCGCTCGACGGGCTGAACCGGCTGTCCATGACCCTGCGGGACCAGAAGGACAAGCTGGTCGGCGCCGTCGACAACCTCGGGCCCGGGCTCGGGGTGCTGGAGCAGCAGCGCGGCCAGCTGGTGACCATGCTGAACGCGCTCAACAACCTCTCCGGCGTCGCGACCGACACGGTGAACAAGAGCAAGGCGGACCTGGTGGCCGACCTGAAGGCGCTCACGCCGACGCTGCAGAAGCTCGGCGAGGCGGGCAGCGATCTGCCGAAGGCGCTGGAGATCCTGCTGACCTATCCGTTCACCGACCAGGCCTACAACGACGTCAAGGGCGACTACTTCAACCTGTTCGCGAAGGTCGACCTGAACCTGAAGAACGTCATCGACAACCTCGGCCGCAGCAGGCAGAACGGGCTGAACGGCTTGCTCCCGGTTCCCGGGCTGACCGGCGGCGTCGAGGGCACGCCGTCGAACCAGCCGCCGCCGCTGTCGTTCCCGGGCAGCCAGCCCGCGCCGCAGCAGCAGGCTCCGTCCTCGACCGGCGGCCAGGGCGGCGGGCAGCCGTCGCAAGGCGGGTTGTCCGGCCTGTTCGGGGTGCTTTCCGGAGGTGCTGGCTGATGTTGCTGCGCAGGACGAAAATCCAGCTGGTGCTGTTCGCGATCATCTCGGTCGTGGCCATCGTGTACGCGCTGATCCGCTTCGCCGGCCTCGGCACCGTGTTCGGCAGCAGCGGGTACACGGTGAAGCTGCAGCTCAACGAATCCGGCGGGATCTTCACGAACGCCGAGGTGACCTACCGCGGCTTCAACGTCGGCCGGGTCGGGCAGCTGCGGCTGACCCAGACCGGGCTCGAAGCCGACCTGAACATCGACCCGTCGGCCCCGCGCGTGCCGTCCGACCTCGACGCGGTGATCGCCAACCGGTCCGCGGTCGGCGAGCAATACGTCGACCTGCGGCCGAAGAACGACCAGGGCCCCTACCTCGCGGGCGGTTCGGTGATCCCGGCCGCGCGCACGAGCACCCCGGTCAGCACCGACCGGCTGCTCGGCGACCTCGACTCGCTGTCTGCCTCGGTGCCCACCGACGCGCTGCGCAAGGTCGTCGACGAGTCCTACGACGCCTTCCGCGGCACCGGCGGCGACCTGCAGAAACTGATGGACACCGCGCGCAGCTTCACCACCACCGCGCAGCAGTACCTGCCGCAGACCGTGCAGCTGCTGCAGGCCGGCGGCAAGGTGCTGGACACGCAGAACGACGAGGCGTCGAACTTCGCGTCCTTCTCCAAGAGCCTCAACCAGCTCAGCGGGACGCTCAAGAACTCCGACGGCGACCTGCGCAAGCTGATCGGCGTCACCCCGCAGGTGGCGACTCAGATCAGCCAGGTGGTCAAGGAGACCGGGCCCGGCCTCGGCGCGCTGACCGCGAACCTGCTGACGACGGCCAACCTGACCGTGACCCGGCTGGACGGCCTCGAACAGGGCCTGGTGACCTATCCGGCGCTGGCGGCCGCCGCGCCGTCGGTGGCCCCCGGCGACGGGACCGCGCACCTCGGCCTGGTGCTGAACCTGTTCAACCCGCCGTCGTGCACGAAGGGCTATCTGCCCTACAGCCAGTACCGGCCCGGTTCGGACACCTCGTACCGGCCGGAGGCCGACAAGGCCTACTGTGCTGAGCCGAAGGGCAGTCCGATCAACGTCCGGGGCTCTCAGAACGCGCCGTACAACGGCGTGCCGGTGCAGCCCTCGCAGCAGGACATCGCGGCCAACCAGAACCGGCCCGCGCAGCAGCTGCAGGAGCAGCGCGACGCGCAGGTGCCGGGCGTGGTCGGCAGTCCCGGGGTGTCCCTGAACAGCATGGGCTCCCTGCTGGGGCTCGGCTGACCGGGATTTGATGACTGTTACCTACTCTGGAGTGTTATGAGTGCCGAGCACGCGGTCGCCGAGGAAGAGGTGACCGCTGATACGCCCGAACCGGCTTCGGCCGGTGCGGCGCAGGAAAAGTGGACGCTTCCCGGATCGCCGCGCGTCTGGCTGCTCGGGTCCGGGGCGTTCGCCCTCGCCGCGCTGGTGGTGGCGATCGTGTTCGGGATCATGTGGCTGGTCGCGGAGATGGACGGCGACCGGGATCTGGCTTCGGCGCGCGACGACGTGCTCAAGGACGGTTCCGCCGCGGTGCTGGCCTACACCCAGGTCGACTACCAGCATCTCGACGACTACTTCGCCAAGCAGAAGGACGTCTCCAGCGACGACATGGCGAAGCAGATCGCGCAGGCCCAGCCGAACTACTCGAAGGCGCTGACCGACCAGAAGGTCAAGGTCACCACCACGATCCAGGACATCGCGGTCGAGGAGCTCAACGACCACGACGGCAAGGCCAGCTTCCTGGCCGCGATCAGCACGGACACCTCGGCAGGCGGCAAGAACGCCACCAAGGCGCTGCGGCTCGAGGTCCAGATGACCCGGGTCGACGGCAAGTGGAAGCTGTCCGGGATCGACCAAGTGCCGCTCGTCGCCGCCGGCCAGTAGCTTCACCCGCAGATCGGAGTTCCGCAGTGCCCCCCTCCCGTCGCCAGCCACCGCGCAGCAGCAGCACGCCACCGGCCCGCAGGCCGAAGGTCGCCGGGCTGCGCAAGCCGTCGGACCCGGCGGCGCCGGCGGCTTCGCCCAAGCCGCGCCCCCGGCCGCGGCCGCTTCCCGACGCGGATCCGGCCGAGGTGACCCAGGAGCTGCGGATTCCCCGCGGCGGGCTGGTGCGCCCGGCCGAGACTGAGCCCGAGACTGAGCCTGCGGTCGAGGAAGACGTCGTTGAAGCCGCTGAGCCGGAAGCCGAGGTTTCCGGGCCCAGCAAGGACGCTCCGGCCGAAGAGGTCGACGCGCTCACCGGCGAAACGGTCGACGAAGAAGACACGGAAGACGCTGAACCGGCCCGGCCGAGCCCGCGGAGGAAGACGCGGGACACCGGTTCGGCGAAGCCCTCGGACGTCGAGGAAGCCGAGGCCAAGGCACGGGCCGACGACGACGCTGAGATCCCAGCTCAGCGGTCCGTCGTCAGCCGCAATACCGTGCGGGTCGCGCTGCTGCTGGTGGTCGGCCTCGCGCTGGTCGCCGCGGCGGTCATCTTCCAGGTCAAGGGCTCCGACGCGGCCGATTCGACGAGCAACCGCGCGGTGCTCGACGTGGCGAAGACCGCGCAGGTGAAGGACCAGGTCTCGAAGTCGATCGAGACGCTGTTCTCCTACGACTTCAACAACATCAAGAAGACCGAGGACGCGGCCAACCAGCTGCTCGCGACCGACCAGGTCAAGACGAGCTACAACGCGCTGATGGGCCAGGTCAAGAAGCTCGCGCCGCAGCAGAAGGTGGTCGTGACCTGCAAGGTCACCCGCAGCGCGGTGATCCGGCTGAACGGCGATCTCGCCAGGGTGATGCTGTTCATCGACCAGACGTCGACGCGCGCGGACACCAAGCAGACCGCCGCAGGCACGGCGCAGATGCACGTGGACGCCCAGCTGCAGGGCGACACCTGGAAGATCACCGACATGGACACCTACAAGGCCGCCGGACCGGCCGCCGGTGCGCCCGCGCCGTCGGTGCCCGCCTCAGCCCCGCCGTCCAAGTAAGACAGTCCTAGGCAGACGTCACGGCCCGTTCCCGGAAGCTCCGGGGGCGGGCCGTTGTCGTGTCAGAGTCCGGAAAGCCGTCCGGAGCGGCTCCTGCTTCAGCTCGTCCGGCGTTTCGGGCGGCGCGAGGGGTTCCGGGCCGGTCGCGGCCAGCCGGTCCAGCAGAGCGACTGTGAGGCCGTCCAGCTCGGCGCGCAGCACGGACAGGTCGGGTCCGCCGGTCGGGCGGTCGCCGGGATGCTCGGTCCAGTGCGCATAGAGGCTCTGCTGGACTTGCTTGCTGGCGGCGATCTGGTCGGCGAGCACTCTCGCGGCGAGGTCCGGGTTGAGGCCGATTTCGCGGGCCAGCGCCCGGACTCGAGCCAGCTCCCGCTGCTCCCGGACGGGATCGTCGACCGGCCGCCCGGCCCCGAACTTCGCGGCGGCGACCTGCTCGCTGATCGCCAGCCTGCGCAGGACCAGCTCGGGAAGCGAGGCGTTGGGTTCCGGCTTGGGTTCCGGCATCGTGCGCACCTCCGGGAGTTCGGCCCCGCCCAGTTGATCACCGGGACCGCGCCGCTGCCAACCGCCGTCTCCCGCCGCGCGCAACCCCTGCCCGGGGGACCCGGAATCCGGGTTCGAGCTGCCCGAAGTTCCCCTGCTCCGCCCTGACTCCCCGCGCGTGACCGCTCGCGGAATGTGATCCATCCCGCGCCTGCCGCGCCGCGCCGAAATCCACCGTCGCGGCCGCTCGGGAGCTGCCGACCTGCGCCTCGGCCGGGCCGACCTGCGCCGAGATCCCCGGGTACCCGGCGGTAACCTCGGCGGCGCCAGGATCGGTCACCCTGCGCTGTCCCGCTTCGACGCTGCGCCAACCGGCGGGACCGCCGCGCGGCATCTTGACTCAATCGCCGCGTGGGTTCACGCTTACTGCCAACGGTCACGGCCGGGGAACGCGAACCTTGCGGGAGGGGCGCGAAAACCCGGGCGAACCGGGAGCCGGAAGGTCGCAGTGAGGCTCAGGGAGAGCACTGCCCCAAGGTGACGCGATGCAGGCTGGGCCCCGTCGGGAGTGCCCCCTGGACAGACCGCGCCATCGGGGCTAGACTGCTTCTTTGCGCTGCCCTCTTTCAGGCTGCCCGGAGCCGGTAGTTAGGATAGTGGGCACACGGCACCCCTGACAGTCCGCGACAGCTGTTGCCATCGCGGCTGCTCACCGCTCATTGTCCCCGGAAGGACGCATCTTGGCAGTCTCTCCCGCGAACCAGGCCACTGCTGCGACCACCTCGGCTGAATCCCGCGCGCAGGCCACGGGAATCCCCGGAGCGCCCAAGCGGGTCTCCTTCGCGAAGATCCGCGAGCCACTCTCCACCCCGAACCTGCTTGACGTCCAGATCCAGTCGTTCCAGTGGTTCACCGGCAACGAGGCGTGGTTCGAGCGCCGCGTCAACGAAGGCGAAGAAAACCCGGTCGGCGGTCTGGAAGAGGTCCTCAACGAGATCTCGCCGATCGAGGACTTCTCGGGCTCGATGTCCCTGTCCTTCTCCGCTCCGCGCTTCGACGAGGTCAAGGCCTCGATCGAGGAGTGCAAGGACAAGGACATGACGTACGCGGCCCCGCTGTTCGTCACCGCCGAGTTCGTCAACAACAACACCGGCGAGATCAAGAGCCAGACGGTCTTCCTGGGCGACTTCCCGGTGATGACCGACAAGGGCACCTTCATCATCAACGGCACCGAGCGGGTCGTCGTGTCCCAGCTGGTGCGTTCTCCGGGCGTGTACTTCGACAGCAGTGTCGACAAGACGACCGACAAGGACGTCTTCAGCGTGCGCGTGATCCCGAGCCGCGGCGCGTGGCTCGAGTTCGACGTGGACAAGCGCGACACCGTCGGCGTCCGCATCGACCGCAAGCGCCGCCAGCCGGTCACCGTGCTGCTGAAGGCGCTGGGCTGGTCCACCGAGGCGATCCGCGAGCGCTTCTCGTTCTCCGAGACGCTGCTGGCCACCCTCGAGAAGGACCACACCGCCGGCACCGACGAGGCGCTGCTCGACATCTACCGCAAGCTGCGCCCGGGCGAACCGCCCACGAAGGAGAGCGCGCAGACGCTGCTGGAGAACCTGTTCTTCAAGCCGAAGCGCTACGACCTGGCCAAGGTCGGCCGCTACAAGGTCAACAAGAAGCTGGGCCTCGACACCCCGTACGAGACCGGCACGCTGACCGAAGAGGACATCGTCTCGGCCATCGAGTACCTGGTCCGGCTGCACGCCGGCGAGGACAAGATGACCAGTGTCGCCGGCGTCGAGGTGCCGGTCGAGACCGACGACATCGACCACTTCGGCAACCGCCGCCTGCGCACCGTCGGCGAGCTGATCCAGAACCAGATCCGGGTCGGCCTCTCCCGCACCGAGCGCGTCGTGCGCGAGCGCATGACGACGCAGGACGTCGAGGCGATCACGCCGCAGACCCTGATCAACATCCGCCCGATCGGCGCGGCGATCAAGGAGTTCTTCGGCACCTCGCAGCTGTCGCAGTTCATGGACCAGAACAACCCGCTGTCGGGCCTGACGCACAAGCGTCGTCTTTCGGCCCTCGGCCCGGGCGGTCTGTCCCGTGAGCGCGCCGGCATGGAGGTCCGCGACGTCCACCCGTCGCACTACGGCCGGATGTGCCCGATCGAGACGCCGGAAGGCCCGAACATCGGCCTGATCGGCTCGCTGTGCTCCTACGCGCGGGTCAACCCGTTCGGCTTCATCGAGACGCCGTACCGCAAGGTCGTCGAGGGCCAGGTCACCGACCAGGTCGACTACCTGACCGCGGACGAGGAAGACCGTTACGTCAAGGCGCAGGCGAACGCGCCGCTGACCGACGACGGGCACTTCGAAGAAGAGAAGGTCCTGGGTCGCCGCAAGGGCGGCGAGGTCGAGCTGATCGACCCGCTCGAGATCGACTACATGGACGTGTCGCCGCGGCAGATGGTCTCCGTCGCCACCGCGATGATCCCGTTCCTGGAGCACGACGACGCGAACCGCGCGCTGATGGGCGCGAACATGCAGCGGCAGGCTGTTCCGCTGCTGCGCAACCAGGCTCCGTACGTGGGCACTGGTGTGGAGCTGCGCGCCGCGGTCGACGCCGGGGACGTCCTGGTCGCCGAGCAGGCGGGCGTGGTCGAGGAGCTGTCCGCGGACATCATCACGATCATGCACGACGACGGCACGCGGAAGAGCTACGGACTGTACAAGTTCCGCCGCTCCAACCACGGCACGTGCTTCAACCACCGGCCGATCGTCAACGAGGGCGACCGGGTCGAGCAGGGCCAGGTCATCGCCGACGGCCCGTCCACCGAGAACGGTGAGATGGCGCTCGGCAAGAACCTCCTCGTCGCGGTCATGCCGTGGGAGGGCCACAACTACGAGGACGCGATCATCCTCTCCGAGCGCCTGGTGCAGGACGACGTGCTGACGTCGATCCACATCGAGGAGCACGAGATCGACGCCCGTGACACCAAGCTGGGCGCCGAGGAGATCACCCGGGACATCCCGAACGTCTCCGAGGAGGTCCTGGCCGACCTCGACGAGCGCGGCATCATCCGCATCGGCGCCGAGGTCCGCGACGGCGACATCCTGGTCGGCAAGGTCACGCCGAAGGGCGAGACCGAGCTGACCCCGGAGGAGCGCCTGCTCCGCGCGATCTTCGGCGAGAAGGCGCGCGAGGTCCGCGACACCTCGCTGAAGGTGCCGCACGGCGAGACCGGCAAGGTCATCGGCATCCGCGTGTTCTCGCGCGAGGACGACGACGAGCTGCCCCCGGGCGTCAACGAGCTGGTCCGCGTCTACGTGGCCCAGAAGCGCAAGATCCAGCCGGGCGACAAGCTCGCCGGCCGACACGGCAACAAGGGTGTCATCGGCAAGATCCTGCCGGTCGAGGACATGCCGTTCATGGAGGACGGCACCCCGGTCGACATCATCCTGAACACCCACGGTGTTCCGCGACGGATGAACATCGGCCAGATCCTCGAGCTGCACCTCGGCTGGCTGGCCTCGCAGGGCTGGACGATCGAGGGCAACCCGGACTGGGCGAAGAACCTGTCCGAGGAGCTCTACGACGTCGCGCCGAACACGAACACCGCCACCCCGGTGTTCGACGGCGCGAAGGAAGAGGAGCTCACCGGGCTGCTCGGGGCGACCAAGCCGAACCGCGACGGCGAGCGCATGGTCAAGGAGAACGGCAAGGCCACGCTGTTCGACGGCCGCTCCGGCGAGCCGTACCCGTACCCGGTGTCGGTCGGCTACATGTACATCCTGAAGCTGCACCACCTGGTCGACGACAAGATCCACGCCCGCTCCACCGGCCCGTACTCGATGATCACCCAGCAGCCGCTCGGTGGTAAGGCGCAGTTCGGCGGCCAGCGCTTCGGCGAGATGGAGTGCTGGGCGATGCAGGCCTACGGCGCGGCTTACACGCTGCAGGAACTGCTCACGATCAAGTCGGACGACGTGGTCGGCCGCGTCAAGGTGTACGAGGCGATCGTGAAGGGGGAGAACATCCCCGAGCCGGGCATCCCGGAGTCGTTCAAGGTGCTCCTCAAGGAGCTCCAGTCGCTGTGCCTCAACGTCGAGGTGCTCTCCAGCGACGGTGCGGCGATCGAGATGCGCGACTCCGACGACGAGGACCTCGAGCGCGCCGCGGCGAACCTCGGCATCAACCTGTCCCGCAACGAGTCGCCCTCGGTGGACGACGTCGTGCACTGATTCGGTGTCGAGCCGGGATCTGCCTCCCGCGGATCCCGGCTCCACCGCCGACCCCTCTCTAGCCGAAACAACCCCAAGGGGACTTAGACGTGCTGGACGTCAACTTCTTCGATGAGCTCCGGATTGGCCTCGCCACCGCCGACGACATCCGTCAGTGGTCCTTCGGCGAGGTCAAGAAGCCGGAGACCATCAACTACCGGACCCTCAAGCCGGAGAAGGACGGGCTCTTCTGCGAGAAGATCTTCGGCCCGACCCGGGACTGGGAGTGCTACTGCGGCAAGTACAAGCGCGTCCGGTTCAAGGGCATCATCTGCGAGCGCTGCGGCGTCGAGGTCACTCGCGCCAAGGTGCGTCGTGAGCGGATGGGCCACATCGAGCTGGCCGCGCCGGTCACGCACATCTGGTACTTCAAGGGCGTTCCGTCGCGCCTTGGCTACCTGCTTGACCTGGCGCCCAAGGACCTCGAGAAGATCATCTACTTCGCGGCTTACGTCATCACCGGCGTGAACACCGAGCTGCGGCACAACGACCTGCCGACCCTCGAGAACGAGATCGGCGTCGAGCGCAAGAACCTCGAGACGAAGCGCGACGCCGACATCGAGGCCCGCGCGCAGAAGCTGGAAGCCGACCTGGCCGAGCTGGAGGCGGAGGGCGCGAAGTCCGACGTGCGCCGCAAGGTCAAGGAGGGCGGCGAGCGCGAGATGCGCCAGCTGCGCGACCGCGCCGGCCGCGAGCTGGACCGTCTCGAGGAGGTCTGGACGACCTTCACGAAGCTCGAGCCGCGTCAGCTGATCGCAGACGAGCTGCTCTACCGCGAGCTGATCGACCGGTACGGCGAGTACTTCACCGGCGGCATGGGCGCCGAGGCGATCCAGAAGCTGGCGACCGAGTTCGACGTCGCCGCGGAGGCCGACAACCTGCGCGACACCATCCGCAACGGCAAGGGGCAGAAGAAGCTCCGCGCGCTGAAGCGGCTCAAGGTCGTCGCCGCGTTCCAGGCGACCGGCAACGACCCGCGCGGCATGGTGCTCGACGCCGTCCCGGTCATCCCGCCGGACCTGCGCCCGATGGTGCAGCTCGACGGTGGCCGCTTCGCCACGTCGGACCTGAACGACCTGTACCGCCGCGTGATCAACCGGAACAACCGGCTCAAGCGGCTGATCGACCTCGGCGCGCCCGAGATCATCGTCAACAACGAGAAGCGGATGCTGCAGGAGGCCGTCGACGCGCTGTTCGACAACGGCCGCCGCGGGCGTCCGGTCACCGGCCCGGGCAACCGGCCGCTGAAGTCGCTGTCCGACCTGCTCAAGGGCAAGCAGGGCCGGTTCCGTCAGAACCTGCTGGGCAAGCGTGTCGACTACTCCGGCCGTTCGGTCATCATCGTCGGCCCGCAGCTGAAGCTGCACCAGTGCGGTCTGCCGAAGGACATGGCGCTCGAGCTGTTCAAGCCGTTCGTCATGAAGCGGCTGGTCGACCTGAACCACGCGCAGAACATCAAGTCCGCCAAGCGGATGGTGGAGCGCTCGCGGCCGCAGGTGTGGGACGTGCTCGAAGAGGTCATCACCGGCCACCCGGTGATGCTGAACCGTGCGCCGACCCTGCACCGGCTGGGCATCCAGGCCTTCGAGCCGCAGCTGGTCGAGGGCAAGGCCATCCAGCTGCACCCGCTGGTCTGCGAAGCGTTCAACGCGGACTTCGACGGCGACCAGATGGCGGTGCACCTGCCGCTGTCGGCCGAGGCGCAGGCCGAGGCCCGGATCCTGATGCTGTCGGCGAACAACATCCTGTCGCCGGCGTCGGGCCGTCCGCTCGCCATGCCGCGTCTGGACATGGTCACCGGTCTGTTCCACCTGACCCGGCTCAACGAGAACGCCGAGGGCGCGGGCAACGCGTACTCCTCGCCCGCCGAGGCGATCATGGCGTTCGACCGCAAGGCGCTGAGCCTGCACGCCCCGGTCAAGATCCGCGTCACCGACCGTCAGCCGGCGAAGGCCGACGAGGCGGCGCTCGCGGAAAAGGGCTGGGAGCCGGGCAAGGCGTGGCTGGCCGAGACGACGCTGGGCCGCGTGCTGTTCAACGACCTGCTGCCGGCGGACTACCCGTTCATCAACGAGCCGATGCCGAAGAAGCGGCAGGCGGCCATCGTGAACGACCTCGCCGAGCGGTACTCGATGACGCAGGTCGCGCAGACGCTGGACAAGCTCAAGGACGCCGGTTTCTACTGGGCGACCCGCTCGGGCGTCACGGTCGCGATCTCGGACGTGCTGACCCCGGTCGGCAAGAAGGCCATTCTCGACGAGTACGAGGGCAAGGCCGACCAGGTCGAGAAGCGGTACCAGCGCGGTCAGCTGTCCCACGCCGAGCGCAACAACGAGCTCGTCAAGGTGTGGACGCAGGCGACCGAAGAGGTCCACAAGATCATGGAGACGGCGCTGCCGGACGACAACCCGATCGCCATGATCGTGAAGTCGGGCGCGGCGGGCAACATGACGCAGGTCCGTTCGCTGGCCGGTATGCGTGGTCTGGTGTCGAACCCGAAGGGCGAGTACATCCCGCGTCCGATCAAGGCGAACTTCCGTGAAGGCCTGTCGGTGGCGGAGTACTTCATCGCCACGCACGGCGCCCGGAAGGGCCTGGCGGACACGGCGCTGCGTACCGCGGACTCGGGTTACCTGACCCGTCGTCTGGTGGACGTTTCGCAGGACGTCATCGTCCGCGAGGTCGACTGCGGCACCACGCGCGGCATCATGATGCCGATCGGCGAGGACCTCGGCGACGGCAAGGTCGTGCGCGACCAGCACGTCGAGACCTCCGTGTACGCGCGGAACCTCGCGACGGACGCGGTGGACGCCAAGGGCAACGTCGTGCTGAACGCGGGCGACGACGTCGGCGACCCGGCGCTGGACAAGCTCATCTCCAGCGGCATCACCAAGGTGAAGGTCCGTTCGGTGCTGACCTGCGAGTCGGCCGTCGGTGTGTGCGCGACCTGCTACGGCCGTTCGATGGCGACGGGCGAGCTCGTCGACGTCGGCGAGGCGGTCGGCATTGTCGCCGCCCAGTCGATCGGTGAGCCGGGCACGCAGCTGACGATGCGTACGTTCCACCAGGGTGGTGTCGCCGGTGACGACATCACGACCGGTCTGCCCCGTGTCACCGAGCTTTTCGAGGCTCGCGTGCCGAAGGGCAAGGCTCCGATCGCGGACGTCGACGGCCGCGTGCGGATCGAGGAGAGCGAGCGGTTCTGGAAGATCACCCTGATCCCGGACGACGGGTCGGAGGAGATCGTCTTCGACAAGCTGTCCAAGCGGCAGCGGCTCGCGAACACCCCGAACGGCCCGCTGGGCGACGGCGACCACGTCAACGTCGGACAGCAGCTGCTCGAGGGCACGCCGGACCCGCACGAGGTCCTGCGCGTCATGGGCCCGCGCGAAGCGCAGATGCACCTCACGGACGAGGTCCAGAAGGTGTACCGGGCGCAGGGTGTGTCGATCCACGACAAGCACATCGAGGTCATCGTGCGGCAGATGCTGCGCCGCGTGACGATCATCGACTCCGGCGCCACGGACTTCCTGCCGGGCGAGCTGCCCGAGCGGACGAAGTTCGAGGCGACGAACCGGGCCGCGGTCGCCGAGGGCGGCGAGCCGGCTTCGGGCCGTCCGGTGCTGATGGGCATCACGAAGGCGTCGCTGACCACGGACTCGTGGCTGTCGGCGGCCTCGTTCCAGGAGACCACGCGAGTCCTGACCGACGCGGCCATCAACGGCCGCTCGGACAAGCTCGTGGGCCTCAAGGAGAACGTCATCATCGGTAAGCTCATCCCGGCCGGTACGGGCATCAACAAGTACCGGAACATCCAGGTGCAGCCGACCGAGGAGGCGCGGGTCGCGGCGTACGCGATCCCGTCCTACGACGACGGTTACTACACCCCGGACGTGTTCGGTTCGGGCACCGGCGCCGCGGTTCCGCTGGACGACTACGACTTCGGTCGCGACTTCCGCTGAACCAGCCGTAGCTGAACGAAAAGCCCCCGGTCCTCGTGACCGGGGGCTTTTTCGTCGCGGTGCGTAGCGGGTCCGGAGACGGTACTTGTACGGTCGTGTCTCGGCTTCCGGTGGCTTACATTCGCGCGCGTGGCTGATGTCGTGCCGTTCACGGACAACTTCTCGGATCTCTCCAACGCGCAGGGGTACCAGTTCGAGTTCCGTTGCGAGCGCTGCGGAAACGGGTACCGCTCGGCGTTCCAGCGGGACGCGATGGAAACCGGGCGCAGCATGTTGCGCGCGGTGGGCTCGTTCTTCGGCGGGACGCTGCAGCAGCTGAGCAGCTCGGCGGACCAGTGGAAATACGACCGCGCGACGAACTCGTCGGCGAAGGACCGAGCGCTGACCGCGGCGGTCGAGGAGATCACGCCGCGCTTCCGTCAGTGCCGCGGCTGCAGCGACTGGATGTGCGCGGATCAGTGCTGGAACGAGGAAATCGGCCAGTGCCTGCGCTGTTCGCCCATCGTGGCGGAGGAGATCTCGCGCGCGCAGGCGGCGGCGCAGCGGGACCAGATCTGGGACAAGGCGCGCGAGAAGAACTGGACCAAGGATCTGGATCTGGGCACCCGCGCGAAACTCACCTGCCCGGACTGCGGGCTGAAGGTGAACGGCGGGAAGTTCTGCACAGGGTGCGGGAGTTCACTGGCCCCGACTGTCCATTGTGGAGAGTGCGGTAAGGAATCCAAGGCGGGGGCGGTGTTCTGCGCGGATTGCGGGCACCGGCTCTGAGGGGTCAGACCTTGGCGAGGGTTTCGCGGGTCTTTCGGACCCGGCGGGGGACGCTCGGGAAGTAAGTGCGCTTGATCAGCAGGAGTCCTGGGAAGAGCCAGATCAGCGCGCCGAGCAGATCGACGGCCGCGAACACCGAGCCGACCTGGTATCCCGGATGTCCCCAGAACGGGCCGACCGCGACCTTGACGACGGTGCCCGGCGCGGGGAGCTCGTTCTTGATCCAGTCGGCGGTGATGGCGCGGATGCTGCCGTCTTGCTCGTAGGTTCCGTCGATCTCGGCCCGATCCTCAGTGCACGACATGCCGCCGCTGGTGGTCACGCAATGCCGGGTGCCGCCTTCGCTGACCCGGGAGACCGTCACTTGCACCTGCGGAGCCAGCCTCGTCAGCACGGCCAGCGAGTTGCCCGCCGGTGCCACGCCGATGATGATCATGGCGAGTGCGATGAGAGTCCGCGCGGTCAGCGAAACCGAGGTGACCGGTTGCCGGTCCCGGGCGTCGCGCCTGCGGTTCAGCGGAGTGCGGATGAACCCGCCGCGCTTGCCGATCCACGCGTCGTAGCGGGTGTCGGCGCTGGCCGCGACCGAACGGAATTGCCGGTCGCCTGCCCACTTCTCCCAGATCACCGAGGGAACGGCCGCGGCGAGCATCGCGAGCTTGCGGGAGTTGTCGAACATCCGGTCTTCGGTCAGCCCGCCGGTGTCGGTGGTCCAGAGCGCGTCCTCGCGGAAGGCGACCTGGTGAACGCGGAAGAACCGGTCGTTCAGGAGCAGCTCGCGGACCTCGCCGGTGAGCATTTCCCGGGCGAATTCCGGATCCGAGGTGTAGACGGAGAACCGGCGGTCGAATTCGGGATCGACCTCGAATTCGTGCAGCGTGGTGTCCGGACGCAGCCAGCCGAACTGGTTGCGGGTGATCCGCATGTCTTCCAGCGGAGTGAAGTGGTCCGGGGCGAAGGCTTTGGTCTTCGGCGCGATAGTCAGCGCGGGCACGTTCGGGATCCGCACCTCCACGACCGAGTAGATCGAACTGAGCGCTTCGGTCAGCTTCGACTTCCGGCGGAAGTTTTCGTCCCGGTACGGGGATTCGGTCGAATACTCGATGCCGAGCAGCCGGTGCCCACGATGGGTGAACTCGACCGTGGCCCGGCTCGGCCAGGGATCGGGATGATCCCGCGGGACGGCAAGCCCGTGGCGGGCAAGGAAACCGAAACTGGGCTCAGTGGTTGAATCGACGCGCTTGACCCAGTGCTGCTGGTGCCAGCCCCGCCAGGCAAACAGCGCTGCGACGACCGCCGGTACGCCGTACCAAGCCAGCGCGGGCACGGCTGCGCTGGCGGAGAACCAATACAGCGCCATGAAGGAAACCGTGATCCCGCAGAGGGTATGGAACACCGCTGCGAGGACCGCGCTGCGACGCTCGGCCCAGGCGGCGATCCAGAGCAGAACGAGGGCCAGCGCGCTGCCGCCGAACAAATACCCGGGGACAATCAGCTCGACCGCCATGCGGCGACCTTACATGTCGAGATTTTCGCGAGTGTCTTCCTCGGAGTGCGGTCCCGCTTTGTCGAGGGCTTCTCCTGACTTGTGGAAGTCGCGGGAATTGCTGATCGTCTTGTCGGCAATGTCGTAGATGCCCTTGCCGACGTAGGCGGAACCCTTCTTGAAGTCGGCCGGGTTCACCCCGAACGTTTGCTTGAAGATCTCGCCCGGCGCGTTCTTGAGCGTGCCGAGAGCTTCCTCGCCGGTCGCCTTCAGCCTGGTGCCGACGCTCTCGGACTTGCCGAGGATCCCCGTGATCGCCTTCTGCTCGCCCGGCTTGATCATCGTTCCGCCCGCGTTGAGCTTCGAGCCCTGCTTGATCATGTCGTCGGTCCACTTGCCGAGGAACGCGATGAACTTGTCGAGCAGTTTGCCGAGCTTGCCGAGGTGCTTGGTGACCTTGCCGATCACGCTGGCGACCTTCGCGACCGAGGCCGTCATCGCGGCGGCGACCGAGGAGCCGAGGCTGACGATCGACGCGGCGAGCGCGGGCAGCCAGAGGTAGATCAGCCAGCTGACCAGTTCGGAGATGATCGCCTTGACGACCTCTTCGATGACGGTCATCACCATCGACCACATCTGCAAGGTCTCGGCGACCGCGCCGGCGCTGGAGCCGATGCCCTTGATGCCTTCGGAGAACTGGGCCAGCGCCTTCTTCGCGGCCTCGCCGCCCTCGCCCTGCCAGTCCTTGAGCGATTCGTCGCCCTTCTTGACGAAGTCCTCGGCCAAGGTGACGAAGCCCTTGCCGATCTCGACGAAGTTGCCCGAGGCCTCCTTGAGCGCGGGACCGTCGCCGGTCACGAAGTGCAGCGCGTCCTGCAACGGCTGGATCAGTTCGATCAGCATGTTCAGCCCGTTGCTGACCAGCCAGCCGACCGGGTCGAGCGCGAAGCTCACCGCGTCCGCGGCCGCCCCGGCAACGAAACCCGCGCCCTCTTGCAACAGCTGTCCGCTGGCCGCGGCGACGTCGCCGACGTCCTCTGCTGTGCGGAAGTTCTTAGCGGCACCCGAGATAGTGCTGTAGCCCTTGCCGACGAACGGTGTCTTTTTGAACGCCTCTTCGACGTTGTGACCCAACCCGTCCTCGTGCTCGACCTTTACCTTGTCGGCGACGCTGTCCTGTCCCATGAGTTCCCCCTGCCGCTCAGAGCGGTCCGTCGATCTTCGCGTCGAACTTGCCGAAGGTCATGACGGCGTCCTTCTCGTGCCCGTCGTAGATCTCCGCGGCCTTGTCGAGCTTTCCCTGGAACGCCTCGACGCCGCTCTTCATGGCTTCGAGCAGCTGCTTCAGCTCGTCGAGCTTGCCGGTGTAGGTCTGCTTGGCGATCAGTCCGATCAGGCCCCACGACTTGTCGCCCACGTCGGCCTGGCCCACCAGATTGCCGAACTTGCCCGCTTCGCTCTTGTAGTGGTCGAGTTCGGTCGAGTACTTCGTGATGGCGGTGGTCACGACGCTGTGGGTCATCGGTGGTCCTCCTCGTCGTCGAACAAGTTCTTGAGGAACTGGTCGCCCGCCGACGCCGAGGGCGGCGGCGGAGGAGGCGCCTGGGCCGTCTTCTGTTCGTCGCGAAGCAGGTCGTTGTTCGCGAAGTCCTCGTCGTCCCGAGCCGGTGCCGCCTGGTGCGGCTGCTCCTCCGGCAGGTTGGACTCCAGTTCCTCGACCGTGGTTCCCAAGCCGGCCGCTTGGGCTTCGAGGACCTGTTCGGACACGTTCAGGCCGAAGGCGGTGCCCACGTGCTCGTCGACGATGCCCGCCTGCTTGCGCGCCGACTCGGCGACGGCCTGGTGCAGGGTCGTCAGGATCGAGGCGGCCAGCTGGTCCGGCTGCAGCCGGAGCGCGTCCGGGGTGAGCCGGAGATCCTTGACCGAGCCGCTCGGGCCCGCGACGACGGTGACCGAGCGATCCGCCGAGGTCACCGAGGCTTCGAGGGCCTCCAGCTCCTCCTGCATGTCGCCGACCTTCGCGAACTGCGCTTCGGCCTGTTTGATCCTCGTCTGGAACTTCTCGAACTCCGCGAGGAGCTGCTCCATCCCTGCCGACACGGCAGTCACCTCTTTCCTGCGCTTCACCTGATGTGCGGATTATGCCGGTTAGGTCTGTTTAATGCTGCGAAGTCGGCCGATCGGGGTGGTCAGGCCGAGGGTTGGCCGAGATCGATCTGCCGGGATTCCTGGATCCTGCGCAGGATGCGGACTCTTCGGGGTGTCCGCGGCCGGAAGACGGTCTTGAAGAACAGGAGCCCGAGAACCAAGGGGACCAGCGAGCCGAGGACCGTCATGACGATGGCGGTCGTGCTCTGGAACACCGTGTGCCACCAGATCGGGCCGATCCGAACGTCCACGATGTCGCCTCGGTTCGGCAGCTCGCCGATGCTCCAGCCGGTGACGACGTCGTGGATCCGGCCGTCGAGCTGGTAGGTCCCGCGCACCGCTGCCGACCGGCTGCCGCAGGTCTGGGTGCGGTTCGAGCCGCAGGAGTAGCCGGGATCGCCGGCCTGGGTGTCGACGACGGTGAGCTGGACTTCGGACCCGAGGCCCGCGGCGGTGGCCAGACCGTTGACGATCGGAATCAGGCCGCCCACCACCATGGCCGTGGCGAGCAGTGAACGCGTGAGCACCGTTGTCGGGGCGAGCGGTTGCCGGTCCATCGATTCGCGGTAGCGGTTGACCCGGTTCCGCACGAAACCGCGGCGCTGCCCGAACCACAGGTCGTAGCTCGTTTCCGCGCGGGCGGCCACGCGGCTGAACTCGGTGCCCGGCCACAGGTTCGGTGCGACGGCCGCGGCGAAGACGGCGAGGTGGCGGGCGCTGCCGAGCAGCCGGTCTTCGTTCAACCCGTCGGCCTCGGCGGTCCAGAGCGCGTCGCGGTCGAACACGACCTCGTGGACCCGGAACCACAGATCGGTGAGGAGGAGTTCGCGTACCTCGGGGGTGAGCACCCGGGCGGCGAACTCCGGATCCTCGGCGGTGACCTCGAAACGGCGGTCGAATTCAGCGTCCACCTCGAGCTTCCGCGGTTCTCCCGCGAAGAGCTGCGCAGACGGTTTCACCGAGGGCTTCGGGGTGCCGACCTGGATCCGGGTGATGCGGGCGTCCTCGAAGGGAGTGGCGTAGTCCGGCTCGAACGCTCCGACCTTGGGGGTGATCAGCAGGGCCGGACTGGAGGGGATCCGCAGCTCGATCATCGAGTAAATGCCGCCGACCCGGTCGGTGGCCCTGTCGGTGACCGAATCCGGTTCGGAGAGCGGGTACTCGACCCCCAGCACCCGGTGACCCTGGTGTTCGAATTCGAGGATCCGTCGCAGCGACGAGCGGTCCTGCTGGTCGAACGGCCACGTGCGGCCCCGCTTCGGCAGGACTCCGAAGGTCGCTTGGTCGGTGGTGCCGAGACGGCGGAGCGAAGCGCGTTGCCGGCCGGTCTGCCAGAGGATGACGGCGGCGAACGCCAGCGGCAGGACGATCCACACCGCCAGCGGGGCGCGGACCTCCATGCTCGCGGTGAACCAGGTCAACGTCGTGCCGATGAAGACCAGGCCGCAGGCGATGTTGCTGACCGCCGACGTGACGGTGCCGCCGCCTTCTGCCCGGCCCGCGATCCAGAGCAGGGCGAACGCGGCCAGGTAGCCGACGACGATGTACCAGGGAAGCGATTGGGTCATCGTTCATCCAGGCCGAGGCTGAGCGTTTCGTCTCCGGACTCCACGAAATCGAGGGCGACGAAGCCCTCGCTGTCCTGCCCCATGTCGTCCCCTCCCGCGGCCCAGCGTTCCCGGCGCGGATTATGCCGCTTCTGCGAGGTTTTCGCCCCCGGATTGAGAACCGGCCGACCGGCGCGAGAGGGAAAGTTCCCGGCATTCGATCACGAAAAGGTAACGAACATATCGGGCGAACAGCCCCTCCCCGGACGCCGAAGCGGCGAACATACTTTGGGCCGAACGGAGCATCGCAGGTCAGCGCGGCGGCCTCGGCCGGTCGCGGCAGGAGCGGCGGGCAACTCGGCCCAGTTCGTGGGATATTCACCCCTTCGGTCGATGTTCCCACGATTGATCACCGCATTGACAGTGCGTGCGGTTCGCCAGAGTATTTCGCGCATGTCCTTTCCGGTTGCCCTGGTGTGGCGTCTGCACGTGGATCTGCGCCAGCAGGCCAGTGCGCTGTGTAGGGATTCCTGACCTTTTCTCCCGGCCGCGTCCGGCTGGCTTATTTCTCTTGCCCCGCAACGGGTTTCTCTGACCCGAGGGGAAAAACGCTTTCTCTGTTCGGCGTGGGTTTCGCGCGGGTTTCGTGCTGCCTCGAGAACGGGGAAAGAAGTGCCTTCGCGGGCGCTTCACGGGAACACAAACAGGGAGACACAATGCGATTCAGCTCCTCCTCGGGCGCCCCGCCCCGATGGCGGAAAGCGCTGACCGTCGCCGGCGCGGTCGCGCTCGCGATCGGTGCGGTGACCTACACCGGGTCCAGCACCAGCGCTTACGCCGACGTCCAAGTGGTCACCGACGCCAAAACCGCGTCTGACGGCAAGCAGTACTGGGTGCAGAACCATCTGGTGAGCAAAGACCTTGCCGCGCAAGCGCGTTCCGCCGACGGCACGCCGAAGAAGTGGCTGCTGGTCTGGGCGGGCGACGAGAACATCGCCGACACCGCGGTGAAGGACGTCAAAAACCTGCCGGGCTCGCTCGGCGGCGGCCTCGGCAAGGTCAAGAATGCCTTGCCTGGACCTGATTTCCTCGCGGTGATCGACGCGACGCAGGGCTCGCCGACGTACGGCAAGGTGGTGAACACCGCGACCGTCGGGCCGCTCGTCGAGAACGAGCCGCACCACATGCAGTACGTGTGGCACAAGGGCGACACGATCTACGCCGGCGCGTTGTTCGCCGCGGCGACGTACGCGTTCGACGTCAGTGCGTTGCCCCAGCTCAAACTCAAGGGCATCAGCCTGCCGACGCAGACGCTCGGCGGTTCCGTGCCCGACGCGTATTGGGTGCTGAAGGACGGCACCGCGTACGGCACGTACATGGGCGGCCCGGTCGTGCCCGGCCCGTACGCGTATCAGGACGGTTCCACGCAGATCGGCAACGGCTTCGCCGGCAGCCCCGGTGAGGTCGTGCGCTTCGACCAGAACGCGCAGGTGCTGTCGCAGAGTCCGGCGGCGACCCCGCAGGGCGACAACGCGAAGCTGTGCGACAACCTGCCACAGCTGGGCAAACCGTCCTGCGCGAACCCGCACGGCGTCCAGGCGCGCGAGGATCTCAACACCCTCGTCACCAGTGACTACGCCGAACCGCGCAACATCATTCTCGACCCGGTGAAGCAGCCGTCGCCGTATCTGCGCCGTCCGACGATCCGCACCTGGGACATCTCCGACCGCAACCACCCGAAGCTGAAGGCGGTGTCCTACCTGCAAGACGGCCCGCGGGCGAACCCGGCGGATCCGCTGCACTCGGAAAGCCGCGCGGTCATGGAGACCACGGTGACGAACAAGCCCGGCCACAAGGGCGCGTTCGCCGAGACGATGCAGGGCGGCGCGATCTTCTACACGCCGGACATCACGGCGAAGGATCCGCACTGGATCGAGGTGTTCGACGACGGCACCGCGGGCAAGCCGATCTACTCGCAGAACGACTCGAACGGCGCCAGCTCCAACGGCGGCTGGCTGCAGACCAGCCCGGACGACCGGTTCCTGTACCACGCGGTGCAGGGCAGGCAGAAGGGCGCGCTCGGCCCGGACGACCCCGGCACCACCGGCGGCGTATACGTGCTCGACATCCAGAAGCTGGTCGCGGCCGGCGACAAGGTCGAGGACATCAAGGGCCGCGTCGACACCAAGGAAAAGGCGCAGCAGGGCGGCGGGGGAGACCTGCCGACCGTCGTCGGCTCCGCGCCGATCAACCCGGGAGTGCCCGGGGCCGGTCCGCACTGGGGCGCGTACGACAACTTCGCGCTCGGCCAGGACGGTTTCTACCACGAAACCACGCAGCCGCAGCACATCGCGGTGTCGAACTACTTCGTCGCCCGGTCCGGTTTGGACGGTGACCACAAGGTCAACCTGCTGAACCTGTCGCCGGACGGGAAGGTCGCGGTCGATCAGAACTTCCGCGACGAGTTCACCGGGCAGGTCGGCCTCAACTTCAACCGGAAGTCGTGGCCGCACGGGGACTTCGGCAACGCCAAGCCGCACTCCGAGCTGTTCGTGGTCGCCGACCAGAACGTGAAGTAACTCCCTCCCGGCGCGCGGGCGTCCGTCCGCGCGCCGGGATCCTCTCCTGGAAGGTCTCCATGGATCACCACGTCACTCCGGTCGTCACCGGATCGTCCGGTGTGGACAGTGCCGCGCTGGTGCTGCGGCTGATACTGCTGCTGGCGACGGCATTCCTCGCCGGTACCGGGATTCTGCGCCCGCTCGTCGGTCCGCTGCCGCGCAAGCTGTGGCTCACCACCGGCGTGCTGGGCGTCGGTTCGGCGGTGCTGGCCGCGGTGTCGGCGGCGACGGTCGACGTCAATCTCGTCGCGCTGATCGTCCACGTCGTGCTCGCGCTGGCGGTGCCGGTGCTGCTGCGGTGGCCGTCGGTGGGCCGTTGGGCTTCGCTCGCACTGGTCGTGCTCGTGGTGCTGGAAACCTCCGTCGACGGCTCTGGGATCTCCTTCGCCATCGACACCGTGTACGTCGCCGCGGCCGCGCTGTGGTTCGGCGTGACGCTGCTGTCGGCGTGGGTGCCGGTGGAGGAGTGGCGGTCGACGCCATTGCGCGTCGGTCCGCTTTCGGTCAGCCTCGCCGGACTGCTAACGCTCGCGGGCGTCGTGCAACTCGGCGTCTCCGGGGTCGCCTTCGACCGACGGTTGTACGAAACGCTCTTCGGTATCTCGCTCATCGTGGTGGTCCTGCTGCCCGCTGCAGTCACCGTGGTGTCCGCAATCTTGTTGTCTCGCAACGCTTCCATTCGTGGTTACCGCTACGGCGTCGCTGGCGTCGCGCTCGGTTTCGTCGCGTGGAGCGCGCTTGCCGCGGTACCGCAGCCAGCTCCGTTGCCCGTCCCCGGAGTGCCGGTGCTGGCCGACGCGACGGTCGGCGGTGCGACGGTCCCGGTGCTGGTCAGCCCGCACCGACCCGGGCGCAATCTCGTGCACTTCCCTTCGAGCGCGGGTGCGGACCTGTCCGCTGGCGTCGAGGGCGGGATCGTGACCACCGCGGCGGCCCGGGCCGGTGCGGAAGGCAGCTGGGCCGAGGTCGAACTTCCGGCTGGACGCAGCACTCTCGTGGTGCGCAAGGGCGACGCGACCACCACGGTCGACGTCGACGCGGGCACCGAGGCAGGCCCGGCGGTGTCAGACGCGGACGCACCCGAGTGCGCGGAAGCCGCACTCGGCGGTCTGGTGGCGCAGAAACGCGACGTGCTCGCCAGCTGTCCGGCAGAGGCGTTGTCGCCGGAGGACCGCGGTTCGCTGGTGAAGCTGGTCGAATTCCTTGCCTCGCGGAAGCCGTCGGCGATCACGCTGGTCGAAGACAAGTCGCCGCGCGGGGTGCAGGCCGCGCAGCTCGTCCGCGAGACCGCTGCCCGCACCGGTCTGCCGGTGCGTCCGGACGCGGCGGCGGACACCGCGCTGGTGGTCGTCTCCGGCTGGAGCGACGGGTACCTCGCGATGAGCCGCGCCGCCGAATCTCAGCGGCTCAAACCGACGCACCAGTTCGGCCTTTACCTCGCTCCGTGGCTGCTCAACGGACCCATCGTCAACACCGTGGCCAGCGCGGCCATGCCGCTGCGCTTCGACCCGCGCGACCAGCTCGCGGTGAGCTACGCGGTGGCCGTCGGCAACAGCTTCGGCGGAGAAAGCCCGTCGCTAGGCGGTTTCCGGACCTGGCTCGGTCCACAGTGGACAGCGGTGAACGGCGAGGTGCAGCTGTTCGCGGCCGCGCAGGTCAACGCGATGCCGATGTACCCCAACGAACCGCACGCGCCCGGCATGCAGGCCGCGCGCGACTACGCCGGGCAGTGGATCCCCGACGGAACCATCGTCCCGATCAGCGGCGCGCTCCGCTGACCGCAGTTCCCTCTCCGAAGAAAACCCAAGAACCCCGAAGAAAGGAAACCCTGATGAAACGCATTGCCGCCCGGATCCTGCTGCCGCTCGCCGCGGCCGGGGCGTTCGCCGGATTCGCCGGGGGAGCGGCCGATGCCGCCACCCCGGAGACGTCCGCAGCCGGTCAGCCCGCCGCGGGACAGTCCGCTGCCGGTCTGCCCGCTGGGCTGCCTTCGTTGCCGACCGGCGGCCTGCCGTCCTTGCCGACCGGCGGCCTGCCCTCGTTGCCGACCGGCGGCCTGCCATCCCTGCCGACCGGCGGCCTGCCCTCGTTGCCGACCGGCGGCCTGCCGTCTCTGCCCTCCCTGCCGAACCTGCCCGCCCCGGGCCTGCCCGGCGTCCCCGGCGCACCGACCGGCGGCGGACCGTCGGTCTGGGTCGTCCCCGGCCTCGACGCGGGCAGCCTCCTCGGCCCGACCGCCCAAGCCCCGGCCCAGCTCCTCGCGCCGGTGTTCCACCTCGTCACCGCCGTTTCCTGAGCCGCCGTTTCCTGAGCACAGAAGGAGAAACCCGTGAAAAAGACCGTCATCCGAGCCGTCGCCGCCACCGCGCTCGCCGGAGCCGCCGTCCTCGGCGCCGCCGCGCCCGCGCTGGCCGCCACGCAGGACCAGCCCGGTGTCACCGTCGTCGACGAACCGGACACGTCGAACCTGAACAACATCTGGACGTTCGCCCCGCTGGGCGTCCCGGTGCTGGGCCTGATCCAGTCGCTGAACGGCGTCCCCGGCCGGATCCTGCCCGGCTGACCCCGCCTCCGCCGGTGGTTCCCCTCGTCCCCGGGAACCACCGGCGGTCCCGGAAAGAAGGACCATGGACAGACAACTGATCGGCCGGCTCGCGATCGCCGGGATCGCAGTCGCCGCCGTCGCCGCGACGGTAGTGATCCTCGGCGACGACCCAGCGCCCGCTCCAGCCGCCGTGTCCGCGCCCACGACCGCCCCAGTGCCGCAGCGCGCCCCAGACCGCACAGTGACCCGCACCTTGGCCCCGACGACGTCCACCGGGCCGGTCGCGCCGGTTCCGTCCAGCTGGCAGATCACCTACGAACTCGCGGGCTCCGGCACCGCCACCGTGGTTTACGACGACAACGGCCTCGGCCTGGTGCACCAGGAGCTGTCTGTGCCGTTGCCCTGGAGCAAGACCCTGACCTGGCCGAAGACCGCCGTCCCGCCGACGGTGCAGCTGATGGGCCAGTCGAGCGGCCCGGTCGAATGCCGGATCTCGGTGAACGGCGTGCCGGCGCGGTCCGCGAAAGCCTCCAGCGGCGAGGTGGCCAGCTGCGCGGGACGGCTCAGCTGAGGTCTTTCGAGAACCAGTGCTCGGCGTACTGGTCGTCGTTGAACGCCTCGACCTCGGCGTAGCCCATCGACGCGTACAGCGCGCGTGCTTCCACCAGATCGTCCCGGGTGTCGAGCCGCATCCGGGACGAGCCCAGCCGCTTGGCCGCCTCTTCAGCCGCCGCGACGATCAGCTTCCCGCCGCCGTGCCCGCGATGCTCCGGGCGCACGTACACCTTCGTCAACGCGCTCAGCCCCGGCTCCACCATCCGGACTCCGACACAACCGGCCGGCTTCCCCTCGCGGTGGGCCAAAAGGAACGCTCCGGTCGGCGCGACGAGGCCGTCGCTGGGCTCGTCGGCCAGCGCCTCGTCCACCTCGGCGGGCGTGGCGGGGCGGCCGTAATACCGCGACGCAAGCTCGTCCATGTACTCGCGCAGGATCGCCGTCGCGTCGGGGTGTTCGGCCGGGATTTCGCTGATCTTCCAGTCCACGTCCCTCATCTTGGGGAGCCCGTCCACCGATTTCCCCGGCAGGTACCGTGCAGACCGGCAGGGGAACCGAACGAGGAGGCGACATGGACGGCAGCGAGAACGTCGACCAGCCGGGGGGCAAGAAGACCGGCGGCAGCCATGCCGCGCCGGAGGGGGCTGGAGTGCACCCGCTGATCGATCTGTCGCGCGACCCCAACCCGGGCAAGCCCGACCACGCGAAGCCCGACGAGGACTGACCCGCGGCCCGGCCCGGCGGGTGCACACCGCCGGGCCGGGTTTCGCGGGTCCGCCCAGCCCTGAGGCGGGCACCGTCTCCGGTGAGGTGATTGTCACCCCGGGCGCGGTCCATTGTGGAACATCCGGCGGCTCTTCTTCTTGCCGCCGAAGAATTTCTCTCGCGTTCTTAACGCCGCCGCGAGCCTCGCCCGGCACGCCGAATGCCGCATTGGGGCTTTGGCTTGCCCGATGGGCCTGGGCGCGGTGCCGGAGGTCCTCGCGGACGTTCCGCGGGAGTGGAGAGCACGCGGCCTCTTCGTCCAAGCAGAGTGGATTCCGGAGGCCGGACTCGCTGCCCACGGCACCGTTGAGATGCACCCCACTTGGGGGTACTGAGGCACCCAATGTGGCGGCCGGTGCGCCCCTCGCGCCCAATGCCGCATCGGGGCGGACCGGGCGGGTCCATCTGATGGTCGCCCCGTCCCGGCATGCGAACCCGAGTGCGCTCTGACCGCGGGAACCGGTCCGGGAATAGCGTCCCGGCGCTCGGCGTTCTGCATCCCGGGAAGTCCCGCGCGGTGCCGTCCCAAGGCCCCGATCTGGGGTTACGATGACCGGTCGGCGACCGTAGCGACCCCCCGCCCGGACCGCTCCGCGAGTGGACGGGTATCTTTGGAGACCGTGCCCGGCAGGCGTCGGGCCGCTCCGCGTGCCGTTGGGCATGAGCGGGGTGCTTTTGCACCCGGTTCACCAGCCTCGCCACGTGGGGTTCCGACGGAAAATCCCTCCGGGAAGTTACCGGTCGCGAGACCGTGACGCGGGCCGACACGCCCGACCGCGGGGACCGGTGAAGACACGAAGAAGCAAGATCACGACAGGAAGCTGGTCCATTGCCCACGATCCAGCAGCTGGTCCGCAAGGGCCGCCAGGACAAGGCTGCCAAGCAGAAGACCGCGGCCCTCAAGGGGAGCCCGCAGCGTCGTGGCGTGTGCACCCGCGTGTACACCACGACTCCCAAGAAGCCGAACTCGGCCTTGCGCAAGGTTGCTCGTGTGAAGCTGACCAGCGGTATCGAGGTCACCGCGTACATCCCGGGCGAAGGCCACAACCTCCAGGAGCACTCGATGGTGCTCGTGCGCGGTGGCCGGGTCAAGGACCTGCCGGGTGTTCGCTACAAGATCATCCGCGGTTCGCTCGACACCCAGGGTGTGAAGAACCGTAAGCAGGCGCGCAGCCGGTACGGCGCGAAGAAGGAGAAGAGCTAATGCCTCGCAAGGGTCCGGCGCCGAAGCGGCCGCTGATCTCCGACCCCGTCTACGCCTCCCCGCTGGTCACCCAGCTGGTGAACAAGGTGCTGAAGGACGGCAAGCGGTCCCTGGCCGAGCGCATTGTCTACGGCGCTCTCGAAGGCGCTCGCGAGAAGACGGGCACCGACCCGGTCGTCACGCTGAAGCGCGCGCTCGACAACGTGAAGCCCACCATCGAGGTGAAGAGCCGCCGCGTCGGCGGTGCCACCTACCAGGTGCCGATCGAGGTCAAGCCCGGCCGCTCCACCACGCTGGCGCTGCGCTGGCTGGTCTCCTTCTCGCAGGCCCGCCGCGAGAAGACGATGATCGAGCGGCTGCAGAACGAGCTGCTGGACGCGAGCAACGGCCTTGGCGCCAGCGTCAAGCGTCGCGAAGACACGCACAAGATGGCCGAGTCGAACAAGGCCTTCGCGCACTACCGCTGGTGATGACCGCCCGGCTGCCGATAGAAGCCATGCCGGGCCCCACGTTCGAGACAGGGGAACATTCTCGTGGCACGTGAAGTGCTGACCGACCTCAACAAGGTCCGCAACATCGGCATCATGGCGCACATCGACGCCGGTAAGACCACCACCACCGAGCGGATCCTGTTCTACACCGGGATCAACTACAAGCTCGGCGAAGTCCACGACGGCGCCGCCACCATGGACTGGATGGAGGAGGAGCAGAAGCGGGGCATCACCATCACCTCGGCTGCGACCACCACCTTCTGGAACGACTACCAGATCAACCTGATCGACACCCCCGGGCACGTCGACTTCACCGTCGAGGTGGAGCGCAACCTGCGGGTGCTCGACGGCGCGGTCGCCGTCTTCGACGGCAAGGAAGGCGTCGAGCCGCAGTCCGAGCAGGTCTGGCGGCAGGCGGACAAGTACGAAGTCCCGCGCATCTGCTTCGTCAACAAGATGGACAAGCTGGGCGCGGACTTCTACTACACCCTGCAGACCATCTCGGACCGTCTCGGCGTCCGGCCGCTGGCCATCCAGCTGCCGATCGGCGCGGAGAACGACTTCGAGGGCGTCATCGACCTGGTCCGGATGAAGGCCCTGGTCTGGCGCGGCGAGGTGCAGAAGGGCGACGACTACTCCGTCGAGGAGATCCCGGCCGAGCTGGCCGACCGCGCCGCCGAGTACCGCGAGAAGCTGATCGAGGCCGTCGCCGAGACCGACGACGCGCTGATGGAGAAGTTCCTCGAGGGCGAAGAGCTGACGCAGGACGAGATCAAGGGCGGCATCCGCAAGCTGGTCGTCACCCGCGAGGCGTTCCCGGTCCTGGCCGGCTCCGCGTTCAAGAACAAGGGCGTGCAGCCGATGCTGGACGCGGTCATCGACTACCTGCCGTCGCCGCTCGAGGTCCCGGCCGTCGAAGGCCTGCTGGCCGACGGCGAGACCGTGGTCACCCGCAAGCCGTCGGTGGACGAGCCGTTCGCCGCGCTCGCGTTCAAGATCGCCGCGCACCCGTTCTTCGGCAAGCTGACCTACATCCGGGTCTACTCGGGCAAGGTCGCCGCCGGTGCTCAGGTCGTCAACGCGACCAAGGAGCGCAAGGAGCGCATCGGGAAGATCTTCCAGATGCACTCCAACAAGGAGAACCCGGTCGAAGAGGCCCTCGCCGGCCACATCTACGCGGTGATCGGCCTGAAGGACACCACCACCGGTGACACCCTGGCGGACTCGCAGAACCCGGTCGTCCTCGAGTCGATGACGTTCCCCGAGCCGGTCATCCGGGTCGCGATCGAGCCGAAGACGAAGGCCGACCAGGAGAAGCTCTCCCTGGCGATCCAGAAGCTGGCCGAAGAAGACCCGACGTTCCAGGTCAAGCTGGACGAGGAGACCGGTCAGACGATCATCGCCGGCATGGGCGAGCTCCACCTCGAGGTGCTCGTCAACCGGATGAAGTCCGACTACAAGGTCGAGGCGAACATCGGCAAGCCGCAGGTCGCCTACCGCGAGACCATCAAGAAGACCGTGGACAAGCTCGACTACGTCCACAAGAAGCAGACCGGTGGTTCCGGCCAGTTCGCGAAGGTCATCGTGAAGCTGGAGCCGCTCGAGCGCACCGACGGTGCTCTCTACGAGTTCGACAACAAGGTCACCGGTGGCCGCGTGCCGCGGGAGTACATCCCGTCGGTCGACGCGGGCGCACAGGACGCCATGCAGTACGGCGTGCTGGCCGGCTACCCGCTCGTCGGGTTGAAGTTCACCTTGTTGGATGGCGCGTACCACGAGGTCGACTCTTCCGAAATGGCGTTCAAGATCGCCGGTTCCATGGCGATGAAGGAAGCCGCGAAGAAGGCCGGCCCGGTCATCCTCGAGCCGATGATGGCCGTCGAGGTCACGACTCCCGAGGACTACATGGGTGACGTGATCGGCGACCTCAACTCCCGCCGTGGCCAGATCCAGGCCATGGAGGAGCGCGCCGGTACCCGTGTCGTGAAGGCACTGGTCCCGCTGTCGGAGATGTTCGGCTACGTCGGCGACCTGCGGTCCCGTACCCAGGGCCGGGCGAACTACTCCATGGTGTTCGACTCCTACGCCGAGGTTCCCGCGAACGTCGCGAAGGAAATCATCGCGAAGGCGACGGGGGAGTAACTCCCCCACCGCGCGCGGGCATTAAGGAACTCTCCTGAACGTCCGCAGCAACGACGAAGGAACATTCGTGGGGCAGCAGCCACGCTGCCCCACGAGCACAACGCGAAATCAGTCCAGGAGGACATTCCAGTGGCGAAGGCGAAGTTCGAGCGGAGCAAGCCGCACGTCAACATCGGCACCATCGGTCACGTCGACCACGGCAAGACCACGCTGACCGCGGCGATCACCAAGGTTCTGCACGACGCGTACCCGGAGCTGAACGAGGCCCGTGCGTTCGACCAGATCGACAACGCGCCGGAAGAGAAGCAGCGCGGCATCACGATCAACATCTCGCACGTCGAGTACCAGACCGAGAAGCGTCACTACGCGCACGTCGACGCCCCCGGTCACGCCGACTACATCAAGAACATGATCACCGGTGCCGCGCAGATGGACGGCGCGATCCTGGTGGTCGCGGCGACCGACGGCCCGATGCCGCAGACCCGCGAGCACGTGCTGCTGGCCCGCCAGGTCGGCGTGCCCTACATCGTCGTGGCGCTGAACAAGGCCGACATGGTCGACGACGAGGAAATCCTCGAGCTCGTCGAGCTGGAGGTCCGCGAGCTGCTGTCCTCGCAGGAGTTCCCGGGCGACGACGCGCCGGTCGTGCGCGTCTCCGGCCTCAAGGCTCTCGAGGGCGACCAGAAGTGGGCCGACGCCGTGCTCGAGCTGATGCACGCCGTCGACGACAACGTGCCGGACCCGGTGCGCGAGCTCGAGAAGCCCTTCCTGATGCCGATCGAGGACGTCTTCACGATCACCGGCCGCGGCACCGTCGTGACCGGTCGCGTGGAGCGCGGCCAGGTCAACGTCAACGAAGAGGTCGAGATCGTGGGTATCCGCGAGAAGTCGACCAAGACCACCGTCACCGGTGTCGAGATGTTCCGCAAGCTGCTCGACTCGGGCCAGGCGGGCGACAACGTCGGCCTCCTGCTGCGCGGCATCAAGCGCGAGGACGTCGAGCGCGGCCAGGTCGTCGTGAAGCCGGGCACCACCACCCCGCACACCGAGTTCGAGGGCCGGGTCTACATCCTGTCCAAGGACGAGGGCGGACGGCACACCCCGTTCTTCAACAACTACCGCCCGCAGTTCTACTTCCGCACCACGGACGTGACCGGCGTCGTGACCCTCCCCGAGGGCACCGAGATGGTCATGCCGGGCGACAACACGGACATCAGCGTCGTGCTGATCCAGCCGGTCGCCATGGACGAGGGTCTGCGCTTCGCCATCCGCGAGGGTGGCCGGACCGTCGGCGCGGGCCAGGTTACCAAGATCAACAAGTGACGTCGGCGCCCTGAATTCGGGTCAATACACCCCCGAGTTCAGGGCGTCAACTCACGTGTGCGACACTATTCAGGTTGCTCGTCCTGGGGCGGCCGAATCCTTATCGGTTTTCAATCGACTGGGTTCCGGCCGCCCTGGTATGAGCGGCCACGGTCCGTGGAGCTCTTCCTTCGGGTGAGGCTAGCGGGCAAAGGCCAGTAGGGACGACCGCGGTGCTTGTGCAGACCAGGTCGGCCCGCGGCCTCCTCACGTAAGAGGAAGACCAGGCAAGACGACGATCCTTAGGGATCCGTCTGTGCGGCGGGCGCGACACGCCCGACCGCGTGGACCGGGGACAGGGCCGTTGAACTGCTGAAACCCGGGCTCCGGCCCAGGTTGACGAGACAAAGCGGCACGAGACGACAAGGAACGCAGCCACCATGGCGGGACAGAAGATCCGCATCCGGCTCAAGGCCTACGACCACGAGGCGATCGACACCTCGGCGCGCAAGATCGTGGAAACGGTCACGCGCACCGGCGCCCGTGTTGTCGGGCCGGTGCCGCTGCCTACCGAGAAGAACGTTTACTGCGTCATCCGCTCGCCGCACAAGTACAAGGACTCGCGCGAGCACTTCGAGATGCGCACGCACAAGCGTCTGATCGACATCCTCGACCCGACGCCGAAGACGGTCGACGCGCTCATGCGCATCGACCTCCCGGCGAGCGTCGACGTCAACATCCAGTAAGCGTTGGGCGAGCGGCGGAGATAAGAACTCATGTCTGACAGGCAAATGAAGGGCATCCTGGGCACCAAGCTCGGCATGACCCAGGTCTTCGACGACCAGAACCGGGTCATCCCGGTCACTGTCGTCAAGGCCGGTCCGAACGTGGTGACCCAGGTCCGGACCACCGACAAAGACGGCTACGCGGCCGTGCAGCTGGCGTTCGGCGCGGTCGACCCGCGCAAGGTGAACAAGCCGCGCACCGGCCACTTCGACAAGGCGGGCGTGACGCCGCGCCGGCACCTCGCCGAGCTGCGCACCACCGACGCCGAGACCTACGAGGTCGGCCAGGAGATCACCGCCGAGGTGTTCGAGGCCGGCACTTCGGTCGACGTGACCGGTACCAGCAAGGGCAAGGGCTACGCGGGCGTCATGAAGCGCCACGGCTTCAAGGGCCAGGGCGCGAGCCACGGCGCCCAGGCCGTGCACCGCAAGCCGGGTTCCATCGGCGGCTGCGCCACGCCCGGCCGCGTGTTCAAGGGCCTGCGGATGGCGGGCCGGATGGGTAGCGACCGGGTCACCACGCAGGGCCTGACCGTGCACGCGGTGCGTGCCGAGGACGGCCTGCTGCTGATCAAGGGCGCGGTGCCCGGTCCCAAGGGCGGCCTGCTGTTCGTGCGCAGTGCCGCGAAGGGTGGAAACTGACGATGACGAACGTCGAGCTGAAGACTCCGGCCGGTAAAGCCGACGGCACCGTCGAGCTCCCCGGGGAGATCTTCGACGTGCAGGCCAACGTCGCGCTGATGCACCAGGTCGTGGTGGGCCAGCTGGCCGCCGCGCGCCAGGGCACGCACGACACGAAGACCCGCGGTGAGGTCTCCGGTGGCGGCAAGAAGCCGTACCGGCAGAAGGGCACCGGTCGCGCCCGCCAGGGTTCGACCCGCGCGCCGCAGTTCGCCGGCGGTGGCGTCGTGCACGGCCCCACGCCGCGCGACTACACCCAGCGCACCCCGAAGAAGATGAAGGCCGCCGCTCTGCGTGGCGCCCTCTCCGACCGGGCGCGCGCCGGCCAGCTGCACGTCCTGACGGAACTGGTCTCCGGCGAGAAGCCGTCGACCAAGACCGCCAAGACGGCGATCGCCGCCGCGACCCAGGCCAAGCGCGTTCTCGTGGTCCTGCACCGCGACGAGGAGCTCGCCTGGGTGTCCGCGCGGAACCTGCCGTACGTGCACCTGATCTGGGCTGACCAGCTCAACACCTACGACGTCCTGGTCAACGACGACGTCGTGTTCACCAAGGCCGCTTACGACGCGTTCGTGGCAGGCCCCGTCCGCGGGAAGGTCGTCAAGGCCCTCGCGCGTTCGAGCGAGGTTTCGGAAGGGAGTGACGAGAAGTGAGCTCGGTCGCCATTCCGGACCCCCGCGACATCCTGCTCGCGCCGGTGATCTCCGAGAAGTCCTACGGACTGCTCGAGGACCACAAGTACACGTTCATCGTCCGTCCGGACGCCAACAAGACCCAGATCAAGATCGCGGTCGAGAAGGTGTTCGGCGTGAAGGTCGTCAGCGTCAACACGGCCAACCGCCAGGGCAAGCGGAAGCGGACTCGTACCGGCTTCGGCAAGCGCAAGGACACCAAGCGCGCCATCGTGACTCTTTCGCCTGAGAGCAAGGCGATCGAGATCTTCGGCGGACCCACCGCGTAAAGGACTGAGCTGACAATGGGCATCCGCAAGTACAAGCCGACGACCCCGGGTCGTCGCGGTTCGAGCGTCTCGGACTTCGCCGAGATCACCCGGTCCACGCCGGAGAAGTCGCTGCTTCGTCCGCTGAGCAAGACCGGCGGCCGCAACGCCTCGGGCAAGATCACCACCCGGCACAAGGGCGGTGGCCACAAGCGCGCCTACCGCGTGATCGACTTCCGTCGTCACGACAAGGACGGCGTGCCGGCCAAGGTCGCGCACATCGAGTACGACCCCAACCGCACCGCGCGCATCGCGCTGCTGCACTACGCCGACGGCGAGAAGCGCTACATCATCGCGCCGGAGAAGCTGAAGCAGGGCGACACGGTTGAGAACGGCCCCCGCGCCGACATCAAGCCGGGCAACAACCTGCCGCTGCGCAACATCCCGGTCGGCACCGTGATCCACGCGATCGAGCTCCGCCCCGGCGGCGGCGCGAAGATGGCCCGGTCCGCCGGCGCCCGCGTGCAGCTCGTCGCCAAGGACGGTCCTTACGCCCAGCTGCGTCTCCCCTCGGGCGAGATCCGCAACGTGGACGTGCGCAACCGCGCGACCGTCGGCGAGGTCGGCAACTCGGAGCACTCGAACATCAACTGGGGCAAGGCGGGCCGCAACCGCTGGCGCGGCAAGCGCCCGACTGTCCGTGGTGTCGTGATGAACCCGGTCGACCACCCGCACGGCGGTGGCGAGGGCAAGACGTCCGGTGGTCGCCACCCGGTGAACCCGAACGGCAAGCCCGAAGGCCGCACTCGCAAGAGCAAGCCGTCCGACAAATTGATCGTCCGCCGCCGGCGTACCGGCAAGAAGCGCTGAGCAGGGAGGTAGAAGCACATGCCACGCAGCCTTAAGAAGGGCCCGTTCGTGGACGACCACCTGCTCAAGAAGGTGGACGCTCTCAACGAATCGGGCAAGAAGACCGTGATCAAGACGTGGTCGCGGCGCTCCACGATCATCCCGGACTTCCTGGGTCACACGATCGCGGTGCACGACGGCCGCAAGCACGTCCCGGTGTTCGTCACCGAGGCGATGGTGGGTCACAAGCTGGGCGAGTTCGCCCCGACGCGGACCTTCAAGGGCCACATCAAGGACGACCGCAAGTCGCGCCGCCGCTGAGCGGGCCAGAGAAAGTTAAGGGAAGCAGATGAACGCCCAGTCAAACGCCACGGCCACGGCAGAAGAGCTGCCCACGGCCGTCGCGCGGGCTCGCTTTGTCCGGGACGCGCCGATGAAGGTGCGCCGGGTGATCGAGCTCGTCAAGGGTCGTAGCGTCAGCGAGGCCTTGGCCGTGCTCCGGTTCGCGCCGCAGGCTGCCAGCACGCAGCTCGCGAAGGTCATCGCCAGCGCGGCGGCCAACGCCGAGAACAACCTCCAGCTGGACCCGGAGACGCTCTGGATCAAGTCCGCGACCGCCGACGAGGGCCCGACCCTCAAGCGCATCCGTCCGCGTGCCCAGGGCCGTGCGTACCGGATCCGCAAGCGCACCAGCCACATCACCGTGGTGGTCGAGTCGCGGCCTGCGGAGAAGAAGAGCAACAAGAAGGCAGGTGGCCGGTAGTGGGCCAGAAGATCAACCCGCACGGCTTCCGCCTGGGTATCACCACTGACTGGAAGTCGCGCTGGTACGCCGACAAGCAGTACGCGGAGTACGTGGCCGAGGACGTCAAGATCCGCAAGCTGCTCTCCACCGGCATGGAGCGCGCCGGCATCTCCAAGGTCGAGATCGAGCGCACCCGTGACCGCGTCCGCGTCGACATCCACACCGCCCGGCCGGGCATCGTCATCGGCCGCCGCGGCGCGGAGGCCGACCGGATCCGCGGCGCGCTGGAGAAGCTGACCAAGAAGCAGGTCCAGCTGAACATCCTCGAGGTGAAGAACCCCGAGGCCGACGCGCAGCTGGTCGCCCAGGGTGTCGCGGAGCAGCTGAGCAACCGCGTGGCGTTCCGCCGCGCGATGCGCAAGGCGATCCAGACCTCCATGCGCTCGCCGCAGGTCAAGGGCATCCGCGTGCAGTGCGGCGGTCGTCTCGGCGGTGCCGAGATGTCCCGTTCCGAGCACTACCGCGACGGCCGGGTCCCGCTGCACACGCTGCGCGCCGACATCGACTACGGCTTCTTCGAGGCCAAGACGACGTTCGGTCGCATCGGCGTGAAGGTGTGGATCTACAAGGGCGAGCTGGTCGGCGGCCTGAAGGCTCGCGCCGAGCGCGACGCCGCCGCGTCGGCCGCGGACCGCGCGCCGCGCCGCGACCGTGGCGACCGGCCGTCCCGTCCGCGCCGTTCCGGCGCCTCGGGCACGACCCCGACCTCGACCGAGGCCGGCCGCGCCGCCGCTGCCGCGAAGAGCGACACCGCGACTGAGGCGGCTCCGGCCACCGAGACCGCAGAAAAGACGGAGGGCTGAGACGTGCTCATCCCGCGCAGGGTCAAGCACCGCAAGCAGCACTCCCCGAAGCGCCACGGCGCCGCCAAGGGCGGTACCAAGGTCAACTTCGGCGAGTACGGCATCCAGGCGCTTGAGCACAGCTACGTGACGAACCGGCAGATCGAGTCCGCTCGTATCGCCATGACCCGTCACATCAAGCGCGGCGGCAAGGTGTGGACCACGATCTACCCGGACCGCCCGCTGACCAAGAAGCCGGCGGAAACCCGCATGGGTTCCGGCAAGGGTTCGCCCGAGTGGTGGATCGCCAACGTGAAGCCGGGTCGCGTGATGTTCGAGATCAGCTTCCCGAACGAGGAGACCGCCCGCGAGGCGCTCCGCCGTGCGATCCACAAGCTGCCCATGAAGTGCCGCATCGTGACCCGGGAAGGTGAGTTCTGATGGCTAACGGAGCCGCACAGGCATCCGAGCTGCGTGAGCTCACCGCCGAAGAGCTCGTGCTGCGTCTGAAGGAATACAAGGAGGAGCTCTTCAACCTCCGCTTCCAGATGGCGACCGGGCAGCTGGACAACAACCGTCGGCTGCGCACCGTCCGCACGGACATCGCGCGGATCTACACGGTCATGCGCGAGCGCGAGCTCGGCCTGTCCGTGGCGCCCGACGCCGAAAGTGAAGGTGCCGCATGAGCGAGGCTGCCACCGAGAAGACCGCCCGGAACTACCGCAAGGTCCGCGAGGGTTACGTCGTCTCGGACAAGATGGACAAGACGATCGTGGTCGAGCTCGAGGACCGCAAGAAGCACCCGCGCTACTCGAAGGTTCTCCGCAGCACCACCAAGGTCAAGGTGCACGACGAGAACAACGAGGCCGGCGTGGGCGACCGGGTCACGCTGATGGAGACCCGGCCGCTGTCGGCGACCAAGCGCTGGCGTCTGGTGCAGGTCGTGGAGAAGGCCAAGTAAGCAGGGCTCTTTTGGGAGTCCTTGGTTCCGCAAGGCTCGCGACAGCGAGAACCAGCGCGACATACAGGAGTTGACGTGATCCAGCAGGAGTCGCGGCTTCGGGTTGCCGACAACACGGGCGCGAAGGAAATCCTTTGCATCCGCGTGCTCGGCGGCTCCGGGCGGCGCTACGCCGGCATCGGCGACATCATCGTCGCCACCGTGAAGGACGCCATCCCGGCTGCCGGGGTGAAGAAGGGCGATGTCGTCAAGGCTGTCATCGTCCGCACGGTGAAGGAGCGCCGTCGTCCGGACGGTTCCTACATCCGGTTCGACGAGAACGCCGCCGTGCTCATCAAGAACGACAACGAGCCCCGGGGCACCCGCATCTTCGGCCCGGTGGGCCGCGAGCTGCGCGACCGAAAGTTCATGAAGATCATTTCGCTCGCGCCGGAGGTGCTGTGATGAAGGTGAAGAAGGGCGACACGGTCGTCGTCATCGCCGGCAAGGACAAGGGCGCGAAGGGCAAGGTCATTCAGGCCTACCCCGAGCGGGAGCGCGTGCTGGTCGAGGGTGTCAACCGGATCAAGAAGCACACCCGGATCACCCAGACCCAGCGCGGGGCGCAGTCCGGCGGCATCGTGACGCAGGAAGCGCCCATCCACGTGTCGAACGTGATGGTCGTGGACTCGGACGGCAAGCCGACCCGGGTGGGCTACCGCATCGGCGAGGACGGCAAGAAGGTCCGGGTCTCGCGCCGGAACGGCAAGGACATCTGACATGACCACCGCAGAGAAGATCGTGCCGCGTCTGAAGACCCGGTACCGCGAAGAGATCAAGGGCGAGCTCCAGAAGGAGTTCTCCATCCCCAACGTGCACCAGATTCCCGGCGTCGTGAAGATCGTCGTGAACATGGGTGTCGGGGACGCCGCCCGGGACAGCAAGCTGATCGACGGCGCGGTCCGCGACCTCGCCCTGATCACCGGGCAGAAGCCGGAAATCCGGAAGGCCCGCAAGTCCATCGCGCAGTTCAAGCTCCGCGAGGGACAGCCGATCGGTGCGCGCGTCACGCTGCGCGGCGACCGGATGTGGGAGTTCCTCGACCGGCTGCTGACCATCGCGCTGCCCCGTATCCGCGACTTCCGCGGGCTTTCGCCCAAGCAGTTCGACGGCAACGGCAACTACACGTTCGGTCTCAACGAGCAGTCGATGTTCCACGAGATCAACCCGGACGACATCGACCGCCCGCGCGGCATGGACGTCACCGTCGTCACGACCGCCACCACCGACGACGAGGGCCGGGCGCTGCTGCGCAAGCTCGGTTTCCCGTTCAAGGAGAACTGAGCCGATGGCCAAGAAAGCGCTAGTCAGCAAGGCTTCGAAGAAGCCGAAGTTCGCGGTGCGTGCCTACACCCGTTGCAACCGGTGCGGGCGTCCGCACTCGGTTTACCGCAAGTTCGGCCTGTGCCGGATCTGCCTCCGGGAGATGGCGCACGCGGGCGAACTGCCCGGTGTCCACAAGTCCAGCTGGTAAGGCTCGAAACTCTATTCCCAGTTCGCCACAGGCCCCGCCGCCCCGGCCGGAGACCTCTCCGGCCGGGCGAGGCGGGGAACCAGGCGAGAAAGGTTGACAGGTCACCATGACGATGACCGACCCGATCGCAGACTTCTTGACCCGTCTGCGCAACGCGAACTCGGCGTACCACGACGAGGTCGTGCTTCCGCACTCGAAGATCAAGGCGAACATCGCCGAGATCCTCAAGCGCGAGGGCTACATCGCGAGCTACCGCGACGAGCCGGGCGAGAAGCACAAGAACCTCATCGTCGAGCTGAAGTACGGCCCCAACCGCGAGCGGAGCATCGCCGGCCTTCGCCGCGTCTCCAAGCCGGGTCTGCGGGTCTACGCAAAATCGACCGAACTGCCGTCCGTTCTGGGTGGCCTCGGCGTCGCGATCATCTCGACGTCCGGCGGCCTGCAGACCGACCGTCAGGCCAAGCGCAACAACGTGGGCGGCGAAGTCCTCGCCTACGTCTGGTAAGGAAGGGGGCACAGACATGTCACGCATCGGAAAGCTGCCGGTCGCCGTCCCCTCCGGGGTCGAGGTGACCATCGACGGCCAGAACGTCAAGGTCAAGGGTCCGAAGGGCACCCTGGAGCACACCGTCGCCGAGCCGATCTTCGTCGAGCGCGGCGAGGACGGCACGCTCCTGGTGAAGCGTCCGGACGACGAGCGCACGAGCCGTGCCCTGCACGGTCTCACCCGCACGCTGGTGAACAACCTCGTGGTGGGCGTGACCGCGGGCTACGAGAAGAAGCTTGAGATCCACGGCGTCGGTTACCGCGTGCAGGCCAAGGGATCGGACCTCGAGTTCGCCCTCGGCTACAGCCACCCGGTCAAGATCGAGGCCCCGGAAGGCATCACCTTCAAGGTGGAGTCGCCGACCCGGTTCTCGGTTTCGGGCATCGACAAGCAGAAGGTCGGGCAGACCGCCGCGGTCATCCGCAAGCTGCGCCGCCCGGACCCGTACAAGGGCAAGGGCCTGCGCTACGAGGGTGAGAAGATCCGCCGCAAGGTCGGAAAGACGGGTAAGTGATGAGCGACACGACTACCACGAAGCGCAAGCCGGTCGGCAAGGACATCTCGACCCGCCGCCGCGTCGCCAAGACCCGTCGGCACTTCCGCCTCCGCAAGAAGATCAGCGGCACGCCGGTGCGTCCGCGCATGGTCGTCAAGCGGTCCTCGCGGCACATCACCGTGCAGGTGATCGACGACCTCGCCGGTCACACGCTGGCGTCGGCGTCCACCCTCGAGACCGACCTCCGGTCGTTCGAGGGCGACAAGAAGGCCAAGGCGGCGAAGGTCGGCGAACTGGTGGCTTCGCGCGCCAAGGACGCCGGCATCGAAGCCGTGGTGTTCGACCGTGGCGGCAACGCCTACCACGGCCGCATCGCCGCGCTTGCCGACGCCGCCCGTGAGGCGGGGTTGAAGTTCTGATGCACATGCTCGTGAATGGAAGGAAAGCCTGATGCCGGGACGTACACGGCAATTCGGCGGCGGCCAGGGCGGACCGGGCGGTCAGGGCGGCAACGACCGCAACGACCGCCGCGGTGGCGGCCGGGACCGGCGCGACGGCGGCCGTGGCGGGGCCGGCCAGGACAAGACCCCGCACCTTGAGAAGGTCGTGACGATCAACCGCGTCGCCAAGGTCGTCAAGGGCGGTCGTCGCTTCAGCTTCACCGCCCTGGTGGTCGTCGGCGACGGCGACGGTCAGGTCGGCGTCGGCTACGGCAAGGCCAAGGAAGTTCCCGCGGCCATCGCCAAGGGCGTCGAGGAAGCGAAGAAGAACTTCTTCCGCGTTCCGCGCGTCGCCGGCACCATTCCGCACCCGATCCAGGGTGAGGAAGCCGCCGGTGTCGTGCTGCTCCGTCCCGCCTCCGCTGGTACCGGTGTTATCGCCGGCGGCCCGGTGCGCGCGGTGCTGGAGTGCGCGGGCGTCCACGACGTGCTGTCGAAGTCGCTCGGCTCCGACAACGCCATCAACATCGTGCACGCGACCGTGGCGGCCCTGAAGGGGCTGCAGCGTCCGGAGGAGGTGGCCGCTCGCCGCGGTCTGCCGCTCGAGGACGTCGCCCCGGCCCGGATGCTGCGTCAGCGTGCCGGCCAGGGGGTCTGACATGGCTCAGCTCAAGGTCACTCAGGTCAAGAGCAAGATCGGCACGAAGCACGCTCACCGCGAGTCGCTGCGCACCCTCGGGCTGCGCAAGATCCGCCAGAGCGTCGTGCGTGAGGACACCCCCCAGGTGCGCGGCCTGATCCACACCGTCCGCCACCTGGTGGAGGTCGAGGAGGTCCAGGCATGACCGCCATCAAGATCCACCACCTTCGTCCGGCTCCTGGCGCCAAGCGCGACAAGATCCGCGTCGGCCGTGGTGAGGGTTCGAAGGGCAAGACCGCGGGTCGCGGCACGAAGGGCACCAAGGCCCGGAAGAACGTGCCCGCCGGTTTCGAGGGTGGGCAGATGCCCATCCACATGCGGCTGCCGAAGCTGCGTGGGTTCAAGAACCGGTTCCGCACCGAGTACCAGCCGGTGAACGTGGGCGACATCGCCCGCGTGTTCGCCGACGGTGGCAAGGTCGGGCCGGAGGAGTTGGCTGCCAACGGTCTTGTGCGCAAGGGCAAGCTCGTGAAGGTGCTCGGCAACGGGGACCTGAATGGGGTCAAGCTCGAGCTGACCGCGCATGCGTTCTCTGGTTCCGCCAAGGAGAAGATCGAGGCTGCTGGTGGTTCGGCCACCGTTAGCTGATCTGATTGCGTTTTAGAACGGGCCCGTCCGGCTTTTGCCGGGCGGGTCCGTTTTGTTTGTGGGGGTGGTGGGGCGGCTCGTCGCCTGGCGGCGACGTTGCGCCCGGGGTGGTTGCGTGGGGCACCCCGAAGCTTGATTGTGCTGACGGTTCGGGGGTGCTTGTC
>NZ_JBVKDT010000015.1:0-228593 GCF_055633655.1 Amycolatopsis sp. NPDC114503 | reverse complement strand
CCCGGTCCCATTCCGAACCCGGAAGCTAAGCCTGACTGCGCCGATGGTACTGCAACCGAAGGGTTGTGGGAGAGTAGGACACCGCCGAACTTAACATGAGAAAAAGGGGCGGGGCCCCGGTCGAGAACCTGAAAAGGTTTTCCCGGAGCCCCGCCCTTTTTTCATGCCCAAAAACAGCGGGCCGAAAAGACGGCCCGCCAGCCTCACTCCGGCCGGCGCAGCAAATACGTGTCCATGATCCACCCGTGCCGCTCCCGAGCCGCGGCGCGCGTCTCCCGGATCTTCGCCGCCAACGCGTCATCCAACGGCCCGGACAGCAGAATCTCGTCCGGAGTCCCGACGTACGCGCCCCAATAGATCCACAACCCCTGGCCCGCATACTGATCGAACGTGGTGTGCGCGTCGAGCAGCACGAAGACGTCATCAGCGTCACTCGGCCAGCCGTCAGCCAGCCGGCGGCCGGTCGTGAGCTGCATGGCCCGGCCGATCTGATTCATCGTCGTCCGATGCCGCGCCACGAGTGCGGAGATGCTGCTGATCCCCGGCACGACCTCGTAATCGAACGCCACATTCCCGCGCGCCAGCACAGCCTCGATCAACGCGATGGTGCTGTCGTACAGCGCCGGATCGCCCCAGACGAGGAACGCGCCGGTCTCGCCGTCAGCCAGCTCGTCGCGGATCAGCCGCTCGTAGACGTCAGTGCGGAGCTGATGCCAGTCGGCGACCGCGGTGCGGTAGTCGGCGGGTGTCCGGTCACGGTCCGGGTCCTTGGCGCTCACCACGCGATACCCCGGCCGGCTCACGAACCGCTCCAGTATCTCCTGTCGCAGCTGCACCAGGTCGGCTTTCGCGCTGCCCTTGTCGAGCACGAAGAACACGTCGACGCGATTGAGCCGGTCGACTGCCTGCACCGTGAGGTGTTCCGGGTCGCCGGCACCGATCCCGATCGCGTAGATCTTCCGCATCCTTGCAGTCTCTCCCGGCGGGTACCCGGGTTCGGCAGAGGGTCCCCTGGCGTACTGCTACCCCCTAGGGGTATAAAGGAGGCATCAGGAGAGAGCACCATAGGGAGTGTGGCGATGACCGAAGCGACTTACACCGTCGAGGGCATGACGTGCGGGCACTGCGTCGGATCGGTGAAAGAGGAGGTGGGCGGCCTGACCGGCGTGCAGACGGTCGACGTCGACCTCGCCACCGGCGCCGTGAAGGTCACCAGTGCGGAGCCGATCTCGCGCGAAGCCGTCGAGGCTGCCGTCGCTGAGGCCGGCTACCAGGTCGTCGCGTAAAAAGGAGTGACATGAGCACCACGACACCAGCCCCCGTGCAGTCAGTCGAGCTCGCCATCGGCGGGATGACCTGCGCGTCGTGCGCTGCTCGGGTCGAGCGGAAGCTCAACAAGGTCGAGGGCGTCAGCGCGAGCGTCAACTACGCGACTGAGAAGGCGCACGTCGAATACCCCTCCACCGTTTCGGTCGACGACCTGGTGGGCGTCGTCGAAGCGACCGGTTACACAGCACAAGCACCACAGCCGGAGAAGCCGGAAGAGCCCGAGCGGGACGAGACGCGGCCGCTGCGCGACCGGCTCCTCTACTCGGCGATCCTCACGGTGCCGGTGATCGTGCTGGCGATGGTCCCCGCGCTGCAGTTCACGAACTGGCAGTGGCTGTCGCTCACGCTCGCCGCGCCGGTCGTGGTCTGGGGAGCGTGGCCGTTCCACCGCGCCGCGTGGACGAACCTCCGGCACGGCGCGGCGACGATGGACACGCTGATCTCGCTCGGCGTCTCGGCCGCCACGCTGTGGTCGCTGTACGCGCTGTTCTTCGGCATGGCGGGCATGCCCGGCCTGCGGCACGGCTTCGAGTTCAGCGTGTCCGGGGGATCGGGAACCGACAGCATTTATCTCGAGGTCGCGGCGGGCGTCACCACGTTCATCCTCGCCGGCCGCTATTTCGAGGCAAGGTCCAAGCGCCGCTCCGGGGCTGCGCTCCGGGCGCTGCTCGAACTCGGCGCGAAAGACGTGACGGTCCTTCGCGATGATCGCGAGCAGCGCATCCCGGTCGAGCAACTGCGGGTCGGGGACACTTTCGTGGTGCGGCCTGGCGAGAAAATCGCTACCGACGGCGTGGTCACGGACGGTGGCTCGGCAGTCGACGTCAGCATGATCACCGGGGAATCCGTGCCGGTCGAGGTCGCAGTGGGTGACGGCGTGACCGGAGCGACGGTGAACGTCGGCGGCCGGATCGCGGTGCGCGCGACCCGGGTCGGAGCGGACACGCAGCTCGCGCAAATGGCCCGGCTCGTCGAGGAAGCGCAGAACGGCAAAGCCGCGGTACAGCGACTGGCAGACCGCGTCTCGGCGGTGTTCGTGCCGATTGTGCTGGTCTTGGCTCTGGGCACGCTGGTCACCTGGCTTCTGACCAGCGGAAACGTCACCGAGGCGTTCACCGCCGCGGTAGCGGTGCTGATCATCGCCTGCCCGTGCGCCCTGGGGCTCGCGACCCCCACCGCCCTGCTGGTCGGCACCGGTCGCGGCGCGCAGCTCGGGATCCTCATCAAGGGTCCGGAGGTGCTCGAATCCACTCGCCGGGTCGACACCGTGGTGCTCGACAAGACCGGGACCGTCACGACCGGGCGAATGAGCCTGGTGGACGTCCGCGTCGGGGAAGGCGTCACGGAGCGCGAACTGCTGCGCTATGCCGGGGCAGTCGAGCACGCTTCGGAACACCCGATCGCGAAAGCAATCGCAGACAGTGCTCGCGAGCGGGTCGGTGACCTCCCGTCCGCGACGGAGTTCCGGAACACCGAGGGCCTCGGCGTCTCCGGCCTCGTGGAAGGCACAGCTGTCCTGGCCGGCCGAGCGGCGTTCCTGGCCGACTGGAGCGTCAAGATCAACGACGGTCTCACCAAGGCCAAGGTCGCGGCGGAGGAGCGAGGCGCGACAGCAGTGTTCGTCGCCTGGGACGGCGTGGCGCGAGGTGTGCTGGTGGTCGCGGACACGATCAAGCCGACGTCAGCGCAGGCTGTCGCCGAACTTCAGGCGCTGGGCCTGCGTCCAGTGCTGCTGACCGGTGACAACGCCGGCGCAGCGCGGGCAATCGCGGACGCCGCAGGCATCACCGAGGTAGTGGCCGAAGTGCTGCCCGCGGAGAAGGTGGCTGTGGTGAAGCGACTGCAGGACGAAGGCCGGGTGGTGGCCATGGTCGGCGACGGCGTCAACGACGCAGCCGCGCTGGCCCAAGCCGACCTCGGCCTGGCCATGGGCACCGGAACGGACGCGGCAATCGAAGCCGGAGACCTGACCCTGGTCCGAGGCGACCTGCGCGCGGCGGTCGACGCGATCCGCCTGGCCCGCCGCACGCTCGGCACGATCAAGGGGAACCTGTTCTGGGCGTTCGCCTACAACGTGGCGGCACTGCCGCTGGCGGCGTTCGGCCTGCTCAACCCGATGATCGCGGGCGCCGCGATGGCGTTCTCGTCGGTGTTCGTGGTGTCGAACAGCCTCCGGTTGCGGCGCTTCCGGGCTGTTTGACCGGCCTGAGGACGGGCCAGCGGCGGGACTTCTCGCTGCTGGCCCGTTTTCGCGTTCGCTGGGGTCCACGCTTTTGGCGGCTGCGGATCGTTGGGCGCTGATCTGCCTGGGCGTCGCTGCGCCAGGAACTGGGATCTTTCGCCGACCTGGTTGGGGCGATGAGAACGCCCGACTGCTCATGCGCTGAGCGCAGCGGACTGACCGGCAGCTGCGCGTGGTGGAAGCGACTGGGGCTTGCCTGAGGAACGCATCAAGCGGGCAAGCCTCAGGAACGCGTCAAGCGGGCAAATCGCATCGGTATGCCTCACACGTGCGCTATCCGCCCACTTCCCTCCACCCGCAGCGGCGGCCATGGTCGCGTCGACGGGTGCGGTCTCCTGGCCATAACGCCGGACTAGCGGCACCCGTACGCTGCGGAATGAGCCGGGAGCTGCCTCAGGAACGCACCAGCCGAGCGATCGCGTCGGAAGCTTCGCGCACCTTCAGGTCGGCTTCCTCCCCGCCCGCAGCCGCGGCCTGGACGACGCAGGTTGCCAGGTGCTCGTCGAGCAGCTCCAGCGAGAAGGACTGCAGCGCTTTCGTCGCCGCGGAGACCTGCGTCAGGATGTCGATGCAGTACTTGTCCTCCTCGACCATGCGCTGCAGGCCGCGGATCTGCCCCTCGATCCGGCGAAGGCGCTTGAGGTAGGCCTCTCGTTCACTGCCGTAGCCGGTCATCGCGCATCGTCCCTTGTTCTCGACATCCCCGTTGGTCCACCCTCGAGTATACCCACCCGGCGTATCCGGGTTCGGTGCTCGACCGGCGGGGGTGACTTCGGTGAGCGTCGACGTGCGGCGGTTCTGCACAGGGGAGCCGTCTCAGTCGGATCAGTACTCGCAGGGGCTAGCTGTCGAGCACGCCACCCGCGTGTCCGGGACTGGTGCTCAACCGTGCGGGCTAACTGCGATGAGCGCGGGCATGTACGGGCGCGAGGTCGGCGTTCGTGATGGCCACCCGCCGTGGGTGTCTGCCCGCCGAGTGTAGCCGCCTGCCGTGGGTGGCCACCTACCATCGGTGGCCGCCTGCCGTGGGTGTCTGCCTGCCGTGGGTGTCTGGCGAACGGACAGGCCTGGCGACGTGTCCAGCGCTGGCGTTCAGCCAGTCGAAGTGACCTCGGTGACTTCGGTGAGCACGGAGGTCCGTCTTTGGTTCGGCACGGGCGTTCCGTCCGGCGCGAGGTCGGCGTTCGCGGTGGCCAGCAGTTCACGGGCACCGCGCAGCGCGGCCTTGACCCGTTGCTGGACGGCGGCGAGTTCGGCGACCCGTTGTTCGGCGTCGGCGACGATGCGGGTGGCGCGGTCGGTGGCTTGACGGAGGTGCGCGTCGGCTTCGGCGCGGGCAGTGGCGGTGCGGTCGGCGATTTCGCGGAGTGCGTCGGTGCGGCGGTCGGCCAACGTGCGCGTGAGGTGTTCTTCGAGCCGTCGGCGTTCTTTCGCCGCCGCCTCGTCCGCGGCTTTGCGTTCCTCGACTGCGCGGCGCAGCAGATCTTCGTGTTCTTGCCGCTGCTGCACGCGGTCCGCGGAGACGGCTTCGACGAGCGCGCGCTCCTTTTCGGTGAGGCGGACGGCTTCCGCCTTGGCGTCGGCGATGATCCGCGCGGCGGTGTCCTCTGCGCGCGCGGTGATCTCCGCGGCTTCCTCGCGCGTCAGCTCGACCATCCGGCGAGAGCGTTCCTGCAATGCGTCCGGCTCGATGGGGGTGCGGCTGATCCGGTCGACCGTCGCGCGCAGTTCGCGATTGCGCTCGGCGAGTTCGGCCGCCTGCTGTGCCGCGGCGTCGCGTTCCGCCGCGAGGCGCCGGAATTCCGCCTCGACCCACGTGACGAATTCTTCGACCTGGCCGCGCTGATAGCCGCGCCAAGCCGAGTCAAAGGACGGCCGGACGGACATCAGGTCCTCGCCACCGCCGGGGGCCATGCTCTCACCTCCCATTTGGATGGTTTCTCCTCGGCGCTCGTTTTTCTTGCCGCACCGGGGTTTCCGCACTGCCTCCAGTGTGCCTGAAGTCCGGCGATCCGTGTGAGTCCGGGGCGGGTCAATCTTCGAGCGGGTCCTCGGTTCCCGTCGCGGTGCTTCGCACGCCGGGCAATTCGGCCAGTTCCGCGGTGAGTTCGGGAAGATCGCCGCGCCCCTGCAACAGCAATGTGACGACCGCGATCCGTTGTCCCTCTTCGGAAACTGTTTCGCGGTCGACCGCCACCCGGTGGACGGCCCAGCCCCGATCGGTGCAAGTGGCGAGCACGGCGCGCAGTACGCCGTGTCCGTCGGCATAACTCAACCGGAGGATCGGCGGCTGCCGCCGATGGCGCGCGACGAACCGGGAAAGCGGCGGGAATCCGCGAGTGATCACCACGAGCCCGGCAGTCGTCGCGACGGCCAGCACGGGCAATCCGGCGCCGCACGCGACTCCGACGGCCGCGGCGAGCCACACGGTCGCCGCGGTGGTGAGGCCGCGCACCGCGTCGCGGCGCACGAAGATCAGCCCGCCGCCGACGAACCCGATGCCGGACACGATCTGCGCGGCGATCCGCGACGGGTCGAGCGCCACGTGCTCGATGCCGAGCAAATCGGCGAAGCCGTATTTCGACACCAGCATGAAGACCGCCGACCCGACGCCGACCAGCGTGTGCGTGCGCAGGCCGGCCTGTTTGTTGCCGACCTCGCGCTCGATGCCGATCACCGTGCTCAGCAGCAGGGCGAGCAGCACCGGCGGCAGCAGTTCCCACTGTTCGCCGGTGGACCAGAGAGCATGCACGGACGTACCTCCTCGCCCGTCACTGTGCCCGGCCTCCGGAGAGCCCGCGCGCCCGGCCCGGCGGGCACGCCTAAGCTCGGGCAATGGCCCGTTACTTCGACGTGCACCCGCAGAACCCGCAGCGCCGCGCGCTCGCCCAGGTAGTCGACCTGCTGCGCGACGACGGGCTCATCGCCTACCCGACCGACTCGTGCTTCGCGCTCGGCTGCCGCATCGGCAACCAGCAGGGGATGGAACGGATCCGCACCATCCGCAAGCTCGACCACCGGCACCACTTCACGCTCGTCTGCCAGGACTTCGCCCAGCTCGGCCAGTTCGTGCATATCGACAATGCGGTGTTCCGCGCCATCAAGGCCAGCACACCCGGCGCGTACACGTTCATCCTCCCGGCGACGAAGGAAGTCCCGCGGCGGCTGCTGCACGCCAAGAAGAAGACCGTCGGCGTGCGGATCCCCGACCACGTGGTGACCCAGGAACTCCTCGGCGAACTGGGCGAGCCGATCCTGTCGAGCACGCTGCTGCTGCCCGATTCCGGCGAGCCCCTCACCCAGGGCTGGGAGATCAAGGAAGAACTCGACCACGTCCTGGACGCCGTGATCGACTCCGGCGAGTGCGGCGTGGAACCCACCACGGTGATCGACTTCTCCTCCGGCGAGGCGGAGGTCGTGCGGCACGGGGCCGGAGACCCGTCCCGGTTCGAGTGAGCAGGGTTGTCATCGGTCTTTGCCTCCTGATGGGGTCTTGATCGGATCCTGATTCGGGTGTTGTGCGGACGGTGATCACGGGCTCGGCGCGGCAGCTCTTGACGCGGATTGCTCGACTCGGCGGCTGCCCATGACAACTTCTTGACGTGACGGTCATTGACGCGCCAGCTGCCGACACGGGCTGTGCGAGGCGACGGCTGCCTGCGACGGCGGTGTGAATCGTCTGCTGTCGGCTCGGAACGCTTGCGGCGACGCGGTAAGCGCCGGTCACCTGACCCCGACCGTCGACAGTCGAGACCTGCTGCGGGTCGTCAGTGCGCGTTGGTGGAGCCCGATGCCGGTCACGCGCCGGGGCCTTCAGCTCCGGTACGCCGACGCCGTCGAGGATCGAAGTGCCAACTGCGGAGCGGCAGCGGACGGCGGTGCGGGTTACTGGCAGACCTCCTCTTGACGCACGTTGTGGTTGGGTTTCTCGCGGCCCAAGATGCCGCGCAGTTCGGTGGCGAGCGCTCCGGTGGTGGCGGCTCCGATGGCGAGCGCTCCGGTGGCGCGCACCCTCGTCGGCGAGCAGTGCGATCTGGTGACGCGTCTGGTGCGAAGCGCCGCCGGTCGCCGCTCCGGTGCTCTTCCTCGGCACCGGCCATGGCTCTCTGGCTTCCCGCCGGCGCGGGCCTCAGCAATCCTCGTTGCCGCCGTTGCCGCCGCTACCGCTGGCGATGACGATGGCGGGTCAGTTCTTCTTCAGGCACGGGCCGCGGGTGGGTGCGGGCTGGCACGGTGGCGCGGCTCAACCTGGAGGGACAGCGGCGGATCGCAACCGGTCGGTGCCGAAGCGGGCTGGCAGATACCGGCACCGGGGGTCCGCGCTTTCAGGTGCGTCCGATCAGTGCTCCTCTCTTGCGTCGAATGTGTGGCAGATCTGGCGCGCGGGGCGGGCGAACCCGGGCGTCGTCGAAGTGATCACACGGTTGCCTCCACGGGGACGTTGAGCAGGCGGGACAGGGCCTCGGCAAGCGGGACCTCCGACGTCGAATGCCAACCGACGACGGCGTCCGGCCGGAGCAGCAGCGCGCCGTCGGCCGGAAGTTCCGTCTCGGCCAGCCACGCCTCGTCCGATACCGGAACGAGGCGGAGGTCCAGCCGGTCGGCTTCGGCTGCCCAGCGGGCGTTGTCCGGTCCGGTGAGCAAGACGAGGCCAGGGCCCGCTAAGTCCACTGTGGACGTCGTGGCGTCGAGCCAGGCGTGGGGCACTCGGGTACCTGGACGGCCGGCGGGACTGTACCGGTCTTCCGGTGCGGGACCGCGTCCGTCCGGAACGAAGGCACCGTGTTCGTATTGCACGCCGAACAGCGCGGCGAGCGGGTCGATGCGTGGCGCGTCGGCACTGGTGATCGCGGCGAGCATGGTGCCGAGATGACCGCTGGCCATGCTGGAGAACTCCGCCGTCGCGTACCCGATCGGGTACCGCTCGGCGTGGTAGGTGTCGAGCAGGGCGGGCGTCGCGTTGCCGGCTAGCACCGCGGCGAGCTTCCAGGCGAGGTTGGCTACGTCCGCGATCGCGGTGTTCGCGCCCGCGGCGGCCATCGGCGGCATCGCGTGCGCGGCGTCGCCTGCCAGGAAGATCCGGCCGGAGGAAAACTGGTCGGCCACGTACATCCCCGACTCCCAGTGCATCCGGCTCAGCACCTCGACCTCGAGATCCGGCACGCCGACGACGGTGCGCAGCAACGCGCGCCAGCCGTCCTCGCCCAGGGACTCCGAGCCGGGGAAGTCGGAGGTGGAGAAGAGCCACCGATCGGTGCCGTTGACCGACACGAAAGCGCCGGAAGCCGCCGGGTTTTCGATCCGGCACAGGTTGAACGGCTTGTCCCGGACGAGCTCCGCGAGATCGGCGCGGAAACAGACGTCGAGATTGTCGGCCAGGTGCCCGTGCCCGCTGCGCGGGATGCCGAGCGCGGTGCGGATCGGGCTGCGCGCGCCGTCCGCCGCGATCAGATATTCGGCGTTGACCTGGTACGGCTCGCCGTCTGCCGGGCGCAGTTCGGCGGTGATTCCGGTGTCGTCTTGCTCGAACGACACCAGTTCGGTGCCGAACCGGACTGACACGCCACGTTCGACAGCGGCCTGCCGCAGCACCGGTTCCAGGACGTCCTGCGGGCACAGCACGCTCGGCGCAGGGCTGAGGTCGGGTATTTTCGCGTGCTGGTTCGGCCGTTCGCGCAACGCGTCGGTGACCTCCGGCCAGGTCGCGTCGGCCAGCGTCGTGCCGGAGAGCATCCCGGTGAACGACGCGAGCGGTGCGCTGGCGCGCTCGACCTCGTCCATGAGACCGAGCAAGCGGAACACCTCGGTGCTGCGCGGGTTGAACCGGCGCGCTTTCGGCTGCGGCGACGTGCCGGCGTGCTTCTCCACCAGCAGCGGCGCTACTCCCTCGCGGTGAAGCAGCAGTGCCGCGGTGAGTCCGGCGATCCCTCCGCCGCAGATCAGAACAGGAATTCGTGCAGTCATTTCGCAACCCCCAGGGTCGTGTACGTTGTACATCTTGTGTACGTTGTACATGAAGATGTACTATGTACGCAAGCGGGCTGGAGACAGGGAGATGAATGGGAGATCAAGGGCCGACACCGCCGATTTGGCTGTTGCCTGAGCCGCCGGAGCGCGGTTGGGGCCTCGGGCGAGTCGACATCGTCCACGCGGCCGTGCGCCTGGCCGACCACGGCGGCGCGGAGGCGCTCACGATGCGGGCAGTGGCGAAGGAGCTGGGCGCGTCCACGCCGATGTCGCTGTACCGCTACGTGCACAGCAAAGACGGTCTGGTGGATCTGATGCTGGACCAGGCGAACAGCGAGGTGCGCACCCCGGAAGTCCCGGGCGAGGACTGGCGGGGTGAGCTGACGGCCGTCGTGGTCGACACGTGGGCGATGACGAAGCGGCATCCGTGGTACGCGCGGCTCGTGCATCAGCGGCCTCCGGCGGGGCCGAATGCGAGCCGGCGGACCGAGTTCGTGCTGGCGACGTTCGACCGGCTGGGGCAGGACCTCTCGTCGGCGCTCGGGTACGCCCGGCTGCTCGACGGATACGTCACCGGGCAGGCGCTGCAGTGGGCCGAAGAGCGGGCGATGTGGCAGCGCAACGCGTTCGTCGACGTGGTGGACGTGCAGCGGAAGGCGCGGGCCTGGTTCGGCGACGTCGTGTCGGAGGACGGGCCGTATCCGTTGCTCATGCGCGTGCTGGAGAGCTTTCTGGCCGAGCGGTACGACGCGGCTGGCGAAACTGCCGAGGTCGGCGCGGACGGTGCCGGGTCAGGTGCGGAGCCGGGCGAGTCCGGCCGGGCGGCCGGTGCCGGTGGCTCGGATGCTGGGCCGGGCTTTGGGTCGGGCGTCGGGCAGTGCTCTGGGTCGGATGCGGAGGTCGTTGAGGCTGGGCGGGTGGCTGAGGCTGAACAGGCGGCTGAGGCGGACCGCGAGGTGGCTGGCTCTGGCAGGGCCGCAGGGGCAGCCGAGGCGGGCAGGCCTGGGGCTGCCGGGATGAGCCGGGCCGGAGCTGGCGCGGCGGCTGGGACTGCTGGGACTGCCGGGGCGGATCGGGCCGAGGCTGCCGGGACGGCGGTGGGGCCGGGTCGGTCGGCGGATGGGGAAGCTGCTGCCGACGCGTGGAAGACGGCCGAGGCAGCGGCGGAGGACGCGCAGTTCGAGCTTGGTCTCGAATGTCTGCTCGACGGCATCGCCGCGCGGCTCCGCTAGGTTGGTGCGCCTGGACCGCCTGCTGGGGAGAACGACGTGAAGTTCCTGCTGACGATGCACATGAACCCCGACGTATGGGACGGGCTGAGCGAGGAAACCCGCCAGGAGGTGATGGACGGGCACGCGGATTTCGTTGCCAAGATCCGCGCGTCCGGCGAGATGATCAGCACGCAGGCGCTCGGCGGGCCGGAGGACAGTGCTGTCGTGCGGGTGCGCGGCGGGGTGCCTGCGGTCACCGACGGTCCGTTCGCGGAGTCGAAGGAGTTCCTCGCCGGGTTCTACCTGGTCGAATGCGAGAGCCGCGATCGGGCGCTGGAGGTCGCCGCGATGATTCCCGACGCGAGGATCGACGGGCTTGGCATCGAGGTCCGGCCGGTGGTGTTCTTCGCTGACGCGGAAACGCAGCCCGACCTCGGCTGATGGCGGACGTCGGCGAGCTGCTCCGGCCGCTCGTTCCTCAGGTGCTCGGCACGCTCGTGCGGCGGTACGGGCAGTTCGAGGCGTGCGAGGACGCGGTGCAGGAGGCGCTGGTCGCGGCGGTCGAGCAATGGACGGCAGGCGAGATACCGGACAATCCGCGCGCCTGGCTGCTCACGGTCGCCACCCGGCGGCTCACCGACCTATGGCGCAGCGAGAGCGCGCGGCGGCGACGCGAAGAAAACGTTGCGGTGCAGGACGTCGCGCTGACCGCGGTCGTGCCCGGGCCAGAGGACGAGCAGCCGCCGGAGCGGGACGACACGTTGACGTTGCTGTTCCTGTGCTGCCATCCGGCGGTCACGCCCAGCTCGCAGGTCGCGCTGACGCTCCGGGCGGTCGGCGGGTTGACGACGGCCGAGATCGCGCGCGCGTTCCTCGTGCCGGAAAGCACTATGGCGCGGCGGATCACGCGGGCGAAGGAAAGCGTCGCGGCGGCCGGATCGACCTTCGCGCCTCCGTCCGCCGAGGACTGGCCGGCTCGGCTGCAGGTCGTGCTGCACGTGCTGTACCTGATTTTCAACGAGGGGTACACGGCGACGTCGGGCGAGGAACTGCACCGGGTCGAACTGTCCGAGGAAGCGATCCGGCTGACCCGCGCGGTGCGGGCGCTGCTGCCGGACGACGGCGAGGTCGCTGGACTGCTCGCGCTCATGCTGCTCACCGACGCGCGACGCCCGGCGCGCACCGGGCCGGACGGAGCGTTGACGCCGCTCGCTGAACAGGACCGTCGACAGTGGACGGTGCCGTTGATCGTCGAGGGCCTGGAGTTGGTGAACCGGGTATTGGGGAAAGGTCCGGTCGGGCCGTACCAGGTGCAAGCCGCTATCGCGGCGCTGCACGACCAAGCTGCGGGTGCCGATTCCACTGACTGGGCGCAGATCCTTGAGTTGTACGGACTGCTCGAACAGCTCTCGCCCGGTCCGGTGACGACGCTCAACCGGGCGATCGCGGTCGCGATGGTGCACGGGCCGGAGAAAGCGCTGGCACTGCTGGACACTCTCGAAGGCGACGCGCGACTGAAGCAGGGTCACCGGCTCGATGCGGTTCGTGCGCATCTGCTTGAACTCGCGGGCGATACCGCGGGTGCGCACGAGCACTATCTGCGCGCGGCGAAACGGACGAGCAGCGTGCCGGAGCGCCGGTACCTCCAGTCGAAAGCGGCGGAGTTCCTTCCGCGGGGTGAGTAGGCGGGTTGGCCTGGCGTTGGCTGGCCTGGTGGCGGGAGGGTTATCCGGCGAGCGGGTGCCTGGGACGGTCGCCTTGGCGGGGAACGGATCGGCCGGGCGGTTCGACGGGTTTGCCGATTAGAGCGAACTCTGTCGAGTCGGGGCGGATTTCCTCGGCAGGCCCTCCGGGGGAATCTGTCGGTGGACCGTGCGCGGGCTGCTTGGCGGGTCGTGCGTCGTGGGGGAAGGTCGACGCCGGGGTGCCGTGGGCTGGTGGGTTGCACGATCGGGGAGCGCGGCCGGCGGGTGAGGCTCGGTGGGCGGTCCCGCGGCAGGAGCCGGAGCAACCGGGATATCTGGAACGAAACCGGCCTGGGGCAGGGGCTGGGTTGGTGCGATATCTGGAACGGAACCGGCTTGGACGAGGAGGTTGGGTCGGTGCGATACCCGGAACGGAACCGGCTTGGGCTAGGAGGCGGGGTCGGTGCGATACCCGGAACGGAACCGGCTTGGGCTAGGAGGCGGGGTCGGTGCGATACCCGGAACGGAACCGGCCCGGGCAGGAAGCTGGGTTGGTGCGATACCTAGAACGGAACTGGGCCGGGGCAGGAAGCTGGTTTGTGCGTCCAGGAGGAACACCCGGGACAAAACGAGCCCGGGTCAGGCTGCTGGCTTGGTGCGTCCAGGAGAACACCCGGGACGAAACGGGCCTGGGTCAGGCGGCTGGATTGGTGCGTTCCAGGAGGAACACCCGGATTTCGCGGTGGGCGGCGCGTTCGGCGTAGCGGTCGTAGGCGGGCCAGTAGGAGGCGACGGCGTCCCACATTTCCTGGCGTTCGGCGTCTTTCAGCAGGCGGCCTCGGACCGGTGAGGTGCGGCCGTGGACGGAGACTGTCGCGTCGGGGTGGGCCAGGAGGTTGGCGGTCCAGGCGGGGTGGCGTTCTCCGCCCCAGTTGGAGCCGATCACGATGTATCCGCCGGAGCGTTCGACGTACAGCAGCGGGACCTGGCGCGGTTCGCCCGTCGTGCGGCCGACGGTGGTGAGCAGGAGGGTGCGCAGTCCGACCGCCGCGCCTACGCCCAAGCGGCCGCCGCTGATGCGGAGGAGGAGGCGGTCTGCGGGCATCATCGCCCGGCCGAACGCGGCGAATGCCTTGCTGCGGCCCACACCGGCGAACATCCTGCGCAATTCCATGATCGGCAGCCTACGGGGCGGCGAAGGAGCGGTTGGCGGGGTGGCATCTCGGGCGGAGGGCGAGGCGGGGTGGCACTCGCGCGGGCACGGAGGAGGTGGGGTGGCACTTGCGCGGGCACGGAGGGTACGGAGGGTGAGGCGGGGTGGCGCTCGCGCGGGTACGAAGGGCGAGGCGGGGTGGCAGTTGCGCGGGCTCGGGTGGTGCGGGGGCGAGGGGCAGCACTGCGAAGGCTTGAACGGCGCGGGGGCGGTGAGAGGTGCTGATGGCTGGGCAGGGGGGGAGGCTGACGGACGGTCGAGTGGGGCTCGTGAGGTGGGTCGATCGTCGGATTGGCAGGGAGATGAGGCACCGGTGGACGGGCAGGCGGGTGGTCGGCGGGCAGTCGTTGGGGAGGCAGGCGGCAGGAGAGCCCCATGCTGGAGAAGGTGTCTGAGACCGGCGGGGCGCGGGGATCGAGTAGTGGGGCAAGGCCGATCGCGCTGGCGGCAAGGCGTTCGGGTCGGCAGGGTGCGAAGAACCGGTGCCAGTGCAGTGGTGGGCAAGCGGAGGCCAACGAGCCGCGAGAAGGAAACCGGTCGTCGTTAGGGTGAAGTCAGAAACCGCTCGTCGTTAGTTTCAGCAAGGCGTCTGTGATCGCCGGAACGTGGTCTACCAGGTAGAAATGGCCGCCGGGGTACGTGGTCAGGGTGAAGTCTCCTCGGGTGTGCGACGACCAGGCTTGGACGTCCGCCACCGGGGCGTGGGGGTCGGCGTCTCCGGTGTGGGCGTGGATGGGCGCGGTGAGCGGGCCCGCGCTCGGACGGTACGTCTCGATGGCCGTGTAGTCCGCGCGCAGGGCCGGCAGGAACAGTTCTCGCAGTTCCGGGTCTCGCAGCACCTTCGGATCCGTGCCCGCCAAGCCTTCGATCTCGGACAGCAAACCGTCGTCGTCTTGGAGGTGGACTTGTTCGTTCACCAGGCGGGACGGGGCTCGGCGGCCGGAGATCACTACTGCTTCCGGGGGCGTGCCGCGTTCCTCCAGACGGACGCCTACCTCGTACGCGAGCGTCGCGCCCATGCTGTGGCCGAACAGCACCACCGGGAGGTCCAGCCACGACAGGAGGGCTTGGGTGACGCCGTCCGCCAATTCCTCGATGGTGCGCAGGGCGGATTCGGCCATGCGATCCTGCCTGCCGGGGTATTGCACCGCCAGCACATCGACTGCCGGGGCCAGCGCCTTCGACAGCGGATGGAAAAACGGGGCTGAACCGCCTGCGTGCGGCAGGCACACCAAACGGGCGGGGGCGTCGTCGGCGGGGTGGAAGCGGCGTAGCCACGGGTCCGTCATGCGGGCGATTTTACCGGGGGAGGGAGGCGTCAAAACGAAACTCGGCGGAATTCGATCTTTTCGTAGGCGCTGGTGCCGCCGGTTTCGTACAGGACGCCGATGGTGGTGCGGTCTGGTTGTACCAGGTCGGAGTAGCCGGCGGGGGCGTCGGTGAGAACGACCGACGGGTGCCAGGTTTTGCCGCGGTCGGAGCTGGTTCGGAGTTGCATCGTGCGGCGCACTGCGGGATCGGAGGGGCCTGAATAGAGGAGCACGCGGGGGTTGGCGGTTTGCAGGACGCTGCCTTCCACCTTCGGGCCGGACAGGGTCGGTTGCACTTGATAGGGACGGGTAAGGGTGCGGCCGCCGTCGGTGCTGTAGGCGTCCAGGCGGTGTTCCGGGGCGGAACCCTGGTTGCGGCTGGAGAAGTACACCGTGCCGTCGGGCAACTCGGTGGCGGTGGTTTCGTTGGGGGCGAGGACGCCGTCGGTCGGGTCGTCGGTGAAGCCGATGTGCCAGGTGCGGCCGTTGTCGTCGCTGTAGAGGTCGTGGCCGCCGTAGTACTTGGCTTCGGTTCCGACGTCGGCGGAACCCGCGGCGGGCGCGCTGGAGTGGTTGGCGGGGACGATGATCCGGCCGGCGTAGCGGCCGTGTTCGAGGAGGGTCGCGTGGCCGGGGGCGGCGGCGTACCAGCGCCAGGTCGGCAGTTTCGCGGTGGCGGTGATGTCGCGGGCCGGGGTCCAGGTGCGGCCGTTGTCGGGGCTGCGCTGGACGAAGACACGGCGGGTGTCCTGCGGGGAAACCGTGCCGGACATGATGGCCTTTTCGCTGACGGGTCCGTTGTGGACAGTCAGCAGGACTAGGTCGCCGTTGCGGGCCAGTACCGGGGTCGGGTTTCCGGCGGTGGCCTCGCCGTTGCTGTCGACTACCCGCAGGGCGCCCCAGGTGCAGCCGCCGTCGCGGGAGGTTTTGGCGACCGTTTGGATCGCGCCGGAGTCGCCGGGGGAGTCGCGGCGGCCTTCGGCGAAGGCGAGCAGCGAGCCGTTCGCCGCGCGGACTACGGCCGGGATGCGGAAGGTGTGGTAGCCCTCGGCGCCTGAGGTGAACGGGATCGACGAGGCGCAGTGGGGAGTCGCGTTGGCCGGCGGGGCCGGGACGAAGCTCAAGATCGTTGCGGCGAGCGCAAAGGTGACTGTTCTCGGGAGCACCGGGGGACCGCCTCTCGCTCCGGACGTGGGATGTCCGACGTCCTATGTCCGGAGAACTTAGAGAGGCGGTCGCGCGGCGTCAAGACTCCGGATCGGTGGCGGTCGCGCGGATGGTTCCGGCGGCGGCGGTCGCGGTGATCGACAGCGGGGCGGTGCCGGTGGGGCGTACTCGCATGATTTCCGCGGCCACCGGGGCGGCCAGGTGGGTGCGCAGGGTCCGGCGCAGGCCGCGGGCGCCGTATACCGGGTCGAAGCCTTGATCGGCCAGGAGGCGGACGGCGGATTCGGCTACCTGGAGGTCGACGCCCCGGCGGCGGAGCCTTGCGCGCAGCAGGTCGGTTTCCAGGCGGGCGACTTGTTCGATGGTGGTGCGGTCCAGTTCGTCGAAGACCACCGTTTCGTCGATGCGGTTCAGGAATTCCGGGTCGAAGAACGACTGCAGGGCTTTGTCGACGACGGTGCGGCGGGTGTGGCCGCGGTCCAAGAGCGTGCGCCAGCGGGAACCTCGGCGGCGGGCCAATTCCTTGGAGCCCAGGTTTGAAGTGAGGAAGACGAAACTGTTGCGGAAGGAGATCTTCTCCTGACCGTTCGCGAGACGGAGGATTCCGTTGTCCAGTACGCCTAAGAGGGCGCGCAGGACAGTCGGGTGGGCCTTTTCGACCTCGTCGAAGAGGACGATTCCGGGAGTGTACGGGTCACCCTCCACAGTGGAGCGGTCGAAGACGGTGAAGGCTTCCTTGCTTCCCGCGTAACCGGGCGGGGCGCCGTTGAAAGAGGCTGCGTAGTGCTCTTGGGCGAGGGAGTTCATGTCCACCCGGCACAGGTCGTCGGGGCCGGAGCGGAAGGCGGCGGCGACCTGGCGGACCAGTTCGGTCTTGCCTACGCCGGTGGGGCCCAGCAGCAGGACTGTCGCGGGTGGACGGTCGGGTTCCGTCGCGCCCGCGCGCGCCAGGGTGATGGCCCGGACGACGGCGTCGATGGCGGGGTCTTGGCCAAGGACGCGGCCTCGGAGGCGTTCGGACAGGGCGTCGGGGGTGTCCGGAGCGGACGGAGCGGGGGCGAGGGCCGGAGCGGCCGGCTGCCGGTTCCGGTTCTGGTCGTGGTACCTGTCGGTGATGAACGGCATGGTGTCCTTTCCCTGAACCAAAACCGGAACCGGCGGCCAGCGGGGGATCAGGCCTGTTTGGTCTTTTCGACCGGCAGTTCTCCCACTGGGCATTCGGCCACGCCGATCGTGCTGCGCGTGATGGCCTCGACGTTTTCCTGCGCCTTCTGCGCGTCGGTGACCCACGTGCGGTAGAACTCGAACGGGCAGTCCGCGACACCCTTGTCGCCGTCGCCGGCCGCGTGCACGCCCGAGTAGCCCCGGTGCAGCAGCTTGAAGAGGTGGTTCTGCGACTGGTCGTACTCGCGCGCGTCGCGAATCGCCGAAAGCGACAGCTGGGCGAACTGGATGCCGTATTCCTCCTCGCCGGTTTCGCCGAGCGTCCGGCCGTCGAAGCCGATGATCGAGGAGTGGCCGAAATACGAGTACACGCCGTCGAATCCGGCCGCGTTGGCGACCGCGACATAGCAGTTGTTGGCCCAGGCCATGGCTTTCGCCATCAGCACCTGCTGGTCCTTCGCCGGGTACATGTAGCCCTGGCAGCGGACGATCAGCTCGGCGCCCTTCATCGCGCAATCCCGCCAGATTTCCGGGTAATTGCCGTCGTCGCAGATGATCAGGGAGATCTTCAGGCCCTTCGGGCCGTCCGTGACGTAAGTCGTGTCTCCCGGGTACCAGCCCTCGATCGGGCACCACGGCAGGATTTTCCGGTACTTCTGCACGATCTCGCCGTGATTGTCGATCAGCACCAAGGTGTTGTACGGCGGCTTGTTCGGGTGGTCCTCGTGTTGTTCGCCGGTGATCGAGAAGACGCCCCAGGTGTCGGCTTCGCGGCAGGCTGCGGAGAAGATCGCGGTCTCCTCGCCGGGGACGGTCGCCGCGGTTTCGTACATTTCCTGCTCGTCGTACATGATCCCCTGCGTCGAGTATTCGGGGAACACGACGAGGTCCATTCCGGGCAGGCCGCTCTTCATGCCGACCACCATGTCGGCGATCTTGCGCGCGTTGTCCAGCACCTCGGCCTTCGAATGCAGCCGCGGCATCTTGTAGTTCACGACCGCGATGCCGACCGTGTCCGGGCTCGAGGAAATGTCACCGTGTCGCATGGGATTTCTCCTTCAGATGGAGGGTCACGCCGCGGCCGCGGCGCGGTCGTGGACGGAGCGGGGCTGACCGCGGAACCCGAGCACCGCGGCGAGGGCGACGAGCAGGACGGCGACCGCCGCGGCGATGAACGCGGTGGCGGCGGTGGAGCGGTAGCCGCCGGTGAGCGCGAGGAACGCGGGCAGCGTGCAGGTCGGCTGGCTCAACAGGACAGTCGTCCAGCCGGTGAACCGGGTCAGCTCCTCGCGGCCGAGCCCGAGCACGAGGAAGAACAGGCCCCACAGCAGGGCCCAGGAAAGCCAGATGACGCCGAACACGGGATCGTGCTGCCGCCAGAACGCCAGGCCGGCGTACACGAGCGCGGCGCCCGCGACGAACAGCGAGAACCAGCCGATGCCCTCGGGTTCGAGCCCGGCGAGGTTCGCGATCCCGACGTACAGATAGGTGAAGCCGAACAGGAACAGCCCGGACGCGCCGAGGATCGCTTCGGAATCCCCGTGCGCCTGGATGATCAGCACCGTCGGCGTCACGCACTGCAGCCCGCCCACGAACAGGTTCAGCGCGGCGGCCGACCGCGCGGGCACGCGCCCGAGCAGCATCAGCCCGTTGACCAGCAGTACCGCCCCGACGTAGAGCAGGCCGACGTTGTTCATCGCACGCTCCTCAGTTGGTACCAGATGAAATACTGTCAAGTGAAAGTAATTGGACAGACGGCGGGCGTCAAGACCGGAACGACAGCGGGTCAGAGCCGGGTGATCGGATCGAAGTCGCAGCCGTGGGCGGCGGCGAGGTGCACGTGCTGCGCGGCTTGCTGGCCGTGGAATTCGACGGTGCCGCGCGGTCCGTCGTAGGCGACGCCGTCGATGGCGGCGTTCAGCGCGCGCAGGTCCGGAGTGCCTGCGCGGCGGGCGAGTTCGGCGAGCGTATGCAAACCCTCGTAACAGGATTCGGCCGCGTTGTTGAGCGGCGGCGCGGCCGGGCCGTGCAGGCGGACGTAGCGGCCGAGCAGGTCCATCGCGTCCGCGGTGACGAGGGAACGGAAGTACGCGGCGGACGCGAAGAGATTGCGGGTCGCCTCGGCTCCGCTGGCGAGCAGCATGTTTTCTTCCATCAGCGGGCTGAAGCGCAGCATCTGCTCGTGGAGGCCGCGCGCGGCGAACGTGCGGTTGAACCGGACCGCGTCCTGTCCGACGAACAGCATGAGAACGCCGTCGCACGATGACGTTTCGACGCGGCGCACGAGCCGCGCCATGTCACCGGAGCCGAGTCCGACGAAGGCTTCTCCGGCGATCTGGAGATCGAGTTCCCTTGCGTAGCGCCGGATCGCGTTCGCGGAGCCGCGCGGCCACACGTAATCGTCGCCCGCCACGAACCAGCTGCGCGCGCCGCAGTTGTCGCGTAGCCACCGCAGCGCGGGCTGGATCTGCACGCGCGGAACTTCGCCGGAACAGTAGATGCCAGAACGACTTTCGCCGCCTTCGTAGAGCGATGTGTACACATACGGCACGCGGTCGGCGAGCACCGGCGCGAGCGCGTTGCGGACTGAGGAAATGTGCCAACCGGTGACCGCGTCGATCTCGCCCGCGTCGACCAAACGCCGCACGGCAGAGGCGACCTGGGCCGGAGGAGCGCCGCCGTCGACGACTTCCAGCGTCACCTCGCGGCCGAGGATTCCGCCCGCGTCGTTGAGTTCCCGGACCGCGAGTTCGCTGATCGCCTCGCACGAGGGCCCGAAAAGGCCCGCCGGTCCCTGCAGCGGGACGACCAGCGCGACGCGCAACGCGCTCGCGCGGCTGGCGACTCCGAGTCCCATGCCGGCTCCGGGCTTCTTTGCCGGTTGACTTGCTTCCATTTGGAAGTCTTACAATGCGGAGGCATTTGCGCAAGGGCGGAACGAGGGCGGGCGGATGAGGCAGGCACAGGCGGCCGAGGCGTCGTTGATCCGCGCGCTCACCCGCACCGCACGCGCGGTCACGCTGCGGATCGAGCCGCTGCTCAAAGAAGAAGGGCTGTCCCTCGACGGCTGGCTGGTCCTGGGCGCGCTCGCCGAGGGCGACGGCCTCACGATGACCGAACTCGCCGGGCACACCCTGGTCACCGGGCCGACGCTGACCCGCGTGGTCGACCGGCTGGTCACCACCGCGGCGGCGTATCGCGAGGTGGACGCGGAGGACCGGCGGCGGGTCCGGGTGTATCTCGCGCCGCGCGGACGCAGCGCGCATCAGCGGGCAACAGCCCGGCTGGCCGAGCTCGAACGCGAACTGGACCCGGCGGGGAGCGTGGCGGCGGCACTGGTGAGTGTTGATCCCAGCTGAGGCGGGTAGCCGGGCTCGTGCGTGTTCGTACCGGTTAGAACCGGCTTTGCCACTCACGACGACGCTGGGTCAGGACCTTGATCAGTTCGTCTTTGCGCTCGGCTACTTCGGCGTGGCTGCCCATGATCCCGACGGCGGCGACGGTGCGGCCGTCTTCCACCACGGCTACTGACACGCCATCGGCTTCGGTGGAAGCGCTGGGAGCGGCGACCAAGCCTTCGGTGCGGATCCGGGTCAGGTCCTGCACGAAGCGTTCGACCAGTTCGGCGTCGGCGGGCGGCAGTGCGCCGATTTGTGGCCACAGGTCGCGGTTTTCCATGGCTGCCAACAGGACCCAGCCGGTCGACGTGCGGATCGGCGAGCGGCGCACGAAACCCTCGGCGAGGTAGGCGTAGCGCGGGTCGTGCGAGGCGTAGTCGACGTAATAGAGGTCGCTGCCTACCATGATCGCCAGCACCGCGGTCATTCCGGTTTCCGCGTGCAGTGCTTCGAGATCCTCGTGCGACACCGTGGTGACGGTCGGGCGGCCGACCAGCCGGACGAGCAGGAACGGGGCCGGGCCGAGGGAGTAGCGGCGGTCGTGCTCGTCGAGGTAGCCGGTCGCGACGAGGCCGTTGACCAGGCCCTGGATCGAGCTCATCGGCGCGTCGAGTTCGCGGGCGAATTCGGTGAGCGTGACCCCGTTCCGGGAGCGCGCGGCCCGCTCCAGGATGGTCGACACCCGGTCGATCATCCGGTGGTGCGGCCTCGGGCGGCCGTCCGGCGTGGGGTGCGTCGGCATCGGTGCTTTCTCTCCTCGGGTGATCGGGAACTCTACCCGGACCAGCAGGTTGCGTAAATACGTATTTTGATGCCAGTATGCGTAGCGAGGAGGTGCGCTCGTGAGCATGCCACTGGACGGTGTCGTCGTCGCGGATTTCAGCCGGGTGCTGGCCGGTCCGCTGGCGTGCGTGAACCTGGCCGACCTCGGGGCGACGGTGATCAAGGTCGAACGGCCCGGTTCCGGGGACGACACCCGCGGCTGGGGACCGCCGTGGACGGCGCACTCCAGCTCGTACTTCGAATGCGCGAACCGGTCCAAGCAGTCCGTGGTGCTCGACCTCGGCGACCCGGACGACCTGGTCCTGGCGCGCGAACTCGCCAGCCGTGCCGACGTGCTCGTGGAGAACTTCCGGTCCGGCGCGCTGGGACGGCGCGGGCTCGACTACGAATCCGTCCGGGTGGGTAATCCCGGCATTGTGTACTGCTCGGTTTCCGGCTTCGGCGGCGACGCGGACCTGCCCGGTTACGACTTCCTCGTGCAGGCGATGGGCGGCCTGATGAGCGTCACCGGCCCCGAGGACGGCGAACCGGCGAAGGTCGGCGTCGCGCTCGTCGACGTGCTCGCCGCGAAGGACGCCACGATCGGCATTCTCGCCGCGTTGCGCGCCCGCGAGAAGACCGGACGGGGGCAGCGGGTCGAGGTGAATCTGCTGTCCAGTTTGCTCGGTTCGATGGCCAACCAGGCTTCCTCGTATCTCACGACCGGACGCGCACCGCGCCGGATGGGCAACTCGCATCCGTCGATCGCGCCGTATGAAACGTTGCGCTGCAAGGACGACGTGCTCGCGCTGGCTTGCGGCAACGACGGGCAGTTCCGCCGATTGGCCGAGGTGCTGGGCGTTCCGGAGCTGGCCGACGACGAGCGGTTCGCGACGAATGCCGAACGCGTGCGCAATCGTCCGGAGCTGAGAACCGCGCTCGAACAGCGACTCGGCACCGACACCGTGGTCGCGTGGGCCGAGCGGCTGACCGAGGTCGGCGTGCCCGCCGGTCCGGTCGGCGATCTCGCGGACGGGTTCAAGCTCGCGGAATCGCTCGGCCTCGCGCCCACCGTGCCGGTCGGCGATTCGCCGCCCCAGGTCCGCCATCCGATCGGCTATTCGGACACGCCGGTCGCCCGCTACACCGCCCCGCCCCGGCTGGGGCAGCACAGCGACGAGATTCGCCGCTGGCTCGCAGAGGAGAAGAAATGAGCGCCACGAAGTCCCTGCCGCCGCTGGATCCCCGCGACCCCGCCGGGCTCGGCGACCTGTTCACCGAAGACGAGAAGGCGATCGCGGCCGCGGTCCGCCGGGTTTGCTCCGAGCGGATCGACCCGTACGTCGGCGACTGGTTCGAACGCGGCGAGCTGCCCGACGTCCGCGGCCTCGCCAAGGACCTGGGGTCGCTCGGGGTGCTCGGCATGCACCTCGAGGGCTACGGCTGCGCGGGGATGTCGGCGACCGAGTACGGGCTCGCTTGCCTGGAGCTGGAGGCGAGCGACTCGGGCATCCGCTCGCTGGTGTCGGTGCAGGGCTCGCTCGCGATGTTCGCGATCTGGAAGTGGGGTTCGGAGGAGCAGAAGCAGCAGTGGCTGCCGTCGATGGCGGCGGGCGAGGCGATCGGCTGCTTCGGGCTGACCGAACCGGACGCCGGCTCGGACCCGGGCAGCATGCGCACCCGCGCGCGGCGCGACGGCGACGATTGGGTCCTCGACGGCCGGAAGATGTGGATTACCAACGGAAGCGTCGCCGACGTCGCCGTGGTGTGGGCGCAGACCGACAAGGGCGTGCGCGGCTTCGTGGTGCCCACGGACACGCCGGGCTTCTCGGCTCCGGAGATCAAGCACAAGCTTTCGCTGCGAGCCTCGATCACCAGCGAGCTTGTCCTCGACGGCGTGCGGCTGCCCGCGGACGCGGTGCTCCCGGAAGTCACCGGGCTGAAGGGACCGTTGAGCTGCCTTAACGAAGCCCGCTTCGGCATTGTGTGGGGTTCGGTCGGCGCGGCGCGTTCTTGCTTGCAGGCGGCGATGTCTTACGCCGAGGACCGCGTCCAGTTCGGAAAGCCGATCTCCGCGTTCCAGCTGACGCAGCAGAAACTTGTCGACATGACGCTCGAGTACACCAAGGCGTTGCTGCTCGCGATCCACTTGGGACGGCGCAAGGACGCCGGGGTGCTGCGGCCGGAACAGGTCAGCCTCGGCAAGCTGAACAACGTCCGCGAGGCGATCGAGATCTGCCGCACCGCGCGCACGATCCTCGGCGCGAACGGGATTTCGCTGGAGTACCCGGTGATCCGGCACATGAACAACCTCGAATCGGTGCTCACCTACGAGGGCACCGTCGAGATGCACACGCTGGTGGTCGGTCAGGCGATCACCGGGCAGTCCGCTTTCCGCTGAGGCGCGGCCATGGCCGCCAGCGCGACGGCCGCGGCCAGCATCCCGAGCCCGGCGAGCGTCCAGCCGAGGAAGCCGAACGTCAGCACCAGCGGGACCAGCACGATCGGTCCGGTGATGCGCGCGAGCGCGGTGCTGGTGGCGAACAGCGCCTGGTATTGGCCCTGATGTCCTTCGGGGGCAAGGCTGAACGCGAGGTGCCAGGCGCCGGCGGAGGCGGTCGTTTCGGCGATGGTGAGCAGGAATGCGCCGGCTAGCGCCAGCACGACGGGGTGCGCGGAAGCTCCGAGCGAGCCGAAGACGGAACAGGCGGCGATCAGGAAGATGCCGCCCACGGCAAGGGATCGGCGGGCCGTGCGGGCGTCGCGGACCTGTCGGCTGATCGGCAGCTGAAGGAGGACGACGAGGACGGTGTTGGCCAGCAGCACCACCGCGGAAGTCCATTGTGGAGCGGAACTGCGCATGACTATCCACAGTGGAAGGGTGACGCTGAGGATCGGCATGGTCAGCTGGGTGATCGCGGCCAGCAGCGTCAGGGTGACGTAGCGGCGGTCGCGCAAGGCGGGCCAGCCGGTCTGCCGTTCGGGGGATGCGTCCGGTCCGGCGTGCAGGTACAGCCCGGTGGCGAAGACGAATAGTCCGGCATCCACCACGAAAACGGTGACCGCGTTCGTGCCTGCGGCCAGGACGAGCGCGCCGATTCCGGAGCCCGCGCCGATGCCGATGTTGACGGCGGTGTGCAGCAATGCGCGGGCCCGGACGCGGCCTTCGGGAGCCACGACGGTCGCGACGACGGCTTGGCGGCCCGCCGCGAGCGCGCTCTGCCCGCAGGCGAAGAGCGCGCACGCGGCGATGTACAGCGGAACAGTGTGCGCGACGGCGAACAGCAGCAGGCCCGCGACCGCCGCGACGGTCGCCGCGGCCAGTGCGCGGCGGGCGCCGATCCGGTCCAGCAGCGTCCCGAACGGAACGGTGGTGGTCAGGCTCGTCGCGGCGCCGAGCGACAGCCCGAGCGCCACGATTCCCGCCGGCAGGCCGACCCGGGTGGTGAAGTGGACGGCGGACACGGCCAGCACCGCGCCGTCGCCCGCCGAGGTCAGGGCTTGTGCGGTGGCGAGCCGCCGGATCGCCGTGCGCGCGGTGTTCATGCCGGGCTGACCGACCAGCAGCGGGTCGACACGCCGACCGTGTTCCACATGTTGATGGCGGTGATGAGCGCGATCAACGCGGCCGCGCCTTCCTCGCCGAACGCGGCGACCGCTTCGGAGACGGTCGACTCGGGCACGTGCGTTTCGGAGAGGCGCGTGACGTCTTCGGTGAGCGCGAACGCGGCCCGCTCGGCCGCGGTGAACAGGCCCGATTCCGCCCAGACGGCGAGCGCGTCGACCCGCTGCGCGGTGACGCCTTCCTTGCGCGCGGCCTGCGAGTGCATGTCGACGCAGTACGCGCAGCCGTTGATCTGGGAGGCGCGGAGGCGGACCAGTTCGCGCAGGCCCGGGTCGATCTCGGCGTGGTCGAGCTGCTTGGTCGCGGCGTCGTCCAAAGTGCTCATCGCACGGGAGAAAATCGGGGCCAGGGCGTCGAAGTCGAGGCGCTGGGGGATCGGGACCAGAGTGGGGTTCGTCGTTGTCATGGACCTAGATTAGGTCTCGAATGGACCGAGTTCCCGGCCAATCTGACTCTAGGAACTCAGTCCATTTGCCAGCGCGTCGGCGGCAAGGGCGAGGGCTCGGGCGGACGACGCCGCGCCGTAGCCGATGACGACCCCGGCGCGGTCCGGATCGCCGCCGGGCGCGCGGTAGTCGGCGAGTCCTTCGAGGGCGACGCCGAACTGGCGGGCGGCGGCGAGCGTGCGTTCTTCGGCGGCTCCGTTCGGGAGTTCGACCAGGCATTGGAGACCCGCGGCGAGACCGCCCGGCCGCAACTCCGGTGCGCGTTCGGAAAGGAGCTGCGCGAACAGCTCGCGGCGGGTCCGGAAAGTGGCCCGGCGCCGGCGGACGGCTCGGTCGTACTCGTGGGAATCGAGGAAGCGGGCGAGGACCTGCTGGTGCAGTCCGCTGGGCGTGACGCCGCTGAGGTTGCGCTGCCGGAGCAGTTCGGGGAGAAGGTCGGGCGGGGCCACCGCCCACGCGACTCCGACGGCCGGGGCGAGGGCCTTGCTCGACGTGCCCAGGTACACGACCCGGTCCGGCGCGAGGGCTTGGAGCGCGCCGATGCTGCGGCGGTCGTAGCGGAACTCGCCGTCGTAGTCGTCCTCCAGGATCAGCGCGTCGCGGGAGTTCGCCCACTCGATCGCGGCCCGGCGGCGTTCCGGCGAGAGCGGCACTCCGGTGGGGAATTGGTGGGCCGGGGTGAGGAAGACCGCGTCCGCCTGGGTGTCGGCGAGGTCGGCCCCCTCGGAGTCGACCGGGATCGCGACGATCTCCAGCCCGGCTTCGGCGATGATGCGCCGGTGCCGTTCGTGCCCGAACTCCTCGACGGCGATCCGCTTGCCGCCGCGGGCCCGAATGCTTCGGCAGGTCAACGAAAGCAGGTCGCCGAAGCCGCTGCCGATCAGGACTTCCGCCGCGGTGACGGCCACGCCGCGAGTCCGGGCGAGGTACCCGGCGAGGGTGTCGCGGAGTTCAGTCGCTCCTTCCGGCGGGGCGTAGGCGAATGCGGAGACCGGCATTTCCGACAGCGCTCGCCGGGTTTGCGCGCTCCATTGGCTGCGCGGGAAGTCACCAGCGTCCGCGAGGCCGCCGCGAAGCTCGTGCTCCGGCGGCGATTGTCTTTGTGCGGCAACAGGTTGTGCCTGTCTGGGGAAGCCGGCGATCCACGTTCCGGCTCCGACGCGGCTCTCCAGCCAGCCTTCGGCGGCGAGCCGGGAGTAGACCTCGGACACAGTGCTGCGGGCGATCCCGAGGTCGGTGGCGAGCGCGCGCGAGGCGGGGAGCCGGGTGCCTACCGGCAGCCGGCCGTCGACGACCGCGGCGCGCAGGGCGGTTTCGAGCGCATGCGCGGGGCGGGTCGTGGACACGGGCAGGTAGAGGTCGAGACCCTCGGCCACCGATGCGCGCTTCATGGCCGGACTTTAGCCTGGCGCGTCCACAGTGGGCAGATGTCAGCTGAGCAGCGCCTCGGCTTCGCGGTACCGCGCGGGGGAGACCGTCTTCCGTCCGGCCGCCGCGGCCAACGGGACGGTGACGAGATCCGTACCGCGCAGCGCGACCATGACCCCGGATTCGCCCGCGTGCACCGCGTCCGCCGCGCGCAGGCCGAACCGGGCGCCCAGTTCGCGGTCGGCCGCGGTCGGCCGTCCGCCGTCCTGGCTCACCGCGACCGCGCGGGCCTCTTTGCCGGTGTGCCGCGAAATCTCCTCGGACAGCCAGGTCGCCACGCCGCCGCGCACCGGGGACCCTTCCGGGAGCGCGCCTTCGGCGATCACGACGATCGGAGCCCGCCGGTGTTCGAACCGGCGTGTCACCCGCGCCAGCACCTGGTCCAGGTCGAACGGGTGCTCCGGCCCGACGATCACGTCCGCGCCGCCCGCCAGCCCGGCGTGCAGGGCGATCCAGCCGGAATCCCGGCCGGCGACCTCGACGACCAGCGCGCGCTCGTGCGATTCGGCCGTGGTGCGGCACCGGTCGAGCGCGTCGGCGGCGATCTGCACCGCGGTGTCGAAGCCGAACGTCGTGTCGGTCGCCATGACGTCGTTGCGGACGGTCGCGGGAACGACGACGACCTGGACCCCGTCGGCGGCGAGTTTCGCCGCTCCGGCAACGGCGTCCTCCCCGCCGAGCACGACCAGCGCGTCGAGGCCGTGCAGCGAGTCGCCCGGCTTGACCGGGCCGCGCGACGAGCTGAGCAGCGGACGGTCGCGCATCAGCGTCTCGTCGATTTCGCGAGGCCCGATCGCCGTGGCGCGGTTCTCCCGCAGCCCTGCCCATCCGTCGCGAATGCCGACGATTTCCCAGCCGTACACCTGAATGCCTTTGCGAGCGAAGGCCCGGACCACCGCGTTCGATCCGGGGCAGTCGAGGTCGCCGGCCAGCATGCCGATCCGCATGAGGCGAGCGTGGCACGACTGAATCGATGAAGCAAGCGGGATGCGGAAACGCCCGGCGGGTTCCACCCGGCCGGGCGTTTCCGTTCTCTTTGGTGGTCTTCCGCGGGGATTACCGTCGCGGACCGGGGTCGCTGAAGCTGGGACGGCCGGTCTCGTTGTGCCCGGCGAACCGGCGCAGGTAGCCCGGCGCGGCCGGATCGGTCAGCGAGAGGTCGAACCAGCCGAACGAGGACGCGGTTTCGCACGGCACCCGCCGGGTTTCGCCGGGACCGAGCACGATCGTCCGGGCGGCACTCTGGCTGTAGTCGTTGCGCAGCTTGAGTTTCCGGCGCTGGCGGCCCGGGTTCGTGACGGTCAGCGTGAGCAGCGGGGCGCCGTAGTTGTTCGTGGACACCGAAACCTCGGGTTCAGTGGTGTCCGCAGTGGTGCCGGTGAACTGCGCGAGGTAGCCGTTCGCGCCGGTCACGCGAAGGTCGTAGTTGCCGTGCTCGTCGGTGCCCGGCGCGCCTTCCCAGATGTCGCTGACGGTGTCGTGTGCGGCGACCGTGTAGCGGCGCGGGGAATCGCCGTGCGCGTAGGCGTAGAAGTGCGCGCCCACGGTGCCGTTGTTGGTGAACTGCACCGAAATCGAGCGGCCGTCGCGCTTGCCGGAGACCCCGGTGGTGAACCGGTACGGCAGCGCTCGCGCGGGCCGGACGCCCGGCTCCTGCTTCGGAATCGCCTGCGGAAGCTTGACCGAGAACGGCTGGTTCTTGCTCGGCAGCGGAGCGGGCGTGGGCGTCACGACCGGTTTGGTCTGCGGGCGAGAGAAGTCGAACGCCGAGGTGAGGTCGCCGGAGACGGAACGGCGCCACGCGCTGATGTTCGGCTCCGCCACGCCGAACCGGGCTTCGAGGAAGCGCAGCACCGAGGTGTGGTCGAAGGTTTCCGAGCAGACCCAGCCGCCGCGCGACCACGGCGACACGACGAACATCGGCACCCGCGAGCCCAGCCCGGCCGGGTGCTTGCCGGCCAGCCGGTGGCCGCTCGGGCCGGTTCCGGTGCTCGGGCGCAGCTTGTCGAAGTCGAGGAACTCGTCGGCGAGGCTGGCCGAGAGCGACCGCGACACCAGGCCGTCCGTGCCCGGCCGGTTCAGCAGCGGCGGCATCGGCGGGACGACGTGGTCGAACAGGCCGTCGTTCTCGTCGTAGTTGATGAAGAAGACGGTCTTGCTCCACACCTCGGGGTTCGAGACCAGCGCGTCGAGGACGAGGTTCAGGTAGTACGCGCCGTCGCTGGCGGACGCGGCGGCGTGCTCGCTGTACTTGTACGGCGGGACGATCCAGGTGACCTGCGGCAGCGTCCCGGCCTGCACGTCGGCGCGGAACTCCTTGAGCGTGTGCGTCGAAACGCCCTGCTCGACCAGCGGCCCGGACGCGCCCTCCTGGCGGTGGTACTGCGCGAAGAACTCGAGCGAGTTGTCGGTGTAGTTGTCCGTCGGCTCGCCGGGGATGCCGCTGCCGCCCTGGTAGAGCTTCCAGGTGACGCCGGCCTTCTGCAGCCGCTCGGGGTAGGTGGTCCAGGTGTAGCCGTTGGTGTCCGCCCGCTCGTCCAGGCCGGGGCCGTTCGGCTTGGCGCCGAGCCGGTTCTGCGTGTCGATGGTGCCCGACCAGAGCATGATCCGGTTCGGCGCGGTGTCGGCGGGGACCGAGCAGTGGTAGGCGTCGCAGATGGTGAACGCCTCGGCCAGCGCGTAGTGGTAGGGCAGCTCGGAACGCTGTTGGTAGCACATGGTGAACACGTCCTGCTTCTCGTTCACCCAGCCGTCGTAGCGCCCGCCGTTCCAGAGCGGCTCGCCGCTGCCCCAGCTGTGGTCGGTGCCGGCGATGTGCTCGCTGGTGCGCAGGGCGTCGAGAGGGAACGGCAGCACGTACTCGGCGTCGTCGGGAAGGCCGCGGCCGTTGTAGCGGGAGGTGCGCGTCTTGACCGGCGGCTGGTAGAACACCGGCCGCCCGTTGGGCAGCAGGTGCGGCCGGGGGTCGCCGTAGCCGCGCACGCCGCGCATGGTGCCGAAGTAGTGGTCGAAGGACCGGTTCTCCTGCATGAGCACGACGACGTGCTCGACGTCCTCGATGGTGCCCGACCGGCGGGCCGGTTCGACCGCGAGCGCCTTCCCGATAGACCCCGGCAGCAGCCCGCCGGCCGCCGCGCCGGCCAGCGAAGCGCCTGCCATGCCGAGAAAGTTCCGGCGACTCGTACCCGCCATCTTGAGTTCCTCCACGTGTCCACGGCGAGACAGCGGTCGCCCGGAGTTACCGGCCGCCGCTCGCCCGGGTGAGAGCATGAACGAGCTGAGTGTCCCGGACCTGGCGTGCGGGTGAATACTCCGTCCGGGGCCGGTTTGTCGTGGTCCGGCCCGGATTTTCGTGATCTCGGCGACAGGGCGATCCGGTGATCGTCCCGGCACTGTCCGCGACAGTCCGCGGTGCGCCGGAAACGAGTTTCCGGACAAAAAAGTCATTGTTCCTTCTTGCCGCATAAGCACTTCGACTGCGCGGGCCGGGATGTGCTTTCCTGGCGGACGGCCTGGAACTCGGGGGTTCCGCGCGGCCTGGACGGAAGAAGGAGCACACCATGAACGATCCGTCGCCGAACGGGCCCGGCCCCGCCGCGCGGATCGACCAGATGGTCGCGCAGGCGAAAGCGAAAGCCGAGCGATACCAGGCGATGCAAGCCGCGGCCGGGCAGGTCTCGGTGACCGAGACCGGCAAGGACGGCTTGGTCACCGTCACGGTCGACTCGGCGGGCAACGTCACCGATCTGCGCGTCTCGGACCGGATCCGGGAACTCTCCGGCGACCGGATCGCCGCCGCGGTGCTCGGTGTCCTCCGGCGCGCGCAGGCGCGGCTCCCGGAACGGCTCGGCGAGGTCATGGCCGCCACGATCGGCGACGACCAGGCGACGGTGGACACGATCGTCGGCAATTACCGGGCCAAATTCCCGGAACCCGAACCGGACGAACCGGAATCGCCGGATCCGGGGAACCAGGTCAAGCTCGGCGCACTCGAAGAGGAAGCAAACGAGCCGAAGCCTCGCCCGGCCCGCCGTCCGGCGGCCGATCCCGGCGAGGGGGACGACGACTTCGGCCAGTCGTTCATGACCAGGGGATGAGCGGGGGGATTCGATGGCGGGCGACGGTTCCGGCGGCTACCAGGTCCATCCGGACGAACTGGCCACGCACGCGAAGGCGGTCGAACAGGTCGGCAAGACACTGGGGCAAGCGCTGTCCGCTGCCGAACAGGTGACCATGGGCGTGCAGGCCTACGGCATGATCTGCGGCCCGTTGTTCGTGCCGATCGTGCTCGCGGTGAGCGCTCCCGGCCTCGCCACGCTCGGGCTCGCGTCCGAAGCGATGAGCGAGGTGTCCGGCGCGGTGAACACGGCGGTCACGACCTATCAGACCGCGGAGCAGAACCACACGCGGGCGATCGACAGTCTGGGGAAGAAGCTTTCATGAGCAATCCGCTGGTGGCGCAGCGGCAGGATTCGACGACCTGGCATTCCGGGATCAGCGTTCTCGACGATGCCGCGGGCGTGTACGACGGCGTGCAGTCCGGTTCGTGGATCGAGGGCGGGATCTCCGCGCTCGGCGCGGGCCTGGACATGCTGACCATCGCGATGAATCCGGTCGGCACGCTGATCTCCTACGGGCTGAACTGGCTGATCGAACACGTCAAACCGTTGCAGGACGCGCTGAACCAGCTGGCGGGCGACGGCGACCAGATCGCGGCGTACTCGCAGACGTGGAAGAACGTCGGGGCAGCCACGCAGCAGGCGGCGAAGGACCTGGCCGCGACCGTGCAGAAGGACACCGCGAACTGGCTCGGCGGCGGCGCGGACGCGTACCGGGACAACCTGAAGAAGAAGATCGACCACATCAACGCCGCCGCGACGTGCGCGAACACGATCGGCACGGTGGTGGAGATCGTCGGCGTGGTCACCGCCGCGGTGCGCTGCCTCGTCCGGGACATGATCACCCAGGCGGTCGGCGACTTCATCCAGGACGCGCTGGAGGAGGTTTTCTCGCTCGGGCTCGGCACGCCGGTCGTGGTGGCCCAGGTGGTCGAGCAGGTGTCGGCGTGGATCGAGAAGATCGGCGCGCTGATCAAGAAGCTGATCACCTCGGTCGAGAAACTGCGGCCGATGATGTCGAAGCTCGAAGAGATCTTCGCCTCGATCAAGAAGGTGCTGTCCGACCTCCACGGCAAACCGGGCGAAGGCGGCGACGCGACCCATGTCTCGTCCGCGGACGAGCCGCACACCCCGGCGGGCAAGCCGTCGCACGGCGACGGAGCGCATCCGCCCGACGACGGAACCGCTCCCAGCGGCGCGGAGCCCGGGGGCGGCAGTCAGCACGGTTCCCCGGAGAAGCCGGGGGAGCCGCACGCCCGCGACAGCACCGATCCGGCGAAGGACGGGCGGCCCAACGACGGGAAGTGCACCGGCGGCGACCCGGTCGACCTCGCGACCGGCGAAATGCTGATGTCCCAGACGGATGTCGAGCTGCCCGGCGTGCTGCCGCTGGTGCTGCGCCGGACCCACCTGTCGAGTTACCGGCTCGGCCGTTCCTTCGGCTCGTCCTGGGCGTCCACAGTGGACCAGAGAGTCGAGCTGGACGAGGAGGGCGTCTGCTACGTGGGCGAGGACGGGGTCACGCTGACCTACCCGCTGCCCGCCGCGGACGGCTCGCCGGTGGTTCCTTCGCACGGCGTCCGCTGGCCGTTGCGCGCGCTGTCGGCCACCGAGTTCACCGTCACGAGCCCGTCCGACGGGCTGGTCCGGCATTTCCGTGCCGCACCGGAAAACGGGGCTCCGACCCGGGTTCTGCTGTCCGCGATCGCCGACCGCAACGGGAACACCGTCACCATCGCCCGGGACGGCGACGGCATCCCGACTTCGATCGAGCACTCCGGCGGCTACCGCGTCGCGGTCGAAACGGCGGACGGCCGGATCGCGGGACTGAGCCTGGCCCGCGCGTCCGGCGGCGACATTCCGCTGGCCAGCTACCAGTACGACGCCGAGGGCAGGCTGTCGGCGGTCGGCAACTCCTCCGGACGGGCCCTGCGATTCGAGTACGACCGGGCGGGCCGGGTCACCACGTGGACCGACCGCAACGGGCATTGGTACACCTATCACTACAACGAGGCGGGCCAGGTCGTCCGGACCGACGGCAGCGGCGGCGCGCTCGCCTGCTCGATCGGCTACGACGCCCGGAACCGGGTCACGACCTACCGCAATTCGCTCGGCGCGGTCAGCGTTTTCCAGTTCGACGCCGAATGGCACCTGGTGCGCCAGACCGACCCGCTCGGCGCGACCACGGTCTTCGAACGGGACCGCTTCGGCCGGGTCCTCGCGGAAACCGATCCGCTGGGGCACACCACAAGGTACGAGTACGGCCTCACCGACGAACCCGTCCGGACGGTTCATCCGGACGGAAGCGTCACCAGCACGGTCTGCGACGAGCACGGCCTGCCGGTCGCGGTAGTCGACGCCGACGGTGCACAGTGGACTTACCGGCGCGACGAACGCGGCAATATCGTCGAGGAGACCGACCCGGCAGGCGCGGTGACCCGGTACGAGTACAACGAATTCGGCCATCTGCGGGCGGAAACCGATGCGCTGGGCAACGTCCGTCGCGTCGAGACCGACGCCCGCGGCCTGCCGGTGGCGCTGACCGACCCGCTCGGCCGGACCACGCGGATCGCGCGGGACGAGTTCGGCCGGATCACCGCGGAAACGGATCCGCTGGGCCACACCGTCCGGACCTGGTGGACGGTGGAGGGAAAGCCGCTGGCCCGGACTCGCGCGGACGGGACGGTCGAGCGCTGGCGGCACGACCCGGAGGGCAACTTCGCCGAGTACTCCGTGGGCGAGAGCCCGCTGCTCTCGGTCGCCACGACCCATTTCGACCTGCCGGCCGCACAGATCGGCGCGGACGGCGGCCGGATCGAGTTCGGCTACGACACCGAGCTGAACCTGACCTCGGTCACCAACGCACAGGGCGGGGTCTGGCGCTACGAGTACGACGCGGCCGGTTTTCTCGCCAGGGAAACGGATTTCAACGGACGCGTGACGACCTACGCGCGCGACGCGGCGGGCCGGCTCGCCGGAAAGACCAACGGAGCCGGGCAAAGCGTCACCTACGAGCGCGATGCCCGCGGCAACATCGTGGCGGCCCGTTCCTCGACCGACACCCAACGCTTCGCGTACGACCCGGCGGGACGGCTGGTGTCCGCGGCGAACCGGGATTCGACCGTCGAGCTGACCAGGGACGTGCTCGGCCGCGTGCGTGCCGAGACGGTGAACGGCCGGACGGTCGAGTCGGAGTTCGACGCGCTCGGCCGCTGTGTCCGCAGGCGGACGCCGAGCGGCACCGTGACGACGTGGGAGTACGACGCCGCCGGATCGCCGGTCTCGCTGCGCAACGGCAGCCGGATGCTGAGTTTCGGTTATGACGCGGCGGGCCGGGAAACTGTCCGGACGACCCCGTCCGGCGTGCGGCTCGCCCAGTCGTGGGACCAGTCCGACCGGCTGGTCGGGCAGGCCGTGCTCGGCGGAGGCGACGACCCGGCGCGGCAGCTGCAGCACCGGACGTTCCGTTACCGGCCGGACGGCAGCGTCGTCGCCATGACCGACCGGATCCACGGCGCGCGCCAGTTCGACCTCGACGGATTCGGCCGGGTCACGCGGGTGCGCGGCGAGCGGTGGTCCGAGCAGTACGCCTACGACGAGTCGGGCAACCTCGCCGGCGAAGGCGCCGAGGCTTGGCGCAGCACCGGGACTTTGCTGCACGACGCGGGTGCGCTGCACTATCAGTACGACGCGCAGGGCCGGGTGGTGCGCAAGCAGCGCGGCGCCGAAGTGTGGCAGTACGACTGGAATGCCGACGACCAGCTGGTCGGGCTGGTCACCCCGGACCAGACCGGCTGGCGCTACCGCTACGACGCGCTGGGCAGGCGGATCGCGAAGGAACGACACATCGGCGGCCAGATCGCCGAACGCGTCGATTTCGTCTGGGACGGCACGACACTCGCCGAGCAGACCACCGCCGGGCAGTCGCTGACCTGGGACTACGACCCGTCCTCGCACCGGCCGCTCGTGCAGGTGGAGCGACGGAGCACCGACGAGCGGTTCTACGCGATCGTCACCGACCTCGTCGGCGCGCCGACCGAACTGCTGGACGAGCGCGGCGCGGTAGCGTGGTTCGGGCAGAACACGGTGTGGGGCAAGCCGATCGCGCACGGCGGCACGACGACGACGCCGCTGCGGTTCCCCGGCCAGTACGCCGATCCCGAATCCGGGCTCAACTACAACTATTTCCGGTACTACGACCCGGAAACCGCCCGTTATTTCAGCGCCGACCCGGTGGGCCTCGCCGGCGGCTACTGGCCGCACAGCTACGTGCCGAACCCGCTGACCTGGCTCGACCCGCTCGGTCTCTCGCTCCTCGACGTCAGCAAGAACGGCGTGCGCATCGTGGTGCACGAGTACGACGCCGACAAGCCCGCGCACGCCCACGTCACCGGCGGAGGGGGCAGGGAGGTGCGGATCGGGCCGAACGGCCATCCGATCGACGGCCAGCCGGAGCTTTCGGGCAAGCAGCGGGCCGTGGTGGGAGAATACAAAAAAGAGGTGCGGAAGGCCGTCCGCAAGCTCGGCAGGCGAAACCAGGCGGACGAAAAGGCCGAGGAAGAGCGGAAGCAGGCCGCAAAAGGATGTACGAAGTGACGACGTTGCGAGCCGATCTGACCGCGTTGTTCGAGACGGCCGGGCTGACCGGCGTCGAGGTCGACGCGGCGGTCGCGGACGAGCACGTCCGCTCGGACGCCTACCGTCGCGTCATCGCGGCGGCCGTCGCGCCGGATCCCCGGGAGCTGGCCGCGGTGCTGGTGCGGGATCCGGAACCGCTGACGGCCAAGACGGCGGTGGTGGAGCTGGTCGACCACGTCGCGGGGGAGACCGCCGATCCGGCCGAGTTCCGGCGCCGGGCGTCGGGGATCGTCGCGGAGGCGGACCGGCTCGCGCCGGAGAAGGACCGCGAGTTCGTCCGGCAGCGGGTGCGGGATTGGGAATTGTGGCTGGAGACCGAAAACGGCCAGGTCCCGGACGTCGCCGGCCTGGCGTCGGCAAGCGATTGGATGCAGCGGCGGCTGGCCGATTTCTCCGCTTCGCGGCAGACGCTGGCCTTGCTGGCCGAGCACGGTCGTACCAAGAAGATCCGGAATACCGCGGCGAACCGAGCGAAATCCCGAAAACCTGAAACGCCCTGAGCCCAGCACTCCGGCGGGACCGCGCAGCGAGCAGTCTCGCGCCTCTCGAAGCCTACGGTTTCACCCCCGGAAGCAGGACGAGACGAACTGGCCCGCGCTCCTTGCGGCACAGTTCGCCTCGAGCTGAGTGGCGACCCCGTTTCTCTTCGAGTGAACGGAAGGCACCACAATGTGCTCGCTGCTTTCGCAGGGCAGCGCGGTTCCGTTCAGCGTCGTTGCGTGGAGTTCAGAGGCGTTCGACGCATGTGAAACTGGCGGAGGCCGCGGCCTCCGCCAGTTTCACGTCACGCCGAGGGAGCGGCTTCGGCTTCTTCGACCATCTCGACGAGCTCCGCGACGTTCTGCCGCGCGCCTTCGTCGCCGGGGAACCACTCTTCTACCGTGGCAGGCAGCTTCTCCCGGATCACCTTCATGATCTCCCCGGCTTGCTCCGCGGAATAGGAACTGAGCGCGAAAAAGGCATAACCGCCAGCCACGAACGCCCGCAGGTCCGAGGCCAGCGCCGGGTCCTCGACTTCGTCCGCGATGAACCCGAGGACTCGGCGCAGCAGGCCGCGGCTGGGCATCCAGTCGAGGAAGTCGAGATCCGCCTTCCCCGGCGGATCGACGATGAAATCAGCGGACACGGGTCACCTCAGGATGAAGACGAATGGCTCGCAGGGCTTGATGAAGTCCTTGAGCTTCTGGATTTGCGTATCGGACAGGCCGATCGTGTCGATCGGGATCAGGTCGGCCTTCTTGTCGACGTGCTTCAGGATGGAAGCCTGGATCCCGCCCGACTCCCATTGCTTGTCGAAGAACCGGTCGTTGAACGGCCCGATGGCATCGTAGAACTTGCCGTTGCTGCCGATCCAGTCCGGACCGGAGTTCGAGACGGGCCAGCGCGTGAGACGCACGCCGAACCGCTGCTCCACCATGACGGCGATGTCCATCTCCTCCTGAACGAACTTGCCGCCTTTCGCCCAGTCCAACCCCAAACGGTGGATGCGGTCGGCTTCGGCCAGCTGCGAGGAAATCCGCGCCTCGTTCGTGATGGCCGAGGCGACCGCTTCCGAGGCGACCGTCTCCTGCCGCAAGACCTGCAGCGCGATGGGGACCTCGGTGCCGCCCACGAGTGCGCCGGCGCCGAACTGCATGAACGGGAACAACGCGGCGCCCTCGGGCATCGCCGACAGCGCCAGCATGCCGCAGATCTCGGACAGCGCGCAGCCGCCGATGCTGATGGTCACGGCCAGGCCGTTGGCCAGCGCGGACAGGTAGTCGGCCAGCTTCCCGGTGAGGTCGAGGAAGCGGTTCGCCTTGAACTCCGGCGTCGCCGCGTCGGACACGCACTCCTTGAACGCGGCGTCGTGGCCGCCGTAGATGTTCTCGCAGAAGAGACCGCGCTCGTAGATCGTGAACACCTTGTCCTTCGGCGAAGCGGCCAGGAAGCTCAGGCAGTCCTGGTAGTCCTCCTCGTTGCCGAGGCTGCTCGCCTTGCAGGCCGCTGAGTGCTCGAAGGCGAACGCCGCCCGGTCGTTGTTGTACTTCTTGATCGCGATGTTCCGGGCGTCTTGGGCCGCGGCGATCGCTTCGTTCGCCATCTTGCCCGCGGCGACGGCCATGTCGTAGGCCTCGCGCGCCGCCTTGAACGCCGCGCTCGCCGAGCCTGCCGCGGCGCGGGCGGACGCCGTGGCGCGCGCGGCCGAGCGGCTCGCCTGGCTCGCCGACGCCTTGGCCGCGTTGGCCGCCCGGGTGGCGGTCGCCGCCGAGTTGGCCGCGTCCTGCGCGGACTTGGCCGCCGCCTGCGCCGAGTCGTGCGCCTGCTGTGCGTAGGTCGCCGCGTCCGCGGCGGACTTCTGGGCCTGCGCCGCGTAGCCGGCGGCCTCCCCCGCAGCGCCGCGGGCTATCGCCGCGCTGTGCTGCGCCTCGGCCGCGTCCTGCGTGGCCTTGGCCGCGGTCTGCGCCGCCGTGGCGAGGTAGCCGCTCACCTCGGCGTCGTGGGCCGCCGCTTCGAGGTCGTGGCGGCCGGCGACGAACTTCCCGACCCGCAGGAAGTCCCGGACGAAGCCGGGCGGGCCGTCGAGCGCCGCCTGCGCCATGCCCTTGAGTTCCGGACCGCTGCCCGGCGCGCTCATCAGCTGGTTGACCGCGATCCGGTCGTCGGCCGCCGCGGCGGTGTACTGAGTTTTCGTCAGAAACACCCGGTACGCCGCGTCGGTGCCGGCGTCGAGCGCCTTCTGGCCTGCCGACACGAGCGAGGCCTGGTGCGCCTGCTGGGCGGCCGCCATGATCTGGTTGACCGCGATCCGGTCGTCCGCGTCCCGGCCGGGGTAGTCCTGGGTCGAGAGGAACGCGCGCACGTCGTCGTCGGTGCCGGCCAACGCGGCGGTGGCGGCCTTGGCGAAGTTGGCCGTGCCCGATTCGGAAAGCCGCTGCAGGGTGATCCGGTCGTCCTGGCCCGCGGCCACCCGCAGCCCGGTCCGGACGTATTCGGCGGCTTCGGCGTCGGTGCCGGTGAGGGCGGCCTGCGCGGCCGTGCTGCCCCACGTGCCCGGGGTGTCGACCAGCCGCAGCGCGACTTGGCGGCCGTTCCGGGTGGCGACGGCGTCGGTCGTCCCCGGCGCGGTCGCTTCGGCGATCAGCCGCTGCGTTTCGGCGTCCCGCGCGGCATCCTGGGTCGCCGTCCAGTCGGTGCCTGCCTGCCGGCTCGCGGCCGTGGTCTGCGCGGCCTGCGCCGCTTCGTCGGCCTGCTCGGCCATCGTGGCGACGCGCTCGGCCTCAGCCTTGCGCGCCGCGTCGTGGACGGCCTTCGCCGTGGTGGCCGCGTCGACGGCCCGCTGGGCGGCCGCCGCGGCCGCGTTGGCGTGCTCGGTGGCGACCCGGGCGGCATCCGCGGCGTTCACCGCGTGTTCGGCGGCGTCTTCGGCTGCTGCTGCGGCGACATCGGCGTCGGCGGCCGCGCGTTCGGCCGCCGCCTTCGAGGCGTAGGCCGCGTCGGCGGCGACGGCGGCGAAGTTCTGCGCGGCTCCCGCGGCTCGCGACGCACGCGCGGCCTGGTTGCGGGCATTGGCGGCCGCGGATCGGGCGGCACGGGCATCCGCGCCGGCGCTCGAGGCGAAGTTGCCCGCGTCGACGGCGGCCTGGGCGGCGTCCGCGGCGTGCTGGCCGGCGGACTTCGCGGCTCCTGCAGCTTCGCCGGCCTTCTTCGCGGCGTCACCGGCCTTCAGCGCGGCCTCGGCGACGTCACGCGCGTTGTGCGCCGCGTCGCGGGCGTCCAGCGCGGCCTGCCGGGCCGCTGGCACGTTCTTCACGTCTAGGGCGGTGTCCGCGGCAGCACGCTGGGCCCTGCCCGCCGCGGTGCTCGCCAGCGACGCGGCGGTGGCGGCGCGAGCGGCGGCCGAAGCCGCGACCCTCGCGGCGGCGCTCGCCGCGTTCGCGGCGCTGACGGCTTCCTTCGCGGCCTGGGCGGCCCGGTTCGCGGCGTCCGCCGCCCGGTTCGCCGCCGCGGCCGCTTCGGCCGCATTGCCCTGTGCCGCTTGGGTCGCGGCGGCCGCGACGACCGCGGCCTGCCGGGCCAGCTCGGCTTCCTGGACCGCGCGCTTGGCGGCGTCGTTCGCGGCCTGGGTCTCGCGCGCAGCCTCGTCGCCGGCGTCCTTCGCCGCGCTCGTCAGCTGCGCGACCGTGGCCGTCTCGAGGTCACGAGCCTGCGCGACGTCCCATTCGGAGTCGAGGAAGCGGTTGAGCGCTTCGAGAGAGCCGTCGTCCAGTGCGACCTGGGCGGCTTTGCGCACCTCGGGCCCGCCCGCCGAGGCCAGCTGGTTGACGCGCACCCGCTGGTCGGTCCGGTACGGCTCCTGCCAGCCGGACTGCAGGAACGTCTGCAGCGCATCGGGGTCGGCGGTGTCCAAGGCGGTCTGGGCGGCGGCGCGGACCTGCGGGCCGCCGGCGGCGTAGACCTGGTTGACCTGGACGCGCCGGTCGGTCTCCCACGGGTTGCGCCAGCCCGAGTCGAGGAACGTCCGCAGGGCGCCGGGAGCGGTCGAGTCGAGCGCTGCCTGCGCCGCCGTCTGGACGCTGGGACCACCGGCGGCCAGCATCCGGTTGACGCTGATCCGGTCGTCGACCGCGGCGGCGGTTTCGAAGCCACCGGCCAGGAAAGCCGCGACGTCGGCGTCGGAGCCGGTGAGCGCGCGGGCCGCGGCGGCCTGGACCTGGCTGCCGGCGGACCGCCAGATCGCCAGGGTCTTGGCCCGGGCGTCGACGCTCTGCGGGACCGGCGGCGGCGCCGGGTCGGCGTGCGCCGCGGGCATCGCCAACGTGCTCACGACAGTGGCTGCGGCCACCACGAACGCACAAGATCTCAGTCTTTTGCGCATGACAAAGAAACCCCCTCCTAGCACGCGTTTCGCGCGCACGAACCACCTTGGAGCCCGGACTCGAAACCAGCCAGATTGTTTTACCGGGAGATCAACTCGGTCACCAGAGCCGTTCGGGCTAGCAGGTCCTTGCCACACCGAAGATCACACGCTCGGCTCAGCCGCCTCGCCGTGCTGAAACGAGCCCGGCCGGAAACCCCGCTCTGGAGCCAAAAGCGGCATGACCTCTTCGGGTCGGGTTTGCGATCAGGAGACCGTGCTCCCTGCATGCTCCCCGAAAATCACGAACGGCCTGCCGACTAGGACAATCGGCAGGCCGTTCGCGGAGAACCAGATGGTGGGCGATACTGGGATCGAACCAGTGACCTCTTCGGTGTGAACGAAGCGCTCTCCCCCTGAGCTAATCGCCCGTTGTGCAACGCACCAGCCTGGGGTGGACTGGAGTGCGCGATACTGGGATTGAACCAGTGACCTCTTCCGTGTCAGGGAAGCGCTCTCCCGCTGAGCTAATCGCGCGTGCTGCTGTGCAACGTGTCGTAAACATTAGCGGACGCCTCGGCGACGCCGCGCAGGGGGCCCGGTTTCGGGGACGGCGCTGGTCACTGTCCTGCGTGGACAGTCATGCGCACGCCTTCGGCCAGGCGGTAGGGGCGGGTGTCGACGATGGCGCCCAGCAGGCGGCGCAGGCGCGACACTTCGGCGCGGACGGTGACCAGATGCTCGGCGTCGCCGTAGAGGGCGTGGCTCAGCGCGACGGCGGACAGGCCGTCGCGGCCGGCCTTTTCCAAGCGGACCAGGATTTCCGCGTGCCGTTTGGTGATCGGCCGGCGCCAGCCGGTGTCGCCCGCTTGAAGGCTGAGCAGGGGAGCGGGCGTGAGGTCCAGGTCGAGCCGGACCGTGCGGGCCGTGTCGGCGGGGCGGACGAGCCAGCCGTCGGCGATGGGTTCGGGGAGGCAGGCGCCGAGGCCGGGGACGGCGACTACCTGTCCGGCTTTGGGGGCGGCGATGCGTTCGCCCGCGGAGACGCCGACGCTGTGCGCGACCCAGCCGTCCTCGTCCACGACCAGCGCCGGGCCGGAGGACAGGACAGGTTCAGCCATGTGGCGCAGTCGTTCGAGGCGTTGGCGGTGCGTGCGCCAGAGTTCGGATTCGGCCAGCCGCTTGCCGGTTTCGACGAGGGCGCCGATCGCGGGATGCAGGGTCAGTGCGGGGCCGCTGATGTCGATGACGCCGAGCAGTTCGCCGGTGCGCGGGTCGTGGATCGGCGAGGCGGTGCAGTACCACGGGTGCTGGTTCTGCTCGAAGTGTTCGCCGGCGAGCAGTTCGATCGGCGCGGCTTCGGCGAGGGCGGTGCCGATCGCGTTGGTGCCGACGCGGGATTCGGTCCATTCGGAGCCTTCGACGAAACCCAGCGTGTCCGCTTTGCGCCGGACGGCGGACGAGCCTTCGCGCCACAGGATGATGCCGTCGGCATCGGTGACCACCAGGAGCATGTGCGCCGAATCGGAGGTCGCGCCGACGACCTGGCGGAGGTCTTCGATCACGTGCCGCAGCGGCGAACCGTGCCGGCGGCGTTCGACCTCGTCGCCGGGCACCGAATCGCGGGCGTTGATCCCGTCGGCGGTGAGGCCGAGGCTCAGCACTCGGGACCAGGAGCGCGAGACGAGCGGCCGGGGCGGCACGAGCGGACGGCTGCCGCCGATGACTGCTTCGTGCATCCGGACGAGGTCGCGGGCGTGGGTGGGCAGATTGCGGCCCGGAGGCACCGCACTGTGCACCACCACAGTCACCTCCCGCACCATCGCGTCAGCGGCCCAGCATAGGTGACCTGCGCCGATGCCGCCATGACCCGGCGCGTGCAACTCGCTGCAACCCTTGCCGCGCCCTGCGCGACAGGAGTGTGATCGGCGCTACACCACGACAGCGACGTCCGAGGAGTAGCGATGACACAGACAGTCGACCGGATCGCGGAGGCGAGTACGCCGCAGGCCCGCGTCGAGGACTGGCTGGCCCGGTTCGAGGCCGCGCTGACCGCCCGCGACATCGAGGCTGCCTCGGCGTTGTTCGCCGTCGATTCCTATTGGCGCGACTTGGTTTCGTTCACCTGGAACCTCAAAACCGTCGAAGGACGCGACGGGATCGCGGGCCTGCTCGGCGGCTGTCTGGAGACGACTGACCCGAGCGGGTTCCGCACCTCCGAACCGGCCACCGAAAGCGACGGCGTCACCGAGGCGTGGATCGAGTTCGAGACCGCCGCCGGACGCGCGAAAGGGCATCTGCGGCTGAAGGAAGAGGGAGCGTGGACGCTGCTCACGAGCCTGCGCGAACTGAAGGGTTTCGAGGAGTCGCAGCGGGAACGGCGGCCCAAGGGCGTCGAGCACGGCGTGGTCCGCGGCCGCCGTTCGTGGGCGGAAAAGCGGGCCGAGGAGCAGGAGACGCTCGGCTACGGCCGGCAGCCCTACGTCGTCGTGATCGGCGGCGGGCAGGGCGGGATCGCGCTCGGCGCGCGGCTGCGCCAGCTCGGCGTGCCGGCGCTGGTGGTGGAGCGCAACGACCGGCCCGGCGATTCGTGGCGCAAGCGGTACAAGAACCTCTGCCTGCACGACCCGGTCTGGTACGACCACCTGCCCTATCTGCCGTTCCCGGAGAACTGGCCGGTGTTCGCGCCGAAGGACAAGATCGCGGACTGGCTGGAGATGTACACGCGCCTGATGGAGGTGCCGTACTGGACGCGTTCGGCGGTCACCTCCGCGGTCTGGGACGACAACGCGAAGCAGTGGCAGGTCACGGTCGACCGCGACGGCGAACAGGTGGTCCTCACGCCGAAGCACGTCGTGTTCGCGACGGGGATGTCCGGCAAGCCGAATCTGCCGTCGTTCCCCGGAATGGACGAGTTCGAGGGCGACCAGCACCATTCGTCGCAGCACCCCGGACCGGACGCGTACGCGGGCAAGAAGGCGGTCGTCGTCGGCTCGAACAACTCGGCGCACGACATCTGCGCGGCGCTGTGGGAGCACGGCGCGGACGTGACGATGGTGCAGCGCTCGTCCACGCACATCGTGAAGTCGGATTCGCTGATGGACCTCGGCCTCGGCGACCTGTACTCGGAGCGCGCGCTGGCCGCGGGCGTCACCACCGAGAAGGCCGACCTGATCTTCGCGTCGATCCCGTACCGGATCATGCCGGAGTTCCAGATCCCGGTGTACCAAGCGATCCACGAGCGCGACGCGGACTTCTACGCCCGGCTCGAGGCGGCGGGCTTCAAACACGACTGGGGCGACGACGGTTCCGGCCTGTTCATGAAGTACCTGCGCCGCGGTTCCGGCTACTACATCGACGTCGGCGCTTCGGAACTCGTCGCCAACGGCAGCATCAAGCTCGCGCACGGCCAGGTCGACCACTTGACCGCGAACTCGGTGGTGCTGTCGGACGGCACCGAGCTGGAGGCCGACGTGGTCGTCTACGCGACCGGCTACGGCTCGATGAACGGCTGGGTCGCCGACCTGGTCGGGCAGGAAACCGCGGACCGGGTCGGCAAATGCTGGGGCCTCGGCTCGGAAACGACCAAGGACCCGGGCCCGTGGGAGGGCGAGCAGCGCAACATGTGGAAGCCCACCCAGCAGGAGGGATTGTGGTTCCACGGTGGGAATCTGCACCAGTCACGGCACTACTCGCTGTATCTGGCGCTGCAGCTGAAGGCGCGGTTCGAAGGTCTTGAGACGCCGGTGTACGGGCTGCAGGAGGTGCATCACCTGTCTTGACGTGCTGGGGAAACCCGGTGGCCGCGCGGAGCGGTCACCGGGTTCCCTCGTGGCCGAGGACGCGCCGCACGCGGTGCTGAAGCGATACGACGCGGATCGCTTCACGGTCTACCATCCGCCTGTGGTCGAAAAGGTCGTCGCGGATCAGCTCGGCTTCCTCGCCGTCCACCTGACCCAGTGAGGACGAGCGATGACGCGTATTCACGACCTGCTCCGCACCGCCGCCGCGGACGCCGTCGGCTGGACCGCCGGTTCGCGCGAACTCCGGTTTTCCGAGATGGACGCGTGGTCGGACCGGATCGCCGCCGACTTCCTGCGGCGGGGCGTGCGGCGCGGGGACCGGATCGCCGTCAACGGGCGCACGACGCCGGAATGGCTCGCGGTGTACTTCGCCGCCGCGAAGATCGGCGCCGCGGTGGTCGGACTGAGCCCGCGGTACCGCGAAACCGAATTCGCGCACATCCTCAACGATTCCGGTGCTCGTCTCGTGGTGACCGAGCCGTCGGCAGGCGACGTCGATTTTCTTGCTCTGCTGGAGAAACTCGAACTGCCCGGCGTTTCCGTCGTGACTTTCGCCGAGGTGGGTTCAGCGGAGCCTGACGAGGCACTCGCTGCTGCCTCGGCTGCGGTCGAAGCGGACGACCCGGTGATGATCATCTACACCTCCGGGACCACCGGCCGTCCCAAAGGCGCGACGTTGACCCATCGCGGGCAGTTGGCGTCGGCCGCCGCTGAAGCCGATCACCTCCAGTTGAGCCCGGCTGACGTGCTGCCGGTGGCCGTTCCGCTGAATCACGTCAGCGGCATCACCTGCTGCATCCTGTCCGCCTTGGTCGCGGGCAGCCGGACGGTGCTGCTGCCGTCCTTCGACGCCGGTGCCGCCGCCGATCTGTTCCGGACCGCTGGCCTGACGATGTGGGTCGGCGTGCCGACAATGCACACGCTGCTGCTGAATCACGAGCGTTTCGCCGGCGTCGACACTTCGGCGATTCGGGTAGTCGTCACCGGTGGCGCGAACGCGGAACCGGCTCTGCTGCAACGTCTCACGGCCGCTTTCCCCAAAGCGACGGTGATGAATCTGTACGGGCTGAGTGAGGTTTCCGGCGCTGTCGTGATGACGCCGTGGGGTGCCAGCACGGAATCGACCGAAAGCTCGATCGGCGTTCCTTTCCCCGGTGTGGAAGCAAAAATCGCCTCTCCGTCCGGAGAAGCACTGCCGGTGGGCGAAACGGGCGAGCTGTTGTTCCGGACGCCGTCGATCATGGCTGGCTACCACAACCTGCCGGCGGAAACCGCGGCGGCGGTCGACGCGGACGGCTGGCTGCACACCGGCGACATGGCGCGGGCGGACGAGGACGGCTTCCTGACGTTGCACGGCCGCGCCAAGGACATGTTCGTCCAAGGCGGATTCAACATCTATCCGGTCGAGGTGGAGAACGTCCTCGCCGCGCATCCCGGAGTGCTGATGGCGGCCGGGGTCGGCGTTCCCGATCCGGTGCTGGGCGAGATCGGCCGGTATTACGTTGTCCCGGCGCAGGATTCGGCGGTCACCGAGGCGGAGCTGAAGGAGTTCTGCGCGGGAAAGGTGGCGGACTACAAAGTCCCGCGCCAGATCGTGCTCCGGTCCGGCCTGCCGCTCACGCCGTCCGGAAAGGTGCAGAAGGCGGCCCTGCGGGCGGAAAACTAGACGTTCGCCGCGACCGCGTGCTGGATTACCCGCGCGGCGTCGGCGAACGCGCCGGGATTCGGTCCGGCGTAGTTGAGCCGGATGAAGCGTCCGGTCGGTTCGGCGGGCAGTCGCGGACGACGTGTGTCATGACGGCTGTTCCGGGCAGCCGTGCCCAGAGGTTGAGCCCGTCCTGTGGCGTGAGTTCCACGTGCACCGCGGGGGCGTGTTCGCGGAGGCCGGTGAGCAGCAGGTCTCGGCAAAGGTGTGAAAGGCAGCCCTGCGCGCGGAAAACTAGACGTTCGCCGTGACCGCCTCCTGGATTACCCGCGCGGCGTCGGCGAACGCGCCGGGATTCGGCCCGGCGTAGTTGAGCCGGATGAAGCGTCCGGTCGGTTCGGCGGGGAACCATTCGTCGCCGGAGCCGATGACCACGCCGGCGGACTCGCAGTCGCGGACGACGTGCGCCAGGTCGACCGTTCCGGGCAGTCGCGCCCAAAGGTTGAGCCCGCCACGCGGCACGGATTCCACGTGCACCGCGGGGGCGTGTTCGCGGAGGCCGGTGAGCAGCAGGTCCCGGCGGGTTTTGAGCTGGTGCCGGACCCGGCGCAGATGGGTGCGCCACGCGGGCTGGGTCACGACGTCGAGCGCGACGGTCTGCAGCACCGTGCTGACGTACATCGACTCCGCCAGCGTGTCGACGAGAATCCGGTCGCGCGCCGGGCCGCGGGCGATCAGCGCGGCGACGCGGATCGCGGGGGAGACGCTCTTCGTGAGGGAGCGGAGGTAGACCACGTGACCGTCGTCGTCGTGGCCCGCGAGCAGTTGCGGTTCCGCGGTGATGCCGAAATCGTGCGCGGAATCGTCCTCGATCAGGAACGCGCCGTGCTGGCGGACGGTGTCGAGGACGCGGCCGGCGAGGCCGGGCTGCCACAGCGCGCCGGTCGGGCTGGCGAAACTGGGCTGCGCGTAGAAGGCCCGCGCGCCGGTTTGCTCGAAGGTTCTGGCCAGCACGTCGGGATCCGGTCCGTTCGGGCCGCTCGGCACAGGCACCACCGCGACGCCCGCTTTCGTCGCCGCGAGGATCGCGCCCCAGTACGTCGGCGACTCCAGCAACAGCGGCTGTCCCGGCCCGACCAGCGCGCGGAAAGCGGTGACCAGGCCGCTCTGGCTGCCCGGGGTGATCACGACGTCCCGAGGCGTGACCGGCGCGATCCCGGCGAGCGTCGCCGCGCGGAGTTCCGCGGCGAACCAGGCCTGCAATTCGGGGACGCCCGCGGTCGGCGGCCTTCCGACCAGGGCGGCTGTCCGGGCCGCCCGGGAGAACGCGCTCCGGACGAGACGCTCCGGCAGCAGCTCGGGGTCGGGGTAGCCGGAATGAAGCGCTACTGAGTCAGGGGAAGCCGGCTGCAGTGACGCGGGATGTTTGAGCACTCCGTGTCCCGGCGTTCCGAGCGCGGCGGTCTGCCATCCGTAGTCGCCGGTCCCGGTGGCCGGCGCCGCGCGGACGAAGGTGCCGACGCCGGGCTGACTCTCCACCAGCCCTTGAGAAGACAGGCTGCGCAGTGCTTTCTGGACAGTCACCGGACTGGCCGAATACCGCGCGACCAGCTCCCGCGACGACGGCAGCTTCGCTCCGGCCGGGGCGGTGCTGATCCACTCGCGCAGTGCCGAAGCGATTCGAGAGCTGCTATCGTCGGACATGAAACTGAAGGATAGCGCTACTCTCACGGCGGCACCGGCGCTACCCCGGGCGGGTCTGTGGTGGGGCCTGCTCGGTGTCGTGGCGTTCTCGTTCACGATGCCGTTCACGCGGCTCGCCGTGGAAAACGGCGGCCTCTCGGCGATGTTCATCGGCTCCGGACGGGCAGTGGTCGCCGCGGTGCTCGCGACCGTCGCGCTGATCGTCACCAAACAACGCCTCCCGCGCGGCACTCAATGGTTCCGCCTCGCCGTCGTCGCCGGTGGCGTGGTGATCGGCTTCCCCCTGCTGACCTCCTACGCCCTCACCACCGCCTCCGCCAGCCACGGCGCCGTCGTCATCGCGCTGCTCCCCGCCGCGACCGCCGTAGTAGCGGTACTCCGCACGCGCGAACGTCCACCCGCGATTTTCTGGGCCTTGGCCGCGGTGGGCGCCGTCGCCGCGATCGGCTTCGCCGTCCTGCAAGGCGGTGGCCTCAGCGGACTGCAGTGGTCGGACGTGCTTTTCTTCGGCGCAGTACTGGCCGCCGCGGTCGGCTACGCAGAAGGCGGCTTGCTCGCGCGGGAATTGGGTGCGTGGCAAACCGTTTCGTGGGCGCTGGTGGTCGCTTCGCCGTTGATGGTCGGGTTGACCGTCGTGTCGATGGCTCGCAATCCTCCACATGCGACAGTCGGCGAATGGGCCGCGTTCGCCTATCTGGCGGTGGTGAGCATGTATTTGGGTTTCTTCGCGTGGTACCGGGGGCTGGGCTTGGGGCCGATGACCCAGGTCAGCCAGGTGCAGTTGGTGCAACCGGTGCTGAGTCTGTTGTGGGCGGCGGTATTCCTGGGCGAGAAGCTGACCTGGCAGACCATTCTGGGCGGCCTGGCAGTGGTGGTCTGCGCGGGGAGCGCGGTGCGGGTGCGGACTGCTCGTCCTCCGGTGCGGGCGGCAGTCGAGGGCACGAGCTGATCTCGCTTGCCGAACAAAGCCAGGGCCCTTCTTCGGTCAGTCAACTCCAGTAATCGCGGTCGGGCAACCGGATCCAGGCGTCCGGCGGCCCGATCACCGAACGGTTGTCGACAGGCCGCAGCCCCGCGTAGGCGAAGCAATAGGCGAGTGCTTCGTCCTCGTATAGGCAGGACAGCAGATCATCGCTCGGCTCGCCGCCGCCGGGGTGCAAATCCCAGCCGATGATCTCGCCGTCGCGGAGGATGCTGCCCTGGTTGCCGCTCTTGGGATTGGCGTACATGCCGTAGCAGGTCGTGCCCGCCGACAGAGCCTTGGTCACGCCGGGCATTTGCGGCGCGTATCCCCACGGCTGCGCGAGCACGCATCCGCCCGGCACGTCGGTGGCCCACATGGTCAGAATGGTGTTGTCGTCGTCTCCGAACGAGGCTTCTTCCCACGCCGCCTCCAGGTCCTCGCGGTCGTCGAGGACCTCCGCGGAAAGCCTGCGCACCGCTTCGGCGACGTCGATGTCCGCGACGCAAGCGATGCCCAACCCATAGAGGTGCTGATCACCGAGCGCGGCGATCAGCCGATGGCTTTCCTCGACGATCGCGATGTGCTCCGGCGTCAGTGAAGCTTCCCCGCCGGGCAACTCCGGCCCGCTCCAGCCCCCATCGCTGCTCATGCCGACCAGCATGCCGGATCAGGCGCGTGCACGGTACTCCCGCCCGAGATGATCCTGAAGCCTCGCATGGCGAAACTGATACACCGCCCCAGCCTGCCGCAACACCCCGCGCCGGTACGCGTCGTCCAGGAACGCCGTCACCGCCCAAGGCAGCCGACCAGTCAACGGCAGCCAGATCCGCCCCAGCAGCACCCACTGTCCCCAAGCCGTAAACGCCAGCACGTAAGAAAGCCCGCCACCGAGCCCTCCGACGGCTCCGATGAGCAGCCCCGACGACAACGGCCAGCGAAGCGGACCCAACGGACCCTGGAGAAGCTCGACCAGCAGCCACCCTCCGAAAGCGATGGCGAGGGCGACCGTCGGCACGAGAATCAGCAACTGGCGCAACGCCGTCGTGCGATTCGTGGCCAGCAGACCGAGCGGAGTGGCGGCCGAGCCGACGTCCAGCGGGATCTCCAGCGCGGCCATCAGCCCGAACACGAGCCCGGCGGCGAGCCCGAAGACGAGTCCGTAGACCAGCGTCGGCACCAGCATTTTCTCGGCAAGGGACTTGCCGTCCGGCGGAAATCCGAAGAGCAGCCCGTGCAAAGCCGTGTTCACCGGGCCGTAGCCGAGGCCGATCACGAACCCGCCCAGCAGGGCGGTGCCGAGCCGGGTGGCGCAGGCGCGGACGAAGTGCCGTCCGGTCCGATGTCGTCCCCGCAACCGGATCTGCACGCGCGACGGTTCGATCGTTCTCCGACCGCACACGATCATCAGGCCGTAGACGAGCCCGAAGGCCAGGCCGACCATCGGCCCGATCAGGAGTCCGTCCATCAGGCCCGCGCGGAAGGTGAACGCGGTCCCGTGGCCGATCAGGTCCAGCGGTACGAAGACAAGCCAGTTCAGCACGGCGATCGCCAGCGTCGAAGCCATTACGACAGCGAGGATCCGCGACGACCGGCGCAGCGAGTTGCCCAGCTGCCACCAGGCAAGATCGTGGTCGTCGAGCTGACCGACGTGCTGGGCGAGATAGCCCAGCCACCGCTGGGCGCGTCCGGGATCCCAGCTCCGGAGCGGGCGTGCCAGATGCGGGGGCCGGTGCTGGTACACGGTGGGCACGAAGCTGGCCAGCAGGTGGTCTTCGACGGTGTCCGAGGTCGGGAACCGAGTCGTGTCCAGCAAAACCGCCGGATCCCGGCCAGGGACATCGCTGTAGACGGTCCGCGCGAGGCCCACCATCAACGGTGTTCTCAGCGCCGTCGCCAGGCGTCCGTCGGGGTGGTCGCGCACCTCAGCGAGTACCGGACCCCATGGGTTTCCGTCGCGGGAAGTCGTGCGGGGCAGGTAATTCGCGACATCCGCCGGGGTCAGGTCGAGCAGTTCCACGCCAGCGGCCGAAGTCGGCACATCGGTCGCCGCGACCGCCCTCGCGTATTCGTCGGGACGGCTGGTCAGCAGGAACGGCAGCGAGGTGGCGCTGAGCGCGGCCAGCGCGGCGGCGTGCAATCCGCCGGAGATCTCGTCGAATCCGTCCAGAACCGGGAGGATGCACCCGGTTTCGACCAGCTCGGCGGCCAGGGAGGCGGTCAGGCCGGGATAGTCGGGGTAATCCTGCGGCAGCCGTTCGATCAGCCAGTCCCGCAGCGTGCTGGCCGTCGGATCCCAGCCGCCGACGGCGAAGATCGTCGGCACCGGTTCGGCGGCGGCGCGCGTCCGGAGACAGCTCAGCACGAACCGCAGCGTCAGGATCGTCTTCCCGGAACCGGCCCGTCCCAGTACCACCAGCCGCCCGGACGGAATCCGCCGGTAGACCTCCGCGATGTCGTCCAGTTCGCCGTCCAGCTTCAGCGGTTCCGCGGCGCCGCCTGGCGGGACGCTGCGGATGTTGTCCCAGCGATCGGTCAGCCGTTCGGACGCCAGCCGCCAGCGAACCGGCAGCGGGAAGGGATCGCGGACCCGGCGTTGCTCTTCTTCGCGCTGCCAGCGGGAGGCGACCACCTGCGCGAATTGGTCCGCAGCCTCGGAAAGCGCGCTCCGGATTCGCGGAGGCTCGGTCTCGTCCGGCGCGGGGGAGACGCCGAACTCGGCCAGCAGCGCTCGGCGCTCGGCCGTCGTGCTTCCCAGCGCGTCGGCCAACAGCTTCACGGTGCCCATCCGCGGATCGATGGGTTTGCCGTTCTCCAGCCGCCGGATCGTGCTGACGCTGACCTCGGAGCGCTCCGCCAGCTGCTCTTGCGTCAACCCGGCGTGGCGCCGCATCTCCCGCAGCAGAACGCCGGCCCGGCTCGTCACCGCGGAGACCCCTCACTCTGCGTCCGCCTACCCGAAACGAGCTTACCGCGCGGACCGGTCATGCCTGACCGGCTTGTGCTCTGGCGCGATGACCTGCGCGGACACCACGATGATCGTGACCGGACCCCCAGCCGGAGCCACTTCGTCGGACGAGGGAAGGAAACCGGCCATGGCCGCCGATCACCGGTACTGGTGCGGCGAATGCGGCTATCGGACGCCCTGGCTCACGCGGCCGGAGAGCGCCGAGCAGTGCGCGCGGCATTACGCCCGGTGCCATCCCGGCGTTCCGCCAAGGGGGCAGGCGGAGCGCCGCCGGTCGGCCGGCGGCGGGGTCGGGTGCCTGGTGCTGGTGGGCGTGCTGCTGCTGATCCTGGTGGCGGTGGCCGTCTGCCGGTACCAGTCCAGGTAGCCCCGAAACCTTTGAGCAGAGGAGAGTTGTGCGCACACTGAGACGGACAGCTTCGATACTGGCCAGCGTCGCCGTCGCCGTCGCGCTGGCCGCGCCGGCATCGGCGGCCGACGCCCACGCCGACACCCAGGCCGTCCTCAACGGCTACCAGTCCCACGCCGGACCGGGCGCGGCCGTCTACGCGGGCAACGCGTCCGGGTCGTGGCACCTGTCCACCGGGAGCGCCACGATCACCGGACCCGCGCGTCCGCTGGGGCCGGACGAGCATTTCCGCATCGCCAGCCAGACCAAGACCTTCACCGCCGCGGTCGTCATGCAGCTGGTCGACGAGGGCAAGGTCGTGCTCGACGCGCCGATCGAGCGGTACCTGCCCGGTCTCGTCGACGGCAACGGCTACGACGGCAGCCGGATCACCGTCCGCCAGCTCCTCCAGCACACCGGCGGAATCCCCGCCCCGAATGTCCTGACCTGGGCCCAGAAAGCCGCCGGATTCCTCAAACCGGACGGCAGCATCGGCCTGCGCGACCTGGTCCAGGTCGCGCTGCGGAACTTCCCGCCCGCGTCCGAGCCCGGCACGGGCGTGCTGTACTCGAACCTGGGCTACCTGATCAACGGCCTGCTGATCGAACAGGTCACCGGAATGTCCGTCGGCGACGCGATCACCGCCCGGATCATCGACCGGCTCGGCCTGGCGCAGACCAGTTTCCCGCACGCGGGCGACCGGTCCCTGCCCGCGCCGTACCTCCCCGGGTACCGCGGAGCCCGGATGGGCCCGTTCTTCTTCTGGACCGAGACGACCTCGGCTCCGGTCATCTCCGAACCGTCGATCGAAAGCTCGGCCGGGGCGATCGTCTCGACGCTGGCTGACCTGTCGGCGTTCTACCGCGCGCTGCTCGACGGCAAGGTCGTCTCCCCGGCCGCGCTGGCCGAAATGCGCCGGACGATCCAGGTGCCGGTGCACGACCCGAGCTACGTCGGCGTCGGTCTCGGCCTGCAGGCCTTCACGCTGTCCTGCGGCGGCGAAGCGTGGTACCACAACGGCCTCGCGGTGTCCGGCTACACCTCGTGGACCGCGGCGACCGACGACGGCCGGTATGCCTCGATGATGACCAACGCGCTCGAGGAGACGGACATCCGGCCCTCGCCGCTGGAAGTGATCGACTCCGCTCTCTGCGGCAGCAGGCAGTGAACCCTACGAATCAAGGAGCGTGTGTGCGCACCCGAAGTTTCCTCGCCGCGATCGCGGCGGTCGTCCTGGTGGTCACCGGCGCGGCCAGCGCGTCGGCCGGACCCGCCAAACGGGTCTTCAACTCGATGCAGATCCTGTTCAACCTGAGCACTCCCGACCATTTCTGCACGATCGGAGCGGTCGGCACGGACAAGTACGACCGGAAGATCGCGGTCTCGGCGGGGCACTGCCTGATGGACGGTCCCGGGCAGCATTACTCCGACCGCGACATCCCGGAGAACATCCAGCCGGTCTACGACCGCAACGACACCGGGTTCGGCCCGATCGGCTACGTGCGGTACTTCAAGAACCGCGAGGGCTCGATGACGGGCCACCCGACCAAGGACTACATGATCATCGAGTTGCTGCCGTCGGTGACGCCGTCCTCGCAAGGGCCGTACCTCAAGCAGACCGGCGAGATGGAGGCCCCGGACGGGCAGCCCAGCCCGAACGCGCTGAACCCGCCGCTGAACAACGAACGCCTCCTCGGCGCCGCGCTGAACAACAACAACGAACTCGTGGTCTCGGGTCAGCTCGGCGTCTGGTACGGCCGGATCACGAACAACTCCGACGGCGTCTACCAGTCCTGGGCCAAGCACCAGGCGAACGACTCCGGCGGCCCGGCGGTCTGGCACGTGCCCGGCACCGAATACCCCGGACAGGGCAACAACTTCCAGGCGGCCGGCCCGTGGGCGGGCATCACCAAGGCGATCATTCTGGGCGTCCCGCAGTTCGTCTACACCAGCTCGGCGAACATCCTCGCCGACCTGCGCGCCCGCGACGCCGCGCACCCCGGCACCTACGGCGCCGGTTTCCACGTGACCCAGAACCCGTGACTCCCGCTACCGAGAAAGTGACCATGAGACCGTTGTTCACGCGCACGCGCGCCCTGGTGTCCGCTGCCGCGGCGATGCTGGCCGTCGCCTTGACCGGCCCCGCCGCCCACGCCGACACCCCTGCCCTGCCAACCCTGACCGACGGCTACGGCCTCACCCAAGTCGGGACCGCTCAAGGCACCGCGACCAACTTCGTCCTCACCGTGACGACCCCGGCGGTCGCGGGCCAGCACCACATTCGCGTCATCGTCCCGAGCAGCTACTACACCGACTCCGCCAAGCGCTACCCGGTGTTCTACTTCCTGCACGGCGTCGGCGACGATCCGAGCAACCCGTATCTGGCCTACCCCGCGATGCTGGCCAGCCAGAAGATGATCACCGTGATCCCGGACGGCGGGCTCCGCGGCTGGTACACCGACTGGGTCCGCCAGGACACCGCCGCCGGGGCGCAGAACTGGGAAACCTTCCACCTCGACCAGGTGATCCCGTTCATCGACGCCAACTTCCGCACCATCGCCGCCAAGCCCGGCCGGGCGATCGGCGGGCTGTCGATGGGCGGCTTCGGCGCGCTGCACTACGCCGAGGACAGGCCCGAATTGTTCAGCCAGACTGTTTCGCTGTCCGGTGCGATCGACTTCAACCTGTACTGGGTCCGCATGGCGATCCGGGGCACGTTGTCCAACGTCGGTTTCGCGATGTCGGGCACGTCCGGCTCCGGTGAGTCCACCGGCGGCAGCGGATTCGGCCCGGCAGTGCCGACCGACTCCGCCTTCGGGCCGCTCAACGAGGCGGGCGACATGTCCGCCGCGCTGTCCCACGGCCCGGTCGTGAACGCCGGGAAGCTCGCCACGGTCGGCGTTTCGCTCTACACCGGCTCTGGCAACGGCAACCCGCTCGTCATCCTCGTCGACGAACCGGCGTTCGCCGAGTCGGTCACCGAGGCAGCCCAGAATAACCTGAAGGCAGCCCTCGACAAGGCCGGACATCCTTACTACGCCGTGGATTACGGCAACGGCAAGACCTGGGGACCGAACTGCCAGGGCAAGCACGCCGCCGGATGCTGGGGACAGGATCTGGTGGACTACGTGCCGCGGCTGGAACAAGCTTTCGCCGCCGCGTAAGGAAATGCTGGGGGAGCGCCCCGGACGGAGCCGATCCGTCCGGGGCGCGACGCTAGAGGCTCAACCGGACGGCGTCCTCCGCGCTGACCGAGACCGCCAGCTCCGCCGGTCGCAGCTCGACCGTTTCCGGTGCCCCGTCGAGCAATTCGAGCAGCCGCGGCAGGTACTTGGTCAGCACGCCGGTGTTGTGCGCTTTGAGGGCGGCGCGCGAGGGGTACTTCTCGACCACCGTCACCCGCGAGGCGTCCTGTTCGACGTAAAAGGCATACCGCAGCGTGTCAGGTTCATCGCGCAGCACTTCGGGAACCAACTCGGAAAACAGCGCGAGCATTTCGGCTGCGCGGCCCGGCTTGGCTTTGAGGCGGGCGATAACCACGATTTCGGACATGGAATTCTCCTGGTTGCTTATGCGCCGAGCATCGGAAGGCGCAGCGCGGACGGATAATTTTCGTTGTGGTGCAGGGTGTGCTGCGCGACGACCGCCTCGTCGAGAGCGCCGAATTCCGGCACCGTGCGGGTGTGCAGATTGCGGCTGAAGCGCGGAAAACTGAACCCGGCGATCTGCACTCGAATACGGTGCCCGCGCTCGAATCGGTGTGCGACGTCGTGCAGCGTGACCGTTACGCGGCTGGGTTCTTCGGTATCGAGCCAGTCAGTGTCACCGCCGTTGCGATAACGAGCCCGCTGCGCGCCCTCGGCGACATTGAGCGCGAAACCGTCCGGTTCGACGTCCACCAAGGTTACGCAGATGTCGGCGTCCGGCGCGGTGCTGGTGACGTAAGCGATCAACTCGGCTTGCCCGGCGATCGTCACGTCCTCGGTCAACGGGGCGCTCGTGTAGCGGAGCACGTCCTCGCGCCCGTCGAGCGCACGCTGATCCTGAATGCCGCCCGGTGCCGCGGCCGGATCTCCTTCGAACGCGATTACCCCGCCGTGAGTGGGAAACGGATTGTGCGGATCGGCCGTGAACGTGTCCGAGCCGTGCCCTGTCTCGGTTGTCAGTAGGCTTCCTGAAGAGAGCGCCCATTCCTCGACCGTCGATGCGGGCGGCCACACGGAGGCATGCGCCCACGTATTCGATCCGCCGACGAAATAGCTGACCCGCCCGGCCAGATACGGCGCAGTCGCGGGGTAGTCCGATCCGTCGCCGCCGCGCAGATGCCGGTCGAAGAACGCGGCTAACACCGGACTCCACGTCGGCACCCCGGCCGCCGCGTTCGGCAACACCCGCGCGCCGACGTCGCCGAATGCGCTGTAAGCGCCCGCGTGCGTCCACGGCCCGGCGATCAGACTGGCTTTTTCGTTGCCGGACAACCGGTTCGCGAGCCGGAACTGCGTAGGACTCGTGAAGTCCCGGTACCCGGTGATCTGCAGAAACGGAATGTCCACCCGCTCCGGCTCGGTGAGCAACGTCGGCCGGTCCCAGAACGGATCGTGCGGCGACCGCAGCCAATCCGCCCAGAACGGCGCGACCCGGCTGTCGTCAAGCGGAGCGATACTGGTCAACGGCAACCGGCTCACCGCCGCGCGACGGTCAGCGAAGGCCTCGTCCAGCAGTTCGCGCACCCGTTCTCGCTCAGTCGCGTTCAACGAGGTGTGGTCCAGGCCTTCCTGAGCCATCCCGAGTGCGTACGGGGTCAGAAAGCCGAGTTCGAACAACCCGCCCGGCCGCGCGGTGTGGCGCATGTCGGCAGTCCCGATCATCCCGACCGCCGCCTTGAGGCGCGGATTCCGGGCAGCGACAGCTTGCAGCACGGTCATGCCCAGGTAGGACGAGCCGTAAATCCCGATATTGCCGTCGCTCTAGGGTTGCTCCGCGGCCCAGTCGATCGCGTCGGAGGAATCGTTGTACTCCTGCGTGATGAAGTCGAACTCGCCGCCGGATCCGAACCGTCCGCGGCTGTCCTGCACTAGCACCGCGAAGCCCTGCCGGGCGAGCCACACCGGATCGGCCACGAGCCCCGACACCCGGAAAACGCCCGTGCGGTCGTAAGGCGTCCGGTGCAGCAGGACGGGCCACCGGCCGTCCGCGGCAGGTCGGTACAGGTCGCCGACCAGGGTCACGCCGTCCCGGGTCTTCATCTCGACACCAGCGTCGATGCGCGGTGGATACACGGTTGCTCCCATCCGAAGAGGGCTAGCTCAGTGTCGCCGACCGTAACACTAACCGTTGCAAAACACTAACCGTTGTTGTTAAGTTGGCGGCATGAGAGCAGTGCGCTTCGCCGCATACGGCGGCCCCGACGTCCTTGACCTGGCAGAAGTGCCCGAACCCCACGCCGGCCCCGGCCAGATCCGCGTCGCCGTGCGAGCTGCAGGAGTGAACCCGCACGATTGGCGCACGCGAGAGGGCCAGTTCCAGCGGATCCGCCCGATCGAACTGCCCTCGGGCGTCGGCCAAGACGCCTCCGGCGTAGTCGACGAGGTCGGCGAGGGCGTCACCGATGTCGCGGTAGGCGACCTGGTGCTGGGTCGCGGTTCGAACACCTATGCCGAGTTCGCTGTGCTGAATTCCTGGGCGCGTGTGCCTTCCGGACTGACTTTCGCCGAAGCAGCCGGATACCCGTCAGTGGTCGAGACCGCGCTCCGCGTCATCCGCCTGGTCGGTGTCCAAACTGGACAGACGTTGCTGGTAAGCGGCGCGGCGGGCGGAGTCGGCTCGGCGGTGCTGCAGATCGCCCGCGACCGGGGGATCAAAGTGATCGGCACGGCCAGCGCCGCGAACCAGGACTACGTGCGAAGCCTGGGTGCCATCGCGACCGCTTACGGCGAGGGCTGGGTCGACCGGGTGCGCCAGCTGGGCCAGGTGGACGCCGCTGTGGATCTCAACGGCACCGGGGTGATCCGCGGTTTGCTGGACCTGACCGGGGATCCTTCGCGAGTGATCACCATCGCCGACTTGGAGGCCCCGATGCTGGGGATCCGGTTCGCGGGCGTCGGCGGCGACATGAAGGAAGCGCTGGCCGAGACGGTCGACCTTATCTCGCAAGGAAAACTCCACATCCCGGTTGAGAAGTCGTACCCGCTGGCCGAAGCCTCGGCGGCGCATGCGGACAGCCAGGCCGGACATACTCGCGGGCGCCGGGTTTTGCTGGTCTGACCGAAGCGGTGCCGCCGGACTCGACCGGCGGCACCGCTTCGCCGCGATTCAGGCCATTGTGGTCTGAAGCACCAGGGTCCGGATGCAGCAGGACCCGGCCGGCGCACCTTGAGTGCCGACCGCCCACGCATCGCCCGCGACCGTCGACACGCCTGCCAAGGCACTGGCGGACGGACCGGGGGCGGGCACCGCGGTCCACGCGGCACCGGTGAAATGCTGGATCATCGTGGTGCCAAGGCCCGACGGCGACGGATGCCGATCGCCGACCGTCCAGATGTCGCCCGCGGACCGGGCTGCGATGCCGAACAGCCTGCCGGGCAGTTTCGCGTTGGCGGGCAAGGCGTTCGTCCACGAATGCCCGTCGAAATGCTCGATGACGGGAAGGTCGGTGACGTTGCCGGCGCCGCCGTCTCCGACCGCCCACACGTTGTCCGGCGCGATGGCCACGATCGCGGACAACGCGTTCGAAGCTCCGGGGATCGGGTTGACCGTGGGCACGACGGACCAGGCATTGCCGTTCCAATGCATGGAGAAGGTGCGCACCGTCTGGGTCGAGGTGTTGTCGGTGCCGACGACCCAGACGTCATGGGCGGCGCGGGCCGAGATCGCCCGGGGCAGCAGCCGCGCGTTCGAGCTTTGCGCCGGAGGAGCCACGATGCGCCACGAGGTTCCGTTCCAGTGCTCGAACAACGGCACGATGCGGCCGAGTTTGTCGGTGAACCAGCCGGTGGCCCACACGTCCGTCGCCGAGACCGCGGATACCGCGGTGAGTTCGGTGAACTGGCCGGACCCGGTGGGCGGGTTCGGGTTGGGGCTCGGCACGGGCACGACGGACCAGGCTTTGCCGTCGAAGTGCTCGACGAGCGGGACCAGGGTGTTGGGCGTGGGACGGGACAGCCCGACCGCCCACACGTCGGTGCGGGTCAGCGCCGCCACGCCCAGCAGGTCGGAGTCGCCGTTCGGGTTCGGGCTGGCGACGATCTGCCAGCTGCCGCCGTTCCCGTGCTCGGCGAGAGTGCGGTCCAGGCCGCCGGTCTGGGCGCCGGCGTCGTGCCCGACCGCCCAGACGTCGTCGGCGGCCGCGGCGGAGGTCGCGGTCAGGAAGTCTTCGGCTTGCCCGGCGCGATCGGCACTGGGCACGACCCGCCACGTCGCCGCGGCCGATGCCGTGGGAGCGAAGGCGACGGCCAGCGCGGCGAGAACAGGGAGAAAAGAGGATCGAATGGGCATGATGGGGTCCTTGCGCAGATAATGCGGATACTGGCGGACGCGATTTCGCGGATCGGTTTTCGCCGCCGTGACACGCCATCGGGCGCCGACGCCGGCGGGTTTCGGGCCCGGCGGCGGTCTGGGCAACCAGCACGCCGCCGAACCGTGCGATCAGCGGTGAACTCGACTGCCGCCCTTGCCGCAACCCGGCGGTGCGACCGGAAGGTCGACGGCTCCGTCGACGACCTCCCCGGTCTTCTCGTTCTTCGCGTGTGCCGCCAGATGCGATTTCCCGCCGAGGTACCGCGTCATGCGGACCTCCCGGATCCCGCCCGGCTTCGAGGTTTCGTTCCCGGTGAAGAACGGTTTCCGGTTGTAGGCGAAGGCGATGTCCCAGACCTGCCCGGAAACCTGGGTCATGATCTCGAACTCCTCGCCGACGACCACCACTCCCTCCTGCGGGCCGTCGTCGTACATCGACTTGAGCGTGAACGGGGTGCCCTTCGTGCCGTGCCCCTTGGTCGCCGCCGGCGGTCCGCACGGGCGCTTCTGCACCGCGGCCGCGGGCAGGGACGGCAGGCTCGTCGCCAGCGCGGCGACGCTCGCGGCCACCACGGGCAGGACAACGTTTTTTCGCATCTCGCCGCCTTTCTCGTGTTCGCACAAGAGAAATCGAGGAAAGGGTTGGATTTCAGTCCATCCGACGTCGGCGGAAACGATTGTTGCCGAGCCGCGTTCCGGTGTCACGGTGACGCGGTCACCATGGCCGGACGAGCGCGGGGGAGCCCGCCACCCTTCGCTACTCGTGGACCCATACCGTGCTGAAGGACGCGCCGTGCGGTCCGAGAGCCGACGCGGTCTGCTTGAGGACACCGCTCGTCGGGCTTACTTGGTTGACATGTCCCAGGTCCCAATGGGTGTTGTCGAGGGCACCGACGTGCCCGCCGGTATCGGTCACGGAAACCTGGTCGTATCTCACAGCCCCGTAGTCGGGCAGGAAGAACACTCCGTCGCCGGCGTTTCCGCCGAGCGGGGTCTCGGTGATCACCTCGGCGTTGACCCGGGGGCAGCCGCCCATCTCCGGATAGCAGGGCTGGACCTGAATCAACGTCTGCCCGGTCGACTGGTCCTTGACGACGATGCGGAACTTCTTGGCCGCGGTTTCATAGGTGACGGTGGCGTCGATCAGGTCTCCCGGTTTGATCGGGTTCGCGAGCTGGATGTCGTTGTGCGGGAACATCTCCCACCAGAGCGCGTACTGCGCGATGCCGTTCACGCAGCGTGCCGAGGAACCGCCTTGCTCGACCACGTCGTTCCACCAGCCGTCCATGCCCACCCAGGAGACGACCCAGGCGTCCTTGGCGGCCGGGCAGGTGATCCTGGGCTGGATCCAGCGCGCGTGCACGGACCGGAAATCGGTCGTGTGAGCCGCGTTGGTGGTGAAGTAGCCCGACCAGTTCCGCGAGGTGAAGTTGGTGACCGTGGCAGTTCCGTGCGGCCGAACCCGCGGCCCGATCTGTGTCTGGTCCTTGGCCGAGGCCGCGTTGGCGGACAACGGTTTCGCGGGCAGGTGCGTCGCAGGCAGCGGAAGCAGCACTCCGGCGGCGAGCACCGTGATCGTTCTCGCCAGGGTTCTCAGCGGGCGGCTTGTCGGCACGGGATTCCTCCTGGTCGGCGGATTTCGTTGGTGCGCCAGGGGAGATGCCGCGGACTGCGGGGAAATCCGGACGGAAGGCCATGAATCCCGCCTCGGCGGCCAGGACCCCTTCCGGGGTGCGCTCACGCTTCGGCCGCGCCCGGGAACGGTGCCGGTTCCGCGGCTCAGTCGATCCGGTAGCGGTAGTAGTAATACCAACCGGCCGCTCCGCCGCCGCTCGGGCTGCGCGGGTCGCTGGTGTGGTATTCGCAGGGATAGGTCAGGAGATCCGGCGGGTCGTTCCGGTTCGCGCTCGAGGCGTCGCAGTTCGCCTTGACGCTGAACACACCCGCCCACGCGCCCCGATAGGTCGCCGCCGGGCCAGCTCCCGCGACGCCACCGGTGAAGACGAACAGGGCGGCCGTCGCCGCCGCCAGCGTCATCGAACGTTTTCGCGGACTTGTCATTGATCCGTCCCTTTTCGAGAGCCTTGATCGTCATTTCGAAAACGATCTCGGTTCAGCGGGAATTCGCGGTCCGTGGCCAGAGTCGCCCAGTTTGGCACGGTCGCGCCGGCCGGACTAGCGGCCAAAGGTCCCTGAACGGACCTGCTTGCCCCGCTTGTGCGCTGTTCGGCTGCGAGCGGCTCCATTCCGACGGGCGGTGCGCGGCGGCCTCGGCCAAGGCAAGTAAGCGCTGGCTGATACGGCAGACCTTATTTCGCAAGGAAATCTCCGTATCCCGGTCGAGGGGCGTACCTGTGGGACGACGCTTCAGCGGCGCACGCCGACAGCCTGGCCGGACCTGCCCGCCCCTGGCGGTTCACGGCGAGAGCAGCGCCTCGGCGTACGCGGCGAGTTCCGCCGTCACGTCGGGCCCGGCGGGGACGTAAACGATCTCCGTCACCCCGGCCGCTGCCGCTTGGTCCGCCTTGTCCCGCAGCTGAGCCGGGGTGCCGGTCCAGCCCGGGGTGAGCAGCGCCGGGCCCGCGGCGGCGGCCAAACGGCGGTCCCGGGCGGTCAACGTGGTCAGATGGCCCTGATGGACGTCGAGGTGCCGTTCCGGCTCCGGCCGGGCGGCCTCGATCTCGGTGCGCCAGCCCTGCCCGCCGGGCAGTTCGTCGACCGCGGCCGGATCGCTTTCCCAGACGGCGTGGACGATGCTGGCCCAGCCGGGCCCGGCGGCCTCGACGACGCGCGGAGCGGCGTGATCCTCGCCCGGCCGCAGCACGGTGCCGAAGCGCAGCAGGGCGCATTCGGGCCAAGGCCTGCCGGGCAAGCCCGTCGTCAGCACGCCGGGGACCTCGAGCCCGGCGGCGGCCTCGGCGGCTCGCGGCCCCGACGCGGCCAGCCAGACCGGGACGTCCACCGGCCGGGCGGGCCCGAAACCCGGCAACTGCCGCATCTGGCAAGGTTTCCCGTCGATCTCCACGACGTCGCCGGCGAGCAGCGACCGCACCTGCCGCACCTCGCGGACGAGGCCGGCGACCCGGACCGGCCGCTGCCCGAGGGCGCGCCGGGCGGTGTGACCGGTCCCGAATGCCAAGGTCAGCCGCCCTGGCGCTGTTTCGGCCACCGCGGCGGCCGCGGCGGCGGTCACCATGGGATGGCGCAGGCCGGCGACGGCGACCCCGCTGCCCAGCCCGATCCGCTCGGTCGCCGCCGCGACCTGTGCCAGCGCGATCCACAGATCTCCGTGCAGTGCGGGCGAATCGAAGACCCACACCCGGTGATAGCCGAGCCGCTCGGCCTGGCGGGCCTGCTCGGCGATCGCGGCCGACGGCGGCAGCGCACACGACAAGCGCACGCTCAACCCCGCCGGTCCGCGGGCTGCCACAGCGCGAGCGTCGCGCCGCCGGGCTCGTCGACGACGGTCACCGAACCCGGCGGCAAATCGGTGCGCGGCTTGACGATCCGCCCTCCCAGCGCGACCGCGCGCCGGGCTGCGGCGTCCACATCGGACACCTGGACGTAGGGAATCCATTGCGGGCGCCGCGAATCGCCGTTGGGCAACGGGGTGAACCCGCCCCAGACGTCGTGGTCGTCGCCGAACATCGGCCCGGCGGGGGTGTCGGCGACCGTCCAGCCGAACAGTTCGGTGTAGAAGCGGCGCGAGGCCGCCAGGTCGGCGGTCCGGACGTCGTGGAACACAAATTTTTGGGACATGTGTCCTGACTTTAGGCCATGTGTCCCAAAGTGGCAACGGAGAAGGTAGATTCACCGGGGTGACACCGAACAGGCCTGTGATCGAAGCCAACCGGCGCGGCAAGCGCGAGCAGATCATCGACGCCGCGAGGCAGGTGCTGGCCCGTGACGGGCTCGCGGCCTGTACGGCGCGCGCGGTCGCCGACGCGAGCCCGCTGAGCAAGAGCGCAGTGCACTACTACTTCGACGAGATCCACGACGTCGTGGACATCGCGATGCGAGAACACGTGACGGCGATGACGGCCGAGCTGCGCCGGGCCGCCGACGGCGAGTCCGATCCTGCCGAGAAGCTGCGCGCGGTCGTGCGGGCTTACCTGGCCACGTTCGCCGACCGGCCCCACGCTGCGTTCTTGTGGTTCGAATACTGGATCGACACCGGCCGTCGGCAGTCGTCCGAGGCGGTCGCTGTCACACTGGACGAGATGGGTGCCCTGTTCGGGGAACTCCTCGCGCGACTGCCGGTCGACGACCCCGAGGACGCGACTCACGCGCTGCTGTCCTGGTTGCTGGGAACCGTTGTGCAGCAACAGATCCGGCCGCGTCCGGTGGCGCGGCTCCTCCGGGAGCTGGGCTCCGTCCTCGGAATGGGCGCCGCGTGAAGGCGAGGCGTCGGCCGGAGTCGGGAGCGTCCGCGCTGGGCGGATTGCCGGGAAGGCGCCGATCGCTGCCCGAACGCGAACGGTGAAGTCCGGCATGCGTTCCGCGCGCGCCGCCCGGGATTGTTCTGTCGTGGTCGAGGCACAGGTGAAACGGCGGTTCGGGGCGAACGGCCTTGCCGGTTAGCCTGGACGGCCCGCGTCGCTCGACGCTGTCGCGCGCGGGAGCCGCGCGGGATACTGCGGTGCCAGTGGAGTCATCGGCCCCCTCTTCGGGAAGTGGTGCGTGATGAACGAATCTGGCTTCCGCGCGGCGATCGCAAGCGCAGCCGCCGTGCTGATCATCAGCTCTCCGGCACCGGCGTCAGCCGCCGGTCACCTCCAGCAAACCGCCGCGAGCGACTGGCCGACCTATCACCGCGACAACGCGCGTACCGGCGACGCCGCCGATCTCGCCCCGCTCGGCACGCTAGGCACGGCTTGGCAGTCTGCTTTGGACGGTGCGGTGTACGGTCAGCCGCTGGTGGTCGGCGGCCAGATCCTGGCCGCCACGGAGAACAACACCGTGTACGCGCTCGACCCGGCCACCGGCGCGACCCGCTGGTCCGCCCACATCGGCGAGCCGGCGCGCCGGTCCGAGCTGCCGTGCGGGAACATCGACCCGCTCGGCATCACCAGCACCATGGTGTACGACCAGGCCACGTCGCGGGTTTACGCACTGGCCGAACTCACCGGCGGGCAACACGTGCTGGTCGGGGTGAACGCGAACACCGGTGCGGTGGAGGTGCGCACGCCGCTGGAGCCGCCGAAAGGCGACCCGGTGGCACACCAGCAGCGAGCGGCGCTGACCCTGTTCGACGGCAGGGTGTATGTGCCCTACGGCGGATTGGCCGGCGACTGCGCCAACTACATCGGCTCAGTGGCGTCGGTGACCACCGCCGGCACCGACCCGATCAGCTACGCCGTGCCGACCACCCGGGAAGCCGGGATCTGGGCCCCGGGCGGCGGCGTCGTCGACGGGCAGCGGCTGCTCTACTCGGTGGGCAACGGCGAATCCACCATGACTTACGACGACAGCGATTCCGTGCTGGCCCTGTCGCCCGCCCTGGAGCGGGTGGACCTGTTCGCCCCGGACACCTGGGCCGACGACAACGCACAGGACCTCGATCTCGGGTCGTCCAGCCCGACCCTGCTCGGCGATCACGTGATCGCGGTCGGCAAACGGGGAACCGGGTACGTGCTGAGCCACGACAAGCTCGGCGGCATCGGCGGTCAATTGGCCCAGGCCGACATCTGCCAGTCCTTCGGCGGCAGCGCGACCAGCGGAGACACCGCGTACCTGCCCTGTACCGACGGCCCGGCCGCAGTGCGCGTCGACGCGAACGGCACCCCCACCGTGGTCTGGCGCGCCGCGGTCTCCGCGAACGGCTCCCCGACCGTGGGCGGCGGCGCCGTGTGGGTGGTGGACTACAACACCGGCGACCTGTACGCACTGTCCCCGGCCGACGGCACGGTGCGGAGTCAGATCAACCTGGGCACCGTCCCGCACTTCGCGTCTCCCACGCTGTCTGGCGACCACGCGTACGTGGGCACGATGACCGGCGTGGTGGCGGTCTCCGGCGCCTGACCCGAGGCGAATCGCAACGACGCATTGCTCACTTTCTGCCGCGCCGCATCGATCTCACGATGCGGCGCGGCGGCCGTGCGCAGCGAGGCTTTCGCGAGTGGGGACAAGGGCGATGGTGGCAGCAGTGAGAGCCGCCGCCGCACCGAGCAGGATCTGACTGCTGACGGTGTTGTGGAATGTGGTGGCTGCAAGGCTCCCGAGCGGTGTGGCTCCGTAGGTCAGGGCTCGAAAGACGCCGAGGACTTGGGCTCGTTGTCCAGGGCTGGTGGCGAGTTGACGCAGGTTCATCGCCTGGACGGCCCACATTGCCCCAAATGCGCTTCCCACGACCATTACCGGTGCTATCAGCCAGGGAGAGCGCAGCAATGGGCTGAGAAACAGCAAAGCCCAGCCAACCCTGGTGAGCCGCATGGTGACGACCGCTCCGAATAGCCGTTCGGCCCGGCCGGTGAGGCAAGCCCCAGCTCCTGCTCCGGCACCGACGAGACCCGTGAGCACCCCGTAAGTCGCCGGGGTGAGGCCCAGGCCGGTGTCGGAATTGGCGTACACGGCAAAGACGGTCAGATAGATGCCGTTGCCGATGCTCGTGAGGCAGCTGATGGCGATCGCGGCTTTGAGGATCTGATTTCGGCCCACGACCCGCAGTCCACTCCGGAAGTCGACCTTGCCCCGGGCTTTACGACGTTGGGGCCACGGCTGCCGTACCGCGGCGATGCACAACGTCGATACCCCGCAGAGCACGCCGGAGAGCAGCGACGGTGCCGATGGCCAGAGCGCGAAGGTAAGTCCGGCGATCGGAGGCCCGAGGAACTGGTAGAAGACCCGAGTCGACACCGACAGCGCACCGTTCGCATCCGAAAGCCGGCCGCGGTCGACGATTTCGGGGACAAGTGCTTCCGCCGCACCGTCGACGAAAGTCTGGAGCACTCCCGAAATAAAGACAGCGACGACGAGAATAACGGCGGAAATGTGTCCAGCGACGCCGACTGCGAGCATTGTCCCCGCGCGGGCGAGATTGGCGATCTGGACCACGCGGTGCCCGTCCATGCGGTCCACGACGATTCCCACGGGGATGGCCGCGACAAGCCACGGAATAGTCGCCAGGGTGAGCAGAAGTCCGACAATCGCAGGGCTTCCCAACGTGTGGATGGCGAGGAGCGTCGCGCCGACGAGGAAGATGCCGTTGCCGGTGTCGGAGAGCGCGGTCGAACACCACAAGCCAAGGTAACGCGGCCCGAGCCCGCCCCTGCGCGCCTGTCGCGCGCCCCGGTTCGAAGTGGCCATGCACCGACTCTGACCTGCGATAATCAACGTTGTCAACGTTGATTGAGTGCACTATGGTCCGGGTATGGGCGGCGAGTGGATGACCGCGGCCGAGGCCGCGGATCGGCTGGGCGTCACCGTGCGCACCCTCTACGCCTATGCGAGCCGGGGTGTCCTGACCGCGTGGCCTGTGCGCGGTGGCGGCGGCCGTCGATCCCGGTACGAACGAGCACAAGTCGAGGCACTCGCCGCCCGGACAGCGAAACGAGCACGAGCCGGTCAGGTCGAGATCCGCGTCGAGACCGCCGTCACCGATCTGAGTCCGACGGGCGCGCTGGCTTTTCGCGGCTACCCGATCGAGGACCTGCTGGACCAGAATTTCGAGAACGTCGCGGAGCTGCTCTGGACCGCGGATCTGCCCTCCGGCCCGGTTTCCTGGCCGAGCCCGAATCGGCCGGAGATCACCCGCGTGCTCGCCGCACTTCCCGAGACCGCAGGGGCGCTCGACCGGATGAGCACGGTCGTATCGGTCCTGGGCATGGTGGATCCGGCTCGACACGACCTCGGACCGGGCGCTGCCGCCAACGTCGGCAGGCGACTCCTCCCGGCCATGGCCTCAGCGATCTCGTCGCACCCGGATCCGCACCCGGCACCAGGATCGGTCGCCGACAGCCTCACCCGCAACGACCCCCTTCCCTCCGCGCCGGTCGACCTGGCCCTGTCCCTGCTGGCCGATCACGAACTAGCCGCGTCCACCTTCGCCTCCCGGGTCGCCGCCGCCACCGGCGCGGATCCCTATGCCGTCGTGGACATCGGAATCCAGACCATGAGAGCGATCGACCACGGCGGAACCGCCCGCGACGTCCACCGAATGCTGGACGGAATGTCCACTGTGGAGCCGGACGATCGACCCGCGGCTGCGCTACCCGGGTTCGGACACCCGGTTTACACCGACTTCGACCCTCGGGCCCCGCATCTGCTGGCCGCTCTTGAGCGCGCCCACGAGGGAAGCGCCCGCCTGGACCTCGTACGGGCAGTGCTGGAATCGGCGACCAGACGCGGCCTTCCGAAACCCAACATCGACTTCGCGCTCGGAGCCCTGACTTGGCTCCACAGCTGGCCCGAGGACGCTTCGCTGGGTTTGGTAGTCGTGGCCAGGACAGCAGGCTGGCTCGCCCATGCGGCGGAAGCTTATGAGCGGCCGTCGCGGATACGGCCCCGCGCTGTCTACATTGGACCGCGACGTCGTCGTCGCTGAAACCTGGGGTGTGTCGCGCGCTCGGACGCCGAAGTCACGGGCTGGCCGACAGCTCTAGGCGCTCTGGGCTGGTCGTGGCCAGCTAATGCCGGCGAGGCCATTCATCCGGGCAATTCGCTGGGCTGAGGCTCGCTGGCGCCGATGAGACCGAGAACAGGCGCGGGCAAGGGATAGATCCGTTCGATCGGCAGTTCTTCCTGGGCGGCGTCAAGATCGCCGGAGCTGACAGAGCGGTGGATCCGGGTGGCGAGCGGGGTGATGTCCGTGATCCTGGTGATCCACTGTTCGAGGTAGCGGTCGACAGCCTCGCCGGACAGCCCGATCTGGATGGCGCGCCGGTTGAGCGGAGCGAGGGTTATCGACCGGTCGGGATCCCACTGGATGCGGACCGGGCTGATCCGCTTGCGCTCAGCCCACTGCTGCTGGCTGGCGTAGGTGGCGGGCTCGTAACTGCTGAGGGCGGCGTGAGCGAGTGCCCATTCGAAGCCGTCCCTGGTGAGCCGGATTTCCAGGATGCGTTCCTGGTCAGGTTTGGTCGCCCACCCGGACCGGTACATCATCCAGAGGAACGAGGGCTTGATCCAGGTCATCCGCTCGCGCTTGAACGGCGCCGCGAACGTCTGGGATTCGACTGCCACGTCGGCGATTTGCCGCGAGTATGCCTGGTAAACGGTGATGGTCTCGTCGGTGAAGCCGGCCCGTACGTCACGGCGCGGCATGCTTGACCGAGGCCTCGCCTGTGACGAAGCAAGGTATGACGATGATTGCGGCGCGTTCGTTGCCCCGGCTGCCCCGCTGCCCGTGACGAGCTGACCGGCAGTCGTGTCGAGGGCCTCGGCGAGGAGGGCGACCGCTTCGCGACTCGGTATCTCCTCGCCCTTTTCGTAGCTGTTGACCTGGCTGACGTCGGCTGTGATTTTCTCTGCGAGCTCAGCTTGGGTCAGGCCAGCCTGGGTTCGCAGGTCGCGAAGCTGGTTGGGAATGAACTGACCAGACACGTGGCTTCCTCCGTGGTCGTAACGTGAGCCTCATTGTGCCTCGCTGACAATGGCTGTGTCGCTTGAAAATTGGCTCTCGTCTGCCGTTCGGCTCGAAGGGGGAGCGGCGATGCTGGAGCGGTTGGGCATCTTGATTGTGGGAACATGGTGGCTCGTTGCGCTGGTGTTCCGGGAGATCGCTGATGCTTGAAGAGACGTTTGCGCGCGATCTGCGGAAGTTCGCGCAGGGGTTAGGGCTCGAAGCGAGTTCATTCGAAAGCGGACACGCCCGCTGGGATGTGTATCGCCGAGCTATGCGGCTTGACGCCGGGATCGATCAGCTGATCGCATTGATCAGCCGCGAGCCAGACGAGGCTATCGCGACTTCGGTTGTCTTGAATGTGCTGGAGCAAGGCCCAGGGTCGCTTCGCGAGATAGCGGTAGGCGTACTTCCTGCCGGTGCTTCACAAGATCTCGCCAGGGCGAGAATGGTGGATCTGTCGGTACTTGAGGAGCTGGTTTCGGGATCGAGCGACACTGTTGAACCGAGCTTGGTGGAAAACTGGTCGCAGTGGCTGCAGTTGCGTGCCGCGAAACTTTCTTCTTATCGGCAAGTGCTCGAATATCTGGCTTCCGCGGGGGCGACGAAGCGAATCAGGCGAGAGGCGCTGGCTCGTGCGAAGGAAATACGCGACTGAGGCCAGCGCTGCTCGCGCGAAAGCTCCTCGGGACAAGGACGTCGGCTTCCTTCTTCTACAGACGCTGGCGACAGGGCTCTGCGAACATCTTCCAGGCAGCAGGACCCGACCGCGCTGAAGCTGCGATGGCTGCCTCACCGCTTCAGGGTTCCGCGCGGCGGCTACCACGGCCAGGTCTGGTTTGCCGTCCCTCCCGCTCGGGTTCGGCAGGGTCAGGGTGTCTTCGTTCGAAGTCCTCGTGGCGAAGCGGTCGCCGGTGACCATTGCCTCGAACGTGCTCGAGCATGCTGGAGGTCGCTCAGGAAGCTGTGTCGGATTGCGTCGTTGACGTCGGTGTTCCAAGCGGGGCTGACGCGTTGTCCGGGGCGATGTCGGCCTGGTACCTCGAGGCGCAGGACTTGCCCAGCGCATTCGCGCACGCCTCGGCCGTGCCGCTGATGGGGCGACGTTCGCTGGTGCCTGTCGCGTCGGGCGTCGTCTGGATAGTTCGGTGTGGACTTTGGCTGGTGAAGATGCATGCCCGAGACCTCGAACCAGGCTTGGCCAGGGTGCCTTTGCCTTGGCCGGGCCCTGCGCAGGATTCGGGCGGGTTCGGGCACACGGCAGACGGAGGTCCGTGAGGCCTGTCCGTGGTCCCCGAGGTGGCATCGGGTGTCCGGCTGGCTGGCAGGCACCTCGCCGAGGCTGCGAACCCTCGCCGGGGCTCGAAGCAAACGGTTCTGTTTTGGTCGGCGACTAGGCGGCTTCGTCGGATGCCACGGCCTCTGTGGACGGTCGGCGCGGTGGCCTTGTCGGCCGGCGGGCGAGGTCGATGCCGAGTGCGAGTTGCTGTGACGGCGGGCGTCTTCGTCGGCGTGCCCGGGGCGGCTGGTGTGTTGGCGCGATGGCCGAGGGTGCTGCCTCGGCAGTGGGTGGGGCTGCGGTTGGTGGCGGGGCGCTTGCTGTCGGTGAGCCTGGATGCCGGGCGAGGTGGTGGAGTTTGCGCAGGTGCCGTTGGACGAGTCCGGCACGGCGGGCTTCCTCGAAGAGGGCTCGGGCGGCTCCGTTCTGTGCCCGTCGGCCGGGCTGGCGGGGGTGAGGCATGGTTGTCCCAGGGAGAGTGCGGGCAGAGGAAAGATCACATGTGTGTCTCGGCCCGGCCGGGGAGCGAAGACGGCGGGTCGTGAGGGACGGGCTGCCAGCGGCGTGCGCGGCCGGCCCGATGGGGTCCCGGCGGGAGCTGAACCTGCGAGCTGGAGGATGCGCTGTCTCTTGCTCGGGCAACGCTGTGCTTGTCGTTCGCACAGCGTTGCCCCTGGTGGTGCCCCCGGCAGGACTCGAACCTGCGACCTAGAGATTAGAAGGCTCTTGCTCTATCCAGCTGAGCTACGAGGGCCCGGGTGGCCGACAGCTGCTGACCTCCAGCATGGGCAGCTTAGTCATCGCCAATCTCTCGATCGTTCGACACCGTCGAATCGTTTCAGCTTCCGTTCGTCGGTTTTGCGGCGCCTTGGGGGCGGAATGCCACAGCGCGCGACGGTTCCGGCACGCACCGCTCGGGAGAGCGGCCTGGTGCGGCTGGTGGGCGGCGGTTTGTGCAGCTTGGGCACCTGGATCTCCTGTCCGGGGCGGCGGGCGCGACGGGGGTTCGGGGCTGAGGGCTGGTGGAGACTGTGGCGATCTTGTGATGTAGGACGTCTGGCCGGGCGGGTGAGGGTTGGGCGGTTCGGCGGTTGTGGTCAGGGGTCGAGGTGCCAGGTCAGCGGCAGGGCCGAACCACTTTCGGGTGTGGTCCGGCGAGCGGCCGGCCATTGCGGATCGGGGGCAGGCCGGTGCGTGAACCTGGCGCACGACGGGCGCGCGGCGGCGGAACACCGGCCAACCAAGACGGAACCCCAGGCCTGCCGCGACGGATCCGCAGGACTTCCGCGATGGATCCGCACGCCCTCGGCGCCGGAAGCCGGGCCTGCCACGACGGAACCCAGGCCAACCATGACGAAACCCAAGGCCTGCCGCGACGGAAGCCCACGTCCACCGCGACGGAAACCCCGGGCCTACCACGACGGAACCCAAGCCTTTCGCGACGAACCCCAGGCCCGCCATGACGGAACCCAAGCCTTTCGCGACGGAACCCCAGGCCCGCCGCGACGGAACCGCGGGCCTTCCGCAACGAACCCCAGGCCTGCCACAACTGAACCCCAGCTCTCCCAAGACGGAACCCCAGGCCTCGCCTCCCGCTCCCAGGTCGGGGCCGGGAGCGGGAGGCGAGGGGTCAGGGGCCCGTGGGCGCGGGTCTTGCGGGCTGCGCGCCCACGGGCCGGGGGCCGCTCGGGGGTGCGGCCCCCGGGCCGGCGAACTTCGGCTGCGAGTCGACTCGGCCTGGAGCTCGCCTTGTTCGCCTGGCCCGGTCTCGGGTTATTCCCACACTTTCAGGGCACGCACCGCGAACGGGGACTGCGGAACGTACGTCCCGCCGCCCGGATAGGTGATGAAATCGCCCTCGGTGGAACAGTCCGCTCCTTGGTAGATCGTGACGTCGCGGGTCATCCGGTTGACGAAGGAATGCCCTTGGAATCCCTCGGGCAGGGGAATGCAATCACCCGGATTTGCCGTGCGCAGGTCGTAACTCTGTGCCCCTCCGGAATACGTTTCGCTGTCCCACAGGCAGAACTCTCCCGCGGTGCAAGCAGGACCCGGGGGAGCGGCCGGAGCGGCTTGGGCCAGGCCGGAACCGGTCAGGAGGCCCGCGGTGACCAGCAGCAACACTCCGGGCAGGCGGGACGGGGCGGCGGCGGGCCAGGAGCGGCGGCCCGGGAACGGCAGGGTCGGCAGCAGGCGTCGGAACATCGTGGGAACTCCCCCTCAATCGAAAGCGGCGCCGGGCGAAGCGGCCGGCGGTATCCCGGGAAACCGGGCGTGTTCTCCACCTTGGCGGGTTCCGTGCGGTTTGTCTGCCCGCATTCCTACGTCTGTGGACAAGTAGTTTCCCTTCACTCGGACGAGACCTAGTTGTCCACAGATCGCCGAGCGGTCTTGCTAAATCGCCGCGGTGCTTTCGCGGACTGCCAGCGACACCGGGAGTACGACCGGAGGCGGGACGGGGGAAGCAGCGAGGAGAGCCATCACCAGTTCTCCGGCGACGCGGCCTTTGCCCGCGAGGTCTTGGCGGACGGTGGTGAGGGGTGGTTCAGACCACGCGGCCTGCGGGGTGTCGTCGAAGCCGACGATCGACACATCGGCCGGGACGCGCAGGCCCAGCCGGTGGGCGGCGGCGATCGCGGCGAAGGCGAGCTGGTCGGACATGCAGAGCAGGGCGGTCGGCCGTACAGGGGCGGTGAGCAGGTCGGTGGCGGCGGCGCGGGCGGTCGAGGCGGACAGCCACGGGGCTTCGGTGATGGAAATGTCGGTGACGCCGGCGGCGGCCAGGCTGTCGAGATATCCGGCGAGGCGCTCCCGGGTGCCGTGGAAGGGGCTGGTGGCCGCGGAAAGCCGTGGCGCGGCCAGGATTCCGAAGCGGCGATGTCCCAGCTCCACTAAATGGCGTGCGGCCAACGACGCGCCGCCGCGGTCGTCGCAGCCGACTCGGGCGGTGTCCGGCAGCGGTGGCTGGTCGATGACCACCAGCGGCAAACCCCGTGCCCGCACGGCTTCCAGACCCGGTGTGCCGTCGGCGAGGGAGTACGCCACGGCGATATCCGCTTGTGCGGCCAGGACTCGCGACGCCGGCGGTCCCTCCTGGGCTTCGCGGCCGGGCAAGAGCAGCAGCGCGTTGCCGGTGGGTTCTATGGTTTTCGCAAGCGCGTCCAAGGTGATCGACAGCGCGGGGTCGGAGAAGGCCGCCGACAACGACGAATCGAGCAGGAACGCGATCGCGCCGGTGCGGCTCGTGGCGAGACTGCGGGCAGTCGGGTTCGGGCCGGGGTAACCGAGTTCACCCGCCACGCGCAGAATCTGCTCCCGCAACTGCGCGGACAGCTGGTCAGGCCGGTTGTAGGCGTTGGACACAGTGGCGCGCGACACCCCGACCGCCTCCGCGACGTCGTCCAGCGTCGGGCGGCGGCGACGGCTGCTGGTCATCGGCGGAGCATAGAGGAAAGCCTTGCCGCGCACCGGGTTCCGCCCGGCGACCCGGCTCGACCAGCGCAAACACCGCAAGCGAGCGTTCCGGTGCGAAACCCACCCCGGTGCCGCCCCGCGCGCGACCGGCCTAGTCTCGTAGCGTGAGCTCGGAACCTGTGACGAAACCCGCCCCGAACCGCGGACGCAAGACGAGTGTGCTCCCGCTGCTTTCGGTCGGAGTCGTGCTCGGCGCGGTCGTCGCGGTCGGGCTCGTCGCGCTCACCGGCGGCGCGGGCTACGTCATCGCCGGGCTGCCGGACCCCGGGCTCGTCACGCGGTACGGCGTCACGGTGGTCCGCGTGCTCGCCGAGGCGTCGTCGGTCGTGTGCGTCGGCGCCTTGCTGCTGGCCGCTTTCCTCGTGCCGCCACAGAAATCCGGGACGCTCGCGCCCGAGGGGTACGCCGCGGTCCGCACCGCGGGAATCGCCGCGTGGGTGTGGTTCGCGGCCTCGATCCTGTCGGTCGCCTTCACCGCCGCGGACAGCGCGGGCAAGCCGTTCGGCGACGTCCTTTCCCCGGACACCCTGCTGAGCCTCGTCAGCGCGATCGAACAGCCCAAGGCCTGGCTGTGGACGGCTCTGATCGCGATCCTGCTCGCCCTCGGCTGCCGCCTGGTGCTCAGCTGGGGCTGGACGGCGGTGCTGTTCTTCCTGGCCGTCGCCGGCCTCGTCCCGGTCGCGGTCACCGGGCACTCGGCCAGCGGCGGCTCGCACGACCTGGCCACCAACAGCCTGCTGTACCACCTCGTCGCGGCCGCGCTGTGGGTCGGCGGGCTGCTGGCCGTGCTCGCGCTCGGCTGGCGCCGCGGCAAGAACCTCAGCCTCGCCGCGCAGCGGTTCTCCAAGCTCGCCCTGGTCTGCTGGGTCGTGATGGCGGTGTCCGGCATCGTCAACGCGCTGGTCCGGATCAACCTCGGCGACCTGTTCACCACCGACTACGGCCTGCTCGTCGTCGCCAAGATCGTCGCCCTGCTGCTGCTCGGCGTCTTCGGCCAGCAGCAGCGCAGCCGCGGCGTCGCGAACCTGGTCGACGGCAAGGGCGGCAGCCAGCTGCTTAGGCTCGCCGCCGTCGAAGTGCTGATCATGTTCGTCACCATCGGCATCGCGTCCGGCCTCGCCCGCACGCCACCGCCGCCGGACGCGGTCACCCAGCCGGGCACCGTCGAACTCCTCATCGGCTACGACCTCCAGGGCCCGCCGACGTTCTGGCGGCTGCTCACCGACTGGCGGTTCGACCTCGTCTACGGAACCCTCGCGATCGTTCTCGCCGGTCTCTACCTCCTCGGCGTGCGGCGGCTGCGCAAGCGCGGCGACACCTGGCCGGTCGGCCGGACCGTCGCGTGGCTCGCCGGCTGCCTGGTGATCCTGCTGGCCACGTCGTCGGGCATCGGCCGGTACGCGCCCGCGATGTTCAGCGTGCACATGGGCACGCACATGCTGATGTCGATGGTCGCGCCGGTGCTGCTGGTGCTGGGCGGCCCGGTGACACTCGCCCTGCGCGCGCTGTCCCCGGCCGGCCGCGACGCGCCTCCGGGACCGCGCGAATGGCTGCTGGCCGCCGTGCACTCGCCGGTGTCGCGGTTCCTGACGAACCCGATCGTCGCGCTGCTGCTGTTCGTCGGGTCCTTCTACGGACTGTATTTCTCCGGCCTCTTCGACAACGCGCTCAACTACCACTGGGCGCACCTGGCGATGAACGCGCACTTCCTGCTCGTCGGCTACGTCTTCTACTGGCCGGTGATCGGCGTCGACCCCGCGCCGCGGCGGCTGCCGCCGGTCGGCAAGCTCGGGATGATGTTCGGCGCGATGCCGTTCCACGCGTTCTTCGGCGTGATCCTGATGAACATGCAGACCGTGATCGGCCGCGAGTTCTACACGTCGCTGAAGCTGCCGTGGGTCGGCGACCTGCTGACCGACCAGCGGCTCGGCGGCGGCATCGCGTGGGCCTCGGGCGAGGTGCCGGTGCTGCTCGTGCTGATCGCGCTGCTGGTGCAGTGGGCGCGCCAGGACGAGCGCGAGGCGAAGCGGCGCGACCGGCGCGAGGAGAACACCGGCGGCGAGGAACTCGCTGCCTACAACGCGATGCTGAAGAACCTCGCCGACGGTAAACGGGCGGATTGACGCACCGGATTTGATGTCACCGGAGTGACCTCGACCTGACCCTCGGTAGCACGGTGGTGACCGCCGTCAGGCCGCCGGAGGAGCCACTCTACGATCGATGGCATGGCCGAGTTCATCTACACCATGAAGAAGGTGCGCAAGACCGTCGGGGACAAGGTGATCCTCGACGACGTGAGCACCGCGTTCTACCCCGGAGCCAAGATCGGCGTCGTGGGTCCGAACGGCGCCGGCAAGTCGACCGTTCTCAAGATCATGGCGGGGATCGAGCAGGCCAGCAACGGCGAGGCTTTCCTGCAGCCGGGCGCGACCGTCGGCATCCTCATGCAGGAGCCGGAGCTGAACGAGGAGAAGACCGTTCGGCAGAACGTCGAGGAGGGCCTCGGCGAGACCAAGCAGAAGCTCGATCGCTACAACGAGATCGCCGAGCTGATGGCGACCGACTACAGCGACGCGCTGATGGAGGAGATGGGCCAGCTCCAGGAGGAGCTGGACCACGCCGACGCCTGGGAGCTCGACTCGACCGTCGAGCAGGCCATGGACGCCCTGCGCTGCCCGCCGCCGGACGAGCCGGTCACCCACCTCTCCGGCGGCGAGCGCCGCCGCGTCGCGCTGTGCAAGCTGCTGCTCTCCGCGCCCGACCTGCTGCTGCTCGACGAGCCCACCAACCACCTGGACGCCGAAAGCGTGCTGTGGCTGGAGCAGTTCCTCTCCAACTACAAGGGCGCCGTCCTGGCCGTCACCCACGACCGGTACTTCCTGGACAATGTCGCCGAGTGGATCATGGAGCTCGACCGCGGCCGCGTCGTCGGCTACGAGGGCAACTACTCCACGTACCTGGAGAAGAAGCGCGAGCGGCTCGAGGTCCAGGGCAAGAAGGACGCCAAGCTGGCCAAGCGGCTCAAGAGCGAGCTGGAGTGGGTGCGGTCCAACGCCAAGGCCCGCCAGACCAAGTCCCGTTCGCGGCTCGACCGCTACGAGGAGATGGCCGCGGAGGCGGACAAGCACCGCAAGCTCGACTTCGAGGAGATCCAGATCCCGCCGGGCCCGCGTCTGGGCAGCGTCGTGGTCGAGGTCGAGAAGCTGCGCAAGGGCTTCGACGACCGGGTGCTCATCGACGGGCTCTCGTTCGACCTGCCGCGCAACGGCATCGTCGGCGTGATCGGCCCGAACGGCGTCGGCAAGACGACGCTGTTCAAGACCATCGTCGGGCTCGAGGAGCCGGACGGCGGCTCGGTCAAGATCGGCGAGACGGTCAAACTGTCCTATGTGGACCAGAGCCGCGGCGGGATCGACCCGAAGAAGACCGTGTGGGAGGTCGTCTCGGACAAGCTCGACTACATCCACGTCGGGCAGACCGAAATGCCCTCGCGCGCTTACGTGAGCGCGTTCGGCTTCAAGGGCCCGGACCAGCAGAAGCCGGCCGGCGTCCTGTCCGGCGGCGAGCGCAACCGGCTCAACCTCGCGCTGACCCTCAAAGAGGGCGGGAACCTGATCCTGCTGGACGAGCCGACGAACGACCTGGACGTCGAAACGCTGGGCTCGCTGGAGAACGCGCTGGAGCAGTTCCCCGGCTGCGCGGTCGTGATTTCCCACGACCGGTGGTTCCTGGACCGGGTCGCGACGCACATCCTCGCCTGGGAAGGCACCGACGAAGACCCCGCGAAGTGGTTCTGGTTCGAGGGCAACTTCGAAGGCTACGAGAAGAACAAGGTCGAGCGCCTCGGCGCCGAAGCGGCTCGTCCGCACCGGGTCACCCACCGCAAGTTGAAGCGCGACTGACCGGCGCGGGGGTCCCGAGTGGAAACCAGCAGGCACAACCGGCCCAGCCCGTCCGCGACCGCGGACGGGCGGCCCGCCGTTGCCAGTGGCGGGACCCTCTCCGACCTCGGCCGGCTCATCGACCGGGCGGAATCGCTGCGCTTCCGGGCGCCTGAGCTGTCGCTGGTTCTCGGCGAGCGCTCGGCCGCGCTCGCGGAGACGGCGGGCGCGGACGGGCACTGGATCCGGGCGGAAGCGCTCGTGGTGTCCGCTCGCGTGCGGATCGGCAAGAGGACGTCCACGGTCGGCCGCGCGGTCGCGGCTTTGCGCGCGGCCGAACACGCCGGGTACTCCACGACGGCGGCGCGGCTGCGCGTCGACCTCGCGGTGTGCGCGCGCAGTCTCGGCGTCCCGCTGATGGGGCTGGCCGCGCTGCGGCCGGTGCTGTCGGAGGACGTGCCGCCGTCGCTGCGCGCGGAAGCGTTGTGCCACCTCGTCGGGTGCCTCGCCCAGTTCGGCCGGAAGGCGGAGCTGGACCGGGTGCTCGTCGAGGCGGACCGGCTGCTGGTGGCCGACGATTCGCTCGACGCGGACGACCGGCTGCTCATGCGGGCCTTGCTGCGCAACGGAACCGCGGCGCACCGGCGCCGCCACGGCGATCTCACCGCCGCCGCGGATGCCGCGCGGACCGGGCTCGGGTTCCTGGAGAAGATGGACCGTCCCGGCGACGACGGCGGTCTCGTCCGGATCCGGCTCGTGCTCCAGCTGGTGAGCACGCTGCTCGACCGCGGCGACGCCGACATGGCTTACGACATCGCCGAACCCGTGCTGCGGGAGCCGGTCCGCGCCGCCGGAGTCGCGCCCGCGGCCTGGCTGCGGCTGGCGGTCGCGACTCGCATTCATCTGCCTTCCGGCGCCGGTGACGCCGCTGCCGAGCTGGTGGGGGAGGCCGTCGCGGCCACCGACCGGCACGGGCTCGCGGCGGTCACCGCGCGGTTGTGGCTGGAGCTGGCGCAGATCGAGGAACGGTTCGGCAGCGCGGAAGAGGCCATCGGATGCCTGCACCGGGCGCGGGCCGCGGAACACGTGCACGCGCGGGCCCGGCGCCAGGCGTGCGGGCTGATCGCGGGCGAGCTGGGCGCGGAATCGGTGGCGTCGATGGATCTCGACGACGTCCTCGCCGCGTCCGCCCCGCGCGACGGTCGCCCGGTGTCGATGGAGGTCGAGCCGCGCGTCGCGGCCGAGGAGACCTCGGTGATGCCGGCGATCCGCGACGTCCCCGCCCAGCGGCCGGATCCGGTCGCGGCCCCGCTGCCGGTCGTTCCGGCGCAGGTCGAGGTGGCCGCGGAGCCGGTTTCGGCTTCGGCCTGGGCCGAGGATGCGGAGAAGAAGCCTGCGTGGTCGTTCCGGCGGGCCGCGGCGGAGGCCGAGGTCGAGCAGACGTCGGTGATGCCGGCGATCCGGGAACCGGCCGAGGAGGCTCCGCGGACTGGCGGACGTCGGCGGGCCGAGGACCGCAAGTCGCCGGTGCTGCCGGGGTGGGCGCGGCCGTTCGGGCGGAAGGGCGCGGAAGCTCCCGCGCCGCGGAAACGGGCGGCTGAGGATGTTCCGGTGCGGGCGGTTGCCGCTGAGGAACCGGTTGGCCAGGCGTCGGCCGGGGGTGGTCGCCGGGCGGAGGCTGCTGGGTCGCGGGACGCGTCGCGCGGAGCGGAGAGCGCGGGAGCCCGGCGAGCGGAAGGCGCGGCCGGGACTCGGGCTGCGGAGGAAGTGCGGGGTCGTCGGGCCGAGACGCCGCAACGGCCGGCTCGAGCCGCGGACGAGGCACCGGTTCGCCGTGCGGAGACATCGCGAGCCGCGGACGAGACACCGGTTCGCCGTGCGGAGACGTCGCGAGCCGCGGAGAACGCGAAGACGCAGGCTGTCGAAGACACGTCGGTTCGCTGGCCGGAGAAGCCGCGGGCCGCTGAGGAAGCGCCTGCGCGCCGGGAAGACGAGGACGCGCCCGTCCGTTCGTCGCGGGCGGCTGACGACACGAAAACGCCCTGGGCGCGGAAGGAAAGCCCTCGTCGCGCGGCGGAAGAAGCGCCAGCCGCGGCCGAGGAATCGCCGCGGTTCTCGCTGCGGATGCCGGATCTGTCGGACATCCTGCCGGAGCTGCCGCTCGCCCCGGCTCCCGCGGAAGAGGCTGCCGCGCCGTTGTGGGAAAGCGCCGAATGGGCGCAGGAGGAAGCGGCCCGCCGCGATTCGCGCGGACGCAAGACCCGGCACGACGCCGAACACGGCTCGGTCGCCGCGAAGTCCGTGCTGGACCGGCTGGGCATCACCGCGACCGGCGGAGGCGGGGGACGCCGCCGGGCCGACGAGGCAGGACGTCCCGAATCCGCCGTCGCGGAAACGGAAACCGCGGCGCAGGACAAGCCGGAGCTGGCTCCCGCGCCGCGTCCGGAGGAGCCGAAGCCGGCCGAGGAGCCCTGGCTGCCCCGGCTGCGGATGCCCCCGGCGCTGGACCCGCTGTCCGACATCGACGAGTGGACGCCGTCGGACCAGCCGTTCCCGGAGGGCTACGCGCGAGCCATTGCGTCGGACGAACCGCCGCCGGACGCAGGTCTCGCGGAACTGCTCGCCCGCGCCCTCGCCGAACACCAGGCAGGGACGGCGAGCGCGGCCGCGCTGGTGAAACGCCTCGGCCCGAACGACGAGCCGAAGCCGATCAACGGCCGGGCGACCGCGGACCGTCGCCACAACAACGGCGACTGACCAGCGCGTCGGAAAGTTGTTGCGCCGCAAGGATTCGGGGCGCAAGCGCTGGCTTGACCGGGCAGATTCCGCAGCGGGACAGGGGATTTGCGCCCCGACGCGGAGAATCACGGATCTCTGCCGGGGAGCAGCCATGCGGCCCGCGCTGGTGGCGGGAAACCGCATCGACGCGAAGAATCGCGTGGCTCTGGCTTCGAGAGGTCTGTGAGGGGAACCCTGACGGAATCAGATTCCCTCAGGGTTCCCCTCACAGACCTCTGCGGGGTTACTCCGCGGCGGAACGGAAAAGCTGCTGCGGGAGCACTCCGCAGCGGAGCGCAAATGCCTCTGCGGGAGTACTCCGCGGCAGAGCGGAAAGGCCTCTGCGGGAGTACCCCGCGGCGGAGCGCAAATGCCTCTGCGGGAGTACCCCGCGGCAGAGCGGAAAGGCCTCTGCGGGAGTACCCCGCGGCGGAGCGCAAAAGCCTCTGCGGGAGTACTCCGCGGCAGAGCGGAAAGCTCCGGTCGATCGCCGCCTTTTGCGCTGGGCCAAACGGTTTTCCCTCACCGACCGGCCGACCGGGCGCGCCGAGATTATGCAGCACAAGCCGCCCCGGCTCGACCGGTCTGCGAGCACCCCGGACCCGCCCTGTCCTGCAACCTGGCTGTTCCTCCCGGCGCGCCCTGTCCTAAAACCTGGCTGTTCCTCCCGGCCCACCCCGTCCTGAAACCCGACTACTCCTCCCAGCCGCCCGCCTGAAACCCGGCTGCTCCTCCCAGCCCACCCCGCTCCCTCCGCCGCAACGGAAGAATTAGCCCGTCCGGGTGGGAATTCTCGCAGGGGAGGGACGCAACCTTTTCCCTTCCCGCCGCGGGCGATACGGGCACTGAACCGATCCCGAAGCAGCCGCCGCGCCCGGGAAACCCGTCCTCCGGCCTCGTGCCAAGCCTTTTGCCGAAAGCCGCCCGCGCCGAACTCGCCGGTAGCTGAACCGATCCCGCGCGAGCGCACCGCCGGGGACCCCTGAAACGAACCTTAAGTCTTTCCCCGCCGCGCACGGGGGCGTCTGTCGGCGGATTAGGGTGAGGGAAGTCCGGCACGTTGTGGTGACGGACGCATCTCGGTCTCGCACACTGGAGAGTTGCTCAATGAGCTCGACGGGAGTCTCGTCCCCGCCCGATGTCGGCACCGAAGCCGGCGCCGCCCGCCGCACGGCCAGCCCGGAACAGATCCGGGACGAGCTGATCGACACCGCCGCGGCGCAGGCGCCGGAGATCGCGGACCTGATCCGCTTGTACTACCGGCACATTCCGGCCGACGAGATCGTCGGCGACGATCCGGTCGCGCTCGTCGGCGCGGTGCGCTCGCACCTGCAGCTGGCGAAGCAGCGCATGCCCGGACGCCCGGCGGTCCGCCTGCTGAACCCGACCACCGCCGAGGACGGCTGGACGCGCGACGCGACCGTCGTCCAGGTGGTCACCGACGACATGCCCTATCTCGTGGACAGCGTCACCGCGGAGTTCGCCCGCGACGGCGTGCAGGTGCAGCGCATCGTGCACCCGATCGTCGTGGTGAGCCGCGGCCTGACCGGCGAGCTGGAGGGCCTGCACCTCGACGCCGACCCGGCCGATCCGCCCGCTGGCGCGTCCGCGGAATCGTGGATGCTGGTGGAAATCGACCTCGTCACCGACCCGCAGCGGGCGCGCGAGCTGGACAACCGGCTGACGTCGGTGCTCGGCGACGTGCGCGAGGTCGTCGAGGACGCCGAGAAGATGGCGCAGACCGCCTGCTCGCTCGCGGAAACCCTCGAGCAGCACCCGCCGAAGCTCTCGGGCGACCAGGTCGTGGAGGGCTCCCGCCTGCTGCGCTGGCTCGCCGACGGCCACTTCACTTTCCTCGGCTACCGCAAGTACGAGCTGGTCGAGAGCCCGCAGCCGGACAGCGACGAGCCCGCCCTGCGCGCGGTTCTCGCGTCCGGGCTGGGCGTGCTGCGCCAGGACAGCCTCGCCGCGCGCAGCCTCACCGCGGGTCCGGACAGCTCGGTCGACGCGCTCGCGCCGTCGCTGCTCGTGCTCACCCAGGCCAGCGCGCCGAGCACGGTGCACCGTCCGGTTTATCCGTATTACGTCGGCGTGAAGACCTTCGACGAGCACGGCAAGGTCACCGGCGAGCACCGGTTCCTCGGCATGTTCACCACCACCGCGCTGCACGAGAACGTGCTCGACATCCCGGTGGTCGGCCAGCGGGTGCGCGAGGTGATCCACCGCGCCGGGTTCCCGATGGAGTCGTTCTCGGGCCAGCGGATGCTGGAGGTCCTGCAGAACTGGCCGCGCGCGGACCTGTTCTCCGCCGACACCGATTCGCTCTTCTACACCACCACCGGCGCGATCACCCTGTCCGACCGTCGCCGGCTGCGGCTGTTCCTGCGCCGCGACCCGTACGGCCGCTTCTACTCCTGCCTGGTCTACCTGCCGCGCGACCGCTACACGACGCGCTCGCGGCTGGCGATGCAGGAGGTGCTGCTGGAAGAACTCGAAGGCACGCAGCTGGAGTACAGCGCGCGCGTCGGCGAGACGCTGCTGGCGCAGGTGCACTTCATGGTGCACACCGACCCGACGAACGCGGTCGAGCCGGACACGCTGCGGATCCAGGAGCGGCTCAACACCGTCGTGCGCAGCTGGGACGACCGGCTGGTCGAGGCGATCATCGCCGAACGCCGCGAACGCGTCGGCGACGGCAGCCCGACCGGGATGACGGGCGAGGAGTCCGCGGTCGACCGCGGACAGCGCTTCGGCGCGGTGTTCCCCGAGGCGTACAAGGAAGATTTCACCGCCGAGGACGCGCTGGCCGACCTGGCCAAGCTCGACACCCTCGCCGACGAGGGCGACCTCGCGCTGTCGTTCTACCTGCCCGCGGACGCTGAACCCGGCGAGCGGCGCTTCAAGCTCTACCTGCGCGGCGAGGGCGTCACCCTGTCCAAGGTGCTGCCGGTGCTGCAGGCGATGGGCGTCGAGGTGGTGGACGAGCGGCCGTACGAGCTGTTCCGCGAGGACGGCGGGGCCAGCTGGATCTACGACTTCGGCCTGCGCGTCGACAAGAAGGGCCTCGAAGAAGCCGACGAGGCGGCCGCGGTCCAGGTGCGCGAGCGGTTCCAGGACGCGTTCCACGCGGCGTGGCAGGGCGAGGCGGAGGTCGACGGCCTCAACGCGCTCGTGCTGCGCGCCGGGCTCACCTGGCGCCAGGCGGCGGTGCTGCGGGCGTACTCGCGGTACCTGCAGCAGGCGCGCAGCCCGTTCTCCCAGGCCTACATCCAGAACACGCTCGTCAAGCACACCGAGGTCTCGACGAAACTGTTGCGGCTCTTCGAAACCCGCTGCGATCCGCAACTGTCCGATGTGGACCGGAAGACGCACGCGGAATCGCTGACCGCCGAGATCTCCTCGATGGTCGACGAGGTCACGAGCCTCGACGAGGACCGGATCCTGCGCCGGCTGCTCGCGGTCATCAACGCGACGCTGCGCACGAATTACCACGTGCGCGACGCCGACGGGAACCCGCGGCCGTACCTGGCGCTCAAGCTCGACCCGAGCGGCGTGCCCGAGCTGCCCGAGCCGCACCCGAAGTACGAGATCTTCGTGTACTCGCCGCGCGTCGAGGGCGTGCACCTGCGCTTCGGCGAGGTCGCCCGCGGCGGCCTGCGCTGGTCGGACCGGCAGGAGGACTTCCGCACCGAGATCCTGGGCCTGGTCAAGGCACAGGCGGTGAAGAACGCGGTGATCGTGCCGGTCGGCGCGAAGGGCGGCTTCGTGGTGAAGCGTCCGCCGCGCCCGACCGGCGACGCCGGCGTCGACCGCGACGCCCAGCTCACCGAGGGCATTTCCTGCTACCGGATGTTCATCTCCGGCCTGCTGGACCTCACCGACAACCGCGTCGAGGGCGAGACTGTGCCCGCGCCGAACGTGGTGCGCCACGACGCCGACGACAGCTACCTGGTCGTCGCGGCGGACAAGGGCACCGCGAAGTTCTCCGACATCGCCAACGAAGTCTCGGCGCAGTACGGCTTCTGGCTCGGCGACGCGTTCGCCTCCGGCGGTTCGGTCGGCTACGACCACAAGGCCATGGGCATCACCGCCAAGGGCGCGTGGGAGAGCGTGAAGCGGCACTTCCGCGAGCTGGGCAAGGACACCCAGACCGAGGACTTCACCGTCGTCGGCATCGGCGACATGATGGGCGACGTCTTCGGCAACGGCATGCTGCTGTCGCAGCACATCCGGCTGGTCGCGGCGTTCAACCACATGCACGTCTTCCTCGACCCGAACCCGGACGCCGCCTCGACCTACGCGGAGCGGAAGCGGCTGTTCGACCTGCCGCGCAGCTCGTGGGACGACTACGACCGCTCGCTGATCAGCGAGGGCGGCGGGATCTACCCGCGTTCGGCCAAGACCATCCCGATCACCCCGCAGGTCCGCGAGGCGCTCGGCCTCGACGAGGGCGTCACGAAGCTCGCCCCGATGGACCTGATCCAGGCGATCCTGCTGGCCCCGGTCGAACTGCTGTGGAACGGCGGCATCGGCACCTACGTCAAGGCCGAGAGCGAAAGCCAGGCCGCGGCGGGCGACAAGGCCAACGACGCGATCCGCGTCAACGGCAACCAGCTGCGCGTGCAGGTCGTCGGCGAGGGCGGCAACCTGGGCCTGACCCAGCTCGGCCGGATCGAATTCGCCCGCAGCGGCGGCAAGATCAACACCGACGCGCTCGACAACTCGGCCGGCGTCGACTGCTCCGACCACGAGGTCAACATCAAGATCCTGCTCGACCACCTCGTGGCGGGCGGCGAACTGCAGCACGCGCGGCGCAACGAGCTGCTCGGCGAGATGACCGACGAGGTCGGCTCGCTCGTGCTCGCCGACAACTACCGGCAGAACGCGGTGCTCGGCGTCAGCCGGGCGCACGCCGGGCCGATGGTCTCGGTGCACGCGCGGCAGGTGTCCGCACTGGTCGCGAAGGGCGCATTCGACCGCAAGCTGGAGGCGCTGCCGAGCCCGTCGCAGTTCCGCGCGCTGGAGAAGGCGGGCGAGGGCCTGACCTCGCCGGAGCTGGCGACGCTGCTCGCGCACGTGAAGCTCGACCTCAAGGACGAGCTGCTCGCCTCCGACCTGCCCGAATCCGAGGTGTTCACCCGCCGGCTGCCGGAGTACTTCCCGGCCCCGCTGCGCGAACCCTTCGCCGCGGCGATCGCGCAGCACCCGCTGCGCCGCCAGATCATCACCACGCTGATCACCAACGAGCTGGTCGACGGCGGCGGCATCTCGTTCGTCTACCGCCTGATGGAGGAGATGAACGCGACCGCCACCGACGCGGTGCGCGCGTACGCGGTGGTCACGCACGTCTACGACCTGCCGAAGCTGTGGGCCGAGATCGACGCGCTGGACAACGTGGTGCCGACCGCGATCGCGGACCGGATGGTGCTGGAGACGCGGCGGCTGCTCGACCGGGCCGCGCGCTGGTTCCTCACCAACCGCCCGCAGCCGCTCGCGCCGCTGGCCGAGATCAACCGGTTCGGCCCGGTGCTCGCGGAGCTCGGCCCGAAGCTGGGCGAGCTGCTGCGCGGGCGCGAACTGGAGTCGGTGGAGCAGGACGCGGCCGGGATGGTCTCCGAAGGCGTGCCCGCCGATCTCGCCCGCCGGGTGGCGCTGCTGCTGCACAGCTACGGCCTGCTCGACGTGGTCGAGGTGGCGGAGCTGGCCGAGCAGCAGGTCGGGCTCGACGCGACGCACACCCCGGCGGACACCGCCGAGCTGTACTACGCGCTGTCGGACCACCTGGACATCGACAAGATGCTCACCGAGATCAGCGCACTGGAACGCGGCAACCGCTGGCACGCCCTCGCCCGGCTCTCGCTGCGCGACGACGTGTACGGTTCCCTGCGCGCGATCGCGCTCGACGCACTGCGGCACAGCGATCAGGACCTGTCCGTCGACGAGCAGATCGAGCAATGGGAGAAAGCCAACGCGTCGCGGCTTTCGCGGGCGCGCGTGGCGCTGGACGAGATCACCCGTTCCGGGCGGCTCGACCTCGCGACGCTGTCCGTGGCCGCGCGCCAGATCCGGAGCACGGTGCGGTGACATTCGTTTCCCACGTCCAGCCGCGATGGTCGGACATGGACGTGTACGGGCACGTCAACCACGCGAACGTGGTGACGTTGCTCGAAGAGGCCCGGGTGCCCGTGCTGTTCGGCGAAGCCGAGCGCGCGGGGCTCACCGAGCTGCCGAAGGGCGTCGTGGTCGTGAAGCTCGGCGTGCACTACCGCGCGCCGATCGTCGCGACGCCCGGCCGCTCGGTGCGCGTGGAGATCACGCTCGCGGAGCTGAAAGCCTCGACGGTGACGCTCGGATACGTCGTGCGGACCGGCCCGGAAGCGGCCGATCCGGTCGCGGTCACCGCGGAAACCGTGCTGGCTCCGTACAACACGGTCGAGCTCCGGCCGCGCCGCTTCAGCGACGCGGAATCGGAATTCCTCAAGCGGGTGCTGGCCGATGCCTGAGCTGCGGATCGCCGATCCGGGAGACCGGGAGACGCTCAGCGCGTTCGTCGCCCGCGCGGTGCGGCTGGACGGCACGACCGCCGTCCGGCTGCGCCGCCGGGGCGACGACGTCGTCGAAGCGTGGACGGCCACGCCGTTCGAGGTCCTCGCCACCCGCGCGGTGTCGGGGACGGTGACCCCGGCGGACGTCACGGTGTCCGGCAACGAACTGCTCGCGGCGCTCGCCGTCGCGGGCGGCGAGGTGATGGACCCGGGTCCGGCGCGCGATTTGCTGTGGCAAGCCGAGCTTCCGGTGTCCGACCGCTGGCAGAAGGTCGACGAGCTGCCGGTCGGCGTGGTGTCGGAGCTGGCTGACCGCGGCGTCGCGCTCGCCCGCGACAACGCCGGGCCGCACGGCACGCCGCCCGCTTCGCTGATGGACCAGGCGGTGCTCACCGTCACCGGGGGAGACCTCGAGGTCAAGGTCCAGATGCGATGCCTGTTCGCGTTGTCCGGCATGGGTTTGTTCGATTCGTCGATCGACGGCGACGTGATCCGCGTGACCGCCACCGATTCGTGGCTGCGCCTCGACGCCCGCTACGGCGCGGTGCTGAAGCGGCGCCAAGCGTTGCTGCCGTTGTTGTTCTGAGGCTGGCGGGAGCCGTCCGGCGATGTCATCGTGAACGGATGACCGAACCCGACGGCGACCCGACCGAGGACTTCCTCGCCGAGGTCCGGGCCGAGGAAACGCCGTGGCGCACCGACCGGCCCGCGGACGCTGATCCCGCACCGGAAGCCGGGCCTGAGCCCGGCCGTGCCCGGTCGGTGGTGCGTGCGGTCGGCGAGGCCGCGCCGTATGTGCAGGCGGGGTTGTTCGCCGCGTGGGTGGCAACGTCGATCGCGGAGTCGGGCGACGGCGGTGACTTCGGCGGCCAGTCAGGGTGAGCTTGGCGGCGGGCGTGTCGCACCGTCTGTCCTAACGGGACTCTGTGCCGCGCGGATCGCCATGTCGATCGCGGATTCCGCCGTCGGCGGCGGCCGATCGAGCGACTTCGGCGGCGGCCAGAAGGGTTGATCTCGGCTCTGGGGTTGTCCCAGCGGGTAGAGTCGGAGTCCGGTCCAGCTGCCGGATGCCCGATCCGGTGCGACCCCGATCATCGCGACCGCCGGCCTTCGCGCGATTCGACGACCCCGGTTCGCCTTCGGCGCGAAGCGGAAGCGGCGGTGGAAGAGGAGACTCATGCTCCTGTCCGGTCCGGAACGCCCGATGTCCCTGCCCACCGCCGACGATCCGCAGGTGCTGCGGCAGGCTTTGGCCGCGTATGTGCGCGAGGTCGCTGCCGCGGTCGGGGTGTCGGTGGAGTGCTCGTCGTGCGAGGTCACCGACACGATCACCGCGTACATAGCGCTGAGCGGCCGGTCTCCGAGGTTCCCCGGCCGGGATTTGATGCTGCTGTGGACCATGCGGCAGGGCTGGTCGGTGGCGGTGGAGACGACGCCCGCCGAGTCCCCGCAGCCCGTGGCCCAGCTGGGCGGCGACGTGACGCCCGCGCCGGAACGGGTCCGGCGGTTCGTCGCGGACGTCTTGAGCTCGGCCGAGACAGCCGGGACGCCGAGGCCGGTGCTGGCGGTGTCCAGCCACGGCGACCTGCGGACCCGGCTCGAGGAGCGGGTCCGCAGGGCTTGAGTTTCCTCAGGCGGCCTTGAGCTTGCATGGCGCGCGGAGATTTGGCACAGCCAGATCATCCGAGCTGTCCACCGCTGACGCCGTGGCGGGTGCTGGAGTTGTGTGCTCGTCGAAGGGCGCAGGAGGCCAGACGCTCGCTGAACGGTGGCGTCCTTCGGAGCCGGTGCCTGGCGTTGTCCGGCCATGGCGACCTGCGGACCCAGCTCGACGAGCGGGTCCGCAGGGCCTGAACTGCCTCAAGCGGCCTTGAGCTTGCGGGCGAGCCGCTCGGCGCGGGGCCAGCGCACGTGCGAGGCCCAGCGGAACTTCTCGAACATCCAGATCAGCCGTGCGGAGATGTCGAGCTGTCCGCGGCCGACGCCGTGCCGCGCCCCGGTGGGGTCGGCGTGGTGCGAGTTGTGCCAGGACTCGCCGAACGACGCGATCGCCAGCGGCCAGAAGTTCGCCGAACGGTCGCGCGCCTCGAACGGGCGCTCGCCGATCAGGTGGCACAGCGAGTTGACCGACCAGGTCACGTGGTGCAGCGCGGCGACCCGGACCAGCCCGGCCCAGAAGAACGCGGTCAGCGCGCCCCACCAGGTCATCGTGATCAGCCCGCCCAGGAGCGCGGGCAGCAGCAGCGTCGCGACGGTCAGCACCGGGAAGAGCCGGTCGATCCGCTTCAGGTCGGCGTCGTCGAGGAGGTCCGGGGCGAAGCGGCGCGGGTTCGTCCGGTCGCGGCCGAACAGCCAGCCCATGTGCGCGTGCCAGAAGCCCTTCGCGAGCGCGGCCGGCGTGGTGCCGAAGCGCCACGGCGAATGCGGGTCGCCGTCGCGGTCGGAGTACGCGTGGTGGCGGCGGTGGTCGGCGACCCAGTCGATCACCGGTCCCTGCATGGCCATGCTGCCCGCGACGGCGAGCGCGATCCGCAGCCCGCGGCGGGCGCGGAACGCGCCGTGGGTGAAGTACCGGTGGAAGCCGACGGTGATGCCGAGGCCGCTGACGCAGTAGAAGGCGGCGGCGAGGCCGATGTCCAGCCAGCTGAGGCCCCAGCCCCAGGCCAGCGGCACCGCGGCGGCGACCGCGACGAGCGGGACGACGGCGAAGAGCTTCACCAGGAAGGCCTCGGTGCCGGTCTTGTGGCCGGCGAGCATGGGCTGCGGGGTTTTCGGGGGACGCTGGACGGTGCTCTGGGTGTCGATGGGTAACGCTCCTACTCGAGCTGGTCCGGCCGCCGCGCTCTGCGGGGCCGAGGCCGGTGCCGCGGCGGGTGTCCGGGGCGAGGGGGAGCCGCCGGACGGGGATGCGCCGTGCGTTGCGAACTGGCCAGGCAGGGGAGGGCCTCAAGGCCAGTCGCGACCTGCTCTGGTCAACGGGTGATCTTCGGTCCGGGTTCCCGGGACGCGGAAGACCTTGCGCGGCCGGGTGAATTCACCGGCGCGCACCAGAAGGTGGATCGAAATCGGGTGCCGTGAGCGGAAAATCCGCTCCGGCGAGGGTTTCCCCTGGTGCGGAAATCCTTCCGCACCAGGGGAAACACCAGCAGAACTCAGATGGCGCGGACGCCGGTGGCCTGCGGGCCCTTCTGGCCCTGGCCCACCTCGAACTCCACGCGCGCGTTTTCCTCAAGGCTGCGGAACCCGTTGCCCTGGATCTCCGAGTAGTGCACGAACACGTCGGCGCTGCCGTCGTCCGGGCTGATGAACCCGAAGCCCTTTTCGGCGTTGAACCACTTCACGGTGCCTTGCGTCATAAAAACTATCTCCATCGGACTAAACAGCAGATGCCACCTCGGCATCCGGGCCGGCGACCGATGGTGTGCCTTCCGAAAAGAGAAACACCACGCCCGCTACATCTTGCGAGCGTGGCTGCGGGACGTACCCACCGCACGAACACAAAACACGACCGCACTCAGTAAAGCACGCCGGAGCCGGTCTCACCAGAGTTGCCGCGCCGCGGGTCCACTGTGGACGCCCCGGCGCGCGGAGGGGACGGGCTCGCGGGCAGGCCGGGGGCGGGGAGTAGCGTCAGCACCGTCGAGAAGTCTCACCGTGCGCCGGCGCTCGAGCCGGCGTCGTCCCCGGCGGACCCGCCCCCGCGGTGCCGCCGGTGGCCCCTTCCACCTCGACGAGGAGCGACATGCGCTCGGAACGACGTCCGCTGTCCGCCGAAACCAGTGAATTCGCCCGCGCCCGGGTCTCCGCCGAACAAGACCTGCGCGTCCAGCAGGAACACGCCGCCCGCACCGTCGCCGGACACGCGCACGACGTCGACGACCTGCGGGGATTGCTCGACATGCTCGGCCTGGAGGCGGGCGCTCGAGTCTGACCCGCTCCTGGTGGGCGGCGCGGTCGCGCTGCCCGCCAGCGGCCGGACCCGTGGCTGGGCTACCCGAGCCAGGCCGCCGAGTCCGGCGCGAGCCTGCCGTCGATCAGCGGGCTGCTGGTCAGCAGTACCTCTCCCGGAGGCAGGGCGATCGAGCTGGCCGAGGTGTTCAGCGCGCAGATCAGTCCGCCCCGGCCGCGCCGGAACGCGAAACATCCGGCGGGAGCGCCGAACCACTGCAGCTCGTCGCCGCCCCGGAACGCCGGATGGTGTTTCCGCAGTTCCACCGCGCGCCGGTACAGCGACAGGGTCGATTCCGGGTCTTCGATCTGCCGTTCCACCGTCAGCGAAGCCCAGTCCGCGGGCATCGGCAGCCAGGTCTGCGCGGTGCGCGAGAACCCGTAGGGCGGAAGCGTGCCCTCCCACGGCAGCGGCACGCGCTCGCCGTCGCGGCTGAACTCCGGGCCCTGGGTGCGGGCGCGCGGGTCGGTCATCGCCTCCAGCGGCAGGTCGGCGTTCGGCAGGCCCAGCTCTTCGCCCTGGTACAGGTACACCGCGCCGGGCAGGGCGAGTTCCACCAGCGCCATCGCGCGCGCCCGCCGGACACCGGCCGCGCCCCCTCCGAAACGGCTCGCCGCGCGCCAGACGTCGTGATTGGACAGCGTCCAGGTCGCCGGAGCTCCCGCCGCGCGCGGCACCGCCAGCGAACGCTCGATCGACGTGCGCATCGCGTCCGCGTCGAAATGCGTGAGCACCAGGCGGAAGTTGAACGCCAGATGAAGTTCGTCCGGCCGCAGGTAGCGCGCCAGGCGCTCCTCGTCCTGCACCCAGATCTCGCCGACGGCCATCGTGTCCGGGTACTCGTCGAGCACCTTGCGGATCAGCTGGTGCACCTCGTGCACGCCGTCGTCGTCGAAGCGCGGATCGCCGAGCGCGCCGCCGCCGTGCGCGGGCGTGTCCGGGTCCATGTCGGGCAGCCCGGAGGGCTTGGACATCCCGTGCGCCACGTCGATCCGGAACCCGTCGACGCCCCGGTCCAGCCAGAAGCGCAGCGTGCGTTCGAGATCGGCGCGGACGTCCGGGCTGGCCCAGTTCAAGTCCGGCTGCTGCGGCGCGAACAGGTGCAGGTACCACTGCCCGTCCGGCACCCGCGTCCACGCCGGGCCGCCGAACACGCTGACCCAGTTGTTGGGCGGCTCGGCTCCGCCGGGACCGCGGCCGTCGCGGAAGTGGTAGCGCTCCCGCTCCGGGCTGCCCGGGCCGGCGGCCAGCGCGGACTTGAACCACGCGTGCTGGTTGCTCGTGTGGTTGGGCACCACGTCCACGGTGACCCGGATGCCGCGCCGGTGCGCCTCGGTGAGCAGCACGTCGAAGTCGCCGAGGGTGCCGAACATCGGGTCGACGCCGCGCGGGTCCGCCACGTCGTAGCCGTGGTCGGCCATCGGCGACGGGTAGAACGGCGTCAGCCACAGCGCGTCGACGCCCAGCAGTTCCAGGTAGCCCAGCTTGCTGCGGATGCCCTCGAGATCGCCGATGCCGTCCTCGCCCGAATCGGCGAACGACCGCACGTAGATCTCGTAGAACACCGCGTCCGACCACCACGCGGGCCGCGGAAGGCGGTCCGGCCGCCGTCCCGCGACCTCGCGTCTCATCAGACGAAGCTGTTCATCATGCTGTGCGCGGCCATTTCCAGGTACGCCCACAGCTGGCCGAGGTAGGGCTCGGGCAGGTTCTCCTCGTCGATCGCGATCCGGATGCAGCGCAGCCACGCGTCGCGTTCGATCGGGCCGATCTTGAACGGCGCGTGCCGCATCCGCAGCCGGGGGTGGCCGCGCTGGTCGGAGTAGGTGTGCGGACCGCCCCAGTACTGGATGAGGAACAGCCGGAACCGCTCCTCCGCCGGGCCGAGGTCCTCTTCCGGGTAGAGCGGGCGCAGCACCTCGTCGCGGGCCACTTCCTCGTAGAACCGCTTGATGATCCGGCGGAAGGTCGGTTCGCCGCCCACCGCCTCGTACAGGTTCGCCGGTTCCGGCTCGCTCACAGTCGACACACCTCCATCTTGCCCTGCCTCAGCTTCGCGGCGCGCCCGACTGCTTGTCTTGCATGGACGACAGCAACCGGCCGAGCGGCGGTTCGAAACCGGCCTCTTCCAGCGCGCCGAGCAGCTGCCCGCGCAGCTTCCGCTGCACCGCCCACTGCTTGCCCGGTCGCACCTTGACCGTCAGCCGCAACAGGATTCCCTCGGGCGTGACCTGTTCGACGCCGAGCATCTCCGGCGGCTCCAGGACGTTCACCGAGAGCGCGTCCGATTCGACCGCCTTCGTGGCCGCGCCGCTGAGCACCTCGGTGGCCTTGTCGACGTCCGCGGAGTAGCTCAGCGGGACGTCCACCACGGCGTACGCGAAGCCCTGGCTGGAGTTGCCGACGCGCAGCACCTCGCCGTTGCGGACGTACCAGACGGTGCCCTTCAGGTCGCGCAGCGTGGTGATGCGCAGGCCGACCGCCTCGACGGTGCCGGTCGCTTCGCCGATGTCCACGACGTCGCCGACGCCGTACTGGTCCTCGATCATCATGAACATCCCGGAAAGGAAGTCCTTGACCAGGTTCTGCGCGCCGAACCCGAGCGCGACGCCGACGATGCCGGCCGACGCGATGATCGGGGCCAGGTCGATGCCCAGCTCGCCCAGCACGAGGATGAACGCGAGGCCGTAGATCAGGAACGTGGACCCCGACTTCAGCACCGAGCCGATCGTCTTGGCGCGCTGCCTGCGCCGCTCGGTCACCGCAGTGCCCAGCATGTCCGGCGCGCGTTCGCGAAGCGGTCTCAACAGCGAGGGGATCTTGCCGCCGCTGCCCGAGGCCGGAAGCGTCGTGACCCGCTCGATCAGCCGCTTGGTGAGAAATCGCACCAGGAAGGCGACGACCAGGATCAGGACGATCTTCAGCGGCTTCGTCAGGAGCCAGCCCGCCGACGCGGCGAGCCACTCGTTGTGCGTGACCGAATAGACCTGGGCGCACCACGTCCCGGTCTCGGAGATGCAGGCGGGTGGAGCGCTGAGCACGGCATTCACTGGCGGAGATTGTCCTTTCGCTCTTCGTTGTCCCGGCGGCGCGCAGGCGGCCGCGGGGTGACCGGCGGGTCGCGGGTATGTGACACGTCACAGAACACGCGTGCGCCGGGGCCCTGATGTGTGGTCGACTATGCCTGCACCGGTGGAGGTGGTCGAGTGCCAGACCGACAACCCGTCCCCCTCGGCGGCGCCGGCCAAGCCATGGCCGAGCTGCCGCCGGAGGCGATCCTGCGTGCCTGCCCGGGAGGGTCCGCATCCGGCGGCTCCGTCCCGTCCGGGCCGGGGACCCGTCCAGGGGGAGCATCCCGTCCGCCCGGACAGCGTAGAGCCCGCGATCCGGTCGCCCCGGCGTGGGGGCGGCGCCGGGTCCTCCTGCTCAACGCCACTTTCGAGCCGCTGACCGCGGTGCCCATGCGGCGCGCGGTGGTGCTCGTCATGTGCGGCAAGGCGGAGGTCGTGCACGGCGATCCGGGCGGGGTGGAACTGCACGCCGCGACGGTGTCGCTGCCCGTCCCCTCGGTGATCCGGCTCAGCACGTACGTGCGGGTGCCCTACCGGGCGCAGGTGCCGCTCACCCGCGCCGGGCTGATGCACCGGGACCGGCACCGCTGCGCCTACTGCGGCGGGCGGGCCGAGACGATCGACCACGTCGTCCCGCGCAGCAAGGGCGGTCCGCACAGCTGGACCAACTGCGTCGCCTGCTGCGCGAAGTGCAACCACCGCAAGGCCGACCGTCTCCTGTCGGAGATCGGCTGGCGGCTGCGCGTGGTGCCGCGCGCCCCGCACGGCCCGCACTGGCGGCTGCTGGCGCATTCCAAAGAGGCCGATCCGCTGTGGCGGCCGTATCTCGGGTCGGCGGCCTAGCTTCCCGGACACGTCGGCGCCCCGGCTGCCTGTGCGGCGGCCGGGGCGAGCCGATGGATCGTGCTCGACGTGTCTGGTGCGGTACCGGGCGGTGCTGGCCGTGTTCGGCGGTGTTGCCCAGGTGCCCGGCAGGGGTCAGGCGGCGAGGCTGTAGTCGGCCTGGCAGGTGACCCGCGTGCCCATCGTGACCCGGGTGCCGCGCGTGACGCGAGTACCGCGGGTGACCCGGGTGCCCATGGTGACGCGGGTTCCGGCGGTGACCCGGGTGCCGCGGGTGACGCGGGTGCCCATCGTGACGCGCGTGCCGCAGGTGACGCGGGTGCCTGCCGTGACCCGAGTGCCCCTGGTGACGCGGGTTCCGCGCGTGACGCGGGTGCCGCGCGTGACGCGGGTGCCCATCGTGACGCGAGTGCCTGCCGTGACGCGCGTGCCCATCGTGACGCGGGTCCCGCGGGTGACGCGGGTTCCCCTCGTGACTCGAGTGCCCATGGTCACCCGGGTACCCATCGTGACGCGAGTGCCCGCGGTGACCCGGGTTCCGCGGGTGACCCGAGTGCCGCGCGTAACCCTGGTGCCGGACGTGACCCGCGTTCCGGGCACGAATTCGGTCTCGCTGGGTGACGAAATGGTCTCGGTGATCGCCTGAGCGGGGGTCTGGACGCTCTGCATGAGGTGTCCTCCTGGGACCGGTGCGTGACGGGCTGGGGCTGGGGAGGCGGGCGCAAGGCCCGTACAGGTGAAAAAGCTACGAGGATTTCAAGGTTCGGACAAGCCGGTATCGCCCGGTACGGCCGCCTGTACGGCGAGTTGCCATCTTTCGGCCCGCCGCCCTTCGCCCCAACGTTCCAGCGGGGGCGGGCCAAGCGGCGGACGGCGCCTCGGCGACGACGAACGGTCGCCGCCGGTCGCGGTGTCGCGCGGTGGCTCCGGAAGGCATCCGATACGCTCACCGGCGTGAACGTTGTCGAGACGATCCTGGTCTACGCGGTCATCCCCGGGGCCATTTACTTCGTGGTCGGCGCCGCGACCTTGCGGAAGAAGTTCTCGGGGACGCCGCGGTACCGTCCGGGGCAGCCGTGGGAGTACCCCGCGATGTGGTGGACCGCCAACCCGGACGGCGTAGGAGCCGCCCACGGCCCGGCGGTTGACGTGAATGCGGCGCCCGCGGGCGCCTCGACGGCCGCAGGAGGCGCTCGTGGCAAGTGGTGAACTGACCCAGACCGCGGTCGCGGAGAAGGACCTGGCCTTCGGCGAGGTCATCACCAACAGCGGCCGGCTGTCGGCGGCGAAGATGTACGAGCCCGAGGCCCCGACGAGCCCGTTCACGGTGCAGCAGCTTGCGCGCCTGGACGAGGCCCTGACCTTCGCGACCCGCGAAACCGGCCTCGGCTTCAGCATCTACCTGGGCGACCTCGGCGAAGACACCCGCGCCGGCGCGGAAAAGCTGCACGGCGAGACCGACGATCCCTCGAACGCGGTGCTGCTAGGCGTTTCGCCCGCGCAGCGCGTGATCGAGATCGTCACCGGCGAACGCGCCCACTCGCGCCTGCCCGACCGCGGCGCGAACCTGGCCGTGGCGAGCATGGTGGCCTCCTTCAAGGAAGGCGACCTGACCGGCGGCCTGGTCAACGCCCTGCGCATGCTGAGCGACCAAGCAGGCCCCGCCCCGAAGCACTAACCACACAGACAGACCCACAGAGCCGGTACGCCTTGGCGTACCGGCTCTTTTACGTCCCGGACCACCCACCAAACCGCAGCCGACGCACCCACCTCACCACGCACCCACACCTGGCCCTGCACCCCGATACGAAGCCAAAAACACGGGCTGAGGGTGCTTGTCAAGGCATCTTTCCCGCCTTGACAAGCACCCTCAGCCCGTAGTCACCATCAGCTTCGGGGTGCCCCAACGCAACGCTGGTCGCAAAACACCCCGCAACAACCAGACCAGCGGGAGACACCCAGGAACAATCAAGCCTGGCTATCGAAATCCCGAGCAGCCAACGCCCGCACAATCCCCGCGCGCCCCTCGGAAACAAGCCGCCGCAACGCAGCAGGATGCTCCCCGGCCAGCCACTCGTCCGAAGCGTTCACCGTAGCCGCCTCAACAGCCCAAGACGGATACAACCCAATCGCCGTAGGCTGCGCCCGCTCACTGGACCGCCGAGCCCAAACGTCGTCGATGACCTCGAAGTACCGCTCGATGTACTCCCCGAGCAAATGCTTCTGCCCCGGGTGCGAGAACCCGGAAATCAACGCGTCGCTCACCGCATTGGGAATCTCGTCGTCGTAAATCGCCCGCTGCCAAGTATCAGCCTTAGCCTCAGCCGTAGGCTGCAACGCCCGAGACCGCTCCGCGTGCCGCCGTCCGGCAGCAGTGTCGTCCCGCGCCTGCTCGGCATTGATCTCGTCCGCACCAGCCTTGCCGTGCGCGACCAGCGCCTGCAGCAACCGCCACCGCAGATCCGTGTCCACCGTCAGCCCGGCCAACGGCGCAGACCCGTCGAGCCACCCGGCGATCTCCGCCAGGATGTCGTCGCTCAACACGCCACCGGCCAGCGAGTTCACGAACGCCAGCTGATGATCCGAGCCAGCCTCAGCAGTACGGGCAAGCTCCAGCAACCGCCCGCTCAACGCAGGCCATCCCTCCGCCGCCGCCCACTTCTGGTCGGCGTAGGAGTTGAGCGCGGTCTGCGCCTGCAACAGCAGCCGCTGCACCACGCCGACCTCGCTCTCGGCGTGGATCCCGCGCGCCACCAGCGTCACGAAGTCGCGAGCCTTCAGTTCCGCCTCGCGCGTCATCTCCCACGCGGCCGACCAGCACAGCGTGCGCGGCAGCGAGTCGGTGATGTCGCCGATCCGGTCGATCAGCGTGGTCAGCGACGCCGGGTCGAGCCGCATCCGGCAGTAGGTCAGGTCGTCGTCGTTGACCAGCACGAGCTTGCCTGCGGCCTGGCCGACGAGGTCCGGCACCTCGGTGCGCTCGCCGGTGACGTCCAGTTCGACGCGGCGGGTGCGCACGATCTTGCCGTCGCCGTCCTCGTCGTACACGCCGACCGCGACGCGGTGCGTGCGCAGTTCCCCGGCGCCCGGCTTCGCGCCGGTCTGCACGACGGCGAACGACGCGAAGGTGCCGTCCGCGGCGATCTCGTAGCGTGGGCTGAGCGAGTTGAGGCCGGTGGTCTCCAGCCATTCCGCGCTCCACCACGACAGGTCGCGGCCGGACGCTTCCTCCAGCGCCGCCAGCAGGTCGGCGAGCGTGGCGTTGCCCCACGCGTGCTTGCCGAAGTACACCTTGAGGCCGTCGAGGAAGTGCTCGATGCCGACGTAGGACACCAGCTGCTTGAGGACGCTCGCGCCCTTGGCGTAGGTGATGCCGTCGAAGTTGACCTCGACCGCGTGCAGGTCGACGATGTCGGCCGCGATCGGGTGCGTCGAGGGCAGCTGGTCCTGGCGGTAGGCCCAGGACTTCTCGATGTTCGCGAAACTGGTCCAGGCGTTCTTGTACTCGGTCGCCTCGGCCTGGGCGAACACGCTCGCGAAGGTCGCGAACGACTCGTTCAGCCACAGGTCGTCCCACCAGCGCATGGTGACCAGGTCGCCGAACCACATGTGCGCCATCTCGTGCAGCAGCGTTTCGGCGCGCCGCTCGTAGGCGTAGCGGGTGACGCGGCTGCGGAAGACGTAGTCCTCGAGGAAGGTGACCGCGCCGGCGTTCTCCATCGCGCCCGCGTTGAACTCCGGCACGAACAGCTGGTCGTACTTGGAGAACGGGTACGGGGTGCCGAATTTCTCGTGGTAGAAGGCGAAACCCTGCTTGGTCTCGACGAACAGCCGCTCGGCGTCCATGTGCTCGGCGAGCGACGCGCGGCAGTAGATGCCGAGCGGGATGGTGCGGTGCTCGTCGCGGAACTCGTCGGTCCATTCCGCGTACGGGCCGGCGACGAGCGCCACCAGATAGGTGGAAATCCGCTCGGAAGTGGCGAACTGCGTGCGGCGCGCGCCGTCCTCGGTGTCCTCGGCGCTTTCGACCAGCGCGTTGGAAACGACCTTCCAGTCGCGCGGGGCGTGCACGGCGACGCGGTAGACGGACTTGAGGTCCGGCTGGTCGAAGCAGGCGAACATGCGCTTCGCGTCGGCGGTCTCGAACTGGGTGTAGAGGTACACCCCGTCGTCGACCGGGTCGACGAACCGGTGCAGGCCCTCGCCGGTGTTCATGTAGCGGCAGTCCGCGGTGACGACGAGTTCGTTGTCCGCGGCAAGGCCGGGCAGCGCGATGCCCTTTTCCTCGGCGTAGCCGCTGACATCGAGCTCGGTGCCGTTGAGCACGGCGGAGCGGACGCCTTCGGCGACGAGGTCGATCCACGACGCTTCGCCGGGACGGCTGCTGGAGAACCGCACCGTGGTGGTGGAGCGGAAGGTCTTCTCCCCGGGACGGCCGTGGCCGTCGGTCAGGTCCAGCTCGATGTCGTAGGACGACACGTCCAGCAGGCCGGAGCGCTGCTTGGCTTCGTCACGCGTCAGGTTGGGGGCGGGCACGGGCACCTCTGGTCTTCGGTTCCGGTGGGCACGACGTTCAGCATCCAATCATGACGCGCCCGGAACCGGCGACCAGGGAACAATGCGGAGGGTTCCCCGCGTTGCCTCGCAGTGCGGGGGTTTGCCCCGCCCTCCGGCGAATGCCGGGGAGCAGCCTCGCCGAGGAGCCCGTGAAAAATGACTGACTCGTCCCAGCCCACCACGGTGGACTTCTTCTTCGACCCGATCTGCCCGTTCGCGTGGATCTCGTCGCGCTGGATCCTCGAGGTCGAGAAGCACCGCGAGCTGGACCTGACCTTCCGGGTGATGAGCCTGTCGGTGCTGAACGAAGGCCGCGAGGACCTGCCCGAGCGGTACAAGGCGCTGCTGAGCGAGGGCTGGGCCCCGGTCCGCGTCGCGACCGCGCTGGCGCAGACCGAGGGCCAGGAAGCCGTGCGCAACTTCTACACCGAGTTCGGCACCCGCTACCACAACCAGCACAACGAGGACCGCAAGCTGGTCATCAAGGAGGCGCTGGCCGCGATCGGCGCCCCGGCCGAACTCGCCGAGGCCGGCGAATCGACCGAGTACGACGAAGCGCTGCGCAAGAGCCACCACGAGGGCATGGACCCGGTCGGCATGGACGTCGGCACGCCGACCATCCACGTCAACGGGACCGCGTTCTTCGGCCCGGTGCTGTCGTCGATCCCGCGGGGCGAGGACGCGCTGAAGGTGTTCGACGGCGCGGTCGCGCTGGCCAGCTACCCGGACTTCTTCGAGCTGAAGCGCACCCGGACCGGCGACCTGAACTTCGACTGACGGCACCGCTCGTGAGTGTTTATGCCGGTTCTAACCGGCATAAACACTCACGAGAAACCCGAGCGCCGCCTTGGTGACGTCTTCCGGGTACGGCGAGCTTTCCAGCGCTTCTTCGCGCGACGCCCCGCGCGTCTTCAGCTCGTGCAGGCGCAGCAGGCCGTCGCGGTGCGTGCGCACGAACGCATCGTCCACCGGGTCGCCGTGCCCGGGGACGACGATGCGCGGTTCGAGCGCGAGCAGCGCGTCCATCGCGGCGGCCCACGCGTCGAGCTGGTCGTCGGGGCCGAAGGAATACGCGGTGAAGCCGTGCGGGCCGTGTTCCACGACGTCGCCCGCGAAGACGACGTCGACGTCAGGCACGTGCACCAGGAGATCGTGGTCGGTGTGCGCGAGGCCGGGGTGCACGAGGGTCACGGTGCGGCCGCCGAGGTCGAGTTCGGCGCGGTCGGGCACGAGGCGGTCCGGCGGCATGAGGCCGGTGCGCTCGATGGCGTCGGCGATTTCCGGCTTGCCCTCTTTGCGGTAGTGCTTGGCCCAGGTTTGTTTGTCGGCTTCGCCGTTCTTCAGCATGGCCTGCAGGCAGCCGGGGTGGGCCCAGACGTCGCACGGCAGGAACGGCGTGGTGCCGAAGGAGTGGTCGAAGTGCGCGTGTGTGTAGACGACCGACCACGGCAGCTCGGTCAGCTCGCGCACTGCGGCGGCGAATTCGGCGCCCTGGTCGACGTCGCCGCGGGTGTCGATCACCAGGCACCGCTCCTGGCCGAGCACCAAGCCGGTGGTGAGGTCCAGTTCTTCGTACCGGCGGGCGAAAACCCCGTCGGCCACCTCGGTCCAGCTCATTGCCCCTCCAGAATGCCGTGCGACAGCCTCGCCACGCTATCGCTGACGTCGTGCTGGGCGGCGAGAATTACGTCGCTTCCGTGGCCGGCCGCGGCGAGTTCCCGGCCGGAGGTGCAGTCGTGCAGCGCGGCTGGCACGTCGGTGGCCGCGTAGGCAGCCGCCGCGAGCGCGGCTTCGGCGGACCGCGAGCCGGTCAACGCGGCGACGATCGCGCCCGCACCCAGCTGGTCTTCGACGCACGGCCGCAGCGGGCCGAACTCTGCGCCTTCGCTGAACATGTCCACGCCCCAGCGTTCCCCGGCGGGAATGACACCGATCGGCCGTCCGTCGGCGATTTCTTCGGCTTTCACGGCGGTCGCCGACGCATTCCGCAGGCAACCGGCCAATACGTGCGCGCCGGTTTTCGCCGCGGCCGCGCAGAGCGTCGCGCCGTTGGGGGAGGGGAGGGCGAGCAGCGTGCCGGACGGGATCTCCGTCACAGAAGACGGCCGGAGCGTCCATTCCTCTTCGCCCGCGAGCACCGCTCCCGCTCCGCGCGCCTCGGCGATTCCGCGCTCGTCCCGCCACCGCACCGGCAGCACCCGGCCGCCGCGACCGACGACGAGATCCGTTGTGGTGCTGAAGGAAAGCACGTCCACGATGATCAGCACGGCGCACTCCCGGCCCAGGATTCCGACGCCTTCGCCGCCCCATTCGAGCCGGACGTCCGCGCCGTGCTGCGCTGCGATGTCCACCCCCGGAGCATGCCGGGTCCGCGGCGAGATGGCACACTCCCGCTGTGCGTGTCTACTTGGGATCCGACCATGCCGGTTTCGAGCTGAAGAACCACCTTGTCCGCCACCTCGGCGAACAGGGGCACGAGGTGACCGACATCGGTCCGTTCGTCTACGACGCGGCCGACGACTACCCGGCGTTCTGCGTCGAAACCGCGCGCCGCGTGGCCGCCGACGAGGGCAGCCTCGGCATCGTCATCGGCGGGTCCGGCAACGGCGAGCAGATCGCCGCGAACAAGGTGCCGGGCATCCGCGCCGGACTCGGCTGGAGCGTCGAAACCGCGCAGCTGACCCGGGAGCACAACCACGCCCAGGTGCTGGGCGTCGGCGCCCGGATGCACACGCAGGAGCAGGCCACCGAGATCGTCGAGGCGTTCCTGGCCACGCCGGTCGACCCGGCCGAACGCCACGCGCGGCGCGTGCAGCAGCTGCTCGACTACGAGCGCACCGGCACCCCGCCCGCGTTGCCGGAGGCCTGATGCCCGAGGGGCACACGCTCCATCGGCTGGCCCGTCTCCACAAACGCCGGTACGCCGGCGAACCGGTTGCCGTCAGCAGTCCGCAGGGCCGGTTCGCCGCGGAGGCGGAGAAACTCGACGGGCAGGTGCTCGTTTCCGCTGAGGCGTACGGAAAACACCTGTTCCACAACTACGGTCCTTTGGGGACAGTCCATGTCCACTTAGGTCTGTACGGCACCTTCGGCGAGGCCCCGTTGCCCGCTCCCGAGCCGGTCGGTCAGGTGCGGATGCGGCTTGTCGGCCAGACCCACTGGACCGATTTGCGCGGCCCGACGCGGTGCGAACTGCTGGACCCGGCGCAGGTCGACGCGATCAAAGCCCGGCTGGGCCCCGATCCGTTGCGCCGCGACGCCAAACCGGATCGTGCGTGGGAGCGGATCTCGCGGTCTCGTACGACGATCGCGGCGTTGCTGATGGATCAGGCTGTGCTGGCTGGCGTCGGCAACGTTTATCGCGCGGAAGTGCTGTTCCGGCATGGGATTTCGCCGATGGTCCCCGGGCGCGCGCTGGATCGCGCGCTGTGGGACGACATGTGGGCGGACCTGGTGACGTTGATGCGCGCCGGAGTGCGGGTCGGACGGATCGACACGGTCGCGCCGGAGCATCTGCCCGCGGCGATGGGGCGGGCGCCTCGGGAGGACCGGCACGGGGGCGAGGTTTACGTCTACCGGCGGGCCGGGATGCCGTGTCTCATTTGCGGGACTCCGGTGGCGCAGAAGGAATTGGCTGCGCGGAATCTTTATTGGTGTCCGACTTGCCAGCCCGCTTGAGCTAGGTCCGGCAGAAGTCCGTGAGGGCCACCTTGAGGGAATCAGATTCCCTCAAGGTGGCCCTCACGGACCTTCGCCTCGCGTATCAGTCCCACTGGCGGGGCGGGCGAAAACGGTTGCGGAGACGACGAAGGCCTCGCGGCAGCCGCCGCGAGGCCTTCGCTGACTAGAGGTCAGAAGTCGAAGCCTCCGCCGCCGTCGAACCCGCCTCCATCGAAGCCGCCGCCGTCGAAACCTCCGCCGAAGTCCTGGCTTCCGTCGAATCCTCCGCCGTCAAAGCCGCCTCCGTCGAAGCCTCCGTCCATGCCGCCCGCGTCCAGGGCGTCCGCCTGGCCCGCGTCGTAGCCGGATTCCCAGGCCGAGGCGCTGGCGATGCCGCCCATGCCGGAGAACATGGCGCTGAACAGGAACATCGAGCCCAGGCCCCAGGCGCCGGCCACGAGCGCGGGCTTCCACCACGGCTCGCTGTACCAGCCTTGCGGCACCGGGCGTCCCGCGACGCGGCCGCCGGGGTAGTAGTACGGCGTGTCCTGGCCGGGGTCCGGCGAGGCGGCGTAGTGCTGGCCTTCGACGTCCACCTCGCGGTGTTCGGTGACCTTGCCCGCCCGTTCGCGTTCGGCCTCGTCCGGCAGGGCCGGGCCGGGGTCCATGCCCATCGCGACGCGCGCGGCGCGCACGTAGTACAGGCCTTCGATGGCGGTTTCCTTCACCAGCCGGGCCTGTTCGACGGTCTTGGCCTGCTCCAGCTGCGAACCGGCGGCGTTGTAGCGCTCGCTCGCGTCCGCCATCGCCTGCTGGGAGGCGGTGTCGGTGCCGGTGATGTTGAGGACCTGGCCGCCGAGGCGCTCGACGAGGCGGCGCGCGTCGGCCTTCGCGTCGTCGAGCTGGCTCTGTCTGGTCGCGGCCTGCTTCCTGGACAGGTACAGCACGCCTCCGACGATGACGACGACCAGCACGATCAGGAGGATCGCGGTGCCCATGGGTCACTCCGTGTCTCGATCTGACGCGACGGCCGGGCAGCCGTCCCTGAAACGGACAACGCGGACCGTGCGCGGAGAGTTCCCGGCGGCGCCTCCGATCGGGTGGTGGCCGACAAAACTAGAACACGTTATAGTCCGCGGCATGAAGTTCTCCTTGTCGATCGCGATGAGCCCGCTCGACCAGCTGGGCGGGCTGGCCCGCGCCGCCGAGGAGGCCGGGTTCTCCTCGATCGTGCTGCCCGATTCGCTCTTCTACTCCGAGAAAGTGTCCGCCGACTATCCCTACACCCCCGACGGCAGCCGGTTCTGGGACGAGAACACGCCCTGGGCCGATCCGCTGGTCGCGACCGCCTCGATGGGCGCGGTGACCGAGCGGATCCGGTTCTACACCTCGGTGCTGAAACTCGGCTCGCGCAATCCGGTGCTGCTCGCCCGCCAGGTCAACTCGGTCGCCGCGCTGACCGGCGGCCGGTTCGGCCTCGGGTTGGGGATCGGCTGGTCGCCCGAGGAATTCGAATGGTGCGGCGCGCCGTACAAGCGGCGCGGCAAGCGGTTCGACGAGGCCATCGAGGTGCTGCGGCTGATCCTCAGCGGCGACATGGTCGAGTTCCACGGCGAGTTCTTCGACTTCGACAAGCTCAAGATGAGCCCGGCGCCGCCGTCGCGCGTGCCGTTCTACATCGGCGGACACACTGACGTCGCGCTGCGCCGGGCCGCGCGCGTCGCGGACGGCTGGTCGTCCGCGATGATGACGCTCGACCAGCTGCGCGACACCATCGGCAAGCTCAAGGGCCTGCTCGCCGAGAGCGGGCGCGAAGGCGACCCGTTCGAATTCCAGGCGGTGTGCGTCGACCGGTTCGGGCTCGACGGATTCCGCGAACAGGCCGGGGCGGGCGTCACCGACGCGATCACCATGCCGTGGGTGTTCGAGGGACACGGGTTCGACGCGGACCTCGGCCCGAAGGTCGACGCGATCCGCAAGTTCGGCGACGAGATCATCGCGAAAATCGAGGAGTGACATGGGAGTCGAGGTCTGCTGGGACCCCGCGGCCGAGCAGCCGCCCGCGCGGGAGGCGGCGTTCAAGTCGATGACGGCGGCGAGCGCCGGGGACAAGGACGGCTGGCTCGCGCTGTTCGCCCCGGACGCGGTCGTCGAGGACCCGGTCGGCCCGTCGATGTTCGACGAGGAGGGCAAGGGCCACCACGGTCGCGAGGGCCTTTCCGCGTTCTGGGACAAGACGATCGGGAACGTCGAGCGATTCGAGTTCGTGATCCGCGATTCGCACGCGGCGGGTTCGGAGGTCGCGAACGTCGGCACGATCACGACGTACCTGCCCGGCGGCTACCGCGTCGACACCGACGGGGTGTTCGTGTACCGGGTCGGCGAGGACGGGCTGGTCGTTTCGATGCGCGCGTTCTGGGAGACCGAGCGCGCGATGGCCACCGCGCGACAGGTCTGATGTCAGCCCGGGTTCGCTTCGGCGAAATCAAGAACGCGGGCGGTGACGAGATCGGGTTGCTGCAGCGTCAGCGCGTGCGTGGTCCGCGGCACGATTTCCGTGCGGATACGGGGATTCAGCGTCGCGACCCGGGCGGCGACTTCCGATGCGCGGTGGATGTGGCTGCGTTCGCCGAGGACGAGCTGGACGGGGACTTCGATCGCGCGAAGCTCGTCGTCGGTGAAGACGTGCTGCGGCGGTAGTTGCGCCTTGTACTTCACGCTGGCGAACAGCAGTGGCCGCAAGGTCTGCCGCACGGCCGGATCGCCGGCGACGAGCCGGCGCTGGACCGCGGCGGGCAGCAGCCAGGGGAAGATCTCCTTGACACTCCAAAGGATGAACTTCGGGACGCTGATCGCCGCGAATCCGGCCGGTTCCAGCCCGATGACGCCCGCGATCCGGTCGGAGGACCGGGTCGCGAGGTTCAGCGCCAGGAAACCGCCGCGCGAGACGCCCGCGAGGCAGACCTTCTCCTGGCTGATGCCGTCGAGGACTTCGGAGAGCCATTCGGCGAGGTCGTCGTCGGTACTGGCGGAGGCGGTCTCGACCGAGTGGCCCGGTTCGCCGATGGAATCGACGGCGTAGACCGGATGGCGGGCGGCTAGCTCGGCGAGGTGCGGGTACCACGACAACGACGAGCCCATGATGCCGTGCAGCAGGACGATCGGCGTGCCGTGTTCGGGGCCGCTGCGCCGGACTCGGGTGGGGCCGAACCTCGTCGCGATGTCCAGTTCCGCCGAGGGAACCGGCCACTTTCGCAGGACCTTCGCGTACGTGGCGAAGTAGTGTTCTCGCGCTTTTTGGTTGGTGAAAGTTCCCGGCATAGCGTCCCTCCCCGAGACGGGTTACCGTGCGCTTAAACCATACCAGCGCTCAGGCGTTGTCCAGGCGCAGCAAAGTGTTCAGCAGATTTCCGCCGGGAAGTCCCTCGTCGCCGAAGATCCGGTGCTGCACCTCAATCACGAGCGGCAGCGCGGCGCGCAGGGCGGCTCCGCCGGCGTCGGTCACCTCGACGCGTTTGGCGCGGACGTCCTCGGCGCTGCGCGCGCGGGCGACGAATCCCTTGCGTTCCAGTGTTTTCAGGATCTGCGACACCTGCATCGGGTGGATGTCGCCGGAGGTCGCGAGGCCGGACTGGGTCACCGGGCCGCCGGTCCGGTTCAGCCAGGCGGCGAGCGCGAGCGTCTGGAACTGCAGGTGCGTCAGGTCGAGCGGGCCGAGCGCCTGGTCGACCTCGCGGACGTAGCGGTGCACGACGCGCCACATGACGAAACCCACCGCGTTCTCGGGGGCGCCGAGCGAGGCGGTGGCGAAGAGTTCGGCGAGCGCGTCCTTGTCCATCGGGAGGCATCGTAGCGGTTGCCCGAAGATAGTAAACGTGTTTAGTATTGGAATGGACAAGAGAGGGGCACCTGATGGCTGACCTGCGGCTGGACCTCGGCCTGTACCGCTACGACAACACTCGCCCGCTGTTCGACGGCCGGGTCCGCTTCGACGGCGTCGACGCGACCCTGCACACCGCCGACATCGTCTCGGACCTGTTCGAGCGGATGGTGCGAGGGCGCGAGTTCGCCGTCGCCGAGCTGGGGCTGACCTTTTACTTGCGCACGTTGGACCTCCCGGATCCGCCGTTCGTCGCGCTGCCGGTGTTCCCCAACCGGCAGTTCCGGCATTCGGCGATTTACGTCAACGCCCGCAGCGGCATCCGTGCGCCGCGGGACCTTATCGGCAAGACGATCGGCGAGTTCGCGACCTACGGGCACGACGCCGGGGTGGTGGCGAAAGGCATTCTGTCCGACGAATACGGCGTGCGACCGGAACAAAGCCGGTGGGTGATCGGCGGATTCGACTGGCCGATGGAATGGTTCGATTTCGTTCCGAGACTGCATCCCCCGGAGGTCGACGTACGGCAGGCTCCGGCGGGGAAAGCGCTCGGGGCGATGCTGGAGAGCGGGGAGATCGACGCTTTTATTTCCGCGGATCCGCCGCGAGGGATACGGGAGGATTCGCCGGAGGTGGCGCAGTTGTTCCCGGATTACGTGCGGGTGGAGCGCGAGTACTACCGGCGTACCGGGATTCGGCCGATTATGCATGCGGTGGTGGTCCGGCGGGATCTGCTGGCGGATCGGCCGGGGTTGGCGGAGCGGTTGTATCGGGGGTTTGTCGACGCGAAGGAAGCGGCGATGGCGGATTACCGGCGTGGGCGGATCTTCAATCATATGGGGGATGCGGGGATGGTGCCGTGGTTCAGTGCGTTGTATGACGAGAATCGCCGGTTGTTCGGGGAGGATTGGTGGCCGTACGGGATCGAGAAGAACCGGCTGTCGGTGGAGGCGTTCTTGCGGTGGCATTTCGAGCAGGGGTTGTCGCGGCGGTTGATGACTGTTGAGGAGATTTTCGTGCCGGAATTGCTCGGTACGTAGCCTTTTAGCGGACCGGCCGGACTCTGCGTGGCGACTGGCCCGCCTCCCGTGAATGGACGACCAAGCGCCAGATCTACCTGTTCGCGGACACCGGGGAGATGCGCGGGGCACGGACAACCGCACGTTCTGTCGCACGGCCAGCTTGACTGGCTGGCCGCCACCGATCACATCGCGGGTGGCGGCCGGGTCGACACCAGAGGCTCTGCCCACCGGGCCAGCTGGACCGCCTGCCCAGAGGAAACGGCTGGGTCGACCCGCGAGGCCTAGGCCGACCCGACGCCGTCACCCGCATTCGATGATCTAGGCCGCCAGCTCCTCGTACAGGCCTTCCAGAGCAAGGACGTCGTCCTCGCTTCCGGTGTGCGGCGCGGAAAACCAGTCCGAGTATTCGCGCAGCTCGGAGAGCCGCCAGTCGAGGGCGAACAGTTCGACCATTTCCGGGTCCAGGTCCGCGGTGCCGGGCAGGTCGGCGTAGTCGCGTTCGCGCGGGGCGACGGCGAGGGTTTCCCAATCGACCAGGCGCAGGCCGGCCGGAGTCGTCACCTGGTTGTCGTTGTGCGGCTCGCCGTGGGTCGGGACCCAGGAGTCGCGGCGGGAGGCGGCGAGGGCGGCCAGTTCCAGGTAGCGGTCGTTCCAGCAGCTGATCGCGTCGGCGCGGGCGGCGAGTGCGGTGCGGGCTTCTTCGGCCAGCGGGCCGGACGTCCACGGCTTGGCGGTGCGGGATCGCAGTTCGGCGGCGAAATCTGGGCCGACTTGCAGCGACCAGTGGCGAAGTCCGGCGGGTGGCGGGGTGCGGTGCAGGGCGTCGAGGGCGGCGAGAATTGCCGGTTTGTCGACCTCGTCTTCCGTGGGGCTGCGGCCGTTCAGCATCGGGGTGACGCTGAGCGCGCCGACTCCGGTGTCCACTGTGAACTGGCCGGATCGCGTCGGTACCGGCGCGCAAACGAACTCGAGCCCGGCGGCAGCCAGTTCGGCGGCGCTCGCGTAGGTGCTTTCCAGCGACGCCGCGGTGTGCCGGGGTTCGAGCTGGTCCAGCGTGACGAACAGGGTATCGGCGCGCCAGTGGTGCGCGCCGAAACCCCAAGGCAGATAAGCGATCTCGGAGACAGGCTGCCAATGTTCGGCGAGCGTGCGGGTGATGGCGGCGTCGGTGAGGAAAGACGGTCGAGAGCGCACGAATCGGATACTAGGCAGGGCTTCGTGGTAGGAGCAACGGAGTTTTAGAACAGGTCGTTCTGGTACTTGTCGTCGATGACGTCGTACAGGGTGCCGTTGACGAGGTCACCGAGGCTGTTGTTTATCTTCTGCGCCTGCTCGGCGATGGAGAGCGTGTAGAAATCGCCGCCGAGGGTCGCGGCTTCGGCGAGCCCGCGGGTGTCGCCCTCCCACAGTTTCGCGCGGATGATGGCTTTTCCGCATTGTCCGAACACTTCGCGCACGCGGACGATCGTCGCGAGCACGGCGGGTTTGCCGTCCGCGCTGAGCATGCTCAGCAGTTCCGGGTCGTCGGTGACGAAGGCGTCGCCGTTGACCCGTATCACCTCGCGCAGGCCGGGCACGAAGAAGACGAGCCCGATCGACGGGTTGGCGGTGATGTTCTCGAAGGTGTCGGCGAGTTTGTTGCCCGGACGGTCGGGGATGGCGAGCGTCCACGGGTCGAGGATCCGCACCGAACCGGGCGGGTCGCCTTTCGGGCCGACGTCCAGCATGCCGTCGGCGCCGTGGGTGGCGGCACAGAAAAAGGTGCTGTGCGCGATGAACCGCATGGCGAATTCGCCGAGCTGCGGTTCCTTTTTCTCGGCGATGAACTGGTCCGGGAAACCGATGATCTCCCGGACGCGCGCCATGGTGATCGGGGTGTAGGAGTCTGCCGCGGTGGTCATGATTTCTCCCGTCACAGGTCGAGGACCAGCCGTGGGGTGCGGGCCCGGGACACGCAGACGAACATCCGGTCGCCCGCCGCCTGTTCGCTCGCGGAGAGGATGCCGTCGCGGTGGTCGGGGACGCCGTCGAGCACCTTGGTCTCGCACGAGCCGCAGATCCCGGACCGGCAAGAGGTCAGTGGCCGGATGCCGGCCTTTTCGAGTGCGCTGACAATGCTTTCGTCCGCCGCGACGGACACGGTTTTCTTCGAGGCCGCGCATTCCACTTCGACCGGCTTGTTCTCCGCCGGGGCGGCTTGCGGGGCTTTGAAGCGTTCCAGCCGTAACGCCTCGGCGGGCCAGTTCGCTGCTGCGGTGTCCAAATCGGACAGCAGCGAGGCCGGCCCGCAGGCGTAGACCTTCGCGCCCGCCTCGACGGGCTTTTCCAGTTCAGTCAACGGAATCCGGCCGGTGGTGTCCGAGGAGTGGCAGCGCACGCGATCGCCGTAGCCGCGCAGTTCGTCGAGGAACGGCATCGACGCGCTGGTGCGGCCGCCGAAGTACAGCTTCCAGTCCGCGCCCCGGGCTTCCGCCGCGCGGACCATCGGCAGGATCGGCGTGATGCCGATGCCGCCCGCCACGAAGACGTACGACTTGGCGGGGCGGAAGGAGAAATTGTTCCGCGGGCCTTTGATCGAGATGCGCTGACCCGGTCGGAGAAATGCGTGCACGTATTCCGAACCGCCCCGGCTGGCGCGTTCCCGGCGGACGCCGATCCGGTAGTACGCGCGTTCGCCGGGCGGGCCGCAGAGCGAGTACTGCCGTTCGAGGCCGTTCGGCAGCACGAGGTCGATGTGCGCACCCGGTTCCCAGCTCGGCAGCGGTTTCCCGGTCGGGTCCGCTAAGTCCAGCGAGACGACGCCGTCGGCTTCCCAGCGCAGCTGCCGGACGGCTACGTCCAGCCTCGCGGCTGTACCGGCATTCGAGGTCATCGGCTTCCCTCCTTTTGTTAACGCTGTTACTTGCTGCCCGGCCGAGGGTATTGGTAACATCGTTAACATGTCAACCGAGGCGAAACGGGCGGGAATCGCGGCGACGCGGGCCGAGCGGGCGGTGGCCGAGGCACTGGATCTGGTCGACGCGGGCGGCCTGGAGGCGCTCACGATGCGCCAGCTGGCCGACCGGATGGGGTTGCACCTGCCCGCGATCTACCGGCTGTTCGACGGCAAGGACGCCTTGATCGACGAAATGGCCGAGGCGATCCTCGCCGGCGCGGTCGCGAACCTGCCCGCCGAGGACGGCGACTGGGAAAGCCGGCTGCGGAGCCTGGCCGCCGGATTGCGCACGGCGCTGCTCGCGCATCGCGACGGCGCGCGGATCGTCGGCGGGAACTATGCGGCCAAGCGCAGCAATCTGACCTATGTGGACACTCTGCTGGGCTGCCTGCTGGCCTCCGGGCTGCCGCGGAAGCGGGCGATCTGGGCGGCCGGCGCGGTGTTTTGCTACGTGCTCGGGGAGACGCTCGAGGAGCAGGGCGCGACCGGGGACGAGATCGAGGTGCTGAAGGGGGTTCTGGGGACGCGGAAGTACGCGCACCTGGAGTCGGGTCCGATGGAGTCGATGCTCGACTTCGAGGAGCGGTTCGCGTTCGGGCTGGAGCTGCTGCTCGCCGGGGTGCGCAGTTTCGTGGGCGCCGATCCTGGCGAGAACCGCGATAGTGCCTAGCCTCGCGGGCTGATCCCCGCCACCGCGATCCGGAACAGGCGGCTGGCCTCGGCATCCGGGTCGGGGTGATGTTCGGTCGTCAAGGTGATGCCGACGATCAGCGCGATCAGGTCGCCCACGGTCACCTCCGGCGAGACGGCCCCGTCGCGGGCGGCGCGCGCGACTAACGGGGCGGCGGACTCTTCCAGGGTCGTCGAGCAGGAGTTTCCGTGCGCCGGGTCGGGCGTGTCGTACGCCAGGGCCGCCGCGAGGCCGCGGGCGGTCACGCAGTAGCTGACCAGCTCGTCGAGCCATTCCAGGAGCGCGCGGCGGCTGTCGGCTTCCCCGGCCAGCTCCTGTGCGCGGGCGGCCAGCAGGGCGATCCGTTCGTGCGAGACCGCTTCCAGCAGCGCGTGCCGGGTGGGGAAGTGCCGCCGCACGGTCGCGGAGCCGACGCCGGCGGTGCGCGCGATCTGTTCCAGCGACGCGTTCGCCCCGTGTGCGGCGACTTCTTCCTCGGCCACCTTCAGGATCCGGGCGTAGTTGCGCCGTGCGTCTGCGCGTTGCTGGCCGGGCATGGCGTGACCTCCGGGTTTGCTAAGTGGCGGACCCCGCCGTATCGTAGCGGACACGAAACGGCGGGGCCCGCCACTTAATGTTCAGAGGGAGAGTCATGGTCGAGGAAGCACCGGTACTGGTCGTCGGCGCGACGGGACGGCAGGGCGGCGCGACTGCCCGCGAGCTGCTGGCGGCGGGAGTGCCGGTCCGGGCGTTGGTCCGGGATTCGGGGTCGGAGCGGGCGAAAGCGGTCGAGGCGTTGGGCGCCGAACTCGTCGTCGGGGATCTGCACGACCGGGACGGGCTGGCGCCTGCGATGAAGGGCGTGCGGGCGGTGTTCAGCGTGCAGATGCCGGATCTGAGCGGGCCGGAGCCGGATTTCGCGGGCGAGGCGGCTCAGGGGATCAACCTTGTCGAGGCGGCGGAGAAAGCAGGGGTGCCGCAGTTCGTGCACACCTCGGTGAGCGGGGCGGGGTCGCCGGAATTGGCCGAGGAGCGCTGGGCGTTCATGGCGCCGACGATGGAGGCCAAGGCGGCGGTCCAGGATCGGCTCCGGGCAGCCGGGTTCCCTCGGTGGACGTTGCTCAAGCCGGGGTTCTTCATGGAGAACTTCCTGCCGTCCCTGCGGTATGTGTTTCCGCGCGGCATCGAGGGCGGACTGGTGACGATCCTGCGTCCGGAGACCCGGCTGTCGCTGGCAGCGGTGCGGGACATCGGCCGCGCGGCTGCCGCGGCGATCGCGGAGCCGGAGCGGTTCGACCGGGTCGAACTGGAGTTGGCGAGCGACTACCGGTCGATGGCGGAGATCGCGCCGGTTCTGTCTCGCGTGCTGGGTGTGCCGTTGGCGGTGCCGGACATGACCGTCGACGAGGCGCTTGCCGCCGGGATGCCGCCGATGGGGTTCTCGCACACGATGTTGAACGAGATCGGACAGCCTGCGCGGCCCGAGTTCGCGCGTGCGCTCGGGATTCCGCTGACTTCCTTCGAGGAGTGGGCTGAGACGGCTATGCGAGCCTGAACGCTCGGTGCGGCAAGGATTCCTAGGGGTCGGCGGCAAGCCGGGGTGCGTTGCTCCGTTCGGGGCAGCCGGGCGGCGCGGGTGCGCGACGGCGGCACTTCTGCCCTGGCGCACCACGCCCCGGCTTGCCGATTCCCCGCCGTCCGGACGGGTTGTTTGTTACCTTCTGGGCCCGGATCCGCGGCCAGACCGGCCAGTGAGGAGCACTTCGATGGCCGCTGTCCAGCCGTCCACGGGGAAACGCGGCGGCCGGGCCCGGGCTCCGCGCGATCCGGACGCCACGCGGCGGGCGCTGGTCGGCGCCGCGCTCAGGCTGTTCGAACAGGACGGTTTCCACGCTACCTCGGTGCAGAAAATCGTCGACAGCGCGAAGCTCACCAAAGGCGCTTTCTACTACCATTTCGAGACCAAAGAAGACGTGCTGCGCGAAATCCACGACCAGTTCATGGATTTCCAGCTGCGGCGGATCCGCGAGGTGCTCGCCGAGGGCGGCGCGCCGGAGCGGGTGCTCCGCCGGGTGATGACCGAGGTGCTGGTCGAGCCGATCGGCCGCTACCGGTCCGAGATCTCGATTTTCCAGCAGGAGCGCCGGTTTCTCTCCAGCACGACGTTCGCCTCGATCGAGCGCAAGCGCGACGAGTTCGAAGCGCTCGTCACGCAGGTGGTCGAGCGCGGGATCGAGAGCGGCGCGTTCAAACCGGTCGCGACCGCGCGGGTGCTCGCGTTCGCGGTGATCGGCGTGGCCGCGTGGGCGCACACCTGGCTCGACCCGCGCGGCGAGATGACGCCCCGGCAGATCGGCGACGCGTTCGGCGAGATCGTCGTCGCAGGGCTGCGCACCGGGTCGCTGCCGGAGAGCCGGGCCTGAACGGCCTGGCACGAGCGGCCTCGCTCCCGGTAGAAAGGAAAGATCATCGGGGAGGGAGCACCCAGTGAAGGTCCTTCTGCGCAAATTTGTCCCCATCGCGGCGGCCGCCGTCCTGGCGGTCACCGTGGCTCAGCCCGCGGCGGCGCGTCCGGCCACTGGCCCGGCCGCGTCGTCGCCCGAATGGCGGGTCGCCGACGGCAAGCTGGTCTGGACCGCGCCAAAGCCGCTGTTCGGCGACGGCGCGGTGGAGTTCTGGTCCGGCGGCAAGCTGCTCGGCCGCGCCCAGCCGGGTGCGGATCTGCGGACGTTCTCGCTGCCCGCGGGCGGGATCCGCGACGTGCGCGGGCTCGAGGCGCGCGTCGGCGGGCGTTCGCTGACCGAAAAGCCCAAGGCGACGGCGAATCAACCGGCTTCGGCACCGCTGCCGGCGTTGCCCGCCAATGCGGTGGATCCCGGTAAACCCGGGCAGTATTCGACGGTCAAGGGCGAGTACTCGCTCGACCCGGTGCGGCTGCCGGGGCTGGACGGGCCGATCGAAATGCAGGGCCTGGTCGTCGCGCCGAAACACGCGCCGGGGAACCGGCCGCTGGTGGTGTTCCTGCACGGCAGGCACCAGCCCTGCTACAACCCCGCCGATCCGGACGACTTCTCGACGGCCTGGCCGTGCAAGACCGGGATGCTGCCGATCCCGAGCTACCGCGGCTACCTGCAGACCCAGGAATTGCTGGCGTCGCAGGGATTCGTGACGGTGTCCATTTCGGCCGACGCGATCAACGCGCTCGACCACGCGGCGCAGGACGGCGGTGCGCAGGCCCGGTCGTCGCTGGTCCGGCTGCACCTGGCGCACTGGGCGGACTGGTCCGGCAGCGCCCGTTCGACCGCTCCGGCGATCGTGAAGGATTCTCCGGCGGCGGATCTGTCGAATGTGTTGCTGGTCGGGCATTCCCGGGGCGGCGAGGGCGTCAACCGCGCCGCGATGGACAGCTTGTACCCGCCGCCGGGCGACACCGGATTCTCCGGGCCGGTCCGGTGGAAGATCCGCGGCGACGTGCTCATCGCGCCGACCGTGTTCGGGCTCAACCCGGTCCCGGACGTCCCGTCGGTCACCTTCCTGCCCTCGTGCGACGGCGACGTCTCGGATCTTCAAGGGCAGCAATACATCGACGCGGCACGCGGCGTCAGCCGGGACACCGCCTTGCACAGCGCCCTGTACGTCTCGGGCGCGAACCACAACTTCTTCAATGCCGAATGGACGCCGGGCGTCGCGGTGGCCCCGGCGCAGGACGATTTCTCTTCTCCGGAACCGGATCCGAACTGCTCGCCCGGCGTGCCCGCGCGGCTGACGGACGCGCAGCAGCGAGCCGTCGGCGCGACCTATGTCGCCGCGGCGGCGCAACTGTTCCAGAAGCACGATCTGCGGGTCGAGCCGCTGCTGGACGGTTCCGGCGTGCGCGCGCCGTCCGCCGATCCGGCGCGCGTGTTGACGCACGCTCTCGGCGGCGCGCGGACTCCGGTGCTGGTCCCGGATTCGTCGACGAAGGTCACCGGCGGCGGGGACGTCTGCCAGCAGGTCGGCCCGGACCAGCGGTGCCTGACCAATTCCGGCGCCTCCAAGTCGCCGCATTTCGTCGGGCTCGAAGACGCGCCTGATCCGACGCGGACCGCGGTGCACGTGCGCGCGGCTGCCGGGGCAACGACGAAGATCTCTTTGCCCAGCCCGGTTTCCTCGATCGGTGCGCGGGCGTTGGCGATGCGGATCATCGCGCCGGAGAACGCTCCGGCCGAGTCGTTCGACGTCGCGGTCACCGATGCGCGGGGCAACCGCACGAAACTCGGCGCGGTGACGGTGGCCGGGCTGGCCGGGACCGAACGGACGAAATCGTTCTGGGGCCAGGAAGTCCGGGTTCCGCTGCCGCCGTATCTGGAGGTGGCCGGTCTGGAGCTGACGCCGCAGAAGGCGGGCGGCGAGGCATGGCTGCTGGACGCGTACGCCTGGCGGCCCGGTCTGCCGGACCCGAACCCGGCCCCGCTGACGCGCGTCGACCTCGGCTCGATGACGGTCAAGGAAGGCGATTCCGGCTCGAAGACGTACCGGATTCCGGTCACGGTGACCGGGGACGGCGGCGGTTCGGTGCGGGTCTTCCGGGCCGATTCGATCTCTCCGACGTCGGAGAAGTGGACGTATCAAGCGGTCACGCTCGCGCCGGGACAGCACACGCTCGACCTGCCCGCGACGGTCGTCGGGAACACCCGGTGGAGCTGGCCGTACCGGATGCTCGCCGGGGTGAAGGCCACGCACGGGACAGTGATCGGGGCGGCGGAGGGTTCGTTGAGCGTCGAGAACGACGACCCGGCCCCGAAAGCGAGCGTCGGCCAGCCGGACGTGTCGACCGCCGAGGGCGGCATGCTGAGGTGGCCGGTCCGGCTGTCCACAGTGGCCGATTCGGAGATCAGCGTGCTCGGGGAGGTGAAGGCGTCGAAGACCGGGCCGGAACTGATGACGTCGGACGTCGACCCGGAGTGGCTGATCGAACACGGCATCGATCCGGGGAAGAAGCAGCCGTTGTCGGAGACCGGAGTGACGGTGGTGCTGCAGATTCCGGCGGGGAAGACGAGCGGCGGCCTGACGATCCCGACCCTGCGCCATGCCGGGGCCGATCCGGCCAAGCACGTTCTGCTGCGGGTGACCGGCGAGCCGAAGGAATCGGGGCCGGACGTCGAGGTGACGGGGACGGTGACGGACGCGGGCTGAGGTCACTCCTCCTGGTCCGGGCTCCGGGCCAGGAGGATTTTCCGCCTCTGCCTGCCGGTCTCCCGGAATCCGTGCCGCAGGTAGAACGCGTGCGCCCGGGTGTTGACCGCGAGGACTTCGAGCACGAGCGGCCGGCCCCGCTCCGCCGCCACGCCGGCCAGCCAGCGGAGCAGCCGTCCGCCGATCCCTTGGCTCTGGTAGTGCGGGGCGAGTTCGATCCGGCCGAGGAAAACCTCCGTCGGCCGGTACTCGACCACGAGCAGGCCCGCGTCCGCTCCGTCCACCGTGATCACTTGCCACCGACCCGGAGCGAAGGCGCGGTCGTGGTAGCGGCGCTGGATTTCGTCGTCCCAGCCCCAGATCGCGGCGACGTACTCGCCTAACGCGGCTCGGTGCAGCTGGAAACAGAAATCGCTGTCCGCGGCCGTCGCGGGGCGCAGGCCGACCTCGACGGGCATGCGCTCAGGGTAGCGCGATCACAGGTCGTGCTTGCGCACCCTCGGCAGGATCCGCAGCAGCGCCGTTCCCGCTGCCAGCAAAGCGAATCCGGCCAGCAGCAGCCACAGCACGTTCACTCCGGTGAACGCGAGTCCGCCGGTCATTCCGGCCGCGGAGGCCGCGCCGATTTTCTGGTACATGAGTTTCTCGTTTCTGTCTCGGTGTTCACCAGCTCTTGCGGGTGCGCAGGAGCGCGTCCGCGTATGCCTTGAGATGGCAGGCCTGCAGGAAATAGTCGAGCACCAACTCGTACATCGACGCGGCGAGCAACATGCTGCGCCAGCCGCGGTACCGGACGGTCACGGCTCGTTCCACCACGAAGATCGCCGAGATGCCGAGCCACCACGGATTGAGGTGCAGGCCGCCGCGGGAGACGGCCACCGCCAGGGCGGCCAGGTAAATCCCGGTCACCAGTACCCCGGCGATGGTCAGCAGTTGCCTGCCCCAGTACCGCCACGTGACGCGCGTGAGTCCATATTGGACACAGTTCTCCACCGCCCCGCGCTTCCACCGCGAGCGTTGCGTCCACAGTGCACCCCAGCTGGTCATGACCTCGGTTTCCAGCGTGCAGGCGCTCGGCGAGATCACCCGGCGCCCGAGGTGCAGCAGGGCGAAAGTGAGTTCGTTGTCCTCGGTGAGCACGGTGGTGTCGTAGATCCCGCCGCGCGCGTCGCCTGCGGGCAGGCGTCCGGCGAGCCGTGCGGCGGAGACCTCGCGAAGGGTGCTGACCCGGAACATCGCCGCGGTTCCGGTCAGTACCAGGCACTTTCCGTTGAGCCGGTGGACGTCGCGAGCGTAGCGGGCGTATTCGTTGCGCTGCAGGTGCCCGACGAACCCGCCGCCCGGCCCGCCGCGGAACACTCCGCCGACTCCGCCGTACCCACGGTCGAGATGGCGCAGGGCGGTGCTCACGAACTGCGGGTCCAAAGCGGAATCCGCGTCCTGGACGAGGATGACGTCGTCCTCGTCCAGGCGTGGCAGGAGCCAGGCGAGCAGTTGGTTCAGCGCGCCGGCTTTCTTGTGCGTGTTGTTCTCGGACGGCCGGACCCGGGCTCCGGCGGCCGAAGCGGCTCCGGCGGTGTCGTCGGTGCAGTTGTCGGTGACGACGAAGACCTCGTCGACCGTCCGGTCCTGCCTGCGCAGCGCGGCGACGGTGTGCGCGATCTGCGGTTCTTCGTCGTGCGCGGGAATGACGGCGACGACGCGCACGCTGCCGGAACGGTGCCGTCCGGCCTGCGGTTCGGCGAGCGTGGGTGCAGTCATGAGCGGGGTCCTCTGCGCGGAACTGCGACGTGATGCGTCGCGCTTGACCCTTACTCTGCTGGCGGTCACGGAACGCTACGGGAAGAGCCCATAGACCACCCGCGCGGGGGAGATTTTCCCGCGAAACCTGTGTGGCTCCTAGGAATTACCGAGCCGAACGATGATTACAGTGCGTGCATACTATTCGGACCGTCGGTGTGCCGCCGGAGCCATCAACCGGGCGATGAGCGGCGTCGACCCGAGCCCGTGCAGCACGACGCTGCCGAGGACGCAGACCACCGTCAGCGTCAGCACGAGGTCGCTCGCCTCGCCGGACAGTCCGTTGATCGCCAGCAGCCCGAACACGACCGACGTCGTGCCGCGCGGGCCGAGAGCGCCGACGAGGAACCGGTCCCGCAGCGGCATCCGGGTCCGGGCCAGCGACAGCATCACCGGGAGGATCCGCAGGACGGTCAGCGCGAGCAGGCAGAACACGACCGGCTGCCACGGCACGCCGAGGGACACCATGACCACCGCCGCCCCGCCGACGACGAACCACATCGCCATCGTCAGGATCCCGGTGACCTCTTCGAGCAGTTGCAGATCCTCCGACGGGCGGGCGAAGTGCTCCCGGGCGGCGCTGTCCGAGGTGCGGAGGTGCCGCGCGGCGAAGGCGCGGTAGACGTAGCGGAAGGCGATCCCGGAGACGAAACAGGCGACGAATCCGTTGCCGTCGATGGCGACGGTGGCCGCATACGTCAGCAGGGGAGTCGTCAGGATCGCGATGCGCCGCCCCTGTCCGGAAGTCCAGCCGGAGCGGACGGCGAGGAACAGCAGGAAACCGATCACCGCGCCGATGACCGCGCCGGCGGCGATCGCCTTGAGCGCGAACGGCAATGCGGTCGCGAGCGCTTTTCCGGCGGTGTTCGCCGTATTGTCGCTGCGCGCGAGAATGAGCGCGAAAAGGAACAGCGGCGAGACCAATCCGTCGTTGTAGCCGCTTTCGACGTTCAGCACGCTGCGCACTTGCGGCGTCAGGGTTTTGTCCCGCACCACGCGTTCGGCGGCGGCGAAATCGCTCGGGATGACGATGCACGCGACGATCAGCAGCAGCGGCCACGACAGATCCGGGAAGAACGCCCAGCCGACCAGCATGGCCAGCCCGAGGCTCAGCGGCAGCGCCAGGAACAGCACCCGCGCGACGAGACTGGGCGCGTGGCCCCACAGCCGCCCGCCGCGGACCTCGGTGGCGTCGACGAAAAGCAGCATCGCGAGAATGAGCTCGGCGACGTGCTGCGCGATTTCGGTGTCGAAGACCTCGAGCAGTTTCCCCGGATTCGCGAACAGCGCGGTCGCGACTCCGCACAGCACCATCAGCACGGGCGCGGCGATGTTCCACCGGTCGAGCCGTTTGGCCGCGAGCGCGCGCATCAGTACCGCGGCCGAAAGGACCAGCAATGCGGGAATCATCGTTCGTCGGCTCCACGGCTTTTTTTGGTTGCGCCCAGCCGTCTTCGGCCGCTGACGCTCCACAGTGTACCGGGGCAGGCGCGCCTTTCCCGGCATTCCGGGTGTACGTCACGTCCACCCGGAATCGGTCGATGGTTGGACGATCCGGCGGCTTCCGCGCCCTAGCGTCGGTCAGGCGGGTGTTCCGGCCCGCCTGACCCGGGAAGAAGGCCGCGATGACCGACGCTCTCGTCATGGGCGGGATCCTGCTCGCCCTCGTTCTTTTCACCCAGGTGGGCCGCCATCGGCACAACCTGGTCATAGGCATCATGCCGTTCGTTTCCTGCACCGTCATCGGAGTCCTGTACTTCACCGGCGGGATCTCGCTCACCGGCCCGAACGTGGTGGCCGGCCTGGCCGGGGCCGTCGTCGGGGCGATCGCCGGAGCGGGGTTGATCGCCGCCACCCGGGTGGAGCGAGATCCGGTCACAGGGCGCGTGCAGACCTGGGCGGGCTGGCCGTACCTGCTGATCTGGCTCGCCGTGCTGGTGGGACGGCTGGTGTTCGTGTGGGCGGTCGAGAATGTGCACGCGTTCGCCGCGAAGGTCGGCGAGTTCCTGGTCAGCACGCACCTGGACGAGGACGGAGTGGGCCTGTTCTTCGTGCTGATGGCGCTGGCCATGGTCGCGGTGCGGGCCGGCGGGGTGCTGTGGCGGTCCCGGCGGCTGGACGCCGTCCGCGACGGGCAGCCGGTGCGGGTCTGACTACGCTGAGCAGCGGAGACGTCCAGGGGAGGGGATGCGATGAGTCGGCTGCCGCTGGTGGTGATGCGGCTGCTCACGCCGGTCGCCTTCGTCGCGATTCTCGTCACCGCGCGGCCCGCGGCGGAATGGGAGTGGGTGCCGCTGGCGGCCTCCGCGGCGAGCGGCCTGGCGTTCGGGCTCCTGGACCTGCGCTGGCCGCGCGCGGCTGGCGTGCTGCTCTCGATGGCCGCGCTGTTCGGCGCGGTCGTCACCGTGGCGGATCAAAGTCTCACCGGGCCGTCGTTGATATGTCTGGCTTTGCTCGTGTTGTCCTCGCTGGAGGCGATTCGCCCGGCGGAGATCGTCACGGCGGCTGCGGTCGTGGGGGTCGCAGTCACCGCAGGCGGGTACTTCGCCGGGCAGCCGGGCGGGCTCGTGGCGGGGAACGCGCTCGCGGTTGCGGTCGTGGTGCTGCTCGGGCTGAACCGGCGGCAGTACCGGGTGCAGGCGCGGCAAGCCCGCGACCTGCTGGATCAAACCCGGCTCACTCAGGAAGCCGTGGCCAGGGGCGCGACGCTGGAGGAACGCGCGCGGCTGGCCAGGGAGGTCCACGACATCCAGGCGCATTCGCTCTCGGCTCTGTCGCTGCATTTGCAGGCGGCGGCGCGGTTGGTGGCGGAGTTGCCGTCCCCAGAAGAAAAACTCGCCGCTTGTGTGCGGAAGGCCGGACAGCTGGCGCAGGAGGGACTCATCGAGACGCGTCGAGCGGTGCACGCGTTGCGCGGCGATCCAGTGGCGTTGCCGGAGTTGTTCGGCTCGCTGCCGGACAACGCGTCGATCCAGGTGACCGGCGAGCCTCGCGAACTGCCCGCCGACGTCACCCTGCTGCTGTACCGGACTGTCCAAGAAGGACTTTCGAATGCCCGCAAGCACGCGGCAGGCGCGCCGGTGTCGGTCGAGCTGTCCTATCTGGACGGCGAGGTGACGATGACGGTCGTCAACCGGACCGGGTCCAGTTCGGGTCTGCCCGGTGCCGGATACGGCCTGACCGGCTTGCGCGAGCGCGCGGAACTGGTCGGCGGCGAGGTGAGCGCGGGCCCGGACGGCGCGGGCTGGCGGTTGTCGGCGAGGATCCCGGCATGACGATCGTGCGCGTGCTCGTGGCCGAGGACCAGCCCGCGGTGCGGGAGGGCTTGGTGCTGCTGGTCGGGCTGCTGCCGGACATCGAGGTCGTCGGACAGGCGGGCGACGGTCTCGCGGCGATCGAGGAAACCGTGCGGCTGCAGCCCGACGTCGTGCTGATGGACCTCGACCTGCCGCGCTGCGACGGGGCGGCGGCGACCCGGCGGATTGTCGCGGACCTGCCGGGCACCCGGGTTGTCGTGCTCACCACCTATGCGGACAGCGCGTCGATCGTGCGCGCGCTGGACGCGGGCGCGGTCGGCTACGTGACCAAGGCGGCGAACGGCGACGAGATCGGCCGCGCCATTCACGCCGCCGCGGCTGGGCAGACCGTGATGGACCTGTCGGTGCAGCGGACGTTGCTGGCAGCGGCCCGGCGTCCGGCCGCGCCGCCGGAGGACGGGCTGACGGCGCGCGAGGTGGACGTGCTGAAGCTGGTCGCGGCGGGGCGCGGGAACCGGGAGATCGCGCGGGAACTGAGGGTCAGCGAGGCGACGGTGAAGACGCACGTGAACCGGATTTTCGCGAAGACCGGATGCGGGACGCGGGCGCAGGCGGTGCGTTACGCGCACGAGCACGGGTACGCGGACTGAGCGATGGCTGGTTCGCGGAGTTCGCGGTCTGTGAGGGGAACCCTGAGGGAATCAGATTCCTTCAGGGTTCCCCTCACAGGCAGTCAACGGGCGAACCATCCGGCGCGGAAGACCGGAGCCTTCCCAGCGACGGCGCGGCGGCACCACTGCGCGACGGCCTCGCCGACCTCCTCCGAGCCCAGCGCGGACGTGTCGAGCACCGTCATCGCCCACTCCGGACCCGGCGGACGGCCGATCCAGCGGTCCCAGCGCATTTCCGGCCAGGAGTCGTTCGTGACGGCTTCCGGAACATGCCCGGGGTCGCGGGCGTGCGCGCGCAGCCACGCCGCGAACGCTTGGTGCAGAGGGACTGCCTGGCTCGGCTCGCCCCGGCGGGCGACCCGAGCCAGATGGGCCTCGTCGTCGACGTCGAGCAGGCAGGCCGCGATGTCGATCCGATCGGCACTAGGCGCGGCCAGCACTTCGCCGAGCGGCACCGGATCACCGGCGAACAGCAGATGCCTGCCCTCGGCTTCGAGCGCGATCGCGCGTTGCACCGCGACTTCCACCTGCTCTTGCCGCCACGCGACGGTCGGCACAGCCGGGATCGGCCCGAGCGTGGCCAGTTCGGCGGTCTCGAACGTCTCGCCGAGCAAGTGCCGCGCGTGCAAGCGAGCGGTGGTTTTGCCGACGCTGGACGCGCCCGAAACAAGCAGCAACATGGCTGGCGACGGTACGGCTTACCGCCCCGAACTCTCCACTGAATTTTCCCGCACATACCGCGAAAGCATCGCCGCGCCCACGCGTTCGGCCGACACGCATTCCAGGTGAGCGGGTCCGGTTCCGTCCGGGAAAAGGCGGGTGCCGGCACCCAGAATGGTGGGGAAGGTCAGCAGCCGGTACTCGTCGACCAGGTCGGCGGCCATCAGCGTATGCGCGACGCTCAGGCTGCCGATGACGATGATGTCGCGCTCTTCCTGCTTCACCGCGTCGACCAGATCGCCGTCGAGGACCGACGAGTTCTGCCACGCGCTGGTGTCGGTCAGAGTGCTGGTGGCGACGAGCTTCGACGCGGCGTTCATCCGCTGCGAGAACGGGTCGTCGCGGTGCGGCCAGAGGTTCGAGAACAATTGCCAGGTCGTGCGGCCGAGCAGCAGGACGCCCTCGTCCAGCGTGCTCCCGAGCCGGAATTTGTCGCCCGCGACGGACTCCGGGCCGTGCCGGAAGGCCCAGCCGCCGCCGGGTGTGCCGGAGGAGCCGTCCGGGTCGGACGAGATGCCGTCGAGGGTGGTGAAGGCGATGACGATGACGCTCATGGCGGAGATCCCTTCAATCGGTGTCGCCAGTACTTACCGGCGGCCCCGGCTGAACTCATCGCTCCCGGCTAAAAAATCTTCGGCGGCAGGTCGAACGCCTCGAAAACGCGCGGATCGGCGAAGACGACGTTGTGCGAAATCCGCCCGCCGGCCACGGTGAAGACCTGCAGGGTGTGCAGCTGCCCGTCGGGCGTGTAGGCCGAGAGCGCGGGCTGCCCGTTGGCGGTGAGCGCGCGGACGCTCCAGCCGGTCCCGCGCATCTCGAACACGCGGTGCATGAACCGGCCGTAGTCGTCGCTGCCCTGGAACCACAGCGGGACCGGCGGCATTTCCAGGATCGCGTCGTCGGTGAGCAGTTTGACGAGCGCCTCGACGTCGGCGGCCTCGAAGGCTCGCGCGTACCGGTCGATCACGGCTTGGGTTTCCGCGTCGTCCGGTTCGGCGATCTCGTCCATCTCGCCCGCGTCGGCGAGCGCGGCGCGGGCTCGTTGCAGCGCGCTGTTGACAGCCGGAACGGTTGTCTCCAGCTGCGTCGCGACCTCGGCCGCGCTGAACTCGAGCACTGACCGGAGCACGACGACCGCCCGCTGTTTCGCCGGGAGAACCTGCGTCGCGGCGACCCACGCCAGCCGCAGCCCGGCGCGGGTGTCGGCGTCGCAGCGGGCGTCGGGGAACGGCTGCAGCCACGGGATGTCCGTCGCCGGTTGCAGCGGTGCGCCCGGATCGTCGCCGGCGGCGCCGAGGCCGGACGGCAGCGGGCGCCGGGTCCGGCCTTCAAGGGCGGTCAGGCAGACGTTGGTCGCGATCCGGTACAGCCACGTCCGGACCGAAGCGCGCGCCGAGTCGTACCGGTCGCGGGCCTTCCACGCGCGCAGCAGGGTTTCCTGCACCAGATCCTCGGCCTCGTGGAACGAGCCGACCATGCGGTAGCAGTAGGCGGTCAGTTCGCCGCGGTGCGCTTCGAAGTCCACCGGGACATCATCCGGCACGTGCGACGCTGAGGAAACGGTCGACCACCGGGTTGTTTTCGTGATCGGTGCGAGAGATCGCGGAGACCGTCGAAAACGCGCCGGCATCAGTGAGCGCGAGATAGCGCAGTCCCGGCAATTGCAAGGCGCGCAAGGCATTCGGCACGATCGCGATGCCGGTGTCGGCGGCGACGAGTCCGAGCATCGTCGGGAACTGGACGGCTTCCTGGACCACGCGCATCCGGAAGCCGGCGCGCAGGCACAGCGTCTCGATGTGGTCGTGCAGCCGCGAGACGCGCGTGCGCGGGAAGGCGAGGAAGGGCTCGTCGGCCAGCTCCGCCATCTCGACGGTTTCGTTGTCCGCCAACGGATGCGTCTCGGATACGGCCACGATCAGCCGTTCGCGGCCCAGCGGGTGCACGGTCAGTCCGGCGGCTTCGCCGACCTCTCGCGCGATGCCGACGTCGAGCTGACCGTCGCCGAGCGCGGCGATCTGCGCGTCGGTGGTCGATTCGGTCAGTTCGAAACGGACATCCGGCCATTGCCGGCGCATTTCCAGCACCGTGGCGGGCACGATTTCCAGCGCGGCCGAGCTGACGAACCCGATCCGCAGCAGCCCGAGTTCGCCGCGCGCGGCGTGCGCGACTGCGGTGAGGGCGTGTTGGCTGCCCGCGAGCACGCGACGGCCCTCGGTCAGCAGCACGCGGCCCGGTTCGGTCAGCTCGACGCTGCGGGTGGTCCGCAGGAGCAGCCGTACGGACAGCTCTTTCTCCAGCTTCGCGATCTGCTGGCTGAGCGCGGGCTGGGCGAGGTGCAACCGTTCGGCGGCGCGGCGGAAGCTGCGCTCCTCGGCGACCGCGACGAAGTAACGAAGCTGGCGGAGTTCCACGCCGGTGATAATGGTTCCTTATCAGTGCGTAGGCAATAGATACTTCACTCTGTGTTCCGCGCGACTTAGCGTCATGGACGACAAGCACCGTCGCGAACGTCGAGGAGCACCCGTGGATCACGCATTGTCGTTGCAGCACTTCGTAGCGGGACGGTGGGTTCCCGGCGACGGACCGGTCGCGCAGAGTGTCGATCCCGCGGATCCGGCGCAGATCGTCGCCGAATACCGGACGGCCGGTCCCGCGTTGCTCGACGAGGCGGTGCGCGCGGCGGTGGCGGCGCAGCCGGAGTGGGACCGCCAGGGCACCATCGCCCGCGGCCTCGTGCTGCGGCGGGCCGCGGAATTGCTCGCGCAGCGCGCCGAATCGGTGGCCGCGCTGATGACCCGCGAGCAGGGCAAGACGCTGGCCGAATCGCGGGGCGAGGTGGCCGCTTCGGTGGAGACGCTGCACTATCACGCGGGCCGGGCCCGCAGCGCCGACGGCGTGCTCTACCCGTCCGGCAACCCGGACGAGGTCGTGCGGACCGTGCGCCGTCCGCTCGGTGTCGTCGGGGTGATCACGCCGTGGAACTTCCCGGTGCAGATCCCGGCGTGGAAGCTGGCTCCCGCGCTGCTGTGGGGTAACGCGGTGGTGTGGAAGCCGGCCAGCGACACGGTCGCGCTGGCGGTGGCGTTCGCCGAGATCCTCGTCGAGGCCGGGGTTCCGGACGGCGTGCTCAACCTGCTGCTCGCGCCCGGTTCGCTGGGCGCGGAGCTGGTGGAGCGGCCGGAACTGTCCGGCGTCACCTTCACCGGGTCGGTGCCCGTCGGCCGCGCGATCCAGGCCGCGGTCGTACCGCGCGGGGCGAAGGTGCAGCTCGAACTCGGCGGGCACAGCGCGGCGATCGTCCTGCCCGACGCCGACCCGGCTCAGGCGGCAGCGGCGCTGGTCACCGCGTCGATGAGCGGGACCGGGCAGAAGTGCACGGCGGCTCGCCGGATCATCGCGGTCGGGGACGCTTACGACCGGCTGGTCGCCGAGCTGTCCGCGCGGGTCAAGGGGCTCGTCGTCGGGGCGGGGACGACGCCGGGAGTCGAGATTGGACCGTTGGTGTCCGCGCGTGCGGCGGACGAGGTCGAGGGCGCGATCCAGCAGGCGGTGGACGAGGGCGCGACTGTGCTGGCTCGCGCCGACTGCCCGGAGGGCGGTGCGTTCGTCGCGCCGACGCTGTTGGCCGGGAAGCCCGAACTGACGATCAGCCAGGAGGAAGTGTTCGGCCCGGTCGCCACCGTGCTGCGCGCAGCCGACCTGGACGAGGCGATCCGGCTGGCGAACGGCACGCGGTTCGGGCTCACCGCGGCGGTGTTCACCGACGACGAGCGCGCGGTGCGGCAGTGCCTGCGCGATCTGGACGCGGGCATCGTGAAGGTCAACGCGCCGAACACCGGGTCCGAGGTGCACGCTCCGTTCGGCGGCCTCAAGGACTCGTCGTTCCCCGCGCCCCGCGAGCAGAACGGCGAATCCGCGGCGGAGTTCTTCACCTGGACCAAAACCGCGTACCTGCGGACGTCCGCGCCCCGGGAACAATCGTGACCCGGCCCGCGGACACGGCGCTCGCCCCGGCGGAACTGGGCGCCGCCCGCTACACCCGGCACAGCTTCGCGCGGTCGTTCCTCCGTCAGGCGGCGCGGGAGCGCTGGACGGTGTCTCGCGCCCGGTGGGAGTTCGACCACAACGGTCACGGCGAAGCGGTCTACCGGATCGACGCCGACGGCACGCTGCTGCACTTCGCGGTGTTTTCCACGGTGTTGCAGGAAAGCGAGCGCACTGACCGGGTCATCGCGAAGCGTTGGGATGTCACGGCCGCCTTGGTGGAAGGTCCAGTTGCCGACGATCGGATGGCAGAGCTGCGTCGTGAAGTACCACGGCAGGAAGCTGGCCGGGCCGACGCCGCGACGCTGGTGTGGACTCGCGCCAACCGCAGCGAGCGGTTTTTCGACTACGTAGTATCTCAACTTGCCGCCGGTGAACAGCCAGACTGCGCCACGATGGGCGACGCGTGCTACATCCTGCGCAGCACCGCCTTCTACAGCAACGGAAAGTTCGGTCTCGCCGATTTCGACCGGCTTGCCGAAACCCCGCCGCTGCGGGTGCCGTACCGCGCACAGATGCTGGCCGCGTGGCTGTTGCGCGAGTTCAGCTACGACCTGGTCGAACACTGCGCCGTGCGGCGAAACCCTGCTGCGGCACAGCTTTCCGGCGACTGGCAGCGATATCTCGGCCTTGGCAACGCGACCGGACTCGGCATGGTCCCGTTCGTGGTGAACCATCCGAGCATCCTCGACGCCTGGTGCTCGGCGCGAGAACTGCCGCTGGCCCGTGCCCTCGACACTGAAGCCGACCCTATTTCCGTGCGGCGAGCGAGTGAGCTGCTCGACCGCGCCCGCCGGTACTTCCGGGAACGCGACACGCTGACGACCGCGCCGTACCTGACCGGACCTGAAATGGCCGAACAGCTCAACGGAATCGCACGGCTCTTGGCCGAGTTCCCCGCAGGCGGCTTCCGCTGGCGGGACCTCGACGACCGAGCGGCGGAGTTCGGCGCCGAAGCACGGGCAGTGCTGCACACCGTCTTGGTCGAACTGGACGACTCGCTCGACGCGGAGATCGAGCAGCTGCTGACCTGCGACCAACGCCGGCGAGTCGAAATCACCCAGACCTGCGGCCAGCTGCGCGACCTGCTCGCCGACCGGTACGACTGGACCCGCGCCTTCGACTTCGCCGACCCGAAAGAACAAGCCAGGTTCTGGTTCTCCGCGGAGGACAACGAAGAACCGCGGCGCGGAAAACGCGGCCAGGATCCGGGCGAATCGATGGAGCACCCGATCGACATCGCCCGCGCCGTGCACGCGCTCCGGCACGACCTGGCAGCCGCCGGCGCCGACCGTTCGGCGGCGGAGTTCCTGCTGGAATTCCCTTGGCACCGCGGCATTGTGGCGCGCGTGCAGTCCGTCGCCGGGCTTCGCTACGGCGAGGTCCGCGCGAACCTGCTCGCCGACGATTTCCTTCCGCTGCACCTGCAGCGATTCCAGCTGGCCCTCTACGGCATGGAGAACTACAGCCCGCAGTCGACCGACTGGTTGCGCGTCACGCTGTTCTCGGGCGCGCCCCGGGCGAGCGACGTCGAGTCCGGAGTGGACGACGACTGGCTGTTCACCCGCAAGCCCGGAAAGGAGTCCTGAGTGGACCCCCTGGAGCACGGCGACCTCACTGTCGTCGACGGACTGCAGATCAACAACTGGGACCGCAAAGTCCTCGAGGAACTGAAAGCGGGCGGCGTCACCGGCGTCAACGCGACGTGCGCTGTTTGGGAAGGCCCGCAGGAAACGCTGCGCGCGGTTGCGGACTGGTACGAACTCGCGCGGGACAACGCCGATCTGGTCGTCCTCGCCGAGAACGCCGACGACATCCGGCAGGCGAAGCGCGACGGCAGGCTCGCGGTGCTGCTCGGCTTCCAGAACACCTCTCCGTTCGGCGACGACTACCGGATGGTCGAGGTGTTCCACCGCCTCGGCGTCCGCATCGCGCAGCTGACGTACAACATCCAGAACCTCGTCGGCGGTGCCTGTTACGACGAGCACGATTCCGGGCTTACCGCGTACGGCCGATTCATCGTCGCGGAAATGAACCGCGTCGGGATGCTGGTCGACCTCTCGCACGTCGGGAACCGCACCAGCCGCGACGCCATCGACGCCTCGGCCGGGCCGGTCGCGATCACGCACGCGAACCCGTTGTCCTTCGCGGATTCGCCGCGCAACAAGCCGGACGACGTCATCGACGCCCTCGCCGCGCGCGGCGGAGTGCTCGGCTGTTGCTTGTACCCCAACGTGATCGGCGGCGAGAAGACGACCCGGCGGCAGTTCTGCGAGATGGTGGCGGGGCTGGCCGAGAGGATCGGGCCGGACCATGTCGCGCTCGGCAGCGATTGCACGCGGAACTGGTCGCAGGATTACGTCGCGTGGCTGCGCAACGGCCGGTGGCGGCCCGCGTCCGCGGCGCCGGTGGAACCACAGTGGCCAGTGTGGCCGAACTGGTTCGGCGGACCGGCCGATTTCCCGGTCCTCACCGAGGGATTGCTGGAAGTCGGCCTTCCGGAGGCTGCGGTGGCGCAGGTGCTGGGCGGAAACTGGCTCCGGCTGTTCGACACGGTGTTCCCTGGAGCCGGGCAATGACCGCGGCGAGGGCCGAGCGCGTTTCGGCTGCTGAAACCGTGCGGACCCGGGTGTCGGTGCGGGAGATCCACGAGGTCGCGCTGCGTGCGTTGCGGGCCTCGGGGCTGAGCAGCGGCGAGTCGGAGTACCTGGCCGAGATCGTGGCGTCGGCCGAGGTCCACGAGGGCGCCGGGCTGGACGCTTTGGTCACGGAGACGGCCCGGGTCCCGGCTGGGCGAGTCGGTCTGCGGCTGGAACATTGCGACGGTTACGCCGTGGCGCACGACCCGGCTTCTCGTGGACCGCTGCAGGCTTTCGTGCCCGCGTGCGAAACGGCCGCGGTGGTCGGCACGTTGGTCGTGCCTGGCATGGCGGGATCCCCGGCGCTGGATTGGGCCGCGTTGGACATCGCTGAACGGTCCGGCCGAGTACTGTCCCTTTCGGACGGAGGAGACCGCACGGTCGTCACTCCGGACGGCGACCTGCTCCGGGTTTTCGCCGCAGCCGAGCCACGTCCGCCGGTCGCGGGATTGGTGATCCGCCCGCTGTCGGAGGTGCCCGCCGGTGAGGTGGTTTCCACTGCGGCGGAACGAAAACAACGGTATCGCGAAGCGGTCGCCCATGGTGTGGCCGTGAAAACTCCACTGTGGACTCACACGTATTCGATCGCGCGCGGGTTCCTGATTCCGGACCACCGGGAGGGCCGATGACCGCGTCGCGCGAGCTGGTAGCGCATCCGCACGGACCTCGTCCCTACGCCGGTGCCGCCGTGTTCGGCGGCGTGATCTGGGCGTGCGGGCAGGTTCCGGCACGACGGGACGGCAGCGTCCCGGAGGAAATCGACGAGCAGGTGCGGGTGGCCCTCGACAATCTCGAGGACACCTTGCGGGCCGCGGGAGGGAGCCTGCGCACGCTGCTCAAACTGACGGTGTTCCTCGCCGATCTCGGCGAGTTCGACGTCTACCACCAGGCTTACCTCGACCGTTTCGCCGGCATCGACCTGCCGCCGCGGACCACGGTCCAGGTCGCCGGATTCCGGGGGACGAAACGCATCGAGATCGACGCCGTGGCGGCGGTCGGCAGCGAGGAGACCAACCGACATGAAGACTGACCGCGCACCGGACAACGCAGTTCGGGCGACCCTGGATTCGGCCCGGCTCAACGGGTTTCACCGCAAGCTCGCGCTGTACTCGTCCGGCGGGCCGTTCCTGGACGGCTACATCCTCAGCATCATCGGCATCGCGCTGGTGCAGATCGGCCCGCAGTGGCGGATGGACTCCCTGTGGTCCGGCCTGATCGGCGCGTCCGCGCTGGTCGGCGTGTTCATCGGGGGAGCGGTGTTCGGCCCGCTCACCGACCGGATCGGCCGGAAGCTGATGTACACGATCGACCTGATCGCGATCATCGTCTGCTCGGTGCTGCAGTTCTTCGTGGCCGACGCGGCCCAGTTGTTCGTGCTGCGGCTGCTGATCGGCGTCGCGGTGGGCGCGGACTACCCCATCGCCACCGCGCTGGTCACCGAGTTCGCGCCGAAGGCGTGGCGGGCGCGGCTGGTCGGCGGGCTGAACGCGATGTGGTTCGTCGGCGCGACGGTCGCCGCGTTCGTCGGGTTCTTCCTGCTCACCGTGCCCGAGGGCTGGAAGTGGATGCTGCTGTCGTCGGCGGTGCCCGCGCTGCTGATCGTGATCGCCCGCACCAGCATCCCGGAATCGCCGCGCTGGCTGCACAGCAAGGGCCGCGACGCCGAAGCGCTGGAAGTGCTGCGCGCGACGATCGGCGAGCACGCGACGCTGGACGATCTTCCGGAAGCCGAGACCAAAACCCCGATGTCCGCGTTGTGGCGTCGCGGCTATCTCAAGCGGGTCGTGTTCATCTCGATTTTCTGGACGTGCACGGTCGTCCCGCTGTTCGCGATCTACGCCTTCGGGCCGCAGATCCTCGAACTGTTCAACCTCGGCGGCGGCAACCTGTCGCACCTCGGCTACGGCCTGATCAATTTCTTCTTCTTCGTCGGAAACATCGCCGCGCTGCTGCTGGTGGACCGGCTCGGCCGTCGGCCGGTCTTGATCTGGGGCTTCGCGATTTCCGCGGCCGGGCTGTTCTACCTCGGCCTGCAACCGGGTGCCGCGCTGTGGCTGATCGCGCTGGCTTTCGCGGTGTACGCGGTGTTCAACGGCGGACCGTCCATTTTGGAATGGATCTACCCGAACGAGCTGTTCCCGACTGAGGTTCGCGCCTCGGCGGTGGGACTGTGCACCGGGATCAGCCGGATCGGCGCGGCCGTCGGCACGTTCGCCACGCCGTGGTCGCTGACCAATCTCGGGCTGTCGGCAACCATGTACATCGCCGCGGGTATCGCCGCGTTGGGTGCGATCGTGAGCGCGTTCATGGCGCCGGAGACCAAGAACGTCGATCTGCACGTCGCTTCTTCGCTCAGCTGAACGGAAGCCGGGCCCGGCGCGGGGGAGGCGCGCCGGGCCCAGTGGCTCAGTTTTTGTTGGTGCCCGGGGTGAGCACCTTGTCGATCACGAAGACGGTCGCGTTCTTGGTCGGGATGTTCCCGCACAGGATCTTCGCGCCGTTGACCGTCAGGTTGTCGCCGGAGCCCTCGATCTTCAGCGGTCCGCCCGCCGCGTTCAACGAGGTCAAGGTGCCGGCTTGTTCGAGACCCTTGGCGTCGTAACGCTTTCCGACGACGTGGTACTGCAGGATCGGGGCGAGCTGGCTCGGGTTGGCCGCCAGCTCCTTGAACTTCGCGTCGCCGAGGGCGTTGAACGCCGGGTCGGCCGGGGCGAAGACGGTGATGGCCTGCTGGCTGTTGAGCGTGTCGACCAGGTTGGTGGCCTTGACCGCCGCGACCAGCTTCGTGAGCAGCGGGTTCGTCGAGGCGGCGGACGCGACCGGCTGCGGGCCCATCGAGTCGAGCGACCCCGGCGCGCTGCCCTGCGGGAGCTGGGAACAGGCGGGACCGAAGACCTGGTCGTTGGTGGTGACGCCGGAACCGCTGCTCGACATCGGTGCCGAGGACGGCATCGACGAGGGCATCGCAGACGGGCTGCTGCCGCTCGAAGCGTTGTTGTCCGTGCTGGTGCCGCACGCGGTGAGGGCGAGGGCAGCAGCGGCGCCGATACCGGCGAGGCGAAGGGTCTTCACGGCAATTCTCCGTTCACAGTGGACTTTTCATCAGGGATTCGAAGCTGGATCGGAACCGGATTGGTCAGGTTGCGATAAAAGTCGTGGAATGCCATCCGGTCGCTCCGTCGGGCACAGTGCCAGCGCGGGCTTCGGTCTGGGTGTAGCCGGATTTGTCGGTCGCCCGCACGAACACCTGGTGCGTGCCGGGTTTCACCGAGATCTGCGTCCACCACATCCGCCAGGTATTCGAGTTCACCTCGGCGGACAAGGTGGTCGGCTGCCAGGCTCCACTGTCCACTTTGATCTCCACCTTGGCGATCCCAGTGTGCTGCGCCCAAGCGACACCGGCGATCCGCACCGAGCCGGACGGAACGTTGTCGAAGCCCTTGGGCGTGTCGATCCGCGATTCGGTCTTGATCGGCGCCTGCTCGCCCCAGCCGCGGCGGAGCCAGTACGCCTGCCGCGCTTTCCAGGTGGTGACCTCGATGTCGACCACCCACTTGACCGCCGAGACATACCCGTACAGCCCAGGAGTGACCAGCCGCGCGGGAAAGCCGTGTTCCAGCGGCAAGGGCTCGCGGTTCATCCCGATCGCCAGCATCGCGCCGCGCGAACGATCCAGCGCGGCGGCGACCGGCGTGCCGGACGTCCAACCGTCCACACTGGAGCAGAACAACTGCTCCGCACCCGGCCGTACTCCGGCTTCCGCGAGCAAATCGGCGAGATCGACCCCGATGAAGTTCGAAGTGGACACATAGTCGCCGCCGACCTCATTGGACACGCACGTCATCGTCACGGTGCGCTCGACCAGCGGCCGGTCGCGGAGATCGCGGTACCGGTACCGGACTTCCCGCTCGACCATCCCGTGGATCCGCAGGCTCCAGTCCTCGGCGCGCACCTGCGGAACGGACAACGCGGTGTCGACCCGGTAGAAGTTCTGGTTCGGCGTGAGGAACGGCGGAGTCCCGAGCTTGGCGAAGTCCGCGTCGGCGGGGATCGGCGGAGCCGAAACCGCGGGCACGAGCGGGCCTACCGCCGCCCGGGAAGCAGTCGCGTCCCGAGTTCCGCTGATCGCCTGCCCGGCACCGCCGAGCACTCCGGCCCCGACGACGGTGCCGACGCTGCCGAGAAGGAACGATCGCCGTGACGAGTCCGTCGCCTGCTGTCTCGAAGCGATTCGGTGCAACAGCAGGAAAACCGCCACTCCCACGACCAAGCTGACCAGGGGCGCCAGCAACGCGACCGCGGTCAGATCCGGCCGCGCGGCCACCGCGACTCCGCCGATCAGTCCAAACGCGACAATGATCGAGACGCCCGGCCAAGGCGACCGCCGCGACAACAACCCCGCTATCGCGGAGATGACCAGCAGCACCGCCGCCATGCCGCCGAGCAGCACCGCTTTGTCGTAGGTGCCGAAGGTCCGCACCGCGAAGTCCTTCACCGGCAGCGGCGTCAGATCGATGGCTCCGTTCCCGACCGCGAGGTACGGCGAGGCGTTGACATTGCCGAACGACGCCGCCAGATGTCCGGCGGCCAGCGCCGAGACCAGGGCGAGCACGCCGCAGAGTGCTGCCGGAAGGAACCGCAGACGGGAGGTCATGCCAGGCATTCGCGGCCGGACAGGCTGCGGATGGGTGCGCGTTCGTCACTCGTCCGGGGGACGGCCGCGACGGCGGGCGAGCGATGCCCGGGTCACCATTTTCGCCGCATTTGTGTCATCTCGTGCGCACGCGGCCGTTCTGTCGGCTAAATTCCCGGACGACTCCGAATGGAGCAGTGATTCGGGAGAACGGGGACACCGATGCGGCGGATGTTGAGCATTGCGGCCTGCCTGGGGATGCTGGCCTTCACGGCCGCGTGCGGCGGCGGGTCGCTTCCGACCAATCTGCCCACCGACCAGGCCGGACCGGCCGGGCAGCAGCCGCCCGCCTCGTCCGCCCAGCCGGAGGCGGTGACCGCCGATCCGCCGCTGGCCTTCGACACCGGCAAGGGCGTCACGCTGCCCCGCACGGCGCTGCAGTCCAACCTGGGCGGCTCGGTGACGTCGAAGTTCATGACGCTGCGCGACCGCACCGGCTACATCATCGCCCCCGAATCGCTGAGCGCGGTCGACGTGCTCACCGGCCGCGAGAAGTGGAACACCAAGATCGAGGGCCCGGCCGCGGACCCGAACGCGCACAACGGTCCGTTCGTCGAGCAAAGCGGCCCGCGTCCGCCGCTCGTCACCGACAAGCTGGCCGTCGGAGCCGTACCGCTGCGGATGCCCGAGCAAGGCACGACGCCGGGCTACGTGGCGCTCGCCGTCATCGCGGTGAACCCCGAGACCGGAGCTAAGGTCTGGCAGACGAATGCCAAGATCACCGACGACCAGTACGGGATCAGCGGCGGCCGTTCCGTCACGCAGGTCGTCGCGGCCACCGGCAAAGCGGTCGTCGCCAGCTTCTCGCAGTCGGAGCACCCCCTCACCGTCGCACTGGACCCGGCGACCGGGAAACAGCTGTGGGAGCGCAAGGACTACGTCGCGGGCAGCCTGAACGGCGACGTCGTGGTCGGCGTCGACTCCAACGTGGCCGAGAACTCCTCGATGGTCCAGACGGTCGCCCTCGACGTCGCCACCGGCCAGCAGAAGTGGGTCGCCGCGGCCAAATCGAGCGCGGTCGAGATCCTGCCCGCCGACCCGGCGATGGTGGTCCTGAAGGCCACCGAGTACAGCAGCGGCCACGCGTTCCTGAAGTTCCTCGACCCGGCGACGGGCGCGGAGAAGTTCTCCGTCGAGGGCACGCGCAACCTGGGCCCGGACTCGTACGGCGACTGCCTCTACGACGAGCAGTCGGTGCTCGCCTGCACCGACTCCGGCGTGCTCACCGCGTACGACGCCAAGGCCGGGACCAAGCTGTGGAGCCTCCCGGACCAGGCCGCGAACCGCGTCCCGCCGGGCGGCCTGACCGTCGCCTGGCACGGAGCGCTGTACGGCTACACCAACGGACGGCAGCCGATCGTCCTGGACGCCAAGACCGGCAAGGACCTGTCGACCGACGTCGGCTACGTGCCGGCCTGGGTCAGCAAGTACGCCGCGGCCGGCGTCGACAAGGACGGCGTGCCCAAGGCGTACCCGGTCAAGAAGTAGCCCGTCCTTCCCGTGGCGCGCCGTCCTCCGCGAGGATCTGCTCGCGGAGGATGTCCGCGTGGCCGCAGTGCTGGGCCAGCTCTCGCAGCACGTGCAGGTAGACGAACCGCAGCGGCAACGGACCGCGCCGGTTGCCGGGAAGGATGTCGGTCAGCTCGAGCGACGCGGTGGCCTGGCGGGCGTTTTCGCACGCTTCGCGATGCGCCTGCTGGACGGATGCGATGGTGTCGTCGTCGCCGAGGACGAACGATTCGTCCGGCGTCTCCGGGATCCCGATCTCGGCGCGCGGACGGCCGGTGACGGCTTCGTCGAACCAGACCTTCTCCACGAAGGCCACGTGTTTGACCAGCCCGAGCAACGTGGTCCGCGACGGCACGAGCGACCGGCGAGCCTGCTCCTCGGTGAGCCCGTCGAGGCAGTGCTGGAGCGCTTCGCGATGCTCGTCGACGAAGAATTCGAACTGGTCTTTGGCGGCGCTGTCGATCACTGATTCCATGGGCACCGGTCCAGCTTGCCGGATCACCGCGTCCGGGCAAAGTCCCCGGCGAACTGCCTCGCTCGAACCATCCTTTGTGGACCGTTTCCGGCGGGCGGCCTCCGGAAGCGGATCGGCCGGGCTCAGTGCCGGAGCGGCCTCAGGCGATCGCCTTCAACCCGGACGGGATTTCTCCCCGCACGACCAGCCCGGCCAGTTCGCTGAGCTTCACCCTCCGCGCGCGGGCGTGCGAGCGCAGCCGCTCGAACGCTTCCCCCAGATCGACGTCCAGCCGCGCGGACAGGATCCCCTTGGCCTGTTCGATCACGACGCGGGAGTTCAACGCCGACTGCAGTTGCCCGATGCTCTCGTCCCTCGTCCGCAACGCCTGGCGCTGCGCCAGCGCGGTCCCGGCGGCGTCGGCGAGGACCTGAGCCAGCCGCAGGTCCTGCGTGGCCGGAACCGACGGCGTCCCGCTGAACAGCGTCACCGCGCCGACCGGGTACTCGCCTGTCCGCAGCGGCACGGCGGCGACGCGAGTGACGCCGGCCCGCAGCGCCCGGGCGGCGAAACGAGGCCAGCGCTGCGGTCCGCCGCTCGCGGGCCGCAGCGTGACCGGCGGCAGTACGGCACCGGTGCGGATGGTGTCCACCGCCGGACCTTCGCCGAGTTCGAACTGGCTGCGCGCCAAGGGGAGGAACGTTGCGTCTGAGGTGGCGAGGCAGTCCGCTTTTCCGGTCTCGTCGAGGACCGCGACCCCGGCCGCCCGCAGGCCGAGCAGCGCGGCCACGCTGGTCGTGAGGTCCCGCAGCAGGTCCGGGACCGGCCGGTCGCAAGCGACCAGGCTGAGCACGGCCTCGGCGACCAGCGTTTCGCGTTCGGTGGCAGGCATAGTTCCCCTCCGGGCAGGCGGGAACGTGGCGCATGCGGCGAAACGAGTCCACCGGCTGCGCGGCGGCAGCGCGCCGGCGTCCGCGGCGGTTTGCCGCATCCGTCAAGTGAAGCCCGGATCGGCCCGCCGTGGCCATGCCGATAACGCAGCACCCCGCGCCGGGCATGCAGAAAACGCAGCAGTCCCTCTCACGGACTGCGTCGGACGAGAGTTTGGTGCGGGGAGCAGCCGTAGGCGGTGCGGTAGGCGGCGGCGAACCGGCCGAGCTGGAAGAAACCCCACCGGGCGGCGACGGCGGTGACCGTGACGGCGCCCGCGGGGTCGGCGGCCACCAGGTCGGCGTGGGTGTGGGAGAGCCGGACGCGGCGCAGATAGCCCATCGGGGTGGTGTCCAGGTGCCGCCGGAAGGCGACCTGCACCGTGCGGACGCTGACGTGCACGGCCGCCGCGATGTCGGCCACGGAGAGGTCCTGGTGGGCGTGCTCGTCGATGTACGCGACGGCGCGGCGCAGGGTGTCCGGGTGCGCGTCGTGGCGGTCTTCGCCGGTGGGCTCGGTGGTCGCGGTGTTCGGGAACGCGGTCAGCACGCTCGCGGCCAGCAGTTGCGACGCGGCCGAGACGAGCAGCGGCTGCTGGCTCAGCTCCTCGTCGACGCAGAGGCCGTCGCGCAGATAGGCGATGGTGCGCCGCAAATGCCGTGCCGCCGCCGGGGAAACGGGCCGGTCGCCGGTGAGCCGCACCGGATCGGGCCTGCGGCCGGGGAGACCGGCGGCCACCCGGGTCAGCAACTGCGGGTCGAACATCACGAGGTTGTAGCGGGAACGGCGGATCACCCCGGCGTAGGGCCGGTCGTGCGGGGTGTAGACGAATACGTCGCCGGGCCCGAAGAATCCTTCCTCCCCGTCCGGGAAGTACTGCCGGACGATCGAACCGGAATGCACGTTGCCGAGGCAGATTTTGCCGAGCGTCCCAGCGTCGTGGCTCATGTCGTAACTGAACTCGAGATCGTCCACGCTGACCGGTCCGAGAACAGTGCGGGAGACGTGCGCCCGGGTCTGCTCGACGTCGCCGCCGATCTGCATCCTGGTGTAGGCCCTGCTGAGGAACTCCTCGGTGACTTCCAGGTCTTCGCTGTCGAAATCGAGCTCTTTCATCACGATTCCCGCCGTTCACGGGCGTCCGGGCACCGGCGCGCTGTCCGTGCGCCGAATGCGAAAACGCCTCACCGTCGCCGGTCTGCCGGAACCTGTCTTTCCGTCGTGCCAGCGCTCGCGCAACGGTACCGCTCACCGGCGCGCACCGGGAGGACGCGATTTTCCGGTCGCGCGCGGAATGGGCGAGAAAACGATTTCTAATCCGAATGCCCATACTGTTTCCCCGTCGTGCTCGCCGCGGAAAGTCCTCAGTGGACAGTCGAGCACGGGCGCCGTGGACCCGTCCCGGGCCGCGCCGGGATACTGGTCGCGGGAAGACCGGTCCGAAGCGGAAGGGGCTCGACGGTGATGCGGCGCGGATCCACGGAGCAAACGAAAGCGTGCTGGAAAACCGGTGCGAGCATCGAATCCGGACGGATCGGGTGAACCGCCGCCGAATGCCGCGGCTGCCGCGCTTGCCGCGGCGTCCGGCTACGACCGCGGACGAGCAGATCGGCTTCAACGGCGCGTTCGCGGCCGCGCTGACCCGGGCGATCGGGTCGATGCCCGCGCTGTACGTCGTGCTCGCCCTCGTCGCCGGATGGATGGCGCTCGCGACCTGGGGCCCGCTGCGCGCGGCCGACCCGTACCCGTTCGCGTTCCTGCTGTTCCTCGACAACGTGGTGCAGCTGGTGCTGTGCCTGGTGATCCTCGTCGGCCAGCGGGTGCTGGGCGGCGCGGCCGACCGGCGTTCGATCCAGACCTACGACAACGCCGAGGCCGTCTTCGAGCAGATCGCGGACCTGCAGCGGCATCTCGACCGGCACGACCGGGTGCTCAGCCGCGGCGTGAGCCTGCTGGAGTCGAGCCCGCATCCGTGGATCCAGCAGCACCGGGTGCAGCGGCCTCCGCAGGCGCTCGACCAGGCGGTGAGCGTCAACGGCCGGATCGCGGCCTGGCTGACGCAGCGGCTCGGCAGCATGTGGGCGTTCTACCTGGCCGCCGGGACGCAGGTGGTGTGGATGAGCCTGGCCGGGCTGGGCGTGCAGACGCTGGACCCGTACCCGTTCGCGTTCATGACCTTCCTGTCCACCCTGGTCCAGCTGGTCTTCATGATCGTGATCATGGTCGGCCAGGGCGTGCTCGGCCAGGCAGGCGACCGGCGGTCCGAGCAGACCTTCCTCAACGGCGAGGCGGTGCTGCACGAATGCCGCCGGATGAAGGCCCGGCTGGAGGCGCAGGACCGGCTGATCGAGGACCTCAGCCGCTACACCCGCGGCGAGCTGATCGAGGATCTCGCGCGGGCCCTGCACGACGTCGACGGCCATGCCCAGCGGACCGTCCACGCCTGGGTCCCGCCCCGCTGGGACCAGGCCCCCGAGGAGCACAAGGCGGTCACCCGCGCCCAAGCCCGGCAACTGGGCGAGCATCTGGCGCTGGTCGGCTGTGTGATGGTGCCCGCGTTCGACCCAGACCTCACCGTCGCGTTCGGCGACGACGAGGTGCTGCTGCTGGCCCAGCGCGAACACGACCGGTGGCGGGCCGAACAGTCCTCCGGCGAACTGCCCGACCCCGACCTGGTCGCCTGGGACGACCTGCCGGAACCGGCGCGGACGCGGAAACTGCACGTCGCGCGCAGCATCCCGGGCCTGGTGGCCAGCGTGGGCATGCAGGTGGTCCGCGACGGGCGCGCTCGCGGCGGCGCGGGCGAGGAGGACTTCACCGCCGAGGAATGGGCGACGCTGCAGCGCGCGATGATGGCGTCGGGCATCCTCGTCGGGCTGTCGGTCGGCGGGGTCGACTCGGACGAGATGTTCGCGCTGGTGAAAACCCTGCGCGAGGCCAGCGTCGCGCACCCTCGGCGGTTCATCCGCGAGGTGGCGGCTTCGTCGGCCTTCGACACGGGTCTGCGGCCGGGCGTCAAGTACTCGGAATACCTGCCGTACGCGGAAAAGACCATCCGCTCAGCCGCCGCGATCGTCGCCGGCACCGCGCCGGCGGAACTGCCGGACTTCCGCGAGTTCCTGGTGGAGATCGCCACGGTCGTCGCCGAAGTGAACCAGGAAGGCGGATTCCTCGGGGTGGGCGCGCAACGCCGGACGCCCAAGGAAGTCGCGGCCATGGACGCCGTCCGCCTGGCCGCCCGGCACGACTGAGCTCACCCGATCGCCGCGGCCGCTCCGACGACGGCTCCGTAGAGCACGAAGACGTTGACCAGAGCGATGAACGACGGCTGGAGCCAGCGGAGCACCGCGGACGGCTGGCCGGCCAGCGGAGTGCCGCCGGCGTCGAGCATTTTCTCGCCCGGCCGCGAGGCCACCAGCGAGATCAGGCCGAACAGGGCGCAGAGCGCGAACGGGAACCACTGGCCGTGCAAGGGATTCCAGAGGTTTCGCGCGCCGCCCCAAGCGGCGGAAACGGCCCCGGTCATGGCGGCGAAGTTGGTCAGCGACTGGACGGTGACGAAGTCGCTGACGTTCTTGGTGCCCGCCGGAGCCGAGTCGCCGAGGTTGCCGCTCGTCGGTTCGGCCGTCGGGGTGGTGGTGGCGAAGGCTTTGGCCAGGGACATGAGACACCTCGTTGTGACTCGGATTCCCCGAAGTCGCGGCGAGGCGCGATCCCGTTACGTCACTTCGACCCGGCTGCCACCAGCTTGGCGGTGATCGGCTCGAGCACAGCGATCAGCTCGTCGAGTTCGGCAGCGGGCAAAGCCTCATACGGCGCGGCAGCCAATTCGTCAGTCAGGTCTTCGATGCCCTGCTTCACCGCGCGCCCCTCGTCGGTGAACCGCCCGTCAGCGTCGACAAGCCCGCGCTCCCGCAACCCCTCCATGACCGCCGCCAGCCGCTTCTTCGGCAGGTGATGCACGCGCCCGAACGACTCCGGCGGATGGATGCCCATCTCCAGCGCCGACAAAATGTGCGCCTCAGTCCCGCCGATCCGGGCGCCGACCAACGCGGCGATGTGCCCGTCCCCGCGATGCTCGCGCAGCATGGTCGCCGAGTGCCACAGCCGGGCGACCGGGTCGCTCGGCATCGGGAGGGTGCGCATCCCGGCGTACATCACGCGGCCCACGGTGGGTGCGCTCGTCGCGGCTTTGGCGGTCAGGTCGGCAGCCCGCACCAAGCCCGGCGAGCTGGCCAGTTCGTCGCCGAGAATCCGGCGCACCGAGGCCGCGCTGCCTCGCTCGCGTGCGGCGACGGACGCTTCGGCCGGGATCGTCTCCCACGCGCTCGGGATATGCCGCGCGGCCTCGCCCTTGGCGAAGTTGTAGAAAGCCGCGTGCACGACCTCCGCCGGCGGCCGTCCCAACGGCGCGGCGCGGCTGGCGAAATAGCCGTCCCAGTAGGTGCGGTGCCCGAGTGCGGCCAGCTCCTCGTTGCACTCGTCAGCGAAGAACGTGACGAGGCAGATCGGCTCCAGAAGCTCGAACATGCGCCGTGCGATGCGGGTCATGGGCAGCATCATGCCAGTGCGGTGAGGAAAACATCGGCGATTTGCCCGCCGAGATCGACCGTCGCGGCCACGCCGTCCGTGCGGTCCGTGTCCGCCTCCGGCGAGCGGAGGACGACCTCGGCTCGGTACCGCCCGCGCCGCGTCATCACGTTCAAGGCCCGGGTCGGCTGATCGAGGGCGACCGTCACGGTGTCCTCGCCGGCGAACCGGATCTGGTCGCCGCGCCTGAGGTCCGTCGCTGCCCCGTTGATCGTCAGCCGGAGCGGTCCGAGGGCGGTGAAAAGCCGGTCGATGCCAGGGAAAGCCGAGAACGGGGCGTCTTCGAGAAGATCCGCGAGGCTGATCCGCCACAACGTTTCCCCCGAGGGATCGGCGGCGAGCTCCCGTGTGGTGCCTGCTCCGTTGCGCCAGGGGACCGGGGTGACTTCGGACGGGATGAGCATCAGAGCATCTCACCCGGTCTCGAGGGCGGACGCAAGCGAGGTCGATGGCGCGTTTTCGCACAGCTTGGCCTGAGCGGGCGATCCAGAACGCCCGGCGTCAAGCAGGGTTCAAAAGCGTGCGGACCGCGTCGGGGAATCCGGCCGCTCCGTCCGGTCCGGACAGTGCCAGATTGAAGAGAAACCCAGGCAGGAGCGCCAAAATCGCCTGCGCGAGAGCATCCGCCGAGGCACCGGTCCAGGTCCCGGCCTCTTGCCGGTCGCGCACGAGACCGGCCACGCCGGCACTCATCTCGACCGACGCCGCGGTGAGCCGCTCGGCCAGTTCCGGATTGCGCTGCGCTTCCGACCAGACCAGCACCGCCATGCCCGCGAGCTGCCGGTCGCGGTGCAGATCGATCACGGCTTCCAGCAGTTCCGCCATCACCTCGCCGACGCCCTTCTCTCCGGCGCCTCGGTCGAGGGCGACGCGCAGGACCTCGGTGACGTCGTCGAGATTCTGCGCGGCGACGGCGACGATCATGTCCTCCTTCTTCGGGAAGTACCGGTAGACCGCGCCCGCCGACTTGCCCGCCTCGGCGAAGACGTCCTGCATCGAGGTGCGGTGGAAGCCGTCGCGGAGGAAACAGCGGCGCGCGGCCGCCAGGATTTCTCCGCGCTGGTCGTCCTTGTACTGCTGGCTCACCCTCGGCAACGTCCGCTCCCTCGCCTTGACACTTCTCGCTCCGGCAGCCTAGCGTGAAAGAAAAGCGGATGTCCGTCCTCTTTTAACTCGTGGAGAGCCCCTCATGCCGATGACCCCCGTCCCCGACGTCACGCTGACCCCGGTCGCGTCCTTCCCGGAGAAGTACTTCCCAGAAAACCTCGCCGTCCGCGCCGACGGTTCGGTGCTGGTCACCGTCCTGCTGCAGCAGGAGCTGTGGATCGTGCCGGAGCCGCAGCGCCCCGTTCTCGTGCACCGCTTCGACCATCCGGTGACGGGGATCGCCGAGGTGCTGCCGGACGTCTTCCTGATCAGCCTGACCGAGGGCTACACCACCCACGAATCGCACCTGGTCCGCCTCGACCTCACCGGCTGGACGCCCGGCGAACCGGTGTCCCCGGAGATCGTCTTCACCTTCGACGACCGCGTGCGCGCGCTCAACGGCAGCTGTCTGCTCGGCGACGGAGTGCTGGCCGTCGCGGACTGCTTCGCCGGGCTGATCTGGCGCGTCGACCTCGATGCTGACGCCCGCAGCGCGCGGGCCCGGATCTGGCTGGCGCACGACACGATGGCCGACGACCCGGACGCCGAGGTCGCCCCGCCGCGCCAGCCAGGCGTCAACGGCGTCCGGTACAGCGCGCGAACCGGATACCTCTACTACACCTCGACGGCGCAGAAAGTCTTCATGCGAGTGCCGGTCGACCCCGCCACGCTCGACCCGGCGGGCGGCGCGGAATTCGTCGCCGCGATCGACAACGCCGACGACTTCGCGCTCGACGATGAGGCGGGATTCGCTTACGTCACCAGGCATCGAGCCAACACGCTGGACCGGGTGCCGCTCGTCCCGCGGCACGGCAGCGAAGTCCGGCACGTCGCGGGCGAGCCGTTCGACGAACTCCTGATCGGGCCGTCCAGCGCCGCCTGGGCGCCTGGCGAGGAGGGGCGAGCCCTTTACGTGACCACGGACGGCGGGACGACCGCGCCTCCGGACGGCGTCTTCCGGAACGCCATGCTGCTACGGGCTGAGCTGCGCACTCGATCTTGACGAGAAAGCGCCGCACGCCGGTTCCCGTTGCGCCCTAACAGCTTCAGCGGGGATCACGGTTTGCGCGCGACCCCCGCCAGCATCGCCGCCTCGCTCGGATCCGCGAAGTCGATGACCGGCGTGTCGGGCCCGCTCTCCTCCGGATGCCAGGCGGCAGTCCACGTGACGCCGGGGTCGAGCAGTTCGAAGTCGCCGAACAGGGCGTGGATTTCCGCGTTCGAGCGCAGCACGTGCTTGCTGACATTGGTGTCGTACAGCTGGATGACCGCGTGCAATTGGCGGGCGATGTCGTCGGGCAGTCCCTCGTGGGTGATCTGCGAGAGGACCAGATACGAACCCGGGGAAAGCATTTCCCGGTACCGCGCGATGGCCTCGGGCCCGAGGTCGCGGCCGTCCGGGCCGGGCTGCTGGATGTGCAGGACCGCGGTGACCAGCAGGGCCAGCGGTTCGCCGAGGTCGACGACGCCGGTGTCCGCGACGGATTTCCACAGTTCGTCCGGCTCGCGAAGATCGCCCTGGATCACCGCGTGGCGTTCGGGATCGCCGTGGCGCTCCAGCAGGATCCGGGAGTGCGCGACCGCGACGGGTTCGCGGTCGATGTAGACGACGCGGGAGTCCGGCGCGGCCTCGTCGGCGATCTGGTGCACGTTGCCCATGGTGGGGACGCCGGAGCCGATGTCGACGAACTGGCGCACGCCGAGGCGGACCAAATGCCGCACCGCGCGGTGCAGGAAGGCTCGGTTGGCTCTGGCGCAGTACATGCCTGCCGGAAACGCCGCGAGGACCATTTTGCCGAACTCGCGGTCGATGGCCCAGTTGGCCGTGCCGCCGAGGTACCAGTCGTAGACCCGCGCCACGCTGGGGCGGTCGAGGTCCACGCCCGGGATGGGCTCCTCAGGTCCTTGCGCCACGCTGCCTCCCCCGCAGTCGTGACCAATCGTATCCAATCCGGGCGATCGCGCCCGACGGGCGTGCTTGCCGGCTTTACTGTCGACTCTCGCTGGCATCGAGGGCGGTCGCGCGGACGGTACGGTCGCGCCCGCCGTTTTTCGCCCGGTAAAGCGCGTCGTCGACGGTGAGCAACGGCGGACTGAGTTCGGCGGCAGTGGCGGGAAAGGCCCCGGCCCCGATAGAGGCGGTCAGCCCGGCGACGGTGACGCGAGTGCCGGTGCGGTCGGTGGTGTCGACGGAAAGCACGGAAATCGCCGCGCGAATCCGATCGGCGGTGGCGGCGACTTCGGTGTGGTCGATGCCGGGGAGAAGGATCGCGAATTCCTCGCCGCCGAAACGGCCGACGAGATCGTAGGAACGGACGGTGTGCTTGATGGAGTCGGCGACCGCCCGGAGAACGGCGTCGCCGGAGAGATGGCCGTACCGGTCGTTGACGCGCTTGAAGTGGTCGAGGTCGAGCAAGAGCACGCCGACGGCGCCGTCGAGACGGCGGGCGCGTTCCAATTCCCGTTCGGCCATGTCGTTCCACCAGGTCGCGTCGACGAGTCCGGTTTTGGCGTCGGTGCGGGAGGCATCGCGGAACTGGGGCAGCAGCAACCCGACGTGCAGAGCGAGCACGGTGGCCAGCAGGATCGGCACCGCCCACGGACGGTGGACGGCCAAGACGGCGACGGCATAGCCGAGCCCGACGGCCCCGGCGAGGATCAACTGGTCGGAGGGGTGCCCGAGCGCGCGCAACACGGGTTTGCCGGGGTTGGCGGCTACGATCGCCCCGACGACGAGCGCGTAGTTCACCAGCCGGTAGACGAGTCCGGCGGCGATGACGGCCACGGTGCCGGAGATCCCGTCCGCGGCCGACACGAACGGACCGTGCGCGGCCGGGTAGAACGCGGCGAGCACCAGCGTGGCCGCGGCGACGGCGAGGATGACGGTCGCGGCGGAAAAGACCTTCCGGTGCAGGACCGCACGGCCCCTGAACACCCGCACGAACTCGTGCCCGAACGAAATCGCGATCAACGCGGCCTGCAGCGGCAGGGGAAGCAGCAGGATCGAGGCGGCGAACCACACGCACAGCAAGTGCGAGTACGGGGTGCCCTCGTCGGGTTCGCGGACCCGCGCGCTGGCCCGCGCCCCTTCGAGGTGAGCGATCGAGGCCGCGGTGAGCGCGCCGAACCAGGTCCACTCCCACGGGGTGACCGAAGCTCTGGCGCTGGTGACAGCGACGACGGCTGCCGCGAGCAAGACGACAACCAGGACATAAGCGGCGACGACGCGGGGCAGCGACCACAGCCGCCACCGGCGCGGGTCCGCGCTTCCCACGGTCACCACCCCTTCCGGGGCGGCTGCGGCAATACCACCCGGGCGACGGCGGCCGTGACCGTCACTGTGCGACGCGGATGCCGGTCCTCGGCCGCCAAAATCGCGTACCCGCATTCCCCGCGCGCGAAGACTTCGGCAAAAGAATGCTCCGTTCGGCCCATCCGCCCCACCCCATGCGACAGCCTGCCGTGTTCACCGTGGCACGCACCGTACTCGGATAATGGTCTGAACAACAGGGTTCCTGCTCGAGAGCCGAGTTTCCGTGGGCGGGCAACAGGAATCGCCGTACCTCGCAGCCGCGGAATGATCGGCATTGAGTAGGCTGCGGTCAGCGACTTCATGGGGGAGCAATGACTGACGAAATCGAGCCCGCGCGCCGGGCTGCCGTCCGTTTTCCGGGAATCAGCCCGAGAGCCTACGAACATCCGGTGGATCGCGGCGCGCTCGCCACGTTGCGCGCGGTGCCCGGATTCGCTCAGGTGATCCGCGCCGTTTCCGGTTTCTACAACGAACGCGGCGAACGGCTGATGGCGCTGGCGTCGTCGATCCGCGTAGGACCGCGGCAGTATCCGGAACTCGACCGGCTGCGCCACGAATGCGCCGAGACGCTCGATCTTCCCGCCGTGCCGAACCTGTTCGTCTACCAGGATCCGAGGCTGCAGGCGTCCGCGCTGGGCATGGACGAGCCGTTCATCCGGATCAGCACCGCGCTCGTCGACCAGATGAGCCACGAATCGCTGAGGTTCGCCATCGGGCACGAGATGGGGCACGTGCTGTCCGGGCACGCGGTCTACCGCACGATCATGGTGCGCCTGATCAGCCTCCAGCTGTCGATGTCCTGGACCCCGGTGAGCGCGCTCGGCATCCGGGCGATCATCGCGGCGCTGAGCGAGTGGTACCGCAAGGCCGAACTGTCCTGCGACCGCGCGGGCCTGCTCTGCGGCCAGGACCCGTCCGCGGCGCTGCGGGCGCAGATCCAGCTGGCGGGCGGGGTCGACCCGTCCCGCATCGACATCCCGTCCTTCCTCCAGCAGGGAGCGGAATACGAGTCGGTCGAAGACATCCGGGACAGCTTGCTGAAGCTGAAGAACGTCGAGACCGAGACCCATCCGTTCGCCGTGGTCCGGGCGACGCAGCTGCAGAAATGGGCGGCGTCGGAGCAGTACCGGGCGATTCTGTCGGGCGATTACCCCCGCCGGGACGACGACGCGCCCACGACGGACTGGAAGGACGACCTGAAGTCCGCGGCGAAGTCGTACAAGGATTCCTGGAACGCTTCGGCGGATCCGCTGACGAAGGTCTTCACCGAAGTCGGGGAGACGGTTGCCGGTGCGGCCAGCAAGGTCTGGACCAAGTTCGGCGGGGATTCGGGAAACGGCAACGGAAACGGCTGAGGCGACCGCGGGGCGACGGATCCCCGCGGCCCGCGGGTGTCAGGCGAGTCGCCGTACGCCGCAGCGCGGATCCGGCTTGTTCAGCCAAGAACGGCGGGCCCGCAGATCGCCTGCGGGCCCGCCGATTCGTTGAGGCCGTATCGCCGCGGTTCGCTGATTCCGGTCAGCTGTAGGCGACCTGGATGGTCGAGTCGGCGCTGTACCAGGTGACGGTTCCGTGCTGGAAAGTGTTGCGGCGGCCGCCGGTGACGGCGAATTCGTCGCTGGTCGGGTAGCCGAGGCGGCCGTTCTCCCAGCCGAGGTCGGCCCATTTTTGCCGGATGGCTCCGTGGATCGATTGCGCGCCGGTGGCAGGGGTCCAGTAGATGGAGGAGCCTTGGGCGCCGTTGAAGTGGTTGTAGCGGCCGATTCCGTCGGGCGTGGTGGATTGGTCGGTGGTGGGGTAGCCGAGGCCGCGTTCCCAGCCGAGGTCGGCCCACTTCTGCCGGATGGGACCGCGGATGGACTGTGCGCCGGTGGCGGAGGTCCAGTAGATCGAGGCTGTGTTGGTGAAGTGGTTGTAGCGGCCGACTCCGTCAGGTGTGCCGGTTTCGTCGGTGGTGGGGTAGCCCAGGCCGCGTTCCCAGCCTAGTGCGGCCCATTTGTCGCGGATTGCGCCGTGGAGCGAGCGGGCGCCGGTGGTGGAGGTCCAGTAGATGGAGCCGGAGTTGGTGAAGTGGTTGTAGCTGCCGCTGCTGTCGGGGGTGAGGGTTTCGTCGGTGGTGGGCAGGCCGAGGAAGCCGGTGGGGCCGCCGAGTTCCTGGTAGTGCTGGGCGATCGCGCCGTGGACGGCGTAGGCGCCGCCGGTCGTCGGGTTGTAGCCGATGACGCCGTACTGGTAGTTCTGCGCCCAGCCGCCGCCTGCGGGGTATCGGCTTCCGGTGGGGGTGCCGAGGTAGGAGGCGGTGCCGCCGAGTGCGTTGTAGTGCTCGGTGATTTTGTCCGGTTCGGTGCCGGTGGCGAGGGCCTGGAGGTCGGTGAGGGTGCCGTTGAAGACGTCCTGGTCGCCGGGGAAGGTGCCGGAGGTCGCGGTCTGGGCGAAGGTGTAGTCGGTCCAGCTGGCGGGCATGGTGATGGCGGCGGCGATCCACAGTGGATCGTTGGCGAAGCCGGGGTTGTTGCCGGTGCAGTGGTTCCACCAGCCGTTGGTGGTGTAGATGACCGGCCAGCGGTTGGTGCGGTCGTGGATCGTGGTGGTGAAGTCGGTGATCCAGGCGGTGATCTGGGCCGGGGTCATGTTGTAGCACCAGCCGGTCCAGTCCGCGGCGCTGTAGGGGTTGTACTCGATGTCGAGCACGGGCGGGAGGGTTTTGCCGTCGGAGACCCAGCCGCCGCCGTGGCTGAGGAAGAACTGCGCCTGGGCTGCGCCGGTCGAGGTGTCGGGCAGTCCGAAGTGGTAGGCGCCGCGCAGGATCCCGGCGTTCGCGGAGCCGGTGTAGTTGGTCGCGAACTGCGGGTCGGTGTAGGTGGTGCTTTCGGTGGCTTTCATGTAGGCGAACTTCGCGCCGTTGCCGGCTGCGGTGTTCCAGTCCACTGTGCCCTGGTAGTGGGAGACGTCCATGCCCGGCGTCGTCACGCCCGCCGCCATGGCCGTGCGCGGGGCGGCTTTCGGGGCTGCGGCGGGGTCTTTGCCGATGGTCGAGCCCATGTAGTCCGAGCCCGGATGGGCCGGTGTGCTTGCCTTCGGCGTGCTCGGGGCCGCCGGACTTCCTGACGCGCTGGCCGGTGTCCCGGCCAACCCGCACGTGAGCAATACGGAGACCGCACCAGCGCTCACCGCGCTACGAAACCATCTCACCACAAACCTCCACCCGGTATCTGTCCACACCGCTATCGCCGGAGGCCCGGAAGCGTTACCGGTGAGACGAAGAAAGATCCGGAGAGCGGGAAACGGCTCCGCGTCGTGAGCCGACGTGGCCCGAGCCGATTCCGCGGCCGGCCGTCGGCTCGACCGGGAAGCCAGCGTCCCGTGGGGAACTGTTGTCGAGCTAACGGGGCGGTTAGGCAATTTCTCATCGGCTTTGCAGGGTGTCGGGCGGCACCGTACTGTCCCCGAAGCGATGGGGCACACTACCCGCGAGTGCGTCCGGCGACGGGAATCCGGACCGACCCGCACCGGGATGGCGTCGTCTCGCCGAGTCGGTCAGTGGAGCTCGAGCTGCGGCGGTAAGACCGTGGCCAGGAAAGTTGGGTTGGCGAGTGGGAAATCCGAAGGACAAGGACCTCGATGCTCTCGTCGGCATCGTGGGCTGCGGAGAGGCTTCGTGGCCGGTGGTGTCGTTGGCCGGGCGCGGGATTTCGGCCTATGCACGCGCGCAAACGTGGGTTGTCGACAGCGGCGAGAAGAACCTCCCTCCTCATGAGCTGGGAGACATGCTGATCGATTTCTTGGAGCAGTCGGAAAAAATTGCGCCGTTGGCACAAAGGTTTCATGAGGGCGAGCTCGATCCTCCCGGGTTGGCCGGTGAACTGACGCCTGTGGTGCTCGCGCTCGAGAAGTGGGTGGCCGAGGCCGAGGCGCGGCCCCGGCGATGGCGCTGACTGCCCGGCCGAAGTCCGAAGAGGACGGACCTGGCGAGGGGCGGGCGCGACTGCCGCCGCGAGCGCTTCGCGAATTCGATTCTCGCCGCCCGGAGTCGTGAGCGCTGGGTGCCGGTCGTGGCAGGAATCGGGGTCGGGTGCCCCGCGGTGGACGAGGGATCGGCGGGTTTCGAGGTGGTCGGGCCACGGTGGCGCGTCGTCGGTGCCGGACGTGATCGGGGTCGGGACGGTCGAGTTCTGGCCGACTTCGCGGCACCGGTCGTTGGTGCGAGACCACCGGCCGTCGCTGGTGAGAAGCCTTGGCCGGGCGCGCTCGCGCCGACATCGCTCAGTTCGCGGCGGCGGATTCGTGCAGGCGGTAGAAGCGGCCGCCGAGTACCGCGTAGACGGTGACCGGTCCGGTGCTGGGGTGTGCGGTGGCTTGCCAGGCGTTTCCGTCGGGGATTCCCGGCGCGGGGGAGGGAAGTCCGGTGATTCCCCCGCCGATCACGACGTTGGCGGAGTCGGTGACCAGCACGCAGTCGGGGTGCAGGTCGGTCCATCCGGTGATGAGCGCACCGCCGGTGGGGTTCGGGGTGGTGACCGCGCCGTTGGCGGCGGGGAGGTCGGTGGCGGCAGCGGGGTTGAGGGTGGTGCCGAGTTCGGGTCCGTGGCAGCCGAGGGTGAAGCGGGGGTTGAAGGGGTAGGTGCCGAGGGATTTCGCGGCGGGGATGACTTGGTTTTGGATGTGGAGTTGGTCGAGGGCGCTGGCGGCTTCGGTGCGCAGGGCGATGGGGGCGAGGGCGAGCGGGGCGTAGCCGCGGCGGGTGAGGTCGGCTTTGGTGCCGCCGATGGCGTGGGTGGTCAGGGAGATCGCGCAGATGCCGATGACGACCGTGCTGAGCGGCCATTGTGGACGGGCGAGCGTCGCGAGGGCGAGAAGCGTGGTGAGGGCGAGGGCGCTGACGATGGTGTAGCGGCTGATCAGGCCGATGTTCCCGCCGGGAGCCAGGTTGCTGGTGCGGCCCAGTGCGACGAGCATCGCGAGCGCGGCGGCGTATCCGGCGATTCCGATCCATCCGGCGGCGCGGATGTCGGTCTTCGCGGCGATGGCGCAGGCGGTGAGGAGTGCCGCGGTGAGGGCTCCGGCGAGGACGGCGATGACGGCTTGGTCGCCGGACCACAGGCTGCCGAGCGCGGCTGCGGCGGCGGAGAGGCGGCCGTCGGGGTCGAGCGCGGTGGTGGCGAGTGACTGGGTGCCGCTGGGTTTGGTGAGCAGCCAACCGGCCATCACGAGGGTTCCGGCCGCGGTCATGGCGATCGTTTTGACCCGGTTTTCGCGGCGGAGCAGGAAGATCGCGGCGACGACGAAGAACGCGGGCAGTCCGGCGCCGAAGCTGAGGCTGGCGAGCAGCGCCGCGAGTGCGGCGGTCCAGAGGCGGCCGCGGTGGGCTTGGGAGGCGGCGAGGACGGTGAAGAAGACGGCGGGGATCCAGCTGATGCCGTTGGTGCCTTGCAGCCAGATCTCGGCCAGGTGCGAGGTGAACAGCAGCCAGGACATCGCGGCAGCGAGTGCTGCTTTGCGGTGCGGGGACAGGGATCGGGGCAGCATCGAGTACAGGCACGCGCCGATCCCCGCGACCAGCGCAACCGTGAGGACGGTGAGGACGCGGTTGTCGCCGCCGAACCAGGCGGCGTCGGCGTAGAACAGCAGCGAAGGGATGACGAAGGGCTGGTCGAGGTGACAGGTGAACACCTGGTCGAGCAGGAGGCGTCCGCGGTCGTCGGTGATTTTCGCGAGGACGTGCCAGTAGTCGAGAAGCACGTGAGCGCGCGGCGCCCGCACGGCGGTCCACAACGCCAGCGCGGCGGGAACAGCGGCGAACACGGCCAGCGCGACGACCCCGGCGCGAAGTCTTCGGACGACAGGAAGCGCAGCGGGCGGCGAAGCGAGCGCGGTCAAGATCTCTCCTAGCGAAGTGAGTGTCACCTCGGTCGGCGGCTTGCCGGACATGCCCGCTGCGGATTGCGGATCTTTCGATGTGACTTGCTGCTTTTACCGCGTCAGGGATGGTCTGGACAAGAGTGTCCTTGATCTCTATTTCGGGTGTAACGGAACAATACGGATAAAACGATGAAGTGGTTCGCGGACCGAGGGGCTGTTTCTCCGGCCTGCCCTCGGCCGTGAGAGGCGAACCCCTCCGGCTGGTGTCGCGCGGCGCAGGCGGTGCCGTGCTTACGGGGTTGGCGCGAGCTGGAATTCGCGCCGCAGGGAGGGACGCTCGTCGTGCGCCGGTTGTCGCGTGCTGCCGAAAAGGGTCAGCAGCACCCGTCAAGCGAACGGAGGCTCCGGCGAGGGTCGATCCGCATGACGTCCCGTTCCTGCCGTCACCGCCGCCGAGTGCACCCCAGCCCTCGACAGCGGACTTTTCCGGGCTGTAGCGGTTGGACGGCGGCGCGATCAGCGGAGCGACGGGATTCGCCGCGTCGAGGGTCGCCCAGGTGCGGCTCCCGGTCGCACACAGCCACCGGGCGGTGAAGAAGGCGGCATTCGGCAGCTACTTCGCGGCGCAAGCAGAGCAGTTTCATCAGGAAGTATCGTCGTTGACGCAGGGGAGGAGCCCGGTTCTGGAGCAGGGCTCCCCTGGCAATGGTCAGAGCCCAGTGAGGAAGCACGTGGACGGCGAAATCAGGCGCAGCAAATACATCACCGCCCTCGGCGCCGTCAGCCTGGTGTACATCGGTTCCGCTGCGCCTGTCTTGTACGACGTCCTAGGACTGCACCCGCTGGTTCTCTCGGTGCCATTGACCGCGTTGCTGCTCGAAGTGGTTCGCCGCAGCGGTCTGCGGCCGCGGATCGCCTGGGACAGCCGCGAAGAGCAGCAGCATCCTGTGGGAGTTCGACCATCCCCGGCTGCTGGCCAAACCGAGAGCCGCGAGAAACGCTTCGAAAAGACATTCGTGGTTTTCGCGCTCGTGCCCCTGGCAATCCCGCTCACCCTCTGGGATATGGCGGTTTTCTAGATGCGACAACTGTTGAAGGTTCACTTGCCATGATCGACAGAAGTATTTTCGCTGAGGTATTGATCGAAGGGCTGGACGATTGGGTCCCCGTCGATCAGCTCATCTGGGCGGCACGGGAAGGGGCGAACGGACGCCCGTGGAAGGAATTCTTCGCCGAACTGCTGCACTTCCTGCTCGAAAGCGACCTGATCCGCATCGGGGAACTCGCCGGGGAGGGATTCTCGCCGTGGAGGGGGGAAGCTGACGAAGTCGTCCAGTTGGTGCTCGACGACCTTGAGCGCCTTTCCTGGGAACCCAGGCTGGGCAGCCGTGCCTGGATCGCCACCACGAACGCAGGGGATGAGGTCGCGCGGTCGCTGATCGACCGCAGCTGAGGTTTTCGGCCCGGCATGCCTCGGACGGTTGTCTCAAGAGAAAACCCGAAGGAGAGCCCGGAGAACGGCTTGCGCTGAGACGGTAACGCTTGTTTGCGGGTATGTCGTCGGGCCCAACGGGTTCACTGATTGACGAGCTGCCTGAACATGTTGTTCAACCTCGCGCAGATCCTGACCGAATCAGCGCAGCACCGGCCGGACCGCGAGCGCGGCTCCGTACCTGCCGTGGCTCAGCGCGGCCGATACCGGGCCAGGAACGTGTTCACGGCCTCGTCCACGGTATGGGCCCGCCGTTTCTTGGTCGGGACGCCCGGCTGCCCGAGCACGCGAAACCACAGCAACGGCTCGTTGATCATCCCCACGAATTGCCGGGCGGCCAGATCCGGGTCGGGCACGGCCAGTTCCCCGCGCCGGTTCCACTCTCCGAGGTATTCGATCAACGCGCTCAGCGCGGGCAGCTTGCCGAGCGAGAGGTAGTCCTCGGCCAGCTGCGGGAAGCGCCGGCTCTCGCTGATGACGAGGCGCACCATGGCCACCGCCGCGGGCGGGGCCCAGAATTCGCTGATAGCCAAGCCCATCCTGGTCAAACCAGCCACTGGATCGGTGAATGCCTCCTCGTCCATGCCGATCTCGGCGATCGGCATGGACGCCCAAGCCTGTTCGACGGCCGCCCGGAACAGTGCCTCCTTGGACTCGAACAGATTGAACACGGTCCGCCGGACGACTCCGGCGGCCGCACCGATCTGTTCCATCGAGGACTGTTCGAAGCCGCACTCGAGGAATACGGTCACCGCCGCGTCCAGCACCTTCTGCCTGGCCGGCGACGCGGCCGCACCTGCCTCTGCCATGTTGTCCCCGCGTTCTCCGGCTCGCCCGAACTGTGCACTGCACTGTGTAGTGCACCGTAGCAGGCTCGAGGGGGGCGGGTCGGCAGCTGCTCTCGGAGCACCCCCTGCCCCGACGAGCACGAGATCCGGCAGGCGGAACCTGCGCCGCTGCACGGGATATGGCAACGCGGTCGCGACGATCGGCGAGGTGACCCGCGCAGTGCCACTAGGCGGCCCTCGCGGCGTCGGTCCCGATTCGTGATGTGAGCTAGTCCACGTCGTTGCCGAAGTCCTTGATTGCACTGCACAGTGCAGTGCAAGGTAAGGTCGTACAGGTTGGCGGCGAAGGGAAGGAGTCACGCATGGATGCCAGGCGTAGCAGCGGTTTCCTCGAACTCAACCGGGGGCGCACGACTTCTTCCTCTCCGGCCGCGGATTTCGCCGATCGGCGCGCTGTGGTCGAAACCCGCTTCGGAACGCTGCAGGGTGTCTACGAAGAGGGGAACTACGTCTACCGGGGCGTGCCGTTCGCCGCGCCGCCCGTCGGCGAGCTGAGGTTCCGGCCTCCGGCGCCCGTGCCGAGCTGGCCGGGGGTGCGGGCTGCCTCCCGCTCCGGACCCGCGTCGGCCCAGATCAATTCGTCGAACGCGGACCGCGTCCGGCAGCTGATCGCCGAACTCGATCCCGGTGTGCCCGGCATCGTGTCCTGGCCGCCGTACACCCCGGCCACCTACGACCAGCCGAACGCGAGCGAGGACTGCCTCTACCTCGACATCTGGGTTCCCGCCGGCGTCGAGGGAACGATGCCCGTCTACCTGTACTTCCACGGCGGGGCCAATGCGGTCAGCTCCGGGTCGTTCCACCTCGAACGCGGGGCGAACCTCGCGCGCGACGCGCAGGTTGTCGTCGTCCGTCCCAACTATCGGATGGGCGCGCTCGGCTGGGTCCATTTCGGACTGCTCGGTGACTCCCTCGGCGAGGCGGTGAACCTCGGGCTCCAGGACCAGGTGGCGGCCCTGCGGTGGGTGCACGACAACATCGAGGCGTTCGGCGGCGACCCGGATCGGATTACCGCCGCGGGGGAATCGGCGGGCGCGACCGCGGTCTCGCACCTGCTGGCCAACCCCGGCACCAGGCCGCTCATCCGCCGGGCGGTGCTGCAGTCGCTGTCGCCGTTCAACAACTGGTGCACCCAGCGGCGGCCGGAAGCCGAGCAGGTGGCTCGCCTGTATCTCGATCTGCTCGGCATCGACGACCCAGGCGCCCTGGCGACGGTGGAGGTCGAGCGCCTGCTCGCCGTCCAGAACATCATGACCCGGTACGTGCCCGCGGACGCCAACGTCGCCTGGCGCCCGCTCGGTGCGGTGGTCGACGGTGCATGGGTTCGCGAGCAGCCGGCCTCCTACCTGTCCACGCCCCAGTCCGACCTCGACCGGATCGGCGCGGAGAAGTCGCTGGAGGTCATCGTCGGCTTCGCCCGCGACGAATGGCAGTTCTTCCGCGGCCACTCACCGACCGCTCGGCACGGCACCGAGCAAGCGGTTCACGCGGTGGCGGAACAGGTCTTCGGCGACCGGGCCGGCGGCGTTCTCGAGGAGTTCCGGGCTCTCCGGCCACCCGGCACGGCGCCAGGGGTGGCGTTGTCGGACCTCATGTCGTTCGAGTTCTTCGCGATGTCGTCGCTGGCGATCGCCGCGAACCTGGCCCGCGCGGGGATCCCGGTCTGGGTGTTCCAGTTCTCCTGGGACCTGCCCGGTTTGCAGGGGGAGCTGCGGGCGGTGCACACGGGCGACACACCGTTCCTGTTCCGCAACTACAGCGAAGCCGACCTGGCCCGCTGGCCGGCCTTCGAAGGCATCGACCGGGCGCGGCTGGGCCGCATCTCGCGCGAGATGGGAGAGCATTACCGCCGGTTCATCCACCACGGTGAACCGGGCGCGGACTGGGCCAGGTTCGACGAATCCACCGGGGACGTGCTCTGGTTCGGCGAGGACCTCCGGATGTGCTCCGGTCTGCTCCGGCGCCAGCAGGCCGCGGTCGCCGCGGCCGGGATCGATTCGGTCGAAGCCCTCGACCGGATCCTTGTGGCCAACCTTCGCCGTCAGCTGGGCGAGGATCCGGCAGAACAGTACCGAAAGGACGACCATGCTCGTCGACGGATGGATTGACACTCACGCCCATTTCTATCCCCCGGAAACCCCGCAACAGCGTTCGGCGCGCTGGGAACTGATGAAACAAGCCGATTGGCAGACGCCGGCACCGCCGGAGTGGGACCCGGACAGCACCCTCGCGTACATGGATCGAACCGGTATCGCGACGCAACTTCTGAGCAATATCCCCAAATCCAAGGCGGCGCTCCGGCTCTCGAACGATTACGGCGCGTCGCTGGTCGAGCGGTATCCGACCCGGTTCGGTCTCCTGGCCGCGCTTCCCACCGATGACTGCGACGCAGCTTTGTCCGAAGTGGAGCGAGCCGACTTCCACGCGGACGGCTACGCGGTGACGTGCCACTACAACGGCGTGTACCTGAGCGATCCGTCGCTCGAGCCGCTATGGACCGAACTCGATCGGCGGCGGGCCACCGTTTTCGTCCATCCGGACGCCTATGCCATGGGCGAAATGGGGCGGCCTCCCGTGATCATCGACGTCGCCTTCGAGACCGCGCGCACGGTGACGGACATGCTTTACCGGGCAGTGTTCCGCCGTTACCCCGACATCACTTTCGTGATCGCCCACTGCGGCGGAGCCCTGCCGGCGCTCTCCGGCCGTCTTCGCCTGCTGGGTCTCGAACAATGGGTTCCGAATCCGCAACACCTGACCGCCGACGAAATGGACCACCATCTGAAGCGGCTCTACGTCGACACAGCGGCGACCGCGCCGACGGCCCTCGGCCCGGCGGTCGCCATGGTCGGCGCGGACCACCTGGTCTACGGGTCCGACTGCGGTGTGCCATGCACGACCGACGCCACGATGGACGCCAACCTCGCGGCCATTCTCGGGTACGAGCATCTGTCGGCGGCCGAGCGCGAGGCAATCGGGCACAACGCCCTCGCCTTGTACCCGAGGTTGGCGGAGCGTTTGGATGGACATCGGTTGTCCGAAGGTTCGTGAGCGCTCAGAAGACCAGCGGTTTCTGCGTGGGCTGCGGGATTCCGGCGGACTGTCCTCTGACCCGCGGGTCCTTGTGCTCCGACGAAAGAGCTTCGTCGAGTGCGCCTGCGTAGAGGCCCTGGCCACGCATGAGGGACCACCGGCCTGGAACACGCGCTGGCCGACCTCGGCACTGTCGTCGACGCCCCGGCCTGCCAGGCAAGCACCTTCAGATCCCGACCTCCTGCGCGATCTGCTTCAACGGAGCTTCGATGCTGCCGGGGTCGGCCGCCTAGGGTAGGTCGTCGCCGCAGGCTGATGAACGTCGGTTGCAACAGTTTCGCGCCCGGCACTCTGGCGGTGATGTCCGACAGCACTCGTCGGTCGATCGAGGAGGTACGGCTGGGCGATCAGGTGCTCGCAACCGACACGGAGAGCGGCCATACGGTGCCACGCGCCGTCGTTGCCACGATCATCGGGAAGGGCGAGAAGCACCTGGTCGGGATCACAGTGGCTGGTACGGCTCCGATCGTTGCCACCGATGGTCGCCCGTTCTGGGTTCCCGAACTGCAGGAATGGCTTCCGGCCAAGGAGTTGCGACCAGGATCCTGGTCGCAGACGGATTCCGGTACCCGGGTACAGGTGACTGCGGTCCGGGCCCGGACCGCAACTGCCCGTGGGTAGCGAGGTGTCCATACTCGACCACAACGCAAGTGGGGACGACATCTGTAAACTGACACTCGGACCGGACCTTCGTGGTCGGAAGGCGGAAGGAGCTTCGGCGCAGCGCGGTGTCAAAGTTCTGCCGCACGAGCAAAAGATGGTCACGAAGCAGGCGATCGGAATGGCTTCTTTACGTGTGGCATGCGTATTTCAGGGTATCGGGACGGTCACTGGAACGGTGATCAAAACCCGGCGTTCAAGATCGCTCCGAACGGTCCCTGGACTCTCTATCCTCATTGCCGAGACTGCTCCCTCCGGCAGGGCGGCTAGGTCAAAGGGCTAGGCGGGGAGTGGTACTGATGGTGACCAGTTTTTCGGATTTCGACAGTTACGGCGACCTTTACTACGGAGGTGGAATAGCTCGGTTTTCTTTCGGCCTGCTGGCGGTTTCTTCCCCGGACAGCGTCGACGACCACTCGGATTGGGATCCTGCGCGCGAAAACGTGCACGCTGGCAAGGATTCATTGCATGTGGCTGTTCGCCAGTCGGCTAGCGGTGCGGTTGCCGTCGCGTGTGTCGAAGAGCCTGTTCTTCCGGAGGGGCTTGAGCTGCTGCATCGTGGCGTGATCCAGCTGAATCGATCGTCGATATTGCTCTGTGACCCGAATGGTCAGCTTCGTCTGCAATTGCCCGTGGAACGCGACGTGAACACGGTATCTGTCTATGGCGACGACGCCATGGAGCCATCCGAGGTTGTCGTGGTGCTCGGCGTTCCTGATGGCGGTGCTCGGCTGTCCGGTGCCAGCAGCTGATTTCAGTGCGGACGGAAATGCGAAGATCGGTCACGGCCGGTACCGCCCGTGTTGAGTACGCTGACGTCGATGCAGATAGGGGCGATTGCTGGAAGATTGTCGAACGGGAATCGGAGGGCGAGAGTACTGGACCGATCAACGATCCAAAAATAGTCGTCTTGAGAGGTTTTCGGACGCCGCCGCGTGAAACAACTCTGATGGGAGCGGCTCGTTTTGTTCCTGATTGCTGCGGGAGCCTTGGCGAGTATTCCGCTGGGGGATGGCGGCCAGTGAACTGATGACGGAAAGCGCCGACAAACCTTCCGGTAAAGGCGGACCTTCTACCCGGGCAAGGAGCTGTCGCGCTGCTCATAGTGCGGAGTGCTGATCCATCAGCTCAACGAGGATTCTCTGAGAAAACAAAGCAGATGTCACGAGTGGTAGATAGGATGTTGTTGTGGTTGAGTATATGACGCCTGCGCACATCGCGGTCGAGATGAGCGACCTCCCGGCTCTGCGGGACCTCTTGGATGCAGGTGTCGATGTCGATGAAGAATGCAACGGAATGACGCTCTTGCATCATGCTATTGATGTCGAAGGCGATGGTCATGTGCAGACGGGCGATCCCTTGCATGTCGACCTCACGGCTTACCTCCTTGCTCGTGGAGCCGACCCGCTTCGTCGAAGCACTGATAGTGAGCAGGTGACGGCATGGGAGATGGCCCGACGCTATGGTCATTGGCTGGCGATCGCCCTTTTGAGCCGATCAGACGGACGATGAACGATCGGCTTGCTGCTGGCGGCGTGCCGGATCGAGAGATCATCGACATCTACGATTCGCTTCTCATCGCACGTCGCCAGAACTGCAAGCGAGCGCGTGAAGGGCGTCGTTGATCGCGGATGCCGCCGGTCTTCTCAAACGGGACCGGGACGAGTTCTTGGATGCTGTCGAGTTGCGTGCCGCGGTGGGTGGCTCATGCGGACTCCGCGGCGTAGGCGTATCCGCTAGGCCCGGGACGCTGGATATCGGTGTGGAGAGTGATCCGCTCGACGTGAATATGCCGGCGCAGCGGGCCAAAGCGGCCAGATTGACCAGACTTGTGCTGCGGGATGGGGATGGTGCGCAGGACTGCGCGATCTGCCTGGCGGACTTCCTGAGAGCCGCGGGACGGCTCGACGCGGTCGGCAGCCGTCGGTGCGGCATCTCACACTCTCGCGATCGAGGCCGGTATGGACGGTATCCGCTTCAATTCCCTGCGGCATCCCGTTGTGTCGCGGCGCGGAACCGGTCGAGATACAGCGGCCAGCCTGAACCGGAGCCGAGACCCACGAAGCTCTCCCAGCCTTCGCCGTGCCGGTCGAGGCGCCGGTGTTCGAGCGCGACCCGGGTGCGCTCGGAATCCTCGGCTGTGAACCGGATCTCCACCTCGCTGGTGCGACCGAGATCGGGCTCCAACTGCCAGCGCGGGCTGATGTCCCAGCTGATGACCAGCCGGTCCGGCGGCTCGTAGGCAAGTACCCGGGCCCAGGTGCACCGGCTGCCGTCGGTGCCGATGTCGTACACGGTGCCGCCGGCCTCGGGCTCCAGCACTGTCAGCTCGATCGGCACCGCGAGGAGGTTGTGCTCACGAGGCTTGACTTCGTCGAACCGGTCGGTGAACACACGGAAGGCACGCTCGAGGGGAACGTCGACGACGATGCCGACGTGCAGGGCGGTCGGGTCTTGGGGCGTGGTGCTCATCGAGTGGTGTCCTTCCGGATGGAGTCGAGTTCCCGGTGGATGGTTTGCTTTGAGGGCCCAGGGGAGGGGGCTGACCGGCGTTCCCTTGCCATCGCGGCCATGCGCCAGGTGGGACGTTGCCGTGCCAGTCCGCCGGGTGAGCGCGCACTCGCCGACAGCATGGTCGGCCGGCGGCGAACGTGCCTCGTCGGCGGCAATCGCCCCGGGGGCCGAGGTTGTAGTTGCACGTGACCTCCACATCCATCGCGAGTGCGTTGACAAGAGGATGACGAACGGACCAGCCGCAACTCGACAGAACATTCGGGGGATACTGCGCGCGGACCGACCGGGCGGCTGGTGCCGACGATCGTGGTCGGGGCATCGGGTTGCGCAAACTTCGCCGAAGGCCCCGCGATCAACAACTCCGCCGCAAACGGCGAACCCAGCCTCGCAGCGCCGCCGGCGATCGGCGTCGGGCTGCACAACGCCACCGAGTGGATCGGCATCGTCGCGCCACTGCTGCGTGGCGGGCTGCACCAGTTCCCTGCTCGGCGCGCTCGCGGGCGCCGTCACCTACGGCATCGGTCACCTCATCCGCGCGTCGGCAGGATGTCGCTGGTGCTGAACTGGATTGCCGGCTCCGCGCCGATGTTCGGACGCCGCGGACGTCCGCGGCCGAGTTTGGGCCGGCGACCGAGAAGCGGATCAGATACGCCACGACGACGAACTTCGTGAGGTGGCAGCAGGGCGCTGGGCAAGCTGGCAAGGTCAGCTGCTGTTCTGGGACCGGCTCCCATGCTGGTGGCTACGGCCGAGGACGCGGCGCCAGCGAGTGAATCTCGACGGAACCACGGCCTGCCGATCAACCGCCGCACCACGAGAGGGGAGATGTGATGCGCCGTAGTGTACTAATCGGCGCGGCCTTGCTCGGGTAGGTGAGGCGCAAACTATGCGGCGCTATGTCGGAGTGTTCGAAGAGGATTTCATCTTTTTGCGTCCAAGGGGTTCGTTGCCCGAAGGCGGGTCATGCCCTCGAAGGGATAACGCCGTCCACCTGCGGATGTCGAATGGTTGCAATTTGGCGAACGATTCGATAACGTAAATTCGAACGCGGATCCGCTTGGGCGTCCTGTGAGTCAGAACGTCGGAATGAGCATGCATTCCTGCGATACCCGTGCGGAGCGGGCATCGCAGGGCCGGTGGAAGCGTGCCGCTGTCCGGGGGTGTCCACGGTCTCGAACACGCATTGCGCTGCTGGTGCTGCAAGCATGCCGACGCGTTCCGGCAGCCCGCGTCGCGATCCAGGTCAATCTCCGGGTCAGTCGTCGCTGCCCGAAGTCGGGGAGGCAGGTGCGCTCGCCGTCGCTGTGCGTATTGCCGAAATGTCCGTTCATGCGGAGCGGTTCGCGACGGTGAATACAGCCCAGTGGCGGGGCGGGGGGAAGATCGTGACACCTCGTGTGCGGTGCCGCTCCGGCGGTCGGCTCGTGGGCTTTGTCCCTCCGTGGAAGAATGCGGAAAAAACCGGTTCCGCGAAGTGGTGCTGTCCTGTTCGATTCAGCCGACTTGAACCCGCCGTAAATTCACCATGCGCGCGTCAAAAAACGACTCGCCTGCACGTTACGCCGATTGGCCGCACCTGTGCGGATTTGCCCCCCGCTGGTGACTTGGACGCGGCCTGGTCCTATTCTTCTGGAATGGCCGAAGACACAGATCAGGCGGAGATGGGCGCGATGAGCGACGGATCGACCCGCACGCCCCTGGACGTCGCCGCGGTGCGCGCCGATTTCCCGATTCTGGACCGGCGGATGGCCGGGGACCAGCCGCTGATCTATCTCGACTCGGCGAACAGTTCCCAGAAACCCCGTCAGGTGATCGAGGCGATGGCGCGCCATTACGAATTGCACAACGCCAACGTCGCCAGGTCGGTGCACCAGCTGGGAACGGAGTCCACCGAGGCGTTCGAGGCGGCCCGGGACCGGATCGCGGCGTTCATCGGCGCGCCGGACCGCGACGAGGTCGTGTTCACCTCGAACTCGTCGGCGGCGTTGAACCTCGCCGCCAATGTCCTGGTCTGGGCCGAGCCTCCGCTGGGCCTGCGACCCGGCGGCGAGGTGGTGATCACCGAGATGGAGCACCACTCCAACATCGTGCCCTGGCAATTGGCGTGCGAGCGGTCCGGCGCGACGCTGCGCTGGTTCGGGGTGACCGACGAGGGCAGGCTCGACCTGTCGAACATCGACGAGCTGATCACCGAGCGGACCACCGTGGTGTCGCTGGTCTGGGTGTCCAACGTGCTGGGCACGGTCAATCCGGTCGCGGAGATCGCCCGCAAGGCGCACGAGGTCGGCGCCTTGGTGGTAGTGGACGCTTCGCAAGCGGTGCCCCAATTCCCGGTGGACATGGCCGCTCTTGGCGCGGACCTCGTCGCGTTCACCGGGCACAAGATGTGCGGCCCCACCGGAATCGGCGTGTTGTGGGGGCGCAAGGACCTGCTGGCGCAACTGCCCCCGTTCCTCGGCGGCGGCGAGATGATCGAAACCGTGCGGATGCAGGGCTCGACCTACGCCGCGCCGCCGCATCGCTTCGAGGCAGGCACCCCGCCGATCGCCCAGGCCATCGGACTCGGCGTCGCGGCGGACTACCTGTCCGCGCTGGGCATGGACCGCATCGCCGCGCACGAGCGGGCGATCACCGCCTACGCGCTCGACCGGCTCGCCGACGTTTCCGGACTCCGCGTCCTCGGCCCGACCGATCCGGTGGACCGCAGCGGCGCGCTCAGCTTCACCCTCGAGGGCGTGCACCCGCACGACGTCAGCCAGGTGCTCGATTCGCTGGGCATCGCGGTCCGCGCCGGACATCACTGCGCGAAGCCCGTGCACGACCGGTTCGGCGTCGCCTCCTCGACCCGGGCGTCGTTCTACCTCTACACCACCCGAGAGGAGATCGACGCGCTCGCCGACGGGCTGGAGAAGGTCAAGAAGTTCTTCCGCTGACCCGGCGGGGCGCGGCCAGCCCGGTCAGCGCGGCACGGTCCAGCTTGCCGGAACCGGTCAGCGGCAACGTGTCCACCACCTGGTAGCGGTCGGGCACCATGTACCGCGGCAGGCGCCCGGCCGCGTACTCGCGCAGCGCTCCGGCCGGCTTGTCCGGGGCGTCGCCGGCCAGTACGACGCAGGCCACCAGGAACTGCGCTCCGGCCGGAGTGGTGATCACCGTGACCGCCGCCTCCCGCACCAGATCGTGTCCGCGCAGCACGGCTTCCACCTCGCCCAGCTCGATCCGGAATCCGCGCAGCTTCACTTGCAGGTCGTCCCGGCCGAGGTATTCCAGCGATTCGTCCGGCAGGACGCGAACCAGGTCGCCGGTCCGGTAATACCGCACGCCGTCCACGTGCACGAACCGCTCGGCGGTCAGCTCCGGGCGGTCCAGGTAGCCTTCCGCGACTCCGTCTCCCGCGATCCACAGCTCGCCGGTCCGGCCGTTGGGCACCGTGCCGCGCTCGTCGCGCACGACCGCGCTGAGGTGGGGGAGCATGCGGCCGATCGGGGACCGCACCGGGCCGGCCAAATCGGCCTCGGTGAGCAGTTTGTGCGTGGCGTACACCGTGGTTTCGGTCGGCCCGTACATGTTCACTACCTGCGGCGGCGTGCCGGGCCAGCCGTCCAGGAACCGCGCGATCACGTCCAGTTCGACGCTCTCCCCGGCGAACACCAGATAGCGCAGGGCCAGCGGTGGCCGCTCCGCCGCGGCGTGTGCGAGCGCCACCGACCGGAACACCGACGGCACCTGGCCGAGCACGGTGACGCGCCGCGCCACCAATTCCGTGACCAGTTCCGCTGGATTCCGGGCCACCTGCTGCGGCACGACGACGGCGGTGGCTCCGGTCGCCAGGCAAGCCCACAGTTCCCACACCGACACGTCGAAGCTGAACGAAGCGAAAAGCGCCCATCGGTCCGAAGCGGACACTTCGAACAAGGGCAGCGGACGGGTGTGTGAAAGGGCGTCGTTGGTAGCGGACGCCGCTGGCCTGCTGAGGCGGGACCGAGATGAGTTCTTGGATGCAGTGGCCCTGCGCGCCGTGGTGAGTGGGCCATACCGGCTCCGGCGAGTGGCGGTGCGTACTCCGCCGGGGAAGCTGGACATTGACCTCGAGACGGATCCGCTCGACGTGGACGTTGCGGCGCAACGAGCCCAGGTTGTCCGGTTGGCGAGACTTGTGTTGCGGGACGGGATGGTGCGACGTACTGCCTAGGAAGCAGACCTTGATCTCCGAACGGTGTCGTTGGAGGGGCGTCCGTGGGGTGGAATGCGCCCCGGGGGTGGTTCGGGCGACATCTACATCGGGAAAAATGGCCTTTGAGCTGCGGGCTTCTGCGGTGGTGGGGATTGTGAGCTGCCGCCGATCGCGTCGGGGTGAGTCAGCAGGACGGCGACGATGCTGGAGCGCCGCGCGCCTCATCGCCACCGCGCTCGATCACGGGAAGTTCGTCGAGGTCAAGAGCAACGGGGAGCTGTGGACGTGGCGGATGGGCAACGTCTCGGACGGCGAATACGCGAAAGGCGCGTGAACGATGGGCGGTTGGCGCAATGTCCGGCTGTTTGCACCGGCGGTGGCGCTGCTCGGGCGGCGGCGCGGCGAGGCGGCGGGGCTGCGCTCTCGACCTCGACCCCGGAGTGGGTGCAGGTGTCGCACCAGGGCCAAGACCGCGGTGGCCGCACGGTGGTGTGTCCGCCGAAGGCCGAGGCAAGCGTGCGCACGGTTGCGTTGGACCATGGCCTTGCGGCGGCGTCGCGGGTGCTTCGATCGCAGCGACGGCAAGGTGATGACGAGCCGGTCGGGTTCCTGTTCACCAGCCGGGACGGCGGGCCCTTGAGTCCGGGATATGCAAACGAACGCCGCTAAGTAGTGTCGTGCTGGCGACGCAGGTGATTCGTCCACGCCGTTGGCGAATTGCCGACAGGCCTCGAGGCGAGGTAGGCCGGGGCGTGCCGGACCACGAGCCTTCAGCACGCGGTCTGGTGGGAGAACAGATGCGCCGCTGCTGGTGTGGAGGGATGTCCTGGCGCAGGGCAGGCAGCGAGGCGTGCGGGGGTTCCCGATTCGTGCGCCGAAGGTTTCTCGGACGGGAAGCCAAGGACGCACCACCAGGGCCTTGAATCCCGAACCCGCTGGTTAAGAGTCGACTGCTCGACCTGTCGGCTGCTGTCGTCGAGTGGTGGAGGTTTCGGGCTCCTCTTGCCAGCTATCGGCCTTCGTCAAGGCCGCCTCGGGTGTGCACCTGATGTCGCGGCCGGACGTGGTGAAGGTCGCGCACCTCGCCTCTGCGCTGCAGAGCGGCGCGACACGCTATGCGCGCGCGAAGTCCGCTACCAGCGTTTCGTAGGTGACTTGACCGGCGGACACCGTGCCGGTCTGGACAGCGACCTTGATCATCAGGTCGATCGCTTCTTTCGTCACCTTCCACTGCGGCTGCAGCTTCGGCACGAGGACGTCGGCGAAGTGCTGGATGTACTGCTTCGAGACAGCCAATCCCTGTCCGTCGAAGCTGTCGGTGTTGAGGAGTTCGGCCGCCTGGTCCCGGTTGGCCAGGATCCAGTCCTTGGCCGCCCATTGCGCCGCCAGCCAGGCCTGGCACGCGTCCGCGTTGGACTTCGCGTAGTCCTCGCGGGCGATGAGCACGTCGACCTGCTGCTTGCTCAGCAGGTCCGGCACCCCGGCGGCGGCGAAGTCGATCAGGACCCGGCCGCCGGTCTGCGCGGCCATCAGGCGTGCGGTCGCGAAGGTGATGCCGACGTACGCGTCGATCTTCCCGGCGTTCATCTGCGCGATCGCGGGCGTTGTCTGGCCGACCGCGAGCGGGGTGACGTCGCCGGCGGAGAGGCCGGCCTGGCGCAGCGCGAGCCGGAGCTGCTTGTCCGCGCCCGCGCCGATCGCGGTGACGCCGATCGTTTTTCCTTTGAGCGCCGCCATTTTGTCCGCGAAGCTCGCGGAGGCGGACGGCCAGGCTCCCTTGCCGACGACGATCGAATAGGTCGTCTCGGGGATGCGCATGCCGATGATGACCGGACGTTCTCCCGGACGCGAGTTGGCGAAGGTCGCCATGGTGAGCAGCGTGTCCTGCATCTGCCCGTCGATCTGCCCGGCCGTCTGCAGTTGCATGCCTTGCACGCCGCTGGACGGGTGCAGGAATTTCGGCACCTGGAGGTTGTATTTGCCGAACTGCTTCTGGTCGAGGTTGACCGCGTCGATGAAGTAGTTGTCGCCGGGGGCGGTGGCGACGCGGAACGGGGTGGGCCGCTTGGCCGCGCCCTTGGCGTCGCCGGTGGTGGCGGACGAGGGACCGTCGCCGCAGGCGGTGAGCAGGCCGCCGGCGCCTGCGGCCAGCAGGGAAGCCCCGGCCATGCGAAGGACGGTGCGACGGTTGGTGCGGTTCTCGGCGACGGCCGATTCGAAGAAACGCATGGCGGGTTTTCCTTTCTCTGGCAACACCCTGGGGGAGGGGCGGCGCGGGGGTTCAGGAGGAGGCCAGCTCGCGGCGCATGGCGAGGTGTTCGCGGGGCATTCCGACGGTCACGCCGCCGACGAACCGGTCGCCGAGGAAGGAGCGGACGGCGAACGCCCCCTCCGACGGTCCGGCGGCGATCTCGGTGCGGTCGTGCTCGGCGCGGGGTGTGCCGGCCATCTGCACTTTCACCCCGGCCTGGTCGGTCCAGAACCACGGCACCGGGCGGTACGGGGCGTCGCGGCCGGTGAGGCGCCTGGCGATGTGCAGTGCCGAGTCCATGGCGTGCTGCACGGAGGTGAGCCGGACCGGGCGGCCGTCCAGCGGGAACCGGACGCAGTCGCCGAGGGCGCTGATGTGCGGGTCGGAGGTGCGGAGCCGGGTGTCGGCGACGATGCCGTCCTGCACCGCGAGTCCGGCGCGGGCGGCGAGTTCGGTGCACGGGGCGGAGCCGATGCCGACCACCACGACGTCCGCGGCGATCTCGGATCCGTCGTCGGTGGTCACCGAGGCCAGCCGGTCGCCGTCGATCGTGAAGGCGACTACGGACCGGCCCAGGCGGAATCGGACGCCGCGGGCTCGGTGCCGTTCCAGCAGGAAATCGCCGACCTGGGGCGGCACCGCGTGCGTGAGGATCGACGGCAGCTGCTCCACGACGGTGACCGCGCAGCCCAGTTCGGCGGCGGCCGTGGCGATCTCCAGGCCGATGAAACCGCCGCCTGCCACCAGCATCGAGCGGCCTTCGCGCAGCAGCTCGCCCAGTGCCAGTGCCGAATCCCGGTCGTGCAGGTGGAAGACGTTGCGCAGCTGCGCAACGTCGGCGATCCGGCGCGGGCGGGATCCGGTGGCGAGCACGAGGTGGTCGTACCGCAGCGTGTCGCCGGAACGCAGCGCGAGTGTCCGGTTCGGACGGCCCACAGTGGTCACCGGGTCGCCGAGGACGAGCTGGACGCCGAGAGCGGAATAGTGCGCGGCGTCGTGGAACTCGATGTGCGCCGGGTCCGGGTCTCGCAGGAACGTCTTCGACAGCGGCGGCCGCTGGTAGGGCAGCGAGGGTTCGGCGCTGACGAGGGTCAGGTCGCCGTCGTAGCCGAGCCGGCGCAGGGAGGCGGCCGCGTGCACGCCGCCCTGCCCGGCTCCGACGAGCACGACGCGGCGGATCGGGGGCACGACGTCAGCGCCCGACGATCTCGATCGCCGCGGTGGGACAGGAGAACACTGCCTCCTCGACGTCCCCGGCCGCGTCTTCTCCGGCCTCCTCGGCCAGCAGGACCACGATCCCGTCGTCGTCCTGGTCGAAGAACTCGGGTGCGGCCAGCACGCACTGCCCGGAGCCACAGCATTTGCCCGCGTCCACGGTGAGCTTCATCGCCCGCCCTTTCCTGTGCTGGTGGGGGTTTCCTTACGGTTCTTCGATGTCCACGAGCGGGTCGCCCGCCTGCACCGTCGCGCCCTCCGCGACGTGCACCGCGGTCACCGCCCCGGCGTATTCGGCCAGCACCGGGATTTCCATCTTCATCGATTCGAGCACCACCACCGTGGTGTCGGGCTCGACCGCGTCCCCGGCGGCGACCAGGACCTTCCAGACGCTGGCGCCCATGTCGGCGTTGATCGTTTCGCTCACTGCGTTTACCTCCGTGTCGACGCCGCGGGACGGCTGGTGACGGCCGCGACGATGCCGGTGTCGTATCCGCCCGCGATGAATTCCGGCCGGTCGGCCAGGTCGCGCAGGAACGGCAGGTTGGTGCGCAGCGGCCCGACGGCGAATCCGTCGAGCGCTTCCCGCGCGCGTTCGAGCGCTGCCTCGCGGTCCTCGCCGAACACGCAGATCTTCGCGATCAGCGAGTCGAAATGCGGTGTGATCGCCAGGCCGGCCCGGTAGCCGGAATCGACGCGGATGCCGTCGCCGCGAGGTTCCTCCCATTCGTCGATCGGGCCGGGGCTCGGGAAGAACCGGACCGGATCCTCGGCGCAGAGCCGGAATTCGATCGCGTGCCCGTGCTGCCGCGGCGCGAACCCGGGGGTGACGGACCCGGTCGCGGCGATGCTCAGCTGCTGCTCGACGAGGTCGACGCCGTGGATCAGTTCGGTCACCGGGTGCTCGACCTGGATCCGGGTGTTCATTTCCAGGAAAACGAACTCCTGGGTCCGGGCGTCGACCAGGAACTCCACCGTGCCCGCGTTGCGATAGCCGACCGCGCGGGCCGCGTTGACCGCCGCGTCGTGCAGGCGTTGCCGTACAGCGGGATCGAGGCCGAGCGCGGGTGCTTCCTCGACGAGTTTCTGGTTGCGGCGCTGCACCGAACAGTCTCGCTCGCCCAGCGTCAGGATCGTGCCGCCGGCGAGGCCGAGCACCTGGACCTCGATGTGCCGGGCCGATTCGACGAACCGTTCGAGGAACACCCGGTCGGACCCGAAGCTGCGGGCCGCGATCGCTTGCGTGCGCTCGAATTCCTTGCGCACGGCGTCGGCGTCGCGCGCGATCGTCATGCCGATCCCGCCTCCGCCGCCCGAAGCCTTGATCATGACCGGATAGCCGATCCGCTCGGCCTCGCGAACCGCTTCGTCCACATCGGACAAGACGGAGCCCGCTCCGCCGCTGACCGGGACCCCGGCGGCGGCGACGCGGTTGCGGGCTTCGACCTTGTCGCCCATCGCGGTGATGGCCTCGGGGGAAGGGCCGACCCAGGTCAGGCCTGCCGCTTCGACGGCGCGGGCGAAGTCGGCGTTCTCGGCGAGGAATCCGTAACCGGGGTGGACCGCGTCGGCGTCGGTTTCCGTTGCGGCACGGACGATCTGGTCGATGTCGAGGTAGGCCGCGACGGGCGGGTCGCCGGTGATCTCGCGGGCGAGATCGGCTTCGGCGACGCAGGGGAGCCCGGCGTCGACCTGGTGGTGGACGGCGACGGTTTCGACGCCGAGCCGCCGGGCGGTGGCGATGATCCGGCGGGCGATTTCGCCGCGGTTGGCGACGAGGAGCCGCCGGGGGAAGGGCTGGTTCATCCGATCCGCCTAGAAGCTCGTGGGCCAGGTGCTGAGGTGGTGTTCGCCGACGCCGCCGGTGCGGGCCAGCGCGTTGTCCTCGAGCGCGCCGAGGATGAACTCGCGGGTGTCGGCCGGATCGATGACGTCCTGCACGCCGTACACGCGGGCGACGTCGTAGCCGGTCGATTCCTTGGCCATTTCGGCCAGCCGCCGCTCGTAGAGTTCCGGGTCGGCCGCCTGGTCGATCCCGTGCACCACGCCGACCGCCGACCGCGGATCCATGAAGCTGACCTCGGCGGTCCACCACGCGGCCATGGCGTCGGTTGTCCAGGCGCCGCCCATGTTCACGTAACCCTGCCCGTAGTTCTTGCGCAGCATCACCGTCACCTTCGGCACGGTGGCCAGCGACAGGGCGTTCATCCAGTTGATGACCTTGCCGACGATGCCGCTGCGTTCTCCGTCCAGCCCGATGAGGAAGCCGGGCTGGTCGACCATGAACACCAGCGGGATGTTGTAGGAATCGCAGAGCACGATGAAGCTCGTCGCCTTGGCGCACGCGGCGGCGTCGATCGCGCCGCCCTTGAACATCGGGTTGTTGGCGATGATCCCGACCGGCTGGCCGTTGATCCGGCACAGCGAGGTGACCAGCGATTTCCCGTAGCGTTCCTTGATCGGGAACACGCTGCCGAGGTCCGCGACCACCTCGACGACCTTGCGCACGTCGTAGACCTTCGTGCGCTCCGGCGGGACGATGTCGTGCAGCTGGGCTCCGCGTCCGGCCGAACCCGCGGGCACCGGTGCGGTCGGCGGGGCTTCGCCGTTGTGCGCGGGCAGGTAACTCAGGAACCGACGCAGCAGGTCGATCGCTTCCTCGTCGGTGTCGGCGACCGCGTCGGCGAACCCGGTGACCTCCGAGTGCAGTTTCCAGCCGCCGAGATCCTGGCCGTCCACCTGCTGGCCGGTCGCGCGGCTCACGAGCTGCGGGCTCGACACCGCCATCACCGCGCCCTTGCGCAGCACCGCGAAATCCGAACTCACCGTGTGCCAGGCGGCGGAGCCGAAGGAATACCCGAAGGCGGCCGACACCCAGGGGTTGGTGCGGCGGCGGAGAAACCGGGTGCGGTCGTTGGCGTTGCCGAGCCCGGTGCCGCCCATGACGTCCGGCATCCGCACGCCGGTGGACTCGGCGAGGTAGACCAGCGGGATCCCGGTCCGCGCGGTGAGATCCTTGAGGTGGCCCATTTTCTTGTTGCTGACCGCGCCGGAGGACGCGCCCTTCACGGTGAAGTCGTAGGCGATGACGCCGGCCCGGCGGCCGTCGACGCGGCCGGTCCCGGTGACCTTGCCGTCGGCGGGAGTCGAGTGCTGGTCGGCATCGACGTTCGAGGTCGCGAACAAACCCGTCTCGCGGAAGGAGTCCTCGTCGAAGAGCCGGGAGACCCGTTCGCGGGCGTTGAGTTCGCCCCGTTCGGCGCGGGCGGCAAGCTTGCGTTCCCCGCCCATCCCGAGGGCGTGCGCGCGCCGCTCTTTGTGGCGGAGTTCGTGGTCGATGGTCATGGCTGGCCCTTCCGGTCGTTCACGCGGTGGCGACAGGCGCGGCCCGTCGTTGCTGGAAGTCGAGCAGCGAGCGCGCGACCCGGCCCGCCTCGTCGACCGTGCCGAACACGGGCAGGCCGAGCCGGTGCGCCTGGCGGGTGTAGCCGGCGATCGCGTCGGCCATGTCCGCGCGGCCGTCGCCCTTGAGCACGAGGAACTGCTGGGTGCCGGCGCCGGTGCGCGCGCCGGCGATGCTGCGGATGATCGTTCCGGTGACGTCGCCGTGGCTGTGCGCGAGATTCCGCTGGATGATGCCGACGTTGAGATGCGTGATGAGAACGGCGGGCGGCGCCGATTCCAGGACCAGGGACAGCAGGTCCCCGGCGATCTCGCCGCCGCCCACCGCGAGCGTGCCCGCCGGGGTGTCGATCGGGTTGGCCAGCCCGTTGCCGGGCGGCAGGCCGAGCGCTTCGATCCGCGCGACGGTGCGGTCCGGCAAGGGCGGAACGGAGAATCCGTAGCGGGCCAGCGCGTCCGTCGCCAGCACGCTCGCCCCGCCGCCGTTGCCGAACAGGACCGCGTCGCGGGTCGCCGGCGGCGGCCCGTCCAGCCGGACGGTGTCGAAAGCCAGCAGTACGTCGAGGAATTCCTCGAGCGAGTCGGCCAGTGCGATCCCAGCCTGACGGCACAGCGCGGGCCAGAGCCGGTGGTTTCCGGTGAGCGCGCCGGTGTGGCTGGTCGCCGCGCGCGAGCCGGCTGCGGTGCGGCCTCCGGCGAGCAGCACGATCGGCTTGCCGATTCCGCGCCGCACCAGCAGATCCAGGACTTCCCGGCCCGCCGCGAGCGATTCCAAATACAGGCCGACGACGTCGACGTCCGGCTCGTCCAGCAGGTGCTCGAGCAGTTCCGCGGCGTCCACATCGGACGAATTGCCGATGCTGGTCACGCTGTGGAAGGCGAGGTCGCGCGCCGCGCCGAGACGGAGGATGTCGACGCTCAGCCCGCCGCTTTGCGACACCACCGCGATTCCGCCGGGGCACAGCGGCGGTTCCGGGATGAAGCTGATCCGCGCGGCGGAGCTGTGCATGCCGAGACAGTTCGGGCCGAGCAGCCGGGTGCCCTGCGCGGCCATCCGGGCGACGAGGTCGCGTTCGAGCTCGACGCCGTCGGGGACCTCGCCGAACCCGCTGCTGACGACCTGCGCGAACGCGAGGGCGCCGGGTTCGGCGGCGAGCGCGTCGGGGACGATCTTCGCCGGGAGCGCCACGAAGGCGTAGTCGACCGTCTGGCCGGTTTCCCGAAGCGACGGATACGCGGGCAGGCCCTCGATCTCGGCGGCGGACGGGTGGATCGGGAGCACGGTGCCGTCGAAGCCGGAACGCCGCAGGCCGGTGAGGTACCGGTTGGCGAGATTCGAGCCCGTCGCGCTCGCGCCCAGCACGGCGATCGTGCGCGGACGGAACAGCCGTCCGAAGTCGGTGCGCGCCTCGCGAGCAGAGGCGGCCGGCTCCTCGTCCACTGTGGACAGGACCAGCCGGGCATCGACGGCGACTGCTTGCTCAGCGGTCACGATGACCGGGTTGAGATCGACCTCGACGACCTCCGGCGGCAGCGAGGCGAGCAAACCGTTCTCGCCGCCGACGCGCAGGACCAGCGTGACGAGCGCGTCGATGTCGGCGGAGGTTCCGCCGCGAGCCCCACGCAACAACGCCGCGCCTTTCAGTTCGGACAGCATCGCCCGGACGTCCGCTGCGCTCAGCGGGGCGATGCCGAAAGCGACGTCGGCGAAGACCTCGACGAAAATGCCGCCGAGACCGAGCATCACCGCCCAGCCGACCCCGGGCGTCCGCACCGCGCCGACGATGACCTCGTGGCCAGGCGCGGCTTTCTCCTCGACCAGGAACCGGTCGATCCGGTGGCCGTGGGCGCCCAGCGCCGCCGTCATCGCGGCGGCGTCGGCGGCCAGGCCGCCGCGGGTGACGCCGACCCGGACCCCGCCCGCGTCGGACTTGTGCACCAGCGTCGGGGAGACCGCCTTCAGGACCAGATCGCCCTCCAGCCCCTGCGCGGCGATCAACGGGTCCGCGTGCGCGCCGCCCCGCGGCACGGCGATTCCGGCGCTGCGCAGCAGGTCCTTGGCCTCGGGCTCCGGGACGACCGGAGCGCCGGCGGCGGTCAGCCCGGCGATCGCGGTCCGGGTCGCGTTCTCGGTCAAGCGTCTTCCCTTCGTCTGTGCCCGGCGGCCGGGTCGGGAGCACGGCTCGTGGTCCGGCGAGTGTGGCCGGTCGCGGCAGGTCCCGGGAATGCCGCGAACCGTGGACCGGTGATGGCGGATCGCTATCGCGCCTGCCCGAGGTGCGATAGCCGGTCCCGATCAGTGCGCCAGCACGCGAAGCCTTTCGCGGGCGGGCACCGCGACGGATGATGGCCGGAACCGCGCGCGCCGTCGCCGAGTCCTGCACCGAAGCAGCAAGGAGATCCCGTGGAAGAGCGCACTTCCGTCGAATCCGATGCCCGTCCGGAGGAGGGCTGCCCGCACCTGCGGGAGCTGTCATTGGATCCGGCGCCGGAGCGGCCGCTGGACGATCCGCCGTACTTCGGCGACCTCCGGTCGGGCTGCCCGGTCAGCGAGGTCGACCTCGGCGGCGGGAAGACGTCCTGGCTCGCCACGAAGTTCGACGACGTGAAGGCGATCCTGTCCGACACCCGGTTCAGCGCCAACCCGCACACCCCGGGCTTCCCGGTGCGCGGACTGCCCGGGTCGGACCATCCGCTGGTGGCAGACAGCATGATCCGGCAGGACCCGCCGCTGCACACCACGCTGCGCCGGTGCGTGGTCAAGTACTTCACGCCGCGCGCGGTCGAGAGCTACCGCCCGCAGGTCGAGGGCATCGTCGACAGCCATCTCGACGCGCTCGCCGCGCGGCCCGGCCCGGCGGACCTGGTGTCCCAGTTCGCCCTGTCCATCCCGACCACGGTGATCACCCGGATGCTGGGCATCCCGATCGAGGACGCCCCGCGATTCTTCGACCTCACCGAACGGCAGACGACGCTCTCGCTGTCCAAAGAGGAGATGTACCGGACAGTAGAGGAGTTCCGCGCGCTCGGGCTCGAATACGCGGCGCTGAAGGAGGCGAACCCGGCCGACGACCTGCTCAGCCACATCATCCGCGAGCAGTACGAGGCGGGCGGGATCACCCGCGACCAGCTCGCCGCGCTGATCACGATCCTGATCATCGGCGGACACGACACGACCGCCGGGATGATCGGGCTGTCGATCTTCACCCTGCTCCGCCGCCCGGACCAGCTGGCGCTGCTGAGGTCCGGGGAACGCGAGTGGGACGTCGCGATCGAGGAGCTGCTGCGCGTGCACTCGGTGGCCAGGATGGGCCCGCGCCGCGCCGCCACCGAGGACATCACGATCGGCGAGCACACCTTCCGCAAGGGCGAGGGCGTCGTCGCGTCGATCTGGTCGGCGAACCACGACGAGAGCAAATACGCGCGCACGACGTGGGAGGACTTCGAGATCCCGGTCGAACGGCCGCAGCACCTGGCGTTCAGCTTCGGCCCGCACCAGTGCGTCGGGCAGAATCTCGCCCGGATGGAGCTGCGCGTGGTGCTGCCGCGGATCTTCGCGCGGTTCCCGGAGATGAAGCTGGTCGACCCCGAGGTCACGCATCTGTCCTATCGGGACGACCGGGCGTTCTTCAGCCTGAAGGAACTGAACGTGACGCTGTGAACACGGAAAGCCCGCTCCCTTGATCGGGGAGCGGGCTTTCTTGTGGTTTCAGTGCTTGTACGCGCCGCCGTCGACCACGATGGTCTGGCCGGTCATGAAGGCGGCCCCGTCGGACAGGAGAAACCGCACCGGCTCGACGTAATCGTCCACAGTGGACGCACGCCGGATCGCCCTGGCGGCGATAGCGGCCGGTTCGGCGGGCAGGAGGTCTTCGGACAACGCGGTGGCGACCAGTCCGGGTGCGATGACGTTCACGGTGATGCCGCGCTCGCCGAGTTCGGCGGCCATTGACCGGGCGAAGCCGATCACTCCGGCCTTGGCCGCCGCGTAAGCCGCCACGCCGGCCGGTCCCTTGAACGCGGTGCCCGAGGAGAAGAGCACGATCCGCCCGCCGTCGGCGATCGACCGGGCGCTGGCCTGCACGGCCGCGAGCGTGCCGTGCAGATTGACTTCCAGCACCCGGGCCCAGTCGCGGGCGGGCATGTCCAGGAACGGGCCGGTCCGGCAGATTCCGGCGCAGTGCACGAGACCGGCCAGCGGTGCGCCGAGATCCGCGATCGCCGCCGAAAGCCCGTCCTGGTCGGTGACGTCGGCGGCGACGTAGCGCACGCCCGGCACCGGCGCGGCGGGTTCGGCCGGGTCGAGCACGACGACCGGCCGGTCCGCCGCGAGCGACGAGACCAGCCGGGCGCCGATCCCTGCGGACCCTCCGGTGACCAGCAGCGGCGCGGTCACCGGGACCGGCTCGCGACCAGGTGTTCCAGGCCCTTGATCGCGTAGTCGAGCACCATCGACATGACTCCCATGAACAGGAGCACGGCGAACGATTCGGCGACCTTGAAGTTGCCGGTGAGCACGACCAGCCGCTGGCCGAGGCCGTAGTACGCGCCGACCATTTCGGACAGGACCGCGCCGAGCACCGCGTACACCGCGCCGAGCCGCAGCGCGCCCACGATGCTCGGCAGCGCGGACGGCAGTTCGATCTTCAGGAACCGCTGGACCGGCGACATGGACAGGGACCGGGTCAGTTGCAGCACGTCGTGGTCGATCCCGCGCAGCGCGGCGAGCGTCGACGTGAGCAGGACGAAGTACACGACGCTGCCGGCGACGAGCGCTTTCGGCCCGAAGCCGAGGCCGAACCACAGGATGAAGATCGGCGCGAGCGCGGGGCGGGGCAGGCTGTTGGCGAGCGTCAGGAACGGCGTCGCCGCGCGTTCGAGGACTTCGGAGCGCGAGAACACGACCCCGGTCACGATGCCGAGCAGCCCTCCCGCCGCGAGCCCGACCAGCGCGCCGCTGAACGTCGCGGACACGTCGGTCCAGAACGCTCCCTCGCCGAGCTGGGCTACGAGTCCCTTCGCGACCTCGTCGGGCGAGGACACGAAGAGCGGGTTGACGAGGCCCTTGTGCGCGGCGAAGTACCAGCCGCCGATCACCGCGGCCGCGACGACGATCCGGATCGTCCACACCTGCAGCCGGACTCGCGAGCGGCGTTTGCGCCGTTCGGAGAACACGGCGTGTTCCATGGCCGTGAGGTCCGCGGTTTCGTCCGCGACCATCGATCGGGTCATTGTTCCTCCCGGGTTCGGGCGGCGCTACTCCGCCGCCGGAGCGCGCACCAGGTCGATGTCGGCGGGGGTGGCGGTGTGCGGCCCGCCGTTGACGGTCACGGTCTGGCCGGTCAGATACGCCGCGCCGGCCGAGCACAGGAAAAGGCACACCGACGCGATGTCCTCGGGGCGGCCGAGCCGGTTCATCGCGACGAACCGGGCGACCCTGGCCTCGACGTCTCCGGCCGCGAACCGCGACGCGGCGGTGACCACCGCACCGGGTTCGAGACAGTTGACGCGGACGTTCGCGTCCGCCCATTCCCACGCCATCGTGCGGGTGAGCGACGCGAGACCGGCTTTCGCCGCCGCGTAGGGGCCGCGCAGCGGATGCGCGTGTCCGGCGGAGGCCGAGCCGATGTTGACCACCGCGCCGCCGCCTTGGCGCCGGAACGCCGGCAGGCACGCCTTCGCGAGGTGGAACGCTCCGCTGAGGTTCGCTTCGAGCATCGCGTTCCACGCGTTGACCGACAGTTCTTCGAGCCGGGCGCCGAAGTTGCCGCCCGCGTTGTTGACCAGAAGGTCCACCCGGCCGAAGCGTTCTTCGGCCGCGGCGGCGATCTCGGCGGCCGTGTGCGGGTCGCGGATGTTGCCGATGACGGCGACCGCGTCCCGGCCCTGCGCGCGGACCCTCGCCACGACGTCGTCGAGCACGTCGGCGCGCCGCCCGTGCACCACCAGGTTCGCGCCCGCCTCGGCGAACCGGTCGACGACCGCGCCGCCGATCCCGCCGGTCGCTCCGGTGACGACCGCGACCCGGCCGTCAAAGTCGAACTGCACGCCGCCGAACGGCGAAACCTCTTGCTGGGCCGGTGTCATCGCACTCCTCCGAAGGTCCGGTTCGGACTCAGGCTCGCCACCGGGCTCCGCTGTGGCAACGGTTCGCGGGCTATCGGCGCGATAGCCCGCGGCGGCGCTGGTTCGTATTGACACCCGCGGCCGGAAACGCGGAGCATCACGGTTCTCTCGACCAAGCGGAGTTGCAATGAGGCAGACCAGCATGGTGCGTCCGGGGCCGGAATCCACGCAGCACAAGGACGAGCGCCCGGGCCAGGCAGGCGCGCCGATCAGTTTCGGCCACGTCAGCCACAACTTCATCCACGGCAAGCGAGCGGTGCTCGTCCTGGAGGACTTCGACCTGGACATCGCGGCGTCGGAGTTCGTGAGCATCGTCGGCCCGTCCGGATGCGGCAAGACCACGGCGTTGTCCATGGCGGGCGGGCTGGAACGGCCGCGCGCCGGGAGCGTCCTGCTCGACGGCGAACCGGTCGACGGGACGTCGGACGACGTGGCGTTCATGTTCGCCCGCGACGCGCTGCTGCCGTGGCGGCGGGTGCGGCGCAATGTCGAACTGGGCATGGAAGTCCGGCGCGTCCCGGCCGCGCAACGGCGGCAGCGGGCGGACGAATGGCTGCGCCGCGTCCGGCTGGAGGAATTCGCCGAGTCGGACGTCCTGCATCTGTCGCAGGGCATGCGGCAACGGGTCGCGATCGCGCGCACCCTCGTGCAGAGCCCGCGCGCGGTGCTGATGGACGAGCCGTTCGCCGCGCTGGACGCGCAGACCCGGGCGAACCAGCAGCAGGAGTTCGTCCGGCTCTGGGAGGCCGAACGGCCCACCGTCGTGTTCGTGACGCACGACCTGGAGGAAGCGATCCTGCTCAGCGACCGGGTCGTGCTGATGGCCGCCCGGCCCGGCCGGATCGTGGCCGACCTCCGGATCGACCTGCCGCGGCCGCGCACGCAGGAGATGCGCACGTCCTCGCCGGAATTCGCGCGATACCTGGAAACCCTGTCCGCGCAGCTGCGCGACGAGGTCGCGGCCGCCGAGGAACGCCGTCAGGCGGAGGAGGATCGCGCATGACCGAACGGATCGAGGCCGCGGACGGCACCGGGCTGTCCTTCCGGAGCGCGGGCCACGGCTCGCGCCCGGTGGTTCTGGTGCATTCGCTCGCGCTCGACGGTTCGTGGTTCGCGCCGTTCGCCGCCGAACTGGGCGACACTTTCCGTTGTGTGCTCCCGGATCTTCGCGGGCACGGCGCCAGCGGCGGCGACCCGGACGCGATTTCCCTTGCCGCGCTGGCCGACGATCTCGCCCTTCTCGCCGGGTGCCTGCGCATCGACCGTTTCGCCGCGGTCGGGATCTCCCTCGGCGGGATGGTCGTGCAGGCTTTGGCGCACCGGCATCCGGATCTGGTCGACGCTGCCGTGCTCATCGCGACCACCGGCGGCTACGACGACGCTGCCCGAGCCGGTGCGCGCACCAGGGCGGAGGCGGCCCGCGCGCCGGGCGGGCTGGCCGCGCTCGCCGACGCGACCATGACCCGCTGGTTCGGCGACCAGCCGAACCCGCTGCGCGCCCAGGCCCGCGAGCAGTTCCTGAGCGGCGCCCCCGCCGTCCACGCCGCTTACCTCGAAGCCATGACCGGAGTCGGCGGCTTTTCCGTGCCGCCGTCGGTGCCGACCCTGGTTGTCGGCGGCGAGGACGACGTCAGCACGCCGCGCCCGGTGCTCGAGAACCTGCACGCGTCGATCCCGCACTCTCGGCTGCGCTTCGTGCCGGGCGGGCACCTCGCGGCGTTCACCCACCCCGTGCCCGCGGCCGCGCTGGTGAAGGAATTCCTGGCCGATACCCCGAAGGGTGCCCGAGTTGCCTGAATCCAAGCTGTCTCCGGAGGCGGTGCGCGACCGCCTGCGGGCCGCGGAGACCCCCGCGTTGCTGATGCTCGTCGCGCACCTGACCGACGACCCGGCCGTGCTGCGCCCGCGGTGGCGGCCGAACCCGGACCTGCTGCCCGCTGCCGGCCTCGACTCCGAGACCGACGCCGAGGCGCGGGAGTTCTGCTTCGCGGCGCTGGAGCCGTACGCGGCGGACGTCGCTGCCTGGCCGTCCGAGCCGTCCGCCGCGGTCCTGGAAGCGATCACCGCGTGGGCGCTCGACCGTTCTGCCGGCGAGGACGCCGATTTGGTGCGCGTCGCGTTCGTCCCGCCGGGAACCGACCCGCGCGCTCCGAAGTGGACGAAGGCCGACCTCGACCCCGCGCGGCCGATGCGGGCGGCGATCGTCGGGGCCGGGCTGTCCGGCCTGATGGCCGGGCTGCGGATGAAACAGGCCGGAGTGGACTTCACGATCTTCGAGAAGAACGCGGACGTCGGCGGGACCTGGTACGAGAACAGCTACCCCGACTGCCGGATCGACGTGCACAGCCACATCTACACGTATTCGTTCTTCCCGCACGACTGGCCGTCTTACTTCTGCCGCCAAGACGTCATTCATTCCTACCTCCGCGGATTCGCGGAGGAGAACGGGCTGCTGGAGCACATCCGCTTCGGCACCGAGGTCGCGTCGGCGGCCTGGGACGACGAACGCCAGCACTGGGCCGTCGCGACCGCCGGTCCGGAAGAGCGCGAGGGGACCGAGGAGTTCTCCGTCCTCGTGTCCGCGGTCGGCCAGCTGAACCGGCCGATGATCCCGCGCATCGACGGCCTGGACTCCTTCGACGGCCCGGTGTTCCACACCGCGCAGTGGGACCACAGCGTCGGCCTCGCCGGGAAACGCGTGGCGATCATCGGCACCGGCGCGACCGGCGTCCAGGTGGCCCCGGCGATCGCCAGGGAAGCGGAGTCGCTGACGGTCTTCCAGCGCAGCGCGCCGTATCTGCAGCCGACCCCGGAACTGCGCCGGGAAATCCCCGAAACCGAACGGGCGCTGCTGCGCGATCTTCCGTTGTACCGCGCCTATTACCGGTTCTCGATCTTCCTTCCGCGCGCCATCGGACGGCTGGCCGCGGCGACCGTCGACCCGGCCTATCCGCCCACCGAGCGGGCGGTATCCGCGGCCAACGAACAGCTGCGCCAGCTGCTCACCGGCTACCTGCTGAACCAGGTCGCGGACCGGCCGGACCTCGCCGCGAAGATCGTCCCGGACTACCCGCCGGGCGCGAAGCGGATCATCCGGGACGACGGGACCTGGATCGCCACGCTCAAACAGGACCACGTCGAACTCGTCACCGAACGCATCGCGCGCGTGGACGGCAGCGGCATCCACACCGAGGACGGCCACTACGTGCCGGTGGACGTCATCGTCTTCGGGACCGGCTTCAACGGCTCGGATTTCCTGATGCCGATGAGGGTCACCGGCAGGGGCGGGGTCGACCTGCACGAGTCGTGGGGCGTCGACGCGTGCGCGTACCTGGGATTGACCGTTCCGGATTTCCCGAACCTGTTCTGCCTCTACGGTCCCAACACGAATCTGTTGCTGCACGGCAATCTCGTGCTGTTCATGGAATGCCAGTCGGTGTATCTGCTCAGCGCCCTCGAACAGCTGCTGTCCACCGGAAAGTCCTCGCTTTCGCTGCGGCACGACGTTTTCGACAAGTACCGCGACGAGGTCACCGAGGCGAGCGCACTGCGCGTGTGGGGCTGGTCGAAGACGCACAGCTGGTACCAGAACGCGGAAGGCCGCTCGACCATCATGTGGCCGCTGTCCGCGCACCGCTACATCAGCGCCACCCAGGCCGTCGATCCCGAGCAGTACGAGTTCCGGTGACCGGCCCCGTCCCGAGGAGAGTCCACGCCGTGATCGCTGAACACACTACGGTCGTCAATGACCTCGAAACCCGTTATCTGACAGGGGGAGAGAACCACGAGTCCACTGTGGTCTTCCTCCACGACGGAGCCTGGGGCGCGTCCGCTGACGTCGCTTGGGGCGCGCTGGCCCCGCTCGCGGCCCGCACGCACCGGGTCGTCGCACCGGATCTGCTCGGTTTCGGCGGTTCGGCCAAAGCCGTCCGGCTGGACCAGTCGCCGTTCGGGTTCCGGCTGCGCCACGTCTACGCGCTGCTCGGCCGGCTCGGCATCGCTGGCCCGGTCCATCTGGTCGGCAACTCGTTCGGCGGTTCGATCGCGTTGCGCGGCTTGCTGGATCCGGGCCTGCGCGACCGGATCGCTTCGGTGACCTCGATCAGCGGTACCGGCGGCCCGTGGCGCAGCGCCGCGAGCGCCGAACTCGCCGGCTACGACGGCACGCGCGAGGACATGACCCGGCTGGTGCGGCTGCTCTGCGACGACTACCCGGGGATCGAGGACCACATCGACGCGCGGATGCGGTGGGCGGCGACGCCCGGCCACTACGCCGGGATGCTCGCGCCGCACGCGACGCCGCCGGAGCCGCTGCGCTTCGCCCGGCCCGCCGATCCGTACCCGGCCCCGTTCGCCGACGTCACGACCCCGGTCCTGCTGTTCGACTGCGCGGGCGATCCGCTGGTCGAACGGGGCTGGGCGAAGCACCTGGCGGATCTCACCGCGGCGGTGACCGTCGCGCCGGTGCCGTACCGGCACGCGCCGAACATCAGCCACCCCGAGCAGACTTGGCGTGTCATCGCCGATTTCGTGAACGGAGTCTGACACTATGTTCGACGATCCCCACGCCGCCGTCGCCGCCCCGGACGTCCCGCACGACCGGCTGTTCCGCCTCGACGGCAAGCGCTTCGCCGTCTTGGGCGGTGCGGCGGGCATCGGCGAGCACGTGGCCCGTACCCTCGGCTCGCTCGGCGCGGACCTGCTCCTGGTCGACGTGGACCGGGAAGCGCTGGAGAAGCTGGCCGCCGAACTCGGCGCGGACCGGTTCGCCGCCGATATGTCCACTGAGGACGGTGCGCGGGCGCTGGCCGGACACGCCGAGGGAAGGCCGTTGCACGGGTTCGTGGACGTCATCGGCCAGATGACGCGGAAACCGTTGCCGGACTTCACGCTCGCCGAGTGGGAAAAGGACTTCCGGGTCAACCTGACGCACGCCTTCCTCGCCGCGCAGCACCTGGTTCCGCTGCTGGCCCGGCCGGATTCGGCGATCGTGTACGTCTCCAGCATCAACGGCAGCCGTGCCGGGAGCTACGCCGCCGGGTACGGCCCGGCGAAGGCCGCGCTCGAAGGCTGGGTGCGGCAGCTGGCCGACGAGTACGGACCGGCGGGGATCCGGGTCAACGCCGTCGCGCCCGGGCTGTTCCTGTCGCCGAGGTTCCTCGCCGGCGAGCACGCCCGGACGATGACCGAGCAGTTCAGCGGCAAGACGATGCTGCGGCGGCTGGGCCAGCCCTACGAGGTCGCCGCGGCCATCGCGTTCCTGCTGACCCCGGCCTCGGGCTACGTCACCGGCGCGACGCTCGCGCTCGACGGCGGGGCACGCGCGGTCGACGCGACCGGGCTCGACGCCCTCGAGCGCTGAGCGTCGCGGAGCGCCCGGCCATACGATGGCCCGGAGGCCGGCGGCAGCGGCGCCGCGGACCCGGCGTGAGTAGGGGCCGAGCGTGAGATTCGAGCAGTTGCGCTACCTCGAGGCGGCACTGCGCACCGGATCCTTCCGGCAGGCGGCGCACGAACTGGGAGTGTCCCAGCCGACGATCACCAACCAGGTGCAGCGGCTCGAGGAAGACCTCGGCGTCGTGCTCGTCATGCGCGGCGCGCACGGCGTCCGGCCGACCGACGCGGCGGATCGGATCCTGCCGCACGTGAAGTCCGCGATCCGGTCCGAGGATCTGCTCCGGCAGGAGGCCAGCGCGATCGACGGCCTGAAGATCGGCACGGTGAGCATGGGCACCGTCGCGATCGGCAGCATGCGCGTGCTGCCGCACCTGGTGCGAGAAATGCACGAAGGACACCCGAACATCCGGTTCGAGGTGACCGAGGGCGGCACCTACTTCGTGCGCGACGGCGTGCTGGACGGGACGTTCGACCTCGGCCTGATCACTCGCGTCCCGCTGCCCGGCGAACCGCCCGACGACGAGCGGCTGCACTACGTCGACCTGATGACCGGCAGGCTGGTGCTGTGCGTGCCGGACAGCCACCCGGTGGCCCGAGCCGAGACGTTCGACGTCGAGGACCTCTCCGGCGAGCCACTGATCTTCTTCCGCGAGGGCAGCATCCTTCGTCGCGCGTTCGAGGAGCTGACCAGCGGAATCGACGCGCGCATCGTGTACACCACCGACGGCGCCGAGACCGCTCAGCGGATGGTGCGGGCCGGGGTGGGGATCGCCATCGCGAACACCCTCGCGCCGTCGACGACGAGCGGGAACGGCGTCACGCTCATCCCGATCAACAAACCGTGGGCGCAGACGACGCTGTCGGCGATCGTCCGGACCGGCGAACTGCGCGGCCGCATCGTGGAGACGCTGCTGCGGCAGATCCGTTCGTCCAAGGGCACGGCCGCGCCTGATCGGCTGCCGGGGCGATAGCCGCCGGCTTCTTCTCCGCACCGTCTTTCGCTCACTACAGTCCGCGGCATGAAAGCACTGCACATCAAGGACTTCGGCGGTCCGTCGACCGTCGCCCTCGTCGACGTCGAGCCTCCTGTCCGCGAAGGCGACGAGGTGCTCGTCGATGTCCACGCCGCCGGCGTCGCCTTCCCCGAAGTCCTGCAGACGCGCGGGCAGTACCAGGTGCGCCCGGAGCTTCCGTTCGTCCCGGGCGCCGAAGTGGCCGGGATCGTCGCGGATGCGCCCGCGGGATCCGCCGTGCGCGTCGGCGACCGGGTCGCCGCGCTCCCCTTCCTCGGCGGGTTCGCGGAGCAGGCGGCGTGTCCGCTGGACGCGACGTTCCCGATCCCGGACTCGGTGTCCTTCGAACAGGCCGCGGCGGTCCCGTTCAACTACCTGACGGCCCACTTCGCGCTGTGCCGGCGCGGCCGGATGGCTGTGGGGGAGACGGTGCTGGTGCACGGCGCCGCGGGCGGCGTGGGCACGGCGGTGATCCAGGTGGCGAAGGCGTTCGGCGCGGGCATGGTGCTCGGCGTGGTGTCGACGCCGGAGAAGGGCGACATCGCGGTCGCCGCCGGAGCGGACGCCTATGTCCTGGCGGCCGGCTTCAAGGAGGCGGTGAAGGAAGCGACGGCCGGCCGCGGCGTCGATCTCGTCGCGGACGTGGTCGGCGGCGGCCGGTTCACCGACTCGCTGCGCTGCCTCGCCGCGGACGGCCGGATGCTGGTCATCGGCTTCACGGCCGGTTCCATCCCCGAGGTGAAGGTCAACCGGCTGCTGCTGAACAACTTGGACGTGGTGGGCGTCGGATGGGGCGCGTACGCGAAAGCTCGTCCGGGCTATCTCCGCGGCCAATGGGCGGAACTGCTGCCGAAGCTGGAGGCAGGCGCGATCGTGCCTCAGATCGGCGGGACGTACGCGTTGAGCGATGTCCGGACCGCGCTGGCGGCCATCGACAACAGGAGCGCCGTGGGCAAGCTGGTTGTGCGGCTGCGGGACTGATCCGCCGGCTACTGGACAGTCCGGCGTCGGCCGCGTTGTCCGGCAACGCATTCAGCATGTTCGCGCGCGACGGCCGGACGTGTGCCGGAGGCTGCCTCCCGGATTGCGCGTTCGCTCAATCGGTCCTGGCTCGGTTGTGGCGGCTGGGCCGGTGATCAGGGCGCTGAACTCCGCGACGGGTTCTCGCTCCGCGGCCACCAGCCGCCGTCGGAGCATCGTTTTCCGCGCCCGGCGGCTTCACCCGGAGCCCGCGGTCCACGGCCGGGGAGGCCAGCACGGTGCCCGCGGTGCCGACAGCGCGGCAGCCGGGGCGAATTTCACGGCCAGGGTTCCTTTCCTGCCAGCGTTTTCGGGAATCTGCGGGTGGAGCCGGGCGCGGTGCCGGGCGGCGGGCCGACAGCGCGGCCCGGGGCGGCGGAAAAGCATCGCGGGTGAAGCGGTGGCGTGCCGGGGTTTTCGCCGCGCCGTTCCGGGAATGGGGTCCATGGTGCGCGGCGACTCGACCCGCAAGTCATATCCGGCCGCGAAAGCGCATCCGGGGGTCAGGATTCCTCCTTCGCCGGTTCGCCGGGCCCGCCGACGCAGACGCATCCGCGGGTGAATCCGCCCGCCACGGTGGCCGTGCAGTACCGGCGTGCGATCACGTCGTGCGAATCCGGCGAATGCGGGCACGCCCCGCACGAAACTCCCGCCGTGCCGCCGCTCTCCAAGCCGACGTCACCCGATTGTGTGCCCATTGCTGTCATCTCGGCTTCTTCCGTTGTCGATCGCGGACCAAGCGCGCGGCACACCCGGCGGAGCGGTAAATCCCGGAAATCGCCCCTATTTCCGGCGTCGCGTTTCGCATTCGCCACCAAGGCCGAAGTCCCGATATCCGGCTCGGCTGCGCGCCGCCGCGGCCTTGGGTGCTTTTCGTATCGCCGCGGTCCGGAGCGATGTCTCTACCGTACGCCGCCCGGCGCCGCACCGCCGCAGGTGCGGATAGCCTGCGGACGCGAGCGAAGTTCCTTTGCTGGGCCGGGAAAACCTGATGGACGCTGGACGTGCGGCGTATCTTCCCGAGGCGGCCGGCGCCCGCCGTCCGCATCGGGTTATCCGCTTTTCGGCCCCGGTGCGAACGAATCGCCGGATCTGGACCCGGGGACGTTGCTCGGCGAGGCCTCCGAGCGCGACACATCGTGACTGCGGCACGAGAGCTTCCCGAGGACCGCGACGCAGCTGTCGGGCAGCACCAAGCCGTCGCTGACAGCGCGACTCGCTCCGACGGTTGCGCGTGGCGAGGCAGGGCGCGCCTGGGGCAGGCCCGAGGATGACTGGGCTCATCGTATGTGTTGCGGCGGGGCGGCGAACGACACCGCTTGCGGGAACCGAAAGAACGACGGCGTCAGCAACGAGCGCCGATACGTCCGCGCGGGCCGCAGCGAGGACTTTGCGAGCCCCGCCGGCTCGGACCGCCGGATGCGACGTTCGCGACCTGGAGCCGCGATCCGCCGCCGGGCGTCAAGCCGGAGAGGGAGGCGAGCCTGTCCGGGAGCGCAAGCGCCGACGGTGCGCTCGCCGTCGGTTATCATTATAGCGAACGCTACATCAATGAAGGGTTCAGTGATGAAGACGGGATCTCCTTCCAAGCCGCTCGACGGGATTCGCGTGCTCGACCTGACCGCGAATGTCGCCGGCCCGTCCGCGTGCCAGGTTCTCGGGGACCTGGGAGCCGAGGTCGTCAAAATCGAGCCCGAGAGCGGGGAGGCAGCTCGGCGGATCACCGCGACCGCCCCCGGTGCGGAGCACCTCACGCCGTACTTCACCCCGCACAACCGCGGCAAGAAGTCGGTCAGGCTGAACCCGGGCACGCCGGACGGGGCGGCCCGGCTGCGGGAATTGATCGGGTCCGCCGACGTGCTCGTGCAGGCGATGCGGCCGGGAACCTTGGCGCGCAAGGGTTTCGGTGTCGCGGACGTCGCGCGGATCAACCCTTCCTGCGTCTACGCGTCGATTTCGGCGTACGGGGGCGGCAGCGAACTCGAAGATCGGCCGGGAGTCGACATGCTGGTGCAGGCCGAAGCGGGTTGCCTCACCGGCCAGCCGGAGGGCGAGCTGCCCCGCGTCATTCCCTTCCAGCTGGTCGACGGGGCCACCGGCCACGTCGTAGCGCAGGCCGTGCTCGCGGCTCTGCTGCACCGCGAGAGGTTCGGTGTGGTCGGCGCGGTCGACGTTTCGATGTACGACGTCGCCTGCCATCTGCAGGCCAACTACCTCGGCCTCCAGCTGAACACCCCGCCCGCGCCGCCGTCCGCCGGCCGAGGAAAACGGCGGCGCGCGGTGGCCGTCGAGCCGTCCGGCGTGTACCCGACGGCGGATCGCCCGATCGTGCTCGCGGCCTACGTGCCGGCCCACTGGAAGCGGTTCACCGAGGTGCTCGGCCGGCCCGAGCTCGCCGCCGACCCGCGGTTCGCCGACCAGGGGGCCCGGTCCGTCCACGCGTCCGAGTTGCGCGAGGTCATCACGAAGGTGCTGACGAGCGCCTCGGCGGCGACCTGGATCGACCGCTGTCAGCAGGCCGGTCTCATGGCATCGCGGATCGCCTCCTGGCGGGAGGTCGCGGAATCCGATCTCTTCGCGCGGCGCGGCCTCCGGATCACCGCACAGCAGGACGGCCGTGCGGTCGACGTGCTGCGGACTCCCGCTCGCTACGCCGCTTTCGACACCTCCGAGGATCGAGTGGTCCCTGCGCTCGGCGAACACGACGACCTGGTCGCCGCTGTCCGCGACGAAGAGCGCAACGAGCTGGATTGACGCCGTGCGGACGTCTCTCGGCGCATGGTGACGTGCCGCGCTTCCGCACTTGGGCGCCGAAGCGCGGCACGTCATCGGGGCTCTGCCGGGGCGAGAGCCGCTCCCGGCGTCGAGGCGGTCAGCTGATGTGCTCGGTGGGACGGGCGAGCCCGGTTGCCTCGAAGATGCCGCGCGCCGTGAGCCAGAACAGGCAGACGGCCGCGACGGCTGCTGCCCACGCGGAGGCGCGGAGGAGAGTGACCGCGGTGGAGAGGTCGGGAACCGACTTGGCGGCCGCGGCGTCGGTCAGCTTCACGTGCATGAGATGGAACGCGACGCTGTCGACGAGGAGCATGACGAGGATCGCGCCGAACGCGATGATGAACGCCCAGCGGCGGTGCACGACGGCGGGGATCATCAGCAGCACGAGCGGAATGGCGAGTGCCGCGATGTAGTAGGCGAAGGAGTCGGGGTCCGTCTTGTGGCCGGTGGCGAGCAGGTAGAAGCCCATGAGCCACAGCCCGAACGTCGTGGCGACATAGCCCACGTACGCATTGCCGCGGATCAGGCTGAGCACGCCCGCGCCGATCTGGCTGATGCCCGCGATCAGCAGCGCGTAATTGTTCGCCGCGGTCAGCGCGCTCTCGGCGAGGGAGTGCGGAGTCACCGAGATCCAGCGGGCGACGTAGATCACCAGCTGGAGGCCCAGGAGGCCGGTGGCGATCGGCAGGGGATCGGCGATCGTCGGAGGCTTCGCCGGGGATGCGACCGGGGCCGCGGGCTCTTCCGTGATCGGGGCGGCGATGGCGTTCATGGGGGACTGCCTCTCCTCGGAGTGATGCGTGGCCGGTCCGATCGGTCTGCCGGACCGGTGCGGCATCTACTGTGCTAGCGCTCGCTATATGAATATGCTGTGATGGCGGGCACAGTCAAGGGTTGGATTATAGCGAGCGCTATGTAAGATGAAAGCCTGGAGCGAGACCTGGATCACAAGGGCTTCCGGCTGATCCGTGGCCCCGGCGACTGCCGCACAGTCCGGGCGCGAACGCGCCCACCACCGCCGTTCTGGAGGCGTCCATGAGCACCTTGCCCTCGCCGGCCGATCCGGCCGCCTCGCTTGCGGCCGCGCGGCGCAGCCACTGGAACACTCACCTCGACCGGCACGCGTTCGCGCAGCCGGAGCGGGTCGCGTTCCGGTTCGAGGACCGGACCGTTGCCTGGGGGGAGTTCCGCGAGCGGGTCGTCGCGCTCGCCGCGGCGCTCTCCCGTCGCGGTGTCGAGCCGGGGGACCGGGTGGCGGTGCTGATGGGGAACCGCCCGGAGTTCGTCGAGTCGGTCCTGGCCGTCAACCGGCTGGGGGCCATCGCGGTTCCGGTGAACTTCCGGATGACGGGGCCGGAGGCGGCGTACGTCCTCGAGGACTCGGGAGCCAAGCTCCTGCTCACCGACGAGTTCGCCGAACACGTCGCTCGATCCGCGGTCGCGGGGACGGAGAACCCGGTTCCGGCGGTCGTGGCCGGCGCGACCGAGTGGGAGGCTGCCGATTCCTATGCCGGCCTGCTGGCCGAGTGCGGGCCGGAAGCCCCCGTCGTCGACGTCCCCGAGACCGGCACCGCGCTCATCATGTACACCTCCGGGACGACCGGGCGGCCCAAGGGCGCCATGCTCTCGCACCAGAATCTGCTGTCTCAGACCCTGACCTACATCGCCGTGTGCCGCTTGGGGACCGGCCACGAGATCAATCTCGTGGCGTCGCCGATGTTCCACATCGGGGCGATCGGCTCCCTCGCGCCGATGATCTATCTCGGCGGCACGATCGTCGTCCTGCCGACAGGTGCTTTCGACGCGGAGCGGGTGCTGGGGCTGCTCGAGGAGGAGCGGGTCACCAACGTCTTCCTCGTGCCCACCCAGTGGCAGGCGGTGTGCGAGCACCCGGCTGTGGCCGCACGGGACCTCTCGAGCCTGCGTTCGCTCTGCTGGGGCGCCGCTCCGGCGACCGACCGGCTGCTGAGGCAGATGGCCGAGACATTCCCGGCCGCGCGGAACGTGTCGCTCTTCGGGCAGACCGAGACGTCTCCGGTGACGTGCGCGCTCGAAGGGGAGGACGCCGTCCGCAAGCTCGGGTCCATCGGCAAGCCGGTGCCGGCCGTTTCCGCCCGGATCGTCGACCAGGACCTGCGCGACGTGCCCGACGGCGAGGTCGGCGAAATCGTCTACCGGGGCACCGGCGTCATGTCCGGCTACTGGAACAACCCGGCGGCCACGGCCGAAGCCTTCGCGGGCGGGTGGTTCCACTCCGGCGACCTGGTCCGGCGCGACCGGGACGGCTTCCTCTACGTGGTCGACCGCGCCAAGGACATGATCATCTCCGGGGGCGAGAACATCTACTGCGCCGAGGTGGAGAACGCGCTGGCCGGGCACGCCGCGATCCGTGAGGTGAGCGTGATCGGGAGGCGCCATCCGAAGTGGGGCGAGACCCCGGTCGCCGTAGTGGCCTGGCACGACGCGCGGAGTGCGCTCGATCTCGAGGAACTGCGGACCTGGGCGTCGGCGCACCTCGCCCGGTACAAGCTGCCCACGATGCTCGAGTCAGTGGAGGCCTTGCCGCGCAACCCGTCCGGGAAGGTGCTCAAGACCGAGCTCCGCGCCCGGTTCGGCTCTGCCAGCGCGTGAAACCGCCCCGGTCGAACGAACACCCGTTGAAGCACAAGCCGTTGTGGAAGGTGCGACAGTGAACGAACGCGCACACATCGTCGGAGTCCCGCTTCGGGGCCTGCGCCTGGTCAGTCTCGCGGACGAGGTCCTTCCGTCGCTGACCAAGTCCTTCGCGGACCTTGGAGCGGACGTGGAGGTGCTGCGCCTCGCGGCCGCCGCGGAGAAATCGCCGCTGCGCGATTTCCTGCGAACACGCGGAAAGCGCGTCACCGACGTCACCGTCGATCCGGGCGCCGCCCGCCGCTTGGTGTCCGAGAGTCTCGCGGAGGCCGACGCCGTGGTGGTCACGCCGCGGGCCGCGGCGGCCGCGGGATTCGCCGACCCGTCGGAGATCGCCGACGAGCATCCGCACCTGGTCGTCGCGGTCCTGACCGATTTCGGCTCGACCGGGGAGCGGTCGTCCTGGACGGGCAGCGAGGCGGTGTTCCAGGCGCTCGGCGGGGTACTGTCCCGATCCGGCGAACCGGGGCGCGCGCCGCTGGTTCCGGCCGGGGGGCTGTTCCTGCACAGCGCCGCGCAGGAGATCGCGCTGGCGGTTCTCGCGGCGGTCTGCCGGTCGACGACCCGGGCCGGACGACGCGGCGCCGTGCTGGACTGCTCGCTGTTCGAGGCGGGGGCGGCCTGTCTCGATCCGGCGCACGGGATGACCGGGTCCGGAACTCCCGACATCCTCGAAGCGTACGGCCGGCCCGACACCGCGAACGTCTACCCGATCTACCGGGTCCGCGACGGCTACGTCCGCATTTGCCTGCTGGCCAAAGGACAATGGCTCGCGATGCGGTCGTGGATGGGCGACCCCGAGCCGCTGCTGGGCGACGATCTGCTCACGAACCCGGGCCGGTACGCCAAGGCGGATCTCATCGCGAAGACGATCTCGGGCTTCGTCGCTCCGATGGCCAGCGAGGAGGTCGTGCGCCAGTGCCGGGAGCGGCGGATCCCCGCGGCGCGGGTGCTTTCGGTCGCCGAGGTGCTCCAGGAGGAGCACTATCGCGTCACCGGCGCGATCGCCGAAGTCGGACGGCTCGACGGGAAGCCGGTCGTGACCGCGGAGGGCATGGTGCGCGTCGACGGCCGCCGGTCCGTGCCGCTCGCCCCGGCTCCCGCGACGGCGCGACCCCGGGCCGGCTGGGCGCCGTCGGACGACCCGGACGGTCCGTACCCGTTGAGCGGGATGACCGTGCTGGACGTGGGCGTGATTGTCGCCGGTGCGACCGTCGGCCAGCTCTTCGCGCAATTCGGCGCCAGGGTGATCCGGGTCGAGAACAGGAATTTCCCCGACGGCATGCGCCGATCGTTCGACTGGAGCACGCCGTCGCAGGCCCGCGGCCATCGCGGCAAGGAGTCCGTCGGGCTCGATCTGCGCACCGAGGAAGGGCGCCGGATCTTCCACGACCTGGCCCGCCGCGCCGACGTGGTGACGTCCAACTTCAAGCCCGGCACGGTCGAACGGCTCGGGATCTCCTATTCGGACCTTGCGGCCGTCAACGCGCGGCTGGTGTGCGTCGAGAGCAGCGCCTTCGGCGACACCGGGCCCTGGCGCACCGCGATGGGCTACGGCCCGCTGGTGCGAGCGGCATCAGGCCTGACCTGGTTGTGGCGGGAAGGCCCGGGAGCGGGGTACTTCGCCGACGGCATCACGCTCTATCCCGACCACCTGGTCGGCCGGGTCTGCGCGTTCGCCGCGCTCGCCTGCGCGCTGGACGCGCGACGCACCGGGCGCGGTGCTCACGTCTCGGTCGCGCAGTCCGACGTGGGCCTGGTCCAACTGGCCGAGCACCTGGCAGCGGAGTCCGTCGAACCGGGATCGGTGCCGCCGCCGGGCGATCTCTCCGAGCACCTGCTCGCCGAGGTCGTTTTCCCCGCCGCGGGCGACGACCAGTGGTGCGTCGTGGACCCGCGGACGCCGGAGCAGCTGGCGGCTCTGCGCCGGGTGCTCGGCGCCCCGGAAGGCGGGGAAACGGCGGCGGTGGCGGCGTACGTCCGCGACCGGGAGCCTGATGCGGCGGCCCTCGAACTGCAGGCGGCGGGCGTGCCGGCCGCGCGGATGCTGCGGGTCGCCGAGCTGCCTCAGGACCCGGGGATCCAGAGCCGGGACTGGTACGCGACCACCCAGGTCGCCGGCACGGATCAGGAGGTGCTCGTCGAGCGCTGTCCCGTGCGCTCGCCCGGCCTCGCCGTCGCGAAGCTGGCGCCGATGCCGATGTTCGGCGCCCACACCCGCTCGGTGCTGGCCGAACTCGGCCGCTCGGCCGACGAGATCGAGGCGCTGGTGGCGTCGGGGATCGCTCAGGAATCCGAGGCGGGCCGGCGATGAAGAGCACCATGATGGACGCCCCGCTGACGGTGGCGAGCCTGCTCCGCCACGGTCAGCGCTGGCACGCCGATCGTCAGGTGATCACCTGGTCGGAGTCCGGGGAGCACCGGCGCACCGCGTTCTCCGAGGTGGCGGCCCGCGCCGCGCGGCTGGCCCACGGCCTTGCCGGACTGGGGATCACCGGCGACCAGCGAGTCGGCACCTACCAATGGAACAACCAGGAGCACCTCGAGGCCTACCTCGCGGTGCCGGCGATGGGCGCGGTGCTGCACACCGCGAACATCCGCCTGTTCCCCGACCAGCTGGCGTACACGATCAACGGCGCCAAGGACCGGGTCATGATCGTGGACGCGTCGCTCGCCGCCCAGTTCGCGCCGCTGCTGCCGGAACTGCCGACAGTTCACACCGTCGTGGTCAACGGCGCCGTCGACCATGCTCTCTTCGAAGGCTCCGGCCGGCGAGTGGTCGCCTACGGCGATCTCATCGCGGACCGCCCGGATGCCTACGAGTGGGCGGATGTCGACGAGCGTGACGCCGCGACTATCTGCTACACGACGGGAACCACGGGCAACCCCAAGGGGGTCGCCTACAGCCACCGTTCGATCCTCATCCACTCGCTGTCTTCGTGCACGCAGAACGCGCTGCGGATCGGGTTCGAGGACCGGATGCTGATCTGCGTCCCGATGTTCCACGCCAATGCCTGGGGCTACCCGTTCACGGCCTGGTGGCACGGAGCCGACATGGTGCTGCTCGACCGATTCCTGAAGCCCGACACCATCGCGAGCGCTGTCGAGCAGGAGCGCGTCTCCTTCGCCAACGGTGTGCCGACGGTGTGGAACGACGTGCTCCAGCTGGTGCGACGCGAACCCCATCGTGATCTCTCCTCGCTGCGCATGGTGGTCGTCGGGGGAGCGGCGGTCACCCCGTCGCTGCTGGAGTCCTTCGACCGCGAGGTCGGCGCGCCCATCGTGCAGGGCTACGGCATGACTGAGACCTCGCCGCTGGTGAGCGTCGCCCTGTCTCCCCGCGGTGCGGCGAAGCACGAAGAGCTCTTGGCCCGGCTCTCCCAAGGCCGGGTCGTGGCCGGTGTCGACGTGCGGCTCGTCGAGCCGGACACGCTCGAGCAGCTGCCGGCCGACGGCGAGACCGTCGGGGAGATCTTGCTGCGCGGGCCTTGGATTTCCGGCAGCTACCTCGGCGACGAGGGACCGGACAAGTTCCACGAGGGCTGGTTGCGCACCGGCGATCTGGGCACGCTGGACCCGCACGGCTGCCTCCGGCTGACCGACCGGGCAAAGGACGTCATCAAGTCGGGCGGCGAGTGGATCTCCTCGGTCGAGCTGGAGGGCGTGCTGCTCGGCCACCCGGAGATCGCCGCGGTCACCGTGATCGGGATCCCCGACTCGCGGTGGGACGAACGACCGTGCGCGGTCGTCGTACCCGCCGAGGGCGCGGACCCGGATCCGGAGGCGTTGCGCGCCTGGCTGGTCGGGAAGGTCGCTCGCTGGTGGATCCCGGAGTACTGGGCGTTCCTCGACGCGCTTCCGCTCACCAGCGTCGGGAAGATCGACAAGAAGACGCTGCGCGTCCGCCGCCGGCACGGCGACCTCGCCGTCGCCCGTCAGACCTCGGCTCTCCCGGCCTCGGCCGGCGCGTGACCGCCGAGGCAGGCGATCAGTCAGTGAATGCGGCGAACCCACCAGGAGGCGTGCGATGGCAAGGAAACAGCAGCCGCTGCTCGTGAAGGGCGTCGGTCTCGTCGACGCCGTCATCAGGCCGAAGCTCACCAGCATCGCGCAGAGCGAGGTCGTGGGCCTCAGCATCGCGGTCGGGGTGCGCGTGCGGCGCGGCCTGATGGCCCGCGCCGAGCGGCTGTCCCGGCACGCGCTGCACGCGGTCAACCTGCCGGCGGGCAGCGACGTGCGGCGTCTGCTGGCGCAAGTCGCACTGGTGGAACGCGAGGTTCGCGAACTCGGGAAGACCGTCGACGAGGTCAAGGCGCTCTCCGAGGGCGAGCGCGATGAGCGGGAGTGAACCGCGGGGGCTCCGACGGCTGGCCCTCGACGGTTCCCGTGCCCTGAGGAGGCGCGCGATCAACACGTTGCGCCACCTCAGCGACGCCCCGGTCGACGACGTGGCGTGCACGCCGCGGGAAGCGGTGTGGGCCCGCGACACCGTCACGCTGTACCGCTACCAGGGCGGCGGCCTCGAACGGCGTCCTCCCGTCGTTCTCGTGATGTCGCTGGTCACCCGGGCGCACGTCTTCGACCTGCGCCCGGGCAGCAGCCTGGTCGAGGACCTGCTGGCGGCCGGTTTCGACGTCTTCCTCCTGGACTGGGGCGTGCCGTCGGCCGCCGAAGCCGGCAACGGACTGTCCGCCTACTGCGACGAGTACCTCCCGCTGGCGGCCCGCGCGGCCCTCGGAATCTCGGGCGAGGACCGAACGCACCTGCTCGGGTACTGCCTCGGCGGCGTGCTCGCGATGCTCGCCGTCGCCGGCCGCCCGGACCTGCCGATCCGCAGCCTCGTCCTCCTCGCCACTCCTCTCGACTTCACCCGGATGCCTCCGTTGCCGACGATGTTCGGTCCCGGCCGCCTGGAACCCGAGATGGTGTTCGACGACACCGGCAACGTTCCCGCCTCGGCGGTCAAGGACATCTTCTCCCTGGTCCAGCCGACCGCGAAGCTCACCACCGCGGCCAGCAGGTGGGCCAGCACCGGCGACGACGAGGCCACCCGTGCGCACCAGGCGCTGATCGGCTGGTCGAACGAGCACATCCCGTTCCCCGGCGCGGCGTTCGCCGACATGGTGCACCTGCTGCTGCGGGAGTCACGGCTGGTCTCGGGGCGCGTCCCGGTCGGCGGCCGGGAGGTGGACCTGCGCGGGATTCGGTGCCCGGTGCTGAACGTGGTGGGGGACCAGGACGCGCTCGTGCCTCCCGAAGCGAATGCCGTCATCGAGGAAGCGCTGGCCGGCGTCGCCCTCGACAGCATCCACCTCCCGGCCGGGCACGCCGGCCTGTTCGTGGGCCGGTCGGCGCGCAAGAACTGCGTCCCCTCGATCGTCTCCTGGCTGGCGGCGCGGGACTGAACCCGCCGCGTCCGGCGAGTACAGCGGAAAGTGAGGAATGAGACCGTGAACGTCCTTCACCAGGCGCGGGACTGGAGCGTCGTCCTGCGCGCCAGCACCGTCCCGTTCGAGCGTCCGGACCGGCTGGCCCGAGCGATGCTCGCCTCCCGGTCCTACGGTTCGTCGGCGCTGGGCGCCGTCGCCGCGGCATCGGCCCGCTACCCGGAGGCAACGGCCCTGATCGCGGGAGAGGAGCGGCTCACTTACCGGGAGCTGTGGCGGTCGGCGACGGCACTCGCGCACCTGCTGCGGGACGAAGGCCTCAGCGAGGCAAGCCGCGTGGGAGTGCTCTGCCGCAACGGTCCGCCGTTCGTCCGGGCGATGCTCGCCGTGTCGATGATCGGCGCCGACCTGGTTCTGCTGAACACCGGGATGGCAGGTCCTCAGCTCGCGGACGTCATCAGGGCCGAAGATCTCGCCCTCGTCGTCCACGACGACGAGTTCGCCGGCGGCGTCGCGCTGGCGGGTGTACCCGGTCTCGGCTCCGGAAGCGCTCGCCACCGCGCGGGATCCGTCGAGGAGCTTCCGCCGCCGCCTCGCAACAGCAGGTTCGTCGTCCTGACCTCCGGCACGACCGGCCGTCCCAAGGGCGCGATCCGGTCTGCCGAGGGAAACGTGTCCGGCGTCGCCGCGCTGCTCGCCCGCATCCCGCTGCGGGCGCGGGACACCGTCGTGCTGCCCGCGCCGTTTTTCCACGCCTGGGGCCTGGGCACGCTGCTGATCAGCCTGTCCCTGTCGGGCACGATCGTCACGCGGGCGGAGTTCGACGCGGAGAAGACGCTGATCGACATCGCCGCCTGCCGCGCCGACGCGCTCGTGGTCGTGCCGGCGATGCTGCAGCGGATCTGCGACCTCGAGCCGTCCCTTCCTGGCGGGCACGACGCGCGATCGCTGCGGATCATCGCCTCCGGCGGCTCCGCACTGCCGGCCCGCGTCGTCGGGCAGGCTCTCGAACGGTTCGGCCCGGTCCTTTACAACACCTACGGGTCCACCGAGGTCTCGACAGCCACTGTCGCGGTGCCGGCCGATCTGCGGGTCGCGCCCTCGACGGCGGGCCGGCCCGCTCCCGGCGTGCGCGTCGAGGTGGTCGACTCGCTCGGAGACCCGGTGCCCGCGGGGGAGACCGGCCGCATCGTCGTCGGGAACAAGGACCGTTTCGTCTCCTACACCAACGGCGCCGCCAAGGAGGTCGTCCGCGGCCTCGTCGTCACCGGCGACCTGGGCCATTTCGACCGCAAAGGCCGGTTGTTCGTCGACGGCCGGGAGGACGACATGATCGTCTCCGGCGGCGAGAACGTCTATCCGATCGAGGTGGAGGACCTCCTCGGCGCCCACCCCGACGTGGCCGAGGCAGTCGTGGTCGGCGTTCCCGACGAGCGCTTCGGCCAGGCGCTCAAGGCCTTCGTCGTGCTCAAGCCGCAGCGGTCGGCCGAACCCGAATCGCTTCGCGCTTTCGTGCGGGAGCGTCTCGCGAACTACAAGGTCCCGCGCACGGTCGAGCTCGTCGACGAGTTGCCGCGCACCGCCACCGGCAAGGTCCTGCGGCGGGAACTGCGATGAGACCGGACCTCGCGGTTCGAACCGCCAGTCAGCGAGACGAGGAGCAGCACCCCGTGAACTTCCCTGATCCGCGTGCCGGCGGGGCCGCCCGGGCATTCGCGGCCGGCGCCCGCGTCGTCGCGAGGCAGGCCGGCCGTACTCCCTTCGCCGCCGCGGTCGCGGCGGGAATCTCGGCCGAGGCGTTCGTCCGAAAGGCTGTCGCCCAGCACCAGGCCCGCGTGGCGCGTTGGTGCGGTGTCGCGTCCCGGCAGGAGGTTCTCCGGCTTCGCGAACTCGTCCGTGCGCTGGAGCACCGCCTGGAGCAGCTCGACGCGCAAGGGGCCGGGTCCGAGCCCGAAGAGGGAGCCAGATGAACACTACGCACATCCACTGGCATGCCGGCGGTCGCGGTGACGAGGTCGTGCTGCTGATCAACGGGTGGAGCGCCAGCGGGCTGGTCTGGCCGAGAGCCTGGCTGGACCGGCTGGAGGCGCGGTTCCGCGTGATCCGTCCGGACAACCGCGGCAGCGGCTGGTCGCGCACCGCGCCGCGACCGTTCTCGGTCGGGACGATGGCCGACGACGCCTACGCGGTGCTGCGCTCGGCCGGAGCCGCCCGAGCCCGGGTGCTCGGGCTCTCGATGGGCGGGATGATCGCGCAGGAGTTCGCCGTGCGCTACCCGGACGCTGTCGACGCTCTGGTGCTGGCCGGCACCCGCCCGCCTGCTCCGCGGGCCCGGATCGGCGATCTCGCCTTGGTCACGAGCGCCCTGCGCGGCCCGGTCGGGGAAGAGACGGCCGCCGGCTATTTCCGGCGTGTCTGGGGCAGCTTCACCGCACCCGGCTTCGCCGCGGCCCGCCCCGGCGTGCTGGAGGAGATCGTCGCTCAGATCATGCGCAGGCCCACCCCTCGTCGTGGCGTGCTCGACCAGGTCCGCGCGATGTCTTCCTGGCACGGAGCCGGACGGCTGGCGCACATCAGCGCCCCGACCACCGTGCTGCACGGCGAACTGGACCCGTTGATCCCGGTGGCCAACGGGCGGGCACTGAGCGCCCTGGTCCCCGGATCTCGTTACGTTGAGTTGCCGGGGGTGGGGCACCTCGTGCCGCACGAGGCCGGGCAAGCCCTCATCGACGCGCTCGGGCGCGCCGGCGCGGCGCGGCCGGCTTCCGGGTGACAGCGGCGGCGCCGACGAGGTTCAGCGCGGTGTCGACGTACGCCTCCGCGATCTCCTCCGGAGCGGACGGCCCGCCCGGGCGGTACCAGTCGGTGATCGCGAGCAGCATGCCGAGCAGGGCACGCGCGGTGAAGCGGCTGTCCTGGTGGGCGAAGACGCCCTCCTCGGCGCCGCGGTCGAGCACGGCCACGAGGCGGTCGTAGACGCGGTCCCGCTTGGCGATGTAGGACTTGCGGCCCTCCGCGCCGAGGAACCGGTACTCGGGGTGGAGGGACGCGAGATCGCGCCGATAGGTCGTGTGGAGCGCCACGACGGTCACGAAATTGACGAACTGCTGCCGGACGTCGTCCCCGGCCTCGGCGAGTCCCGCCTCGACATGCGCCGTGACGTCGTTCATCGCGATGTCGAGAAGGGCGATCAGGATGCCCTCTTTGTTGCCGTGGTGGTAGTAGAGCGCGGGCATGGTCAGGTTCGCGCGCTTGGCGATGTCGCGCACCACCGTGCCGTGGTAACCCTTGTCCTGGAACGCGTCGAGCGCGGCCTCGAGGATCGGAGTGAGAGACAGGTCGTCGTACCGGCCCCACCACTCCGTCGGCGGTGCTTCGGTCTCCTGCACGGACATAGGTCTCCCCGGGGAACTGAGCGAACGCTCCATCAGACTAGCGCAGTCTACCCGCGTCGGCACACGCTTCGTCGGCTCGTCCTTGCGGGACGCCGCGGAACCGTTAGGCTATATCTAACGATCGCTATACTCACTGCGCGGAGGATTTCATGACTGATCGCTCAGCCGAGGCCGGGTCGCCCGCGGCCGGTCCGGTGCTCGTCGGCCGGGACGGCCACGTCTTGACCGTGACCATCAACCGCCCGCACCGCAAGAACGCGCTCGACGCCGAGACGTTCGCCGGGCTGCACGAGGCGTTCGGCAACGCGGCGCGCGACGAGTCAGTGCGCGTCGTCGTCCTCGCCGGGGCAGGCGGCGACTTCTGCGCCGGCGCCGACCTCGCCGGTCCTCCGGCGACGGTTCACCCGCTGCATCGGATGCGCTGGTACGCGGAGATCGCCGAGGCGCTGAGCCATTTGCCGCAGCCGACCATCGCCAAGGTCGAGGGCGTCGCCGTCGGGGCCGGGTGCAACCTCGCGCTCGGGTGCGACTTCGTGGTGGCCTCCACGACCGCGCGGTTTTCGCAGATCTTCGCGCGGCGCGGCCTCTCGCTCGACTTCGGCGGCTCCTGGCTGCTGCCGCGCACTGTCGGTCTCCTGCAAGCGAAGCGGCTCGCACTGCTGGGCGAGATCGTCGACGCCGGGGAGGCGTTGCGCATCGGCCTGGCGACCTGGGTGAAGCCGCCGGAGGAGATCGACGAGTTCGTCGCCGGACTGGCCGGCCGCCTCGCGTCCGGTCCGCCGGTCGCGCTGGCGCAGTCCAAGGCCCTCCTGAACGAGGCGAGCAGCCAGACGCTGCGCGAGGCGCTGGAGAGCGAGGCGCGGGCGCAGCTGGTCAACCTCGCGACCGACGCGCCCGCGGCGAAGCGGGCCTTCCTCGACAAAGCCGAACCCGCCTTCGAGGGGACTTGGCAGCTCTGACCGCGGCCGTCCGCTAGCGTCCGGGCGTCGTCCGGGCACCGGCGAGGAGCAGGGCCGCGGCGACGTACTCTTCCGCGATCCCCTCCGGAGCGTGCGGTCCGTCCGGCCGGTGCCAGTCGGCGATCGCCTGCAGCATGCCGAGCATGGCCCGGGCCGTGAACCGGACGTCCTGTTCGCGGAAGACGCCGGCGCCGACGCCGGTCGCGAGGACGTCGACCAGCGAGACGGTCAGCTCGGCGCGCTTGGTCAGATAGCGCCGGCGCCGCTCGGCGCCCAGGAAGCGATGCTCGGGGTGCAGTTTCGCCAGCCGCTGGCGGTGCGTCATGTGCATGACGACCGCGGTGGTCAGGTTGGCGAGCTTCGCGTGCGCGGACCGCCCGGCGGCGTCGAGCCCGCCGCGGACGTGCGACAGGACGTCGTCCATCGCGATGTCGAGGAGAGCCATCAGGATGCCCTCCTTGTTGCCGTGGTGGTAATAGAGCGCGGGCATGGACAGGCCGGCCCGGTTGGCGATGTCGCGCACGGCGGTGCCGTGGTAGCCCTGCTCCTGGATGGAGTCCAGGGCGGCTTCGAGGATCGGCGTGAGAGCGAGGTCCTCGTACCGGTCCCAGCGATCCGCCGGCAGCACGTTCGTTGGTCGCGTGGACACGGGGGCCTCCCGGGGCTGCGGAGCACGCGTCCCGGCGCCTGGCGGGACGGCGACGCGGAATCCTTCCCTCCGCGGTCGCGAGGACATAGTCTATAGCGAACGTTAAATCAGCCGACTCGGCGAGTCGTCAACAGGAGACAGGGAACGGCCATGAACATCGAAGGCAAGAGCGCACTGGTGACCGGCGGCGCGTCCGGACTCGGCCTCGCGACCGTGGGACGGCTGGCCGCGGCGGGCGCGCGGGTCGTGGCGATCGACCTGCCCGGTGCGGACACCGCCGCGCTCGACGCGCTCGGGGACCGGGTCGAGTTCGCCGCCGCCGACGTGACGAGCGAGGAGGCGGTGGAGGCCGCGGCGGAACTCGCCAACGAGCGCGGCGACCTGGCGGTCGCGGTGAACTGCGCCGGCATCGGCAACGCCGTCAAGACGGTCGGCAAGGCGGGCCCGTTCCCGCTGGCCGACTTCGGCCGGATCGTGCAGGTGAACCTCATCGGCACGTTCAACGTCATCCGGTTGGCCGCCGCCGCGATGGCGGCGAACGAGCCCGCCGGCGCGGAGCGCGGCGTCATCGTCAACACGGCATCGGTCGCCGCCTTCGACGGCCAGGTCGGGCAGGCCGCCTATTCGGCGTCGAAGGGCGGGGTGGTCGGGCTGACCCTGCCGGTCGCGCGCGACCTCGCGCAGTTCAAGATCCGCGTGATGACCATCGCGCCCGGGTTGTTCGAGACTCCGCTGCTCGGCTCGCTGCCCGAGGACGTGCGCGCCTCCCTCGGCGCCCAGGTGCCGCACCCGAGCCGGCTCGGCTCGCCGGACGAGTACGCGAGGCTGGCGATGGCGATCATCGACAACCCGATGCTCAACGGCGAGACGATCCGCCTCGACGGGGCGATCCGGATGGCCCCGCGATGACCCCCGGAGCGGCTGGTCCGCCGCGCCGGCCGCGGGCCTCCGCCGGTTCCTGAGCGGTCTTGCCGGGCGGGTGCCGCGTCAGCCTCGGCCGGACGCCAGGAACTTAAGCCGCGTCGAGTCAGCCCGCTGACTGTCCACAAGAGACGCCGCTGCCGCCGAAATGCCCGATTGCTCACCATCTGGCCGCATCTTCACGTCCGTGAGGGGAACCCTGAGGGCATCAGATTCCCTCAGGGTTCCCCTCACGGACGACAACCTTGCTCCCGTCGCCCGCTGGACCCCCAGCGCCGCCTCAAGTTCCTGGCATTGGCCCTCAGAGGGCCGCCATGCCCCCGTCGACGAGCAGGCTGGTGCCGGTGACGTAGGACGACGCGGGCGAGGCGAGGAACAGGAGGGCGGCGTCGAGTTCGGGCTGCTCGCCGAACCTGCCGAGCATGCTTTCGGTCGCGACCATGTCCCGCAGCACCTGGTCGTCGCCCTCCGTCATCTCGCTGGCGAAGTAGCCGGGGCACAGGGCGTTCACGCGGATGCCCTTGCGGCCCGACCACTGCTGCGCCAGGTCGCGGGTGAGGCCGAGCACGCCGGCCTTGCTCGCGGCGTAGGAGGCCTGGGGGAAGCGCGGCGCGATGTGGCCGAGGACGCTCGCGACGTTCACGATCGACGAACCGGCGGGCATGCGGCCCGCGCAGGCTCGGGCCATCCAGAAGCAGCCGCCGAGGTTCACGTCGATCACCGCGGCGAACGACTCGGGCGTCTCCCGGGAAGCCGGGACGGCGCCGCCGATCCCGGCGTTGTTGACCAGCACGTCGACCCGGCCGAACTCCGCGACCGCGGCGCGCACGGCCTCCTCGCACTGGCGCGGATCGCTCACGTCGGTGGCATGCGTGACCACGCGGCGGCCCGAGTCCCGAAGCTCAGCCGCGAGCGCGTCGAGGCGGTCGGCGCGCCGGGCGAGCAGGACCAGATCCGCTCCCGCTGCCGCGAGTGCCCGGGCGAAGCCGGCGCCGAGGCCGGAGCTGGCTCCCGTGACGACAACGACCTTGCCGTCGAGGCGAAAGCGGCTCAAGGGATCCACGGGAACTCCTTCGGGTCGGGCGGGGATTGCTTGACGTGACGGCGGGTGCGCTGCTAAATCTACTTAGCGAGCGTTAGGTAAGCAAGGTGCGGAAGCAGAGCATTCGACCCTGCTCGCTCACTTCCAGGAAGGAACCCCGGCATGACCACCGCCGTGATCGTCGACCTCGTCCGCACCGCGTCCGGCAAGGGAAAGCCCGGCGGGGCGCTGTCCGGCGTCCACCCGGCCGACCTGCTCGCCGGCGTGCTCGACGCGCTCATCGCGCGGACCGGCGTCGACCCCGCGCTCGTCGACGACGTGATCGCGGGCTGTGTCGGCCAGGCGGGCGACCAGGCGCTCAACATCGGCCGCACCGCGCTGCTCAAGGCCGGCTTCCCGGTTTCGGTCCCCGCTGCCACCATCGACCGGCAGTGCGGCTCCAGCCAGCAGGCGGTTCATTTCGCGGCGCAAGGCGTCATCGCCGGCGCCTACGACATCGCCATCGCCTGCGGCGTCGAGTCGATGAGCCGGGTGCCGATGGGCACCGCGGCCGCCGGCGGCGACCCGCACGGCCCGCTGGCAGCGCGGTTCGCCAGCCTTCCGCACCAGGGAATCGGCGCCGAGGTGATCGCGGCGCGCTGGAAGATCGGCCGCGACGAGCTCGACGAGTACGCCGCCCGGTCGCACCAGCGGGCTGCCGCGGCAGCGGCCGAAGGGCTCTTCGACAGCGAGATCGTCCCGGTCGTCCTTCCCGACGGGAGCCTGCACACCGTCGACGAGACCGTGCGCGCCACGACCTCCGCCGAGGGGCTCGCCGCCCTGCCCGCGGCCTTCCGCACAGAGGAGTTCTCGGCGCGCTACCCCGAGATCGGCTGGGTGATCACCCCTGGCAACTCCTCGCCGCTCACCGACGGCGCCTCGGCGGCGCTCATCATGAGCGAGGAGAAAGCAGCCCGGCTCGGCCTCGCCCCGCGCGCCCGCCTGCACAGCTTCGCGGTCGTCGGTTCAGACCCCGAGATCATGCTCACCGGCCCGATCCCGGCGACCCGCAAGATCCTCGAGCGATCCGGACTCTCCCTCGACGACATCGACGCGTTCGAGGTCAACGAGGCCTTCGCGCCGGTCCCGATGGCCTGGGCGGCCGAGTTCGGCGCCGACCCGGCCAAGCTGAACCCGCGCGGCGGCGCCATCGCGCTGGGGCACCCGCTCGGCGGTTCCGGCACCCGCTTGCTGACGACGCTGGTCAACCATCTGGAGGCCACCGGAGGCCGCTACGGCCTGCAGACCATGTGCGAGGGCGCGGGCATGGCCAACGCGACCGTCATCGAAAGGCTCTGACATGGCCGATCTGTACGCCCGTCGCGCGCTCTTCGACGGGGAGCACGAGTCGTTCCGGGCCGCCGTGCGCGAGTTCCTCGCCCGCGAGGTGATCCCGTACGTCGAGGAGTGGGAGGAGGCCGGCGGCATTCCGCGCTCCGTCTGGGCGCGCGCGGGGGAGAAGGACCTGCTCGCGTTCCCCGTGCCGGAGGAGCACGGCGGATCCGGCGTCGACGACTTCCGGTTCCGGACGGCGATGATCGAGGAGTTCGCCCGCGCCGGTGCGGCGTCGCTCGCGGCGGGCTTCTCCGTCCACACGGACGTCCTCCTCCCGTACTTCGTCGATCTCGCCACGCCCGAGCAGGCCAAACGCTGGCTGCCGAAGCTGGCGTCCGGGGAGCACATCAGCGCCATCGCGATGACCGAGCCGGGCACCGGGTCCGACCTTCAGGGAATCCGCACCACCGCGCGCCGGGCAGGCGACGGCTGGGTTCTCAACGGCTCGAAGACGTTTATCAGCAACGGCATCAACGCCGACGTCGTGATCGTCGTCGCCCGGACCAGCGCGGACTCCTCCGCCGGGAGCCGAGCGTTCAGTCTTTTCGTCGTCGAGGACGGAATGCCCGGGTTCACTCGCGGCCGGCGGCTCAAGAAGGTCGGGCTGAAAGCCCAGGACACCGCCGAGCTCAGCTTCGACGACGTGCGGCTCGGGCCGGATTCGTTGCTGGGCAAGGAGGGCGAGGGGCTCTACGCGCTCATGTCCCACCTGCCGCTCGAGCGGCTCAGCATCGCCGTCACCGCCTGCGCCGGCACTCGCGCCGCCTTGGCCTGGACGCTCGGCTACGTCCGCCAGCGCAGGGCGTTCGGGAAGGAGATCGCCGAGTTCCAGAACACCCAGTTCGCCGTGGCCGAGATGGTCACCGAACTGGAGATCACCCAGGCCTACGTGGACGACGCGGTCCTGAGGCTCAACCGGGGCGAGCTGTCGGCGGTCGACGCGGCCAAGGCGAAGTGGTGGGCCACCGAGATGCACAAACGGACCGTCGACCGGTGCGTTCAGCTGCACGGCGGCTACGGGTACATGCTCGAATACCCGATCGCCCGCGCCTACGCCGACACCCGGGTCACCACCATTTTCGGAGGGACTACCGAAATCATGAAAACCATCATCGCCCGCGACGTCCTGGGGCGGCGCCGATGAGCGCCGAACCCGCCGCGCGGTACGAGGTGCGCGAGGGCGTCGGCGTCATCACGTTCAATCGTCCGCATGCGCTCAACGCGGTGAACGCGGCTCTCTCGACCGCGGTCGGCGACGCGCTCGAGGCCGCCGCCGCCGATCCGGAGGTGCGTGCCGTCGTCGTGACCGGCACCGGCCGGGCCTTCTGCGCCGGGGCCGACCTCAAGGAGATCGCCCGGAATCGCCCGATCCACGCCGCCGGAAATCCCGAGTGGGGCTTCGCGGGCCTCGTCCGGCACTGGATCGACAAGCCGGTCATCGCCGCGGTGAACGGTTTCGCGATGGGAGGCGGCGCCGAGATCGCGCTCGCCTGCGATCTGGTCGTCGCCGCCGATACGGCCGCGTTCGGCCTGCCCGAGGTCAAACGCGGACTGCTCGCCGCCGCGGGCGGTGTCGTCCGTCTCCAGCGGCAACTGCCGATCAAGCGCGCTCTCGAGCTCGCCCTGACCGGCGACGGCGTCGACGCGCGGACCGCGGAAGCCTGGGGGCTGGTGAACAAGGTCGTCCCGGCCGGGGCGGTTCTCGACGAGTCGCTCGCCTTGGCGCGGCGGATCGCCGCGAACGCGCCGTTGTCGGTCCAGCACACCAAGCGGATGATCCACCGCACCGCCACCGGCCCCTCGGACTGGAACCCCGAGTGGGCGGGCGAGGATCCGTGGCAGGTCAACGCGGCGGCCGCGCGGGCGGTCTTCGACAGCGAGGACGCGCTGGAGGGTCCGCGCGCCTTCGCCGAAAAGCGCGATCCGAAGTGGGCCGGAAAGTGACCGCGTCCGCCATCGTCGGGCTGGGGATGTCCGAACTCGGCAAGGTCTACGGCCAGAGCACCGAGGAACTGGCGGTCACCGCGATCCACCGGGCCGCGGCCGACGCCGGCCTCGACCTCGGGCAGGTCGACGGGCTCCTGGTGAGTTCGGGCGTCAAACAGGAGCTGAATCCTCAGCTGGCAGGCGCTCTCGGCATGTCCGAGCTGTCGTTGCTGGCCTCGGTCAACACCTACGGGGCCAGCGCGGGCGTGATGGTTGGCGCCGCCGCGCGGGCGATCGCCGACGGCGTAGCGAGCGTCGTGGTGTGCGTTTTCGCCGATACGCCGCTGCGCCAGGACCGCCGTGCCGGCACCGCGTGGACTGCCTCCGCCCAGGAGCTCACCGGCTTCCGCGGCGCGCAGACCGCGAGCGGCGCGGTCACGCCGAACATTCTCTACGCGATGGCGGCGCGCCGGCACATGGAGGCCTACGGCACCACCTCGCGGCAACTCGGCGAGATCGCCGTCGGCCAGCGTGCCTGGGCGACGGAGAACCCGCTGGCCCAGATGCGGGAACCGATGACCCTCGCGGACCACCAGTCCTCGCCGTGGATCGCCGACCCGCTGCGGCGGCTCGACTGCTGTCTGGTCAGCAACGGCGCCGTCGCCGTGGTGGTGACTTCGCGCGAGCGAGCGGCGGACCTGCCGCGGCCGCCGGTGCATGTGTGGGGCTACGGGCAGGCGCACCGCCCGCGCCGCCTGGCCGCCGGGTCAGGCTGGGGCATCGAGACGCCCGCGGTCGTTTCGGGCCGGCAGGCGCTTAAAGCCGCCGGCGTCACCGTCGGCGACATCGACTTCCTCGAACTCTACGACTGCTACACCTACACCGTGCTGGTCACGCTCGAGGACTACGGCTTCTGCGCCAAGGGGGAAGGCGGGGCGTTCGTCGAGGGCGGACGGCTCGGCCCGGGAGGCGATTTGCCCTGCAACACCGGGGGCGGCCAGCTGTCGTCGTACTACATGTGGGGATTCACCCCGCTGAGCGAGGCGGTCATCCAGCTCCGGGGAGCCGGCGGCTCCCGCCAGGTCGCTCGCAACGACCTGGCGATGGTCAGCGGCAACGGCGGGATCCTCGAATACCACTCCACGCTCGTCCTCGGTCGGGAGGCCCGCTCGTGAACCCGTTTCCCGTCCCGGTGCGGCGCGGCGCGGACAGCGCCGAATTCTTCGACTTCGCTGCCCGGGGCGTGCTGCTTCTGCGCCGCTGCGCCGTCTGCTCCGGCGTTCGAGGGCCCCAGGAGCGGTTCTGCCCGGCATGCCACGCTGCCGAGCACGTCGCCGTCGCCGCCCGCGGCACCGGTCGCTTGATCAGCTGGTGCGTCGTCCACCGCTCACCCGTTCCAGGCCTTGAACCGCCGTACACGGCGGCGGTTGTCGAGTGCGACGAAGGTCCCTGGGTTTTCGTCCGCCTGCTCGGCGCCGAAGGGGCGGCCCTGCGCGCCGGAACGCCGGTCGAACTGGTCACCGCGCGCACCGGGGACGACGGGGAAACGATCGTGGCCGCGCGCCCCACGCGGGCGGTGGCACAGTGAGCGGTCCGCTGCACGGAGTGCGGGTTCTCGAGGTGGGCGGGATCGGTCCGGGGCCGTTCGCGGGCATGCTGCTGGCCGATCTCGGCGCGGAGGTGATCCGGATCGACCGCCCCGGCGGCATCGACTCCGGGTCGCACCGCGTCCTGCTGCGCGGGCGGCGCTCGCTCGTCCTCGACCTGAAGCACGAGACGGCGCGCGACCTCGTGCTGCGGCTCGCCGCGACCAGCGACGCCCTCGTCGAAGGTTTCCGCCCTGGTGTCATGGAGCGCCTCGGACTCGGGCCGGACGACGTGCTGCCGCACAATCCGCGGCTGGTCTACGGCCGGATGACCGGCTGGGGACAGGACGGCCCGCTGTCCGCCGCCGCCGGGCACGACATCAACTACATCGCCGTGGCCGGCGCCCTTGAACCGCTCGCCGGGGCGGACCTGGCCCCCAGCCCGCCCCACAACATGCTGGGCGACTTCGGCGGCGGCGGGATGCTGCTCGCCTGCGGAGTGCTCGCAGCACTCCTGCACGCCCGCGAGAGCGGCGCCGGGCAGGTAGTCGACGCGGCCATCGTCGACGGCACCGCACTCCTGACCGCGATGCTGCACTCGATGCGGGCCATGGGCGACTGGCCCGGGCCGCGCAGAGAGAACCTCCTGGACGGCGGTGCGCCGTTCTACGGCGTCTACGAGACTGCCGACGGCGCCTGGATCGCGGTCGGCGCCATCGAGCCCCAGTTCTACGCGCAGCTCCTCGACGGACTCGGTCTGGCCGACGAGTTCGGCGCCGTCGAACAAGGGGACCGGTCGCGCTGGCCCGAGCTCCGGCAGCGGTTCGCCGAACGCGTCCGGCAGCGCACCCGTACGGACTGGATGGCGGTGTTCGAGGGCACCGATGCCTGCGTCAGCCCGGTGATCGCGCCTGACGACGTCCTGGCGCACCCGCACCTCGCGGCGCGCGGCACCTATGTCGACGAGGACGGACTGGTGCAGCCGGCGCCGGCTCCCCGCTTCGGCGCGACGCCGCTCGGTCCGCCGGCCCCCGCACCCGCCCCCGGGGACGACAGCAGGGCCGTCCTCGCCGAGCTCGGCTTGGCAGCCGAGGAGATCGACCGGCTCCTCGCCGACGGAGTCTTCGGCGTCCCGGCTCCCGATCGAGCCGTAACTCCCGCGTACAAGGAGCAGTGAACACGATGGCCGACCACGACACCGACCTGGCCGCCCGCGTCCGGGCGTTCATCCGGGAATCCGTGCTGGGCGCGGACGACGAGTTCGACGGAGACATCGAGGCCGCCGGGGGAGAGGCGACGCGGCTGCGGCTCCAGGGGCTGGCCCGCGAGGCCGGGCTGCTCACGCCGCACGGGCCGCGCGAGTACGGCGGTCTCGGACTGTCGATGGCCGAGCGCGCCCCGGTCTTCGAGGAAGCCGGCTATTCCCTCTTCGGCCCGATGGCGCTCAACGTCAACGCCCCCGACGAGGGCAATGTCCACCTGCTCGAGCGCATCGCCTCGGCGGACCAGCGCGAGCGCTACCTCAAGCCGCTCACGCGGGCGGAAGTGCGTTCCGCGTTCGCGATGACCGAGCCGGCGCCGGGCGCCGGGGCGGACCCGTCGGCGCTGCGCACGACGGCGAGCCGGGCGGACGGCGGCTGGGTGATCAACGGCCGCAAGCACTTCATCACCGGAGCGGACGGCGCGGGGTTCTTCATCGTCTTCGCCCGCACCAGCGGCGAGCCCGGCGACAACGGCGGCGCCACGATGTTCCTCGCCCCCGCGCGGCGCGAGGGCATCACCCTGGTCCGGCACCTGCGCACGACCGACCGCTCCATGCTCGGCGGCCACTGCGAACTGCTCTTCGAGGACCTCTTCGTTCCCGACGAGGATGTCCTGGGCGAGGTCGACGAGGGCTTCCGGTACGTGCAGGTCAGGCTCGGCCCCGCCCGGATGACGCACGTCATGCGCTGGACCGGCGCCGCCCGCCGGGCCCACGAGGCCGCGGTCCGGTACGCGGCGGAGCGCAGTGCGTTCGGCGGCAGGATCGCCGGCCTCGGCATGGCACAGCAACTGATCGCCGACAACGAGATCGACCTCGCCGCGACCCGCGCCCTGCTCCGGGAAGCGTGTGCCGAACTCGACGCCGGAGGCAAGGCCGCCAAGATCACCTCCATCACCAAGACCTTCGCGGCAGAGGCGCTCAACAGGGTCGCGGACCGGGCCACTCAGCTCTGCGGCGGCATGGGACTCTCCGCCGATCTCCCGGTCGCCCGGATCGCGCGCGAACTCCGGGCGTTCCGGATCTACGACGGGCCGTCGGAGGTGCACCGCTGGTCGCTGGCCAAACGCGCGGTGCGCGACCTCGAGAGGACGGTCCGGTGAACGCTCCGCCAGCCGCACCAGCGCAGCTGACCGAGATCGAACTGGCGCGCGTCGCGTCCGTCCTCGCCGGTGCGGGCGAGGCGCCGCGCGGCGACCTGGAGTCGCGCCTCATCGCCGGCGGGCGCTCGAACCTGACCTTCCGCATCAGCGACGGCGACGCGTCCTGGGTGCTGCGGACGCCGCCCCGGGCCGGCCGCACGCCGTCGGCGCACGACGTGGCCCGGGAGCACCGGGTGACCGCCGCCCTCGCGGGCACCGGGGTGCCGGTGGCCCGCGCAGTGGCGCTGTGCGAGGACGATTCGCTGATCGGCGGCCCGTTCGCGATCGCCGAGTACGTCGAAGGGCGCGCGATCCAGACCCGGCACGAGCTGGCCGCCCTGGACGACGACGCCGTGCGGGGGACCGTCGACGACCTGCTGCGCACGCTCGCCGCGCTGCACCGCGTCGACCACGCCGCGATCGGGCTGGAGCGGTTCGGACGGCCGGACGGCTATGCCCGGCGCCAGGTCGACCGCTGGTCACGGCAGTGGGAGCTGATCGGCGACCCCGCGCTCGGTCCGCTGGCGAACGAGGTGGCCGCCGGCCTTCGCGCTCGCCTGCCCCGCCAGACGGCCTCCGGAATCGTGCACGGAGACTTCCGCATCGACAACACCCTGCTCAGGGTCGAGGCCGGCGTCCCGCGGGTGGCGGCAGTCGTCGACTGGGAACTCTCCACGATCGGCGATCCGGTCGCGGACGTCGCGATGATGTGCGGCTACCGCGCCCCCGCGTTCGACCTGATCGTCGGTTCCGCGAGCGCGTGGACCAGCGACCGGATCCCCGGCGTCGACCGGCTCGCCGCGCGCTACGAGGAACTGGGCGGCGTCGCGCTGGCGGAGTGGAATCGCCACCTCGCGATCGCGTATTTCAAGATCGCGGTCATCGCGGCCGGCATCGCGGCGCGGACCCGGGCCGGGGCCGCCTCCGGACCTGGCTTCGACACCGCAGGGGAGGCGGTGGAGCCCTATCTCGAACTCGCCCGCGCCGCGAGCGATGGCGAGCGCGGTTAGCGACTGGCCCGGCGGGGCCCGCGCGTGTCAGGCGAACCGCGCGGCGCCAGTTTCGGCTTGCCGCGCACCTGTTGTTCGGTGCGTCGCGACAGGAACAGGGCCGTGGACGCGTTCATGACGCTGACCGAGACGGCCAGTCCGCCGCCGAGGACGAAGACCGCGCACGGCGCGATCGCGTGCGCGATCCCCGCGCGGGCAAGAAGGACCCGCACCGCGGATCGACAACGAAGCTCAGGTCGGGGGAGCCCGGTCCGAGCGGAAGAACCCGCGTGGGGCAGGCAATACCTGCCGTCGGCAACGGCAAGAGCGGAGGCCATCGGACCCGCGGGACGGCCTCCGGCGGCAGCGCGGCGGACGTGATCGCCAGTGCCGCGACAGCGGAGCGATCCGCGGCGGCTGCTCGGGCGGGAGAACGGAGACAGTCGCGCCCCTTCGCCGGGTCAGCTCGCGGCACCGCAAGGGAGAAGCCGGCGGCGATCTCCCGAGCTTCCAGCGTCTTTCGCCTTCGGACCGTACGGGATCAGCGCGCCGAGCGGCGTTCGTGCGCGTCCTCGGGCACGCCGTACGGCATGGACCGTTCGTGGTCGAGTGCGTCCTGCCGGTGCCTGTCGTGCCGATCGCGCATGAGCGCTTTGACGATGCGGTTGCTGTCACGGGAGTTCGTGCTGATTTCCGCGGCGAGAGCGGTGACCGCGTCGTCGAACCGGTCTTCGGGGACGACCTGGTCGACGAGCCCGATCCGGAGCGCCTCCGCGGCGGTGACCCGCCTGGCGGTGAAGGAAAGCAACTTGGCTTGGGCGGTGCCGATCCGTTCCGGCAGCCGCACTGACATCCCCCACACCGGGACCAGCCCCCGCTCGCCGTGCGTGTCCGCCAGTTGAGCGCCCTCGCCGGCGACGATCAGATCGCAGCCGAGGGCGAGCTCGAGTCCGCCGGTCAGGCAGTAGCCGCGGATCGCGGCGACGACCGGCTGCGGCAGCCGCTCGAGCGCGTCGACGGTCTCGGCCTCGAACGACGGATCGTACGGAACGGTGTTCAGCGCGGCGAGGTCGTGGCCGGCGCAGAAAACCCGGCCGGCCCCGGTGAGCACCACGCAGCCGACTGACGGGTCCCGCGCGATGTCGTCGACGTGCCGGCGCAACGCGCGGAAAACGTCGGGATTGAGCGCGTTGAGCTTGTCCGGACGGTTCAGCGTCAGCGTGGCGACGCCGTCGGAGTCCGAACGGAGGACGAGGTCTGTCATGGAGAGGCACCTCAATCAACTTGTGGAGACTGATCGATCGATAGATACGGCCGCTGGTGCAGGGGCCTGGCCGGCCCTGGCGAGAGCAGGAGGCTCGTTCACGGCCGCCCGCGGCGACCGACGTCTGCTTTCGCCAGCACCGAAGAGGAGATGCCGTCGTGGAACTGCTCCGCGGTCGTGGTGGTGCAGGCCAGGTACAGCGTGTCGAGTCCCGCGCCGCCGAACGCGCAGGTCACCGCCCAAGCTCCGGTCACGGGCACGACGTCCGTGATCTCGCCGCCTTCGACGACCCGGTAGAACCCGCTGTCGGCTTCAAGCGAGAGCGCGTTGCCGAACCACAGCCCGCCGTCCGCGTCGAGCGCGACCCCGTCGGGGTGCAGCGACTCGTCGAGTCGTGCCCAGATCCGGTGATTCGAGACGGAGCCGTCGGGCGCCAGGTCGAAGGCGCTGATTCGATGGCCCCACGTCTCCGCTACCAGCAGCACCGACTCCGGGGTGATGGCCATTCCGTTGGGGAACAACAGTTCGCCCTCGACCGGATCGACTCCGCCGTCCGGCCGTACGTGCGCGATCCGCGTCGGCTTGGGGTCCTCGCCCAGCGCGAAGCCGAAGTTGCCGACGTAAGCGTGTCCTGTCGGCGAGACCACCATGTCGTTGCCCAGGCCGCCGGCGACCGCGCTGAAATCCGCGTGCAGCGTGACGGCGCCCTCGCTGTCGATCCGGCGCACCGTCGTATCGGCCTGCGAGACGACGAGGATCGAATCGTCGCCGAGGAACCCCAGCCCGGAGGGCGCTCCCGCGATCTGAGCCACCGCCCGCCAGGACCCGTCGGCGGAGAACCTCTTGACTTCCTTGGTGAAGAAGTCGCTGGCCCACACGCTGCCGTCGTGCCAGCGCAGACCTTCCAGGAAACAGTGTCCTTCGGAGAACGTTTCGAGCTGATGCCGTTTCATCGTTCGCTCCAATCCGCGACGACGTCCGCCGTCGCGCCGGTCATCCGTGGTGCGCGGGAGCGGCGGCGGCCCGGCACGATGGTGCCGGGCGCTGTCCCGCTGAGGCACCGGGGGCATGCTTCCTGGGGCACCCGTCGCCGGGCTGCCGTCCTGTGCCCGGTCGCCTAGCTCCCGCACGCGAGGTACCGGAAGCGGCAGGTCCGGCGCCGCCTTCGGGATCCGGTGCCGCTGCGATGCCGATCCCTTCGTCTCCTGGCTGCCAAAGCCGCTTGGCGGTCGGCACCCGCGCACGGCTCCTTGTCGGTATCCTGAGCCTGACGGTATATAGCTATCGCTAGATAATCAACCGTCGGCCGATCGCGCTCGGGTTCGCGGATCACTCTGCTGGCCGGTTGTGCCCGGGAAGCAGCCATGCCTTCGGGTTCCTGCTCAGGGCCTCGTGCACGCCGGGCGGCACGACGAGGTGATCTGGCCGGATTCGCGGTCCGGGTCCGCCGGCCTCAAGGTGCGTCGCGGCGCTGACACTGGATCGCAATGCCTCTTCAGCGGTCAGCACAAGGGTGCGGGGCAGGGGCCAGGCCTCCTGAACCATCGAGGGCCGCCAGCAGGAAAGCCATCCCCGCTCCGCCCGCACACCCCGATCATTCCGGACAGCCAGGGGCACGCCTGGAAGGCAGTTCGGCATGACAGTCCGTAACGAGGTCCGCGCCTGGCCGGCCGGGCTTTGGTCGCCCGCGGCCGATCTGAGCGCGTTCCGGGAGACCGCCGTCGAGGCGGGCTGCTGGAGCCGCCAGTGGTTCAGTCGTGAGCTGTCAGTGGCCGACGCGCAGGTCGTGGGGAGGAGTTCGACCGAGTCGGCGCACCGGCCGCGCCGAACGGACGAACCTGCGCGCCGGGGTCGTCCGCGAACTCGGGACGGACCGTCTGCGCCAAGCCTGTTTGCGGAGGCCTGTTCCCCGGGCAACGGTCAAAGGGGCGGACCTCCGGTGCGCGGACAGCGACTTACGGCCTGGTCTCGGCACGCACGGGCACCTCGGCCCCGAACATTTCGGCAGCACGTTCTTCGCCCGTCCCTCGGACCAGTCGGGCGCGGAGGCGCGGCCGATCGCGCAGATTACCGGGAAGCCCGCTTCAGCGAGGTGCTCCTGGGCGAACTGCGGTGTCGCGAGGCGATCCGAGTACGGCAGCGCGGGCAAGGCGTTGGGGCTGCGGCGCACCGAGCCAAGGCACCGACTACGCAGCCGCCCAGGCGCTCGAGGCATGCGCCGTGGAACTGACCGTGAACCCCCGGGACGCGAAGGCCGTGGCCGACGCAAAGACGAAGGCGGAAAGTTTCCCGGCCAACCGCAACAAACACACCCGCGACTCGCGCTGTGTGTCGTCCGCGTGGGTGGCCGTGTGCGACCTGGCCGCCGGGGCTGGGGCGGTCCGGCTGGACGACATCGATTCCTTCACCGACTGGCACGACTCCACGACCGAGGACCCGGAAGGCGAATCCGGGTTCGTGGAGTAGACGTCAATCTGGGAGCCCTTTCACTCACCCTCCGGGGCCCGGCACGGACGCGCGCTCTGAGCACCGGCGGGAAGACCGGCGCGAAATCAGCCGTCCTCGCGCGGTTTTTCCGCGGAGGGGGAGCGATCAGGGAATTGCGGCGTCCGTAGGCGAAATAGATCGCCAGTCCGACCGCGAGCCAGATCCCGAACCGCAACCACGTGTGCGGGTCGAGGAAGGTGACCAGCCACAGCGAGAAAACGATCCCGACGATCGGCACGAACGGCATCCCGGGACACTGGAAACCGCGGGGCAGGTCCGGGCGCCGGTAGCGCAGGACGATCACCGAAACGCGGACGACGACGAACGCGAGCAGGATGCCGATGTTGGTCAGCTCGGCCGCTTCGCCGATCGGCAGCAGGCCCGCGATGACCGCGGAAGCGGCGCCGAGCAGCCAGGTCATCCGGGTCGGGACCTGCTTGCTCCGGTGCGTCTTGCCGAACCACTTCGGCAAGAGCCCGTCCCGGCTCATGGAGTAGCCCACTCGCGAGGCACCCATCATGAAGGTGAACAACACCGTGAGGATGCCCAGGATCGCGCCGATCGCGATCACCGCGCCGAGGACGGGAAGCCCGACCGAGCCGAACGCGCTGGAGAAGGCGCTTTCGGAGTTGATGTCGGTGTACTTGACCATGCCGGTCAGCACCAGGCAGGCCAGGATGTACAGCACCATCGAGATCGCGAGAGACTACAGGATCGCCTTGGGCATGTGCTTTTGCGAGTCCTTCGACTCCTCCGCGGCCGTGCTCATCGCGTCGTAGCCGAACACCGCGAAGAACACGGTGGCCGCGCCCGCGAACGCGCCGGAGATCCCGAAGGGGAAGAACGGGTTGTAGTTCCCGGTCTTGATGTGGAACGCGCCGACCACGATGACGACGACGACCACGGCGACCTTGAGGTAGACCAGCGCGGTCTCGAACCGGGCCGCCTTCTGCGTGCCAAGGTTCAGGATCCAGGCGATGAGCAGGCAGAGGAGCACTGCGAACAGGTTGATCTTGTACGTTCCCGCGGCGACGCTGGCCGGTTCGGTTCCCGGCGCGCCCATCATCCACTGCGGCAGGCCGATGTGCAGAAAACCGATCAGATCGTTGAAGTAGCCCGAAATGCCGATCGCCACCACGGCGACGATGGCGGTGTACTCCAGCAGGAGATCCCAGCCGATCGCCCAGCCGACGATCTCGCTGCGGAGGTCGATCGGGTCGCGTGGCCGTTCAGTTACGGGCGGCGGGTCCTTTGGCCGTGGAACGGGCAGGTCGGCTCGAACCGGGTTGGGGCGGACGCGCCGGGTGGATGCGGCCGGTCGAGGGCGTGCGGACGCGCGCGGCACCCGGGGAGCAGGCCCTGGCCGCCGCGCGCGGGTCAGCTGTGCCGCTAGGGGGTCACCAGTACTTTCCGGCGGCTTCGAGCGCGGCGATCATCTCGTGGGTGGCCTGGTCGCCGGGAAGGCCGAAGGAGTTGAGCACGTTCGCCCAGTCGAGAGTGTCCCCGGACTGGCTGAGGCCGTTGATCACGCCCTGGTAGACCGGGTTGGGGTTCAGCACGTCGCGCGGCATGGGGGCGGGGAAAGCGGGGCCGCCCCAGGTGATCGGGGCGGACGGGGCGAGCATGAGGTCGCCGGAGTTTTCGAAGGCGGCCGGGTTGTGCCACGGGCTGCGGTCGGGGTTCTGGTCGCCGTAGGCGGTGTGCGCGGTGTTGAAGCGCTGCATTTCGCCGATGAAGCCCTGCGCGTTGGAGACCGGGTTGACCGCGTTGCAGATGATGTCGTCGTGCCGGCAGATGTTCGCGACCTTGATGTCGCCGAAGTTCCGCGGCCCGGTGGTGTGCATGCCGGGGCCGTCCGGGGCGACCGACATGATGCCGCCGGCCGGGCCCTCGACGCCGGTCGTGTGCACGGCGTGCCGCGGGTCCGCGATCAGCACGGCGTTGAGCAGATTGTGCGGTACGGCGTTCTTGCTCGCGAGGCTCGCGACGACGTTGCCGGAGATCAGCGCGCCGAACGAGTAGCCGACGAGCGTGATCGGGGCGCCGGGGCAGGACTGGTGGAAGTCGGTGACCTTCTTCTCCAGCGCGGGGCCCGCGTATTTCTGCGTGGTGTCGAGGTCGTGCGGTTCGACGACCGGGATGATGCCGTCGTCGTAAAGGAATTTCTCCAGGTGCGCCCCGGGCGGCGGGACAGTGCCGTTCCTGTCCCAGGTGCCGCCGGTGGTGCCGTTGGTGTGGCCGTCGGTGAGGAAGTACACGTGGCTGCAGTCGGCCGCCGACGCCGGTGCGCCCGCGCCGAGGACGGTCACGCCGGCCGCGGTCACCGCTCCGGCGAGGAGCAGGCAGGTTTTTTTGAGAAGTCGCAAGATCTGGTCCCTCCAGTGGTCCCGGGCGCGGCTGCCCGGGGCGTGCCAGCAGTTTCCGGGCGCGGTGATCGTCTGGTCAAGAGTGTGCGGAGGGGGAAAATCACTGGCGGCGGCCGATTTCATCCAGATTCCATCTCGCGAGACTGGGCCGGCGGGACGAGCTCACGGGCAGCGGGACAATCCGGCGAGTGCGCGCGTGCGGGCCACCGGGTTCGGCGCCCGGTCGGTCAATGCCAGCACCGCCGTGAACTGGTCCGCCGCCTGCTTTTCGCGCCGAGCGGCCAGGTAAGCCTCGCCAAGGTGGGTGCGAAGCATGATCATTGTCTCGAGCGCGTCCGTGTCCACCATCTCCAGCGCGGCGAGCTGGTGGCGGATCGCGGTGTCCGGGTCGCCCCGCAGCGACGACACCGCGCCCAATTCGGTCAGCGCCTGCGCGTGCACCCGGACGTTGCCGGTGCGGTGCGCGAGCTCGACGGTGTCGGTGAGGACCCGCGCCGCTTCGGCGAGCTCGCCCGAGTCGCGCAGCAGCTGGCCGAGCAGTCCGAGCATGGAGCAGAGCCGGCGGTTGTCGCCGATGTCCGCGGCCAGCTCCACGGCGGCGCGGGCCTGCTCCAGCGCCTGGTCGTAGCGGCCGTTGTGCTCATGGACCATCGCGAGGTTCGGCAGCAGGGTGAACTTCGGGATCGCGTATCCGAGCCGGTCGGCTTCGGCGAGTGCGCGTTCGAGGTATCCGGCGGCTTCGCGGTATCGGCCCAGTGCCCGCGCCGCGGCGCCGAGGCCGGCCAGCGCGCGGGTCGCGCCCTCGTCGTCGCCGCTGCGGGCGAATCCTTCCTCCGCACGGACGAAACAGTCCCACGCCTGCCGGTACGCGCCGCGCATGCCGTGCACGTGCGCCAGTTCCATCCACAATGGAGCGTCGTCGGAAGGCCGGGCGGCGAGGACGGATTCGTGGATCCGGCGGGCGTCGCTGAACCAGGCGTGCATGGTGAACGGCTCGGAGAGGATCGTCGCGATCCGGGCCGCCGCGGCGAGCCGGTCATTCGCCGCGGCGTACTCGACCAGTTCCACGAGCGCGACCCGGTTGCCGGTCAGCCACGCGTTCGCGTCGGCGACGTCTCCGTCGCCGGTCAGGCACCCGCGGACGTCGCGGGCGGCGGCTTCGTAGTGGGCGAGAACTCGGTCCAGCGCATGCGGATCCGGGATTTCGCGGGCAAGGCGCCGGGCGTAGTCGGCGGCCAGGTCGTGCAGGCGGTACCGGTCGAGCGAGACGAGGTCGAGCAGACTCGCGTCGACGATGTTCTCCAGCAGTTCTTCGGCCTCGGCCGGGGAGACGGCGGCGAGGGCGGCCACGCAATTCTTGTCCAGAGTCGTGCCGGGGATCTCGCCCAGCAACCGGAACACTCGTTGCTCTGCTTCCGGAAGTCGTTGATAAGAAAGGGAAAACGCGGCCTCGATGCTGCGCGGCCCGTCGGCCAGTTCGGTGAGCCGCCGCTCGGCCAGCCGGGCGGCGAGGTGTGCGAATGTCCATTGAGGACGGCTGCGCATCCGGGCCGCGACGATTCGCAGCGCGAGCGGCAGGCCGCCGCACAGCCGGGCGGCGGCGCGCACCTGCTCGGGTTCGGCGGCGGCGCGGGAGTCGTCGACCAACGCGGTCATCAGCTGCGCCGCGACCTCTTCGGACAAGGCGTCGAGGGTGAGCTGGCGGTCGGCGTCGAGACCGGCCAGCCGGCCGCGGCTGCTCACCAGGACCGCGTTGCCGCTCCCGCCGGGCAGCAGCAGCCGGACCTGATCGGCCGACGCGGCGTTGTCGAGGACGAGCAGAAACCGGGCGCCGGCGGTCCGCGCGCGCCATAGAGCGGCGCGTTCGTCGAGGTCGTCGGGCACTTCGCGGTCGGCGATGCCGACGGTCCGCAGGAGCCGGCCGAGCGCGTCCGGCGCGGTCAGCGGCGCGCGGCCCGCGGTGTAGCCGTGCAGGTCGAGGAAGAGCGCGCCGTCCGGGTACGCCGGGCGCAGCCGGTGCGCGATGTGCACGACGGCCGCCGTTTTTCCGACTCCGGCGATGCCGTCGACCGCGGCGAGCCGGGGTGTGTCGCCGGGGTGCCCGACCAGCGAGTCGGCGATCTCCTCGACCGCGGCCTCCCGCCCGGCGAGCAAGACGTCAGGCGGCAGTTCGTCGCGGCCCGCGCCGCGTGGGGTTTCGACGGCCGCGGCGTCGTCCCGCAGGATCGCTTCGTGCAGAGCGCGCAGCGTGTGACCCGGCTCGACGCCCAGTCCGGCGACCATCCGACGGCGCAGGCCGCGATAGTCGGCCAAGGCGTCGGACGCCCAGCCGCCGCGGTAGCGGGCCCGCATGAGGAGCGCGACGAGCGGCTCGTCGTGCGGATGCGCGGCGACCAGTTTGGTCAGCGCGTCGATGGCGGTCGTCAGCCGGTTCTGGCGGAGCCACAGCTCGGCCAGCTGCCGCCACGCGGCGAGACCGCGGCCGGCGAGCCGTTCGCGTTCCGCGGCGGCGTGGTCGCCCGGCAACCCGGCCAGGGGTTCACCGCCGAGCAGTCCGGTCGCCTGGGCGAGAGCGGCCTCCTCGTCGGTGACGCGGCGGGCGGCACGCGCTGTTTCGAGCAGCTCGTCGAGATGCGCGGCGTCGAGGTAGGCGTCCGCGGCGAACCGGTACCCGGCGGGGCCGCTGCTGATCACCTCGCCCGGCACGCCGGCCGCGCGGAAGGCGGCGCGCAGCCGGTAGAGGTACACCGAAACCAGGTTGGATTTGCTCGACGGCGGCCTGCCGCCCCAGACCATGCGCAGGAGGTCGTCCGCGGTGCGCGCGCGGCCGCGGACGAGCAGGAGGACGGCCAGCACCGCTTGCTGCCGAGCCGGGCCGAGCGCGATCGGCCGGTCGCGGTAGCGGGCGCGGACCGGCCCGAGCACGGTGAACCGCAACACCGGACCGGACTCGTCGCTGCCGATGACTGCCCCCACGTGCCGGATCACCCGCATGGGTGACGCTGCTGGTACGGGTGATCATTCTAAGTCACCACGGCAAGGAAATCAGGCCAGCTCCGCTTCGGGCATGCCGGGCGGGCTCGCGCAAAGACGACAGTGAGATTTCGGGGCATCGGGTTTCCCGCCTCCGCTGCTCGTCGGATCAGGACAGCGTGTGGGCAGGCCCCATCACGCGGCCCGCTTTGGCTGGCACACGTCCTCAGCCGGGTGAGGCCGGCGCGGGGGTGCTCGGTGCGTCCGTCGCGCGCGAGCGATCATCGGCCGGCTCGCTCGCGCGAAGCTCAGGGCTGTCAGCTCTCATCTCCGCGATGATCGCATCGAAAATGGGGGTGCCGGGCAGGTCGGCTGACTTCCGTGTCATGGCGCTCCGGTTGTTAAGCCGAAAGTTTCTCATTCGGCGAAGAGGTCGTAGCGGGACGTTCTCGTCGATGCACTCGAATGAGGTCGCCCGTGAGGGGGAGATCGGCACTGTGCGTTTGTCGCGGCGTAACGCCCCGTGGTCGCGGATCGCGGTCTCATTGTCCCGCGCGAAAGCCCAAAAGGGGAAAGGCCATGGGTTTCCTGCGCTCGACGGGTTTCCGCGAATTCTAACCGAGCGCGGCGCCCGCACCCGGCCGCGCGGTCTTTCGGAGGTTCAGATTCCGCTTCCAGGTTCGCGGTGTGGAAACGCCCTGGAAATGCTTTTCCGGGAACGACACCATTCCGGTCGTCGCGCGCCGAGGAGAGGCGAGGTCCGGGGGGTGCTGCAGGAGATCATCTTTTTCGCAACCGGGGTGATGCGTCATCTTGATTTCCGGCGACCGCTCCACTGTCGCCTTGGCGGGAGCTTCCGCTTGGGAGGCGGCCGAGTCCCACGATCGGCTCCTCGCCGAGCCGGGAGGCGCCGCGGTCGCCGACGTGAGAGAGCGCAGTCATGCGCTGATCACGTACCCGTCGGGGCCACCGGGCACCCGACGGGCGCGATGCTGACCCATCAGAACCTGCTTCCCCGAGCTTGACCTGCATCTCGGTGTGCCATCTGGAAACGGCCACGAGGTCAACCTCGTCGCCGCGCCGACGTTCCACATCGGCGGCACTATCGTCGTCCAGCGGTCGGGCGTGTTCGACTCCGGGCAGGTGCGGAGGTTTCTTGAACGGGAGCTGGTCAACAGTGTCTTCCTCGTGCCGGTCCAGTGGCAGGCGCTGTGCGACGAACCCTCAGCTGGCGTGCGCGATCTGTCTGCGCTGCGCTGGCTGAGCCGGGGCGCGGCTCCGGCGACGGATGCGTTGCTCCGGCGGATGGCCGCGACTTTCCCCGCCGCGCAGAACGTGTCGCTGTTCGGCTAGACCGAGATGTCGTCGGTGGCGTGCGCTCTCGACGGCAATGACGCGCTGCGCAAGCTGGGGTCGATCGGGAAGCCGGTGTCCTCGGTCGCGATCGGGATCGTCGACCCGGACATGAACGACGTCCCTGACGGAGCGGTCGGCGAGATCGGTTACCGCGGCGCCGGCCTGATGAGCGGCTACTGGAACAAGCCGGAGGCGGTGCTCGACCCGGGGGAGTTCACTTCCCGGCGGGAAAGGGAAGGCGCACGAGTGACGGCTGCCGCAATGCAGGACGAGGGATTCCACGTCCGGGTTCTCGCTGCGGCGGGCCGAGAACCTGACTGCCGCCGAGGCGGCTGGTCATGGCGAGCTGGGGTTCTCGGCTCAGACCCGCATCGCCGAGCGGCGCGCGGCCGGCCAGCGAATGACCAGCCTGTGTCGCGCGTCCACCGGCGCCCCGCAGGATCCAGAATTCGACGAATCCATGCGCCGCGACGTATTCGATGAGGACCACGAGTCCTTCCGCACGGCCCTTCGGCGTTCATCCAGTCGGGGTCGCGTCGTATCACGACAAGCGGTTCACCGCCCGGCATCGCGCCGCGCGAGCGGTACCGCAAGCTCGGAGAACTGTGCATCTTCGGCATCAGCGTGCGAGTGAGACCTCTCCGCGCACGCATGGGATCCCCGCACTCGACTCGGCACGTTGTACCGCATGGAGCGACGCCGGCGGCGGGCGGCGAAGAGGTGCCGCGGACATCGCGAGATTCGGCGGCACGGTCGTCCTGACCACCGGCGGAAGGTGCGGTCGGGTGCTGGCTTCGGCGACGATGCCATCTCCAGGGCGCGGGCCAGGCTCGTGGCTTCCCCGCATCGTCTCGGCGAGCGGGCTGGTGCCGTGCGGCTCCAGCCGTCGCGGTTGCACCGGTGCAGGCTGATTGTGTCAACGTCAAGCCAGTGCGGCGCCGGTGCGTTCATCGGCTGCGACGAACTCACCGGCTCCGGCGTCTGCGACCGCCGTCGGATGGTCGTCGGGCCGAGTTGACGGTGTGGGCTCCTACACCCGTGCCCGGCCGTCTCGGACGGCGTGCACGACGGCTGCGACTGCGGCGACCATGCCGAGCCCGGCCATCGTCGTCCAGACGAGCACGAACGCGTGCTCGGAGGGCACCCGTGCGAGGGTGTGGGCCGACAGGATGCCGCCTAGTACGGCGGCGCCGAGTGCCGAGCCGAGGACGGTGGACAGCTCGTAGATCCCCTGGCCCATCGACACCTCGCCGTCGCGCAGTTCGCCGACGACGACGGCGCGCGTCGACCCCTCGACGAAGCCGAGGCCAGCACCGGCGAGAGTGACGAGCGGAAGGTACTGACCGACCGAGCCGTGGAACAGGATCAGCCCGACTGCGCTCAAGCATGCGCATGCGGCCCCGAGCGCCATCACCCACGAGTACCCGATACGACGTCCGAGCGGCGCCGTCAGCGTCGCCATCGCCGCGGCGACCCCGAGGATCGGCAGGAACATCAGCGCGATGTGCGAGGCGTCCAAGCCCAGACCGTAGCCGAGCTTGCCGCGCGGCAGTGCCATGAACGTGGCGCTGGCGACCTGGCCGCCGACGATGCCGAAGTAGACGCCGACTCCGACCAGGTAGACGGGCACCAGCGTCGGCCGGAACAGGAACCGCAGGTCGGCCAGCGGCTGCGCGACGCGCAGTTCGACCACAACCCACACGGCGAGGACGGCGACCCCGCCGACCACGGCGGCGACGCTGCGGGCCGACGTCCAGCCCCAGGTCGGGCCCTCGTCGAGCCCGAGCAGCAGCGCGGCCAGCCCGACCCCGAGCAGCGCGATGCCCAGCCAGTCGATCCGTACGTCGAGGTTGCGCACGAACCCGGTCTCCCGCCCGGCCCACAAGGCAGCGAACCCGGCGATCAGGCCGGCCGCCGGCAGCCAGGTCACCAGCTGCGGCCCGTCCGAGAGCTTCACCAGGAGACTTGTGCTGACCGCGCCGACGGCCGTGCCGAAGAGCAGCACCGACGACAGGTACGCGACCGCCCGTCGGGTCGTGTCCGCGCTGTGGCGGGTGCGGACGATGCCGAACATGAGCGGCAGGAACGCCGGGAAAGTGCCCTGCAGGAAGCGCCCGGCGAGCAGAACCGGGAAGCTCGGCGCCGCGGCGATCAAGATCGTGCCGACGAGGACCACGCCGACCTCGACCTTGAGCACCTTCCGGTGGCCGTATACGTCGCCGAGCGCCGCGAACACCGGGGTGGCGATCGCACCGGCGAGCGTGAAGACGATCAGCGCCCACGACAGCGTCGCGATGTCGATGTGGTACTTGGCCGCGAAGGTTGGATAGAGCGGACTGAAGTACAGCTGCAGCACGCCGCTGAACAGCTCGACGAGCATCAGCGGGACGAGCAGCGTGCCCAGTCCGGCGATGCGCGCGGCGGCGTGCGGCTGTGCGGTGGGGACCGCGTCGCCGGGGGTGTTGGTGGTCATCACGGTCTCCTTCAGGCCGGGTCGACGTGGCCGGCCAGCCGACGGAGCGCGAGTTCGCTGTAGACGGCCGCGCCGTCCGCGAGCACGCCGTCGTCGAACTCGGCGAGCGGGGAGTGGTTGTACGGCGCCGTCGCCGGGTCGCGCTCGCCCGGGCATGCGCCGAGGAAGACGAACGACCCGGGAACCTCGTCGAGCACCCGGGAGAAGTCCTCCGAACCCATCGCCGGGTCCGGCCGCCACTTGAACCGCTCCTCGCCGTGCACCTCCGCGATGACGTTCGCGGCGAACTCGGCCTCGGCGACGTCGTTGACGGTCACCGGGTACTGCTCCTGGTACTCGACGTCGACCTCGAGGCCGTGCGCGGCCCCGACTCCCTGGCAGACACGGGCGAACCCGTCGCGCACCCGGGCCTGGTTCTCCTTGGAGAACGAGCGGACCGTGGCCGAGAACGCCGCCTCGGCGGGGATCACGTTGGTCGTCGTACCCGACGCGAACCGGCAGACCGACAGCACGACCGGGTCGAACGGGTCGAAGGTGCGCGTCACGAATGCCTGCAGCGCGGTCACCATCTCGCACGCGCCCGGGATCGGGTCGCGCGCCGTGTGGGGCGCCGAACCGTGGCCGCCCGCCCCGCGCACGGTGACGTGCACGGCGTCGCAAGCGGCCAGCGCCGGGCCCCGCCGGGTGGCGAACAGCCCGGCGGGGAGGCCGGCTGAGCTGACGTGCATCCCGTACGCCGCGACCGCGCGGGAGCCGGAGGCGTCCAGGACGCCCTCCTCGACCATCAGCCGCGCACCGTCGCAGCCTTCCTCGCCGGGCTGGAACATGAAGACGACGTCACCGGCGAGCCGGTCGCGCCGGCCGGCGAGCAGGTGCGCGGCGCCGACCAGCATCGAAGTGTGCAGGTCGTGCCCACACGCGTGCATCGTCCCGGTGGCGGCAGCGAAATCGACGCCGGTGCGCTCCGCCACCGGCAGCGCGTCCATGTCGGCGCGGAGCAGCACGGCCGGGCCAGGCCTGGCCCCGCGCAGGACACCGGTGATCGAGGTCAGGCCGGTGCCCAGCTTCAGCTCCAGCGGAAGACCGTCGAGCGCCGCGAGCACTCGCTCCTGGGTGCGAGGCAGGTTCAGGCCCACCTCCGGGTGTGCGTGCAGCTCGCGGCGGAGCCGCACGAGGTCTCCGCGGAGCTCGCGCGCGTCATCGAGTACGACAGACAAAGCAGCTTCTCCCTCTTCGGCCGCCTGACATCCAGCGGGTGGGGGAGTATGGGCATGTCATCTACTCGGGTACTCCGGAATCGCAGGATTCGTCCATCATGAAAGCCGCAAATCACGATTTTGCCGAGCTCGACGAAGTCGACCTCGCGCTGATCAACACCCTCCAGCTCGACGCCCGGGCGTCGTGGGCCACGGTCGGCCGGGCCCTCGGCCTTGACCCGGTGACCGTCGCCCGGCGATGGTCCCGCCTGACCGAGTCCGGCCTCGCCTGGGTCACCGTGCAACCGACCTTCGGCGGCTGCGCCGCGTTCATCGAGCTCGACTGCGCGTCGGAGCTGGTCCGTGAGACGGCCGCCCGCCTCGCGAGCTGGCCGCACGTGCTCACCGTGGAGTTCACCAGCGGCGGCCGCGACCTTCTGCTGACAGTCGACGTGGCGGACCTGACCGCGATGTCCCGCTACGTGCTCGGCCCGATCAGCGGCTTGGACGGTGTCCGCTCGACCCGCACCCATCTGGTCACCCGCGTGTATTCCTACGGCAGTGACTGGAAGCTGCGCGCGCTCGACCCGCAGCAGCGCGCCGGGATCGGCGAGGTGCCGCGGTCCCCCGGCGCCGCGGCACGACCGGTCACCGCGATGGAGCGCCACCTGCTACGGCTCTTGTCGGAGGACGGCCGTGCGCCGCTGACACGTCTGGCCGCCAGGCTCGGCTGCAGCGTCAACACGGTCCGCCGAAGGATCAAGGAGATGGTCGGGCATCGGCTGATCACCTTCCGGTGCGACGTCGCCCAGCCGTTGTCGGGCTGGCCTGTGTCGTTCTGGCTGTGGGCGAGCATCCCGCCGGCCAGCGCCGAGGACGCCGCCCGGCTGCTGGCGACCTTGCCCGAGACCCGGGCGTGCGTAGGCCTCACCGGCGGCACCAGCAACTTCTTGTACTGCGCGTGGTTGCGTTCTCTCGAGGATGCCCAGCGGCTGGAGGCGGTACTGGTCGAGCGGATGCCCGGCCTGGCGGTGACCGACCGCGCCGTGTCCCTTGGCTTCGCCAAGCGGATGGGGCGGCTGCTGGACGACTGGGGGCGCAGCACCGGCTGCGTGCCGATGGACTTCTGGGCCGACCCCGTCGAGGCCACCCGGCGCTGACGCGACGAACGCGCTGGCAAGGGCGCCGCCGACCGCTTCCGGCCACAATGGACAGTCGCGGCCGGGTCCGCGACGGACCGCGCGCCACCGCTGGCGAACTCGCCGCGCCCGAGCGGCCGCACGAAAACCGCACCGGCCGTCGTGATCCCGGCAAACACGCCCAGCGACGCGGCGACGGCCTGGGTGGTCGCCAGTCCTGCCGCAATGCCCATGACAGCTGTGCTGACAAGCCGATACGTCGTCGAGGTGAGAATCCTGGACGGCGTCGTGCGACGGTATCCGGGATCATCGCGTCGCAGTCGCGCGACGTTACCGAACCAAGGTTTGGCGGGGAAAACAAGATTTACGGTGCCGCGGAACAATGCCGCGGGAATGGATGACGCGCCTGGGTTCCCGGTGTCCGGCCGCGATGCCGGGAAACTATTCGCGAGCGCGAGGTCGCGTGCCGGTGCTGCCGTGCGACATGGGCGTTTCGGCTAACGTAGAAGTGTTCTGGTGTCGATTACCGCGCCGAGTTCGCGAGCGTCCGGCTGGTCTCCTGTAGCGGCCCGCCCGCGGATCGCGTGAAAGGGGACTGTGTTTTGTCTGTTTACGGCTTGCCTGAGCTGCCGTACGACTACGCGGCACTGGAGCCGCACATCTCAGCCAAAATCATGCAGCTGCATCACGACAAGCACCACGCGGCCCACGTGGCGGGGGCGAACGCGGCGCTGGACAAGCTTGACGAGGCCCGGGGCGCACGAGGACTTCGCCGCCGTGAACCTGCATGAGAAGAACCTGGCATTCAATCTGGGCGGGCACACGAACCACAGCGTGTTCTGGCAGAACCTTTCACCGGACGGAGGCGGTGAGCCCGAGGGCGAAGTGGCGGATGCCATCGCCGAGCAGTTCGGATCCTTCGCTGCCTTTCAAGGGCAGTTCGCCGCCGCCGCGACCGGTATCCAAGGCTCCGGCTGGGCGGTGCTGGGATAGGACTCGATCGGGCAGCGGATGTCGGTGTTCCAGCTGTTCGACCAGCAAAGCAACGTTCCGGTCGGGATCACGCCGCTGTTCATGCTCGACATGTGGGAGCACGCCTTCTACCTCGACTACCTCAACGTCAAGACAGACTACGTCAGCGCAGTCTGGAACATCGCCGACTGGCGCGATGTCGCGCGCCGTCTGGACCGTGCCCGCTCGGCTGCCTACGGGCTGATCGAATGCTTGGGCTGCATTTATCTGATGTGGCTGCGTGAAAAGTTTGTCAAGATCACCAAATCCTGTTGACGGTTTACCTGCGCCGATCGCCCGCTCGTGAAAGCTGGTCCACTGCCTAAGTGCGGGCCCGAAGCTTTCCGCTGCAGAAAGACCACCCGGTTTGCGTTCGGTGGTCGAAAAGGGTTCGGGTCCCGCTCGTTCCGGAGACGTTGACGGCGGCTCGATCGGTGGGGCAGACGGTGCATTTGTGTATCTGGCTCGGCTTTGGCGAGGCACGACCAATATCTGGTTCGACGGCTCTGAGGATCTGTCTGCGCAGTCGCGGGTCCCGAGGGCGTGGTCGTGACCGGTGCCGCCCCCGTCTCACCGCGGCACTGCTGACTGTTGAGGACGCGACTGCTCAGCCCCTC
>NZ_JBVKDT010000014.1:60904-243754 GCF_055633655.1 Amycolatopsis sp. NPDC114503 | reverse complement strand
CCGATGCGCCGGGCGGGCGAGGTCGGCGAAATCGCTTCGGTGGCCCTGTTCCTCGCGTCCGATCTGTCGTCGTACATGACCGGCACGGTGCTCGAAGTGACCGGCGGACGGTTCATGTGACCGGCTGGGAACCGCACGCCGTCACCACCGCGGAGCTGGTCGACCCGGCCCCGGTCGCGGCCCTGGCCGCGCTCTTCGACAACGGACTCCCCGCACCCCGGCCGGGCGACGACCTGCCGCCGCTGTGGCACTGGGTCGCGCTCCCCCGCTGGCCGGTCTCCTCCGGACTCGGGCCCGACGGGCACCCGGCGCGCGGCACATTCCTGCCGCCGATCGACCTGCCGCAGCGGATGTTCGCCGGAGGCGAGGTCCTGCCGCATCGCCCGCCGAAGATCGGCGAAACCGTCACCCGGCGATCCATAGTGGACTCCGTGACGGAGAAATCCGGCCGCTCCGGGAAGCTGGTGATCGTCGTCGTGCGCACCGTGTTGTCCGATGTGGACGGATCGCCGCTCATCGAGGAGCGCCAGGACATCGTCTACCGCGAAGCGAGCACGACCAAGTCCGAAGCCCCGATCGAACCCGCTGACCTGGCGGGTTCCCCGTTCCGCCGCAGCGAAGACGGCTGGGACTTCGCCACCGACCCCACCCTGCTGATGCGCTTCTCCGCGGCCACCGCGAACGCGCACCGCATCCACTACGACTGGCCGTACGCGACCCGGGTCGAGGGCTATCCCGGCCTGGTCGTACACGGGCCGTTGATGTCCCTCGCGCTGGCCGAAGTGCTGCGCCTGGACTCCCCCAGCGCGCGCGTGACCCGGCTGGCGCACCGCAACCTGGCCCCGTTGTTCTGCGGCCAGCCCGCGCAACTGCGCACCGAGCCCCGTCCCGGCGGCGCGACCCTGACCCTCACCGGGGCTGCCGGACCGCGCACCAGCCTCGACGCCGACTATCACGAGGAAGGCACTCCCCATGCGTGACGCCGTCATCTGCGAACCTGTCCGCACCCCGATCGGCCGCTTCGGCGGTTCGCTCAAGAGCGTGCCTGCCGCCGACCTCGGCACCGTCGCGCTCAAGGGCCTGATCGAGCGCACCGGCCTGCCCGCCGACGCGATCGACGACGTGATCCTCGGCCACTGCTACCCCAGCGCCGAAGCCCCGGCGATCGGCCGCGTCGTCGCGCTCGACGCAGGCCTGCCGGTCACTGTCCCCGGCATGCAGGTCGACCGCCGCTGCGGTTCCGGCCTGCAGTCGGTGCTGCTTGCCGCGCTGCAGGTGCAGGCGGGCGCGAGCGACCTGATCGTCGCGGGCGGCGCGGAAAGCATGTCCAACACCGTCTTCTACGCCAACGACCTCCGCTGGGGAGCGGGAGGCGCGGGCGTCCACCTGCACGACTCGCTCACCCGCGGCCGCCAGACTCCGGGCGGCAAGAACTACCCGGTGCCCGGCGGGATGCTGGAGACGGCTGAGAACTTGCGGCGGCAGTACGGCATCACCCGTGAAGAACAAGACCGGCTCGCCGCTCGGTCGCACCAGCGGGCCGTCGCCGCGCAGCAGGCCGGGGTGTTCGCCGAGGAGATCATCCCGGTGCCGGTGGAAACGCGGAAGGGCACCGTCGTCGTGGACACCGACGAGCACCCGCGTCCCGACACCACCGTCGAAACGCTCGCCAAGCTGCGCCCGGTGCTGGGCAAGCAGGATCCGGAGGCGACGGTCACCGCGGGCAACGCGAGCGGCCAGAACGACGCCGCCGCGGTCTGCATCGTGACCACCCGAGAACGCGCCGCCGAACTGGGCCTGCGCCCGCTCGTCCGGCTGGTCTCCCACGGCGTTGCCGGGGTCGAACCGAAGGTGATGGGCATCGGTCCCGTGCCCGCCTCCGCGCTCGCGCTGGACCGCGCCGAGTTGAAGATCTCCGACATCGACCTCATCGAACTCAACGAGGCGTTCGCCGCGCAGGCCCTGGCCTGCACCCGCGAATGGGGCTTCGGAGAGAAAGACTTCGACCGGCTCAACGTGCACGGCTCCGGAATCTCGCTGGGCCACCCGGTCGGCGCGACCGGCACCCGCATCCTCGCCACCATGGCGCGGGAAATGCACCGCCGCGAAGCCCGCTACGGGCTGGAGACGATGTGCATCGGCGGCGGGCAGGGTCTGGCCGCGGTGTTCGAGCGGGTGTCGGAGTGACCGACCTATGCAGTAGGGCGGGAAAGCGCGGCGGATGTGGCCGACACGTTGTTGGTCGTGGCCTGATGACCGGCTTCTCCCCGGTGCACGGCGAATGAACCCCGCACTGCTGGCCGGGCTGCGGGTCGTCGAACTGTCCGCCTACGTCGCGACCCCGCTCTGCGGGCTCACTCTCGCCCAACTCGGCGCGGACGTCGTGCGGGTCGAACCGCTCGGAGGCGCCGCCGACCGCACGCGCTGGCCCTTGTCCGACACCGGAACGAGCCTCTACTGGTCCGGGCTGAACAAGGGAAAACGTGCCGTCGCCGTCGACCTGGAGTCCGAAGTGGACCGTCGTCGCGTTGCCGAGCTGATCGTCGACGGCGGCCCGTGCGTGGTCGTGACGAACACGTCACGGCATGCGGACCTCGGATACGAGGCTCTGAGCGCGCGACGTCCGGACCTCATCCACGTGCTGCTGACCGGCCGACCCGACGGCGGTGCCGCGGTGGACTACACAGTCCAGGCGGCCGCCGGTTTCCCTCTGCTCACTGGCACGGGTTCCGCACCGGTCAACCACGTGTTGCCCGCGTGGGACGTCTGTGCCGGGCTGTACCTCGCGGTCGGGCTGCTGGCCGCCGAACGGCACCGTCAGCTCACCGGAGAGGGCCGGTCGATCCGGGTCGCGCTGGAGGACGTCGCGCTCGCCACCGCCGGGAACCTCGGGTATCTCGCCGAAGCACAGCTCACTGACCATTCGCGGACCAAGTCCGGCAACGAGATCTACGGTACCTACGGCGACGATTTCGAGACCGCCGACGGTGTCCGGGTGATGATCGTGCTGCTCACCGAACGGCACTGGGACAAGATGCTCGCCGCCACCGGGCTCGCTGAAGCGTTCGCCGGACTGGGCAAGGCGCTGGGGATCTCGTTCGCCACCGAGTCCGACCGGTACCGGCATCGAGACGTGATCTCGCCGCTGCTGGCGCGGTGGTTCGGGCAGACGTCGTACGCGGACATGGCGGAAGTGCTTACCCGGCACCGGATTCTGTGGGAGCGCTACCGCAGTTTCGCCGAACTCGGCCGGGACGGTGGCACCGCGTTGAGGAAGCTGGAGTTGTTCGGGGAAATCGACCAGCCGGGCGCGGGGGCGCATTGGGCGCCGAAGTCGCCGATTCAGGTGGACGGGGCTCGGCTCGGGCCGCGGCCTGCTCCGGAGGTGGGGCAGGACAACGACGACGTGCTGCGCGCGTAGCCAGCCCTTCTTGCGGCGGGACTCGATTCGGATCTCCGAAGCGGCGATTCGGGGACGACGGCACCTGCCGACAGCATCGCCGAGCCACTCCGGTAACCGGCCCCGCCATTCGCGAGCCCGTTGCCAGCACCGGCACGTACAGCGCGCACGGTCACCCCAGGCCAGACGGCCCGGTACGAGCCGAACTCCCCCGCCTCGACCGGGCGGCACCGAATCCGGCGAACCGGACCGGATATGCCGTTCCTCAGCCGACCACCCGGTGCCCGGCCCGACGCAGCAACTCGGTGGCCGCCTCTAACTGAGCGGCGGGAACGAGCACGAGGTCGCCGTCGAAGCTCGCCGCGACCCAGGCCGGGACGTTGCCCGCCGCGAGCGGGGCCACGATCGCGGCCAGCATGCCCGTCGCGTCCGGAGGGTGCGCCTCGTCGCCGTTCCAGAGGGCTGCCCACGCGTCGTCCGCCGAGTCCTGGCGTCGCATGCGAGCTCCGCCGTCCGGGCCGCGCACGATCGCGAGGACTTCGCCGTCCACGTCCGGCGTCGCGCTCCAGGACGTATCGACCTTCCAGCATGCGCAGTGTCTGATGATCCGCGACCGACATCAGCGCATCGTCGCACACCGAAACCGCTGAGGTGCAGCGTTGTCGCACGAGGTCGCTTTCGCGGAGCGGCGGTCTGGTAACGAACCGACTTCGCACAGCGACTCACCACCACACCATCCGGCGCTGCCGAACCCTGGAGGACGCCGTGTCCGACGACGACCGCAAAGAGACCATCCCGCCCGTACCGGCCGTGCCGCCGTCCCTTCCGTCGGAGTTCGCCTACCCGAAAATCGGCACCGAGAAAGTCCTCGACGGGAGCATCAACCCTGACCCGGCAGAAGAGCGCGACAAATGACAACCGCGGCCGAAACGATCTCCGGGCACGTCATCGCGAGCCTGATAGACAAGGAGATCGACAACGCTCGCACCAACGCCAGTTCCCTGCAGGTCAGAGGACTCGCGGTGATCAGCTCTTCCGGAACTCTCGTCACGCTGCTTTTCGGCCTCTCCGCCCTGTCGACGAAAGCCCAGAACTTCACCCTCCCGAACGGGGTCAGGCTGCCGCTGTACCTGGCGGCCGCGCTGCTGGTGCTTGCCGCGGCCGCCGGGATCTTCACGAACGCTCCCCGGAGAAGCGACGCGATCGCGCTGAAAAACCTCACCCCGCTGATCGCCGAGGACCAATACTGGAACGCGCCGGCGGTCTACGCGGAAAGGGAAGTCGCCAAAACCAGGCTCACTGTTCTGCAAAACTCGCGAGCGATCAACATCAGCACCGCGCGGACATTGCTCGTCGCGATACTTCTGGAGATAGCCGGAGTCGCGTGCGTTACCTGGGCGGTCGCGAGCCTCGTTTCGCACTAAGCCCCGCAGACGGGGTGTTATGCGCCGTCTGCCAGGTCCGCCCGGTTCGGCGGCGAATCGTCGCAGCAACCGAGGTGCCCGCATCGCACTCCGCGCGCCCGGCCCCGCTCGGCGGGACGGCCTCAAGCTCGCACAGAGACGGGTTTCGTCCGGGCACCCTTCGCGGACCAGGTAGGCGCAGAAGGTGACCGCGGCAGTGAACGCCCGCTTCCACGGACCGAACGCGCCGCTGCCGACGTAGGCGGCGCCGACGCCCGCGACCATGATCGCGGTGAAACGACGGCGCTGCGGCTCGGCGAGGAATGAATCGAGCAGTACGTAGGCGACACCGACGATAACGAGCGGCGCTAGCCGCGTCCGGCCAGATTCCCGGACTGCCATCGTCCGGGGCGGACGCCGGTGTGGTGCAGGAAGAACGCGGAGAAGTTCGACGCGTCGGGGAAACCCAGCCGATGCCCGCAGCGGGCCGCGCTGAGCCCGTCGTGCGCGAGCAGCCGTTTGGCCTCCAGGACCAACCGCTCGGACAAGTAGTCCTTGCAGCTGCGGCCCGTCGCGGCTTGGACGGCGCGCGTCAGCGTTCGCGGGGAGTACCCGAGCTTGCGGGCGTAGTGCGCGACGTCGTGGCAGACCCGGAAATCCTCTTCGACCGCAGTGCGGAACCGGTGGAACAGATCTTGCCCGGCGTCGCCGCCGGAGGACGGTGGCGCGAGCCGTAGCAGCAGCGCGGACAGCACCAGGCCGAGCAGTTCGCCGGTCCGCGGCTGCGGTGCCGCACCTGCCTCGCCGCGCAGATGCGCGAGCGCGGTGGTGACCAGCGGCCACTGCGCGACGGAGACGGTCCAGCACGCCGACGCGCTCGGGTCGGCTGCCAAAGCGTGGCTGCCGGGGGTGGCCGGCGCGGTGGGCACGAACAGCACGACGTCTCCGGCGAGGTCGCCGAGGTCGTCCCAGCGGTGCACTGTGCCGGGCCGGATCCACACCACGCTGCGGGCCGCGAGCGGGTGGCCGGCGAAGTCGATCGACACCCGGCCGTGCCCGCGCCGGACCACCGCGAGCACGTGAAAGTCGCCGCGTTCGGTCGTGCCGCGGTCGAGCCGTCGCAGCTTCGCGAACGACATCGTCTCGACGGGCGCGCCGGACTCCTGCGGCGGCTGGTAGGCGAGCTGGCGAATCCCGGTCATGCTGTCCATTTTTCACCATGCCCTGTCCGGTCACGACGATGCGTCCGCACAGTGCGGCCGGTTGACTCGATGATGAGCAGAACGGGTGAAAAGGAGCATTCTCATGGCTGTTTCGACCCAGCTTCCGGCATACGACCATCGGCCGGGCGACGGACCGGTGCTGGTATTTCTTCACTACTGGGGCGGCTCGGCGCGCACCTGGCGGCCGGTCCTCGATCGGCTGCCAGGACAGGCCGCGGTGACCGTCGACCTGCGGGGGTGGGGACGTTCGCGGGAGCTGCCCGGCCCCTTCACACTCCAGCAGCACGCGGACGATACGCGGGCAGTGCTCGCCGACGCGGGGGTGACCGACTACATCCTGGTCGGGCATTCCATGGGCGGCAAAGTCGCCCAGTTGGTGGCGTCCACGCGTCCGGCGGGGCTCGCTGGTCTCGTCCTCGTCGCGCCCGGACCGGCCAAACCCGCCTCGACGGCGACGCCCGAATACCGGGAAGGATTGTCGCACGCCTACGACTCCGACGAGTCGGTCGCGACCGCCCGCGACACCGTCCTCACCGCCGCCGCGCTGAACGACGAGGCGAGGACCCAGATTCTCGCGGATTCCCGCGCCTGCCGCGACGAAGCCCGCCTCGAATGGCCCCTGCGCGGAATCGCCGAGGACATCACTGGCGCGACCCGGGCCATCGACGTCCCCGTCCTGGTCGTCGCGGGCGAGCACGACCAGGTGGAACCGATCGGGGTGCTGCGCGGGAACTTGCTGCCCTACCTGGCGCGGGCGAGCGTGACCGTCGTCCCCGGCAGCGGCCACCTCGTGCCGCTGGAAGCACCGGACGACCTCGCGGAGCTGCTCCGGGACGCCGCACTGGCCTGGTCCCCGGAGGGTGCGGGCCCGCGGGAACGGGTCGGGTGACGATGGCCGCTCGGCATCGGATCGACCAGCTGTGCGTCGATGGGCGGCGCGGCCGGAGTACTTCGGCATCGCCGGATTCGGCGGGGCTTTCGTCGCGTGGCAGGCGGAACCGGAGCGATCAATGCGGGACGAGATGGCGCTGCTGACCGAGGCCATGGTCGCGATCGCGGAACGGGTCCTGGCCGGGCATTAGCCCCGCAAGGCGGCTCAGAAGATCCACAATGGACAGACCGTTCGGCGCCGGGCCGGGCGGGCGGAACCTCGCCAGGTTTACCGCCGTCCGCGGCCCGACGCCGGACAACTTCGGGCGGGGCGTCGCGCACACTGGCTCGGCGCGGTGGCGATCCTTGTGCCCGTGGTTCGCGTCGCGCCGTTTGCGAGCGATCTCCGCCGGGAATTCGCGGCGCGAGGTGATCGACGTGATGCGAACCGATTCGAGGACGGACCGGCTGGCGCGGCATCGGCTGACCGGCCTGGGTGCCGTGTGGTCGGCAATGTCGCCCTCGGCTACTGCCTGGGCGCGGCCACGATGATCGCGGGGATCCAGGCTGAGCGAGCGGTCGCGAGGCCGTTGTCGGCCAACGCCAAGGCAGCGGCGAGATGAGCATCCCAGCCCGCCGGATCGCGGGCGCGAACCGTCATCGGCGCCGGGAAGCCGCCGACGTGGTGCCGTGGTCGCTGCGGGTCGCGGCGGCGGCCAGCTGGCGGTTTCTCGTCGTGCTGACGGTGCTCGGCGTCGTCGCGTGGACGCTCGGGTACCTCGCGAGCGTCACCGTTCCGATCGGGATCGCGCTGCTCCTGTCGGCGTTGTTCGCGCCGCTGGTGGAGCGGCTGGTGCGCTGGCACCTGCCCCGCGCGCTGGCGACGCTTGTCGCGATCGTCGTCGGGCTCGCCGTCCTCGGCGGGGTTCTCACGCTGGTGATCACCACGGTCACCGCGAGCCTGCCGCAGCTGGGCAGCCAGGTCGGAGCCAGTCTCGCGCGCATCAACAACTGGCTGCAGCACGGCCCGCTGCATCTGCCTCAGCTGCAGCAGCTCCTCGACAAGGCGGTCAACGCGATCCAGGGCAACACCGCCGAGCTCACCACGCGGGTGCTCTCCACCGCCGCGACTGTCGGCGGCGTGCTGACCGAGATGCTGCTGACGCTGTTCGTGCTCGTTTTCTTTCTGTACAGCGGCAATCAGGTCTGGCACTTCCTGCTGCGGATCGTGCCCGTCTCCCTGCGCGACGAGATCGACGTCGCCGGGCGGCGCGGGTTCGCCTCGCTGGTCAGCTACGTGCGCGCGACTGTGGCGGTGGCCTGCGTGGACGCTGTCTGCATCGGGGTCGGGATCTGGCTGGTCGGGGTTCCGCTCGCGGTGCCGCTGGCGGCGCTGATCTTCATCGGCGCGTTCGTGCCGATCATCGGCGCGGTGGTGACCGGCGCGGTCGCGGTGCTGATCGCCCTGGTCGCCGACGGATTCGTCGCGGCGGGCATCGTGCTCGCGGTCGTCGTCGCGGTGATGCAGCTGGAAAGCCATGTGCTGCAGCCGTTGCTGCTCGGGCGCGCGGTCCGGCTGCATCCGCTGGCCGTCGTGCTGGGCATCGCGCTCGGCCTGGAGATCGCCGGGATCGTCGGGGCGCTGCTCGCGGTGCCGATCCTGGCCGTGGCGAAGGCCGCGATCGGTTCCCTGCTGCGCGATCCGCACCTGGATCCGGGCGACATCGACCCGCTCCTGCCTGCCAACGCCCGCACCGCGCGACGATCAAGGTTTCGCCCGCCCAGACGCGGGTAACCGCACGTCGGAGGGACTCTGATGACGAGCTTGATCACTGACAACGCCGACGGCGCGTCGCCGCGGAGGGGACCACTCGAACGAGGGTTCCCGCTACCCCGCTCAGCACCGCCGACTGTGTCCTCGACGCTGCATCGGCTTTCTTCGATGGCGTCCTTGCGTGCGTGGGAACAACGTTCGACGCCCGCGCTGATGCACCAAGCGATTCTGGACGGCGTGAACGCGCGCCATGCCGCCGAAGCGGCCCACCTGAGCGTCGCCGAGGCGCACGTGCGCTGGAGTGCTTGGGCGGCCAAAAGGCTGGCCCCGCAACGCCCCGGGATCGCGGCCGAGCTGCCGGTGCAGCAATTCCTCAACGTGCACGCGGCTTTCGCGGCGGCACTCGAATAGGCCTTAGCCGCGCAGATCCGCTTCCAGCGCCGCAGCCGTCGCGCGCAGCGCCGACACCAGCGCCGGCAGCCGATCCTTCTGGTAGCGCACGCTCGGCATCGACACCGACAACCCGGCGACGACCGTCCCGTCCGCGCCGTGCACCGGGACTCCGACCGCGGCCACTCCTCGTTCCGAACGTCCCTGGTTGAGCGCGAAACCGCTGCGCCGCACGCGCGCCAGGTCCGCCCGCAGCTCGGCCGGGTCCGGTCGTTCGCCGGGCTTGTCCACCGCGTAGAGCTCCTCGACCTGCTCCGGCGGCAGTTCGGCGAGCAGCAGCAGGCCGGCCGTCGTCTGATGGACCGGGAAAACCATCCCTTCGCGTGATCCGACGCGCAACGCCTGCGAGCACTCCACGCTCGCGATGAACCGGGCCGTGTCCCCCGTCCGGACGGTCAGGTTCACCGACTCGTCCAGCAGGTCCACCAGCCGGCGCAGGTGTGGAAGCGCCGCCGCGCGCAATTTGGACGCGGCCGACTGCGAGTGCGCGGCGAGCTCCAGCACCGGGCCTACGCGATAGGCGCGGTTGGCGTCTTGGACGGCGAAGTCGCGGTACACGAGCATCGCCAGCAGCCGGTGCGCGGTCGAGGGCGCGACCCCGATCCGCTCGGCCACCTCGGAGACCGTCAACGGGCCTTCGAGCTGCAGCATCGCCGCGATTCGCAGGGCGTTGTCGACGCTCGCCACCGCATAAGGCGGCGGAGCCTTGAACCGTTTGTCCATCCGGGCCGCCTTTCCGCACACCAGAATCCCATTTTCCGCACACCGGGATGCGCCCACCATAACCCCATGACCAGCACTCCAGCGCGAACTCCCGTTCAGCTCGCCGCGGTCGACGCACCGGACCAGCCCGCGGTCACGCCCGCCCTAGAGAACCTCTACCGCGGCTTCGAGCAGGAGCTGCTCGTTCCGTTGTGGACCGAGATCGGCGATCTGATGCCCGCCCGCCCGCTCTCGCGGGCGGTGCCGCACCGGTGGCAGTGGGCGAACCTGGTCCGGCTCGCCGAGCAGGCGGGCGAGATCGTGCCGGTCGGGCGCGGCGGGGAACGGCGGGCGATCGCGCTCGCCAATCCGGGGCTCGGCGGGCGGCCGTTCGCGACCCCGACGCTGTGGGCCGCGATCCAGTACCTGATGCCCGGCGAGGACGCGCCGGAGCACCGGCACACGCAGAACGCGTTCCGGTTCGTCGTCGAAGGATCGGGCGTGTGGACGGTCGTCGGCGGCGACGCGGTCCCGATGCGCCGCGGCGACTTCCTGCCGCAGGCGGGCTGGAACTGGCACGCCCACCACAACGCCACCCGCGAGCCGATGGCCTGGCTCGACGGCCTCGACATCCCGTTCCAGTACGGCATCGACGCGCAGTTCTTCGAATTCGGCCGCGAAGCGATCAGCGAGGCGGAGCGGACCACACCCGAGCGGTCCCGCTCCGAACGGCTGTGGGCGCATCCGGGTCTGCGGCCGCTGTCGGTCGGCACTCTCGCGCCAGGTTCGCCGCTGCTGGCATACAAGTGGGAGCACACCGACGCTGCCTTGCGCGACCAGCTCCAACTGGAGCAAGAGGGCTACGGCGGAACGGTCGAACCGGGCCACGCGGCTGTCCGGTTTTCCAATCCCCACAACGGTTCCGACGTCCTCCCGACCATCCGCGCCGAGTTCCACCGCGTGGCCCGGGGCACCGAGACCGCGCCGGTGCGCGAGACCGGCTCGTCGGTCTGCCAGGTCTTCGACGGCTCCGGCACGGTGACCGTCGGCGACACCTCGTGGGCGGTCGCGCGCGGAGACCTGTTCGTCGTGCCGTCGTGGCAGCCGTTCTCGGTGAAGTCGGAGGCCGGTGCCACGGACTCCGATTCCGGTGCCCTCGACCTGTTCCGTTTCTCGGACGCGCCCGTCTTCGAGGCGCTCCATCTCGACCGTCAGGAGACTCTCCGATGAAGCTCGCCACCCTCCGCGTCAACGGCGGCACGCGCGCCGTCCGCCTCGACGGCGAAGTGCTCGTCGACCTCGGCTCCCCCGACCTCGGCGCGTTGTTCGCCCAAGACGGCTGGGAAGCGCACGCCGCGCAGGCGACCTGCGAGACCTGGCCCGCCGAGGGCGCGGACCTCGCCCCGGTCGTGCCGAATCCGTCCAAAGTGGTCTGCGTCGGGCACAACTACACCAACCACATCAAGGAAATGGGCCGAGAACTCCCCGCGTACCCGACGCTGTTCCCCAAGTTCGCCGACACCTTGACCGGCCCGGCCGACCCGATCGGCAAACCGCCCGAGACCGACGCGCTCGACTGGGAGGTCGAACTCGTCGTGGTGGTCGGCAAGACCGTCCGGCGCGCCGGCGAGGACGAGGCCGCGGCGGCGATCGCCGGGTTCACCGTCATGAACGACGTCTCGGTCCGCGACTGGCAATTCCGCACCATCGAGTGGACGCAGGGCAAGATCTGGCAGTCCTCGACGCCGGTCGGCCCGTACGTCGTCACGCCGGACGAGGTCGGCGGCGTCCGTCCCGCGCTCGAAGTGAAGACCACTGTGGACGGTCGCGTCATGCAGCACGACAACACCGGCACGCTGCTGTTCGACCCGGTGCACCTCGTGCAGTACATCTCCACGATCGTCCAGCTCAACCCGGGCGACCTGATCGCGACCGGGACCCCCGCCGGAGTCGGGCACGCCCGCGATCCGAAGGTCTACCTCACCGGAGGCGAAACCGTCGTCACCGAGGTCTCCGGGATCGGCGCGTGCGTCAACCAGATCGTGAAGGAATCCTGATGGCACCCGGCGATGCGCCGAAGTGGGTCTCGTTCGGGACCGAGCTTTTCCTGTCCCACGCGACGGAACTGTCCCAGCCGAGCGCGCTGCCCGGCTGGACTCGCAAGCACCTCGCCGCGCACGTCGCGGCCAACGCGGACGCGCTCGGCAACCTCGTGCAGTGGGCGCGGACCGGCGAACGCACCCCGATGTACACCTCGATGGACCAGCGCAACGCCGACATCGAAGCGGGCTCCCAGCTCTCCGAAGCCCGGCTCACGTCGTGGCTGCAGGGCTCGGCGCGTTCCTTGGCATCCGGGATGGCGTCGTTGACCCCGTCGCAGTGGCAAGCCGAGGTGGTCACCGCACAGGGCCGGACGGTTCCCGCCACCGAGATCACGTGGCTGCGGGCGCGCGAGGTGTGCGTGCACGCGGTCGACCTCGGCACCGGACTGACGTTCGCCGACCTGCCGGAGGCGTTCCTGTCCGCGCTCGTCGCCGAGATCCAGGCGAAGCGCGGCCTCGACGCGGTGCCGGACGGGCCGCTGCCCGACGTCGCGGCGTACCTCGCCGGCCGTCCGCATTCGCTCACCGGGGTCCCGGACCTCGGCCCTTGGTTGTGAGGAGAGCCCCATGGACACCCCTGACGTGCTCGTCGTCGGCGGCGGAATCGGCGGGCTGAGCACCGCGTTCGCCCTGTCCCGGCTCGGCCTGCGGGTCCGGGTGCTGGAGCAGGCGAAGGAATTCGGCGAGGTCGGCGCAGGAATCCAACTCGCCCCCAACTGCACCCGGATCCTCGACGCCTACGGCCTGCTGGACACCGCGAAGGCGCGCGGCGTCGTCCCGGACCGGATGGTCATGCGCGACGCCGTCGACGGCCGCGGCCTGACCGCGCTCGACCTGCGCGACCTCGAACGGCGCTACGGCTTTCCGTACCTGGTCATCCACCGCAGCGACCTCCACCGACTGTTCCTCGACGCTTGCCGCGACGCGGGCGTCGAACTCCTTACCGAGCAACGGATCGTGTCGTACACGCACGACCCCGCGACTGCGGAGGCCGACGACGGCACCGTCCACACCGCACCGGTCGTGATCGCGGCCGACGGCCTGCACTCCGCGGCTCGGAAGCATTTCGCGGACGACCAGCCGGTCTCCTCTGCGTATGTCGCTTACCGCGGCACCGTGCCGATCGCCGAGGTCGGCCGTCCGGTCGATCTGTCCGAGGTCGTCGTGTACGTCGGGCCGCGCTGCCACTTCGTCCACTATGGACTCCGTGGCGGGGATTTGCTCAATCAGGTAGCCGTTTTCGAATCGCCGAAGGCCGTGGCCGGACTCGACGACTGGGGCACGCCGGACGAACTGGACACCGCCTTCGCGGCCACCTGCGACGAGGTGCGGGCCGGGATCCCGCGGATGTGGCGGGACAAGTGGTGGCGCATGTACGACCGCGACCCGATTTCGACGTGGGTCGACGGCCGACTCGCCCTGCTCGGCGATGCCGCGCACCCGCCCCTGCAGTACCTCGCCCAAGGCGCGATCATGGCCATCGAGGACGGCTGGGTCCTGGCCGAACACGTGAAGCGGTTGGGCACCGCGGATTGGGACGGTGCGCTGGCCGCGTACGAGGCAGTCCGGACGGAACATTGCCGCCGAGTCGTGCTGACCGCCCGTGCCTGGGGAGACCTGTGGCATCTGGACGGTGTCGAGCGCGAACAACGCAACACCTTGCTGCGCGCCCGCGAGACGGACGACTACGCCTTCACCGACTGGCTGTACGGCCCGACTGCCCTGTTCCCCGAAGACGAACCGGCGATGTTCGAGCCGGTGCCACTGTCCACAGCGGACGATCTGACTGCTACCCGCTAACCTCGGATCCGGCGGTGAACGAACCCGTTCACCGCCGGTTCCGCGTTCAGACCAGCTTTTCCGCCAGCCTGCGGCAGCCCTCTACCAGCGCGACCGCGTGTTCGTCCCGCTGCGCTTTCGTCATCCGCCCGGTCGGCGCCGCGACGCTCAGCCCGCCCAGCAGCGGGCCGTCCGGACGGGCGACCGCGCAGCCGATCGAGCTGACGCCGTCCTCGCTTTCGCCCGCGTTGAGCGCGTAACCGCGCCGCCGGATCCGTTCGATCTCGGCCAGCAGCGCGCTGCGGCTCGTCATGGTCTTCGTGGTGACCTGGCCGAGCACGTCGTCCGGGTAGCGCTGCGCGATCTGGTCGTCGGGCAGGTGCGCGAGCATCGCTTTGCCCAGGCTCGTCGCGTGCGCGGGCAAGGTGCGCCCGACCCGGCCGGACACCCGCAGCGCCCGGTCGCTCTCGATCACGTCGAGGAAGCGGACCTGGTTGCCTTCCAGGGAACCGAGATGCACAGTCTCGCCGGTGGTCTCCGACAGCCACTGCAGCACCGGTCGCGCGACCGCGCGCAGGTCCATCTGGTTCACCACCGACAGCCCGATCTCGACCAGGGCAGGGCCGGCGCGGTAGACGCGGCTGGCGGGATCCTGGTCGACGAACCCGTGGTGGACCAGCATCGCCATCAGCCGGTGCGCGGTCGACTGCCCCACCCCGAGGGCGTCCCTCGCATCAGACAGCCGCAGTTCCCTGGTGGCGCTGAACATCCGGAGCAGCCGCAGCGCGCGGTCCACGGATTCGATCGGGTACTGGGGAGCGGGCCGCGCGGGACCGGCTTCGGCAGCGGATGTCTGCATGCCAGACATCGTATCTGGACCAGGGCGTTTATGGGGTTTTTCAAGGACAACAGTGGGCAAAGTTTCTTGAGAACAGAATTGGAGTCCGCAGGCTAGACTTCACGCCGGGTCGCGGGGTTAGCATGAGCCGACGGCACGCGGGGCTCCAGGTCCCCGCGGGACTCAGGAAGCGCAGGAGCGACGATGCTCGAAGCCCATTCCGGCCCGGAAATCCCGACCCGGGTCGCCGAACTTCTCGACCGCGAGTGGCGCCTGCTCGTCGACGGCAAGCTCGTCCCGGCGCGGTCCGGCAGCACCTTCTCCCGGGTGTCCCCCTACACCGGCACGGTGATCGCCGAAGTTCCCGACGCGGGACCCGACGACGTCGACGAGGCAGTACGCGCGGCGGCCGACGCCCGGGCGGCCTGGCGGGACACCCTGCCCGTCGAGCGGGCGAAGCTGGTCGCGGAGCTGGCCGACGCGATTGAACGCCACGGCGAGGAACTGGCCCTGCTCGACACGGTGGACGCCGGTTCGCCGATCTCGAACTCCCGCGTCGACGTCGGCGTGACGGTGGCGCAGCTGCGCATGTTCGCCGGGCAGGCGCTGGAACTCAAAGGCACGACAATCCCGGCCAGCACGGCGCTGCACGTGACCACGCGAGAGCCGGTCGGCGTGGTGGCGCGGATCGTGCCTTACAACCATCCGCTGATGTTCGCGGGCAAGATCGCCGCCCCACTGGTCGCGGGAAATCCGACGATCCTGAAGCCGCCGGAGGCCGCGCCGCTGTCCGCGCTGCGGCTGGCCGAGCTGGCGAAGGACATCTTCCCGCCGGGCGTCCTTTCGGTGGTGGTCGGCGACGGCCCCGCGGTGCCGGACGCGCTGGTACGGCACCGCCACGTGCGGCGGATCGGGTTCATCGGGTCCGAACCCACTGGGCGCGCCATCCAGCGGGCGGCGGCCGAGAGCGGCGTCAAGGACGTCAGCCTCGAACTCGGCGGCAAGAACGCGATGGTGGTGTTCCCCGACGCGGACCTCGAAGCCGCGGCCGCCGGCGCGGTGTTCGGCATGAACTTCACCTGGTCCGGGCAGTCCTGCGGGTCGAACTCGCGGCTGCTCGTGCACCAGGACGTCCACGACGCGCTCGTCGCCCGCGTGGTCGAGCTGATCGAGGCGCGCCGGATCGGCGACCCGTTCGACGAGCGCACCGAACAGGGCACCATGATCAACCGGGCGCAGTACGAGAAGTCGTTGTCCTACATCGACATCGCGGTGGCGGAGGGCGCGCGGGTCGTGACCGGCGGCGGCCGTCCGGCGGGCGTGGAGCAAGGCTTGTTCGTGGCCCCGACGGTGTTCACCGGCGTGCGCCCGGACATGCGGATCGCCCGCGAGGAGGTCTTCGGGCCGCTGCTGTCGGTCATTCCGTTCGCCGACGAGACGGAAGCGGTCCGCATCGCCAACAGCGTCGACTACGGCCTGACCGCGAGCGTCTGGACCGCCGACGTCACGCGTGCGCACCGCGTCGCCCGCGCGTTCGAGGCCGGGTTCGTCTGGATCAACGGCTCGTCCCGGCATTTCCCGAACGTGCCCTTCGGCGGTGTCAAGGGCTCCGGCGTCGGCCGCGAGGAAAGCCTCGAAGAACTGCTCAGCTACACCGAAACCAAATCCATCAACGTCATGTTCTGACCATCGAAGGCAAAGGGGCCCTCATGGCGTACGTCATCGGCATCGACACCGGCGGAACGTTCACCGACGCCTTCGTCGCCGACCAGCACAACCGGCTCGCCGCGGCCAAAACCCCGTCCACTCCCCCGGATTTCGCGACCGGCTTCCTCACCGCTATCGACGAACTCGCCGCGGAACTCGGCATCCCGGTCCGCGAACTTCTCGCGAACACCGACTATCTCGTGCACGGCACCACCTCGACGTTGAACGCGCTGGTGACCGGGGACGTCGCGCAGGTCGGCTTCCTCACCACCCGCGGGCACGCGGACTCGATCAGCATCATGAATCTCGAAGGCCGCTACGCCGGCCTGGGCAGCGACGACATCCAGCACATGGCGCGCACCGCGAAGCCCGCGTCTTTGGTGCCCCGGCACCGGATCCGCGAGATCGACGAGCGCGTGGACTACCAGGGCCGCGTCGTCGTCCCGCTCGACGAGGGCGGCGTCCGGACCGCGGTTCGCGAACTGCTCTCCGACGGTGCGGAGGCGATCGCCGTCTCGTTCCTGTGGTCGTTCCGCAACCCCTCGCACGAGCAGCGGGTGCGCGAGATCGTGCAGGAGGAAGCGCCGGAGGTGTACGTGGCGCTGTCCAGCGAGGTCAGCCCGCGCATCCGGGAGTACCCGCGCAACGTCACGACGATCATGAACACCCAGGTCGGGCCGCGGCTCGGCAGCTACCTGCGCCCGCTCGAAGACGAACTGCGGGCGCGCGGGCTCACCGGCGCGCTGCTGGTGATGCAGGGCTCCGGCGGCTGCGTCACGGCCGCCGATGCTCCGGCACACGCGATCACCACCATCGGTTCGGTGCTCACCGGCGGCGTCGTCGGCTGCACGCGGATGGCCGATTCGCTGGGCCACCACAAGGTGATCTCCACCGACATGGGCGGCACGACGTTCCTGGTCGGGCTGGTCGTCGACGGCAAACCGGTGACCACGACGAGCACGATCCTCAACCAGTACACGATCAGCACGCCGATGGTCGACGTGCACACCATCGGCGCGGGCGGCGGCGCGATCGCCTGGGTCGACCCGGGCGGCAACCTCCGCGTGGGGCCGCGCAGCGCGGGCGCCCGTCCAGGACCGGCCTGTTACGGCGAGGGCGGCTGGGAGCCGACGGTCACCGACGCCGACCTCGTCCTCGGCATCATCAACCCGGACAATTTCCTCGGCGGGCGCAAGAAACTGGACGTCCAGCTTTCCCGCGACGCCATCGACAAGGTGGTCGCGACGCCGCTCGGCATGTCCGTCGAGGACGCGGCGGCGGCGATCTACGCGATCCAGAACGCCCAGACCGCCGACCTCGTGCGCAAGGTCGTGGTCAACTCCGGCCAGGACCCTCGCGATTTCACGCTCTACGCGTTCGGCGGCGCGGGCCCGATGCACTGCGCGAGCTATTCGGCCGACCTCGGCGTAAAGGAGGTCGTGGTCCCGCTCGGTTCCACCGCCGCGGTGTTCTCCGCCTACGGCCTGGCCGCCTCGGACATCGTGCTCACGGCCGAACAGTCGCAGCCGGGTGCGATGCCGGTGCCCGCGGACACCGCGAACGAGGTTTTCGCCGGCCTGGAACGCGAACTCGAACGCCGGTTGGCCGAACAAGGCTTGACCTTCTCCGCCATCAGCTACGAACGCGAAGCCGACATCCGCTACACCATGCAGCTCGCGGAAGTCGCGACTCCAGTGCCAGGCGGCGAGCTGACCGACGAGTCGGTGAAGCAGCTCGGCCGCGACTTCGAGGCGAGCTACGAAGCGTTGTACGGCAAGGGATCCGGCTTCCCCGACGCCGGGCTGCAGCTGATCACCTACCGCGTCCGCGCGACCGGGATCCTGCAGATCCAGCCGGAACTGCCCGAGCACGGCACCTTGTCCGGCGAGCCCGCCACGAGCGGCGAGCGGGACGTCCTGCTCGACGTGCGCACCGGACGGCAGCCCGCCGCGATCTACGACTACCGCGCGCTGGGCGCGGGCCACGAGATCGAAGGCCCCGCGGTCGTCGAAGCGCCCACCACCACGGTCGCCCTGCCCCCGGGCACTCAGGCCACGGTGGACCGTCTGGGCAACCTCGTGATCCGTTTCCCCGAACGGAAGGAACACTCCTGATGGCCGTCATCCCCGTCGCCGGATCCGAGCGATTCGTCCAGTCCGGCGCTCCCCTCGACCCCGAAGCCCGCTTCGGCGACCTGAACCTGCACCGCGTCAGCTCCCACGACGTCGACGCGCTGACCTACGAGGTGGTCCGGCACCGGCTGGTCGCCATCACCGACGACATGGGAGACGCGATCAAGCGGATGTCCGGCTCGGTCGTCGTGACCGACTGCAACGACTTCGGCGCGGGCATCATGGACGAGACCGGCGAAACCGTCCAGGTCGGGCTCTACAACATGCAGCTCGGGTCCGCTTTGGACATGGCGGTGCGCTGGACGCTGGAGCATCGCGCGGAGAACCCGGGAATCGCGCCGGGCGACCAGTTTTTGCTCAACGACCCGTGGATCGGCGGCGGCCTGCACCAGAACGACGTCACCGTTCTCGCGCCGCTGTTCTACGACGGCCAGCTCTTCTGCTGGACCGGCGCGGTCGCGCACCAGGTCGACCTCGGCGGGGTGTCGCCGGGCAGCTGGTCCGTCGAGGGCCACGACGTCTTCTGGGAAGCATTGCCGATCCCGCCGGTGAAGATCGTCGAAGGCGGCCGGCTGCGCTCTGACATGGAGGACATGTACCTGCGGCGATCCCGCGTCCCGCGACTGGTCGGGCTGGATCTGCGCGCCAAGATCGGCGCGAACAACGTCGCGCAGGACCGGCTGACAGCGCTCATCGACAAGTACGGCCCGGACACCGTCAAGGCCGTGATGAAGAAGATGATGGGCGACGCGGAATCCCAGCTGCGCGCGAAACTGCGCTCGCTGCCGGACGGAACGTGGTCGGCCGTGGCGCACCAGGACGGCGCGCGGGCGGGCGACCGGGACATCCACAAGATCGTCGTCGCGATGTCCAAACAGGACGACACCCTGACGTTCGACTTCACCGGCACCGACCCGCAGGTCGACGGGATCATCAACTGCACGCTCGCCGGTTTGCGCGGCGGGATCCTGCCGATCCTGCTGACCATGCTGTGCCCGGACATCTCCTGGTCGCCGGGCGGGATCTACCGGTGCGTCGAGATCGTCAGCGAACCCGGGACGATCAACAACTGCACCTTCCCGGCGGGCATCGGGAAAGCCTCGGTCAACTCGGCCTGGTCCACGCAGAACGCGGTCTCCGAAACCGTCGCGCAGATGCTGAGCACGCACGCCGAGCTGAGCCGGTCGGCGATGAGCGTCTGCTGCGGCACCTGGGACCTGACGCTGCTGGCCGGCGTCGACCAGCGCGGCGGCGGCTTCGCCACGATGCTGTGCGACGCGATGTCCGGCGGGCTCGGCGCGAAGGTCGACGGGGACGGCGTCGACACCGGCGGCGAAAACTGCATCCCGATGGGCCGCATCGCCGACATCGAGATCAACGAGTTCAGCTTCCCGATGCTCTACCTGTGGCGGCGCGAGGAGGTCGATTCCGGCGGACCGGGCCGGTGGCGCGGCGGCGTCGGGGCGTCGAGCTGCTTCATTCCGTACGACTCCCCTACGCGCAGCGTGCACCTCGTCGTCTCGGCCAACGGCAAGGCAGTACCGCAAGCTCCCGGCATCTCGGGCGGTTATCCCGCCGCCACGCAATGGGACGTCCTCGTCCGCGACACCACCGTGCGCGACCAGCTCGCGAACGGCCGGATCCCGCAGACGATCGACGACCTGAGCGGCCAGGCGGACACCCTCCCGCCGCACCTGGAAACCGATCTCGCCGAGGCGGACGTCTACTTCACCCACTGGCAAGGCGGCGGCGGAATCGGCGACCCGCTGCACCGCGAGCCCGAACGCGTCGCCGCGGATGTCCGCAACGGCAAGGTGTCCGCTCTCGCGGCGACGGAGGTCTACGGCGTCGTGCTGGCCGACGGCGAACCCGACCTCGCGGCCACTGCGGCACAACGCGACCGGCTGCGGTACGAGCGCGCCGGGCTCACGCCGCCGGAAGGAGCGCACCAATGAACCTCGACCTCAACCTCCGCGTGGACGACGCGACCGGAGCGGTCGTCTGCCGGCATTGCGCGACCAGAATCGGCGACACCACCGCCGAACCGATGGCGCACGCGCTGCGCCACGCACGCCCCTCCACCGAAGCCGGACCCGGCGTCCACGCCGACCCCGCCGCGTTCGTCGACCGGGAAGTCCTGCTGCGCCAAGCGTTCTGCCCCGGCTGCCTGACGCTGCTGTCCACCGAGATCGTCCCGGACGGCGAACCCTCCTACCGAAGCTGGAGCCTGACATGACCCTCACCGGACTCGCCGGAAAGGTCGTCGTCGTGACCGGCGCGGCCCAAGGCATCGGCGCGGCTTACGCCCGCCGCCTGGTCTCCGAAGGCGCGACCGTGGTTCTCGCCGACCTCAACCTCGAGGGTGTCCAAACCACCGCCGCGTCTTTTGATGGTCCCGGCAAAGCCAGCGCGTACGCACTCGACGTCTCCAGCCGTAGCAGCTGCGCGGAATTCGCGGCGCAGCTCACCGAGGCGCACGGCCGGGTCGACGGGTTGATCAACAACGCCGCGATCTTCTCCACCATCAAGATGAAGCCGTTCTGGGAGATCACCGACGAGGAATGGGACCGTCTGATGGCGGTCAACCTCCGCGGCCCGTGGCTGCTGGTGTCGGCGTTGCTGCCGCTGCTGCAGGCTTCGCCGTCGGCGAGCGTCGTCAACATCGGCTCCGACGCGGTTCAACTCGGCCGCCCCGGCTACCTGCATTACGTCGCCAGCAAGGGCGGCGTACACGGCATGACGTTCTCGATGGCACGCGAACTCGGCGATTTCGGAATCCGGGTCAACACCCTCTCGCCGGGCCCGGTCTACACCGAAGTCGCGCGGGAAACCGTGACCCCGGAGCAACGCGAGGCCATGCTGCGAGCCCAATCGCTGCACCGGCCCGCCGGGGCCGACGACATGACCGGCCTCGCCGCGTTCCTGCTCAGCGACGACGCGGGCTACCTGACCGGCCAGACCCTCAGCGTCAACGGCGGGCTGGTGCACCGATGAGCACCCCACAGGAACTCGTCGCGCTGTCGTCCCGGATCCTGGCCGCCGCCGGACAAGGCGACCTCATCTGGGGCCACGTCTCGTGCCGCGACGCCGACGGGCGGGGCGTGTGGATCAAGTCCGCGGAATGGGGCATGGAGGAGGTCACGCCGGAGCGGGTGCACCTCGTCAACGCCGACGGCGAGGTCGTCTCCGGCGATGGTCCGCGGCACAGCGAATACCCGATCCACACCGAGGTCATCGCCGCGCGGCCGGACGTGAACGCGGTGGTCCACACCCATGCGCCGCACGCTGTCGCCCTCGCCGCGACGGGACAGGAGCTGCGGCCGGTGAGCCATGCCGCGAACCTGTTCGTGCCGCCCGAGGTTCCGCGGTATACCGAGACCGCTGATCTGATCCTGACGCCCGAATTGGGCAAGTCGCTGGCTGCGGAACTGGGCAATGCGCGGGCGGTTTTCCTGGTGAACCACGGGATTGTCGCGGTCGGCGACTCGGTCGAGAGCGCGACGGTGGCCGCGGTGGTGCTGGAGCGGGCGTGTGAGCAGCAGCTGCTGACACAGTCGTTCGGCGGGTGGCCTAGTTGGTCGCCGCCGGAGGAGTCGCACGCGAAGCGGGAGCATATCTACCACCCGCGCGCGGTGCGGGCGGTGTGGGATTACTTGGTGCGGCAGTTGCCGTGAGCTGAAGGTGCGCTGTCCGGCCGGGCAGCGCACCTTCAGCCGTCAGCGCTCCTGAACCGCCCGGACAGCGAGCGGGCGCTGGCCGGGCAGGTGCTTCGCGCACGCTCGCGCGTTGGGCTCCGCCACGATCGCCGACTCGGTGTTGCCCGGCGGATAAACCCGCAACCCATAGACCGGCCGGGGCGCGCAGCTCGCCGGATCGTAGACGTCGACGTTGACCTGATCGACCCACGCCATGGCGGACTGGCCGGGCGCCAACGTCAACCTCGGCGCCACCCCGGGCTCCCGGACCGCCGCGTCGCCCACCTGGTGCCGATCCGGGCCCGCGACGTAGGAAACCCCGGGATGACCGCCCAAGGCGCAGGCGCCGCGGCCGGAGTTGGTGAAGACGATCGGCACGTAGTAGTGCCCGGCGGCCCCCTCTCCCCGGCCGAGCGCGACGTGCAATCCGCTGGTCCGGCAGGACGCCGTCCGCGCGGAAGCTGGCTGGTTCGCGATGACCGTGCCGGCGAGTGCGGCCACGACGCCGCCGATTACGAGGTACCGGGCCGAGATCACTGTCGTTCTCCCGTCGTCCGAGATTCCGCTGATGCCTCATCGTGGCAACGCACCGCCCGTCCGCTCGAGAAGCCAAGGACCCTCTTTGGGTCACTGCCTGCTGGCAGCAAGCGCCGAACCCGCGGAAAACCCCGCCGTCCGCCGCACGACGCGAAGGAATCCGCATCGGCTCCGGTCTTGCCGCGATAGGGAACAATTTCTAAAGCATGTTCCGCGGCGGAGGGGCGGCCCGATGACGGTGCGAGTCTTGCTGGTCGAAGACGACGCCCTGATCAGCGAAGCGCTTTCGCTCGCTCTCGCTGACCAGGGTTGCATGGTGACGCAGGCCGCGTGCGGCGAGGACGCGTTGTCGATGCTGGAATCGGTGAGCGTGGACGTGGTCCTGCTCGACCTGATGCTGCCCGGGATGGACGGGCTCGCCGTGTGCAAGGAGCTGCGCGAGCGCGGCGATCTTCCGGTCATCATCATCACCGCTCGCGCCGACAGCCAGGACGTCATCGCGGGCCTGGAAGCCGGTGCGGACGACTACGTGACCAAGCCGCTCGTCGCCGGTGAGCTGGCGGCCCGGATCCGCGCGTTGCTCAGGCGCGCCGCGCCGGTCCGGCGGTGCTGCCTCCAGGTCGGCGATCTGCTGCTGAGCACGCACGACGAGACCGTCTCCCGCGACGGCTCCCCGATTCGCCTCACCCGCACCGAATTCCGGCTGCTGGCCGAGCTGGCCGCAGCCGAGGGCGAGGTCGTCACACGGGAGCAGCTGCTGCACCGGATCTGGGGCCGCGATTACTTCGGCGGCACCCGGCTCCTCGATGTGCACATCAGGCGGTTGCGACGCAAAGTCGAGCCGGATCCGGACTGTCCGCGCATCGTGCTGACCGTCCGGGGCATCGGCTACCGCGCCACGCCCCAGCAGTGAACCGGGCCCGGCTTTCCTTGCGCTGCAGGGTTTCCGCGGCGTTCGGGCTCGGCCTGCTGGTGGTGGTCAGCGTGCTCTCGGCGGCGACCTGGCACCTCGCCACCGGGTATCTGCTCAACCAGCGCCAGCAGAGCGCCGACCGGCATTCGCGGGTCAACGCGCGGCTGGTCGACAACGAGGTCCGCACCCAGACCGACGGTCTCGGCGAGTTGCTGTCCGGCCTCACCTCCGGGCCGAATTCGACGATCCTCGTGTCCCTGCCCAGCGGCTGGCACACCGCCGGACGCCCGATCCGGCCCGAGGCCCTCCCGTCCGGCCTGCTCTCCCGGGCCCGCCCCGGCGCGCCCGCACACGACCGCTTCACCGCCGACGGGGTCCCGGTCCTCGCGGTCGCACAACATCTCGCCACCGCGGACGGCTTCTACGTCGAACTTCATTCGCTGCTCGGGCTCGAACGGACGTTCCGCAACCTGCGCCTGATCCTCGTCGCGGGCACCCTGGCGTGCGGCCTCTTCGGCGTAGCCCTCGGCGCCTGGGCCGCGCGGCGCGCGCTGCGTCCGCTAGCCGCATTCACCGAAACCGCCGCCCGCATCGCGCGCGGCGACATGCGCGCCCGCCTGCCCGAACAGGCCGGTCCGGATCTAGCTCCCCTCGCCGAGACGTTCAACTCCACCGCCGACGCCCTGGAACAGCGAGTCCGTCGCGACGCCCGATTCGCCGCCGACGTCAGCCACGAACTGCGCTCGCCACTCACCACGATGACCACCGTCGCGGAGGTGCTCGAACGCCGCCGCGACGCCATGCCCCCACCCGCGCAGAAAGCGTTGCAGCTCCTGCTGGCCGAACTGCACCGGTTCCGCGGCATGGTGCTGGACCTGCTGGAGATCTCGGCCGTCGACCAGGCCGACAACGGCGAAGAACGCGAACTGGTCGACCTCGGCCCGCTCGTCCGAAGCGGGATCGCGAGCAGTCCCGCCCCGCGGCCGGAGCTGGACCTCTCCCCGCAGCCCCTGCTGGTAGCCGCCGACCGTCGCCGCCTCGACCGGGTGCTGGCAAACCTGCTGGACAACGCGGCCCGTTATGGCGGCGGCGCCATCCGCGTGGCCGCCCACACACGCAACGGCGTTGTCCGACTGGAGGTCGACGACGCCGGAGAGGGGGTGCCCGCCGAACTCCGGGAGCGGATTTTCGAACGGTTCTCCCGGGGGTTGCACGCCGGACGGCGAGATCCCGATTCGGGGACGGGGTTAGGACTGGCGATCGTCGCGGACCACGTGTACCGCCACAACGGCCGTGTGTGGGCGGAAGCAAGGCCGGGCGGAGGGGCGCGGTTCGTGGTCGAGCTTCCCGAAGCGCACGGGTGACGCGCGCGATCTGACGACCAGCCGGCAGGACGATCGCCTTCATCGAGTGCACGTCGTTCACCTGCCGACGCGCAGCCCACCAGTCGCCCATGACATAGCCTGTCGGGTCCGATGCCGTCAGCAATCCGACGCCGAAGGACCCCACACTAGCCGCGCTCGCGAACGGTGCTGCCAAGCCTTCGGGAACCACGAGCAATCCAGTCGGCCGGCTGACAGCGCTACTGCGACGATCCGATCGTCGAGATTCCCCGGTCCGGCTTGCTCGGCACCGCTCGTCTCGGCCACGGCAGCGCGACGTTGCTGAATGAAGACCAGCACCAGCGTCGCGCTGAGGAAGAAGGTCGCGGCATTCAGCGCCAGCGAGGCACCCGCGCTCCACGCCGTAACCAGAACGCCGCCGAGGCCGAAGCCCGCGACTTGCGCGATCTGTGAGGTCATCTGTCGCAGTCCGAGGCCTGCCTGCAAGGTCTGCTCGGGCAGGACATCCGAGAGCAGCGCGCCAGCTGCGCCCCCTTGAACGGTGCTCCCGCCAAGGTGAGCAGGACGACCAGGACCCAGAGTGCAGGAAGCGGCACTCCGGGAATCACCATCGCCGCGGCCAAGCACCCGCGGACGACGTCTGTCACCACGATCACCGTGCGGCGCGGAAATCGGTCGGCCAGGCTAGCAGTGGAATGGCTGCGCCAGACCGACGTTGTCGTTCAGTTTCTGCCCAAGCCAGCCAGTCGGCAGCGGCTGAGTTTCAGCGTAGGTCAGGCTTTGGGCGTCGAAGGTCGCACGATTGCAAGTTTCCGTCCCCCGGCCGAGAAAAGGTTGAGTCGCCAGTAGCGGTCGGTTTGATCCCGGAGCCGGAACTGTCGCATGGCCCGCTGCGTCCGCAATGGCCGACCTTCGCGACAGCTGCCGGGGATCTGAGTTGCGCGGCAGCGTCTTCCTTGGCGTTGGCCGTGCAGTACCGGAACTTCACCGGTGAGCTGCTGTCACTCGTGGCGGCCATGCCAAGGACGAGCGACACGCCCTCGACGCCCGGTCCTGGCAGCCGTTCAGAACGCCGGAGTGCATACCGGTCGCTGACGGATGATGACGCAGCCGATGGCCTTTATTCCGTTCTCGTCGTTCACCATGAGACTGTAGCTGGAGTTCCCGACCCGAATCTCCTGTCCTATCTGCCTGGTCTGGGTGTTCCGGACGTAACCGCTGGTTCCGGGCTGCCCGTGGAGTCTGATCCACGCGGCGAGGCAGGCACCGCTGAACCGCAGCTCGACCCATTCCTGTGCATTTCCCGCGGTGTACTCGGTCACCGCGTCCTGATCGCATCCCCTGCTGATCGGGTTTTTGCCGTAGCAGCTCTCTGCCGAACAGAAAACCGGCATCGACGACGTCGCTGCCTGCGCGCCGGCCGGAACCGCCGGAACCAGGGTCAGGCCGAGCGCCATGGCTGTTTGGACAACGGCACGTTTCATGTTTCCCCCTCAATGTGATGGAAGCCGTCTGCCACTGGAAGCGAAGCACCTCCGCGGCCGACAGCGTCCAGGCTCCGCCCGCACCGTCACGTTCGCGTCACCGTGCCGGAGTGACGCCGATGTGACGGCAGGCACCGACGATCGGTGACTTGCGACGGTCACAGCGCGCGGTGAGTCGCGCGCTGTCTGGGGGAAGGACTCGTCCGTGAAAAAATGGGGAACCGCTTCGGCAGCCGCAGCGATCGCGGTACTGGCAATGACCGGCATCGCGGCTGCGTCCGCCGAGACACTCACGACGTCGGCCGCGGCGGCCACCGGCGAGCAGTCCGCGGCCGCTGCCGTGCGAGACTACTGGACTCCCGAACGCATGCGCGATGCCCGACCGGCCGCGATCCACCCCGGCGAACGCGGAACGCCGACAGCCAAAGGGAAACCCGGCAGCACACACAGCGCGACACCGGCGCTCCGCGGCTTCGCGAACCTGACTCCGAACGCCGTGCCGTCCCGGCTGGGCAAGATCTTCTACGTCGACCCGTGGGACAACACCGGCCGCACCTGCGACGGCAACGCACTGAACAGCCCGTCCCGCATCCTGGTGATCACCAGTGCTAGCTGCGTCTACAGTCGCCCCGGCCACAACTGGATGCGGAACTGGATTTTCGTACCGGACACCTTCCAGGGCAGCCAGCCTTACGGCAGTTTCGCGGCCAAGCAGTACATCGCCTTCAACGCGTGGGTCGACAACGGCAACCTGAACTACGACACGGCGATGGTGAGCACCTGGAACAACCAGGACAACCAACGACTGGTCGACGCGGTCGGCGGCGACGGCCTGGCCTGGAACTGGCCGCACGACATCTTCGTCAATTCCCTCGGCTACTCGTTGCAGGGATTCACCTCCACCTGCGCGGGCACCACCAGCGCACTGCCCGACGGCCGCATCCAGATGCCCTGCGCGCCGGTGGGCGGCGGCAAGGCGCTCGGCGGCCCGTGGCTGATCCACATCGACCCGAACACGACCCTCGGCACCGTGGACGGCGTCCTGAGCGCGACGGTGAGCAACGGAACGATCCAAAGCTCGTACTTCACCGCCGAGATGAAAAGCATGCTCGACCAAATCGGCAACCAGAACTGAACCAGACAACAACCCGGCGCAGCACCTGCCCGCCGGAACGTCAGTCAACTCGGCCGCGTCAGGCCGCAGTGCGCCCGTGCCGGTCGGCACGGGCGCGATGACCAGGCGGCGCGTTAGGCCGGTGTTGGCCGGATGAGTTGTACGCCGTAGTTGTCACCAGTTGGTCAAGTTAGTTGTCACAGGGGTCCAAACTGAGGTTCCGGCGGGGCGTAGGAGCACGCCTGGCGACGCCCCGAGGATTCCCCGCGGACGTTGTCAGGTGCGAGGTGTTCCTTATTTGCCGCTGTAGACGGGAAAGACGCTGTGCTCGCCGTAGTCGACGTCGCGCAGACTCCTCAGCGCTTCCATGTCTTCCCTCGAGATTTCGAAGTCGACCTCGGCGTTGGAGCGCATGTGCTCGGGGTTGGCGGTCTTCGGCAGCGACACGGTGCCCAGCTGTAACGTGTAGCGGATGCACAGCTGCGGCACGGACACGCCGTATTTCTCCGCCGTCGCCTGGATTTCGGCGTTTTTCAGGATCGCGCCGTGCGCGATGGGCGAGTACGCCTCGACGAGAATCTGCTTGCTCTGGCAGTAGGCCAGGAGGTCCGAGGGAGTGTTGCCGGCGTGCACGAGCAACTGGTTCACGTGCGGGAAGACAGTCGCCGTCGACAGGATGTTCTCGAGGTCTTCCTGCAAGAAGTTCGACACCCCGATCGAGCGGATCTTGTCGGCTTGGTGGGCCTCTTCCAGGGCGCGCCAGGCTTCGCGGTTGCCTTCGGCGTAGTCGCCGCCGCGGAAGTCGCCCCAGGGTTGCGGGCTGTGGATCAGCATCAGATCCACCTGATCGAGCCCGAGCTTCTCCAGGGATCCGTCGATCGCGGCGACCGCGCTGTCGTAGTCCTTGATTTCCGCCGCCAGTTTCGTGGACACGAACAGCTCATCGCGAGACACGCCGGAGGTGCGGATGCCCTCGCCGACGCCGCGTTCGTTGCCGTAGGCCTGCGCGGTGTCGATGTTGCGGTACCCGATCCCGATCGCGGCGCGCACCGCGTCGGCCGCTTTGTCGTCGTCGATGAACCAGGTGCCCAGGCCGAGCTTGGGGATCTCGACGCCGCCTGCCAGAGGGTAGGTTTCGCGCAGGATGGTCATGCGTTGTCTCCGTTCTTGCGCAGCTTGCGGTATTCCTCGTCGGTGACCGGCTCGAGCCATTCGTTGCTGACGCCCTCGCCCGGGGTGATGAAGGCGATGTGGGAGAACCAGGAGTCGGCCTTCGCGCCGTGCCAGTGCTTGGTGCCGGCCGGGACGCGGACCGCGGCGCCGGGCTCCATGCTGACGGGGTCTTCGCCCTCGGCTTGATACCAGCCGCTGCCTGCCGTGCACAGCAGGATCTGGTCGCCGCCGCCTCCGGTGCCGTGGTGGATGTGCCAGTTGTTGCGGCAACCGGGTTCGAAGGAGATGTTGTTGACGGGGACGCTTCCCGAGACGAGGGACGCGTTGTAGCTCTGGCCGGTGAAGTACTGCGCGTAGGCGTCGTTCTTCTCGCCGAGCGGGAAGATCTGGTCGAAGTCGTTCGAGGTCATGGCTTTTCCTTGTTCGTGTCGGCGGTTCTCCGCGGTCTGGGCGGTCGTGCGCTCAGGCGTCGTTCTCGACGATGTTCTTCAGCACTGTGGTCGCTCCCATGCCGTTCGGCCACCCGGAGTAGAACGCGAGGTGCAGGAGAGCTTCCTTCAGCTCGTCGTCGGTGACGCCGTTGCGCCGGGCGAAGGCGAGGTGGAACTGCAGTTGGTCCAGTTTCCCGAGCGCGGTCAGCGCGGAGATCGTGATCAGGCTGCGGTCGCGTTTGGACAGTCCGTCCCGCTCCCATACTTCGTCGAAGAGGACTTTGTCGGTGTAGTGCACCATTCCGGGTGCGAAGTCTCCGAAGGCGTTCTGTGCGCCGGTCCAGCCGGTGCTCTTGTCGTTCTGACTGTCGGTCATGAGCGGAGTTCCTTTCGGTCGGATGGATGGTCAGCGCGCGGGGCGAGACGCAGGGTGGCGGCCACGGCCCGGTCGGCGAGCATCGGCTGCAGGTAGGTGGTGCCGTAGCGGGCGTACTTGGTCCGGTAGGCGGCGTCGGCCTGCTCGCGCACGCCCGGGTCGGCGGCAGCCATGACGACCTCGACCTGGCGGCCCGGGATCCGGATGGCGCCGGCGGGGTGCTCGGCGTCGCCGAGCCGGGACAGTTCGCTGCCGCGCCATGCCGGTGTCGCGTTGTTCATGAGGACTCCTTCGCGGTGGGCAGGAAAAGGGCGAGAAGCGCGGCCAGGGCCAGAACGCCAGCGGCGATCCACAGGCTCGTGTGCGCGCCGTGCACGAACGCTCCCGGCTGGGCCAGGAACCCGCCGAACACGGCGACCGCCAGCGCACCCCCCGATCTGGCGACTGGTGTTGAACACCCCGGAAGCGCCCCCGGCTTGGTCTTGCGGAACAGCATCAAGCAGCACCGCGGTCGCCGGCGGGGACACGGTCGGTCCGCCGAGCCCGACCAGGACCATCAGCGCGGCGAACGCCCACAGCGACGCGGAAGCGGGCAGCACGGCGACAGCGGCGAGCCCGGCTGTCATGAGCACCAGCCCCGCCACGATCAGCGTCTTGCGGCCGAACCGCTCGGCAAGCCGCGCGGAGAACGGCGTCAGGACCAGCCCGACCAGCATCATCGGCAGGAACACGGTCCCCGTGCTCAGCGCGGTCAGGCCCCGCTCCTGCTGCAGGAACAGGCTCACCACGAACGGCAGCCCGTAGTACCCGACCATGAACGCGAACCCGCTGACCACGGTGATCACCACGGTTCGAGAGCGAAACAGGCCCGGCGGCACCATCGGATGCGCCGCGCGCCGCTGCGCGAGCACGAACCCGGCCAAGGCCAGGACGGCCGCCGCCAGCGCCGCCACCACGACCGGGTCGTCGAAGCCGCGGGCTCCCGCCTCGATCACCCCGAAGGCAAGGGCCAGCGCCCCGCCCAGCACCGGCCCGCAGGACGAGGCGACCGCGCCGCCCATCGCCCACACCGCCACGGCCCGGCCGCGAGCCCGGGCCTCGGGGCAGGCCTCGCGCAGCAGCGCCATCGACGCCGGCATGACCGCCGGAGCGGCCGCGTCTTGCACGAACCGGGCAGCGACCAGCGCCCCAAGCCCCGGCGCGAACCCGCCGGCGACCGAGGCCAGCACGAACGCCGCCAGACCCAAACTGAACGCCCGTCGGGCCACCAGGCGGTCCGACAAGGATCCGGCGGTCAGCAGCAGCGCGGCGAAGATCAGCGTGTATCCGTCGACCACCCACTGCAGCCCCGCCACGCCGCCGCCCAGGTCAGCACGGATCGCCGGCAACGTCACGTTCACCACCACCGCGTCCAAGGTCACCACGAAGAACCCGAACACAGCCGCGGCCAGCGCCGCCCCGGCCTGCCGGTCGCGGCTCGCCGGCGGCTCCAGCACGGCAGCGGGCGGTGCGCCGACGGACGGTGACCTGGACGAGTCGTTCACGCCAACGAGCGCACCGCAGTTCGCTCAGGCAAGACAGGTCGCGTTACGGGGGTACAACCTCAACCCCCCTCGCGGCGGCTCCCGCGACGTACCGTGGTCGGCGTGGACAACCGCGAAGAGATCCGGGACTTCCTGCTGACCCGGCGCGCGAAGCTGACTCCGGACCAGGTCGGACTGCCCGGGGGCGGGCGGCGCCGCGTGCCCGGGCTGCGCCGCGAGGAGGTCGCCGTCCTGGCCGGCGTCAGCCCGGAGTGGTACACGCGGCTGGAGAAAGGCCACATCGCCGGTGTGTCCGAGGACGTGCTCGACGCCGTCGCCCGCGCCCTGCGACTGAGCGACGTCGAACGCCAGCACTTGTTCAACCTCGCCCGAGCCGCCAAACCGGTCCGCACACCGCCACGGCGGACCGCGCCGAAAATTCCGGCCAGCTTGCAGCGGATCCTGGACTCGATGGTCGGCACCGCCGCCTTCGTGCGCACCGGCCGGCTCGACATCGCGGCCGCCAACGCCCTGGGCCGAGCCCTGTACTCCCCAGTCCTGGACGAGCCCGCCCACCGCGGCAACATCGCCCGGTTCGACTTCCTCGATCCCCGCGCCGCCGACTACTACCCCGACCACGACGGCGCCCTGTCCGTCGCCGTCGCCCTGCTGCGCACCGAGGCCGGCCGCACCCCGCACGACCCCGCCCTCACCGAACTGATCGGCGAACTCGCCACCCGCAGCGAGGCGTTCCGCACCCGCTGGGGAGCCCACGACGTGCGCTCCCACCGAGGCGGCGTCAAAACCTTCAACCACCCCGTCGTCGGATACCTCGAACTCGCCTACGACTCCATGGAACTCGTCGCCGCACCAGGACTCGTCCTCACCGCCTACACCGCCGAACCCGCCAGCCCCTCGGCCGACAGCCTCAACCTGCTCGCCACCTGGGCCGCCACCGAAACAGCACAGTCATCCCGCCTCGCACAGCCCCCGACCGAGCACGGCGACGCGGGCACGCTGTCAGAAAGGGGCACCAACGAGCCCGCCTGAGCCTGGCAGACCAGACTTTCGCGCACCAGGCTCTGCTATAACCTCGGCGCGCTACTCGGTGCGGAAGTCGCGGCCCTGTCCGCGCTTCGGTTCTCATGGCCAACGTCATCGTCTCGAACGTCCGGCTTGCAGAGCCTCACGCTCAACAGCGTGAGCTCACGAGCGATGTCGTATATGACACGGCGGGGAGGCGCGGTCCGGCGCTAGTTCGGTTTGCCTGACTGGCGATCACAGCTCCGGGTCACTGTGCGATACGGCGCAGGTCGAGGCTGGCGGCGAACACGGCCGCGGTGAGAGCGGCCAACCCGCACGACAGCACGAGCGTGCCCGCCAGGAGCGTTTGCACGGCCGCGAGAGCCAGCCCCGCGCCGAGAAACAGCAACGCGACGCGCAGCCGCCGGGTGCTCGGCAGTATCGCGATCCGACCGACACGAGCCGTGAGCAGGCATAAGCGAATCGCGATGAAGCCGAGGGTGGCCCAGTAGTAGCCAACCAGCAGGGCGTCGACCATGCCAGCCGGGTGGACGATCACTCCGCTGTGCGCGAGCACGAACAGGAAGCCGAACGCGAGCACGGACGCGAGGAGAGTGCGAGCGCCCGCAACCGCCAGGCGCCCGAGCGCGGCCCACTGCGGCGGCGGCAACGGTGCGGCCAGCGCCACCCCGGCAAGGACCAGCGCGAACCACGCACTAGTGACGGGACGACCGAGGTTCGCGGTGAGCGAGGCGGGACCGGCCGCGCGCACCAGCAGCGTGGCCGCGATGGTGATCGCGGCGAACGCGGTGGCCAGGACACGGCTGGTCTGCCCACGCGCGGTTTCCGGCCAGTCGCTGGGGTGCAGCCACAATTTCGCGGCCCCAGCAGCGGTGTCGAACCAGGAGCGAGGCCCGGCCAGCCGCACCTCGTGCACGATCTCGCTCCCCCACCGGTCGCGGATCCCGGGCGGGTAGAGCCGCAGCAGCAGCGCGGGCACGTTCATGTCGGCGAGCTCCCCAGCGCACGCAGTCCGGTCCGCGCGACCCGGGCCATCTGTTCGAGTTCCGCGCGCAAGGCCTCCCGCCCGGCCGCCGTAATCCGGACTGTGCGCTGCCGGTCCCGGGCGCCGGAGCGATCCACGGGTTCGATCAGGTGCCGCGCCTCCAGACGGGATAGCGCGCCGTAAAGACTGCCCGGACCGAGGCGAGACCCGGTCAACTTCTCGATCGCGCCGTTGACGGCGTACCCGTGCAGCGGACCAGCCGCGAGCGCGGTGAGGACCAGCATCTGCGCGTCGTTGCTGTGCATGCCTTCGATAGTACGCGACTCGATGCTACGTGTCGCGTACTATCGAAGGCATGGGCGAAGGCACCGAAGGCAAGCGGAAACGCCGATGGCCGCGGCGGGTTGCTTGGATCGCACTCGGCCTCGTGGTCGTGATCGGCGGTTACGTCGGCTACGCCGGGATCCGGGCGGCGCAGCCGGTCACGCTGCCTGCTCCGACCGGTCCTTACCAGGTCGGCCGGAGCATTCTCGCATGGACCGATCACACCCGCACCGACCCGTTCGCCCCGCGACCGGGCAAGCCGCGGGAGCTGTCGGTCTGGCTGTGGTACCCGGGCTTGCCGGGACCCGGCGCGCGGCACGCGCCCTACGCACCGGGCCTGTGGGCAGGACTGCACGTGAGTGGCCTGGCCAGTCTCGGCGAAACCGGCTTCGCCGACATCGCCGGCCACTCGTTCGCCGACGTCCCGATTTCGCCGGGCAGGTTCCCCGTCGTCGTGCTGGAACCGGGCATGGGCCTCGCCGCGCCGCAATACACCACGCTCGCGGAAAACCTCGCTAGTCACGGCTACCTGGTCGCGGGCGTCACTCCCACCTACAGCGCGAACCTCACCGTCCTCAACGGACAGACGGTGTCCGCGACAGAAGCAGGCAAGCCCCCGGCGACCGACGCCGCGAACCAGCACGCGGGCGAAGCCCAGGCCGTCGACGACCGGCTGGTCGCAGTCTGGGCGGAGGACGCCCGATTCGCCGCCGCACAGGCGGCGACGCTGAACACCAGCGGCCGTTTCGCTGGGCACATCAACGCTGACACGATCGTCTATAACGGTCATTCCTTCGGCGGCGCCGCAGCATTGGAAGCGTGCCGCGCCGACCCGCACTGCGCCGGTGCGGCCGATCTCGACGGCACCCAGTACGGCACGGTCGCACACAGAGGTCTCGCCAAGCCGATGATGCTCATCGGTGGCGAGAACTCCTGCATCACCGGCGCCTGCGAGCCAGCCGACGCCGGCGAGCAGGCCAGCAAGGACACCGCGCGGACGCTGCTGACCGCCAGCGCCGGAAGCGCCTGGTGCTACCAAATCGCCGGCGCCCAGCACTTCAACTTCAGCGACTACGGCACCTACTACCTCGCTGCGCCGATCCGGTCCCAGATCCCGCTCGGTCCCATCGAGGGCGCCGAAGCGCTCACCATCGCCAACGCCTACCTCGCCGCATTCGCGGACCACGTAACCCAGGGACGACCCGAACCGCTGCTGACCAGCCCCACGCCGTATCCACAGGTCCGCGTTCAGCGCACGGCATCCTGAGCCCACCGCATTCACGCCCAGCACCGCCGCACTCCAGACCGGCCGCGCCCACGATGCCCGTTCCGGCGCCGCCACGGACTCGGCGATTGGATTGTGCGAGCACCGAAATGCACCTGTGCGCCGGCCGGTCCACAGGTTGCGCGTCGCCTGCCAGACGGTGTCCGCGAGCAGGTCTTCGTCGCAGTCGAGCAGACGGGCATTTCCGCGTCGCCGAAGCCGTCGACGAGTTCCGGCGTGCAAAGGATCTGATCGCCGAAGGGCGCATTGCCAGCTCGTAGTTCGCAGGCATTGCAGGGAAAAGCGGCGACGCGGTTGCAGATTCGATCCCTGCTGCGCCCGTCGAAACCGTTGGTTCATTCGGCCGCGGCGCCGAAACGCTCCGCTGCCGATCGGCAACTGCCCTGATCAAGGCCGACGGCACGCCCCGAAACCCTTCCTGTCCCGGAACCCGGACCGCTTCCTCCCCTGTGTGACCGGCAGCCGAACCTCTCGTCCCAACGTCCGGCTTGCCCTATGCTGCCTCCGGATCTCAGGGCGGGGAGCACATGAACAGGACGCGGGCGGGACGCCGGATCGGCTGGACTCCGGGCGTGGTCGCGTTGCTCGCCTGCCTGGGAGCGGGCAACGCGATCGTCGGCGAGAGCTTCCTCCGGGACGGCGTCGTCTCGTGGACGCCGGTGTACGTCGCGGTGTCGATCGCGGTCGTCGCCGTGCCGGCGCTCCGGGCCGGGCGGCGGACGGTTTCCCGGCACTGCGTCGAGCGCTCGATTCGGCAGGGCCGGGCGGCGACGTCGCCGTCGTTCCCGTTCACCCTCGCCGCGTGGGCACTCGGCGGAACGGCCTTCGGCTGGGCGACAGGCACCGCACTGGTGTCGGTCAACGGAAACAAGCCCGACGCACGGGCGAATCTGCGGTGGGCGGCCGATTTCCCGCGGCCCGTCCTGCTGCTGCTCGTCGGTCTCCTGGTGATCGGCGCGGCCGGGTACTACTCGTGGCGGTTCCGGGAGCGCTACGAACTCGACCAGTTGCATCGGGCCGGGATCGCGGTCGTGGCGGTGCCCGAACTTCCGGGTCCGGTGAAGACGACCCGGATGTGGCTCGTCGGCACGGCGGTCGACGCGTCGCTCTTCGCCGGAGCCATCGTCCCCCGGCTGTTCTCCGCCGACGACCGTCCGACCTCGGACGAACTGCTGAAAGGCGGGTTCACGGTGCTCGTCGGCCCGGGAACGGTGAGTTTCGCGTTGCTGGTGCTGCTGTTCGCGAACTGGTCGACGCGCCGGTCCGCGCTGCGGGCGCTGCTGCGTCCGACTTCCCTCGCGGCGGTCGGCCTCGTGCTCCTCGGTTTCGTGGCCGATCAGGCCGGCCAAGAGGTTCTCAGCTTCGTCCTGCTCCTCGCCGGCGGCCTGCTCGGCTCAGCGACCTGCCTCGGCGTCATGAGGCACGGCTCCCAGCCGTGGATGGGCTTGTTCTACCTGGCCGGGAACTTCGTCCTCGGCTACTTGACGGCACCGGACGGCAACTACGCCCTGCCAGTCGGCGTCGCCGGCTGGATCATCGCCGTGCTGGCCGCCGCCTACGCCGTCCGCGAGGCGCGCAATCACTACCACGAATGGACTGACCTGGAATCGCCGCCGTTGGCGGCGTGAGCCTCGTGTCGGCCGTTGACCGGCGCCTCACGTGCATGGGCGCAGCGCCAGAATGCGGAAAAGGATCCGGACGAAGCCGAGGTCGAGGAACTCAGCGAACGACTCGCCGCCCGATTCGTGAACGCAGCCCGGACCGAAGCCGCGGGCAACCAGAACGGTTGACTCGTCGGACCGCTCTGCGCGGACCACCTGAGCCAACATGCGCGAGCACGGCTGGATCGACAACCTCACCGCTCCTGCCGGAGCGGTCCTTCATGGAAGCCACCGCGACATCCGCCGCCACGGCGACCCTCCGAACACAGTGCGCGAGCTGCGATCGACCCTCTGCGTTCTCCGCCGACATCTCCGGTCGGCCTCAGCCGCCGAGCAGGTCCGCCACCGGACGCTCGGGATCGATCTCGACGCCGAGGACCCGGAGGTTGCCGTCGAGGACCGCCCAGACCGACCGCGCGAGGAACTCGGCTAGCGTCGAGCGGCGAACCGCTGCCCGCGACCTACGTCGCCGGCTGGATCAAACGCGGCCCGACCGGATTCCTCGGCACCAACAAAGCCTGCGCCCGCGAAACGGTGCAGGCTCTGGTCGACGACTACAACTCGGGCCAGCTCGCTCTCGGGAACAGTTGACCGCCGTCGTTCGGGGCTAGCCGCGCGCCTCGACCAACCTCGCCCGTCCACAACTGTTCGGGGTCTGGCCAGTCCGGTGAGCGTGTCCGTCGCCTCAGGTGCGACGACCGCGGCGAAAACCCGGCGGACACGGCACCGACGGCACGCGTGGCCGGTCCACGTCGCCTCCCTTGGAACGACCGCAGTCGCGGACGAGACACGTCAAGCGGACCGGAACTCGGTGCCGCTGCGGCGGCATCGGAACGGATGATCTCGATGCCGGCTTGACTTCAACCTCGGTCGAACTTCAATGATGCGAGCATGGTATTCACTGACTCGGAAGTGCCTTACTTGCGTGAACAATGCATCTGCCAGCCGACGACCGTCTCTCCTGACGCCGCGTCAGGTCCACGGCGAATCCTCACGCAGGTGCAACCCCGCCTTGTGCCGCACCCTGCACTGCACGCCAGCACCGCCGCCCCGGCATGGCAGGCGCATAGCCGTCGGCTGGCCGCAGATGAGGTGCCATCCGCCGGTGTATTCGTTGCGGGCCAGGAACACTCGTTCTCCGCTATCCGTAGTGGCCTGAACCGTCCGGTTGGCGTAGGTGCGCTCGACGGTGTATCGGTCGGCAGCATCGGACGCTGTGCGATCAGCAAGCATCCAGCGCTTGACTTCTAGCACCACGCCGAGAGCCGGCGGCGTGGCCATCTCGCGCTGCTGCAGTTCAGCAGCCTCCGCTTCCTCCCGCGCTTTTCGGGCCGCAGCATCAGCCTGCTCGATCTCCCATCGCGAGCGCCCCTGAGCGCGCTTGCTGTGCGTTCCGCACGGCTGCTTCTTCTTGTTCACACACTGCTCGCCAGGCGCAGCCTGGCAGATCGGGCATTCGTAATTGTCCCGGGCAGGGTCGTGCACGACAACAACGGTGTCCTTGTACAGACCCGTGCCTCGCGGATCCACGAACCGGGAGACGAATTTGGTCGCGCCGTAGGTGACGGACTGAAAGCCGCCGTTGCGGCCAACCACTATCTCAGTGATGGGACCGTACTTGCGAAGCGCCTCAGCCGGGGACAGCCGACCAGTCACGGCCACCGAGCCGTGCTCGGTCCACTCTTGCCCGATAACGGGATCACCGATTCGAGCCCACGCAATCGGCTCGCCGCACCAACCGTCATACAAAACCGCGCCGCTCATGTTCCTATCCTGCCCGATTCCAGCTGACTCGGGACAGCTGACAGCGGACATTACCCGGTCACAACCAGGCAAAGCAGGTCGTCGCCAGCTGCCCGGCCGGTGCCACCGTCAACCAACTCGGCATCGACCGCAAACCCGTCAGCCGGATGCTCCACCGCCACGGCATCCTGTGCTCCGAACCGGGCTGCCTGTCACCCGCCGCCAGGTCGACGAAGCCGCTGACCTCTGCCAGAATGGCAAGTCCACGACCCCAGGTCACCGAACGTCCCAGTACCATTCAGCACCGACTCGCCGAGCACGGCATCACGCCCCGGGCCGGGGGCCCGGGGCGGCACCCGAGGACACCTTGCCACTCCGATCATGCCGACTCGATCAACCTCGGATCAGGCACTCGTGGGTGCAGTTCCGCGCGCGCTCACCACCATGCCAAGCAGGCCGATCGCGGCGAGCCAGCCACCGGGAGCCAAAGTCGCACCGACACCACAAGCTGGCCGCACCGCGCCCTTTAGGGACTGGTGCTGTCGGTCAGCTCCCTGCGGATCAGATCGGCGAACCGTTCGTTGCGTACTGCCTCCCCCAGCGGCACCCCGACGGCCCGTTCGGAGTCGATCGCTCGCTGGATCGCCGGCAGCAACTCGCGGACGATCAGCTTTTCCGCTGCCTCCGCATTCCAGACTATCTTCAGGATCCGGTCGCACTCTCTCTGCGCCGCCCTTCTATTGGACGGCAGGTTCGCTGAACCGACCAGTTTCTGCCGGATCATCGCCATAAGATGGTATTGGGCGGGCCGGTAGCCGCGATTGATCCGCTGATTCCGGATCATCCATTCCAATCGGTACCAGGTTGCCGCGGCGGTGTAGTACAGGATCGGCGGCTGGCCGCTGACGAACAATTCAGTGCCGCGCGCCTTGATCAGCTCCTGGTAGTGACCCACGCGGGACGGTTCGGTCAGGAACATCGCCAGGTACGCGCGACTGAGCTGGGCACGGCTGATGACCCGGGTCTTCTCGACGTCCTTGCGTTCGCTGTACTGTTTCGCACGACGTTCATAGAACAGCTGCTGCGGCTTGTCCCAGCCGAGGATGAAGAAGTCCTCCAGTTCCTTGTGGAAGTCCTCGCGCGCGGCCAGGTCCTCGTCACTGACTGGGGTCTGCTGGTTGGTTGCGGCTACGATGCCCTGGATCACGTCCTCGTCCACCGAGTGGACGATGTGAACGCTGACGAAAACCTGATCGGTGAGCTGATCTCGCTCGTGGAACAGCACATGACAGCTCTGGCAGCCATTCACAATCTGGAAATCGTCCAACACGAAGTCGTCACCGACCCGGTCCATTTTCCGGGTCACGATGGTGATTCCGTTGTTCATCACTGCGAACCGCTGCCGCTTGACCGGATCCCGCAGGGTTTCCCGAATACCGCGGTTGACCTTGTTGTAGCCCTGGAAGGCGCGCACGTTGCTCTCGAAGAGGTTCTCCCGCAGCTTTCCTGAGCCGTCCTCCAAGATCGTGCGGACCAGCTCTGGCGCGGCGATCAGTCCTACAAAAGACTGTTCAACGCCGGGACCGGCCGGTACCGCGAACTGTTTCGGCACCGGCAAGGTGACTCGGATAGTGCTGGTCGCCTGCTGGTACAACGTGCGCAGCTCCCGCCAGTTCACACAGCGCACGTCGGTCGTATCGAATCGGTTGAGCTTGTCTAAATGTTTCTCGGCCGATCGCGCCTTGCGGTTGACCATATCCGAGATCTGATCGCCAGTGGTCACATAATGGACGTGCAGTTGCGGCAGTTGGCCAGCCAGCCGGGCCGAGTTCTCGAACACGACGTCCAGGCAGTCGCGCAGGCCGGCCACATCGGCGGATATGTCGTACGGTATTTCGCCGGAGCCGCACAGGTGACCAAGATTCTCCGCGAGATCCGAGATCACCTTGGTCTCGAACTTGCCGCTGGTCTTGGCCTGGATGATCACAACCTGCACCTGCGGCCGCCTGCGGCTCATCGCCGCTCGCACTTCCGTCGGGTCCCGATACAGATCCCCGTCGATCAGGACTGCGTACGCGTCGATACCGAGATCGTTGCCGCCGCCGGTACGGTACGCGTCCGGGTTGAAGGGATCGTTGTAGTACGAGCTGAGCACGCAATAGGCGGCGAACGCCTCGAACGCCTCGAACTCTGGCAATTCGGTCAAGTCCTGGTCGGCTTGGAAGCCCTTGACCAGACTCTCGATCACCTTCTCCACTGCGGGTCCACTCCTTGCGCAGACATCAGCTCCGCCGAGCGCGGGCGATGACTTCTTCGACGGTCAGCGGGCTCGGCGGGTGGTGGCTCAGGCAGATGGGGGTGCGGATCTTCTGGAAGGCCAAGCCCTCGGCGACGGCATAGAACTGGCCGGCGCCCAGCCGGGAAATGTCCGGCACCGAACTGGCTTTCGCGGCTGCCATTTCCTTGGCAGCCGCGATCTGCGACGGACTGTTGAGAAAGCCGAAGAACTGCGTGGCGGCGTTGCCGGAAATCCGGTTGTGGATACCGCGCGGCGCCTGCGTGGCGAACACTAGGCCGAGACCGTACTTGCGGGCCTGCGAGGCCAACGCGAGAGTGCTGTAGGTGCTCGCGGTAAGCGCACCGGACGGGGCGATGGTCTGTGCCTCGTCCATGATCAGCAGCCCACCGAGCGGCCGGTCACCCGCGGGATGCCGCTTGATCCAGGCGAACAGGGCCATCTGGAGCTGGTGGATAAAACTCTGCCGTTGTTCCTCGGCGGACAGGCCGATCAGGCTGATCACCGAGATCCGGGCACGTTTCCCGGCCGCCGGAGTGAGCAGCACACCTGGGTCCACCGGCTCACCGGCACCTCCGAATAGCGGATCATTGATCATGGCAGCGCGCAGGGTCTGCGCCATGTCCGCCGCCATTTCGTCTGCCTTGGCCAGTGGCGTGACGTCATCGGGCAGGTCGCCGAGCAGATCCAGGAAATCGCCCAGCCCACCGCCGGTCCTGTGCGCGAAGTACCGCAGCGCCTGGTTGAGAACGGCGCGCGATCGCTCGGCCTTCGCGGTTGCACCGTCGGCACGGGCACGCGGTGCGAGCGCGGCGACGGCTGTCTCGATGGCCTGGCGGAATTCGTCCGGGTTGTCCGCGACCGCGGCGAAGTCGGGCAACGGACGGAACGTCAACGGCCGGCCTGCTTCCCAGCGAGGCGTCCAGACCACCACGTCGGTGTTGCGAAGGTAGTCGTCGGCGCGGGCCACGTCCTCGGATCTCCAGGCATCCGGCGGCTGCGGCCATGAGTCGGCGAGCCGGGCCAGGTCGTTGTTGGGGTCGAGCACGATCGCGGAGACGCCGCGCAGCGCACACTCCTCGACGAGCCGTCGGATCAACACCGTCTTGCCCGACCCGGATCCGGCGAAGATCGCCAGGTGTTTCCGCAACGATTCCAACGCAATCGTCACCGCCGCACCGGTATCCATCCGGTCTCCCACGTGCAGCGTCAGCTGGTCCGCTGTCGCTGGCGCGGCCGCGAATAGGTTGGTCGTGCCCGGATCGGCTGTCGGCCTGGGCAGGTCGGACGATCGCGGCCCTGGAGCGGGTCCGGGTTCAGGATGTCGTGGATCCGCGTCGTCCGGCGGATCGCCGAACACCTCGCGCAGCAACGCGGTGCGGCCGGCCGGACGGCGGCTGAGCATCCATGCGTTGAACTGGGCCGTCGGCAGGGTCGCGGCCAATCGCTCCAATGCGGCGAACGTGCGGAGACCGGTCTCCAGCGCCTCCCTCGACAGCCGGACCACCACCCCGCCCGCGGCCTCGAATTCCCGGACCTTCTGCCGGGTACCACTGCCTTTCGACCAATCGCCGGTGCGCAGCAGATAGACCTTGCGTTTCGGCACCGCCGGGTCCAGGCCGGTGGCACTCAGGACCCGGACAATGCGGTTGATCACCGCTTTCCCGTTCGTCCACGCGATCGCCCGGAACGACCAATAAATCTGGTCCTCGGTGTCTTCGTCCACGATCCGCCGCAATTCGCCGTGCAGGGCCGGATTGCCGGCGGCCATCGTCTCCGCCGGCACCTCATACTGGACGCGTTCCTCGCCCTGTTCGGCGACCCACCAGTTCAAGCCACGACGCAGGAGGTCCGGTATGCACCGATCCTCCTGGTGCGGGTCGAACGCCTTGGCGATCTCCGCGTTCACGCCGGCATCGTTCACCAGGGCAGCCAACCGCTGGTCGATCTCGGCGAATGCGCCGTGCTCGACCGGCGACAGCGCAGGCCCTGGTCGCGGCGCGGACACGTCGGGCCGGCTCGACTCGTCGAGACTGGTCAGTTCGATGACCTCATTCGCCTCCAGGCACGTCTGAATGTGGGCGTCGACCCGGAGAATGAGGCCGCGCGCGGTGAACCGGACCGCGTCAGCGAACGCCTCCGGCCGTACCGGCCAGCTCGGATAAGGCGGAGTGAAGCGGACCTTGCAGAATTTGAGCGCGAATCGTTTTTCTATGAGCGCCTGCCCGACCGCTGCCGTCGGGATGGTGTCCAGTTGCTCGGCACGACGGAACCGCTGCGCGACGGAGCCCGGCGCGTAATCCCGGATGCCCTGCCAGACTGCGTCCATACAGGCCACCAGAACCAGTGACCGGCGGGTGGCTTCGCGCAGTTCCATGAGCCCGCTGCCGACATCCTCGAACAGCCGCCTCCTGGGCAATCCTATCGGGTCCGTCACCGGGTCGAACCCGGTTTCCGATGCGGCACTGTCGGTTCCTCGCTCTGACTGTTGGATCAGCGTGTCGATTTGGTCCAGTGCGATCACACTCGGCCCGGTGAGCGCGATCAGCTTGAATAGATCGCTGACCATTTCGTGCGATGTTTTACGGCTGGTGCGAAGGCCCCACTCGGCTCGTTCGCCGACCACCGATTCGTTTTCCGAGGACAGGTAGGCGATGCCGATCTCCCTGATGGTCACCGAATCACTGGCCAGCAACACCAAGGCTCGCAGGGTGTGCCCGCATTCGAAGGCGAGCCGCCGATCGAACCGGTCCAGCGCCTCTACCATTTCGTCGAGCCCGGACCGGGTCGGCTTGTCCAGTCCCATGAGCTGCCGATGCGCGGGATCGGGCAAAGCGAGTTTCCGGGACAGCTCCCGCCGCAGGATCACGCCCTGTTCCACACCGCCGCTGCCGGACTGGAGAAGACCGCCGAGCACGTCGAGCACGACCTTCTGCCAGAAAGACCTTTCGTGCCGCAGTTCGAGGGCGAAAAAGTAGCCGCCCGCCGCGCTGATCCGCTTCCGCACGGTAGCGGCGAGATGGGTCTTGCCTGAGCCGGGCCGTCCGGTGACGGCCACGCCGATCGGGCTCTCTGCGTCACTGGCCTCGGCGTCGGCGAAGCCAGTCATGACCGTCCGCAACGCCTGATCGTTGAGACCGTCTACGTGCGCCTCCGGCTCGGTCCACACGCTCTCTCTGGTGGGTGCCCAGTTGGTCTTGGCCAGTTCCGTCAGTGCGTCGCGTTCGATATCCTTCATGACTGTTCAATCGACAGCAGGTGTACGTCCTCTCCGCCGGTGCGCAATCCGGCGGCTCGGTCCGCCTGGGTCAGCGTTTTCTGGTTGAACTCGGGATTGAGCCGCACTTTCGGTTCCAGGGCCAGCCGGAGAAGGGCGGCGTCCAGGTCGGAACGCGCCACGTCGGCGAAGGCACGCCGCAGCCGGGTCAAGCTGACCCCCGCTCCGGGCGCGGCAGCCAATTCGGTGTACGCGGCGCGGATTCGGTCAGTGATATCGCCGTCCGGGGCACCCAGCTCGTCGCCTAGGACGAAGATGTCCGCGACACGCAGGTCGGAACGTGCCATGAAAGCAGCGAACCGGCGGGTCAAGGCGTATTGCAGGCGGGTAGCCTTTTGCGCGCGCTTCGGAGTGGGACTGCCCAATTCGTCGCCACAGCGCCGCCAGCCCTCGTCCGTCAGTTCATGCACCCAGGCCCGGTATCTACCGGTCTGCCACGCCTTGATGTAGCCCAATTCAACCAGGTGCTCCCGCTCCGCTTTCTTGATCTCGAAACCCAGTTCGTCGCGGAGGTCGGCATTCGACGCTTCGCGTATCAGGGTCATCAGTGCGAGCAGCGCGGATCGTTCCGGCAGGGTGAGGTGCGGGTCCGCCATGGGTCCGAACGTACCCGGATACCGACATAACGGGGAGAGCCGTCGCTGGAATGACGCAATGACCCCAGCGGGCCGTGACTCTAGGCATCGACACTAAAGACATATCAGAAGCTGAAATGTCAAGCCGTGACGTTCTCGAGGTGATGCGACCAGGCGGTCGCATCGTCTCAGGGGAGTACTGGTCTTAAGTCCGACGTGCAGGGTGCCCACAAACCGGCTGGCCAGCGGCCGGCCGGTCACCGACCCGGTGTTCCTGGTGCCCCGTGATTCCGCGCCGCAACCGTCCCAAACGGCTGAGCCGCCGAGGGGCCGGACGGACCAACGTGCTGACCCGGCTCCCCCGGCGCGCCGCTTGCCTCTGCGGATCCTGCCCTCTCCTACCACGTCGGAAGGTTGGGCAGTTTCGCTGTGACGATCAGTTCCGGGAGTGGCCGCGCACCCGCGCCGCTGGCCGGGGACGGCGGAAGCGGGCGGCGCGGCTCGCGCACTCCGACACCACCGCCGTCCTCGTCGTCGCCCCGCTCGCGGTCAAGGAACTCGGCCAGGTCGTCCGTCCCCAGCGCCATGCCCGGGGACCGGACCTGAGCCGTCGCGCAACCTTACAGCGTTTACCGTCGGGCATGGCCGCCCTCTCATCGGTGCATGACGCCGTTAGTAGCCGCGGTGGTGGTGTATGAGACGCTCGTCCTGTTAGGGGCCTCATGGCGGTCCGCGGTCGTCAAGGAAAGGGAAAGTGTCCGCCCACAAGCCGTTGGCGCCCTGGGAAATGTCTTGAAACCGCCCTCAACCTCCAGCACGTCAGCTCCCCCGTCGAGACGGCCTCCGACTTTCCACCGCCGGAGGACTCGCCGACCGTAGTTGTGTGTCCCCGCCACCCGATCCACCTCCGCACCCGACGGCCGCCGCCCCCTTGCGGCCTCCTGCTCGTAGTGCAGCCACATCCTCCGCTCAGCCGTCAACTCGCCGTCCACCACGCCAGCCTCCGACGCTGGATCCACGGCTGCCTCGGTTTCACTCGCTAGCCCGGCCGACTCGACACCCGCCGGCAGGACGACCGGAGCAGGTCGATGGCCCTGCAATGCCCGGTTCAGCAACTCCACAGCAATCAAAAAAGCAAGCGGAGGGCAACCCGCCACCGTCACACCGAACACGCCCAAAGACGGAGCCGCGCCGATACTCGCACACAACGACAGCCGCGCACATATGCCAGGCCCGCATATCCACGCCGACGCCCCAGCAGCGAACGCATCCCGCGAGCTGGACCCGCGCGGTTCGCGCGATGAATGATTGTCCCGTGCCCTGCCGGATATGCGGCGGTGACCAACCTCGATGAGGGCAGCGGCTGAGCGTCCCGAAACGTTGCCAGCTAGGCAAACCCGCCGGGACACCAGCCTCGTCGGCACGTCCGTCCTTTCTACGGATGCTGCGTCATGAGCGCTTTGAACGCTCCCGGATGACGTCGCGTCGACAGGAGGACCGCGGCGAGGATCGCGACCGGGAACAGCGCCGTGACCACGTATCCGGCCGTGTACAGGGAAGCCACCGGGACGCCGGGCAGGCCGGGGATGAAGGAAAGCGACAGGACGACTGTGATCACCGCGGCGCCGAACGCGGAGCCGATCATCATGACCGTGCCAGGCAAGCCAGCCGCCATTCCGGCCTGTTCGTCGTTGACGACGAGTTGCGGGACAGCGAACGATCCGCTGTAACCGGCACGGCTTCCGAGGCCGACGATCGCCGAGCCGACTAGGTACTGCCAGGTGTATTCGTGCGCGACCGCCAGCCACAGCAGTCCGGCCATGCAGATTGCGGCCCCGCCCGCGAGGATGACGGCGGGCCTCCCCTGCTGGACCATTCGCTCGGCGGCCTTGCCGCTGATGAACATCGTCAACGCGAACGGGAGCATCAGAAGGCTGGTGGAGAGCGCGTCCGCACCGAGGCCGTAGCCGACCTCGCTCGGGGTCTGCGTGTAGTACGTCACGAGGAGGACGAAACCCGCGTCGACGGCACCGAAGAGGAATGACGACACGCAGGCCGTTGTCGCGAAAGGCTTTTTGAGCAGGCTGAGATCGAAGATCGCGGCCTTCGAGTTGCGTTCCGCGCGGGCCCAGAACACTCCGAGCACCACACCGGCCACGAGTACCAGCAGGCTGACAATGCCCCAGACACTCACTTCGGAGACGGCGAGCAGCACCAGGCTCACCCACGCGATCATCCATACGGTGCCGCGGACTTCGATGCGTGCGGACGAGGCGGGCCGCGACGGCGGTACCACGATCAGCAAGGCGACGGTCGTCACCGCGAAGGCTGCGGCGAGGATGTAGAAGAACGACTGCAGGGACAGGTATTTCACGGCGAGACCGCCGCCGACCATTCCGGCGACCACGCCCGTGCCGGTGGTCATGATCAACACGCTGACCGCCGTGGCGATGGACGCGCCGGTCAGGTTGCGCCGCAAGAAGCCGAGCGGGAGCATCTGGGCCGCGCTGCCGAAGCCGAGCATCGCGGATCCGACGAGCAGAGCCGGATACGAGTCGCCGATCGCCGCGACGAGGGCGCCCGCGAAGAGCAACAGCCCGGACCCGAGCAGCATCTTGCGGTCCTCGACGACGTCCTGCATCCGCGGGATGAGCACGAACCCGGCGCCGCTGCCCAGCGCCAGGACGGTGAAGACCCACGTCGCGGCCGAGACTCCGATCCGGAACTGGGACTCCATGGCAGGCAGCAGCGGAGCGAGCATGAAGGCGACCGCGATCGTCACGGTGCACAGCAGCCAGGAAACGCCGATCAGCGCGGTTCGCCGGGCGGGGCGCTCCGTGACCGGCAGCGCGGAAACGACAGCGGAATCATTGTCTTGAGTCATTCGGTTCATCCCTATTCGACAGTGAAGAACAGGCGTTCTTGGCAATAGGTCCGAGTGTCAAGCGCAATCGTCAGTCTCGTGGAATGGCGGTTGAAGGCATTAGCGCGGATCCGCGCGAACCTGCCTGAGAACTCGTTCGAGAGCCGCCGCCGTCTGCTCGACGTCGGCGATCGAGTGTGCGGTGCTGAGAAAGATCTTTCCCGACGGCATGAAAACGGCGCCCGCGCCGAGCATTCCGCCGGTGATTTCGGCCCAGAGGCCTCCGGTGCCGTGCAGGCTCGTCTGCTCGCCGCGCGGGACGAATTGCAGGAGCGAACCGACGCGCCGGAGCGAGCCCGGGACGTCTGCCGAGATCAGCACGTCGCCGATGACCTTTTCGAAGGCCGCACCCAAAGCGTCGAGCCGATCGAAGACGCCGGGTTCCGCCGACAATTCCATCGCCGCCGTTACCGCGGCCAGTGCCACTGGGTTTCCGTTGAAGGTGCCCGCGTGCGTGACGCCGTCTTCCACCAGGTCGATGATGTCGCAGCGGCCGGCGACCGCGCTTTGGGTGAATCCTCCGGCGATGGCTTTTCCGAAGGTGGAAAGGTCCGGGCGCACGCCGAACAGTTCGGCGGCTCCCCCGCGGGCGATCCGGAACCCGGTGATGACTTCGTCGAAGATCAGCACCACGCCGTGCGCGTCGCACAAACGCCGCAACGTTTCGAGGAAACCCGGCACCGGGGCGTGCACGCCGGCGTTGCTCATGATCGGATCGACGAGCACGGCGGCGATCCGGCGTTCCTCCGCCTCGGCGAGAAGCGCTTCGATTCCGGAAATGTCGTTGAACTGCGCGATGATCAGATCAGCACAGGCGTCTGGGCTTTGGCCGCGGCTGGCGGGAACTGCGGTTTCGCCGGTGTCTCCGGCGCCGAGGCTCGCGTAAACGCTGTCGTGCCAGCCGTGGTAGGCCTTCGTGAACTTCACGACGCGATGCCGTCCGGTTGCGGCCCGGGCGAGCCGCAAGGCGATCTGCACCGCCTCCGTCCCGGTGTTGGTCCACAAGAGACGCTCGGCTCCCGGCACCGATTTGAGGACCGCTTCGGCGGCTTCGTACTCGAGACGGTGGCCCATGCCGACGACCTGCATCGAGGTCATCGCCCGGGCGACCGCGTCGATGACGCGGGGGTGGCTGTGGCCGTGCACCAGCGGGCCCCAAGCCATGACGTAATCGACGTAGCGGTCGCCGTCGAGGTCCCACAGATGCGCTCCGCGGGCGCTCTCGACGAACAACGGGACCGGTCGCATCGCCGCGCGAAGTCCCGAGCTGACCCCGCCTCCGACGCTCCGCTTCGTGCGTTCGTAGGCAGTCCTGGACGAATCGATGGCCATGGATCTTCCCTCGGGACAAGGGGGCCGGCCCCGCCGGAGAGCGATCCGCCGCTCTCCGGCGCGCCCGGGCCCGTCGTGCGAACGGCCGGACGGGCTCAGAGCCCGAGGTAGTCGCCCAGCTCCTCGTAGTCCACCTGCCAGAGACCGGGCGAACCGATGGGGTACTGGGACCGGAAACCGAGAATCCGCTGCACGCGCGGCGAAAGCGTGCGCGCGATGTCCAGGTCGACGAGGAACGGGTACGCCTCCTCGCCGGTGAGGAACCCGAGGTTGAACGGGAAGGCCAGCCCGCGGCGGTACTCGTCGGTCGTGACGTTCGCGCCGCCGCCGTGCACGGTCTTGCCGCTGTAGAAGAACGCGTCGCCCGCGTTCATGACCGCAGGGATGGTGTCCTCGGGGCGGCCGCGGTCCTCGAAGTCTTCCCAGAGGTGGCTTCCCGGGATGACCCGGGTCGCGCCGTTCTCCTCGGTGAAGTCGGTGAACGCGATCATGAAGTTCACGCACGCCTCCGGGCCTCGCGGCCCCATGCCGACGAACGGGTACCAGTTCTCCAGGTCCCGGTGCAGCATCTGCGCCTTGTTGCCCGGGCCGATTTCGATCAGCTGCGCCGTGGTGAGCCAGTAGGTGCCGGACTGTTCGAGGAAAAGGGCGTCGCAGAGCGAGTGGATCAGGTCCTTGTCGAGGACCTCCTCGCGGAACGTCTTGCTGTGCGTCACCAGGTTGGTCAGCCGCTTCGTGTTGCTCCCGTGGAATTCGGCGACGATCTCGTTCTCGTGCTTGGAACCGGGCGACAGCGCGTTCATCGGCCCGTCGACCTCGGCGTTGAACCGGGCGATCTGGTCCGCCGACAAGAAGTTCTTGATGATCACGCCGCCGTCCCGCGCGACGATCTCGAGGATCTCGGCAAGCGGCGTCGCGACCTCGACGGAACGCAGTTCGGCCTTGGTCTCGGCAGTCATCGCTCTCTCCACTCCGACGCCCGACCAAGCGTCTTGGTCATTTGATCTGGTCGAGTGACCAAGAGTGTGAGCGGCGTCCCATGAGGTGTCAAGAGCCGAACCGCGAATCGCCGCGGAGGAAACGGACTATGAGGCGTCCGAGGCGAATTCCTCCCCGCGCGCACGGGCGCACAGCCCCGGAACGCCCGCGAGGAACGCCGCGACATAGGCGTCGACGTGCGCCTGGCCCTGCAGCGCCGCCCGCTGGACGACCAGCCCGTCGGCCACGCCCGCCAGCACCGACGCGAGGGCTTTGATGCGATCGGCGGGCACGGACGGACCGGCGGAGCGCTGCAGGACGTCCGCCACCGACCGGAGGTACACCTCGGCCGATTCGGCCGCGAGCGCCGGCCGGTGCCGGGCCATCCACAGGTACAGATCGAGCTGCGCCAGCGCGTAGTCCGGGTGCTCGACGACCCAGCGCCCCATGAATTCGACGAGCCGCGTGACGGTCACCTCCAGCTCGGCCGGCTCCATCGAGTCGAACGCCGAGGCGGCCTCGTCCGCGAGATGCTGGAAGACGGCGAGAAAAAGCCCGTCCTTGTCCCGGAAGCAGTAGTGCAGCGACGCCAGCGGGGCGTTCGCCGCTTCCGCGATCCGCCGCGTCGTCGCGCGCGGCACCCCCTGCTCGGCGATGATGCGGACCGCCGCCTCGATGAACTGTTCCGAACGGACCTGCGTCGGCACGTGCGCCATCGGATCTCCCTCGTTCCCCCCTGGACGTCGCCGTCCTGGGCTTTTGACCAAGTCAATTGTATGAACGCGGCGAGACCGGAGCCGACCGACTCGCGCGCGATGCCGGAAATATCCCTGGCTCCGCCGCGCCGCGGTCTGCGAAGTTGATCTAATCAAACGCCTTGATCGGATGACCAAGTACGCCTACAGTCCGTGCGACAGGTCACAACCAGGGAAGCCTCAGGCGTCCCGCCCGCCGGCGAACAACGCCCGCGCGGCCGTCCCTGTTCGACGCGCACTCGCCGCTTCCCCGCCATTCCCGGTGAACCGATGTTGGGAGACTCATGGACGAGCAACCGGAATTCGACGTCGCGCTCCTGGGCTGCGGGAACATGGGAGCCGCGCTCGGCCGCGCGGTTCTCGCCGGAGGACGCAGCTTGACCGCCTGGAACCGGTCGGCTGAGAAGGCCCAGTCCCTCGAGCGGTTCGGAGCGCGAACGGCGAGCACTGCGCGCGAAGCGGTCGGCTCGGCGCGGACGACGATCGCCTGCCTCAGTACTTACGAAGTTCTCGAGAGCGTCCTTGTAGACGCGGACCTGCCGGCCGGGCGCACCTTGATCAACTTGACGACCGGCGCTCCCGGCGACGCCACCCGGATGTCGCGATGGGCGGACAAACAAAAAGTGCATTACCTCGACGGCGCGGTGCTGGCGTTCCCCGAGCAGATCGGCGGCCCGGAGTGCCAGCTGCTCGTCGCCGGGCCGCCGGAGGTCTGGGAGTCGCACCGGGAACTGGTGCGCAGCTTGGGAGGAGCCTCCCGGCACGTGTCCGGCGCCGCGCACGGAGCGAACGTGCTCGACATCGCCGGGGTCGGCGCGTTCTACGGGACCAGCATCCTCGCTTTCATCGAGGCAGCGCGCTTCGTCACGGCGAGCGGGGTCGCCGTGAGCGAAATGATTGCTCTGGCCCGGCAGATGGAAGAGGTCCTGCACGCCGCGCAAGACCAGTTCGCCGAGACGCTGGAAACCGGTGACTTCTCCACCGACCAGGCGACGATCGACGTGTACCACGCAGGCGTCGGGCCGTTCCGCGACGCCATCTCCGAGCGGCTGGACTCGGCACCCATGTTCGAGGCCGCGACAGGTTTGCTGAAGCGCGGAGTCGAAGCCGGTTTCGGCGCCCAGTCCCTGTACGCGCTTTTCAATCTCTACCGCACCCGATAGACCGCCTCCGGTCGCGCGGGGCCTTGCTGACGGCCCGCGCGACCGGAGGTTCCCAGCTGGCTACGAGTGTTCCTCGGCCGCACGGGCGCGGAGGAGGAACTTCTGTGTCTTGCCGGTCGACGTCTTCGGCAGGGGCCCGAAGACAACGAGGCGAGGAGCTTTGTAGCGCGCCAGCCGCGCCTTGACGTGGTCTACCAGTTCTTCCGCGGTGGCGGAGGCACCCGGCGCGAGTTGCACGAACGCAACGGGGATTTCGCCCCACCGGGTGTCCGCCGCTCCGACGACCGCGGCTTCGAGCACCGCCGGATGCTCCGCCAGGACGTGCTCGACCTCGACGCTGGCGATGTTCTCGCCGCCGCTGATGATGACGTCCTTGCTCCGGTCGCGGATCTCGAGATAACCGTCGGGGTGGCGCACCGCGAGGTCGCCGGTGCGGAACCAGCCGTCCGGAATCGCCGCCCGGGTGGCCGCCTCGTCGTGGAGATAGCCGAGCATGACGTTGTTGCCGCGGAGCGCGATCTCCCCGACCGTCGCGCCGTCGGCGGGCACGTCGCCGCCGTGGCCGTCGACCACCCGGGGCGGCAGGGACACGAGGTTGCCGACGCCTTGGCGCGCCTTGAGCCGCACGACGGTTTCCTCGGCCAGGTCTCGCCATTCCGGCACGGGCTCGCAGACGAGCGCGGGACCGAAACTTTCCGTCAGCCCGTAGAGGTGCGTGACGTCGAACCCGAGCCGGGTCATCCGGCGGAGCACGGCTGGTGCCGGGGGTGCGCCGCCGGTGCCCACGGAAACTTGCCGAGGCAGCGGCGAGGCTCCTGCGAAATGGGCGATCAGGTCGAGAACCGCTGGTGCGCCGTTGAGACTCGTGACGCCTTCCTCCTGAATCAGCCGCCAGATCTCCGCGGGCTCGACTTTGGGCAGGCAGACGTGTGTGCCGCCGGCCGCGGTGACCGCCCAGGTGAAACACCAGCCGTTGCAGTGGAACATCGGCAGGGTCCACAGGTGGACGGTGCGCGGGCTCAGCGCGAAGTGGTTCGCCATCGCCAGCGCCTGGAGATACGCCCCGCGATGGTGGTACATCACGCCTTTCGGGCGTCCGGTGGTGCCGGAGGTGTAGTTGACCGCGAGCAGGGATCGTTCGTCGGCGACTTCTTCCTGGACCGGCTCAGCCCTCGCGAGCAGGTCTTCGTACGCGGAGCCCGCGTCGATGGCCACGAGCGGAGTTTTCAGCGCCGCACAGACCTCGCCGACGATCTCGGCATAGGACGGGTCGTAGACGAGAACTCCGGCATCCGAGTGCTCCAGGATGTAGGTCAGTTCCCGCGTGCCGAGCCGGGTGTTGAGCGCTACCAACGGAACTCCGGCCCACGGGACGCCGTAGTGCGCTTCGAGGGCGACATGGGTGTTGGGGGCCAGTACCGCCACCGGCCTCCCGGCCGCGACCGTGCGAAGCCCTCCGGCGAGCCGGCGGCACCGGTCGCGGAATTCCGTGTAGCTCCACCGCTGTTCGCCGTCGATGACAGCGGTTCGCGAGCCGTGCGCCGCGGCCGCCCGGTCCAGGAACGCGGTGGGCGTCATCGCCGACCACGCGTGAGAAGAGTCAGCCATAGCGGAGCACCCCGTCGTCGACCGTTTCGAAGAGCCGGACCGTCTCGGCGTAGTTCTGCGGGTTGACCCACGGCTCGCGGTCCCCCTGCGCCGGCATCCGGTCGGCGGCTCGCTGCATGTATCCCGAGGTGACGCCCGGGGTGTAGGGAAGCCGCGGCATCGCGTCGTCAGCGGGCACCGGAGTGACCCGCGTGGCGCCGGTCTTGTCCATGTGCTGGAGAACGCGGCACCAGAATTCGTTGACGATCTCGATCCGCAGGGTCCACGACGAGTTGACGAACCCGAAGCCGTAGACCAGGTTCGGCACGCCGGAGAACGCCAATCCCTTGTAGGTCCAGCTGCGCCCGAGGTCGACGGCCTCCCCGTCGATCTCGAACGTCGCCTCGCCGCCCATGACGACGTTCAGCCCGGTCGCCTTGACGATGAGGTCGGCTTCGACCTCGGTCCCGTCCCGCAAGGTCAAGCCGGCCGGGGTGACTCGTTCGATGTGGCCGGTCACCACCTCCGCGGCTCCGTCGCGGATCGCCCGGAACAGATCGCCTCCCGGCACGACGCACACGCGCTGGTCCCAGGGCTCGTAGTCCGGGGTGAAATGGGCTTCGCGCACGTCGGGGCCGACGACCTCGTCGATAGCGTCGAAGATCAGCTTTTTGAACTCCTCCGGATTCTCGCGCGCGTGCCGGTACGTCTCCTGCTGATTGTGGAGGTTGCGCAGGCGGATCTCGTGAAACGCCTTCTCCGCACCGATCTCCTCGCGCAACTGCTCGGCCTCGGGATCGACAGCCGGCGCGATGTAGACGTACGTGGGCGACCGCTGGACCATCGTCACTTTCGCCGCCTGGTCCGCGAGGCTGGGAATGAGCGTCACGGCGGTGGCACCCGAGCCGATGACCGCGACGCTCCGGTCCCGGCAGTCGAGGTCGTCCGGCCACTCCTGCGGGTGCACGATCCGGCCTTCGAACGACTCCTCACCGGGAAGCGCGGGGTTGAACCCGCCGCGGTAGCTGTAATAACCGGTGGCGAGATAAAGGAACCGGCACCGCACCCGGTCCTCGCCGGACGCGTCGCGCACCCCGAGCGTCCACGTGTTGTCCGCGCTGTTCCAGGACGCGGACTCCAGGCGGGTCCCGAACCGGATCCGCTCGGTGATCCCGAACTGGTCGGCGGTTTCGGCCAGATAGCTCTTGATCGACGCGCCCGACGCGATCGCCTCCGGCTCGACCCACGGCTTGAATCCGAAGCCGAGCGTGTACATGTCGCTGTCGGAGCGGATGCCCGGGTAGCGGAACAGATCCCAGGTGCCGCCCACGGAATCGCGCATCTCCAGCACGGCGTAGCTCTTGTCCGGGCAGGCGCGCTGAAGCTGCGCCGCCGCGGCGATTCCGGTGATGCCGGCGCCGACGATGACGACATCGACCTCTGGCGGGCTGGTCATTCTCGGCTCCCTATCGTCGATGCCTGTTCGATCAGCCAGGCGAAGCACGGCTCAAGTCCTTCGGACGCCTCGGGATGCCACTGCACGCCAAGGACCGGACGGCCGGGCAGTTCGATCGTCTCGGCCGCTCCGTCGGGCGCTCGTCCCGAGATCACCAGCCCTTCTCCGGGGCGGTCGACAGCCTGGTGGTGCCAGGAATTGACCGGCCGCCGCGTTCCGTAGAGCCGCTCGGCCAACGATCCGGCCGCGAAGTCGACCGGATGTTCGCGGTCCGGTCGACGATCCGGGACGGCGGCGAGAGAGTAGTGCGTGATCTCGCCGTCGACCAGATGCGGAACCAGCGTGCCGCCGAGGGCGACGTTGAGGACCTGAGCGCCCCGGCAGATCCCGAGTACCGGAATTCCGCGCGCGATCGCGTGGCGGGCCAGGGAAATCTCGTAGTCGTCGCGGCGGCGGTCGATGACCAGGATTTCGCCGTCGGTCGGACTGTGCGCCGGGGGCGGTCCTCCCCACTTCTCGGGATCGACGTCCTGGCCGCCGGTGAGCACCAGGGCGTCGACGCGTTCGATGACCGCCGGTCCGGCGGATTCGTAGGGCAGCTGAACGGGAATCCCGCCCGCCTCGGCGATCTTCATGCCAAATTCCGCCCAGAACATGTCCGCCTGGCACGCGGACCAACGGCGGTCGACGCCGTTGAGCGTCCGCGCGGAGATCCGGCGCCCGGTAATCGCGATCAGCGGCTTCACGAGCCGCCCCCGATGTTCACGAGCACCCTTGTGCCGCCAGCGTTCTTCATCAGTTCGAACCCCTCGTTGATCCGGTCGAGCGGGACGGTCGCCGACAGCATGTCGTCGAGGTTCAGCCGGCCCTGCTCGTAGTAGCGGACGTAACCGGGGATGTCGGCCGGGAACTGGTTGGAGCCCATCAGCGCGCCCTGGAGCCGTTTTTCCCGCAGGAACAGCTCCGACGCGCGGATCGAGACGGGCTGGCTGTCCGGCACCAGGCCGACCACGGTCGCGGTGCCGCCCGGGCCGAGCATGGCGAAGGCCTGCTCCACCGTGGCCGCGAGCCCGACGGCCTCGAACGAGTAATCGACCCCGCCCTGGGTCAGCTCCTGGACCGCTTCGACCGGGTCATCCCGTCCAGTTTGGACAGTGAGCGTCGCACCGAACCGCTTCGCGTCGGTCAACCGGGCCTCGACCGCGTCGACGGCGATGATCTCGCGAGCACCGGCGAGGCGGGCGCCCTGAATCGCCGCGATGCCGATCCCGCCGCAGCCGACGACGGCGACCGTCGAACCCGGTTCCACCCGCGCGCTCCGGAAGACCGAACTCAACCCGGTCACGACGGCGCAACCCAGCACCGAGGCGGCGGCGAGCGGCATGCGTTCCGGGATGCGCACGACGGAGTGCTCGTGCACCACCATCGCCTCGGCGAACGCGCCGAGCCGCGCCGTCGGGTGCACCGGCTGGCCCCGTTCGTTGACCAGGACCGGCCGGGTCCGGCTCCCCAGCGAACCCCGGTGCGGGCACAGGGTCATCCGGCCGGACAGGCAGAACCGGCAGCTGCCGCAGTAGATGCTCAAGCACGTCACGACGTGGTCGCCGGGCCGCAGCGCGCGAACCCGCTCGCCCACGTGCCGGACGACGCCGGACGCCTCGTGCCCCAGCAGGGTCGGGCACGAGGCAGGCCACGTGCCTTCGATCTCGTGCAGGTCCGAACGGCACAGACCGGCGTAGTGCACGTCGATCAGCACCTCGTCCGGGCCAGGATCGTCCAGGACGAGCGTTTCCAGCTCAAGCTTGCCGGGCGCGTCGTTGAGCACCGCGGCGGTGACGGGTACGGGCATGGCGGTCTCAGCTCCCGGGCTCGAGGGCGATCCAGGTGGTCTTCAGCTGGCAGTACTTGTCCAGGGCGTAGGTGCCCTTGTCCGCGCCGTTGCCGGACAGCTTCCGGCCCGCGAACGGGGTGGACGGCACGCCTTCCTCGTAGGAGTTGACCCAGACGTTCCCGGCGTTGATCCCGCGGGCCATCCGGTGGATGCGCGACACGTCGCTGGTCCACACCGAGGCGCCGAGCCCGTAAACCGTGTCGTTGGCCAGCCGCAGCGCTTCGCTTTCCTCGCGAAACGGCTGGACGCAGACGACCGGCCCGAAAATCTCCTCGCGAGCGATCTGCATCGACGTGCTGGTGCCGGTGAACACCGCCGGTGCGACCAGAGAGCGCGCTTCGTCCAGCGCGTGTTCCGATCCGGTCCGCAAGGTGGCGCCGTCCCGCAGGCCCGACTGGATGTACTCGAGAACGGTGTCGCGCTGGGTGCGGCTGCTCAACGGCCCGAGGTCGGTGCCCGGGTCCAGCGGATCGCCGATCGAGAGCGCGGACACACGCGCGCAGAGCCCTTCGATCACCTCGTCGTACACCGACTGTTCCACGAACAGCCTCGACCCCGCGGTGCACATCTGCCCGGTGTTGAAGGTGAATGCCCAGGCCGCGGTGTCGATGGCACGTTCGAGATCGGGCGCGTCCGCGAAGATGACGTTCGGCGATTTGCCGCCGAGTTCGAGCGAAACCGTTTTCCCGTTGGACTCCGCGGCATAGCCGAGCAGCTGCAGGCCGATCTCGGTCGAGCCGGTGAACGTCACGCAGGCGACGCCGTAGTGGCGGCCGAGCGCCGAACCGACCGTCGAACCGCGCCCGGTCACGACCTGGAGCACCCCGTCCGGAAGCCCGGCCTGGCTGCTCAGCTCGGCCAGCCGCAGCGACGACGCCGAGGTCTGCAAAGCGGGCTTGAGGACCACGCTGTTTCCGGCCATGAGCGCTGGGGCCAGTTTGAGCATCGCGAGGCTGAGCGGGAAGTTCCACGGAGTGATGGCCGCGACCACGCCCAGCGGCTCGCGGGTCACCAGAGCCACTGCGTCCTGGAGACCGCGCGGGGAATCGTCCATCAGCTTGTCTGCCAGCTGGCCGTACCAGCGCAGGTTCCGCACCGCCGAAACGACCTCGAAATCGCGGGCCTGCTGGACCGGCTTGCCCATTTCGCGCGAGACCAGGACGGCCAGTTCGTCGGCGTTCCGCTCGATGAGATCCGCCCACGCCAGCAGGATCCGGCCGCGCGCCGCGGGCGCCAGGCGAGACCAGCTGCCGCTCTCGAAAACCGCCTGGGCCTCCCCCACGATCCGCGCGACGTCGACGAGCCCGGCGGCCGGCACCGTGGTGAAGTGTTCGCCCGACCAGGGATCGCGCAAGGGAAGCGTCTCGCCGCTGCTCGCCTTGGACCAGCCGCCGCCCTCCCACATCCCGAAGGACGCGGGAACGGCGGCGGCCAGCGCGCGCAGGCGTTCCTCGCCGGCCATCAGGCGAGCTCGAAGTAGCGCTGGAACTCCCACACCGAAAGCTGGGCGTCGTCGCGTTCGGCCTCGGTATGGAACGACAGCCACTCCCAACGGCGCAGGCCGATCCAGTAGTCGATGAACTCGTCCCCGAGGTACTTGCGGAGCTGGTCGTCGGCCTCGAGCGCCGCGATCGCGTCGTACAGGTTCTTGGGAACCGGCGCGACGCTGCCGGGAGCCAGTGCCCACGCCATCCCGTCGAACGCGGGCGGCGGCGTGGTTTTCTCGTCCAGACCGAGGAGACCGCCGGCGAGGAAGACTGCGAGCGTCGAGTACATGTTGGAATCCGCTGCGGGCAGCCGGTATTCGAGCCGGGTCGCCGCGGCGTCGGCGAGCACCGCGCGCACGGCGCAGGATTTGTTGGCCACGCCCCACGTCTGCGTGGTCGGCGGGCCTTCCAGCTCCATCAGGCGGCGGTAGGAAGTGATGGTCGGCAATGCGAAACTGGTCGACGCTTCGAGAGTTCCCATTACGCCGCCGAGGAAATGCAGCATGCGTTCGGACGGTTCGGCCGGCGCGGCGGCGTTGAAGAAGATGTTGCCGTCCTCGTCGCTGACCGAGACGTTGAGGTGCGCGCCCTGTCCGTAGGCCGCGGACCATTTCGACATGAACGTCACCGACCGGCCGAGGGAATAGGCGACCTCGCGCATGATCTGGCGGGCCCGCGCCCAGTAGTCGGCGGCGGTGACCGGGTCGGCGGGGGCGATATTGAACTCGATCTGACCGGTCGCGGCCTCGTCCGACCAAGCCTCCCAAGGGATTCCGATCTCGTCGAAGCGCGCCGCGACCGCCTCCAGGTACTCCGTGTAGTCCGCGGACTTCGCGTGCACCAGCGCCGCTCCGGCAGTGCCGCCGAGCGGGGTGAGGTCCTGGTACTTCTGCGCGCGGGCCTGATGGACGGATTCCTCGAACACGGTCGCTTCGATCTCGACGCACGCCTGGACGCGCAGCCTGCGCTCGCGGTAGGCGGCAACGATCCGCTTGAGCGCCTGGCGCGGGTCGGCCTCGACCGGTTCCCCTTGCAGCGTCCACAAATCGCCGATCACCGAGGCCATGCCGGGCTTCCATTCGACCAGGGTGTCCTCGTCCGGCCGCAGCACGATGTCGGTGATCAGCCCGTCGCGCCGCCAGGCCGGATAGCCGAAGCCGAGCGCGGAATGGTTGTTGAGGTCCAGCCCCAGAGCCAGATCGGGCAGGGCGACGCCCTTGCCGCCGCCCGCGCGGTACTTCGCCGCGGAGAGCGTCTTGCCGATGAAGACGCCGTCGTTGTTGGTCGCCTCGAGGCGTACCCGCGAAACGGATGCCATCGCGCTCAGCCGGTCAGAGTTCACCGCACACCACCTTCAGGTTCGCGCCGACGAGCGCGGAAAATCCGGACAACGGGCCGTTGAGGGCCAGTTCGCCGCCCTCGAGTTCCTCCGACAGCAGCGAACGGCCGCCGAACACGCGCGCCAGCGCGGCGGCCGTGCCGAGAAGTCCGTACCCCTCGCGCGCGACGTCGCCGAATTCGGCCGACGCGTCCTCGTCGAAGCAGTACACCGACAGCCCGCCTGGCATGCCGGGAAGCGTTTTCGCGCGCTCCCAGAACGATTCCGCCGCCGAACGCCAGTCGACGTCGAGCCCGGTCAGCAGCGTCCGCACCTCTCCCGCGAAACCGTTCAGCGCCTCCGGATCCGCCTCCGCCGGCACCGGATCCGGCCATCGCACGTCCCAGGCGACCTGAGCGGGCGCGAGGCTGTCCGCGGAGACCGTGACCTCCGTTCCGGCGAACGTCACGAACGCCTTCTGGGCGTCGGTGGCGGACGACAGACCGATCACTCGGGGTTCGTCGGCCGCCGTGAAAACTTCGCCGCGGGAGAACGCTTCGCGCAGCCGGCGCGCTACGGACAGCACCATCGGGGTCGGCCGGTCGAGCACACCCACCGCGGGAGTTGGGGATTCGGACATCGCTGCCTCACTTTCCGATCGGGCGACTGAATCATGTGATCTAATCAGAAGCCCTGTCAACACCCGCCGCCGTATTTCCGCGGTGAAACCCGAGATCAACGGCCTGAAAAGGGGACTCCGATGGGTTTGTCCGTTCCCGCGATGCTCGACCTGCTCGACGACGACGCGCGCGCGTTTGCGCAGACATTGCTCAGCGAGGCACCTCCCCCGCCGTACGCGCAGTACGGCGTCGAGGGCGTGCGCAGGCTCTTCGACACCGCCGAGGCACCGCGCCATCCGATCCGGCCCGTGCACAGCGTCGAGAAGAGGACTGTCGACAGCCCGACCGGCCCGTTGCGAGTGCGCTGTTACCGGCCTTCTGGTGCAGTCGATCTCCCCGTGCTGATGTACGCCCACGGCGGCGGATTCGTCGTGGGCACGCTCAACGGTGTCGACGACCTCTGCCGGTTCTTGTGCGCCGAAGCGGATTGTGTCGTGATCTCGGTCGAGTACCGACGCGCTCCCGAGCACGTCTTCCCCGCAGCCGCGGACGACTGCTTGCGGGTCCATGACTGGATCTTCGAAGAAGCCGCGTCCCTCGGCGTCGACCCTTCCCGGATCGCCCTGGCCGGCGATAGTGCGGGCGGGAATCTCGCGCTGTCGGTCTGCACCGCGTTGGCCGCGGCGGAGCGCCCAATGCCGTGCGCGTTGGTCCTCGCCTATCCCGCGACGTCGAACACTCACTCAGGACCGTCGTGGGATGCGTTCGAGGACGCGCCGATCCTTTGCAAGACAGACGCTCTCTGGTTCTGGTCGCTCTACGGCGCGGACCAGGACCCGCGGGCGGTTCCGTGTTTGTCGGACGCGCTGTCCGCCCTGCCGCCGACCTTCCTCGTGGCCGCACAGGTGGACGTGCTGCGATCGGACTACGAAGACTTCGCGACACTCGCCCAGTCCGACGGAGCCGAGGTGGAACTCCGCCGATACGACGGTGTCCCGCACGGCTTTTTCACCGAGGTGGCGACGATCGGCAAAGCCGAGCTGGCCGCGACCGATGCGGCGCGTCATCTCCGGTCGCACTTCGGCCGGTGATCCCTCGGGCAATGGAGGCGGATACCGCCGCGGCCGTTTCTGGTCGGCTTCCCGGTGCCTGGCTCTGACAACACCCGCCCGGGCGCGCGGTTTTCGAGCCGCGCGGGAGCTTCGGGTAGATCGTCCCGGAAACTGTCGGTGTCGCGTGCGAAGCTGACGGAGTGGAAGTGCACTTCGACGCCGAACTGTGGATCTGGGAAGCGCGGCGGACCGACACCTGGACCTTCGTCAGCCTGCCCGGCGACATCTCGGACGAAATCCGAGAAATAGGCGGGCCGCGCCGCGGGTTCGGATCGATGCGCGTGCAGGTCCGGGTCGGCGCCACCACCTGGCGAACCTCGATCTTCCCGCTCAACGCGCACGGCTACGTGCTGCCGGTCAAACGCGCGGTACGCAAAGCCGAAAAACTCGATCCCGGCGATGTCGCCCAGGTGACCGTGACGGTCCTCGACCTCTGACGCCGCCGAAGCCGGTCCGATCCGGCGGGGAAGCTCCCGGCGGGCATGAAGCCGGCCGGGACTGCCGGAAACCTGGCGAAGGCAGAGAGCATCCACCGGGCCTTCCTCGAAGACGAGTTCCGGATTCGCGTGAACCCGGTGCGACAGCGCGAGAAACACCGGCTCTGCACCGGATTCCTCACTCTGCACCGGATTCCTCAGCTGTCAGTCGAGCCGGTCCGCCATGAGCTCGCCGGCCATGATCGCGGCCAGGTTCGTGTTGGCGCGGGGGACGGAAGGGAACACGGACGCGTCGACCACGCGCAGGCCGTCGAAGCCGAGTACCCGGCAGGCGGGGTCGACCACCGTGTCGCGCTGCCCGGGGTCGCCCATCCGGCACGTGCTGGTGGCGTGCTGCGAGTCGCCCGCGGTGGCGAGCAGGTGGTCGTCGAGCTCGCTGTCGTTGTCCAGCACGGCGAACAGCGCCTCGTTCGCGCTCTCCACCGAGCCGCTGAGGATCGGCGCGGTCTCGTCGGCGCGAGCCAGTTCGGCCAGCGCCCGCACGCCGGCGCGCAGCCGCAGCAGGTCGCGCTCGTCGGAGAGCATTCGCTGGCGCACCACCGGTTGGGCGTCCGGGTCGACGGAGAGCAGGCTGACCTCGCCGCGCGAATAATTCTGGTTGAGCCACACCCCGTAGGCGCCGGCCCCGGCCCCGGTGTTCGCGAACGCCATGGCGAGCACGCTCTGGTTCATCGAGACGAACATCAGGTCGCCCTCGGGCGAGCCGGGACCACTGGTGAAGCGGACGCAGACGTTGGTGTGCCGGTCGTCCGGCGTCTTGATCGCCGCCGCCTCGGTCAACGGGAGCTGGATCATCGCGATCGGATGGTCTTGCAGACCGCGGCCGACCGGCAGATCCGCGCGAACGTCGACGCCGAGCGACCGCAGCTGTCCCGCCGGGCCGATGCCCGAACGCTGCAGGATCGCCGGCGTGTGGATCGCGCCCGCGCTCAGCACCACCGTGTCGGCGAGTTCGGTCGTGGCTGTCCCGCCGAGGACGACGCGGACGCCGATCGCGCGGCTGCCGTCGAAGAGGACTTGGTCCACCTGTGCGTCCCCGCGGATGGTCAGGTTCGGCAGCGCCCGGGCAGGTTCGAGGTAGGCGTCGTTGACCGAAACCCGCCGCCCGGCACGGGAATTGATCGGATAAGACGAGACGCCGACGGCTTCCGGGGCGTTCACGTCAGGCGTCCAGCCGTATCCCGCCGCGATCGCCGAACGGTGCAATGCGGCGTCGACCGCGCCCCAATTCTCTTGCGGCGTGCGGTAAATCGGAGTCGGGCCGCCGCGGCCGTGGTAGGGCTCGTCGCCGAAAAGCTCGTCGTCCTCCAGCTTCGCGAAGTACGGCAGCACCTCCCGCGGCCCCCAGCCGGGCAGCGCCCAGTCGGCGAAGTCCGCCATCGGCGGCCGGATCGCGATCTGCCCGTTGATCGACGAGCTGCCGCCCACGCCCCGGCCGCGCCAGTACGGCGCCGGCTGCTGCTTGTCGGTCCGGGTGGAGTCCAGGCCCGGCCACACCATGCCTTCGGCCGCAGTCGGGTGCAGCAGCGCGACGATCGGATTGGGCGAGCGCCATGCCTCGGGCATCTCCGCCGACCGGTAATCCGGGCCCGCCTCGAGCAGCAGGACCCGCTTGCCCCGCTCCGCCGAGCGCACCGCCAGTGCCGCTCCCGAGGATCCGGCGCCGACCACGATCAGATCCCAGCCGCTGTCCGCCATGTTCCTGCTCCTTCGCCCGGGTCGTCGTGGCGGTTACGATGGTCGCCGGTTCTACGTTCAGTCAAGAGTGAACGTTCAGTTTTTTCTGAGCTAGGGTGAGGGGTCGATGACCGTGTCCGCGGGCGACGACCAGTCCGTCGAGAAGGCGCTCGTCGAGGACTTCGGCCTGCGCATCGGCCGGGCAATGGGCTGGCCGCCGATGGCGGGCCGCACCAGCGGCGTGCTGATGCTCAGCGAAAAACCGCTGACCCTCGGCGAACTCCAGGACGCGCTCGACGCGAGCAAGGGCTCGGTGTCCGAGATGACGCGGCTGCTCATGGTCAACGGCGTCGTCGAGCGGACCAAGAACCCCGGCAACCGCCAGTACGTGTACCGCTGGCGCGACGACGCCTGGCTCGGCTGCCTGCAACACCAGGTGACCGCGACCCGCGAACTGCTCGAACTGGCCGAGAACGCACAGGAACACGGGAAGCACCTGGCGGCCAGTCAGCGCGGCAGGCTGCGGCAGATGCGCGACTACTACGTCTTCATGACCGAACAGCTCGAAGCGCTCCTTGCCGAGTACACCAGCCGAACGAAGCCCAACGCCTGACCCGGCAGGCGCACGCGGCGTGGCGCCTGTGCCGTAAAGCTAGCGCGGGGACGATCGGATGAACTCCACGGCGATGCCGGTGAAATCCCACTTCAGCAGGTTTTCCTCGCCGGTGTTCGCCAAGATTTCGTACAGAAGCCGAGTGGTCGGGCCTGGGTGCTCGCGCCACTCGTCCGCGCCTTGGTCGTGGTAAGCGATCTTCCAGGTATCCGGGTCGGCCGATGCGGTGATCCAGCAGAAGGTTCCGCCTTGCCCGTCGGTTCCCCACGGCAGCAAGCCGCCGGGTTCGGGGAAAAGACCGTAGTCGACGTCGGTGAGGTATTCGAGGTCCTCGTCGCCGAGGATGTTCAGGAGTTCGTCAAGATCGCGCTTGTACTTGATCCAGTCCTGCTCAGTCGAGACCGGACTGCGAATGACGATCCTGCGAAACACACCGCCCGGGAAGCGGTTCAGAAGTTCTTTGTAGTCGGCTGGCAGCGATGTGCCGAGTTCGCGTTCAACGTCTGCCCATTCCTTTTTCGGCGTGAACTCTTCGCGCCAGCCGAGAAGCCGAGCGATCTCGTCGACGAAAAAGCGGGCATCGGCTTCGGTCATCGTCTCTCCCAGAATGGCTGTTGTGCTCGTCTTTGATTCGCTGTTCCCGGTCGGCGACGACCGCGGCTACCCGGGCGCCCAATTGCGCCCAGTCTCGATCAGCAGTTTCCGCATCGCCGCCCCGGCGGGCGAAAGCCGCTCGCCGCGTCGATGGGCCAGCACGATCCGGCGGCTCGGCGGGCGCGGCGAAACCTCCGTCAGGACGCGGATGTCGTCGCGGAGACTGTACAGCGACAGCCGCGGCACCAGCGCGATTCCCATGCCGACGGCGACCATCGCTTGCGCTTCCTGATAACTGCGCGCTTCGAAAGTGACGATCGGGTCGAAGCCAGCCGCCTCGCACGCAGCGTTGAGCAGCGCCAGGACATTCGGCGAGGTCCGGATGATCCACGGCTCGTGCCGGAGTTCTTCCATCCGGACCGACGACCGGGTGGCCAGCTGGTGGCTGGACGGCACCAGCAGCACGCTCGGATCCCGGAAAATCAATTGGCTGGTCAGGCTTTTCCCGGGGCCGTCCGCGGGCCGCTCGCGGTCCCAGGTGATGGCCAGTTCGATTTCCCGTGATTCGAGGAGCTGCTCGAGCCCGGAGAGCTGCGCGCTGTGGATCCGCAGGTCGACTCCGGGATGGTGCTCGCGGAACGCGGAGATCGCCGTCGGCAGGAACGATTCGGTCACCGTCGGGACGGTGCCGAGCCGCAGCGTTCCGGTGTTGAGGCCGGCGAGATCGGCCAGTTCCTCGTGGGCCGCCGATACGATCCGCTCGATCTTCTCCGCGTGGCGCACCACGGCGCGGCCCGCCTCGGTGAGCGTCACGCCCCGCGGCCGTCGCTCGATCAGCGGCTGTCCTGCCTCGTCCTCCAGCTGGCCGATCTGCTGGGAGACCGCGGAAACCGTGTAGCTGAGGTTCTCCGCCGCCGCGGTCAGCGAGCCCGCGCGGGAAACCTCGACCAGCACGAGCATCCGCCGGATGTCCATCCTCATCCCCGCAGCCTACAGCTCAGCTTAAGCCACCTTGAGGAACTTTAGCTGGTTTGAACCGACGCGGTCGCGCACGCTTGCTCGGGAAGCAGGCAACCGAAGGAGTTCGAGGTGAATACCCAAGCGGGCACGGTCGACTTGGCGGGTGCGTGGATGCGCGGCGGCACGAGCAAGTGCTGGCTCTTCGCCGCGGACGCGGTGGCGGCGTTGCCGTTCGAGCTCGACGTCGTGCTGGCGAGCGCGCTCGGCTCGGGCGACCTCCGGCAGATCGACGGAGTCGGCGGAGCGACGTCGACAACGTCGAAAGCGGCGGTCGTCTCCCGTTCGACCGGGCCAGGCGCCGATGTCGACTACCTCTTCGGCCAGGTGGGGATCGCCGAGCGGGTCGTCGAGTGGGGCAGCAACTGCGGAAACTGCGCCACCGCGGTCGGCCTTTACGCGGTGCAGGAAGGCCTCGTCGCGGTCGAGGGCGAGGTGACGACCGTGCGGCTGCGCAACCTCAACACCGGTGCCGTCCTGCAGACCGCGGTCGCCACTCCGGGAGGCCGCGCGCCGCGGATCGGGGAGACCCTCGTGCCCGGCGTCGAATCGGGCGGCGTGCCGGTGGAGCTGACCTTCCGCGGGCCGTTCGATCTCGACTGTTCGTTCCCTACTGGCCGCCCAAGCCAGTTCGTCAGCGCGGGCGGAGCGACCGCCGAGGCGAGCGTGGTCAACGCCGGAGCGCCCGCGATCCTGATCGACGCCCGCGGCCTGGCGATGACCGCGACCGAAACCGCCGAAGAGATCGCCGAGCGGCTGCCGACGCTCACCGCCTTCCGTGCGGCCGGAGCCGTTCTGCACGGGTTGGTACCGCCCGGCCGTCCGGCGCCCAATGCGGTGCCGAAGACCGGAGTGGTCGGACCCGCAAAGGATTACCGGACAGCCGACGGAAAGCTGATCCGCGCGCGGGACTACGACGTCGCGGTGCGCATGCTCTCCATGCACGCCGCGCACCCCGCGATCGGGCTGACCTCAGCCGTGGCTGTCGCGGTTGCCGCCGCGAAGCGCGGAAGCGTCGTCCACGTCGGCGACGACTGTCAGTCCTTGCGAATCGGGACGCTCGCCGGTGTGGTCGAAGTCGGCTGGACCCGCTCCGCTACCGGTGCGGTCGAGACAGTCTCGTTGCTCCGCGCGGCCCGCAGGCTCGCGACCGCTGTCGTCCACATCCCGACCGCCGGCCGCCCGCACCGCACTCGGCAGCAACCGGAAATCCGTCCCGCTGTCGGCGCGGAACTAGCGGTGTCACTCTGACAAGCGCGCCTGCCTGCCCATTCGCTCCCCTGGCACCGGGACGCCACGTCTATCAAGGAGGATAGAAGTGCTCACGCCTTTCACGACGGCCGCACGCCTGGACCGTCTCCCGATCACCAGAGCCCACAAATTCGCCCTGGCCACCTTGGCCTTCGTGTTCCTGTTCGAGTTCGGCGACCTCAACACCTTCGCCTACGTCGCACCGGCGCTGGTCAAGCACCTCGGATTCTCCGTATCGGACATCGCGGTCGTCACCTCGGCCGCGTTCCTGGGCATGGCGGTCGGCGCGGCGTTCGGCGGACGGGTCTCCGACCTCATCGGCCGCAAACGGGCCCTGCTCTGCTCGACGTCGTTGTTCTCGGTGTTCTCGCTGGTCAACGCGGCCGGGTTCGACGTGCCGAGCTTCGTCGTCTTCCGGTTCCTGACCGGAGTCGGGCTGTCCGCGATGGTGGTCGCCGCGACCACCTACATCTCGGAGGTCATGCCTGCCGCCCGGCGCGGGCGGATGCAGTCGGCGGTCATGGCCGTCGGTCTGGCCGGAATCCCGTTCATGTCGTTCTCGGCGCGCGGCATCGTGCCGTTGGGGTCCGGTTCCTGGCGGCTTGTCTTCGTGCTCGGATCCGCGGCCCTGCTGGCGCTGCCGGCACTCGTGGCACTGCCCGAAAGCCCGCGCTGGCTCGTCCACCGGGACCGGCTGCCCGCGGCCGAGGCCGTCCTCGAAAAGCTGGAACGGCGGGCAGGGCCGCTGCCGCCGATCGCCGAAGCCCCGGCCGGACCGACCGCACCGGCAGGACCCAGCGGCTACCGGCAACTGTTCACCAGCCCGTATGGCCGCACCACCCTGTTCCTCGCTGTCGTATGGATCTTCCAGACCCTCGGCTTCTACGGTTTCGTGGCCTGGGTTCCCACTCTCCTGACGCAGCACGGCTTCAGCGTCGCCAAGTCCCTCGGGTTCTCCGCGCTCACCACGATCGGCGCGGTCCCCGGAGCGCTGCTCGCCTGGCCGGTGACCGACCGGCTCGGGCGCAAGCTTCCGCTCGTGGTCGTGGCACTGGCCACCGCGGCGAGCGGGCTGGCCTACGGCCTGACCTTCAACCCGGTCGCCATCGTCGTCTTCGGGTTCTGCGTCAACCTCCTGATCCAGACCTTCGCCACGCTGCTCTACACCTACAGCCCCGAGCTTTTCCCCACCGGACTGCGCAACGCCGGGCACGGACTGGTGTACGGAACCGGCCGGCTGGCGAACATCTTCGGGCCGATGCTCGTCGCGTCGATCTTCGCCGGGCTGGGGTACCAAGCAGTGTTCGTGTACATCGCGGCGTGCTGGCTGATCGTCGCGCTGGCGATCGCGGTCTTCGGGCCGCGCACCGGAAAACGCCCGCTGGAAACGCTGTCCGCGCGAACCGGCACCGGAACCGCATTGAAAACCCCGGTGCACACCACCGAAGACGCCGAAGGGACACTTCGTTGAACGCGTCTGCCGGAACCGCGAACCCGGGAAAAGCCGCTGACGTCATCGTCGTCGGCGGCGGCAACGCGGCATTCACCGCCGCGCACGCCGCCGCGGTGCGAGGCCGCCGGGTGCTGATTCTCGAGAAAGCTCCGCGCGAGCAGTTCGGCGGAAACAGCTACTACACCGCAGGAGCCACTCGGATCGCCCACAGCGGCATCGCGGATCTCCTCGACTTCGTCGAACCCGACGAGCGCCATGCCGCCACGGACGTGCCCGCGTATTCGCCAGCGGATTACGCCCGGGACCTCGCGAAGGTCACGAACGGCCGCAACGACCGTGGCCTCACCGAGGCACTGGTCAACGAGGCAGCGCCCGGACTTCGCTGGCTGCACTCCCTCGGCCTGAAGTACCGGCTGATGTACGAGCGGCAGTCCTACGAACGCTCCGACGGCACCTACCTGTTCTGGGGCGGGCTGCACGTCGGAAACGTCGGCGGCGGGAAGGGACTCATGCACGACCACGCCCGGGTCGCGGACCGGCTCGGCACGGAAGTCCGCTACGGACAGGACGTCTTCGGCCTGCTGACCGAGAACGGGGCCGTGGCCGGAGTGAAAGTCCGGCAGGACAACGGGATTGTCGAAGAACTGCGCGCGGAATCGGTCGTCCTCGCCGCGGGCGGTTTCGAGGCGAACCGGGAGCTGCGGCGAGCGCATCTCGGTCCAGGCTGGGAAAACGCCAAGGTCCGGGGAACGCCCTTCAACACCGGCCAGATGCTCACCGCCGCGCTGTCACTCGGAGCGGCCAAGGGCGGGGACTGGCAGTCGTGCCACTCCACCCAGTGGGACGCGTTCACCCCCGGCAACGAATCCAACCGCGAGCTGACCAACCGGCTCACCCGGCAAAGCTACCCGCTCGGCATCATCGTCAACCGCGACGGAGAACGGTTCCTCGACGAGGGAGCGGACTTCCGGAACTACACCTATGCCAAGTACGGCAAGGAAATCCTCGAACAGCCCGGCTCCGTCGCCTACCAGATTTTCGACGCCGGTCTCCGGCCGATGCTGCGCGCCGAGGAGTACGACATGCCGGGCGTCTCCGTCGCTCGCGCCGACAGCGTCGAAGAACTGGCTGTGCGGATCGGCGTCGACCCTGAACGCCTGGCCAAGACTGTCAATGATTACAACCGCTCGATCGACGTCTCGATCCCGTTCGACCCCAACGTCAAAGACGGCCGCCGGGCCGACACCATGCCGCCGAAAAGCAACTGGGCGACTCCCCTGACCACCGGGCCGTTCTACGCGTATGCCGTCACCTGCGGCATCACTTTCACCTTCGGCGGCCTGAAATGCGACCCGCACGGAAGGGTCCTCGACGACCGCGGCCGCGCCCTCCCCGGCCTCTACGCGTGCGGCGAGATGCTCGGCGGGCTCTTCTCGGGCAACTACCCCGGCGGCTCAGGCCTGGCGGCCGGTGTCGTCTTCGGCCGGCGCGCGGGCTCGCTGGCCTGACCCCCGCCGCCTGCCGCGTCGCCGTCCACAACGGACTCGCCGGGGTTCAGCGAACTTGCGACGGCGGATGCCCATACCGTCGCCGAAACGCCGCAGCGAACCGGCTCGCGCTCGAAAAACCCCACCGCGCCGCGACCTCGCTCACCGACGATCCCGGGCGAGCTTCCAGATCCGCACGAGCATGCTGCAACCGCACCCCGACGAGATGCTCCATCGGCGTACAACCAACCCACTCCCGGAAACCCTCCTGCAACCTCCGAACCGTCGTCCCAGCGACAGCCGCCATCTCGGAAGCGGTCCACGCCCGGGCCGGATCGGCGCGGACGGCATCGACCACCCGGGTGATCGACCGCGGCCGCGGGGCCGGGACGCGACCGGAATCCGGGCAGCCAGCGAGAAGGAACCCGGCCGCGACCGCCCCGGCCAGCTGTTCCCGGACGATCGGCTGGTCGCTGAACAACGCACCGTCGCGCATCTGGGACGACAGGCCCGCGACGAGATGCCGCCAGTCGCGCGCCGGGCCGTGTTCGAGGCGGAGCTGGTCCGGGAGCGCGCCCGCGACCCGGACGGTCCCGCTGCCGAGAACCCGCTCGGCCTCGCGGTCCAGCCAGTCCCGGTCGAATTTGACCCCCAGCACGGTGCACGTCGCGTCCCAGTGGGTGATCAGCGACGGGGTGTCGGCCCGGAAGACCGTTGCCTGGCCTGGCACCGACGTCACCGGGCCGTGCTTGCCGCGGCTGGCGAGGTGGCCGGTCAACGGAAGGTTGACCTCGTAGGCGGCCGGGTAGTCGCAGGCGATCTCGACGTCGGCTCCCCATCCGACGTACCCGATCAACACCGGGCCGAGGTCCAGCGTTCGCAGGGTCAGCCGCGGCTCGCGGCCGCCGCCGAGCGGCGTCAGCTGGTGCGGAAAGTAGGCGTCGGCCACCGACTTCGAGACTCGCTCCCAGTCCCGCGGCGCCGCACCACGGCGTGCGGACATGGACGCATGCTAGCTGATCAGCGGCGACGCGCCGGTTTCTTCGCGCGATCCGTACCGGATCCGCGCTTGCCGTGTCGTGGGCCCGGCCCGCGCGGATCTACCTTCTTCCCGACCCGCACGAAGGAGGCCGCGTCAATGACGACGAACACCACCGCTGTCCACGATCTTTCCTGGATCGGCGACATCACCATGGCCCAGCTGGAACGCAACCCGTACGAGCCCTACGAACGGCTGCGCCGCGAGGCTCCGCTGGCGTACGTGCCGGTGCTCGGGTCGTACGTCGCGACGACCGCGGAGATCTGCCGCGAGATCGCCACCAGCCCCGATTTCGAAGCCGTCATCACCCCGGCGGGCGGCCGGACCTTCGGCCATCCGGCGATCATCGGGGTCAACGGCGACATCCACGCCGACCTGCGTTCGATGGTCGAACCCGCCCTCCAGCCCGTCGAGGTCGACCGGTGGATCGACGACCTCGTCCGCCCCATCGCCCGGGACTACCTCGAAAAGTTCGAGAACGACGGCCGCGCGGAACTCGTGTCCCAGTACTGCGAACCGGTCAGCGTCCGCTCCCTCGGCGATCTGCTCGGGCTGCACGGCGTCAGCTCGGACAAGCTGCGCGAGTGGTTCGCGAAACTGAGCCGGTCCTTCACCAACGCGGCGATGACCGAGGACGGCGAATTCGCCAACCCGGAGGGGTTCGTCCAGGGCGACGAGGCGAAGGCCGAGATCCAGGCGACCGTCGACCCGCTGATCGACCAGTGGATCGCCGAACCCGCCGACACCGCGATCTCGCACTGGCTGCACGACGGGATGCCGCCGGGGAAAACCCGCGACCGCGAGTACATCTACCCGACGATCTATGTGTACCTGCTCGGCGCGATGCAGGAACCGGGCCATGGCATGGCCTCGACTCTGACGGGGCTGTTCAGCGAACCCGATCAGCTCGAGCAGGTGGTGGACGACCCGGCGCTGATCCCCCGGGCGATCTCCGAGGGGATGCGCTGGACCTCGCCGATCTGGTCGGCCACGGCGAGGATCTCGGCCAAACCGGTCACCGTCGCCGGGATCGGCCTGCCCGCCGGGACGCCGGTGATCCTGTCCTACGGTTCGGCCAACCACGACACCGGCGTCTACGAGGCCCCGACCCGCTACGACCTGCACCGGCCCCCGCTGCCGCACCTGGCCTTCGGCGCCGGGAACCACGCCTGCGCCGGAATCTATTTCGCCAACCACGTCATGCGCATCGCACTGGAGGAGCTGTTCGAGTCGATCCCGAACCTCGAACGCGACACCTCCTCGGACGTCGAGTTCTGGGGCTGGGGCTTCCGCGGGCCGACGTCGCTGCACGTCGCCTGGGAGGCCTGACATGTCCTTCACCGCGACCGTCGGAGGCCGGGAAGTGCCGTGCGGGCCAGACCAGCCGATGCTCGACGCTTTCCTCCGCGCCGGGGTCTGGATGCCGAACTCCTGCAACCAGGGCACCTGCGGCACCTGCAAACTGCGCGTGGTCGACGGCGCCGTAGACCACGCGGGCTCCCCCGCCGACACCCTGACCGGCGACGAGCGGGCAGCGGGCCTGGCACTGGCGTGTCAGGCCCGGCTCCGCTCGAACGTCGTCGTCGAAACCGCGGGCGGCGCCGCCCGGCCCGCACCCCCGCTGCGCGACCTCACCGCGACCGTCCGCGAAATCCAGGACATCGCCCGCGACACCCGGCGGCTGCGGCTCGGGCTGCCCGAACCGCTGGCTTTCCACGCGGGCCAGTACGTGGAGCTCACCGTGCCCGGTACCGACGTGCGCCGTCAGTACTCGCTGGTCAACACTTCCGACGAGGACAAAGTCCTGGAGTTGCACGTCCGTTTGGTGCCCGGCGGCGCGGCGACCGAGCAGTGGATCTTCGCCGGACTCGTCGTCGGAGAACAGGTCCAGGTCACCGGTCCGCTGGGCGATTTCTTCCTGCCTCCGGCCGACGAGGACGACGGCGGCCCGATGGCCCTCATCGGCGGCGGCACCGGTCTCGCGCCGCTGATCGGCCTCGCCCGCACCGCGCTGTCGCGGGATCCGGCCCGGAAAGTACTGCTGTACCACGGGGTTCGCGGCGCGGCCGACCTCTACGACCTCGACCTGATGGCCGAACTCGCCGACAGTCATCCAGGTTTCGCGTTCATTCCTGTGCTGTCGCACGAACCCGGGAGCAGCACGCACCGCACCGGTTTCCCGACCGACTGCTTCCTCGAAGACGTTCCCAGCGCACGCGGCTGGTCAGGCTGGCTCTGCGGGCCGCCGCCGATGGTCGACGCCGGGGTGAAGGCGTTCAAACGTCGCCGGATGGCTCCGCGCATGATCCACCGGGAGAACTTCACCCCGGCCGGGACCTGACCGGGCAGGTTCCGGCAGCGAACCGCGGCGGAGGGAGGGATTCCCGCGCAGGCAACGAACTCTGCCGCTACGGCTCGTCCTCGGCGCAGCTGAAAGGTGCGCCGCCACCGCGCGGGTCTCCCACTGGACGTCGCCTTCGAGGATCGACAGCAGCCGCACCGGGGATTCGGTCTCCAGCTGGTCGAGTACCGCTCGCACAGTGCGGGGAACTTGAGGTACTGCCCGGCAACCATCGGCCGCCCAGAATGTCCGCCCGAAGCTGCTGGCAGACGCCCTCGGCGCGCGTCGTTTCCCTGCCGTGCGCTCCCTTTTCCTAGAGGTCGATCACGACCTTGCCGTGCACGTGCCGCCCCGCCTGAAGTTCCACCGCGGCGCGGATCTCCTCGACCGGAAAGCTCGCCGCGATCGGTACCCGCAGCCGTCCTGCCGCCACCAAATCGGCGATCTCCTCGATCGCGCCGGGCGCTGCGTTGGCGCCGTTCGCCGGAGTGATCCCGTCGATCTGGCCCGCGATGGTGGTGATGCGTTCGTCGGGCACGCCGAGTTCGCGGGCCGTCCGCGCCGTTTCCATCCCGTGCAAGTCCATAGCGGCGGTGACGCCATCGGGAGCCAGCGCACGGACCCGGTCGGCCAGGCCATCGCCGTAGACCACCGGCTCGGCCCCCAGCGCGCGCAGGGCATCGGCCGAGGACGCCGACCCCGTCCCGATCACCCGGGCGCCCGCGAGCCGCGCGAGCTGGACAGCGAAAACGCCCACCCCGCCTCCCGCTCCGCCGACGAGCACCGTGTCGCCCGGACCGGGGTTGACCACGGCCAGAGCCGCGGCCGCTGTGCACCCCGCGATCGCAAGTGCGCCGGCGGTGCGGTCGTCGACGCCGTCCGGGGTGCGGTGTGCCTCGCCGCCCACCGCGATGGTCCCGGCCTCGTCCACGACGACGTAATCGGCGACCGCGCGGGACAAGGCGCCGCCGAACACCCGGTCGCCGACCGCGAACTCGCGCACTCCGTCGCCGACTTGGTCCACGATCCCGGCGTAGTCAGTGCCGAACCCGCACGGCAGGCTCAAGCCGAATCGCGCGGCGGTCTCCGCGTCGGAGGTCATGAACCAGTCCATCGGATTCAGTCCGGCCGCCGCGACCCGCACGCGGAGCTGTCCCGGTCCGGCTTGCGGCACGGGCACTTCGCGGACGCTGAGGGTCTCCGGTCCGCCGAACGACGTGAACTGCACCGCCCGGCTCGTGGTGGCGCTCGGTTCTTTCATGCTCGCCTGCCTCCTGAAGCAACACAAACGGACTATGCTCCGGTTACGTCGTCCAAGCTAGCACAAGTGGAGCGTGATCCGTTTTGGCCGCCGCACCGCCCCCCAAACCGCGCGCGGACGCGACCCGCAACCGCCAGCAGCTGCTGGACGTGGCGACCCGGCTGTTCGCTTCGGCCGAAGCCGAGCCGTCGATGCGCGCGATCGCCCAGGAAGCGGGCGTCGGCATCGCCACTCTCTACCGGCACTTCCCCACTCGCGAGTCGCTGGTCGACGCCGTCTACCAGGATCAGGTTTCGCGGCTCACGATCGGTGCCCGCGACCTGCTCGCCCAGCTCGGCCCGGCCGCCGCGCTGCGCCGCTGGATGGACCTGTTCGGGGACTGGATCGCGACCAAGAACGGGATGCTGGACACGCTGCTCGCGATGGTCGAATCCGGCGAGATCGCCCACGCCCACACCAGAACCGAACTGCTCGCGGCCATCGACGGCCTTCTCGAAGCCGGACGCGCGAGCGGAGAACTCCGCGCCGACGTCCCGGCCGAAGACATCGCCGCCGCGCTCATCGGCATCTTCACCGTCGCCGGTTCGCCCGAACACAAAGCGATGGCGGCTCGTCTGCTCGACCTCTTGATGGACGGGCTCCGGCCTTCCGCAGGCCAACCCGAAGCGGCGGAGTGAGGACGAGTTCCCCGACGACATCGGGTTCGAGCACCGTTACGGACGTTGCGCGCCCTGACACCCTCCGCAACCATGACGAGAGGGGCACGAAGGCACTCACCCCTCGGTACGAGTCGCGACGCCGCGCAAGGCGTCCGGTTCCTCAACCAGCCAGCGAGGGGGAGACGAGTTGGCAGGCCGGTTCGGCGTGCTGCTGCGGCAGCTGCGGCAAGCTGCGCGGCTGACCCAGGAGCGGCTCGCGGAGCGCTCCGGGGTGTCCGTCCGGTCCATCAGGCGGTTTGAGCTCGGGCAGGGCGGCGAGCCCCGCATGGCCACGGCGCGGCTGCTGGCCGACGCCCTGTGCCCGAGCCCGGCTCAACGGCACGAACTGCTGGCCGCGGCCCTGACCGGGACGGCGGAAGGCTCCCAGGCCGCGGTCGGCTCGGCGCCGCGGCAGTTGCCCGCCCAAACCGGGATGTTCGTCGGCCGGAGCGCCGAGCTGGCGGCCGTGGACAAGGCTTTCGGAGCGCTCGGCTCAGGCGGGCTGGCGGTGGTGTCGGCGATCGGCGGGGGCGGCGTGGGCAAGACCTGGCTGGCGCTGCGCTGGGCGTACGCCAACGCGGAACGGTTCCCCGACGGGCAGCTGTTCGTGGACCTGCGCGGCTTTACGCCCCAGGACAATCCGATGACGCCGCGGGAGGCCGTGCGGGTGCTCCTGGGGTCTTTCGACATCGAACCGGCCTCCCTTCCCCCTGACCTGGCGTCCCAGACGGCCTTGTACCGCAGCCTCACCGCCGGCAAACGGCTGGTGATCGTGCTGGACAACGCCCGCGATACCGCGCAGGTGGCACCGCTGCTTCCCGGCGGCTCGTCCTGCGCCGTGCTCGTCACCAGCCGCGACCGGCTGACCGGTCTCGTCGCCGCCCACGGCGCGACGCCAGTGCCCTTGGACGTGCTCAGTCCGGCCGACGCCCGGCACCTGCTGGCGAGCCGCCTCGGACACGATCGGCTCGCCGCCGAGCCGGACGCCGCAACCGAACTTCTGTCCTGCTGCGCCGGGCTGCCGCTGGCGCTGGCCGTGGTTTCCGCCCGTGCCGCCGTCCGGCCGGCCTTCCCGCTCGAGGCGCTGGCGGCTGAACTGCGCGATACCTCCGACCGGCTGGACACGCTCGACGCCGACGACACCGCGGCCAGCGTCCGAGCCTCTCTTTCCTGGACGCACGGCGCACTTACCGCCGAGCAGGCGACGGTGTTCGCACTGCTGGGTCTGGCACCCGGTCCGGACATCGGCCTGCCCGCTGCGGCCGGGCTCGCCGGCCTGCCCGAGGACGAGACCGCCGAGGTGCTGCGGGCGTTGGAGCAGGTCTCCCTCGTCCAGCACCATCTGCCTGGCCGTTATCGGATGCACGACCTGGTCAAGCTCTACGCCGAGGACGTCGCCCGCCGCGACCTACCGGAGCACACGAGGGAGGCCGCGCTGCACCGCTTGGTCGAGCACTACCTGCACACCGCGGCCGGAAGCGGCCACCTGCTCGACCCGCACCGCCAGCCTGTCCGGCTCGCTCCCCCGGCGCCCGGCTGCCTCCCGCGCCCGCCCGCCGACCGGACGGCGACCATCCGATGGTTCGACGCAGAACACGCCAATCTGCTTGCCGCCCAACGTCTCGCGGCCGAACACGGCTGGCACCGCGAGGTGTGGCAGATGGCCTGGGCGCTCAGTCCGTCCGTCCACCGCAGGGGACACAACTACGATTCGCTCGCGGTCTGGTCGGCCGCGGCGGCCTCCGCCCACCGGCTCGCCGACCCTGTCGCCGAGAGCCTCGCCCGGCGGTTCCTCGGGTGGACCTGCGCCCTGCTCGACCGGCACGACGACGCCTGGAACCACTTGCGCCGCGCCGTGACGCTGGCCGAGGAATCCGGCGATCCGCTCAGCCAGGGCCACGCTCTGCGGTTCCTCGCGGGGATTTGCGATCAGCAGGGGGATCATCGCCAGGCACTGCGGCACGAACGCGCCGCGCTCGTTTTCTTCGCTACGCTGGAAATGCCCGCTTGGCAAGGAGATGTGCTCAACATGATGGGCTGGAGCGCGGCTCTGATCGGCGAACTCGACGAGGCCCACACCCACTGCGAGGCCGCGCTCGCCCTCCTTCGCCGTCATCACCACCCCGTCTCCGAATCCAACACTCTCGACAGCCTCGGCTACATCGCCCACCAGCGCGGAGATCACGCACTGGCCCTCGACTACTACCGGCAGGCACTCGTCCTCTGCCGCGACCACGGCCACGCCTTCTTCGAAGCCGAAGCCCTCGACGGGCTCGGGCACCCGTACCTCGCCCTCGGGAATCGCGAGCAGGCCCGCACGGTCTGGCGGCAAGCTCTGGCGCTCTACCGGGCCCAGCACCGCACAGACCGTGCCGACGGTGTCCAACGAAAACTGGCCGCCCTCGACAACGACATCGCCCAGCGCTGACCATCACGGCGCAGGCGGCCTCACGCCGGAAGATCGTGCAGTGCCCCCGGCACCTGGCCGGGGGCACCGTCCCCCTCGCTTACCAAGGCATCCAAACGCCGTTGTACCACTGCTCATTGGCGTTGTCGTTGTGGTGGTTGCCGTCGAAATCGACGTCGTAGTGGTTGATGTGATCGGCCGGGTACCCCAACGGGTTGGCGGACGTGTCGCAGACGTAGTCCACGGTGCAGATCGATTTGACCGGCACATTGCCGAAGAACCGGTCGACCCCGGCGAGCGGCGCTCCGACCGCCGGGCCGAACACCCCGGTTCCGCCGTCGGCTCCCGGAGGCCCCTGCCGTTTCGGATCGGCGACGAGAATGGCGTTGACGTTGTCGAACGACATCCAGTTCGTGGTGACCCAGACGTGCACCACCGCGGCGCCCATCGAGTAGCCCATCATTTTGACGTGCTGGCCCGGGCACGCCGCGCGTTGTTCGCGGACCAATCGGTTCAGCTCGTTGACCCCGGCCTGGGTGCTGGCGCCGTTGGGGATGTCAGTCGGATACCCGACGTGCTGCGTGACGTTGAAGAAACGGTCGTCCCACCAATGGCTCCGCCAACCGCCGACGGCTATCGAATACGTCCCGTCGCACGGTGCCGTGTCGGCATGCGCGGACGGTCCGGTCACGAGCGAAAGCCCCGTGATCGCGAGTAATCCCGTCAGCAGCATCGCGATGTTTTTCTTCCTCATTCAACCTTCTCCGTTCGATGGCTGGTCAGTGGCTGTTCGGATCCGCCGGAACCGATCATCGGTTCTCAGTTCAGGACCACGACGTTCAGCGCGGGCGAGGCCGCGATCTGGTCTTCGGTGAACCGCTCGGGCACCCATTGACCGGCCGAGAACAGCTTTGTCTGGTCGGCGTAGTGCGGCGAGGTCGGATCGGCCGATTGGGAGTAGGTCAGCACCGAAGACGCCTGCGGCGGTCCGTCGGCGGCGAACCGCACCTCCTGGACGAAGCTGGACCCGAAGACGACATCCGGTTTGCCGTCGCTGTTCTGGCCTGGACTGATCACGTTCAGCACGCCCAGCTCCGCAAGCGAGCCGTGCACCGGGATCTGCTCGCCGTTGCGAGTGACCTTCTGGATGTCCGACAGCGGGGCGTCGAGCGGGATGCCGGCGTTGCGCAGCGCGATGACCGCCCGGCCGAACGCGTCGCGCACCGCGGAGTTGCCGGTGTCGAGCGAATTGGGGGTGTGCACCGGATCCTGGGGGTCGAAGGGGACCCGCCACGGAACGCTGGCGAACAGGTTGCCCGCGGACAGGGAGAACCAGAAGTTCTCGAACAGCCACGATCCCCGGCTGGCGACGGTGTAGCTGTGATCCTTCCAAGCGGTGAGGATCGGGCACGCCTCGCTCACGTTCACCAGGACGCCGTCGACCAGGATGAGCCCGAAGGGAAGGTCGCGGCACATCGACACCACGGAATCGAGAGCCAGATCGGCCGCCCGGCTGCGGTCGGCGAACAGCAGCTGCCGCATGTTCTCCGGGGTGAATCCCCTGCCGGGCAAGCCGTCGGCGCCGTTGATCCGGTTCTGCGCGGTGAGGATCAGCTGCTGGGTGCGCAGCGACCGCGGCGTCGTCGAATCGCCCATGACCCGGGGATAGGCCAAGGGCTGGGCCGGATTGGCCAGCCACGGGCTGTCGTTGGCGTTGCCGACGAAGTCCGGCCGGATCAGCCGCGGCTGCCGGTGCGGGTCCAGCACGCCGGGGGCGGCGGCGTTCGGGTCGTTGGGCCAGTCGCACTCGCTGCGCTTGCCGTCGAAAATGGAGATCGGCGGCACGTTGGGCAGTTTCACCTGGTTGAACAGCAACTGGCCGGTCAGGGTGAGACACGACTGCGCGTGTTCGTCGGTGATGTTCGGCGCGGCCTGGATGTCCGCGTACAGCGCGTTGCCTTGGCGGTCGGCGGCGACGGTGTTGAAGAACGGAACTCCCTGCGTCCGCTCCAGGGTGTTGACCACGTCGTGCACGTCCGTGGCCTGGTCGAGGTGGAACCAGGTGTTCAACGCCCGGAGATTGTCCATGTTCACGTCGCGGACCGCGTGCGCGCTGACCGTCCAGGGCAACGGATAGCCCTGGAGCGAAGTGGTGATCGGGCCGTACCGGGTCGACCACAGCGTCCTGCTCACCGTGCCGACGGAACCGTCCTTGTTCAGCACCCCGACGCTGACCTGCTGCGAGGCCATGTTCTCCCATGTGCCGTCGACCAGGTAAACGGTCGGGTGCAACGGATCCACCTGCACGTCGAAAAGCCCGAACGGGGCGACTGTCGCGACCGTGTGGCTCCACGCGACATCGTTGTTGTGCCCGATGTTCACCGCCGGGAACCCGAGCAGGCTGGCGCCGGAGACGTCGACCTGACCGGGGATCGTCAGCTGGCTTTGCCACATCCGGTTCTTGCCCTGCCACGGAAAATGCGGGTTGGCCAGCAGCATGCCGGTGCCCCCGGCCACGCCTTGCGAACCGACTGCCAGCGCGTTGCTGCCTATCCCCTGCCGACGGCCGGCGGCCATCGCGTCGGCGATCCGCCGGGCGGTCTCCTCCGCCGGAAGCGCCGACGCAGCGACCCCCAGGGGCGCGGCGTTCACCTCGCCGTCCAGCAGTGCCTCGGCGCTGCCCATGATGATCTCGGCGTGCGCGTGCCGGTAAACGTCGGATTCCGTGATGGGGCGAACCCAGGCGGCTCCCCGGCAGGCCGGGTCGGAAATGTTGCTTGCCCCGGTCTCGGCAAGGTAGCGGTTGTACCCCTGGACGTAGCCGCGAATGGCTTTCTTCACGCTCGGCTCCGGCCCGTCCGGGGCCGGCTTGGCGACCAAGCGCTCGACGACGTGGTTGTCGTTGATGCGCTGGAAGTACAGGTCGCTGTTGAGGTTGGTGGTGGTGTCCTGGTGCTCCCCCGGACTCGCTTTGCCGTCGGGACCCAGGAATCGGGATCTCCGGCCGTTGACCGTCAGATAGGTGTCGGCCAAAGTACAGATGTTGTCCTTGGCCGCGGCGTATCCGTACCCTTCTCCTATTCCTTCCCAGTTCGACGCGATGATGTGCGGGATGCCGTACTCGGTGTACCGGATCGTCGGCTTGTGGTCCGTCGCCATCGCCGGGAACGTCGCCGTCGTCGCGGCCAGCAACACTGCGGCCGGGAAAACGAACAACCGTCCGGGTTTGGGTCTCCTCCTGCTCGCCATCGAACCGTCCTTCCTCGCGGTTAAGGCGATCTCAGCGGATTGTTTTCGGTCCCAGAGATTTCGGGAAACTCAGGCGGCGTCCGCGAACACCTTTTCCAGGCGCGGGAGGTAATCGACGAGATCCTGTTCCCAGCAGTAGCTGTTGTGGCCGCCGTTGCAGCCAGTTCCCCAATTCGCCCCGTTGCCGTAATCGACGTAATAGTAGGGCAGGCGCAGCGCGTCGAGGTGGTCCTTGACGTGCTTTGCCGCTCCTTCCAGCCAGAATTCCAGCGCGTCGTTGTTGCCGACGTAGATCGAGACTCCGACACCGGCCAGTCTGTCCACGTGAGTCGACGGGTCGACGGCGTTCCACAGCCGATCGGCGTCGAATACCGGGTAGGGCGAGCCGAACAGCGCGTCGCTGTCCACGCCGGGCGCGTAGGAATCTTGGGTGCAATTGTCGGTACCGGACGCGGAAGCGCAAATCGCGCCGACGGCGTTGGTCACCGTGGCGACAGCGACCATGCGCAGGTCCATCGAGTCCACTGACATGTCGATGTCCCCGGAGAGCGAAGCGACCTGGTCGAACAGGTCGGGGCGGTCCTCGGCGTAGTGCAAGGCGCCGAATCCGCCCATGGACACTCCCGCGACCGCGCGGCCCTTTTTGGCGGCGATGGTGCGCAGGTTGGCGTCGATGAACGGAATCACCTGGTCGAGGTGGAAGCTCTCCCAGTTCTGCGCGCCGAGGACGGTGTTCGGGTCGCGCCAGTTTGCGTACCAGCCGCGGTGGCCGCCGTCCGGGACGACCATGATCATCGACGCGGACGAGGCCAGCGCCGGATAGTTCTGGGCGGCCGGGTCGTCCGGGGATCCGTGCAGGAAATACAGCACCGGATAACGCTGAGCCGGGTGGGAGTTGTAGCCCGCCGGGAGAATGATCTTGAGGTGGTGCTGGCCCGCGACCTGTCCGGTGGTCACGGTGAGGACGAAATTGGTGCCGGTTCCGGTCGCCGAGCCGACCTGGGTCAGGCCGAATCCATCGGAGAGGACAGGCGGGACCGACTCGTCCGCGTGCGCGACGGGAGGGGCCAGCACGGCGAGAGCTGCCACGACGGCGGCGGCCAGCCGGGCAAGGGCGCGCGGCAGGGACCTCACTGGAGGGGTCCTTGTTCAAGGCGGAGCGCCGGTATGGGCATGCGGCCAAGGATCGCCGTCCGGCACCCGGCAGGCCAGGCCACGAACCGGCCACTTTCGGCCGATCACGCGCCATGCGCTCAGTTCCTCTGGCCGATGCGCACCCGTCGAGGCTCGCTCTTCCGGCCTGTCGCACTCAACGGCCGTGCGCGGCGGGTTCCAGCGCGGACAGCACCGACTGGTGCGTGATCCACCCGGTCAGCTCATCGGTTCCGGTCAGCACCGGAAGACCGGTGCCCGGAGCCTGAGCCAGCGCGTCGAGCGCGTCGGCCAGCGTCGAATCGCTCGTCACGAGCGGGGGCAGCTCCGCGAGATCGCCGACCCTGCCCTCGTGGTCCTCGGCCACCGCCTCGGCGACCGCGCGGGCGGTGGCGCAGCCCTGGTACCGGCCGTCCTCGTCGATCACCGGCAGGATTCCGTGGCCGGACAACGCCAGCGCGTGTGCGGCCAGCTCCAGCGGCAGGTCCTCGCGCAACGGCTCCGGCAGCGGTTCGGTGACCGCGGAGACCTTCGTGCCCGCCAGCCGCCGCGCGGACGGATGTTTGTCCAGATCGATGCCTCGGCGGCGGAGCTTGAGCGTGTAGATCGTGTCCCGGCTCAGCGTCCGGCTCACGGCGGTGGCGATCACGATCGCGGTCAGCATCGGGAGGATCACCGTGTACTGCCCGGTCAGCTCGAACAGCACGATCACCGCCGTGATCGGAGCGCGCGCCGCGCCCGCGAACGCCGCACCCATCCCGATGAGCCCGTACACCCCCGGCGACGCGGTCACCGACGGCAGCCACGCATGCACCCCGATCCCGAACGCCGTGCCCGCCATCGCGCCGATGAACAGCGAAGGCGCGAACACCCCGCCCGAGCCGCCGATCCCGATCGTCAGGCTGGTCGCCACGATCTTCCCCAGCATCAGCACCACCAGGAACCCGAAGACGTACTTGCCCTCGACCGCGTTCTGCAGCACCGGGTAGCCCACCCCGTACATCTGCGGCAGCGCCAGCAGCAGCCCGCCCAGGAACACCCCGCCGACGGCCGGACGCAGCCACTCCGGACCCTGCCACAGCCGGTCGCACAGATCCTCGATCCAATACAACACCCGGGTGAACAGCACCCCGCAAGCGCCGACGACCAGCCCCAGCGCCACGAACAGCAGATACTCCACCGGATTCCGCAACGTGAAGGGCGGCAGATCCAGGAACGGCGAGTTCCCCAGCACCGCCCGCCCGACGACGCTCGCCGTCACGCTCGCGAGCACCACCGCCCCGAACGACTCCGCCGCGAAATCGCGCAGGATCAGCTCCATCGCGAAGAACGGACCCGCCAGCGGCGCGTTGAAGGTCGCCGCGATCCCGCCCGCCGCGCCGCACGCCACCAGCACCCGCAGCCGCGATTCCGGCAGCCGAGCCGCCCGGCCCAGCGCCGACCCCAGCGCGGACCCGATCTGCACGATCGGCCCTTCCCGGCCGACCGAACCGCCGGAGCCGATCGTCAACGCCGACGCCAGCGCCTTCACGACGCTCACCTGCACCGGGATCCGCCCGCCCCGCTCGGCGACGGCGTACATCACCTCCGGCACTCCATGCCCGCGCGCCTCCGGGGCGAACCGGTGCACGAGCGGCCCGTAAATCAGGCCCGCCAGCACCGGAGCCAGCAGCAGGAACCACGGACCCAGCTCCGGAAACCACGCATGCGCCGCCCGTCCGGCCGCCGAGTAGTCCGCGTGCCCGGAAAACACGTGCGTGAACGTGGTGATCAGCCACCGGAACACCACCGCGCCCAGCCCCGCGCCCGCGCCGATCAGCACCGCCAGCCCGACCAGCCCGGTCCGGCTCTCCCGCACCCACTGGCCCACCGGCGGCCGCGCCGGCACGACCAGCCCGCGTTTCCCCGCACTCTCACCCGACGACATTGGTGCAGTATGCAACAATTGCGCACGGACATGGTTGCGGGATCGCTCACACCCGGCGATACCCGCCGCACCGCAAGGGTTTCCGTCCGTTTTGACCGGAAACCGCGTTACGTCAGAACACGAAGTAGCGCAGCCACAGGTACGGCGCGGCGACCAGCACGGTGATCAGCGTGACGACCGCGCCCTTCTTGGTGAATTCCCAGAACGAAATCGGCGCGCCCGCCCGGGCGGCGAGACCCAGCACCACGACGTTCGCGCTGGCCCCGACCGCGGTCATGTTGCCGCCGAAGTCCGCGCCGAGCGCCAGCGACCACCACAGCGCCTCGGAATGCGCGGGGTCCGGGATGTCGTGGGTGAGCGCGAGCACGAGCGGGCTCATCGTTGCCACGTAAGGGATGTTGTCGATCACGCCGGACAGGAGCGCGGACACCCCGAGGATCAGGAAGACCGCCAGCAGCGCGTTCCCGCCGGTGGCGTCGGCGGCCAGCTTCGCGAGCCAGTCGATCACGCCGGTCTTGACCAGCGCCCCGATCATGATGAACAACCCGGCGAAGAACAGCAGGGTTTCCCATTCGACCCCGTCCAGGTACTGCTTGGGCGGCGTGCCCGAGAGCAGCACCAGGAGGCCCGCGCCGAGCAGCGCGACCACCGACGGGTCCAGGTGCACCACCGAATGCAGCACGAACCCGGCGAACACCAGCAGCAGCACGGCGCCGGATTTGATCAGCAGCTTCGGCTGCCGGATCGCTTCGCGTTCGTTGAGCGCCATGACGTCGGCGACCCGCTGCGGGTCGACCGTGAACGAGCCGCGGAACAGCCACGGCAGCACCAGACACAGCACGACCATCTCGAGCGCGACGATCGGCGCGAGATTGAGCAGGAAGTCGTTGAACGCCAGTCCCGCGCGGCTGCCGATGATGATGTTCGGCGGGTCGCCGATCAGGGTCGCGGTGCCGCCGATGTTGGACGCCAGCACCTCGGCGATCAGGAACGGAACCGGGCTGATCTCGAGCCGGTCACACACCAGCAGCGTCACCGGGGCGATCAGCAGCACCGTGGTCACGTTGTCCAGGAACGCCGAGGCGACCGCGGTGATCAGCACCAGCAGCAGCATGATCCGCAGCGGCGACCCTTTCGCGCGCTTGGCCGCCCAGATCGCGACGAACTCGAACACCCCGGTCCGGCGCAGGATCCCGACGATGATCATCATGCCGAGCAACAGGAACAGCACGTTCCAGTCGACGCCGGTGTCCTCGGAGAAGAACGCGTCGGCCGATCCGCTGACCCCGGTCGCGAGCACCACGCCGGCCCCGGCCAGCGCGGCGGTCATCTTCGGGATCTTCTCGGTGGCGATGAAGACGTAGGCCACCACGAACACTGCGACCGCGATGATCGTGCTCACCGGCGGACCGCCCGGGTCAGTCCGGCACGGGTCAGCGAGGCGTCAGCACGTGCTCCAGCAGCCGCGACGCGGAAATCACGCCGAGCAGCGTCCGGTCCCGCATGACCGCCACCAGGGGGCAGCGCAGCCGGGCCATCGTCGCGGCGACCTCCACCATCGTGTCGTCCCCGTCCACCTTCGGCAGTTCGCGCGGTTCGTCGGGCAGCAGCTCGCGCACCGTCCGCCCGCCGAGCTTGTCCGCGACGCGGTCCGCCATCGACTCGCTGAGCACCCCGGCCAGCGACGGATCGTCGCGCACGTAAGGCGGCACCAGGAACTGCACGACGTCGGAGGCGGGCAGCACCGTATGCGGGCACCCGGACGCTTCCGTCACCACCAGCCCCGGCAGCCGGTGCTCCGCCAGCAGGCGCGCGGCCGCCAGCGCATCCGAATCGAGGTCGACGACCGGGAACTCCTCGGCCAGGTCCGCTGCGCGCATGCCCCCAGGCTACGGCGGACCGGACGGTGCTGCCGGAACTCATGAATTCTTTCCTTTCTCTTTGCGACCGGCGTCCGCGCTCGGCGGACGGCGGACGGCCGGTGGGCAGGTTGTCCGGCGGCTGGACGCGCAGCAGCTTCGCGATCGGCACGTCGGTGGAGGAATGCAGCACGATCGACAGCGCGATCGTCACCGCGACCAAATCGAACACGAGCTCGCTGTCGGCGATCCCGGACTGCAGGGCTGGCAGCCCGTACACCACCGACGCGAACCCCTTCGGCCCGAACCACGCCGCCGTCGCCCGTTCCCGCCCCGACATCGGAGTCCGCAGCAGCGAGAGCGCGAGCGCCGTGGGACGCACCAGGACGATGGCCAGCACGGCGAGCACCCACGCGCCGGCGCTCAGATGCGACAGCCGATCCGGCGTGATCAGCGCGCCGAACACCAGCAGGGCGGCGAACTTCGTGATCTCCGAGAGCAGATCCCCCAGCGGCTCGAAATGCTCCGCCGCCGTCCTGTCCACAGTGGCCAGCGTGGAACCTGCCGCGAACGCCGCCAGATACGGATTCGCGTCCGTCAGATGGCACGCCGCGTAGAGCAGCACCGCGACCGCGAGCGGACCGAGCGCCTGCAACCGCGGCTCCGCGGTCAGCACCCGCAACCGCCAGGCCAGCGCGACCAGCGCCGGAATCGCGATACCCAGCACCAATCCCAGCACCAGCTCGAAGGCGACGGTGCCCAGATCCGACGAGGTGTGCGTCGCGGTCGCGAGGAAGATCAGCACGAACGGCAGCGCGAGCCCGTCGTTCAGCCCGGACTCCACGTTCAGCAGCCGCCGCAACCGCAACGGCACGTCGTCGCGGCCCACGGTCGCCGCGGCGAACACCGGGTCGGTCGGCGACAAGATCGCGCCCAGCAGCAGCGACGTCGGCCAGTCCAGCCCGACCAGGAAATGCGCGGGCACCGCGATGCCCACCATGGTCAACGGCATCCCGAGCCCGAGCGCCCGCCCGGACAACCGCCAGTTCTCCCGCAGCGCGGGCACGTTCGCCCGCTGGCCGTCGGTGAACAGCACCGTGAACAGCGCGATGTCCGCGAGCGACGTGACCAGCGGATCCCGCGGCGCGATGCGGATCAGCCCGAACCCGCCGTCGCCCAGCAACGCGCCGGCGAGCAGGAACAGCAGCGCGGTGGACAGCACCGTCCGCGCGGCCACGCCGGAGAGCGACACACTGACCAGCAACACCGCGCCGAACGCCAGCACCAGCGCCATCGGACTCCCCGGGGTCGGCTCGACCGCCCGTCGCCCGGCCGGGCACGGGCGGGCCGACCAGACTTCCCGGCACTCCACGCGTAAAGATGCCGCAAAGAACAGCCCCGGGCAAACCGGAACGGCGAAGGACGCGCGGGCCTACTGGTCGCGCAGGTAGGCCTCGTACACCGAAACCCAGACGTCCCAATCGGACAGAACGGCCGCGACCGCCAGCCCGGTCCCGGTGAGCAGCAGCTCCGTGTCCGGGCGGAGGCCGAGGTCCCAGCTGCCCGGGTCGGACCGGGCGACCGCGCCCTCCGCGGCCAGTTCGCGAATCGACGACTCCAGCACCCGCCGCGGCACGGTGCGGCGCAGCCGGGAAACGCTCGCCGGGCCGGCGAGGAGCGCGTCGATCACCTCCGCCGCCCCAGGGCAGCGAAGGATCCGCACGACCCGGCCGTCAACCATGGCGCGGGAGGTTAGGCGCCCGCCGGTTCCGCCGGCCGTTCCTTGACGTATTTCTGACGTGCGTTAACGGAATCTCTACGGTCGCGCCGGGATCTTGACGAGATCCATACGCTGCGGACCAGGCCCCCGGGGGACGCTGCGGTACGTGCCAGCACCTATGTCATGGCTCAAACGGCTGGTGCTCGGGCGGCCGTTCCGGAGCGACACCCTCGGCGAAACGCTGCTGCCCAAGTGGCTCGCGCTGCCCATCTTCGCCAGCGACCCGCTGTCCTCGGTCGCCTATGCCACCCAGGAGATCCTGCTGATCCTCTCGATCGGCGGGCTGACCTATCTGGTGCTGGCGCCGTGGGTCGGGCTCGCGGTCGCGGTCCTGCTCAGCGTGGTGGTCGTTTCCTACCGGCAGGTGGTGAAGGCCTATCCCAGCGGGGGCGGCTCCTACGAGGTCGCCTCCCGCAACCTCGGCAGCCACGCCGGGCTCGTCGTCGCGGGCGCGCTGATGGTCGACTACATCATGACCGTGGCGGTGTCGGTCGCCTCCGGCGTCGACAACATCATCTCCGCCGTGCCCGACCTCAACGACCACCGGATCGCCCTCGACATCGGCTTCATCGTGATCCTGACCGCGATGAACCTGCGCGGCCTGCGCGAATCCGGGCGCGCCTTCGCCGCGCCGACCTATCTGTTCGTGGCCGCGGTGCTGCTGATGATCGTCGTCGGCTTCTCCCGCGCGATCGCCGGGCACCCGCCGGTCGCCGAAAGCGCCGGCTACACGATCCGTCCCGAACAGGTCGGATTGACCGGCTTCGCCCTGATTTTCCTGCTGCTGCGGTCGTTCTCCTCCGGCTGCACCGCGCTCACCGGCGTCGAAGCCATCTCCAACGGCGTGCCCGCGTTCCGCAAGCCGAAAGCCGTCAACGCGGCCCGCACGATGACCGCGATGGGCGTGATCGCGGTCGTCATGTTCGGCGGCATCACCGCGCTCGCCCTGATCGCGAAGGTGCACATCGCCGAGAACGCCTGCGATCTCGCCGGGTTCGCCGGCCAGTGCGCGACCGACCCGCAGCGCACGGTGATCAGCCAGATCGGCGCCGCGGTCTTCGGCGGCGACCACGCCGTCCTGTTCTATTTCCTCCAGGCCACGACGGCGCTGATCCTGATCCTGGCCGCGAACACCGCGTTCAACGGTTTCCCGCTGCTGGCCTCGATCCTCGCCAAGGACCGCTACCTGCCCCGCCAGCTGCACACGCGCGGCGACCGGCTGGCGTTCTCCAACGGCATCATCGCGCTCGCCCTCATCGCCGCCGTCCTGATCTACGCCTTCGACGGCTCGACCACCCGGCTCATCCAGCTCTACATCCTCGGCGTGTTCACCTCGTTCACGCTGTGCCAGGCCGGAATGGTGCGGCACTGGAACCGCGAACTGGCCGCGGGCAAGGGATCCCGGCACGCGATCCTGCGCTCCCGCGCCATCAACGCCATCGGCGCGACCCTCACCGCGATCGTCCTCGCGGTCGTGCTGATCACCAAGTTCACCCACGGCGCGTATCTCGTCGTCATCGCCATTCCCGCGCTGTACCTGATGATGCGGGCAATCCACCGGCACTACACCCACGTCCGCGAGGAACTGCTGCCCGACGAGGAAAGCGAACTGCTGCCCAGCCGGGTCCACGCCATCGTGCTCGTGTCCACTTTGCACAAACCGAGCCAGCGCGCGATCGCCTTCGCCCGCGCCACCCGGCCCGACACGCTCACCGCGATCACCGTGAACGTCGACGACACCGAAACCCGCGAGCTGCAACGGCAATGGGAACGCCACGGCATCAAGATCCCGCTGAAGGTCGTGGAATCGCCCTACCGCGAGATCACCCGCCCGGTCGTCGCCTACGTCAAGAACTTCGCCCGTTCCAGCCCCCGGGACGTCGTGTGCGTCTACATCCCGGAATACGTCGTCGGCCGCTGGTGGGAGAACATCCTGCACAACCAGAGCTCGCTGCGGCTCAAAGGACGGCTGCTGTTCGAACCCGGCGTGATGGTGACCAGCGTCCCCTGGCAGCTGCGGTCGAGCAGGCGCCGCGATCTCCAGCGCGTCCGGCCCCTGCCGGGCGATCTCCGCCGGGGCGTCACCGCGCGGCGCAGCTGAACGCCTCGGCCCGGCACAAGTAAAGCCTTCATTGCACCGGCGCGGCCGCGAGTTTAATGTTGCCGCCTGACTCGCCGTGGGCCGATTCCGCCGGGCGCAACCGGAAATTGGCAGCCGGATAATCCCTCGTTCTCGTCACTTTCCGGTTTTCAGGAGCGACCGTAACGCGATTCCTCTTCGCGTCGACTGTGTGGTGGTAATCAATGTTCCCATCGGATGAACATCGCACAGAAGCAGGGGCAACTGCACATGATTCAGCGATACCTCAAATTCGCGCCGGTCATCCTGGTCGCCGCCGTCGTGGGAATCATCGCCGGACTGGTGATGCACGCGAAGAACGCCAGCCAGGTACAGGCGTGCGGCACCCCCGCCCACATCATCGAGAAAGCGCTCCTTTCCAACTACCGGGCCACGTGCGCCACGGCGAGTTCGCTGTCGGGCATCGGCATGGCGATCGTGTGGATTTCCGCCGCGGTGGCGGGCGTGGTCGTGATCGCCGCGATCGCCTACTTCATGCAGCGTGACACTCAACCATCCACCTGAACGGGATCGAAACCAGGTCGCGCGAGCGGCAAGCCCGGTCCCGCCCGCGGGCCCGGGCTATCCCCGTGCCACCCGGCGCAATTCGTTTCGCCGCCCGAAAAAGACGATGAGCGGCACAGTAAACAACAACGGGCCCAAAACCGCCAGCGGACGTTCGGCCCACCAGATCCAATCCGGCGCGCGGTCGTCGACCACCTGCCGGTCGAAACCGAAATACACGACCGCCCGGGCCAAAGCCATTCCGGTGGCGTGGAAGAGAAACAACGGCAGCGCGTATCTGGCGAAAACCGCGGTCCCCCGTTGCCAGCGAGGTTTGGCCAGAGCACGCTCGACAGCCGGACGCAACACCTCGCACAGCCCGATCTGGAAGGCCAGCAGCGCGACGATGACGAACGTCGGCGGCGACATGTTCGACATCCGCTCCCCCGGGACTCCCACCATCGAACCGGGGTACAAGCCCGACAGCACCAGTCCGCCGAGCGCGAACAGTCCTGCCCACATCAGCACCGCGGCCAGGCGCCGGCCCGCTTCGGCGATCCGGTGGTGGAAGAAGCCCGCCTGATAAGCCAGGCCCCAGACCGCGGCCACGTTGACCCAGCTCATCCCCGTCCAGCCGAAGCGCAGGCGGAGGACGTCGACCAGCAGGGCGACGCCGCCGAGCCAGACCAGCACCAGCACGTCGAACCGCTCGTGCAGCCACGCCATGACCGGCAGGAGGAGCAGCAGGCCGACGTAGACCGCGAGGAACCACAGCGGGCTGAGGACCAGCATCACCGCGCCGCCGAACCACCGCACGCCGAGCATCTCGGTCAGCACGACGCCGAGCGCGGCCCAGAACAGGATCAGCACGCCCGCCGGGGCCACCAGTTCCTTGACGTGGTGCCAGACATACGACCGCCGAGACTGTCCTCGGGCGCGAGCGCGCTGCCAGGACGCCAGGTGCACCGACCCTCCGACGTAGAAGAACACCGGCAGCACCTGCAGGAACCAGGTGAGCACCCACAGGCCCCGGAAGTACGCGAGCGGGTTCGTGGGCTGCGGCCCGGTCGGCGTCCAGTGCAGGATCGTGAACGCCCAGTGCCACAACACGACGACGACCAGGCTGACCGCACGCAGGAAGTCCAGGTACGGTTCGCGTTCCTTGGTCGGCATCGCCATTGTCCCTTTCGGCAGGCACACTGGAATGACGATGTCTGTTACCGCTGTTGTCCCGAAACTGTCGGAAGTCACTGCTTTCCGGCGTCGTGCCCTTGCAGTGCTTCCCGCAGTCCTGCTGCTGGCGACGGCCACTGTGCTGGCCAACCGGGTGCTGCCCGGCTGGGCCTACCCCGTCTGCGGCGCGGTCACCGCCGCCGTGCTCCTGCTCCTCGCCCGCTTCGTCGGCGTCCGCTGGGCCGAGATCGGATTCAGCAGGCAGCACACGCGCCGGATGCTGCGGTTCGGGCTCATCGGCTTCGCGGTCGTGGCGTTCGGGTTCGGTCTCGCCGCCGCGATCCCGGCGCTGCGCGTGCTGTTCCACGACGGCCGGATCGGCTCGCCGGGATTCGGGCAGCTGATGTGGCTCGCTCTGGTGCGGATCCCGCTCGGCACCGTGCTGATCGAGGAGATCGCGTTCCGCGGCGTGCTCCCGGCTCTGCTGGGCGCGGGCGAGCGCTGGCGCTGGTGGCCAGTGCTCGGCGCGTCCGCGCTGTTCGGGCTGTGGCATCTGCTGCCCTCGCTCGCCCTCACCCAGAACGCGGCCGTGCACCAGACGATCGGCGGTCTTCCGCTCGCGATGATCTCCGTGCTGGCGATGGTCGCCGCGGCCGGAGCGGGCGTGTTCCTCTGCTGGTGGCGCTACACCGGCCGAGGGCTGCTCGCCCCGATGCTGGTGCACCTGGCGACGAACTCCGGCGGGCTGGTGCTCGCCTGGGCCCTCGTCAGCTGAATCCCGGGTCCACGGCCGTCCACCAGGTCTGCGCGCCGAGGACGATCGACGCCGCCGCTTCGACGTTCACGCCGCCCGACCGGCTTGCCGCGGACCATCGCGGACGTCCGGCGAAAGTCCCCACGCCCGGGGAATTCCGGCCCTGCCTGGTTTCCGTCGCGGCTGCCACTGTCGACGCATCACCGGACGAGACGACAAGGCAGGTCGCCATGGAACGCGGGCTCCCCGATGACTGCACCGTCGCCACCGCGGTCGGGATGGCCGTCCGTGCGCCGTCGGTGCACAACTCCCAGCCGTGGCGGTTCGCGGTCGGGCACCGGTCCCTGCACCTGTACGCCGATCCGTCGCGGCAGCTCGTCCAGACCGATCCGGACGGGCGGGACCTGATGATCAGCTGCGGCGCCGCGCTGCACCACGCGCGCATCGCCTTCGCGGCGCTCGGCTGGCGCGCCGAAGTGCACCGGCTGCCCAACCCGGAGGAGCCGGATCACCTGGCCTCCCTGGAACTTCACCGCCACGAACCCACTCTCGACGAGGTCGCGCTCGCTGCCGCGATCCCCCGCCGCCGCACCGATCGCCGACGGCACAGCTCGTGGCCCGTACCAAGCGGACATCTGGAGAGCATGGCCGAAGCCGTCGCGGACGAAGGCGTCGTGCTGCGCGTCGCCGAAGACGCCGAGCGCTACTGCCTGGCCGCGGCGATCGAGCAAGCGTCGCTCCGGCACGTGCACGATCCCGCCTACCGGACCGAACTCGCCGCGTGGAGCGGGCGACACGCCTCCTCGGACGGTGTCCCGTCTCGCAATGCCCCGGTGCCGGACGAGGCTCCCGGCGCCCTGCCCGGCCGCCAGTTCTCGGACCCGGAACTGCCCGAAGCCGAGGGTGCGGCCAACGAGGACGACGAAACGGTGCTGCTGGTGCTGTGCACCGCGTCCGACGACCGCATGTCCCGGCTGCGCGCCGGGGAAGCGACGAGCGCGGCGCTGCTCACCGCGACCCGCTTCGGCCTCGCCCGCTGACCGAACCGCTCGAATTGCCCGACGTCCGCCGCACCGTCGAGCAGAAGGTCGCTTCCGGCGCCTTCCCGCAGATGATCCTGCGCCTCGGTTGGGCTCCGGCCAACGCGGACCCGCTGTCCGCGACTCCGCGCCGCGCGGTCCACGACGTACTCCAGCCGCTCGAAGCCGCCGCCCCTCGTCAGCGGCCCTGAGTCGCGCAGGGCCCGGTCGTGATGAGTGTCGTGGCCGTCGCGTTCGCTGGCGGCTTCCTAGAAATCCTTGTGCGTCGCCAGGAATTCTGCGAAGCAGGCGCCTCCCGGCCGATTCCGTGCACGAAGCCCGTCGCGGACACGAGTGTCTACACCCTCAAGAATGGGTGCGCTTCTCCTGCTCGGCATCCCATTCGCGCTGCCATTGCGCCAGCCGGTGCCGATTCAGCGCGAACACCGTTCCGCCGCACACCAGAGCCAGCAGCATGCACACCGATGCCAACAGCCCCAGTGTCGCGCACACCGCGTCGACCAGCACCGCAGCGGCGGTCATCGGCGGCGGCACCGGGTTTCCGGCCCGGTCCACCCAGATCGTGATCTGGTCGCCGCGCCGCGCACCCTCGTCGGCGGCCACCTTGCCGACCCGGCGCGAGCCGTCGGGCACCCGCCAGACCGCGTCCGTCGGCGCCGAGTTCGCGACGACGCCGCTGCGCCCGCTCGCTGTCGTCGCCGGACCGTCGGCCAGCAGCACCGCGGTCGTCACGCTGCGCTGCGCGACCTGTTCGGCCGAAACAGGTTTCTGGGTCGCGTAAAGCTCGGAGCCCGCGGCCGCCGAGAACGGGACCGCGGCCAGCGCGACGAGAACTGCCGCGAAGAGGAGAACGGACTGGAACCGGTCCGAGGGCCGGGCCACTGAACCGCGCCCCGGGACGAGCATGTGCCACCACCGCACGACGCGGTCAGCCGACGCCTTCATTTCGAGCACCTTCCGGGAGGCTTCGCAGGTTCTGCCCCCAGAATCGCCGGGATTCCGCCCCGTCCGAAGAGGAATTCCGCCCGGACGCGCGGGCCGCCGGACCCGAGCGGGAGAGCACTGCGGCAGGGACCAAATACCCTTGGCGCACTGGGGTTTCGGGGTGATCGTCGACGCAGGGGCGCGACGAACGGAGACTCCCATGCACGCGCGCGACATCATGACCACGCCGGTGATCGCGGTGACTTCCTCGATGCCCCTGCCCGAGGCGGGCAGGCTGATGGCCCGGCACGGATTCACCGCCCTGCCGGTCGTCGACAGCCACGGGCGGCTGCTGGGCCTGCTGACCGAGGAAGACATAGTCCGCGCAGGCATTCCCGGCGACGCGGACCCGGACGCCGGCGCGATGATCGGCGGCCGCCGCACAGCCGGGGCGGTCATGCGCACCCCGGCCCTGGGCGCGGCGGCCGACCTGGAATGCGGCGAACTGGCCCGCCGCATGACCGAGGCCGGGATCCGTTCGCTGCCGGTGCTGGACGACGGCGTCCTCGTCGGCATGGTCACGTTCCAGGACGTGCTCCGGGTGCTTCCCGCCGCCGGGGCACCCCACGCTGCGAACGTCCGTGAAAGGCCCCTTGAGGGAATCTGATTCCCTCAAGGGGCCCTTCACGGACCTCGGTCACAACGCCGGGACCACCGGCGCGCTCCGCACCGTCGTCACCTCCGTCGCCGGTCGCCGCGCCGTCATCCGGGTGGGCAGCCCGTACCCGATCCGCAGCAGCGTGTGCACCTGTCCGAGCCCGCGGAAGGCCGCCAGCAGCTGCGTCCGCGTGGACCGCGCTTCGAACGGCTGGGACAGGAACGACGTCGCCAGGCCCTCGGCGGTCGCGGTCAGCAGGACGCGTTCCATGATCATCCCGCCGCGAACCTCGGCCGCCGTGCCCTGGTCGCGGGTCAGCACCGCGGCCAGTACCGGGTCCTGTTCGAACTGCCGCGGCGGGATCGACTGGTTCTCGTGCGACGAGCGCATCGACACCACGCCCGGCACGTCGGCGGGCGGGCCGAACGCAGCGGTGGGCACGCCGTCCGGGGAATCCGCTTCGCGGCCCGTCCACTTCTCGGTCTCCGCACGGAATTCCGCGTCCGTGGCTTGTTCCGTTTCCGCGCGGCGGACGAGCGCGGACACCTGCGTGTACCGGCCCGAAGCGTCCAGGAACTCGAGCTGGCCACCCTCGCCCAGCGCGGCCGAGCGCAGCAGCGCCCGCGCCGACACCGGCACCACCCGGTCGGACAGCGGACGCCGGTTGGTGTGCCGCCGGAAGACCGCTTCGGCGAGCCTTCGGTCCACAGTGGACGGACGGACGTTCCCCTCGATCGAGACGACCGCCAGCAGGTCGGCCTCGGTCGCGTCCGGGACGATCCGCACCTGGGTGCGCACGCCGTTGACCCGCAAGGTGAGCATCAGATTGCACACCGCCGCGCCGCAGGCGAGCCGTGCCTCGCGCCCGGCCGGGTCGGCGACGGGGAGGACGCGGTCGCGATCCAGCCACACCTCGATCCGGGGCCCGTCGACGACGAACCGCCACGGTTGCGTGTTCTGCGGGGACGGAGCGCGCACGGCGGCCGCGAGCGCTTGGTCGACGACAAGTGGCAGGGATAAGTTCATCGCGGTCTCCGGGTGAGTGGGGCAGTGAAACGAGCGTCGCTTCCGGCGGCGCTGCGAGGTAGCGGAACCTGTCCCGAATTCGAGGGACCAACGGCCTCTCCCGCTCGCCTCAGGCGGTCAGGTCACGGCGGCCGAAGGCAGCGAATCCGACTCCGCCGAGCAGTGCCGCGACAGCGGTGAGCCAGAGCAGCGGCCCGAGGTCGACGACTCCGCCCGGGACATGCGGAAGGTGCGCGAACGGCGAAATCCCCAGCGCCCAGCCAGGCGCGTGGAACAACGGGCCGAACTCCCCCAGCATCAGGAACGCGGCCAGCGCCGCCCAGGCCGGCCAACCCGCCCGCGGGAACGCCCCGAACACAGCGAGCGCGACTCCGGTGATCACCCATACTCCGGGCAGCTGGACAACGGCTGCGCCGACCAGGAGCGACACGTCGCCGTGCACGAGGCCCGCGGTCAGCCCCGCGGCGAGCAAAGGCGCCGCCGTGGCCGCGACGGCGACCGACACCGCGCCACCGGCCAGCCGCGCCCGTGCGACCGGCGCGGCGAGCACCGCGGCCGCCCGGCCGCTCGACTCCTCGGACCGCAACCGTCCGATGAGGACGATCGCGAGCGCCGACACGAGCACGCCGGACACTCCGAACTCGGCCGCGAGGAACGCGTCGGCCAGCGCCTGTTCCCCGCCGAGCGCGGTGATCAGCTGCCGGGCCTGTGCGGTGGAGAAGAAAGTGCCGAGGGAACCGGAAAGATTGCCGACCACCAGCCCCAGCACCGCGAACGCGAGCGTCCAGGACGCCACGGCGCTGCGGTCGAGCCGCCAGGCGAGCCCGGCCGGACCGGACAGCAGGCGGCTGGCCCGAGTCGCGCTGGGGCGGACGGCGAGCAGGCCGGCACCGAGGTCCCGATGCCGGGCGACGGCGAACGCCGCGGCCCCCAGCAGCAGGGACGCCCCGAGCGGAAGCGCCAGCACCCACCACCGATCGCCCGCGAACGGCCGAAGCAGGCTGACCCAGCCGATCGGGGAAAGCCACGACAGCCACCGCGGACCGGTCGCGTCGCCCACCGCGCGCAGCAGGTAGGCCGCGACGAGCGCGAGCACGGCGATTTCCGACGCGGTCCGTCCGCTCCGCGCGACCTGCGCCGCGAGCGCGGCCAGCGCACCGAAGACCAGACCCGCACCGGCCCAGCCGAGCCCGAAGGCCAGCGAGCCGCCGAGCGGAAGCCCCGCCGCGACGAGTCCTGCGGCGGCGCCCGCGCCGAGGCCGAGTGCCGTCACCGCCAACAGCGCGCCCGCCGCCGCGAGTCCCGCGTGCCGTCCAGTCGCCGCGCCGCGCAACAACTCCCAGCGACCGGACTCCTCCTCAGCACGGGTGTGCCGGACAACCGTGAGTGCCGTCAGCAGTGCGACCAGCGCAGCGCCGAAGGCAGTCAGCTTGAAGACGGCGGCCGCACCCGCGGTCGGCTCGGCGACCGGGCCGTACAGCGCGACCAGCGCGGGCACGGCGTTGATGCTCGCCACTGCCGCGCGGCGTGCCTCGTCGGTCGGATAGACGCCCGCGGTCGCTGCCGCGGCGGCGGCCGTCATCGATGCGGACACCAGAATCCAGACCGGGAGCCGCACCCGGTCCCGGCGAAGGGCGAGCCGGATCAACGCGCCGGCTCCCGCCACGGAGTTCACGCGGACACCGTTTCCGGTTCGCGGTAGTGCCGCAGGAACAGCTCCTCCAACGTCGGCGGGCGGCTCTCGATGCTCCGCACCTCGCGCCTGCCCAGTTCCGCCAGCACATCGCTCAGCGCGGAGTTGTCCACGCTCAGCCGCACCAGGCCGTCGTCGGCAGCCACATCGTGCACCCCGGCGAGCCGCGCGAGCCCGTCCGCGGGCCCGGACATCCGCACGGTCAGCGAGGTCCGGGTCAGGTGGCGCAATTGGTCGAGGCTTCCGGTGTCGACGACCTTTCCGGCGCGCAGGATGCTCACCCGGTCGCACAGCGCCTCGGCCTCGGCGAGGACATGGCTGGACAACAGGACGGTCCGGCCACGCGAACGCTCCTCGCGCACGCACTGCCGGAACTGCTCGGCCATCAGCGGGTCCAGGCCCGTCGTCGGCTCGTCCAGCAGCAGCAGTTCGGCATCGGCGGCGAGAGCCGCGATCACGGCGATCTTCTGCCGGTTGCCCTTCGAATACGCGCGCACCCGGACCGCCGGGTCCAGCTCGAACAGCTCCAGATAGCGCGCCCGGCGCACCGGATCCGTGCCGCCGCGCAACCGGCCGAGGAAATCGATCGTCTCGCCGCCGGTGAGGTTCGGCCACAGCGCGACCTCTCCCGGGACGTAGGCCAACCTCCGGTGCAGGGCGACCGCGTCCCGCCACGGATCGCCGCCGAACAGGCGCATCCGGCCCGCGTCGGCGCGCAACAGCCCGAGCAGCAGCCGCAAGGCGGTCGTCTTCCCCGCCCCGTTCGGGCCGAGAAAACCGTGCACCTCCCCGGCTTCGACGCGCAAATCCAGTCCGGACAGCGCGCGGGTGCGGCCGAAAGCCTTGCGCAGTCCCGAGATTTCGATGACGGAGTTCATTCCAGGCCTCCCGGAACGTCAGTGCGGAGCAGGTCGGCCAGCGGCAGCCGAGGCGACGGAGGAGCCGCCGAAACCGGGTGCCCGCAGCGGAAGATCGCCTGCGGCAGCCCGGGAAGGCCGAGGCGATCCGCGACGTGCTCCCGGAAGCCGGTCAGATGCAATGGCTGGGTGAGGACAGACCCGGCCAAGCCGTGCGCGGTCGCCTCCAGCCAGATCTGCTGGAGTGCGGCCCCGGCGGCGAGGTGCGCGCGCCTCGTGTCGTCGTCAGTGCAGAGCACCACGAGCGTCTACGCCGCGAGCCGTTCGGCCAGCCGGACATCGTCGGGAACCGGGGTCGTCCGGCGGACAAGGCCCGCGGCGGGCAGCGGCTCGTCGCCGAGGGCTGCCTCCGGAACTCCGTCGACCGCGCCCAGCGCGCGACGGCCGAAGGTGTGTGCGGTCCAGATGTCCAGTTCCCGCTGGTAGGCGCCATCGGAGCGGAATACCCGCGTCGCGAAGCCGAGCATCTCCGCGAGCGCCTCGACGTGCGGCGGCACCAAGGCGCGCACCGTCGGCTCTTCGACCGCGTCAAGAAGTTCTGCCAGGTCTTCGTCGCACACCGGCTCCGGCGCGAACTCGCGGCGATAGCTCCGGCGGCGGTCGATCGCGTGATAGCGCGCCAGGTTCGCGAGAGTCGGGGCTTCGCCGGGTCTGGTGTGGACTGTCGCGACCACGTCCGAGCCCGAGGGGAACGAGGTGCTGATTTCGCGACGGAGTGCCTGCGCGGCCAACTGCAGGTTCGCGAGCGCGGCTCCGCACGAGAGCAGCCGGTCGCGGCCCTCGGGATCGTGCCACGGCAACGCGACGTCGGCGCGCTCGACGAGGTCGACGTCGGCGCCGCGGACACGCAACTGCCAGGGCTGGCTGTTGTGCACCGACGGGGCCCGGCTGACCGCCCGGACGAGCGCGGCCGTTTCGGAGGGGGCGAGGTCTGCGGTCGCCGAGGTCTTCATGGTCACTCCCGGAGCCGGGATCCGTCGCCCCGGCCCGTCCATGCTGAGCGCGCTCCGGCACGCGGTGCTGGGGCCGAAAGTCATCGCGGGGACCGCAGACGTCCCCCTGCGCAGCGATGACCTCCGGCCCTGTCCCGGCGCGCGTTCCCTGCCGCACGATCGGCTTCAGCCCAGAGAAAGGGGCAGGAAGATGAACACTCCCGGCCGTCTCATCGTCGTCGGCGTCGACGGTTCGCCGCAGGGCGACGCCACCCTGCGCTGGACCCTGCAGGTCGCCGCACAGCCCGGCGACCGCGTGCACGCCATCGTGGTGCGCCCCTCGGAAGCCTTGCTTCCCGGCGCGTCGCTGGCTTTCCAGCCGCACGGACGTCACCCGGCGGGCCAGCCCCTGCCGTACCAGCGCATCGCGGCCATCCGGCGGGAATTCCCGGACGCCCCGGAAGTTTCGGTCGCCACCCCGCACGGCGACCCGGCGACGGAACTGGTGACCGCGTCCGCGGACGCGGATCTGCTGGTGGTCGGCGCGCACGGGACCGGCCTGGCGCGGGAGTTGCTGCTGGGCAGCGTTTCCCGGGAATGCGTCCGGTATTCGCGGTGCCCGGTCGTGGTGATCACGCCGGAAGCGGCGCGGCGGTTGACTCCTGCCGCGACGGGGTGAAAACGCCGGCGCCGGGGAAGATTTCTCCGGCGCCGGCTCAGCGCAGCGGTGCCGACCAGTCCAGCCGGACGCCGTCGCCGGGGTGCGATTCGAGCGTGAACTGCCCGCCCATCGACTCCGCCCGCTCCCGCAGATTCCCCAGCCCGCTCGGCGTAACCCCGTCCGGCAGTCCCTTCCCATCGTCCGTGACCGTCACGCGCACTACGTCGTCCCGGGCCGACACCGAGACGGTCAGCGTGTCCGCTCGCGCGTGCCGTACCGCGTTGCTGACCGCCTCGCGCACGACCGCTTCCACGTGCTCGGCCAGCTGGGCGGGCATCGCGTCGAGCGGGCCGGCCATGCTCACCGTCGGATGCAGCGGCGCGTCGTCGGTCAGCTCCGCGATCGCGTCGTGCAACCGGTGCCGCAACCGCACCCCGCCCGCCGCACCGCCGTGCAGATCGAAAATCGCGGTCCGGATCTCCCGCACGATCTCGTGCATCTGATCGATGCTCTCCTGCAACCTCCGCTGCAGCTCCGGCGTCTTCGTCCGCCGCTGCGTGCTCTGCATCGACAACCCCACCGCGAACAACCGCTGAATCACATGGTCGTGCAGATCCCGCGCGATCCGATCCCGATCCGACAGCACATCCCGCTCCCGCGCCGCCCGCTGCTGCGCCGCCAACTGCAACGCCAACGCCGCCTGATCCGCGAACGACGCCAGCACCGGCAACTGCGCCATCTCGAACCACGCCGACCCCGCATCCCGCAACGCGATCAGCACCCCGGAGGTGTGATCGGCCGCGCGCAACGGCACCACCAGCGCCGGACCTCGGCCGCGGCCGGCGAACAGCTCGAGCTCGGCCATCCGGCGCGGCGTCCGGTCCCGGTAAACAGCGCCCGGCACCGTCTCCGCGACGGACATCCGAAGCCCCATCAGGTCACGGGCATCGCCGCCCGCACACACCGTGACCGTCATCTCACCCGGAGCACTGACCCATTCCTCATCAACATCGAGCCCGCCCGTGCCCGGCAACGCCAGCATCGTGACATCCGAACCCGTCAGCTCCAGCGCCCGGCCCGCGATCAGCTCCAGCGCGTCCACCGGATCCGTGCCGCCGAGAAGTTCCGTAGTCACCTCGCTCGTCGCACCGAGCCAGCGCTGCCGCAGCCGGGTCTGCTCGTAGAGATGCGCGTTCTCGATCGCGATCCCGGCCGCCGCGGCCAGGGCCTGCACGACCACCTCGTCGTCGTCGGTGAACTCCGCCCCGTCCTTCTTCTCGGTGAGGTAGAGATTGCCGAACACCTCGTCGCGCACCCGCACCGGGACGCCGAGGAACGAGTGCATCGGCGGATGGTTCGCCGGGAAGCCGACCGACGCCGGATGCGCCGAAATCTCCTTCAGCCGCAACGGTTTAGCGTCGTCGATCACCAGCCCCAACAGGCCGTGGCCCTCCGGCAGATGCCCGATCCGCTCCCGCGTCTCGGCGTCGATCCCCTGGTACACGAACTCGGCCAAAGTCCCGTCTTCCCCCAGCACGCCCAGCGCGCCGTAACGGGCCTCCCCCAATTCCGCCGCGGCCTGCACGATCCGCCGCAGCGTCGCGTCCAATTCGAGCCCCGACGCCACCGCCAGCACCGCCTCGAGCAGGCCGTCCATCTTGTCCCGGGTCCCGATCAAGAGCTCGATCCGCTCCTGGAGATCCCGCAGCGTCTCCCGCAGCCGCAGCTGCGACAAGGTTCCGGACAACCTCAGGCCGCCCTCTCCGGCTTCCGGCATCAGACTCGCTTTCGATACTCAGTGCGCCCCGGACAGATGACCTTTTCCCCTGTGCGCCCCCGTACAGCGGACGCATGCTGGAGGGAACGACTTGGTACGACACGACTTGGTACGACACAGTGTGCCGCTTTTCGCGGTGTGGGAGAACAATGAGCCTCAACGTGGCCCCCGCAGGCCAGCTCAGCGCCGATCAAGTGACGTCGGCGCTGCGCTCCGCGACTTTGGCGCCATCCACGCACAACACCCAGCCGTGGCTGTTCAGCGTCGGGCCGACCGGCATCGAACTGCACGCCGACGCCGACCGCACGCTGCCCGTCGCCGACCCGGACCGGCGCGAACTGCTGCTTTCCTGCGGCGCGGCCTTGTTCAACCTGCGCACCGCGATCCACGCGACCGGCGTCCACCCGGCCACCACGCTGCTGCCCCGCCGCAGCGATCCCGACCTGCTGGCCGTCGTGCGGCCGCAAGCCGCCGCGGCCGTCGACCGGAGGCTGGCAGTTCTGGCCAAGGCCATCCCGCGCCGGCACACCAACCGCACGCCGTTCACCGCGAAACCGGTTCCCGCGGAGGCGCTGGGCACCCTCCGGCACGCGGCAGAGGTCGAGCACGCCTGGATGCCGCAGCTCGACGAGGACCAGCTCGCAGGGCTCAAGGAATTGGTCCGCGAAAGCCACCGTATCCAGCTGAACGATCCGGCGTTCCTCGCCGAATGGCAGCGCTGGACCGGACGCGGCCGGGCCAACCGGGACGGCGTGCCCTTCGCCGCCGGCGGAGAAGCCGCCGCGGACGACGCGTGGGTCCTGCGCGATTACGGCGGCAACACCGGCGCACCGGGCGCGACCCCGACGGTCGTCGTGATCGGCACCTTCGCTGACCAGCCGATCGACCGGCTCCGCGCCGGACAAGCCATGCAGCGGGTCCTGCTCACCGCCACCGCCGAGGGGATCGACGCCTCGTTCATCTCCCAGCCGGTCGAAGTGCCCGCCGTCCGCACCCGGCTCCGGGACCTGCTCGGCGGCGGACTCTGGCCCCAGATCGTGCTCCGCCTCGGATACGGCACACCGGTCGCCTGGACGCCGCGCCGGGCCCTGGAGGACGTCTTGTTCGATCCGCCGCCGCTCAGCGCCTGACCGCGCTACCGTCCCTTGCTCCGCAGCTCTGTCGCGAGCACCGCGGCCTGCGTGCGCCGTTCCATGCCCAGCTTCGTCAGCAACCTCGACACATAGTTCTTCACCGTTTTCTCCGCCAGGAACATCCGCTCGGAGATCTGCCGGTTCGTCAGCCCCTCCCCGATCAACCCCAGCAACGTGCGTTCCTGTTCGGACAACTGCGACAACGGACCACGCTGCTTTTCCGCGCTGTCGCGCAACTTCGCCATCAACGCCGCCGCCGCATGCGCGTCCAGCAACGACTTCCCCGCCCCCACGTCGAGCACCGCCGAAACCAGATCGAGGCCCTTGATGTCCTTGATCACATAGCCGCTCGCCCCGGCCATGACGGCGTCCAGCATCGCCTGCTCGTCGGTGTAAGAGGTGAGCATCAGGCATTTCAGCTCAGGCAGCCGGGACCGCAGTTCGCGAGCCAGCTCGATGCCGTTGCCGTCGGGCAGCCGCACGTCCAGCACCGCCACTTCCGGCTGCAGCGCCGGAATCCGGGCCAGCGCCTGCGAAACGTTGCCCGCCTGGCCGACGACGGTGATCCGGTCGTCCTCGTCCAGCAGGTCGGCGACCCCGCGCCGGACCACCTCGTGATCGTCCACCAGGAAAACCCGCACCATCTCTTCTTCTCCCGCCTTGGGCACGGCAATGCGCCGCGCGCCAGAAACCGAGCCTACGACCGTGAGTCCTTCTCGGACGGTGCCGAAAGTCCCCAATCCCCGGCCGAAGATCCTCCCGGAGCCGGAACCGACCAGACCAGCCGGGAGCCGCCGGCCGCGGTCAGTGTCCCGCCCCGGCGGCTCGCCTGCTCCGCCAGCGCGGCCAGCTCCGCGGCGGCGGGCCCGGCGAGATCGGCGCCCTCGTACCGGACGGTCACCGTCGTCCGCGCCTCCCCCGCCTGGAGTTCGACCTCCACCGACTCGGCCGACGTGTGCCGGGCGACCAGCCGCAGAGCCTCGTCGAGGAACGGCACCACCGCGTCGGACCGGACCTCCTCGAGCTTCCCGGTCAGCTGCGTGGACACCGGGAAACCCAGCGCTTCCCCGGCTTCGGCCAGCACTCGCAGGACCTGGTCGCGGATCGGCTCCGGGGACCGGGGAGGACCGTCGCCCGGGTGGAAAACCATGCTGTGCGCCTGGGCGATGATGTCGTCGAGTTCGGAAATCGTCTCCCGCAGGCGCGTGGCCACGACCGGCGACCGGGCGAGCCCGGCCGTGGTCTGCAGCGACAATCCGGTGGAGTACAGCCGTTGCAGGATTTCGCGCTGCAATCCGGCCGCGATCCGGTCGCGTTCGTCGTGCAGCGCCGCGGCCTCGCGTTCGGCCCGCGCCTGCGCCAGCTCGACCGCCACCGCCGCCTGGTCGGCGAACCACGCCGCCATCTCCAGATCGTCGTCGCCGAACGCCGGGCGGCTGGTCAGCCGGGCGACGGCCAGCACCGCGCCCGCGAACGGGACCAGCAGCACCGCGTCGAGGTTCAGGTCCACAACGGACGGCGTGACCCCTTGGGCCGCCTCGTCCGGCCACGAACCCAGTTTCGGCTCGCCGCTGGCGAGCACCGCACCGACCACAGTGGACTCCGCGGTCAGTTCCCGTCCGGCCAGCTCGTCCGCGCCGGAACCGGCCGCGCGTTCGATCCGGACGCGCGCTTCTTGCCCGGCCGGGCGGAAAACGGCCACGAGATCGGCGGAAGCCAGCTCCCGCAGGTAGTCGACGACGCGCCCCAGGGGATCCGCCACCTCGGCCGACAGCAGTTCCTGCGTCACGGCCGCCGACGCGCGCAGCCACTCCTGCTGATTCCGAGCGGTCTCGTACAGCCGCGCGTTCTCGATCGCGCTCCCCGCCGCCGCGGCCAGCGCGAGGGCCAGCTGCTCGTCCTCGGCGCTGAACGGACCGTGCTCGCCGTCGGTGAAGTAGAGGTTGCCGAAGACCGCGCCCCGCGCCTGGATCGGCACCCCGAGGAAGCTGGCCATCGGCGGATGCCCGGCGGGGAACCCGGCCGAGCGGGGATCGTCCTGCAGCCGGGTCAACCGGATCGGCCGCGGATCCTCGATCACCGCGCCGAGCAGGCCCTTGCCCTCCGGCAGCCCGCCGATCCGCTCGACCGCGTCCGGGTCCATCCCGGTGTGCACGAACTCCGTCAGCCGGCCGTCCGGCCCGATCACGCCCAGCGCCGCGTACCGGGCCCCGACCAGTTCCCTGGCGGCCTCCACGATGCGCCGCAGCAGCGACGGCAGCGCGAGCCCGGTCGTGATGGCCTGCGTCGCGCGCAGCAGGCCCCGGAGCCTGCCCTGGGTGCCCATGACCTCCTGGGCGCGTTCGACCAGCTGGGCCAGCAGCTGGTCCAGCTCCATCCTCGGCTGGTCGGGGAAGGTCAGCCCGGCCTGCTCCGGCGCGTCCCGCTGGCTCACCTTTGCTCCCTGCCCGTCTGCTGCGCGTTTCCGGCACCCGGCACCACAGGCGTCCCCGCAGTTTCCCGGCTCGCGGAAACACCGTCAAGCGCGCCGAAGGGCCCTGCGGCCGCCGGGGAGATGACCAAGGACCCTCTTCCCGGCGGCCCCGCGCGCCGGATGCAGCACACTGCGCGAAAACCTGCGCCTCGCCCGGCCCGGCTCGTCCGACGACGAGATCCGGGCGGCGCTGGAGCTGTCCCAGCTCGGCCCCTGGCTCACCACCCTGCCCGACGGCCTCGACACCGCGCTCGGCCTGCACGGCACACCGGTCTCCGGCGGGAACGCCAGCGCATCGGGATCGCGCGGGCGCTGCTGTCCGCACGTCCGATCTTGATCCTGGACGAACCGACCGCCCATCTCGACGCGCGGACCGCGACAGCCTTGGCGGCCGACATTCTCGCCGCGACGCGGGACCGGTCCGCGCTGATCGCGACTCACCGGCCGGGAGAGTTTCCCGGGGTGGCGGAGTACCGGCTTCCGGCGCGGGCCGCGGCGGAGGTTCCGGAGAGGGCTCGCGCTTAGGCTCGCGGGAATGGACGTCTCGCTTATCGGGCACGACGGGAATCCGGAAGACCCGATCTATCACATCCCAACTTCTCAGGCAGACCATCGGATCCTGCCGGGCACCGGGTACGGAAAAGACGCGCTCGAAGACCTTCAGCTGTGGGCATGGCTCACCGCGTTGGCGTTCAACCAGATCGTGTCTGGCCCGGTCGGCGTCCGTCCAGGCACCGACCCGCCAGACCGGGTGCTTGCCATCGACGGAACTGAGTACCCGCTCGAGCTCACGGTTCTGACGGTGCAGCAGCTCCGGACCCGGCTTGGCGGAGTGCGGAAACTCGCCCGGCTGGTCCATGAACGGTTGCACGAGGAGGCGTCCGGCTTCACGCACCTCGCAGACCGCACAATCGTAATCGCTGCCTTCGACCTCGACCGGGCGCTGCCTCCTGGCACCCGCCGCACCGACGTCGCCGATCAGGTCGTCACGGAGCTCCGAGAGGACCGTGGGTTCATGGGCGACAATCTCGACTCGAACCGGCTCGCCGCCGAGGGACTGCCTACGGCGCTTGACCTGTCCGGCGGGGATTACGGCGAATTCGCCGGGCTCAAGGTGCGCGCGGAACATTCGGCTGCCTCAACCGGCGAGCCGGTCACGGTCGTCGGTGCCGCACAGGCTGAGTTCCGGCTGAGCGAGGCGCAGACGCTGGTCAAACAGATCATCGCCAAGAAGGACGTTCCGGAGAACCGCATCCTGCTGATCTCCGCCGGAGCTCCCGACAGCGACGGCTTCGCGTGTCCGCTCGACTTCTGGTTGTTCGACGCGCTGTGGCAGCACGGACTGGGCGGGCGCGCGCAGCCGACGCACCTAGATTGCGTCGTGCTGCAGGCATGGGGCAAGCCGCTTGTCGCAGAGCTCTACCGCAGGCCCGGCGCTGTCCTGCCGTGGCCGCCCCCGCCCTCCGGAAGACCCGCCTCCGATCAGCCGCTCTGACGGCAACCACGCCAAAACAACCGTCGCGCGCCCATGCCACGCGGCGGGGGCCCGGAAACCCGAACACCCGCCGCTCAGCTCAGCCCGATGGCTACCGGCTCCACCACCGCCACTCCCGCACCTCGGGCAGATCCTCCCCGTGGTCGGTGATCCAGTGCCGGTGCCGTTCCTGCGTGCGCGTCATCCGCTGCCGCAGCGGGCCGGTCGTCGCGAGCAGGCCCGGCACCCGGTCCAGTACGTCGATCACGAGCTGGAACCGGTCCATCCGGTTGCGCACCAGCATGTCGAACGGCGTCGTCGTGGTGCCGTGTTCGGTGTAGCCGCGCACATGCAGCCCGGCGTGGTTCGTCCGGCGGTAGGCCAACCGGTGGATCAGCCACGGGTATCCGTGGTAGGCGAAGATCACCGGACGGTCCGGGGTGAACAACGCGTCGAACTCCCGGTCGCTCAGTCCGTGCGGGTGCTCGGCTTCCGGTTGCAGCCGCATCAGGTCGACCACGTTCACCACGCGGACCGCCAGTTCGGGCAGTTCCTCGCGCAGGATCGACGCAGCGGCGAGGATTTCCAGGGTCGGGGCGTCGCCCGCGCACGCGAGCACGACGTCGGGCTCGCGGTCCGCGTGCGTGCTGGCCCATTCCCAGATGCCCAGGCCCCGCGCGCAATGCAGCGCGGCTTCCTCTGCGTCGAGCCAGTCCGGCGTCTCGTTCTTGCCCGCGACCACCACGTTCACGTAATCCCGGCTGCGCAGGCAGTGCGCGGCCACCTCCAGGAGCGTGTTGGTGTCCGGCGGGAAGTACACCCGCACGACCTCCGGGGCCTTGTTCGCCACGTGGTCCACGAAACCCGGGTCCTGGTGGGAAAAACCGTTGTGGTCCTGTCGCCAGACGTGCGAGGTCAGCAGGTAGTTGAGCGACGCCACCGGGCGGCGCCACGGGATTTCGCGGTGCACGCGCAGCCATTTGATGTGCTGGTTCACCATCGAATCCACGATGTGCGCGAACGCCTCGTAGCAGGAGAACAGCCCGTGCCTGCCGCTCAGCAGATAGCCCTCCAGCCAGCCCTGGCACAGGTGTTCCGAGAGCACCTCCATCACGCGTCCGTCCGGCGCGAGGTGGTCGTCCGGCGGGCCGGCGGACAGCTCCCACGTTTTCGCGGTCACGTCGTACACCGCGTCGAGCCGGTTCGACGCGGTTTCGTCCGGTCCGAACAGCCGGAAGTTCGCGCGTTCGGCGTTGCGGCGGAACACTTCCCGGAGAAAACGGCCCAGCACCCGCGTCGGTTCCGAGAGGCTCGCCCCCTCCGGCGCGACCTCCACCGCGTGCTCGGCGACCGGAGGCAGCGAGAGCGGGCGCAGCAGCACACCGCCGTTCGCGTGCGGGTTCGCGCCCATTCTTCGCGAGCCGCACGGGATCAGCGCGGTGACCGCCGCGGTCGGGCGGCCGGCGGAGTCGAACAGCTCTTCCGGCCGGTAGGACCGCAGCCAGCTTTCCAGCTGCCGCAGGTGCGCCGGGTCCTCCCGGACCCGGGGCAGCGGGACCTGGTGCGCCCGCCAGGTGCCTTCGACCTGCTGACCGTCCACTGTGGCCGGTCCGGTCCAGCCTTTCGGCGACCGGAGCACGATCATCGGCCACGGTCCTGCTCCCCCGCGGCGGAGCAGGGCCAGATCGGCGACCACCGCGTCCAGCGCGGCGGCCATCGCCTGGTGCATCGCCACCGGCTCGTCGCCTTCGACGTACACCGGAGCCCAGCCCGCGCCGCGCAGCAGCGAGTCCAATTCGGACGGCGGAATCCGGGACAGCACCGTCGGATTCGCGATCTTGTAGCCGTTCAGGTGCAGGATCGGCAGCACCGCGCCGTCGCGGCGCGGGTCGAGGAACCGGGTCGCCTGCCAGCTCGTCGCCAGCGGACCGGTCTCCGCCTCGCCGTCGCCGACGACGCACGCGACGAGCAGGCCCGGATTGTCGAACGCGGCGCCGAACGCGTGCGCGAGCGAGTACCCCAGTTCGCCGCCCTCGTGGATCGAGCCGGGCACGTGCGGGGACACGTGGCTCGGCACCCCGCCCGGGAACGAGAACTGCCGGAACAGCCGGTCCATCCCCTCCTCGTCGCGCGAGACCTCCGGCCACAGCTCCGAATAGCTGCCCTCCAGCCAGGTGCTCGCGAGCAGCGCCGGGCCGCCGTGCCCCGGGCCGGTCACGAACATCGCGTCGAGGTCGTGCGCCAGGATCGCGCGGTTGAGGTGGGCGTAGACGAAGTTCAGGCCGGGCGAGGTGCCCCAGTGCCCGAGGAGCCGGGGCTTGATCTGCCCCGGCTCCAGCGGTTCCCGCAGCAGCGGATTGCCCATCAGGTAGATCTGGCCCGCGGCGAGGTAGTTCGCGGCTCGCCACTGGGCGTCGACGCGCGCCAATTCCTCGTCGGTGAGCGTCGCCAAGGGAGCTTCGGTCGCCGTCACCGCTTCGGCTCCCGCACGACGAGCACCGGGCACGAGGAATGGTGCACCAGCGCCTGGCTGGTCGACCCCAGCAGCATCCCGGCGAACCCGCCGCGCCCGCGGCTGCCGACGACCACCAGCTGTGCCCGGTCGGACTCGTCGAGCAGCACGTGCCGCGGCCGGTCGCGGACCAGCTTCCGGTGCACTTCGACGTCAGGGTACTTCTCCTGCCAGCCGGCGAGCCGCTGTGCCAGCAGCCGTTCCTCGGTCGGCTGCAGGGTTTCCCACTGCGGCACGAGCCGCGCCGCGCTCTCGGTCGAGTCGTAGACGACGTCGAGCCAGGCGTGCACCGCGACCAGCGGGGCCTTCCGGAAGCTGGCCTCCTCGAACGCCGCCGCGATCGCCGCCTCGCTGTTCGGGCTGCCGTCGACCCCGACGACCACCGGTCCGTCCTGCGGCACCGCTCCGTCGCCGTGCTTTCCGCGGACCACCGCCACCGGACAACCGGCGTGGCTCACCACCGACGAGGTCGTGGTGCCCACGAGCATGCCGGTGAAACCGCCGGTCCCGGTGCGGCCGAGCACGACCATCCTGGCTTTCTTCGAGCGGTCGATCAGCAGGGCCGGCGCCGAATCGGTGAACACCTCGCCGCGGACCTCCAGCGAGGAGTCCACCGACAGCGCCAGTTCGCGCGCTTCGGCCACGATCCGTTCGCCGTCCTGCTGGACGCCTTCGAAAAGCACCCCGCTGTCGGCGAGACCGCCGCCGTAGGCAAGCCCTGCCAGCTGCAGGCAATGCACCAGCTCCAGTTCGAGATCGCGTCCCGCCGCCAGGCCCGCGGCCCAGCGGGCCGCCTCCGCGGCGCCCTCCGACCCGTCGATCCCGACGAGCACCGTGCGAGTCCGGTCAGTCATCGCCCCACCTCCTGTTCCGCGGACACGGTGTCCGCTCCGACCACGCCGGGCACCGCCAGTGCCAGCAGCGTCGCGACGTGGCGATCCGTTTCGTCGTCATAGCGGTCGGCGATCCGCACGATCCCGTCGTGCACCTCGACCTGCCAGCGGCCGGCGCCGCCGTAGATCTCCAGCCGGTGCCGGACGTCCGCGGCGATCGCGCGGTCCTCCCTGGCGAGCACGCGCACGACGTCGCCGCGCGTGACGATGCCGATCACCCGGCTGCCGTCGACGATCGGCATCGCCCGGATCTGCCCGTCCACCAGTGCCTGGCACAGGTCGGCGACATCGGCGCCGGACGACATCGCGGTCGCCGGAGACGTCATCACCGCCCCGACGGTCGTTTCGACCGCGCCGGGGTGGTACGGATGGCGGTACTCCGACCGCGCGTCCGCCGGGATGCGGCCGCGGATCAGGTCGGCCTCGGTGACGATGCCGATCAACCGGTCGTCGTCCACCACCGGCAGCGCGGTGAAGCCGTGCTCGGAGAGAATTTCCGCCGCTTCCTTCGCGGGCGTCCACGGATGCACCGTCTCGACCGGTGCGGACATCAGATCGCGTGCGCGCATCAGGTCCGTCCTTTCCTTGTGCTGCCTCGAAAATAGGCAACGGAACCGGTCCGGCACGCCGGTCCGGAGTCACCGGCGCGAAGGACCAACGTCCTCAGCGCCGCAGCGGGGCCAGCTGCCGGTATGCCTCGCGCCACGCCGCGGGAAGCGCCTCGGCGCACTGCCGGGCACAGCGGATCTCGGCTTCCAGCACCAGGGTGTGGGCCCGCGTCCCCTCGCCGGCCTCGATGAGCGAGAGCAGTCTGCCCTGCGCGACCGCGGCGTCCTGGTACTCGCCGAGCAGTTCCTGCAATCCGCGCAGGCTCTTCAACACCTGAGCCTGATCGACGGGCAAGGCCGCGCCCGCAGCCTCGACCGCGTACCGGAGCCGCTTCACGCTCTTGCGCACCGCGTGCACGGTTTCCGCGCCGACCCGCGCATCGGTTTCCGCGACCACCCTCCAGACCAGTTCCGGAAGCACCTTCTCCGCCGGTCGGCGCGCGCATTTTCCTTGCGCTCCAGCGCTTTGCTCGCGCAGCACGACCAGGAACACCTCAAGCGCGTTCAGCAGTTGCAGGTACCGCGGGGAGTCGAGGCCGACCGCGCACTCGGCGGCCGCTTCGTCCGCCTGCGCGGCGAAAACCTGCTCGGCGGAGATGCGCACCTCGTCGTCGACCGACTCGGGCGACAGCTGGTCCAGCGCGGCGAAGAACCGGGCACGTTGCACCTCAAGGTCTCTCGCTGGCCCGACACTCGCGCCGAGCCAGCGCAACGCCGCGCGGAATCGTCCGGCGAGCCGTCCGCCGAGCACCGGCGCGAAAGTCTCCAGCGTGGCCCGGATCCGCCGGGCGGCCACCCGAAGATCGTGCACGCCCTCCGGCTCTTCCAGCCGAACCGCGAGATCGGCCCGCGCGAGCGCTTCGACCTGGTGCTCCACGTAAGCGAGCACCACCTGCCGGGCCGTGCGGGGCTCCTCCCCCGCGCCTCGTCCGGCTCCGGGCTGCCTTGGCATCGGCACCAGGCCAGGTCCCTGCTGTACGCACGGACCAGCCTCGACAGCACGTGTGGCACCTGGTCCACGCTGGGAGCCTCGACGCGGCATCCCCGGCCGTCGCCGAGATCGAGCTGCCATGCGCTGCCCGCACGGCTGATCGCCATTCCGTTGCGCCGCAGCCGCAGGTCGGTCGTGTCGTAATACGTCACCGGCCGCGCCGCGCGGGTCATGAGGGCACCGCCCGCTGCGCGAACCTGCTCAGCAGGACCAGCAGCACGGCCAGGGTGAGCGTCACCCACTGCACCGGCTCGCGGAAACCGAGCACGACGAACTGGATCGCGAGCCAGCCGACGAGCACGACGCTCGCGGCGTACCCGAACCAGTGCGCCTCCGGGTCGCCGCGCCACGCCGCCAGCGCGGCCCAGCTGAGCGTGCCGCCGATCGCGATCACGAGCGCCAGCCCGGGCAGCGCCCAGCTGGACAGCCCGAGCGGAACGAGGGCGGCAAGCGGCAGCCGGAACCCGGGCGCGCCGACCATCAGGCAGATGCCGCCGGCCAGCGCGCCCGCCGCGAAAACCGTCTCGTAGGTCGCGAGAACCCGTTGCGCGGCCCGGCCGCGCGACGTGATCACGGCAGGCTCCTCGGCCGGACGACCGCCACCGGGCAGGTCGAATGGGCGAGCAGGGCCTGGCTTGTGGACCCGAGAAGCATCCCGGTGAATCCGCCGCGGCCCCGGCTGCCGACCACGACCAGCTGTGCGTCCTCGCCGTGCTCCAGCAGGGCGCGCACCGGCCGCCCGGGCTCGATCTCCACGTCGATCCGCAGGTCCGGATATTTCTCCCGCCACAGCGCGAGCTGGCCCTCGATCCGGCAGCGTTCGCCCGCCGCGATCTCGTCCGCCGCGATCTCCATGGTCCGCAGGGAACCGTCCAGGCCCAGTTCGTTCCAGGTGTGCACGACCGCGAGCGACGTTTTCCGCGCGGTCGCTTCGGCACAGGCGAACCCGAGCGCCTCGTCGCTGTCGGCCGCGCCGTCCAGCCCGACCACGACAGGTCCGGCCGAGCGCGGGACGTCGTCCGGCATCCGCCCGCGCACGACCACGACCGGGCACAGCGCGTGCGCCGCCAGTGCCACCGCCGTGGATCCGACGAGCAGCCCGGTGAACCCGCCGAGCCCGCGCGAACCCAGCACCGCCAGCTCGGCGGCCCGGCTTTCCCGCAGCAGCACGGCGACGGGGTTCCCTTCGGCGACGACTCGTTCGATCCGCACCGCGGGCCACTGCAGTCGTGCCGCGGCTTCGGCCTCGTCGAGCCAGCTCTCCGCTTGGCTCTCCAGCCCGCTGCGCACCTCGGCCACGAACAGATCGGTAATGCCCGGCGACGGGATCAGGTACGCCTGCGCCAGCCGCAGCGTCAAGCCCCGGTTCTGTGCTTCCCCGGCCGCCCACACGGCGGCGTTGCGCGCCGACCCGGAACCGTCGATCCCCGCCAGCACCACTCTTTCGTCAGGTCCGGGCATCATGCGCTCCTCTCCTGGCCCGCCGCAGCAGGCGCAGCCGGTCGAACCGGTCGCGTTCGCTCCGGTCCTGTTCGGACACCTCGGCCTCGGTGAGCACCACCGCGTCCGATCCGGGGAACACCGTCGTGACGCGGTCGTCGGCGAGCCAGCGCACCGTGAACGGCGGGCTGCCGTCCGGCTTTCCGGTCGCGACGATCCGGCCGCGCTTCTCCGGCAGGTCCAGCCGGAGGCCCTTCACCACCAGCCAGTCACCGGGCTGTGCCTGCATTTCTCCTCCTCGGTCCGGATGTCCGCGGAACTCACCGCGGCGCGGAGAGCTCTACCGCCAGCACGCCTTCTACGGTCCGGGCGAGAGCGGAGACGAGCCGGCGTTCGGCTTCGTCGGCGAATGAGCCGCGGACGGTCACCGCCCCGCCGGCGACGGACACGTCCCACCGGTCCTGATGCCCGTCGTAATCGCTCAGCAGCGCGCGCAGCCGGGACGCGCAAGGCGACCGAGCCGATCGCCGCGCCGCGCAGCCCGCCGAGCCCGTGCGAACCGAGCACGATCAGCGACACCGACCGGGAAAGTTCGACGAGCAGATCGGCCGCGAACCCGACGCGGGCGACCACCTGGGTCCGCACTCCCGGCGCCGCGTCCTCGGCCACCTGCGCGGCCCGGCTGAGCCAGCGATGCGCGCGGCCGAACAGCTCGTGCGCCTTCTGCTCCGCGACTTTCCCGGAAACGTCGACTGTCTCGCCGATCCCGGCGTGGAACAGCTCCAGCCGGCAGTCCCGCCGCCTCGCTTCCGCGGCCGCCCAGCGGACCGGGACAAGGGAGGTCTCCGATTCGTCGATGCCGACGAGCACTACGTCGCCGGGCTTGTTCGCGGTCACCGCATGCCTCCCGTTCCGCCGCCGGTTCCGGCGGCTCCGTTCACCGTCGCTCGCCGGGGCCGGTGCGGGTCAGAGCCCGAAGTCCCTTCCCCCGGGGACGAAAGCGGGATGTTGTTTCCGCAGAGTCGCCGCGTGGTCGGGCACCTCGCGCAGCAAGCGCCGGTCGGTCCGCGCGTAGCCGGAATCGCGGGAGCGGGGCGGCAGTTTGACCGGCGGAGGCGGGACCTCCCGGTACGGCACGCTCGCCAGCAGGTGCGCGATCATGTTGAGCCTGCCGCGCCGCTTCTCGTCGCCGTCCACCGCGTACCACGGGGAATCCGGGGTGTCGGTGTGCACAAACATGTCGTCCTTGGCGCGCGAGTAGTCGTCCCATCTCGACACCGATTCGAGGTCCACTGTGGACAGTTTCCAGCGGCGGAGCGGGTCCTCGATCCGCGCGCGGAACCGGCGTTCCTGCTCGTCCCGGCTCACGGAGAACCAGTACTTGCGCAGCAACAGCCCGTCTTCGACCAGCAGGCGCTCGAAGATCGGGCACTGCCGCAGGAATCTCTGGTACTGCTCGGGAGTGCAGAACCCGAGCACCCGCTCGACGCCCGCGCGGTTGTACCAGCTGCGGTCGAACAGCACGATCTCCCCGGCCGCGGGCAGCTGCGCGACGTACCGCTGGAAGTACCACTGTGTGGCCTCCCGGTCGGTGGGCCGGGGCAGCGCGGCGATCCGCACCACGCGCGGGTTGAGGTGCTCGGTGAAGCGCTTGACCGCGCTCCCCTTGCCCGCCGCGTCGCGTCCCTCGAAGACCACGACGAGCCGGGCTCCTTCGTGGCGCACCCATTCCTGCAGTTTCACCAGTTCGATCTGGAGGCGGGCAAGCTCCGCCTCGTAGACCGCCCGGGGCAGCCGGGCCGCCCCGCGTTTCGCCGCCACCAGCGTCAGGCGACGTCGTCCCACACGTAGTCGAGGCCGTTGCAGACCGCGACCACGCCGGGGACGGCTTCGATCAGCCGGGTGACCGGAGCGATCTCGCTGCGGCGCTCGACGCGGCCGGCGACGGTGACCACTCCGGCGTGCACCATGGCGCGCGCCCGGTCCGGGCCGAGGTTCAGCGTCTCGTACAGGACGCCGGTCACCACGTCGCGTTCGATCTCGGGGTCCGGACGGGTCAGCGCGCGCAGTACGTCGCGCCGGGCGACGACTCCCGCCGGGCGACCGTCTCGCACGACGAACAATCGCCGCAGTCCGGTTTTCTCCAGCTTGGCCGCCGCCGCGGACACTGTGTCGTCCGCCGCGATCGTGACGACCGGAGCCGTCATCACCTCGCGCGCGCTCCGCCCCTCGGCTTTCCGGGCTTCTCTGCGGTGCCACCACCGGAACTGGCCGCCCTGCACCATCGGCAGCAAGTCCTTTTCGGACACCACGCCGACGAGGGCGCCGACGTGGTCGACGACCGCGACCGCGCTGATCCCTTCCCTGGCCAGCATCGCGGCGACTTCTTTCACCGGCGTCTCGGCCCGCACGCAGACCGGGCGGGCCGTCATGACCTCGGAAACCGGTGTCGTGATCGTTTTCATCGTTCCTCCGTGAGGTCCGCGTGTTCCCTGTGCTGCCTCGAAACTAGACAGGGGGACCGCCCCGGCACGCCGGTCCGGAGTCATCGGCGCGAAGGACCAATGTCCTCGGTGACACAAACGACGTCAGACCCGTACGGAGACCAGTCTCGCGCGAACGTCCTTCACCGACATTCCTCCGGTGAAGCACCAGATGGCGATCACCGGGTCGCAGATCGCACAGCCCAGCGACGAAGTGTGCGCGAACGGGAGAATCGGCGCGCCCTTGAGGTGGTGCACCACGTCAAGGGCCGTGTGCAGGAGCCAGGCGAGCCCGATGAACGCCCAGGATTTCAGGCCGCGCCAAGCGCAATAGGTCACCGCCGCGGTGAAGATCAGTTCCACGGGGCCGACAGCGCCGCTGCTCAGGTACGCGGCCCCGGCGCCCGCGACCATGATCGCGTTGAAACTGCGGCGGTGCGGCTCGGCGAGGAAGGAGTTGAGCAGCGTGTAGACAATGCCGATCAGAACGGCGGAAACGATGATCACAATCCGACGTTAAGGCGGCGGGCACGCGTGCGTAACCGGCCCGAGAGCCAATTTCCGCCGGGTTCTCGCCAACGGCGCTCCGCCCTGGGGACAAACCGGCGGACGACGGACATCGGCGCCGTGTTCACCAGTCGGCCGCGGCTGTGGCACCGGCCCGGACGACCAGCACCGGACATCCCGCGTGGTGCAGCAGCGCGTGGCTCGTCGAGCCGAGCACCATGCCGGTGAACCCGCCCCGGCCGCGGCTGCCCAGCACCACCAGCGAGGCCCGCGCGCTCCACTCAAGCAACCGGTCGCGCGGCCGGTCCTGTTCGACGACCTGCTCGACGCGCACGCCCGGGTACAGCGAGCCGTAGCCGGCCAGTCGTTGCGCCAGCAGCCGATGCTCGGCTTCCCTTGCCTCGAAGGGGAAATCGCGGTCGCCGAACAGCCGGGTGCGGTCGGCGTCGAGCCAGGCGTGCAGAGCGACCAGCTGCACACCGTGGACCGCGGCCTCCTCGAACGCGCAGGCGATCGCCGCGTCGCTGAGCAGGCTTCCGTCGACGCCGACGACAACCGGGCCTTCGGCGCGGACCGTGCCCCGGACGACGACCACCGGACAGTGCGCGTGCGCGGCGAGGTCGATGTCCGGGGATCCCGCGAGAAGCCCGGACAGCGTGCCGGCCGGCGCGCCCAGCACCAGCATCCGCGCTTTCGCCGAGGCTTCCCGCAGCGCGACCTCCGGGCCGGCCGGACTCGTCTCGGCGGCGATCCGGACGCGCGGCTCGGCCTCCTCGAGCTCCGCCCGGACTGCTTGCAGCAGCTCCTCCGCCGCGGTTTCCTTCGCCTCCAGCCAGTGCGCGGGCGGATACCGTCCGCCCGCGAAGCTGCCGTCCGCGAGCCCGAACGCCACCAGCACGGTCAGCGGGACGTTTCGCAAGACCGCCTCGCGCGCCGCCCACCGTGCGGCCGCCGCCGCGGACTCGCTCCCGTCGACGCCGACCAGGACCGGCCTCGTGTTCATCATCGCTCCCGCCACTTCGCACCGAGCACCTCGGCGACACCGCGACGCAGGCTCGACGGCGTCACCCTGGTCGACCGCCCCAGCCGCAGCAGCGCTTGCGGGAATCCGGCGAGCTGGTAGTCCTCGCACAGCGCCGAGCGCACCTCGGGCACTCGCAGCGGCTGCGTCAGCACCGCACCCGCCAGGCCGAGGGTGACCCCCTCGAGCCAGCTGCGCTCCAATGCGTAGCCGGCGCGGATGTGGTCGACGCGCGCGTCGTCGGCCGTCGTGAACAGCAGCACCGTTTCGGCCTCCAGCCGTTCCCGCAGCAGGACCGGGCCGGGCACGACCGTCGCGCGGCGCACCAGTCCCGCCCACGGCAGTTCGCCGGGCGGCAGGGCGGAAAACCGGATTCCCGCTCCGTGCCGGTGCGCGGTCTCGTCCCGGATCGTCCAGAACGCGATTTCGCGCTGGTAGGCGTCGTCGTCCTGGAGGGCCCGGGCGGCGTGCTCGAAGAGCTTCGCCAGCCGGTCCATTTCGCCCATCCGGGTCGCCTCGACCCCGGTCGTCACCGCGGCCTGGAGAACCCGCGCGGTCTGCGCGGTGCCGACCGGCAGGCCGGTGAACGCTCCGCGGTGGCTGCGCCGCACCATGATCGCCCCGTAGCGCTGCAGGTCCTGGTCGGTCGGCGGCAACGGCTCCGCCGCGTCGACCCGGGCGACGACGTCCGGCTGCTCCGGGCACGGCAGCACGGTCACCTCGGCCCGGCGGCCGAGGACCCGCACGGCCAGCTCCAGATTCGCCAGCGCCGTCCCGCAGGAGATCGCCAGATCGCGGCGGCGGGGATCGTGGTGCGGCAGCGAGACGTCGGTGCGCTCGCGCAACAGGATCGCGCCGTCGACGAGCTCGACCCGCCAAGGCTGGGTGTTGTGCACCGAGGGCGCGCGCAGGACTGAGCGGCCCAGCACCTCCGCTTCGGCGAGCGTCCACTCGCCGGACCGGCGGACGGACGCAGTGGCTGTCTTCTCCATCGCGGTCACTCCTGTCGTTCCGGACAAGAGAAGCCAACCGCGCCGGGCCCCTTCCGCGCTCCGGCCGCAAGCCACCGGATGGAGGGACCAACGTCACCGGTGCTCCCGGCTGTCTCCGCCGCGACCGTCCACAGTGCTGCCCGCAGCGGGCCGCCAGCATCTCGCGAAACGGCCGCAAATCCGCCGCCCGGCCAGTGGACCCGGACAGCAGTCCTCCGCGCCCGTGGCTTCCCACGACGAGCAGTCGCGCCCCGCCCAGCCAGATCCGGCAGCTGCTCTCAGCCCGGGCTGTCCCCCGTCGCACGTCGACGCCGGGGGACTTCTCCGCGACGGTCCGCGCCCAACGGCCCGTCCGGCGGGGACTTTCGGCTCCAGAGCCGCCGTCGCCCGGCGGATCAGACTCGGGCCAGAGACGAATGGAGGTCCCCATGTCCGTCAAATCCCAGCACGGCACACCCCCGGCCAGCCGGATTCCCGCCAGCCACAACGAAACGGACGCGCAGCCGCCTTGGGCAAGCTACGGAGCCCGGTCGCTCGCCGTCCTGCGGATCGCCGCCGGGGTGCTGTTCCTGTGGTCCTTCGCCGACAAACTGTTCGGCCTCGGCTACTCCACGCCCGCCGCCGGAGCCTGGCTCCACGGCGGCTCGCCCACCAACGGATTCCTGAGCAAGGTCGACGCCGGCCCGTTCGCGCCGATGTTCCACGCGTGGGCCGGAACCTGGTGGGCCGACTGGCTGTTCATGCTGAGCCTGCTCGGCATCGGGCTGGCGCTCGTCGTCGGAGCCGGGCTGCGGATCGCCGCGGTTTCCGGCACCGTGCTGCTGCTTCTCATGTGGGCCGCGGAATGGCCGCCCGCCCGCACCACCGGCGCGGGAGCGCCCACGCATTCGACCAACCCGATCCTCGACTACCACCTGGTCTACGCCCTCGTCCTGATCGCGCTCGCCGCGGCGTGCGCCGGGAACACCTGGGGCATCGGCCGCCGCTGGGCCGCCTTCGTCGGCGACCGGACCTGGCTGCGCTGAACCGTTTCCGGGCGTCCGCCGTCGCGGCGGACGCCCGCAGTCCCGCGAAGGAGCGACTGTGAAGGCACTCGTGTACGACGGTCCCGGACGCCGGTCCTGGACCGACCGCCCGGACCCGGAAATCCTCGCGCCGACCGACGCGATCGTCCGGATCGACGCCGTCACCATCTGCGGCACCGACCTGCACATCCTGAAAGGCGACGTCCCCGAGGTCGAACGCGGCCGGGTCCTCGGCCACGAAGCGGTCGGCACCATCGTGCGCACCGGCGACGCGGTCGGCTCGGTCAAGCCGGGCGACCGCGTGCTCGTGTCGTGCATCAGTGCGTGCGGCCGCTGCGAATACTGCCGCCGCGGCAGCTACGGCCAATGCCTGGGCGGAGGCGGCTGGATCCTCGGCCACCTCGTCGACGGCGTACAGGCGGAGTTCGCGCGAGTCCCGTTCGCCGACACCTCCGTCTACCGGCTGCCGTCGTCGGTGAGCGACGAAGCGGCGTTGTTGCTGGCCGACATCCTCCCGACGTCCTACGAGGTCGGAGTCCGCAATGGACAGGTCGGCCCCGGCGACGTCGTGGCGATCGTCGGCGCGGGCCCGATCGGCCTCGCGGCGATCACCGCCGCCCGGCTCTACAGCCCGTCGTCGATCATCGTGATCGACAAGGAATCCGCCCGGCTAGCAGCAGCCAAAGCGGCCGGCGCCGACGTGACTGTCCAGCCGTCGGAAGCGGAAGTCGCGGTGCGCGAAGCGGGCGGCGGGCTCGGTGCGGATGTGGCTGTCGAAGCGGTCGGAGTCCCGGAGACTTTCGAACTGTGCACGGAACTCGTCCGCCCCGGCGGCCGGGTCGCGAACATCGGCGTGCACGGCAAACCGGCGATGCTGCATCTCGAACTGCTCTGGATCCGGAACGTCACGATCACCACCGGTCTCGTCGACACCACCAGCACGCCCATGCTGCTGCGGATGCTCGCCAGCGGCCGCCTCGACGTGAGCCGGATGGTCACGCACCGGTTCGGGCTGCAGGAGATGGACGAGGCGTATGACGTTTTCGCGCATCCGCAGGACAGCGGCGCGTTGAAGGTGGCGCTGTTCCGCGAGTGAGCTGAGTTCGTCAAGGGCTCCTTGGTTGTTGGTGCGGCTTGGGTTACCGAGCGCCGGCGGCCGAGGAGTCCTCGCACGTGCTCCCAACACCGCTCCAGCGAAGGTCCGTGAGGGGAACCTTGAGGGAATCTGATTCCCTCAAGGTTCCCCTCACGGACCTTCGCGCCGACTCACGGACGATGGATCGACCGGTCCGGGAACAACCCGCCCGCCGCGGGCGCCCCCGGCCGGAGGTCGCGGTCGTCCAGCTCCGCCCGCAGATGCTCCTTTACTTCCACCACTCCGTCGACCCGGCCGACGAGAGCCGTGAGCACCGGGATCATGCTGGCGCGCTCAACAGCCCCGTCCAGCGACACCACCCCGTCGTACACCGAGACGTACAGGGTGGACGGGTCGACGCACATCTCCTGTTTCAAGACCTCCTCGCGCACTTCCTCGCGAATGTCGTTGTCCAGACGCAAATACGCCCGCACGAGGTCCGCCCGGGCGACGATCCCGGCCAGCGTGCCGTCGGTTTCGAGCACCGGCAGCCGGTGCTTCTCCATCAGCTGAGCCGCTCGCAGGACGTCGTCGTCCACGCCCACCGTGACAGCCGGTGCCGTCATCAAGTCACTCGCGAAGAGCGCTTAGGCCTTGTGCCTGCCGTGTCGTGCCTTCGGTCCGATGCCGTGGTGCTCGACGTCCCGCTCCAGCAGGTCGCCGCTCGAAACCACTCCGAGCACCTGGTCGTCCTTGTCGACGACCGGCACCCCGCCGACGCCGCGTTCTTCCAGCAGCGCGGCGACAGCTTTGAACGACGTGCCCGGCGCGACCCGTACGACGTCGGTCGTCATCACCGCGCGGATCCGGCGTGTCCTCTTCATTTTCCGCTCCTCACAGCAGGGGACCGGGGTAGTACGCGCCCGCGGTTTCGGCTTCCGGCAACGGTTCCCGTTCTTCCGCCGACCGGGCCGGGACGATCACCACTGGGCAGCGCGCGTGGCGGAGGCAGTACTCGGAGACCGAGCCGACCAGCATGCGCAGCACCCGGCTGTGCCCGTGGCTGCCCAGCGCCAGCATCGCCGCCTCTGCCGACGCGCGGACCAGTGCCGGGCCGGGCGCGCCGTCGATCGTGCCGCTGCGCACCCGCACCCCTTCGGCCTCGGCCCGCGCCTCGTCCAGCACGTGGTCCAGTTCGTGCTGGTACCGGGACGCGATTTCGTCCGGCGAACGGGTGACGGCCGATTCCAGGTCGGCGAGCGGGTCGAACGTCCAGGCCCGCAACGCCACCACGGTCCGGCCGCTGGTCTTCGCCTCCGCCAGCGCCCAGCAGACCGCCGCGGCGCTGCCCGCCGATCCGTCGACGCCTACGACGATTTCCTGTTCATTCGCTGTGGTCATGGTTTTCTCCTCCGCACACAGTTCGGCGCTCAACTCGCCTTTTCCAGCAGGACGCGGCGTTCGGCCGCGTCCGGGTCGACCGAGACCGCTGTGATCCCCGCGCGCGCGATGTTCGGCGGACGCCGGATCCCCTCAGCTCTCGAACACCAGAAGGACCGCCTGCGGCACCCTGCCCTGGCCCCCGGGACGCACCTCAGTCGTCAACCCGCGGACCGCGGCGGCGACCCGCAGCGAATGGACCGCCGCGCCGACCAGCACGCGGTCGACGCCGCTCGCGCCGTCGGCGACCACATCGAGGCCCCGACCGCCCGCGTGCCGCGAGACCCGGGTGCGCGGCCAGGGGTTCTCCTCCGCCAGTTCCGCGAGCACGACCGGATTGTCGACCGGATTGTCGACCGGCACCGCGCGCACTCGCGGCGGTCCGGCGACCGCGCGCAAGGCGAGGTACCGGTCCCAGTCGCTCGCGGTCGCGGGGTCGTCCGCTCCGGGGGTCACCGCCGCGACCACGTCCGGGCGGCCCGGGTCGTCCGGGAACGACAGCACCGGGCGGATTCCCAGTCCCCGCAGCACGATCCAGGCGGCGGACAGCGCGGTGCCGCATCCGGCGAGGACGTGCCGTCCGCCGGGATCGTGCCGGAGGCGGCCGACGCGGGCGATCGCCAGCTCGCCGGTCCGGGTCTCGACCACGAAGCGGCGCACGTCCAACCGGGCCAGCGCGTCCACGAGCACCGCCCGCGCGCAGCGGTCCCAGGAGAAAGCGACGTCGGTCATCCGGTCGCTCCCGCGGGCTCCGGCCTCGGCCTCGGGATCGTCGGCGCTGCCCGGCAGGTCGCCAGCACTGTCTCGGCATTGGTCACGGTGACCCGGTCCGCGAGCCCGGCGGGCGTCGCCACCGGCAATCCCGGCTCCGGCGGGACGAGCGCCACCGGGACCTGTTTCCGCAGCGCGCACACGACCCCGAACTCACGCGCCGTGATCTCGTCCCCGGCGCCGCGGACGTCCACCGCGAGCACCGGCGGGTCGGCGCGGTCGTCGAGCGGGCACGAGGAGCCCGGCACGAGGGCGCGGCAGATCCCTTCCCGCGAGTGGCACCGGCTGACCCGGCACCCGTTGTCCCGCAACGGCCCGTTCAGCGCGTCGCAGTCACCGAACTTCGCTTCGGTCAGCAGTACGTGCACGATGCACCTCGTTTCCCAGATCGGCGAGCACGGTTTCCGCGCCGCGGGCGAGTTCCAGGTCTTCCCTGGCGCGGACCACGAGCACCGGCGCGGCCGAGCCGGACGCGCTGATCACCCGGTCCGCGTCCGACTGTCCGGGTTCTTCGACCCGCACCCCCAGGACCCCGAGGCCGCGAGCGACCTCGGCGACCGTTTCCGGCTGGTATTGCGCGACCCCGCCGGTGAACACCAGCGCGTCGAGCCGGTCGAGGCTGACCGCCGCCGCGCCGATTTCCCGGCGGAGCCGGTGGACGTAGACCTCGACCGCCAGCGCGGCGTCGGCGTTCCCGGCCGCGGCGGCCGCCCGCACCTCTCCGAGGTCCCCGCTGGTTCCGCTCATCCCGGCGAGCCCGGACCGCAGGCACAGCTCGTCGGCCAGCTCGTCGGGTCCCATCGGCGCGGTTTTCATGACGTGCAGCAGCAATCCCGGGTCGATCGAACCGGACCGGGTCGCCATCGCGGGCCCTTCCAGCGGGGTGAACCCCATCGACGTGTCCACGCTCCGCCCGCGCCGCACCGCGGTCACCGACACCCCGGCCCCGACGTGTGCGCAGACCAGCTGCAGCTCATCGACCGGCCGCCGCAGCAGTTCCGCGGTGCGGCGCACCGCGTACGCCACGGACAAACCGTGGAAACCGTAACGGCGCAACCGGTTCTGCCGGGTCCATTCGCGCGGCAGCGGATAGTGCGCGGCCGCCTCGGGCAGCTCCGCGTGGAACGCGGTGTCGAAGCAGGCCACCACCGGCACGCCGGGCAGCAGGTCCCGGACCTGCCTGGCGACCTCCAGCGACAGCGGCTGGTGGATCGGAGCCAGCGGAACTAGCCGGTCGAGGTTCGCTATCACCCGGTCGGTCATCAGAACCGGCGTCTTCTGCGCGCCGCCGTGGACGAACCGCACCGCCACCGCGTCCGGCCAAGGCCAGCGCTCCACGGCATCGGCGACGGCGCGGGACAATCCGTTCTGCCAGGCCGCCCAGCCGACCGCGGCGCCGTCGTGCACGACCGCCGCCTTCAGGCTGGAGGACCCGGGGTTCAAGGTCAGGATTCGCACTGGCTTCTCCTCGCTCGGTCAGCCGGACAGCTTGCGCAGGTACGGATCGGCGGGCTTCCGGCGCTCCAGCCGGACCCGGACGTCGAGCGCGGCGCAGCCGTCCGCCCGCGCGGACACCGGATTCAGGTCCAGTTCCGCCAGCTCCGGCACGAGCGTCGCCAGCCGGCCGGTCTTCAGCAGCAGTTCGCGCACCGCGGCCCGGTCGATGCCGGACGCCCACAGCGCCCCGGCCGAGCGCGGGCCGTCGAGCAACAGGTCCGCGTCCGGTCCGGTGAGCGGGGCGAGCCGCGCGGCGCGGTCGGCCACCAGATCGGTGTCGACTCCGCCCAGCCCGAACACCACCAGCGGGCCGAACACCGGGTCCGATCGCACGCCGACGAGCAGCTCGCGGCCCGGGCCGTACCCGGAGACGCGGCGACGGGCGTTCTCCTCGGTCAGAGCCTTTTCCTTCTCGTCCATCGCGCACCTCCTGCGGCCGGGACCCGCTCGTTCCGGAGCCGACGCTAAGACGGCGCGACCCGCGGTCGCTGCGGGCGGACGTCCGTGGCGCCGGAGTCTTTGGTCCCGCTCCCGAGAGGCGCAGCGGCCGGCGGCATAGTCACAAGGCTCGGACACCGCGTGCCCGGCGGGTCAGCACCGCGTACAGCCCGTATCGCGTCGCGCGCAGATCGTCGACCTGAGCCGCCCTGGGCCCCCGACGACGGCTCGCCGCCAGGCTGCGCGGAGAAGAACGTCACCGCCGCGAAGACCAGCAGCGGCGATCCGCTCGTCACCACACTGCTGCCGTATCCGCCGATCCTGCTGACCTTCGGCCTGCCCGCCGCTCAGGTCTCTGTCCACAACGGGCGGAGCCGGGGACCTTCGGCCCTTTTCCGGCGTCCGCCCGAGGCGCAGCCTTGAGACGGGCAGCCGGGCACCGCTGTCGGCCCGACCGTCGCGAACCGGCGGCCGGGCCGACAGCGGGAAGGCCGCGTTCCGGGCACGGGCGAACTCCGCCCGCCGGAACCCGCCGGCACCGAGGAACCCGCCGTGCCACGCGGTAGCAGAAACGAGAATCGATGAGCGTCCAGCAAGTGACCACCGACTGCGAATACCGCCTGCTCTGCGGAATGAGCGCCTATCTCGAAGCGGTGAGCGTCGCGGCCGGCGTCGGCCCGGAGTCCACCACGATGGATCTCGACTCGCCGATGTCGGCCTACCTCGCGCTCGACGGGCAGCTCTCCGTCCATCCCGGCCGCGACACGGCGCTGGTCTGGGACGAACGCCACGGCTGGTCGTTCACCATCGAAACCCATTCCGGCGAAGACCTGCTCGTGGTGGCCTATCTCGGCGGCGAGCTGGTGCCGCCCCCTTCCCGGGTCCGGGAATTCGTCCGCGCGGTCCGCTCGCGGGCCCGGCGCACGCCACCGCCCGCGCCGCCGGATCTGAACCGCGGGCGGGCCGACCTCATCGCCCGCCTTCTCGACTACCGGACTCCGCGAGCTCTGTTCGGCCAGTGACGAATCCCCCGTCTCGTACGACGGTCGGCGTCGTGCGGGCGGTTCGTCCTGTGCTCGGCCTCGCTGTGCAAGCCGGCCGCCAGTAGCCGGAGTCATGCTCCGGCATCGGGCTCTCGCGGTGGTCGCCGGGCCGCAGCAGCCACGTTTCTTCGGGCCGTTTCGATCGCGCCACAGAGGCGCTCCTGCGCCCCTTGGAGAAATCCAGGTCGGGAACGAGCTTCAGGACCGCGTTGTCCGGGCAAACGCCGAAACAGCTGGCGCACGACGAGCAGCAACGTGCCTCGTAAAACGCCGTCGGCTGGTCGAGCCCACCGGTCGCCTCGTCGAAGGTCAAAGTCCGCGAGCCGTTTTCCAACCGCAGCCGTGCGGCAAGGCCGGGCACCGCCCTGCTTCGCAATCCAATAATACCCCCGGGGGCATAGCCAATGCCCCCGGGGGTATCGTGGACCGCGAGGGAAGGAGCAACCATGCAGCTGAGCTTGTCCCGCACCTACCGAGACGCGGGTTTCGACGACGTCATGGCCAAGACCCGCACCGAACTCGGCGCCGCCGGTTTCGGCGTGCTGACCGAGATCGATGTGCAGGCGACCATGCGCGAGAAGCTCGACGAGAGGATGGAGCGCTACACCATCCTGGGCGCGTGCAATCCCCCGCTGGCCCACCGCGCGCTGACGGCGACCCGCGAAATCGGATTGCTGTTGCCCTGCAACGTGGTGGTCCGCGAAAACGGAGCCGAGGGCACGATCGTCGAGGCGATCAATCCCGCCGTCATGGCCGAGGTCGCGCCCGAGGCGGGCGTCGCCGAGGTCGCCGCGGAAGCCGCCGAGCGGCTCGGCTCCGCACTCGACGCGCTCGACCGGGAGCTGGCATGACCGGCGTGGTGCTCTACGGGGACCCGGTCTGCCCGTTCGCCTGGCTCGCGTACCGCTGGCTCGACGGCACGGGCGCGGAATTCTCCGTGCGGCCGATGAGCCTCGCTGTGCTCAACGAGGGAAAAACGGTTCCGGAGGAGCACCGCCAGCGGGTCGAGGACTCGCTGCACGCGGGCCGGGTCCGCGCCGCGATCGAAGACCCGGCCGCGGCCGCCCGGTTCCACGTCGCGCTCGGCCGTCGCATTCACGAGCAGCGGCAACCGTTGGACAGCGCACTGCTCCGTGCGGCCTTGCGCGACGCCGAATTGCCGGAAGACCTTGCGGACCAAGCGAATTCCGCCGAAACAGACCCGGCCGTGCACCGCGCGCACCAGGCGAGCCAGGACGCACTCGGCGAAACCGGCGGCAGCCCGATCACCGAGATCGACGGCCGAGCCTTCTTCGGTCCAGTGCTCACCGAACTGCCCGCCCCAGCCGAAGGACGCGCTTTGTTCGACGCCCTCCGCGCGACTGCCGCGGTCCCGGCATTCGCCGAACTCCGCCGCCCGCGCGCCGGCGCGCCGACGATCCCGGAAGGATGACCATGTGCCGTCCCGTCTCGTGCCGCACGTGCGGCAAAACCACCTGGGCCGGCTGCGGTCAGCACGTCGATCAGGTCAAAGCGGCCGTTCCCGCCGATCAGTGGTGTCCCGGACATCCCGCCGAACCGCGGCCGCCGCGCTCGTGGCCGTGGCGCAAGCGCGGTGCCTGAGCACATACCCGCCGGGGTATTGTCGAAATCACCCGCCAGCCAGGAAGAGGGCACCATGATCGGCGACCAGGACACCGTCACCCAGGTCCGCAACCGGCTCCGCCGCGCGCAGGGCCAGCTCGCCGGCGTCATCGCGATGATCGACGAAGGCCGCGACTGCAAGGACGTCGTCACCCAGCTCGCCGCGGTCTCGCGCGCTCTCGACCGGGCCGGGTTCAAGATCATCGCCAGCGGCCTGCGCGAATGCGTCTCCGCCGACGGCGAAGGCAACGAAACCGCCATGACCGAGGAGCAGCTGGAGAAGCTCTTCCTCACGCTCGCCTGAACCGAAGATCTCGACGGCGTCATCGGCCGAGGCGGATCGCCGAGACCAAGAAGAAAATCCCGCCCAGCACCGCGTAGCCAGCCACGGTGGCCAGCGACGGGTTCGGCGCGCCAGCGCTGAGAATGAAGTTCGCCCCGGCCAGCACCGAGATGCCGCCGCTGAGGATCATCGGCCACTGGCCGCCCATCCCCCGCCTGCCGATCGCCACGATCAGCTGGACAAGACCGGCCACGACAGCCCACGCACCCCAAACCCGCAGCACCGTCGGGACTCCGGACGCGCTGGCGATCGCGAGGCCGATCCCCGCCAGCAGGCTGATCGCGATGTTCACGTACAACCCCGGGGCACGGGACGAGCGCGCGTCCACGACCGCGGCGGCGACGTCGAACAACGGATACGCGACGACCAGGACGACCCCGAGCGGGCCGACGTGCGTCTTGGCCGTGAGGAACAGCAGCGCGGCCCAGACGATCGCGAAGGCGAACCGCACGAAGTACAGCCGGCGCAACGCCGGAGCGGTCCCGGCGGGCGAGTCAACGATGGTCACGATGATCCTTCCGAAAGCTAAGAGAGATAGAACGTTCGTTCTCCTTGAAGCTTGTCGGCAGATCCTGGGTACCGTCAACGCCAACCGGTCTTTCGGAAGTGTTACGGACGCTCCGCGGAGCCGAGGCGGAACCGCAGGATGCCCTCGACGCCCTGGAGGAACGTGTCGCCCGTCTGGGCCGAGTCGGTCAGACAGCCCGACGCCATCGCACCGTCGCGCAGCATGACGAAATGCCGTGCGGCGGGCTCCGGAGGGGTCTCGCCGATCTGTGCGAGCAAGTCCGTGACCGTGCGGAGAAACCACTCGCGGTGCGCCAGGACCGCTTGGTGCACGGGATGCCCGGGGTCCGGATACTCCGCCGCCGCGTTGAGAAACGCGCAACCGCGGAAATGCGCCGACTGGATGCTCTCGGCGATCAATCCGGCGATGGCGCGCAGGGCGTCGTCCGCGGGCGGATTGTCCGCGAGGATTTTGCCGATTCCGTCGCGCTCCATCTCGGAAACGCCCTGCAGATACGCGACAACGAGGTCTTCCTTGCCGGGGAAATGCCGGTACAGCGTGGCCCGGGTCACCTTCGCCTCCGCCACGATCCGGTCGATCCCCACCGAATGGAGGCCTTCGGCGTAGAAGATCCGGGTGGCCGTCGCGAGCAGCCTCGACCGCGCTTCGGACACCTGACCTCGAACCTTCTGCACCACAACGGTAACGCTAGCAGAGACAACGGACACCGACTCCGGCCTCGACGCGGTCCTTCGTCCTCTCCGTCGAGGTCATTGCGCCCTGCCGTCGAACGACAGCAGGAAGAAGAATCAAAGGTGCGAGAGCCGCCAGCGGGCCACCCCGACGAATGGGCAGCGGCGCTCTCGCCTCGAGCGGTGGCGGCGGCAAGGGGCTCTTCCCCTCGCCCCCGGCCCCTCCGCTGCCGCCGCTTCCCGCCGAAGACGCCGTCACGGCCGACCGTTTCGCTTGCGCCGCAGCAACTCGGTCCTCTCGAGTCCCGGGCGAAAGACCCGGGCATCCCGGCCGTACGGCTCTGCTCGCACCGCACTGGCAAGCGGCATCGTTCAAGCATCAACCCGCTGTTTCCTCCGGGGAGGAGGACGACATGAATCGTCGCACCCGAAATCCAGGACCTGCCCGGCCGGGCGGATTCCCGGCCGGACTGCCTGTACGCGCGCACGGCGGCCAATTCGAAGGCAGGTCGGGGATTGTCGTCGACCGCTCGCCCGATCTGCGCCCTGGCTCGGTCTGGGTGGAATTCACGCCAGGCCAGGCCCGGCTGGTGCCCGGCTACCGGCTCGAGCTCGACGAGGTCCCGGACTGCCGGGTGCTCGACCTCGGCGCCTAGCCCGGGAACGGCCCCGCCGCAGAGGCCGAAGGTCACTTCGACCCGTGACGTCCGCCCGGTGAACGAGCCGCCCCGTTCGCCGAAGCTGGGTGGCGTACGGCCGGCACCAGGGTGGTGTCGCAGCGGGACAGTCCCGCCGAGCCGACCGCCCGAAGGAGTCGCCTTGCCCACTCGACCAGTGCCGGCCAACGACCGCGTCCCCGGGCACGGCCCGCTGCTCGGGGTGCGGCGGCTGCTGACCAAGGAGACCGTCGGCGACCACGGGCGCACCCTGCACCAGATCGACGCGAACGCGTGGGAGTCGTTCTACCGCGACCGGTGGAGCTACGACCGTGTTGTGCGTTCGACGCACGGGGTGAACTGCACCGGTTCCTGCTCGTGGAACGTCTTCGTCAAGGACGGCCTGATCACCTGGGAGCATCAGGCGACCGACTACCCGGGCACCGGGCCGGACAGTCCCGACTACGAGCCGCGCGGCTGTCCCCGGGGCGCTTCGTTCTCCTGGTACGAGTACTCGCCCTCGCGAATGCGCCATCCGTACGTGCGCGGGTCGCTGCTCACCATGTTCCGGGCCGGGCTGAAGCGGTTCGGCGACCCGGTCGCGGCCTGGGCGGACATCGTCGAGGACCCGCGCAAAGCCAAGGCGTACAAGGGACAGCGCGGCCGCGGCGGGTTCGTCCGCGCCACCTTCGACGAAGCGACGACGATGATCGCCGCCGCGCACGTCTACACCACCAAGACCTTCGGGCCCGACCGCGTGGTCGGGTTCTCGCCGATCCCGGCGATGTCGATGGCGTCCTTCGCCGCGGGCACCCGCTACCACGCGCTGCTCGGCGGCACGCTGCTGTCGTTCTACGACTGGTACGCCGACCTGCCGGTCGCCTCGCCGCAGGTGTGGGGCGACCAGACCGACGTGCCGGAGGCCGGCGACTGGTGGAATTCCACCTACCTGGTCATGTGGGGCTCCAACATCCCAGTCACCCGCACCCCCATCCGCTGCGCGGCCGCGACCGTCTCGGCGAAAGCTGTCCCGGCCAGTGGTGCAAGCGTTCAGCCCCGGCTTGATGCCGCTGGGCACGGTCGCGTTCCTGGCGATGGCCGCGGCCCTCGGGGCGGGCAGCGGCGCGGTGTTCGCGATGGTCGTCCCGGCGAACAAGGTCGGTTCGGTGACCGGAGTCGTCGGAGCCGCGGGCGGCCTGCGCGGCTTCATACCGCCGCTGGTGATGGGAGCGCTCTACGCCGGCCTCGGCTCATACGCGCTCGGTCTGGCGGCACTGGCGCTGGTCGCCGCCCCGGCTCTCGCGTTCACCGCGACGGTGGCGAAACGCTCGCTGCGGCAGCACTTCCGTACGGAGAAGGCCGGTGCGGCTGCCAGGCCCTGACCGCGATCGCGCAACTGACCCGGGAGCACGACGAAGTGGTCGCGTTGATCAGCCGCGGGCGACGTCGCGGATCTGACCTGCCAGCACCGGCGCATCGAGCACGTGCTCGGCGAAGCCGCCGGCGGGACGCCGACCGACCCGGCGTGGCCCGCACGGCTGCTCGCCGCGCTGCAGCTGCTGCGCGAACACGTCCTCGCCGAGCAGGACGGGGTCTTCCCCGCCGCGTTCAGCCGGCTCGACCCGGCACAGTGGGAGACCGTCGATGCGGTCCGCCGGTCCTCCACTGTCGACTCCCGGAGCGCGACCTAGCGCTACCCGGCCAGATGGTCGCCGATCTGGGCGAAGACCGCTTCGAGCGGCGGCACCGGGACCGACGGCGACATCACATGGGATCCGTAGTGCGCTATCACCAGCTCGCGCCCCGGACTGACCTGCAGCCGCTGGCCGTGGATGCCCCGCGCGCCGAACGTGCCGTGGCCGTCATCGGGAACCCACCAGAAATTGTGGTACCCGATCGGCCGCGCGGCACCGGTCGGCAAGGCGCGCTGAGCAGGCCCTGGCGGCACGTTGGTCAAGTCCGCGACCACGCGTTCCGGCACGATCTGGTCCTCGCCGATCGCCCCGCCACGACGGAGCATCTCCCCTACCCGGGCAAGGTCGCGAAGGGTCGCGCTGTAGCGGCCGCAGGCGATCTCCGTGCCGGTGGGATCCAGGCAGTAGGCGCCGTCCTCGTCCGCGCCGAGCCGGGACCAGACCCGTTCGCTCCACAACTCGGCGAGGCTGAGGCCGGTGACCCGGCGAAGGGCTTCCGCGACGGCCTCGGTGTTTCCGTTGTCGTAGCGGAATTCGGTTCCCGGCGGTGCGACAGCCTGCGCGGTGGCGAGGTGTTCTTTCACGCTGGTGGGGCCGGTATAGCCCACGGGACGGGGCACGATGCCGACGGCGGCGAAATACCGTTGCGCTTCAAGGGGTTTGCAGAACGGCCGCCCGCCGTAGTCCATTACGGTGCCCATGTGCAGCAGGTGCTGGATCGTGGCGTCGCCGAACGCGGTGCCAGCGAGTTCGGGCGCGTAGTGGGCCAGCGACCGGTCGGCGTCGAGCGCGCCTTCATCGATGAGGAGCGCCGCGAGCAGCCCGGTCCACGACTTCGCGACCGACGCGGACAAATGGACGTCGTGCGGCCGCATGCCGTGGAAGTACCGCTCGTACACGATCTTTCCCTGGTGCGCCACCAGGATCGCGTCGGTTTCCGCGCTGGCCAGGAACTCGGTCAAGGTGACCTTCGATGCCCCGACAAGCAGGCCGTCGAGGTCTCGGGGCTCCTCGGGCAGGTCCCAGCGCGGCCCCGCGCCGCGCCACACCCGGCGGGTCGGGCCGGTTTCCCTGGCACGGGTCATGCCGAGCCGGACGAACGCCGGGTCGACGTAGCCGCGACTCCAGTAAGCATTGTCCACTGTGTACGGAGTGGTCACGGTTTCTCCTTGGCTACGGCGAATGTCGCGATGCGACGGGCGTCGCTTTCTGGGCGGACGAAGAACAGCGCGGCCAGGCCGCCCGCAATCATCAGGACTCCGGGAATCGCGAAGGCGGTGGCGAACCCGGCGGCCGGTCCGTCGGCGGCCTCGACGAGCCGGCCGGTGACATACGGCGCGAGCAGCCCGGCAATGGTGACCAGCGCGACGCTGACCGACAGCACCGCGCCGCGTTGTGCGGGAGGGCTGATCTCGCTGTTGACCGTCTGGCCGTTGGCGAAGGTGACGCCGTGGAAGCTAAACGCCACCGCGATCAGGACGATCCGCAGCGCAGGCTGTGTCACGGTCGGCAGCAGCACCATCGCCAAACCGGCCAGGATCAGCACACAACCACCGAGGACGCCGCGGGCGATCCGGCTGGGCACGCCCAGATGCAGCAGCCACTGGGTGATCGCGCCGTGCGCGAAGGTCAGGATCAGCCCGGCCAGCCAGGGAATCGTCGCGATCGCGGCGGCCTCGCCGGTGCTGTACCCCAGCGCGGTTTCCAGATAGGACGGCAACCAGGCGACCATCAGCGTGGAAGTCCAGTACGCGCCGAACGCGCCCGTGAAACCGCCGAGCCACGTTCCGGAGAGCAGGATCCGCCGGTACGGCGCCCGGCTGGCCGGGACCGGAGCCGCCCCGGCCGGGGCGCGGTCCACCGGACCGTCGCGGCCGATCGCCAGCCACAGCGCGCACCACACGCAGCCCGCCAGGAACATGGCCAGGAACGCCGCCCGCCAGCCGAAGTGCACGATCACCACGGTGAGCAGCGGGGTCGCGATCGCCCCGCCCAGCGCACCCCCGCCGACGATCAGCGCGCTCGGAATGTTGCGCTTGGCGTTGGGAAACCAGCTGTGCGCGGCGTGCAGCGCCATGGGCTGCGCCGGTCCTTCGGCCGCACCGAGCACGATCCGGCTCGCCAGGAGCAGCCCGATCCCGCCGGCGGCGACGACGGAAACCTGCGTCACCGCCCAGACCAGCGCGAGCACCAGCAGGATCCAGCGCGTCGAAATCCGGCTCGACGCGAGGCCGACCGCCAGCGCGCACACGCTGAACAGGAAGAAGAACGAACTGGACAGCAAGCCGTACTGCGACGGGCTGAGCCCGAACTCGTGCATGATCGGGCGCGCGGCCAGGCCGAGGACGGTCTTGTCGCCGTAGTTGATCAGCATGAACAGCAGCAGCATGACGATCACCGACCAGCGGCGCAGCCAACTGCTCCCCGTGGCGCCGTCGGCCGGCACGGCAGACCGCGGCCGAATCCCGGCGGGCTTCACGCCCGCGTCCCGGACGGCTGGAGCAGCGCTTTGGCGATCCCGTTCTTCTGGATCTCCGACGACCCGGTGAGCACGCGGAACATCCGCAGGCGGCGGAAGAGCCACTCCACCTCGGCCCCGCGAACGAGCCCGGCCTTGCCGTGGATCTGCACCGCCTCGTCGGCGATGCGGAAGGCGTTCTCCGCCACGAACAGCTTGCACATGAACGCCTCCGTGCTCGGTGTGCTCCCGGAGTCCAATTCGGACAGTGCGTCGTAGGTCATGGCGCGGGCCGCGTAGTACGCGGTGGCCATGTCGGCGATCTTGTGCTGGATCGACTGCAGCGCCGCCAGCGGTCCGCCGAACACCTGGCGGGTGCGGGCGAATTCGATGGTGAGCTCCAGCGCGCGTCGCGCGTGGCCGAGCACCGTCGGGCAATGCAGCAGCCGGTTGGTGGTGACCCGGCCGAGCCCGATGCGCAGGCCGTCGCCGACCTGGCCGAGCAGCTGCCGCGGGCCGACGTAGCAGTCATCGAGGATGATGTCGGATTCGATGTGCTGGCCGGACATCGGAACCTCGCCGTCGGCGACGGTGCAGCCAGGCGAGTCCAGATCGACCAGGAACGCCGAGTAGCTCTCCTCCTCCCCCGCCATCCGGGCGACCAGCACGGAGAAATCGGCGATCGGGCCGGCCGAGGAGAACACCTTGTGCCCGCTGATCCGCCAGCCGTCGCCGTTCGGGGTCGCCGTGGTGCGCATGGCGCGGACGTCCGACCCGGCATTGGTCTCGGTCAGCGAGAAGCAGCACGCCCGTTCCCCGCGAACCACCGGCAGCAGGTATCGCTCGCGCTGGTCTTCGGTGGCCGTCGTGAAGATCGCGCCGGCGCGCAGCGGGCCGCCGAAGTCGCCGAGCACGCAGTGGTAGAGGATCCGGCCGGACGCGCCGACTTCCTCCTTGAGCGCGGCCAGCTCCGTGTAGGTCAGGTCGAGACCGCCGTACTCGCTGGGCAGGTGAACGCCGTAGAAACCCAGCTCCCGGCAGCGTTTCCACACCGGTTCCACCATCGACCGGGTCAACGGCGTCTCCGGGGTCAGCCCGAGAGCGGCCTCGTAGTCGACGAGTTCGCCGGACAGGTATTCGCGCAACCGGCCGACCAGCTCCGCCAGCCGCGGGTTGTCGTCGTAAGCCGGGGTGAGAGTGAAGGACATCCTGGGCCTCCTCAGTGGACTTTCCGGGCTTCGCCCGCCCAATACCGGTCCCGCACCGCGCGCCGGTCGATCTTGCCGTTGCGGTTCACCGGGAGTTCCTCGGCGAAATCGACCGAACGGGGTTTCTTGATGCGCGCCAACCGCTCCGCGCAGAATTCGATCAGTTCCTCGGCGGTGACCTCGGCCCGGCGGACGACGACCGCCTTCACCGCTTCGCCCCACTGCTCGTCGGGCACCCCCACCACACACGCCTCGGAAACGGCGGGATGCTCGTAGAGCACGGACTCCACTTCGGTGCAGAAGATGTTGTAGCCGCCGGAGATGATCATGTCCTTCTTGCGGTCCACAATGAACAGATAGCCGTCGGCGCGCAGGTAGCCGATGTCGCCGGTGTACACCCAGCCGTCGCGGAACGTCTCCGCGGACAGATCCGGTTCGTGCCAGTACTCGGTCACGCAGTCCGGCCCGCGCACCACCACCTCGCCGAGTTCTCCCGCAGGCACCGGCTGTCCTTCGTCGTCGACCACCCGGACCTCGGAATCGAACAACGGCCGCCCGGCCGAGGACAGCAGTTCCGCGTCCTCCTCGATCCCGCGCACCACGTCGTCGCAGGTCAGCACCGTGACCCCGCTGGTCGTCTCCCCCTGGCCGTACCCCTGCATCACGACCGGACCGAACACCGCCACCGCGTCGCGCAACCGCTGCGGCGACACCGGCGCACCGCCCACCCGCAGACAGCGAAGCGAGGACACATCCGCGGTGCGGACGGAGGGATGGGACAGCACCATGTTGAGCATCACCGGCACCAGGAACGTCGAGGTGATCCGTTCCTTCTCGACCGCCTCGAGAAACTCCACCGCACCGAACCGCGGCAGCACCACCGCGGTCGCGCCTCGCGAAAACGCTGCCAGCAAACCCATTCCGGTCGCGTGCGTGATCGGACCGGCCGCGAGGTACCGCTCCGAGGCGGACGGTGCGCCCTCCGGACTCATCAACCGCTTGCGCATGTTCGCCAGCCGGTTTCCGTTCGTCTGCACCGCGGCCTTGAGCTTCCCGGTGGACCCGGACGTGAAGTGCAGGACCGACGGATCGTCCGCGCCGACCTCGATCGCGACCGGTTCGGGCGACCCCGCGGCCAGCACCTCGGCGTAAGACCGGGCGTCCGGCGTGCGGCCGTCGTAGTCGATCAGCACGCACTCGAAACCGGACACCGCCTTCTGCGCCGCTTCGGCGTGCTCGGCGTCGACCAGCAGCACCCGGACGTCCGCGTCCGCCAGGATGTGCTCGACCTCGCCCGCGGACAGCCGGGCGCTGATCGGGACGCGCAGGAAACCGCCCTTGTAGCAAGCGATCTCGGTCTCCACGAGCTCCGCGCTGTTGCCGGAGAAGGTGGCCACCGCCCGCCCGGGCTCGACGCCGGACGCGAGCAGCGCGGACGCCAGCCGGTTCGTCCGCTCCTCCAGCTCGCGGTAGGTCCACCGCCGCTCGCCGCACACCAGCGCCTGCTGATCGGGCCAGAACGTGCTGGCACGGGTGACATAGCTGCCCAGGTTCACGCCGACTCCCTGTTTTCCGTCAGATTGACCAATGCTGGACACTGTGTCTACTAACGGTCGCAGTGTCAACAGTTCGCTACACTCGGGCCGGCAACGACCGAAGGGGGCCCATTGCCGACCACTGACCGACGGACCCGCCGCACCCGCGGCCTGCTCCGCGACGCGCTGGTGTCGCTGGTGCTCGAACGCGGATACGCCAACGTGACGGTGGAGGACATCACCGAACGGGCCGACCTGGGCCGCGCGACGTTCTACAGCCACTACCCGGACAAGGACGCGCTGCTGCGGCACGTCGTCACCGAACTCCAGGAAGAACTGGACGAACGCCTGCGCCCGCTGGTCCCGGCGTCCTCGGTGGGTTTCACCGGCAAACCCGCGCTCGAGTTGTTCCGGCACGCCCGAGAGAACCGGGATCTCTACCTGCTCATCCTGCGCGGCGAAGGCGACGGCCGGGCGCTGCGGCAGTTCACGGACGCGCGCATCGACGCAGTGTGCTCGGTGTTCAAGTCCCGGGCCGACCACCACGACGTCAAACCGCGCATCGACCTCGGCGTGCTGGCGAGGGCGTGGGTCGGGGAACAGCTTGCCGTGCTGCGGTGGTGGCTGGAAACGGACCCCGCGCCGATGTCGGCGGAAGAGGCCACGGGGATGCTGCAGAACCTTTCGCTGCGCGGCCGGTATTGGGCCAACGGGTTCGAGGGCGATCCGCCGGAACCCGCGCCGACTGGAGCGGAATTACCGCAGTCCTAACGGTTTACCGGGCCCGCGCGGCGACATTCGTCCACCGCTGAGCAAGACGACCGCAGGCGGCAGCGAGTTCAGGCGGACGGACCTCGGTCATTTCAGCGTCGAAAGTGGCGAGGATGCCCGCGATCCCGGCCCAGGACCAAGCGCCCAGAGCGAGGCGGCAGTGTTCAGCGTCGAGGTGCTCGACCACCGAGCCGCCCGGTGCCCACTGAGCCACGACATGCGCGGGCAGGGTGAGCTGGGCCGAACCGCTGCAGGGCCATTCCGCCGGGGTGTCGCCGCGGTCGTGGGTGCGCATCACGAACTGGGCCAGGTCGTCTGCCGGAAGCTCGCGTGCCGGGAAATTCTCGGTGGTCGTCCGGGGACGCAGCCGGTCGACTCGGAGGACTCGCCATTGGCTGTCGGTGCGGTCGTAGGCGACGAGATACCACCGCGCCGCCCAGACGACCAGATGGTGCGGCTCGATCCGGTGGGCGGGCTGGAAGCCGGCGTCGCCGGGGTCGGGGCGGCTGCCGTCCGGGCGGAGGGTCTCGGCGATGAGCACCCGGCGGCGGCGCACCGCGGTTCCGACAGCGGTGAGAGCTGCCGGATCGATCGGCGGTCCGGGGAATTCCCAGTAGTTCCGCAGGCGGGTCAGGCGCAGGGATTCCATCGACGCCCGCAGCGCGGGAGGCATGACCTGGTGCAGCGCCGCCAGCGCCCGGGTCGCGTCGTCGCCCAACCCGAACATCGTGCTGGGCGCGGTCTGCAACGCCACCGCGACCGCCAGAGCCTGGTCGTGGTCAAACAACAACGGCGGCAAAGTGTTCCCCGCGCCGAGACGATAACCACCGTCGGGACCGTGCACGGTCGCGATCGAGTAGCCGAGCCCGCGCAGTGTCTCGATGTCCCGGCGGGCGGTGCGCTCGCTGGCCTCGAGCCGCGCCGCGAGTTCTCGCAGCGGCCACACCCGTCCTGATCCCAGCAGAGACAGCAGGCGGAGCGCCCGGTGCGAGGTGTTCGCCATCGCTCCATCATGTACTGGCCACTCGATGTCCACTACTCCGGCCAGGGTGGGTTCCGTTCCATCATGAGCGGAAGGACAGACAGGCATGCGGGTAGTGGTGGTCGGCGGCGGAATCGGCGGTCTCGCGTTGGGCGCGGGATTGCGCGGCCGGGGATTCGAAGTGACGGTGTTCGACCGCGACACCGACGTGACAGCGACCGGCGGTTACCACATCACCTTGGACGACCGGGCCCAATCGGCGCTGGCGGAACTGGTGGAACCGAAGATCATGCAACGGCTGCTGGCGTCGGGCTCGGCTCTCCGGCTCCGCGAACGCGACGCGTTCTGGGACCGCCGCGGCCGGCTCCTCGGACACGGCCCCGATCTGAGCGGCAGCGGCAGCGTGGACGTCGACCGAATCACCCTGCGCACCCTGCTGGCCGAAGCCGTCGGCGACGACCTGCACCTGGGCCGCACTGTGTCCGGCGTCGACCCGGACGGCCCTCAGGTCCTCTTCTCCGACGGCGCACCGGTCTCGGCGGACCTGGTGGTCGGCGCGGACGGTGCCCACTCGGTAGTCGCCCGCCACCTGGCCGGCGGTCCGACCAATCGTCCCGCAGGCATCATCGGATTCTCCGGCCGAACGCTCCGGCGAGACCTCAGCCTGCCCGAACAAGAACGGCTGCGCTCGCGCTCCGGCACCGCGATCGCGCCGCACGGCGCCGCGCTGTACGTCGGTTTCCTAGACCCAGTCGGCAATGCCGCACTCGACGCCCCCGAGCTGCGGATGTCCGTCACGACCGGCCCTACCTACATCTGGGGCGCGATGCTCCCCGAATCCGCCGATTCCCTGCGCACCCTGCGCGGCGGCGAACTGCAGACCGCACTCCTGGACACATTCCGCGAGCGACGCTGGGCCGATCACACCCTGGAGGTCATCGCCAAGGCCGATCCGGCGAGCGTCGCCGCCTTCCGTTTCAACGCCGCCTCTACCCGCGCTGCCGATCTCGCGCCTTGGCCCGCAGGCCGAATCACGGCCCTGGGCGACGCCGTCCACGCCACCCCGCCCACCGCCGGAATGGGTGCCGGTGCGGCGATTCGCGACGCCGCGAGTCTGGTCAAACACCTGTCCGAAACCGGCAGCACCACCGCCGTCGCACAGTTCGAGGCAGAAATGCGTGAACGCGGCAGTGAAGTCCTGACCTTGGCGATGAAGACGGTCAAGTGGATCCTCGCCACGGACACCGCACTCGGGGCCGCCGCCACCGCCGCGCTCACACCGCTCATAGCCACGGCTGCCCGCCTGCGCCGCTGACGGGTTCTAGCCCCGCGCCTCGCGAAGGAGACGCACCGCCTTCGGACCGACGCCGTGCAACGCAAGCAATTCGGCGTCGGTCCACTCGGCAGTCTGCGCAAGAGTCGTAATCCCCGCACCGTGCAACGCGCGAGTCGCCGGACTCCCGATCGCCTTGGGCAAGTCCCCTACCTCCCCCGCCACCGCCGTTCCCGCAGCAGCCACCGGAGCCGCGAGCCGCTTCGGCGCCCGGGCCAGCCACGCCCGGCGCACCCAGTAGTTCAACTGCTGCCCGTTGATGTCCTCGATCGGCAACCGCACCCCAGCCCGCGCGACCCGGCGCGCGGTCGGATGTTGCCCGCGCATTTCGTCCACATCGGACGCAGTCATCCGGAGCACGACCTGCCGGTCCGGCCGCAGGGCAGCGAACTCCTTGCCCTGCACCGTGAACGCGACCGTGCCGTCAACAGCCAGCTCGGCCGTCTCCGGGTAGGACAGGGCGGTTCTGCGGAGCTGCGCCGGTGTCGTCATGGCCCCCAGGCTGGCACGTCTGCGCCGCCGAGGCCATTTCGACACTCTCAGACAGTCTCCGCCCCGAGGAAGTCGAACACCGCCTCGCGCAGCTCCACCCCCACCAGCGCACCGCGGTGATCCCCCGCGACCTGCCGCAACCGCGCACCCGGCACCCGCGCCGCCAACTGCTCGATCCCGTGCGCCATGAAATCCTGCCGCCCCGCGAGGAACAACGTCGGCACCTGCGGAACCCCCGCCCCCGGATCGAACGGCTCGCCGGCCAGCCCCTCGACGAGATTCAGCAACGAGACCGCGTCCCCCGCCGCCGCCATGGCCGTAATCCCGCCGGTAAGCGGATCATCAGGCGACGGTCCGCCTTGGACAGCCTGACGCGCGGCCACGAGATCCACCGCCGCGAACGGTTCCTGCGGACTCAGCCCGCCCAGCACCAGCCTCCGCACCGAAACCTTGGGATGCGCCGCAAGATCCCACGCCAGCCGCGCCCCGAGCGAGTACCCGACGACGTCGACCTCCTCCGCCCCAGCACACTCGGCCAGCGCGTCCACGACCCGACTCGAGGTGACCTCCGCAGCCTCGCGGACCCGCGGCCCGCCAGGATGCCCCGGCAAATGCACCACGATCGTCTCCCGCCCCGCGGCCGCCAGCGGATCGGCCCAGTACTCCGCAGGCCAATCGGAGGTCGCCGAAGACGCGAACCCATGAATCAGCACCACCGGAGGCCCCGTGACAGGCCGGACGGAAAGCGTGCGAGTGACCGGAAACGCGGAAGTCATTCTCCAAGCGTAGACAAAACACCGCACCCGGTCCAGCGTTCCTTGAGGGCCACCTTCACAGACCCTGATTCCCGCAGGGTTCCCTCACAACCAGCCGCCGGACGTGGTGAGGGGCGCCCCCACCACCAAACCGCAGCCCGCACACCCAACGAATCCAACCACCACAAGCCGCGCGCACCCACCACCAAACCGCAGCCCGCGCACACAAACCCACCACCGCACCCACACCACCCCCGTACCCCGATACGAAGCCAAAAATGCGGGCGGAGGGTGTTTGTCAAGGCATCTTTCCCGCCTTGACAAACACCCTCCGCCCGTCATCACAATCAGCTTCGGGGTGCCCGCCCATGCCCCAGGCGCAATGTCGCCGCCAGGCGACGAGCAGACAGCAGACCGGACTCAATCCCCAATCCGAGCCATCAACCCGTCCACATAAGCCCGATACCGCCCAGCGACCTTCCCCACCGGATGCATCAAAGAAGTCACATTGGCCCCGATAGAAACCGCGATAATCTCATCCGCCAACACCCCGATCACCGCAGCATCAGCAGACTCCCCCTTCCCCCGGGCAGCAGCGATCCGCACAGTCAACTCCCCTCGCCAACTGTCCAGCAAATCCCGATACTGCCGAGCAAGATCCGGATTCGCCACGGAATGCTCCCACAACACCAGCAACACCCGGGCCGACGCGATCTGATGCGCGTCCGTCGGAATCGCCGCCTCGACAAACCCCCGCAACGACTCCACCGGCCCCAGCGAAGGGTCCAATTCGGACATCCGCTGCGACGTCTCCTGCAGCACGCTCTCGAACGTAGCCGCGATGATGCTGTCCTTGCTGGGGAAGTAGTGCTTGAGGGCACCGTTCGCGAACCCGGCCGCGGTGACGATGCTGCGCATCGTGGCGGCCTCGAACCCGCCTTCGATGATCAGCTTTTTGGCGACCTCGACGATCTCCCGTCGTCGCTGATCGTGATCGATGACCTTCGGCATGGTTACAGACTCTAACTCGTATTCTCCCGCGACGGATGTGACCCTGCCCGGCCGCCCGCGGGAGCAGTGCGGCCGGGAATGCGGGCGCGGACAGCCAGCCGCCGCACCCCACGGCGGCGGCCAAAAGAAGAAGAACCTACCCCAGCCCCAACCGAGCCGCCCGTCTCTCCGCCTGACGCGCCGGATCCGCCACCGGGGCCGCCAGCAGCAACCGCTGCGTGTACGGATGCTCCGGCGCCCGCGTGACCACCGCCGTCGGGCCGGATTCCACGATCTCTCCCTGATACAGCACCGAAACCCGATGACAGATCCGGTGCACGACCCCTAGGTCGTGCGACACGAACAGGTAAGACACCCCGGTCTCGCGCTGCAGTTCCAGGAACAGGTCGAGAATCGTGGCCTGCGTGGTCAGGTCCAGCGCACTCACCGGTTCGTCGCACACGATCAGCCGCGGCCGCCGAACCAGCGCCCGCGCGATCGCGATCCGCTGCCGCTGTCCGCCGGAGAACTCCCCCGGATACCGGTGCACCGCGTCGGCGGGCAAGCGAACCCGGTCGAGCATGTCCGCGACCACCGTTCGGGCGTCCGAACGCGAGGTCCCGGCCACCACCAAGGGTTCGGCGAGGACTTCGCCGACAGTCATCGTGGGGTCCAATGAGCCGTACGGATCCTGGAACACCACCTGGATGTCGCTCGCCAGCCGACGCCGGACCGCGCCCCGAGCATGGGTGATGTCTTCGCCGTCGAAGGTGATCCGGCCGGACTCCGGCGCGGCGAGGCCCAGCACGGCTTTGCCCAAAGTGGACTTTCCCGACCCGCTTTCGCCGACCAGCCCGACGCATTCGCCCGGCCGAACATCCAGCGAAATCCCTTTCAGCGCCCGGAATCGCACCCGACGGCTGAGCCGGTAGTCGACCACCAGGTCCTCGATCGCGAGCAGCGGAGCGGTCATCGCCCGGCCTCCTCTCCGGTCGCGTGGGCGAGGCCGCGCCGTTCCCAGGCTTCGTCCAACTCGTCCCGTCCTTCGGTGTCGTCCAGCGACGCGCTGATCAGCTCGGCGGTGTAGGGATCCTCGGGCGCGCGGAAGATCTGTTCCACCGGCCCGGTTTCCACGATCCGGCCGTCCTTCATCACCACGACGCGGTCGCAGATGTCCGCGACGACGCCGAAGTTGTGCGTGACGATCACCAGCGCCATCCCGTACTCGGCCTGCAGTTCGCGCAGCAGCTCCAGCACCTCGGCCTGCACAGTCACGTCCAGCGCGGTCGTCGGCTCGTCGGCGACCAGCAGCGACGGCCGCCCCGCCACCGCGCCCGCGATCAGCACGCGCTGCGCCATGCCGCCGGAGATCTGGTGCGGATAGCTCGCCAGCACGCGGTCCGGGTCGGTGAGGCCGACCTGCAGCAGCACCTCGCGCGCCCGCTCCTTCGCCGCCGCCTTGTCGAGCCCGTGCACGCGGCGCAGCGGCTCGACGAGCTGGTGCCCGATCGGATAGCACGGATCGAGGTTCGTCATCGGCTCCTGCGGCACATACCCGATCTCGCGGCCGAGCAGTTTCGCCCGCTCCGCCGCGTTTCCGACCTCGCGACCGCCGACCCAGATGCCGTCCGCGACCGCGGTCCCGCCCGCAGGCAAGAGGTCCAGCACGGAGAACACCGTCTGCGTCTTGCCGGACCCGGATTCGCCGACGATCCCGAGCACCTCGCCGGGTGCCGCGTCCAGCGACACCCCGCGCACGACCTCCTTGACGCCCTTGTCGGTCGCGTAGCCGACTCGCAGATTCTCGATCCGCAGCGCGCAATCCGCCGCCGCGTGCTCGTGTGCACCCGAAGCCGCACCTCCGCCCAGCGCATCCGGAGAAGGAGCCGCGAGCGCTTCCCGCACCCGAGCCCGGCCGCGACGGGTCGGCTGTTCGGCGCGGACGCTGACCAGGTCGGCAAGCGTCGAGCCGATGAACGCCAGCGCGGCGATCGTCAGGCCCAGCGCGATCGACGGCCACAGCAGGATCAGCGGGTACGTCAGCATGTTCACGAAGCCGTCGTTCATCGCTTGGCCCCAGCTGGGCGTCGACGCCGAGCCGATGCCGAGGAACTGCAGACCGGCCTGCATGCCGATGGCGAGCCCGGCGGTGAGCGCGGTCTGCACGATGATCGGTGCGTATACCGCGCGCAGCAGGTGCGTGCGCAGGATCCGCATCGTGCCGACCCCGGCCACGCGCGCGGCGTCGATGTACGGCTCCCGGCGGACCGTCAGCGCGCGGGCGCGGGTGATCCGGTAGTAGCCGGGCGCGAGGAACACGCCGAGCGCGATCATCAGCACAGTGAAGTCCTGGCCGGTGCCGGCCGCGACGACCAGCAGCACGATCATCCCGGGCACGGACTGCAGCGCGTCGCTGATCCACGAACAGATCCGGTCGGTCGCGCCGCCGAAGTACCCGGCGACCACGCCGGTCGGGACGCCGAGCACGACGCCGGTCACGCAGGTGATCAGTCCGCCGTACAGCGTGGTCCGCGCGCCGTAGAGAAGGCGGCTGAAGATGTCGCGTCCGGCGGAGTCGCCGCCGAGGAGATGCCCGTTGCCGGGTTCGGCGTGCGTCAGGGCGAAGTCGACGTGGTTCGGGTCGTACGGGGCCAGCCACGGCGCGACCACCGCGGCCAGCACGACGATCGCGAACACGACCAGCGCGACGACCCCGACCGGACGGCGGAAGTACCGCCGCCGCAAGGAAATCCGTTTCACCGGGGCGAGCGTGGCGGGGAACGGGGCAGCGGTCATCGGTCGCGCACCTTCGGGTTGACCCACCCGAGCACGAGGTCGAGCAGGAAGTTGACGATCACGACGAACACGACGGTCACCGCGGTCAGGCCGAGCAGCACCGGGATGTCCCCGATCTGCGACGCCGACTGCGTCAGGCTGCCGATCCCGGGCAGGTTGAACACGATCTCCACGACCACCGCGCCGCCGAGCAGTCCGACGAACATCAGCGCCAGCACGGTCAGCGCGGACGGCGAAGCGTTGCGCAGCACGTGCGTCGTGACGCGGCGCGACGACAGGCCGCGCGCCCGCAGTGTGCGGACGAAGTCCTGGTTGGCGATCTGGAGGAAGCCGTTGCGGAGCTGTTCGGCAATCATCACGACCGCGCCGAGCGACAACGAGATCGACGGCAGCGCGATCGACCGCAGCCAGCCGACCACCGATTGGTCCGGAGACACATACCCAACTGCGGGGAACCACTGCAACTGGATCGCGAACCAGGTGACCAGCACGAGGCTGACCCAGAATCCGGGCAGCGCGAACAGCACCACCGAGGCGAGCTTCAGCACGCGGTCGACCACGCCGCCCGGACGCAGGCCGCAGATGACGCCGACGAGGACGCCGAGGATCGCGGCGAGCAGCGTCGCGGCGACGACGACCGACAGCGTCACCGGCACGCGCAGCGCGATCTGTTCGCCGACGGGCTGGAAATTCCGCCAGGAAGTCCCGAAATCGCCGGTGGCCGCGTGCGAAAGCCAGTCCCAGAACTGGACGAGCAGCGGCCGGTCGTACCCGATCTGGGTGCGCAGCGCCGCCTGCTGCGCGGGGGTCGCGCTGTTGCCGAGCAGCCCGGCGGTCGGGTCCCCCACCGCCGTGTGCGCCAGGAAGAACGTGCCGCTCGTGACGAGCACGAGCAGCAGGATCCCGGACACCAGGCGTTTGACGATGAATGTGAGCATGTCGTTCGGCTCCTTCCCCGGGTCCGTCCACTGTGGAGTCTTCGGACGGACCCGGGGACGACGGGCGCGTCAGCCGCGCTGGATGAACCGCAGCGTCGGGAACATCATGCCGGTGATCGGCGTGACGGTGATGCCCTTGACGCTGAAGTAGAGGTTGTCGGCCTGGTACCAGACGTTCCACCAGGCGAGGTCCACGAGCTTCGTGTTGAGCTCCTTGAGCGCCGCGGTCTGCGCCGGGCCGGGCTCGGCCTGCTCCGCCTTCTGCACGAGCGCCTTCACCTCCGGGAAGGCGTCCACCGACGGCTTCGGGTTGTACCACTGCGACGAGGTGACCTGGTCGGTCAGCGTGGCCATGTCGTTGCCGTCCATCGCGATCACCGCGAGGAACATCGGGTACGTCGGCGCGTTCTTCTGGTAGTCCGGCATCGACATGTTCTGCCAGTCGACCTTGATGCCCAGCTGCCCGAACGTCTGCTCGGCGGCGGGCTGCCACGCCTGGAAGATCGTGGACATCGGCATCTTGAGACTGAAGCCGTTCGCGTAGCCCGCTTCGGCGAGCAGCTGCTTGGCCCTGGCGAGGTCGGTCTTGTACTTGCCGTTGCCCGCCGCGTCGTACACCTGGCTGCCGCTCGGCCACAGCTGGTCGGTGACCGTTCCGGCGTCGTTGCCGACCGCCTTGAGGATGCCGGCCGCGTCGAAGGCGTACGAAATCGCCTGCCGCACACGCTGGTCGCCGAGCGCCTTGACCTGGCTGCCGGTGCGATCGGCGAACTGGACGCCGACCCACGACGCCGGCTTCCTCGCGACGTTCCAGCCGTTCTGCTGCGCCTTCGGCAGGTTCGCCGCGTTGGCGAACTGGACGTTCAGCTGACCGGACAGCATCGCGTTGAAGCTGGCCGCCTGGTCAGTGATCGGGAACAGCCGCACGGTCGGGAACGGGTAAGTGGCGCTGTCCCAGTGCTTCGCGCGCTTCTTGAACACATACTGCGACTGCGGCTGCGAGGACGCCTTGTCGAACGTGTACGGACCGGAGCCGTCGGGGCCGTTGGCGAGCGAGTTGGCCTTGATCGCCTTGGGCGAGGCCATCCAGCTGCGCCCGAGACCCATGAAGTACAGCAGCGCGTCGTCGCGTTCGGACAGATGGAGCACGACGGTCGACGCGTCCTTCGCCTCGACGCTCTTCACGTCGGTGTAGGCCTGCCCGGACCGGGTGCCCGCCTTGAGGTGGTTCAGGTTCTCGACCGCCGCGGCGGAGTCGAACTTCTGGCCGTCGTCGAACGCGACGTCGTCGCGCAGGTGCATCGTGAGGCTCAGCCGGTCGGCCGACCAGTCCCACGATTTCGCGAGCGCGGGGATCGGCTTGGCGTCCTTGTCCAAGGCGACCAGCGGGTCGTAGACCGCGGACAGGTACGGGCCGTCGAAGCCGATGTCGGCGTTGGCCGGGTCCCACGACGTCACGTCGAGGAACACGCCCGCCTTCAGCTCGTCGGTGCCCGCGCCCGCCCCGGCGGCGCCCGAGCCGGTGCATCCGGCGATCGCGAGCAGCGCCGCGGCGGCCGCCGCGAACAACGCCGCTGTCCTTGTCCTCGTCATTGAGTCCCTCTCTCAGGGTGCTGGACCGCCGGCGGGGTCGCTCGGCGCCCCGCCGGGAACGGCGTGCCTGCGAATGCGGCCCGGCTCGCCGTGGTGCGGGATAGTCTACGATTGTCGGCTAAAAAATCAACGGGCCGGATGCGTTCGTTACTGATCCGACCGAAAGCAGGCCGGCCCCCGCGCGGCACGCAACCGTTGCCGCGAAGCCATTCGGCTGTGGCTGTGGTCGGGTCAGTAACAATCGGCACAGTATCTACCGGCCCCGGGACCGTTTTCAGACGGCGTCGGCGACCAGAACGCGCGGGCTTCCGGGCAGTGCGAGAACATCGCATACGCGCCATCCTGCACCGTCCAGCCATTCGCGGACTTCCGCCTCCGGATAGACGACGGTTCCGTCGATCACGAAGTACTCCCCCGCGTGCAGCGCGTCGATCGGGCGCTGCCGTTCCTCGTCGTCGAGGAAGAAGTCCAGCAGCAGCAACGTCGCGCCGTCTCCGGCGGCGGCGCGGGCGTTGGCCAGGATTTTCCGGTTCTGTTCCGCGGTGAACCGGTGCACGACGTGGTTCACCATCACCAGATCGTGCTCCCCGCCCGGTTCCGCCGATTCGGTCGGCGCGGGGTCGATGCTCGTGCGATCCGCGCAGCCGGCCGCATTCACCGCATCGGTGATCCCTTGGGTGGACTCGGGTCCGAAAACGAAGCGAGCGGTCAGTGCGGGATTCGCCCGCAACGCGCCGATCGCGAATTCCGGCGACAATCCGCCCAGATCGAGCATCGAACGGTACGGCGAGAAATCGAAGGCGCGCGCGAGCATCGCCGCATGCAGCGAGTTGTAGCGCATCACGCCCGCCATGAACGTCGCCCAGCGACCCTCGTCCATCTGGAGGTCGCCCGGTTTGCCACTGTCCACAGTGGTGTCGAACTGGAGCCAGTGGCCGTAGCTGATTTCGTTGAGGAAGGTCAGGAACGGTGCCAGATCCGTAGCGCCGTTCCCTCCCAGGTACTCCTTCGCATCCTCGACCAGCTCGTAGCGGCCGTCGGTGCGCTCCAGCAGGCCGCGTGCGTTCATCGCGTCCGCCAGGATCCGCGTCAACTGCTCGCCCGTGCCGGTGGCGGCGGCGAGTTCCGGCGCCGTTCGCGGACCGTCGGCGAGCGCGCGGAACAGGCCGATCCGCGAGGCGGCGAACAACTGCTTCGCGCCCATGTACCCGATGGCGATGTCGACGATGCGGTCCGGCGCTGGTTTCGTCATGTGGCGGCTCCTCACGGCGTCGGGGATGCCTCTCCGGGCACCCCGGGGAGCTTTAGTCTACGCACGTCGACAAAAAACACCAGCCCCTTCACCAGGTTCCGTCGGCGGCGACTTCGCGGTCGAGCCACAACTCCCTCGTCAGCTCGCGAATCCGGTCCGCGCCGACGCGGTCCAGCAAGGCGATCGCGCCAGCGTTGTCCTCCAACTGCGCCTGCCGCGATACGCCCACGAGGACGTTCGCGGTCGCGGGATTGGCCAGGCAGAAGGCAATTCCGAGCTGTGCGGGCGACGCTTCCAGCTCTTCGGCGATCTTCTGCACGGTCGGCCAAGCGGCAGCGATTTTCTCCCGGATGCCGCCGACGTCCGCCCCGATCTTGCGGCTGGGCTTCACATTCCCCACCAGCAGCCCTCCTTCGAAAATGTCCGACGCCTGCAGCGTCAGCTCGCCGGAAGCGAACAGCGGAGCGTAGAACTCGCCCTCGGCCATCGACCGGCGCGCGAGCCCGTATTTGAGCTGCGCGAAAACCGGCGGCTCCAAACCACGTTTGCGCGCAATGTCAAAAGCTTTGCGCAGATCGTCAATGCGCCAATTGTTCACGCCCCACGCGCGGAACCGGCCAGCTTCAATCTGTTCGGCGACCTCCGCGACGACCCGCTCGAGGTCGACTTCGCCGAAGTAGTCGCCGACCACGACCAGATCTGCCGACTCGACGCCGACCCGCTCCAGCGAGGTGTTCATCTGCTGCGTGAACCCGACGTTCGGGTAGTCCCAGAGCCAGAGTTTCCCGCAGTAGAGCCAATCTTCGCGAGCGAGACCGGCTTCGCGCACCGCGCGGCCGAAGATCTGGTCGGTCGTGGAGCCCTCGGCGTGCGGGCCCATGTCGTAGTGCGCGACGTCGAAGAAGGCGTGCCCGAGTTCGGCCGCGCGGGCGATCAGCGCCACCGCGTCGCCGAACTCCATCCGGTCCCAGGTGTTCCACGAGCCGAGCGACAACGCCGGCACGCGCGGGAACGCCGGGCCCAGTCCAGATCGATCCGTCGCCACGATTCCTCCTGCGATTCAAGGGATTTATTTTCTACGCTTGTATACTATAAGCCTGCGTACCCCGCTCCCGGCGAAAGGAAACGACGATGCCCGCTGCCCGTACCGTGCTGATCACCGGAGGTGCCGGCGGCATCGGCCGCGCGATCGGCGCCGCCTTCGCCCAAGCCGGCGATTCCGTGGTGCTCGCCGACCTCGGCGGCGCCGAAGAAGCCGCCAAACCGGTTGGCGGGCGCGGAATCCGGCTCGACATCACCGACGAGGCCGCGATCTCCGCGGCGCTCGACGAGGTCGGCCCGGTCGACGTCCTGGTCAACAACGCCGGACTGCTGAGCGTCCACGGCCGGTTGCTGGATCTCCCCGGCGCGGACCTGCTGCGCATTCTCTCGACCAACGTGCACGGCACTTTCCTGATGACGCAGCTGGTCGCCCGCCGAATGGTCGAGCGCGGCGAGCCGGGCGTCGTGGTGAACCTGTCGTCGATCGGCGGGCGGCAGCCGACGCCCGGAATGGGCGGTTACGAAAGCAGCAAGGCGGCGGTGGACGCGTTGACCCGCTGGGCCGCGCTCGAACTGGCGGAGCACAAGATCCGGGTGAACGCGGTCGCCCCCGGCCCGGTCGCGACGCCGATGCTCGCCTCCGCCATGCCGCCCGGATCGCCCGCGCACGACGCCTGGGTCGCGCGAATCCCGGACGGCCGGATGGCCTCCGTCGAAGACGTCGCCGCCGCAGTGGTGTTCCTGGCGAGCCCCGCCGCCGCCCACATCACCGGCACCAGCCTCCCCGTCGACGGCGGCCAGCTGCTCACCTGAGCCAGCCGTCCGTGAAGGACTCCTTGAGCCTCAAGGAGTCCTTCACGGACGTTACGCGGAGCGGTCGAACACGATCTGTCCATCCAGGACGGTCAGGTCGACCTCCACCTCAGGCAGCTCGGCGGGAGTCACCGCGAAGGGATCCGCTGACAGCACACACAGATCAGCCGCCATCCCGGGCGCGAGTGTGCCCTTCCACGACGCCGCACCATCCTGCTGAGCCGGGTGCACGGTGTAACAGCGAAGCAGCGTTTCCATCCGCTGTCGCACATCCGCGGCCGGGCCCATCCACTGGTCCGCGGCGGCGATTTCCTTGCGCCAGTCCGGCGGCAGCACCGGCGCGTCGGACGTCAGGCACAGCGGAATCCCGGCGTCGAGCGCCTCCTGCAGCGGCCACGCGGCATCCGAACTGCCCGGCCCCATCGCCGCGTCGACCACCCCGGCGGTCCGCACCGCGATCCCGGCCTGTGCGGACAGCCCGACCCCCAGCCGGGCCATCCGCTTCAGCTGTGCCGCGCTCACCAGGTCGCCGTGGATGACGTAGTGGCCGAGGTCGACGTCGCGTTCCTCCCGCGCCCGCTCGACGGCGTCCAGCATCAGCTCGATCGCCCGGTCGCCGGTCGCGTGCACGCCGACCTGCAGTCCGGCCTCGTGCGCGGTGCGGACCATCCGGACGAAGTTCTCCTCGCGCTCCGGGTCGTCCGCGCCGCCGACGAGCAGGTGGGCGTGGCTGCCGTCGGCGTAGCAGTGGTGGGTGTAGGCCGAGCGCATCGGCGGGATGCCGTCGGCGAAGATCTTCACCCCGCGGAAGTTCAGCCGGCGCGGGTCGGCGCCCGGTCCGTCCACTGTGGCCAGTCCGGTGCGGAAGTTGTCGAACGTGCTCGGGCCGTCGAGTTCGCCGTACAGCCAGAGCGCGGTCACTCTGGCCCGCAGCAGTCCTTCGGCGGCCAGTTCCCGGTACTGCTCGACCACGGACATGCCGAACGCGCCGATGTGCCCGTTGTCCTCCCCCGGGCCGAGGCCGGGTTCGGTGTAGCTCGTAATGCCCAGCGCGGCAAGGATTTCGCCCGCGCGGAGGATGGCCGCCCGGCGTTCGGCGGCGGTGCGCAGCGGCTTTTCCGGGCCGGGTCCGGGCGCGCCGTCGTCGGCGAACAGAGTGTCCGGCCACAGCGCGCCGAGCCAGGCGCCGTGCAGGTGCGCGTCGTTGATGCCCGGCAGGACGGCGCGGTCGCCGAGGTCGAGCACCAACGTGTCGGGGCCGATCAGCTCCCGCACGTCCGCGTCGGATCCGGCACGCAGCACGCGTCCGTCCCGCACGGCCAGCGCGGTCGCGGGCGCGGCACCGGCCATGGTGTGCACCGCCGCTGCCCGCAAGACGAGATCCGCAACTGAGGTCGGCACAGGCGCTCCTGGAGGGATTCGGGGACTCGACATTTTTGTCGACGTCCGTAGACTAACCCATCACACGGCCCTCCCGGGCCCGCCAGCCCCCGGAAAGGTTTCCCATGACCGTCCCGACTTCCACCCGCGCCGCGGTGCTGACCGAGCACGGCGCGCCGCTGGAGCTGACCGAACTCCCGCTGCCCGCCGAGCTCGAAGCCGGCGCGGCGCTGGTCCGCGTCTCGTGCGCGACGCTGTGCGGCACGGACGTGGAGATCTGGTCCGGGAAGATGAGCTTCCCCGGCATGCTGCCGATGGTGCTGGGCCACGAAATGGCCGGCGAAGTGGTGGCCGCCGGACCGGACGCGCGCGACGCGCTCGGCCGCGAGGTCACCGTCGGCTCCCGGATCGGCTGGTCGGAATCGACCTGCGGCGAGTGTTACGGCTGCACGGTGCTGCGCGAACCGGTCGCGTGTTCCCGGCGCGGCTACGGCTTCCTGCAGCGGTCCGACGTCGCCCCGTTCGCGACCGCCGGATTGTGCGAATACGCCTACGTCGTCCCAGGCGCGGCGAAGCTGCTGCTGCCCGCCGAGGTGCCCGACACCTGGGCCGCGATGGCCGGATGTGCGGCGAAAACCGTGCTGCGCGCGTTCGACCGCGTCGGCGGCGTCCGGCCCGGATCTCGCGTGGTCGTACAGGGATCCGGCGCGCTGGGCTTGTTCGCGACCGCGGTCGCGCACCTCAGCGGCGCAGGCAGCGTTATCACCGTCGGCGCTCCCGCGTCGCGGCTGGAGCTGGCGAAAGAGTTCGGGGCTGACGACGTGGTCGATGTCGCCGGAGGTTCGGACGCGATCGTCGAGCGCGTCGCCGAACTGACCGGCGGCCACGGCGGCGATCTCGTTCTGGACTTCGCCGGGGCACCGTCGATCGGCCGCGAGGCGGTCGCCATGGCGGCGCAACGCGGCCGGGTCGTGATCGTCGGCAGCACCGGGCCGGAGCCGACGCCGGTCCCGCTCGGGACGGTGATGGGCAAGGAGCTGACTGTCGTCGGTTCGCTCAACGGCGACATCGCCGATTACCACCACGCGATCGAGTTCTTCGGTTCGTTCGCCTCCCGGATGCCGTGGGACCGGCTGTTCGGCACCCCGGTCGGGCTCTCCGGCGCGAGCGAGCGGATCGAGGCCATGCACCGCCTGGACGAGACCAAGGCCGTCGTCGACCCGCGTCTTCCCTGATCGTCCTTTCCCCTTACGAGCCAAGGAGGTCTCGTGTCCGCATCCTCGCCCCTGCCCCGCCGCAAGGTCGGCAAGTCCGGTTTGGACGTTTCGCTGCTCTCGCTCGGGTCGTGGCACACCTACGACCGGATGGACTTCGCCGATTCGGTCGCGATGATCCGCGCGGCGGTCGAGGCCGGCGTGAACCTGTTCGACGTCGGCGTCTACGGCATGCCCGGCCATCCGCCGGTCTTCACCGACGTGCTGTGGAGCGCGATCGTCCGCGCCGCCCGCATCCCGCGCGACGACTACTTGGTCTCGGCGAAGCTGTGGATCGAAGGGTTCGGCGACCAGGGATTCCGCCCCCAGCTGGAAAACGCGTTCCTGCGCGGCGGTTTCGACGTCGCCGACCTGGTGATCCTCGGCGACCTGCGCCGCGACGACGTCGCGCTGGAGGACCTGGTCGAAGACCTCGCCGGGCTCACCCGCTCCGGGCTGATCCGGGCGTGGGGCGTCAACAACTGGTCGGCCGGGAACATCGCGCGGCTGCGCGAAATCGCCGAAGCGCTGCAGGTGCCGGGTCCGCAGATCGCGCAGTTGAAGTACAGCATCGGCCGACGGTCCATTCCGGACGGAGAACCGTTCGCGCGGCTGTTCGCCGACGGTTTCGTCATGCAGGCCTCCGATGTCCTCGAAGGCGGAATCCTCGCCGGCCGCACCAAGCTGACCCGTGAGATCGGCCGCGATCCCGGCGACGTCCGCAAGCGGATCACCCGCGACGCGGCCAAGGTCGTGAAGGTCGCGGAAGAACTCGGCACGAGCGCGGCCCGGCTCGCGGTCGCGTTCACGCTGACGCATCCGGCGAACGTCACGACGCTCTTCGGCGCGACCCGGATGGAACAACTGGAGGACAACCTCGCCGCGGTCGAACTGGTCGAGAAGGTCGGGGCCGAGCAGATCCGCGCGCTGGTGGAGCCGTTCTGGGCCGACCGCGACGCCGTCGATCCCGAAGGTCCCTGAGCCCGCTGGTCACCATCGCCACCGAACTTCACGTCCGTGAGGGGAACCCTGCAGGAATCAGATTCCCTCAGGGTTCCCCTCACGGACCGCAAACCCGCCCGCCGCAGGAGGCTGCCTTGACTTATCCGCCTGTCCCGTTCGATCAGGAGATCGAGCCCGCGCTCGCCGAGATCGTCCCGGCCGACGCGCCGCCGTTCACTCCGGCGACCATCCCCGGCCTGCGCCGCGCGATGGCCGAGACGTTCCCGCCCGCCGCCGAAGCGGTCGGCGACGCGCCGGTCACCGTCGTCGAGCAGACCATCCCCGGCCCGGAAGGCGCACCGGACCTGGAAATCACGATCCTCTCTCCGCACGAGAGCGACGGCGCGCTGCCGGTGCTCTACAACATCCACGGCGGCGGCATGATGGTCGGCCACCGCAACATGGATGTCGGTCGGCTGCTGGCACTGGTGCTGGAGTTGAACGTCGTCGCGGTGAACGTCGAATACCGGCTCGCGCCCGAACACCCGCACCCGGCACCGGTCGAGGACTGCTACGCCGGTCTGGTGTGGACAGTCGAGCACGCCGACGAACTCGGCATCGACCCGTCGCGCGTCGTGGTGATGGGCGGCAGCGCGGGCGGCGGTCTCGCCGCGGCGGTCTCGCTGCTCGCTCGCGACCGAAACGGTCCGGCGATCGCCGGACAGCTGCTGCTGTGCCCGATGATCGACGACCGCAACACGACGATCGCGAGCCAGCAATACCCGGGTCTCGGCACCTGGACGCGGGAATCGAACCTCGCGGGCTGGCAGTCTCTGCTAGGCGACGCGGTCGGCACCGACGACGTCTCCCCCTACGCCGCCCCGGCGCGCGCCACCGACCTGTCCGGTCTTCCGCCCGCGTTCATCGAGGTCGGCAGCGCGGAACCGTTCCGCGACGAGGACACCGAGTACGCGTTGCGGATCTGGGCGACCGGCGGGCAGGCCGAACTGCACGTCTGGGCGGGCGCCTTCCACGGGTTCGACATGTACGTGCCGGACTGGCCCATCAGCAAGGCCGCGCTCGAAACCCGGAACTCCTGGCTGCGCCGGATCTTCGGGAAGGCGGGGAAATGAGCGTCCCGCCAGTGCCGTACGACCCGGAACTGGAGCCCGGACTCGCCGCGTTCCTCGACCTGGTCGAGCGGATCCCGCTGCGCGCGGACACGATCCTGGCCAACCGCGCGCATTTCGCGACGATCATCCCGCCGGTCGAGCAGATCGTCGCCGACCACCCGGTCGAGGTGACCGAGCACACCGTCCCCGGTCCCGAGGGCGCTCCGGACATCGTGCTCACGGTCGTCCGCCCCGCGTCCGGGGTCGCCAACGCGCCCGCGCTGTACAGCATCCACGGCGGCGGAATGGTGCTGGGCAACCGGTTCTTCGGCCTCGACGGCCTGATCGACGACGTACTTCAATTCGGCGCAGTTGGCATCTCAGTGGAATACCGGCTGGCCCCGGAAAACCCGGCTCCCGCCGCCGTCGAGGACTGCTACGCGGGTCTCTTGTGGACAGTCGAGCACGCGGACGAACTCGGCATCGACCCCTCGCGGATCGTCGTCACCGGAGCCAGCGCGGGCGGCGGTCTCGCCGCGGGCGTTGCGCTCCTCGCCCGGGACCGCAACGGCCCGGCCATCGCCGGACAGCTGTTGGCGTGCCCGATGCTCGACGACCGCAACGAGTCGGTGTCGACCCAGCAGTACAACGGAATCGGCGCCTGGGACCGGAACAACAACGACACCGGCTGGGACGCCTTGCTCGGCCCAGCGCGCGGAACCGACGCGGCCTCGCCGTACGCAGTCCCGGCGCGGATGGCCGATCTGTCCGGCCTGCCACCGGCGTACCTGGACGTCGGTGCTGCGGAGATCTTCCGCGACGAGACGACCGAGTACGCCCTGCGGATCTGGGCGACCGGCGGACAGGCCGAACTGCATGTGTGGGCGGGTGGCTACCACGGATTCGCCGGTTTCTCTCCCGAGGCGGAGGTCTCCCGCTCCGCGGTCGCGACGCGGCTTTCGTGGCTGCGCCGGATCCTGCGCGCCGGATGAAGCCACTTCACCCGGAAACCCCCCTGGCCAAGCCGGTGTTGCCGAAAAAGCGCCCGGGCGCGTTCCGGATGGCAGTCGCGCTGGGCCTGCTGGAGGTCTTCGGCCCGATCTCGATGGACCTCTACCTGCCAGTACTCCCCCAGCTCGCCGACGACCTCCGGGCCGGGCAGAGCCTGGCGCAAGCAACCATGTCGGTGTGCATGCTCGGTCTCGCCTTCGGCCAGCTCGTCGTGGGCCCGTTGAGCGACCGGTTCGGCAGGCGGCGTCCGCTGCTGGCCGGGATCGGGCTGTTCACCGTGCTGTCGGTGGTGTGCGCGTTCGCGCCGTCGATCGAGGTGCTGCTCGCGGCGAGATTCCTGCAGGGGCTGTGCGGATCGGCCGGAATCGTGCTGTCGCTGGCCGTCGCCCGGGATCTCGCCGAGGGCGTCGAACTGGTGCGGCTGCTGGCGTTGCTGACCACCGTCGGGGCGCTCGCGCCGATCGTCGCTCCGGTGATCGGCGGGCAGCTGGCGGCGATCGTCGGATGGCGCGGCATCTTCGGCGTCCTGGCCGGGATCGGCGCGGCACTGCTGATCGTCGCCGCGACGGCGCTGCCGGAGAGCCTGCCGCCGGAGGCGCGACATCGGCGGCGCGGCGGCGGCGAATTCCGGGTGCTGCTGAAAGACCGGCTGTTCCTGGGTTTCCTGCTCGTGAGCACCTGCGGCGGGGCGGCGTTCTTCACCTACCTGGCGTCGATCAGTTTCGTGCTGCAAGACGGATTTTCGTTGTCGCCACAGCTGTTCAGCGCGTGTTTCGCAGCGAACGCGGTGATGTCGGTGCTCGGCGCGCAGGTGAACCGGGCGGCGGTGCGGCGGGCCGGGCCGGTGCGGATGTACGTGCTGGGCACGACCTTCACCGCGGCAGCGGCGCTGACGATGCTGGGCGCGGTGCTGTTCGGGGCGGGGTTGGCGGCATTGCTGATTCCCTTGGCGCTGTTGATGTTCGCGGGCGGGACGACGCAGGCGAACGGCAACGCGCTCGCCTTGGCCAAGCACGGCCAGCGAGCCGGAACCGCCGCGGCGCTGCTCGGGACGGCGTCGTTCGCGATCGGGCCGATCGTCGCGCCGCTGGTGTCGCTGGGCGGGACTACGCCGTTGTCGATGAGCCTGACGATGACGGCGGCGTACGGATTCGCGACCGTTTTGCTGTGGCTGGCGGTGCTGCCCCGGCTGCGCCGGTCAGGAACGGCCTGACTCGAACACGAGCTGGCCGTCCTCGTCGCCGATCGCCTGGAAGCCCGCTTTCTCGAGCACCCGGCAGCTCGCCTTATTGCCAGGCAGTACGTATGCCCGCAACTCGGGGGCGAGAGCGGGTTCCGGGTGGTCCTCGTGCCACTGCCGCAGCGCCTGCGTCAGCTCCGTCGCCAATCCCGCGCCCCACGCCGCGCGCACCAGCAGATAGCCGGCTTCCCGATGTCCGCTGCCATGGGCGAGACCGAACCCGGCCCGGCCGAGAAACCCCGCCGCGCCTTCGACGCGCCACTTCGACCAGCCCCGCTGCCGGTGCTCGGCGATGAACGCGTCCAGCCTTTCCCGCGTCGCCGCGCGGGTCTGCGGGCCGGTCGTCATGTGCTGCATGACCTCGCTGTCGGCGTGCAGGGCGGCCAGGTCCTCCAGATCCGAGGGCAGCCAAGTGGTCAGCCGCAGCCGCGGGGTGCGGAGGATTTCTTCCCGAACGGTCACCAGCCGGGGTGGTACGGCATCGGCGGGGTTTTCGGCAGCAGCCACGCTCCGGTCCCCCGGTGCGCCGCCAGCACCAACGCGGCCACCGGGACGATCAGCCACAGGAAGCCGCTCGGGAACGTCATCTGCAGCGTCGTCGGCGCGCTCTTCCGGACGAAACTGGAACCGAGGCTGACGATCATGAAGACGACGATGTCCAGCGCCGCCAGGCTGCTGCCGACCAGAACGCAGATCCGGCCCGCCGGGGAACGTTTGAACAGCGCGATCGCACCGGCGATGGTCAACGCCGCGATCGCCAGGTCCAGGACGCCGACGACGCCGCTGGAAATCAGCGTGGTCGAGTTCGAGTAGTGGAACATCCGCATGGCTGCGGTGATAGCGCCGATGACGCCCACCAGGCCGATGACCGCGGACAGGGTCGCGGCGGCGACCGCGGTCGCGCCGAAATGCGCGGTCGGCGGCGCCGGGGGCGGCTGCGGCATCGGCGGCTGGCTGGCGAACTGGCCGCTGTAACCGGGCTGCCCGCTGTAACCGGGCTGCCCGCTGTAACCGGGCTGCCCGCCGTAAGCGGGCGGCAACGGCGAGTACTGCTGCGGCTCCGTGCCCGGGTAGAGCGGCTGGCCGGGCTGCGGCGGTTGCGTCACGACGCTGGTTCCTCCGAGGTCAAGAAGAGATTCTCGGCTCATCCTGCCAGGTCAGCGGCCTTGTTCCGGGCGGATTGCCCAAACGGACGACACGCGGTTCTCCGGTACCTCTCGCGATGCGGCCGAATAGGTGTTACCTTAGGTAACAGTGAATCGCGGTAACGCCTAACCAATGTCGCTCAGGGAGGACCGAATGACCAGCGCAGACGTGCAGCGAGCACCGGAAGCAGCCCCGTCCGGCCGGCACGAGACCGCGCAGCGGCTGCTCGACTCCTCCGCGACCCTTTCCTACGACCCGGCCACCGAGGTCGACTGGGAAACCCCGCTGGACAAGGACTTCCACGGGGCCAGCCCGGAGTGGAGCACGCTCTACGGCACGAGCTACTGGGCCGAGATGACCCCGGAGCAGCAGAAGGAGCTGACCCGCCAGGAGGCGGCGTCGGTCGCGAGCACCGGGATCTGGTTCGAGATGATCCTGCAGCAGATGGTGCTGCGCGATTTCTACGCCAAGGACCCGACCGACCCGGCGTTCCAGTGGGCGCTCACCGAGATCGCCGACGAATGCCGCCACTCGATCATGTTCGCCCGCGGCGCGCAGAAGCTCGGCGCTCCCCCGTACCGGCCGCGCAAGCTGGCCGTCGAACTGGGCCGCGTCTTCAAGGCGGTCGCCGGCGGCGAAGCGGCGTATGCGGCGATCCTGGTCGCCGAAGAGGTTCTCGACGTGATGCAGCGCGACTGGATGCGCGACGAGCGCGTGGTCCCGTTCGTGCGGACCATCAACAACATCCACGTCGTGGAAGAGTCGCGGCACATGAAGTTCGCCCGCGAGGAGACGCGCGAGCAGCTGGAGGGCGCGGGAGCCGTGCGCCGCCAGGTCAACGCGCTGGTCATCGCGATCGCGTCGTACTTCATCGTCAGCAGCATGGTCAACCGCGACGTGTACAAGAACGCCGGTCTGGACTCCGAGCGCGCACTGCGCGAGGCGAAGGCCAACGAGCACCACAAGTCGATGATGCGGTCGAGCTGTGCCGGGCTGATGGAGTTCCTCGGCTCGTGCGGGCTGCTGACGAAGCCGGCGCTGGTGTTCTACAAGCGGGCGAATCTGATCTGACATGGCCTTCGCGATCACCCAGACCTGCTGCAACGACGCGACGTGCGTGTCGGTCTGCCCGGTCAACTGCATCCACCCGACGCCGGACGAGCCGGACTTCGGGACCACCGAGATGCTCTACGTCGACCCGGAGACGTGCATCGACTGCGGCGCCTGCGCCGACGCCTGCCCGGTCGACGCGATCTTCCCGGTGGACCTGCTGACCGACTCGATGAAGGTGTACGCGGGCATCAACGCGGACTTCTTCGCCGACCGCCAGCCGGCCGCCGCGAACCCCGCGCCGAACTTCCACCGCTGGGGCCCGCCGACGTTCGACCGGGAGATCCCGAGCGACCTCGAGCCCGCGGACGTGGCCGTCGTCGGCACCGGCCCGGCCGGGATGTACGCGGTGGAAGACCTGTTGCTGCACACCAACGCGCGCGTCACGCTGATCGACCGGCTTCCGGTCGCGGGCGGGCTGGTGCGCTTCGGCGTCGCCCCGGACCACCCGGACACGAAGCGGATCGGCGAGGCCTTCTCGCGCTTCCACAACCACCCGAGGCTGAAGCTGAAGCTCGGCGTCGAGGTCGGCCGCCACGTGACCGTGGACGAGTTGGCCGAACGCCACGACGCGGTGATCTACGCAGTCGGTGCTTCTTCCGCGCGCACTCTGGGGATTTCCGGCGAAGACCTGCCCGGCAGCCTCGCCGCGACGACGGTGGTCGCCTGGTACAACGGCCACCCGGACGTCCCCGCGCACGCGGTCGACCTCTCCGCGGAGCGAGTGGTGCTGATCGGCACCGGCAACGTCGCCCTCGACGTGGCCCGGATCCTCACCGCCGATCCCGACGATCTCGACGGCACGACCATCGCCCCGCACGCCCTGGAACGCTTGCGCTCCAGCAAGGTCCGCGAGGTGGTCCTGCTGGCCCGGCGCGGTCCGGAAGACGCCGCCTACACCTCCCCCGAGCTGATCGCGCTCGCCCAGCGCGCGAACGTGCCGCTCGTGGTCGACACCGAAGACCCGCGCACCGCCGCGGCGATCGACGCGGGCACCGGAAAAGCCGCGCTGCTGCGGGACTTGGACCGCGAGACAGTCGACTGGACCGCCCCGCCCGCGGACGGCCCCCGCCGGATCGTCCTGCGCTTCCACTCTGCTCCGGCGGAGATCACCGGCGACCGCCAGGTGCGCGGGCTGCGGGTCGACGGCCCTTCCGGACCGGTCGAGATCGCGGCCGGCCAGGTCGTGCGCGCCGTCGGCTACCGGGGCCGCCCGGTGCCGGGCCTGCCGTTCGACGAGGCGGCCGGAACGATCCCGAACACCGCGGGCCGGGTCGAGGGCCGGACCGGTGCGTACGTGGTGGGCTGGATCAAGCGCGGCCCGTCCGGCGGAATCGGCGCGAACCGGACGTGCGCCGGGGAAACGGTGGCGACGCTTCTCGCGGACATCACCTCCGGCGAAGTCCCGTTGCGGGGGCGGCGGTCGCCGATCGCCGCACTGGCCGCGCGGTTCCGGGGTCGCTGACGACGGTCCTTTGTGGACTCCCGGCTCTGGTTTCGGTCGCGGCGGCGGCTCGGGCAATGGCTGCATCCGTAACGCTGAAGCCAAATTCGACGACTTCCCCTCCACGCTCGCCCGTTTCTGGCGAGCGCGGAGGTCGAGCACGCCGCTCGGCCTTTCACGACGTCGAGAAGCGGCTCAAGGCAGCGTCCACAGAGGACGGGCTTACGCGAACCGGATCAACATCGGGATCCTTCGGCAGCTGATCTCCATCCGGCGGCACGCGCTGATCATGACCGCCATCGTCGTCGCATGGGCGGTTCTGACGGCGATCGCGTTCTTCGTGCTTCTGGCGCATCTCCCAGGCAGCCCGGCCACCAGCCGCTACTGAACTGCCCATAGCCGTGCGGCAACGAGACATCGTCCGCACCGAATCACGCCTGAACCCCTTGCAGGTCAACGGGTTCGCGTAGCCGCGCAAGGAACACTGCGCGCGGCCGCTCCTCCACCATGTGCGCCAAACCCGACGTGTCTCAAAGTGCCTTGCCAGATTGTCCGACAATCTGGCAATCTCATGCTCGGCAGTCCAGGGCAGGAGACACGACCTTGACGAACCTGATCGCCGGTCTCGGCGCGAACATTCACCGGCAAAGCACCGCCGAACAGGCCGCCGAAGCCGTCCGGCAGGCAGTCTTGTCCGGACAGCTGCCGCCCGGCACTCCGCTGCGCGAGGCCGCCCTCGCCGCCGAGCTCGGCGTCTCCCGCAGCACCCTCCGCGAGGCCGCGCGGACACTCGAAAGCGAAGGCCTGGTCCGCTACCAGATGAACCGCGGCGTAGTCGTCGCGGACGTCACCGGGCCTGACGTCGCCGACATCTACGCCGCCCGCGCCTCCGTGGAACTGACCGCGGCCGATGCCCTCACCGAACACCGGGATCCGACCGTCTACCAGCAGCTCGCCGACTTGGTCGACCAGATAGAACGCGCTTTCGACCAGGGCGACACCGCCGCCGCGCTCGACGGGGACCGGCTCTTCCACGCCACCCTGGTCACGGCCGCCCGCAGCCCCCGGCTGTGCCGCTTCCACGCCCAGCTCCAGCAAGAACAGCGCCTCGCCCTGGCGCTGGCCGAACGCTCCCGCCGCGAACTCGGCCGCACCGAAGACGACCACCGCTGGCTGCTGGACGCGCTGCACGGCAGCCCGGACCAAGCCAGGGCGGAACTCACCGCGCACCTGCGAGCCGGCGCCGCCGAACTGCGACGGCTGCTCGACCTGCTCGCTCACCAAAGCGAAAGAGAGACACCCCGTGGCTGAAAGCACCTGGGACCTGTTCGTCACGCCCTGGCACCTCGACGAGCACCTCCCGGACTTCCCGATCCCCGCCGCCGCGACCCGGGTCGTTCCCCCGGTCCTGCCGTCGGGCCCCGTCCCCGCCCGGATGAGCCTGCTGCACCGGGCGACAGCCGACACCGTGGCCCAGGCGGCAAAGCCTCTCGTGCTCTCCGGGGACTGCCCCACCAGCCGCGCCGCGGCAGCCGCGGTGCAGCAACGCCACAGCGACCTGGCCGTGCTGTGGCTGGACGCCCACGGCGACTTCAACACCCCCGCAATCTCCACCAGCGGCTACATCGGCGGAATGGCCCTGTCCATGCTGACCGGCCGGACCTCCGGCCTGTTCGACGACACGCTCGGCCTGCGCCCCGTCCCCGACACGAGCGTCGTGCTCGCCGACGCCCGCGATCTCGACCCCGCCGAAAACGACGCCCTCGCCACCAGCCAGGTCCATCGCATCCCCGCCGAACCCGTCGCGATCGCCGCCGCCCTCAGCCGACTCGGCCCGGTGCCGGTCTACCTTCACCTCGACATCGACGTCATCGACAGCGCCGACCTCTCCGGCGCGCGCTTCCCCTCCGGCCCCGGTCCCTCCCTCTCCCAGATCGAGGAATGCCTCGCCGCCGCCTCCGCCACCGCCGATCTCGCGGGTGCCTACCTCGCCTGCGCCTGGCTCCCCGAGCACGTCAACGACGAAACCACCCGCCAGACGATCACCCGCCTCACCGCAGCCCTCTGTGCCAGCCTGACCTGGCACGAAACCGCCAGCAGCTGACCGATTCCTTTCCGGCCCGCCCGGGGAAAGGCTCGCCGCGGCGGCGGTTTCGCGGACGGCTCGCCGAGTTGCCGCTCACTCTGTCTTCTGCGTAGCCGCCAGCGTCTCCTCCACCTCCGGCACCCAAAAGCTGAGTTCCAGCGTCTTCACGCTCGCCCAGTGCGACATCAACCGGCCCTGCGCGATCAGCGCCGGATACGCGGCGGCGAACAGCACCGCGCCGCACGCCGCGAACACCCTGTGACCCCCGACGATCAGTTCCACGACCGACGCCACGAACCCGAACGCCATCGGCGGGCTGGAGTTGCGCAGCATCAGCCCGACGGTGCGCAGCCGCGTCGCTTCCATCGCCGCGTCGGCGTCGTGCAGCTGCAGCGCCGACAGCAGCAGGAACGAGTCCGCTTCGACGAACGCACGGCCGCGCGCGGCCGGGTTGCGGCGCAGGAACTCCGCCCGCGGATCACGCTTCCGCCGCCGCGGCAGCCACCGCGCCGCCCGCGCGCCCATCGGATACGCCAGGTAGCCGAGGAGGTAGCTCGCCACCACGATCCCGATCACCAGCACCGCTCCCGGCCCGCGCGAGACGGCGGCGAGGTCGAGCCAGTGCAACCGCCCGGCGAGGTAGGCCAGGAACGCCAGATGCAGGGCGCCCGGGATCGCGTACGTGAAGAGGTCGAAGAGTCCGACGGCTAGGGTCACCCGGTGATCCAACTACGACCGGACCCCCTCCGGTACGGCTTTTCAGGCGATCACGCCGACGAACCGCCTCCCCTGGCGAGCGCCTCGACGCGGTTCATCGGCCCGTTGTAGTAGTTCTGGTCTCCGGGCAGGCTGCCGGTGCGCGAGAACTGCCAGATGCTCTGCTTGTCCCAGCCCGCGGGGAGTTCGCCGACCTCCGGGGCGTAGCGGGCGAGCCAGAGCGGGTTGGTGTCGCCGAACCCGCCCGCGTTGCCGGTGCAGAGCTTCCACCACGACGTCGAGGTGTAGATGATCGCGCTGCGGCGCTGTTTCGCCAGGTACCGGTGGGTGAAGTCGGCGATCCACGCGGTCATGTCGGCCTGGCTTTTGCCGTAGCAGGCGTCGCCGTACGGGTTGTACTCGATGTCGAGCGCGCCCGGCAGCGTCGTGCCGCCGCCGCGCCACGCGCCGCCGTGGGCGATGAAGTAGTCGGCCTGCTCCGCGCCGCTGGAGACGTCCGGGCGGGCGAAGTGGTACGCGCCGCGAATGAGGCCCGCGTCGTGCGCGCCGTTGTACTGCTGGTCGAACTGCGGGCTCACGAAGCCGGTGCCCTCAGTCGCCTTGACATAGGCGAACCGGGCGCCCGCGCCGGCGGCCTGGCCCCAGTCGACCGCGCCCTGATGCCCGCTCACGTCGTGGCCGAGGGTCTGCCCGGTCGCCGGGTCGAACCGCGGGCTTCCGCTTCGCACGCCCTCGTGGCGCAGAATTTGTGAACCGGCAACATTGTCGCCGGCCTTCGAGTAGTCCGCGGCGGCGGCCGGTCCGGCGGTCGCGACGCCGCACACTGTCGCCAAAACCGACACGGTGGCGGCGAAGGCGAGCCGCCAGGATTTGTCCGTTGCTGTCCGGGTCACCGAGACTCCGATCTTCACGGCGGCAGGTCCAAGGTCATCTTGCGGCACGACGCGGCGCGAGGCTGGCTGCGTCACCCGGACGTGAACAGGATTCCGATAGCCGGAATCCCGCGAGTGGTCCAGACAACCGTGACCGAGTTGTGACCGGCGCCACGGAGCCGGGCGTTTAATTTGTTGTGGCCGACCACAAACTGGTGGGTAAATCCCCTACCGCGGAGGTGTCCCCGACGTGAACCGGACTTATCGACCACCACGACCGCGTCGATCCCGTGGCCCGGCCGTCGCGATGCTGGCTTTGCTGGCCGCGGCCGGGCTCGCCGTCCCCGCCGCCGCGGCCCCAGCGTCGGGTCAGGCGGGCTGCGGCAGCCAGCCGGATCAGCCGGATTTCGGGCCGAACGTGCACGTTTTCGACCCGGGAATGCCCTCGGCGACGATTCAGGCCCAGCTGGACAAGGACTTCGAGGCGCAGAAGGACACGCAGACCGCGCAGTTCGGCTCGGGCCGCGTCGCGCATCTGTTCAAGCCGGGCGCCTACGCGGTGCACGACAACGTCGGCTTCTACACCTCGGTCGCCGGTCTCGGCCAGAATCCGGACGACGTCCAGATCAACGGCGACATCACCGTGGACGCCTTCAACGGGTCCGACCAGGGCTCCGCGCTGCAGAACTTCTGGCGTTCGGCGGAAAACATGGCGGTTACTCCGTCCAGCGGCAGCGATCGCTGGGCGGTCTCGCAGGCCGCGCCGTTCCGCCGGATGGACATCAAGGGCGGGCTGCAGCTGTTCCCGGCCAGCTACGGCTACGCGAGCGGCGGTTACGTCGCCGACACCCGCGTGTCCGGTCAGGCGGCGTCGGTTTCGCAACAGCAGTGGTACACGCGGGATTCGGCGCTGGGCAGCTGGGACGGCGGCGTGTGGAACATGGTCTTCTCCGGGACCACCGGCGCGCCGGCCAACTCGTTCCCGAACCCGCCGGAAACGACCCTCGACACCACGCCGGTGTCGCGCGACGTGCCGTACTTGTACGTGGACGACAGCGGCAACTACCGCGTTTTCCTGCCGTCCCTGCGCACGAACGCGTCCGGGCCGAGCTGGGCGAACGGCGGCACGCCCGGTGATTCCGTCCCGATGAGCCAGTTCCGCGTCGTCAAGCCCGGCGACACCGCGGAGAGCATCAACAGCTCACTCGACTCCGGCTGCAACCTGTTCTTCACCCCCGGCGCCTACCACCTCGACCAGACGCTGAACGTGACCCGCCCCGGCACGACCGTGCTCGGCATCGGCTACCCGACGCTGATTCCGGACAACGGCGTCGACGCGATGCATGTGTCCGATGTGGACGGTGTGCGGGTGAAGGGCCTGCTGTTCGACGCGGGCACCGAGAATTCGCAGTCCCTGCTGACCGTCGGCGAGGGCGGGAAACACACGAGCCACGCGGCGAATCCGACGTCGCTGCAGGACGTGTTCTTCCGTGTCGGCGGCGATCTGGCGGGCAAGGCGACCAACAGCCTGGTAGTGAACAGCGACGACACGATCGTCGACCACGTCTGGGCGTGGCGCGCGGACCACGGCAACAGCGGCACGGTCGGCTGGACCACGAACACCGCCGACACCGGCGTGCTCGTCAACGGCGACAACGTGACCGCGACCGGCCTGTTCGTGGAGCATTACCAGAAGTTCCAGGTCGTGTGGAACGGCCAGAACGGGAAGACGATCTTCTTCCAGAACGAAATGCCTTACGACGTCCCGGATCAGGCTTCGTGGAATTCCGCGCCCGGCACCGCCGGGTACGCCGCGTACAAGGTCGGCCCGGACGTGACGTCGCACGAGGCGTGGGGTCTGGGCAGTTACTGCTTCTTCGACACCAACCCGGCGGTTTCGAGCTATCACGCGTTCGAGGTTCCGCAGAACGGCGGCGTGAAGCTGCACAGCCTGCTGACGGTGTCGCTGAACCACCGCGGCACGATCACCCACGTCGTGAACGACACGGGCGACGTCACGCCGGACGGCACGAAGCCGGTCAACGTCCCGAATTATCCGTGAGCCGAGCTGGTGGCCGCCCGCGCGGGCGGCCACCAGCTTTCAGTCCAGCGCGGTCGCCCGGCTCACGGTCTCCCACGAGTCGAGATCCTTGGTCAGGGCTTCGATTTTGCCCCGGATCGCGTCCACCGCGTCGCCGCCGAGCGCGAGCCTCAGCGGTGCGTCAGGCGCGTCTACCGCGCGAAGGATCGCCGCCGCCGCTTTCGCCGGATCGCCGGGCTGGGCGCCGTCCATCCCCTCGATCGCGCCTCGGGTGGCCGCGGTCGATTCGGAGTAAGCGTCGATCTTCCGGGAGCGGTGCATCGCCGCGCCGCCGAACGACGTCCGGAACGCGCCCGGCTCCACGATCAGCACCTTCACCCCGAGCGGCGCGACCTCCGCCGCGAGCGCCTCGGACATCCCTTCCAGCGCGAATTTCGCCGCGCAGTAAGCCCCGAACGCAGGCGGCGCGAGCAGCCCGCCCATCGAGCTCATCTGCACGATCGTCCCGCTCCCCCGTTCCCGCAGCAGCGGCACGACGGCCTTGGTCATCGCGACCGCGCCGAAGAACATCACCTCGAGCACCGCGCGCAGGTCGGTCAGCGTCAGTTCCTCGACCGCGCCGACCGATCCGTGGCCGGCGTTGTTGACCAGCACGTCGATCCGGCCGAACGCGTCGAGCGCGGTCCGCACCGCGGCGTCGATCTGCGCCGGGTCGGTGACGTCCAGCGTCGCTGTGCGCACCCGGCCCCCGCCGGATTCGACGAGGTCGGCGAGCGTCTCCGGGTTGCGCGCGGTCGCGACGACCCGGTCCCCCGCGGCCAGCGCGGCCTGGGCGAGTTCGCGGCCGAAGCCGCTGGAGCACCCGGTGATCAGCCAGACGCGGCCGTCGGTTTCCTCGGTCATTGAGCAGTCCCTCCAGTGGTTTCTTCCGCCTCCGATCGTGGCGCGCGCCTGCCGGGGTCCGCCAACACCGGTTCGCTGGCGGGCTACAGTCTCAGCCTGTGACCCCTGAGCTGCGGCAGCTGCGCTACTTCGTCGCCGTCGCCGAAACAACGAGCTTCACGCGCGCGGCGGCGACCCTCCGCATCGCCCAGCAGTCGCTCTCGCAGCAGATCACCGTGCTGGAACGCCAACTCGGCGCGCGGCTCTTCGACCGCGACGCCCGCGGCACCCGGCTCACCCCGATCGGCGAACTCTTCCTTCCGGAAGCACGCGCAGTAGTCGCCCGCGCCGACGCGGCGGTGGCGACGGTTTCCCGCGCAGTCCGCGGCGAGATCGGCATGCTGCGGCTGGCTTTCCTTGCCAGCACGGCGAATTACCTGCTCCCGCCCGTCGTGCGCGCAGTCCGGGAGCACCTGCCGGAGCTGACCGTCACCACCGCCGAACTCTCGATCGCCGAACTGGTCGACGGGGTGCGCGGCGGCCGGTTCGATGCCGGCTTCACTCGCCCGCCGCTGGTCGAGGGCTTGGAAACGCACGCGCTCCTCACCGAGGAGGTCTGCGCTGTCCTGCCCTCCGGCCACCGGCTCGCCGACCGTTCCTCGCTGCGCCTGGCCGATCTCGCTGAGGAGCCGTGGGTGCTGACGCCGCGCACGTCGTGGGATCCTTGGCACCGCAAGTACGACGCCGACTTCGCCGCCGCCGGGTTCACGCCCGACGTCGTGCAGCGGACCGCGACAGTGCAGGGCTTGCTGGGGCTGGTCGCGGCCGGGGTCGGCGTGACGCGGCTGGCGCGGTCAGCCCACAGCCTGCGCCGCACCGGCGTGGTGTTCGTGCCGTTGGAAGGCGAGTCCGCCCACACCGTGGCGGTGTGGCGCTCCGACGGCCCCCGCCCGGCCGCGCTCCTGGAGGTAGTCACGCGGCTGGCGGAGACGACGGATCTTTCCGGCGCGGGCTGACCGGCGCGTCAGCGTCCCCCGTTGTTCTTGTCCAGGTCCATGGTCCGCATTTGCTGTGCGAGCGCCTTTTCCTGCATTTCCTTCATCTCGGCGCGCTTCGCGTCCGAAATGGGCGCATTCCCGTCGTGGCCGCGCAGCTCCGGCGGGTCGTAATCGCCGTTCTGCCACCGTTGCCACATCGGGTCGTTCTTGTCCTTCGGGGCCTGGAATCCCCATTTGTCGAGCAGCTCGTCGGTGGACCCCTGGGGGTATTCGCCGGTCCGGCGCTGTTCGTAGGCGAGGTGCGCCTCGGCCCGGCCGCCCGCGGTGAGCGGGTCGGTCCGCGCGAACGAGTCGCCGGACGCGGTCATGTCGGCGTGCGCCTTCGAGCCGGGCGCCGGGACGTAGGGCATTCCCTTGCCGCCGGCGTACATCTCGTCGACCATCCGGTGGTAGGAATCCTCGGACCCGCGCATCCACCGCTGCTCGTCGTCGAAGTCCTTGAGCTCCTTTTTGCGCTTGGCGTCGTTGCCGTTTTCGATTTCGCTGCGGTGTTCGTTGAGATCGTCGCGGCGCGCCTGTTCGGCCTTCGCGTCTTCCGCCCGCTGTTTGTACGCGTCCGCCGAAGCCTGCCGCTGCTCCGGGGTGTTCTCGATCCGTTCCCGCACTTCCGAGCCGTCCGGGTGCTGCTTTCCGGGAACCGGCCTGGTGTCGGTGCCGTAGGTGTGGATGCCGTGCTTCGGGTCGTGGAAATCCGGATGGTGGACGTGTTTCGGGTCGTCGCCGTGGTAGACCTTCTCCTGCGGGCTCACATACGTGTCGTGCGGCTGGCGTCCCGGCACCTGATAGGTCGGCCGGGTGTACTTGCCCTCCATGTGCGAGTAGCCCATTTGGTTGAGCTGCAGCAGACCGGACGTGTCCTTGCGCTCGTAGGCCTGCCGCTGCGCGTGGGCGTAGGTCAGCTGGTGCTCGTCGTGCGTCTTCCCGCCGGTGAACCCGGAGGTGTGCATTTGCTTGCCGCTTCCGGTGCCCGGGTGCATCCGGTGGAAGTCGTGGCTTTCGTAATAGCCGAAACCGGCGTTCTCGAGCGTCCTTTCGTCCGAACGCTTCCGCGCGACGCCGCTGCCGTCTTCCGCGGCGGCCTTGTGGAGCCCGGCGTGCTCGAGCTGGTTGGTCTGCTGCCCGTCGACCTTGTAGCCGTGCGCGTCGCCGATCCGGGCGGCCTCGTTGGACTTGTCGCCGAAGGTGCCGGGCGGATTCTTCGGCTCCTTGGCGGCCTTCTTGGCCGGGGGCTGCCCGGAGGTGGTGCTGCCGCGTTTGCGCTTGTTGTTCGTCCGCGACGCGTTCGCGGCCGCCTGCTGTTGTTGTTGCTGGCGCTGCATTTCCGCGAGCTTCTTCGGACACGGTCCGACCGGGGCCGCGGTGAGGCCGAGCGGGTCGACCATCGCGTTCGGGTTGTCCACGTAGGCCAGCGAGTCCGGGGACGGGCCGAGTCCGAGCGGGTCGTGCGAGAGGTAGCGGCCGGTTTCCGGGTCGTAGTAACGGTGCATGTTGTAGTGCAGCCCGGTTTCCGGGTCGTAGTACTGGCCGGGGAACCGCAGCGGAGTGCGCGCGGTCCCGTCCTCCGCCACGACCGAACCCCACAGCGACGTGCACCGGTGCCCGGCCAGCGCGCCGGTGCCGTCGAGCAGTTCGGCGGGCGCACCCACCAGGTCGGTGACGACGGCGTGGAACCGTTCGCCGGGGCGTTCGCCGAGCGTCCGCTCGGTCTGCGCCAGCACCTGGTCGGAGTCCGGCAGCCAGTCCCACACGGTCGCGACCTGCGGGCGGCCGGGGACGCTGTGCACCTGCTCGGCGGGCTGGTAGTGGTCCCAGGCGAACTCGATCTGCTCGGCCACCGCGCCCGCCTGGTCGAGGCGCTGCTTGGCGACGCGCCTGCCGAGCGCGTCGTAGCGGTAGCGCCAGACCGTACCGTCCGGGGTGCGCACGCCGGTCAGCCTGCTCGCGGAGTTCCACTGGTATTCCCACCGCTGCCCGCGGCGTTCCCGCACCACGACCCGGCCCTCGGCGTCGTGGGCGTAGCGGGTCTCGCCCGCGGACTCGACGAGGGTGCCGCGGTAGGTCCGGGGGCCCGCCGCGGCCGGGTCGCCCGGCCAGCCGGCCTCGGTGATCGCGCCGGCCGCGTCGTAGCCGTAGGTTTCCCGCCAGTCCGGGCCTTGGACCGCGCTGACCCGGCCGCCGGGGCCGACCTCGAACGAGCGCGGACCGGCCAGCAGATCGCCTGTCGCGTAAAGGTTTCCGTCCGGCAGGTAGCGGTAGTCGCGCTGCTGCACCGTCTCCTCGCCGCACAGCACGGTCTGGCCGCGCAGCTTTCCGGTCGACGTCCAGTGCTGGCGCAGCTCCGCCACCGGCGAGGTCCCGGCGAAGAGCCGGCGCACCGTTTCCTGTCCCGCCGCGTCGTACTCGAACCGCAACGTGCGGCCCGCGGTGGTGATCGCGGTCGGGCGGTCCGCGGAGTCGTAGCCGACCGACGATTCCGCCCCGGTGGGCGTGCGGCGGCCGGTCCGCCTGCCGAGCGCGTCGTACTGGGACTGCACGACGCGGCCGTTGATCGACTCGGACACCAGCTGCCCGGCGGCGTCGTAGTCGAAGCGGACCTCGGTCTCGCCGTTGCGCGCCAGGACCATCCGGTCCGCGTGGTCGTAGGCGAATTCGGCGACGTCGTCTTCGGCGGTGCGCCGCACGAGCCTGCCGAGCGCGTCGTATTCGAGCGCGATCGCCTGCCCGGCCGCGTTGACCCGGCGGACGAGCTGCCCGGCCGCGTCGTAGCCGTAGCGGAGGACCCGGCCGTTGTAGTCGGTCTCCGCGACGACCCGTCCCGCCCGGTCGTACTCGTAGCGCCAGACCAGGCCGCGTTCGTTCGTCACCGTCGTGAGCCGCAGTTCGGTGTCGTAGCCGAACCGCCGGACGCCGCCGTCCGGGTCCTGTTCGGACACCGGCAGGCCGAACGCGCCGTACTCGACCCGGAGCACGCCGCCGCGCGGGTCGACCGACTCCTCGACGTTGCCGACCGCCTTGAAGCCGAACTTGCTCACCGAGCCGTCGGCGTTGCGCTGCTGCACGAGATCGCCGGCCGCGTTGCGCACCCGTTCCACGAACGCGCCGGTCGGGCCGGTGATCGAGACGATCGCGCCGAGCGCGTCGTAGCGGTACCGGGTCACCGCGCCGTCGGGAGCGGTGATCGTGGTGGGCAGTCCGGCCGCGTCGGACTCGATCCGGGTGACGCCGCCGAGCGCGTCGGTCCGCGTCGCCACCGCTCCGGTGACCGGGTCGTAGGTGTAGGCCGTGACCCCGCCCGCCGGATCGATTTCCTTGGCCAGGTTGCCTTGTTCGTCGTACTCGTAGCGCCAGACGTCGCCGGAGGGGCCGGTCGTCGAGACCGGCAGGCCGCGCTCGTCGTACTCGTTCGCCAGCCGCGTGCCGTCCGGGCGGGTCACCGCGACGACGTTGCCGAGGACGTCGTACTCCCAGCGGGTGGCGTGGCCGAGCGCGTTGACGCTGGCGGTGACCCGGCCGTACTCGTCGTACTCGGTGGTCGAGGTGTTGCCGAGCGGATCGGTCTCGGCGACGACCTTCAGCTGCTCGTTGAGCTGGAAGCGGCGGACCGCGCCGAGGGAGTCGGTGACCGTGGTGACCAGGTTTTCCCGGTCGTAGGACAGTTCGGTGTCGAGGTAGCCGCCGTCGCCGCGGGCGCGCACGCACCGGCCGTCGCTGTCGTACTGGTAGCCGTACCAGCGGCCGTTGACGTCGTCCCAGCGCACCATCCGGCCGTCGGCGTCGTAGCGGAACTTGTGCGAGGTGCCGACCGCGTCCAGCACCTCGACGAGCCGCCGGGCGGAGTCGTAGCGGTACTCCCGGACCGCCACCGGCGCGTCCGGCACGCGCAGCGCGGTGACCAGCCCGTCCGCCGAGTCGATCGTGACCCGGTAGCCGCCGGAGTGCTCGATGGCCACCGGCACGCCGTCCTCGTAGCGGAAGACGATCCGGTTGCCCGAGCTGTCGGCCAAGGCGTGCAGGCGGAGGGTGCGGTCGTCGGGGTCTCCGGTGAAGTAGCGGATGACGCTGCTCTGCGGGTCGCCGACGATGAACCCGGTGGTGATCCGGCGCAGCGCGAGGTACGGCCCGTCGTCGGTCGCCACGGCCTCGATGCCGCGGGGGAAGGGGAAGCGCACCAGCACGCCGCTCGGGGCGGCGTAGTGCAGGCCGTCGTCGCGGATCTCGAGCCGTTCGTCCAGCGTCGAGGACCAGGTGGGGCCGAAGAATCCGCCGGAGCGGTAGGACGAGCGGTGGGTCCGCTCGACCGTCAGCGGCAGCATTCCCGGCAGGCGCAGGTCTTCCTGGACCAGGAACACCGCGCCGGTGGCGACGTCGATCGGGTCGCCGCAGTCCCTGATCTCCTTGGGGTCGGTGTGGTGTTCGGCGGGGTTCTCGTTGCCCCTCGGCTGCTGCGTCGAGGACGTGTGCACGTCGTTGCCGCCGGTCCCGTGCGACCCGGAGCCGCCTTGACCGCCGCCTTCGTGCCCGCCGCCGTGGTTGCCGCCGCCTTCGGAGCCGCTGGCGTGGGTGTTGCCGGTACTGCCGGTACTGCCGTGGTGCCCGCCGCCGCCTTCGGCTCCGGAAGTGTGCGTGCTGTCGTTCCCGCCCGGGTTCGAGCGGGTGCCGCCGCCCTCGGATTTGACGTTGATGTCCTTGGGCGTGTGCGTGGGAGCGTTCTTGCCGCCCTTGAGCCCCTTCAACGCCTTTCCGGCGTCCTCGAACAGCGTCCCGGCCTTCTTCAGCAGCGGGATGAGCGCCTTGAAAGCCTTGACCAGCCTGGTGGTGATCTGAGTGATCTTGGACGCCGTCTTCGCGACCGCCGCGGCGACCTGCGGGCCGACCCAGGCCATGCCGATGCCCGCGGTGAGCAGCACCTGCAGCGCCCACGAGATCAGGTGCCCGACCAGGTCGGCGATGGTGTCGCGGACCAGCGACCGGACCGCGGCGACGATCTCGCCCGCGGTCTTGACGCCGCTGGCCGCGCCCTCGGAACCCTTCTGGGCGCTGGCGATCAGGGCGGAGGTGTCCTCGGCCCGCTTGCGGTAGCTGTCGGCGGCCTCGCCCTGCCAGTTCTCGAGGTCTTTCTTGACCAGCTCGCCGAGCTCGGCGGAGACGCCTTCGAGTTCCTTGGCGACGTTGGTCCAGGTCTGCGCCTGCGAGCTGATCTCGTCGGCGTTGCCGGTGAGCGCGTCGAGGGCTTGCTTGAGCGGGCCGACGTGCTCCATCAGCCAGCCGACGCCCGCGGCGAAGATCGCGCCGAAGGGGTCCATGACGGCGGTGAGGACGTCGAGCGCGGTGCCGACGGCCCCGATCGCGACCGCGGCCCAGTTCTTGCTCTCGATCGCGTCCTTGAGCCCGGTGGCGTCCTCCAGCAACGGGACCCCGGCCATCGCCGAGGTCTCCTTCACCGGTGCCACCAATGGATTGCTCACGTTGTTCTCCTCCGCCCGCCGCTGCGTTGATCACGGTACCTACCCGGTTCGGGACCCGCGCGCGGCAGCCTTGAGCTGCGGGCGCCTCGCGGGCTGGCGTTCCGAGATACTGCTGCGGTGGCGTACACCGAGTGGATGGTCGAGCGGGCGCAGGATTTCGACTCGCTGCGCGGCAGGCGCATCGAGTCGTGGGCAGGCGTGGAGGAGGCGCTGCGGGAATACGGCCCGGACGGCGCTCCCCAGTTCACCGATCCGGCGGTGCCCTGTCTGCAGTTGTGGGGCATGCAGGCGTATCTGGACGACGGCCGCGCGCTGAGGATCGGCACGTATCAAAACGACGACGTGTTCGGGCTGTGGCCGCATCGCCGCCCGGATGCCCGATTCGAGAACCGGGAGATGTGGGACGGCATCCATCGGTGGACGGCGCTGAGCGGACTTCCGACCGGCCCGGTCGAAGACGTCGTCGTCTTCGCCGAAGAAGGCGTGCTCGCCGAAGTCGATCTGTGTGTCGACGGCCAGCCGCTGGTGCTGGTCGCGGGCGAATTGGCGGACTGCGGGCCCGTGCTGTTGTTCAACCGGCTCGACGAGTCAGTCCTGGTGTTCACCGATCCCGCCGCGGCCGAGCGCGTCGAGTGGTCGACGCCGCAGCTCGGCCGCGTCCGGATCGATCCCTGGCCGAGGTTCAGCTTTCGCTGACCTTCACCGAAAACGCGTCGATGCTCATCCCCGCCCCCGGCGTGATGTCCGCTCCCGGGCTGGTGCACCCGCACACCTTGTTCGGATAGGACCCGCCGATCGCCACGTCGAAGATCGCGAAGAACCCGTGATCCACCGCGGCCTTCCAGGTGGCGTCGGACACCTGGTTCTGCTTCACCGCGAAGGTTTCCTTGCCGTCCAAGGAGAACCGCAGCTCCTCGGCGGCCGCGTCCCGGCGGTCCACCACCACCGAATACGTGTGGTACCCGGTCTTGCAGCCGCCGCAGTCCTGCAGGTCGCTGCTGATCCCGTCCGGGTCGTGGCACTCCCCCGCCCACTGTCCACAGTGGAACGTGCTGGAATGCTTGTCCAGCGCGTTCACGTTCTCCATGATGTCCAGTTCGCCGATGCTCGGCCAGTTCGTCGCGCCGACCGGCCGCGCGTCCGCGCCCATCGCCCAGAACGCGGGCCAGTAGCCGAGGCCGTGCTCGGGATCCGGCTGCTGGATCGTCGCGCTCATCTCCATCTGCCCGCCCGCGGGCGCGCCGAAATCGGTGCGCTGGGTTTCGATCCGCCCGGAGGTCCAGGCTCCGTTCGCGTCCCGCAGCGGCTTGATCACCAGGTGCCCGGCTCCGTCGTGGTAGACGTTGTCCGTCGAGTCGGTGGACGTCTCGATCTCTCCGGTGCCCCAGTTCGCCGCGCCGCCGGGGTAGCCGGTTCCCTTGTCGTAGAGCCAGTTCTGCGGGTCGAGGCCAGTGCCGGCGGGGCCGTCGAAGGTGTCCTCGAACACCGTGGTCCAGGTTTCGGCCGCCTGCGCGGGCGCGGCGGCCATCGACAGGGCGGCCACGGCCGCGAGGACGAGCGGGGTTCGGCGCATGGTTCGCCTTCCGGTCGAGGGGGGTGGTCTCAGCAGGGTCGGTCGCCGCCGCTGACCAGTCAAAACAGTCTGCCTGCCGGTGCCGCGGCCGCGGTGCGCACGGGCAGAGCGGGGCCGGAAAGGTTTGAACCACTGGGCGCCGGGGTACCGGGAGGGTGGGAGAAGCACACCCCCTTTGCGTCCCCCACGGGCGCCGCTGCCGATCTAGCCTGGTCCCATGAGCGACAGCAACCTCCTCGGCGAGTTCCTGCGGGCCCGGCGCGGCACCACCGCCCCGGCGGACGCGGACCTGCTCGCCGACACCCGGCGCCGGGTCAGCGGCCTGCGCCGGGAGGAGGTCGCGCAGCTGGCCGGGGTGAGCACCGACTACTACGTGCGGCTTGAGCAGGGCCGGGAGCGCACGCCGTCGGCGCAGGTCGTCGACGCGCTCGGCCGGGCGCTGCGTCTCGACGACGAAGCGCTCGCCCATCTGCATTCGCTGGCCCGGCCGAAGCGGGCCAAGCGACGTCCCGCGCGGGAACGCGTCAGCCCGCGGCTGGTGCAGCTGATGGACGCGTGGCCGCAGACGCCCGCGGTCGTGCTGGGCCGGTGCATGACCGTGCTCGCGTCGAATCTGCTCGGCGAAGCGCTGTTCGGCGGGCACGAATACAGCGGCGACCTGCTGCGGCTGGTGTTCCTCGACCCCGACGCCCGGGACTTCTACCCGGATTGGGACCGGGTCGCGGTCAACACCGTCGGCGGGCTGAGGTCGGCCGCGGGCTCCGATCTGGACGATCCGCTCCTGATCGAGGCGGTCGGCGAATTGTCGCTCAAGAGCGCCGATTTCCGCCGGTTGTGGGCGCGCCACGACCTCCGGCAGAAAACGCACGAGACGAAACGGTTCCGGCACCCGCTCGTCGGAATGCTCACCCTGCACTACGAATCGATGACCGTGAACAGCGCTCCCGGCCAGCAACTCGTGGTGTACCAAGCTGATCCGGGCAGTCCGTCGGAGGCCGCGCTGGGGCTGCTCGGCAGTCTCGCCGCGGCCGACCGGCCACGCCGCTGACCCTTTTTCGCAATTCCCGAATTCCTTCAGGGGTAGATCTATGTCTGAAAACAATCCACCCGTCTGGTTTATCACCGGATGTTCCACCGGACTCGGCCGCGCACTCGCGGCCGCCGTCCTCGAACGCGGCCTGCGCGCGGTCGTGACGGCCCGCGATCCCGAACGCGTCGCGGACCTCGTCGCCGCACACCCCGGCCGCGCCGTCTCGGTCGCGCTCGACGTCACCGACCAGCAGCAGATCGCCAATGCAATCGCCGAGGCGCACCAGGCCTTCGGCCAGATCGACGTGCTCGTCAACAACGCGGGCTACGGCTACCTCGCCGCCGCCGAAGAAGGCGAAGACGCCGAGATCCGCGCGCTGTTCGAGGCCAACGTCTTCGGCCTGATGGCGCTCACCCGCGCTGTCCTGCCGGGAATGCGGGCCCGGCGCCACGGTCACATCGTCTCGGTCTCGTCGCTCGGCGGGCTGGCCGCCTTCGGCGCGACCGGCTACTACCACGCCACGAAGTTCGCCGTGGAAGGCTTCAGCGAGTCGCTCGCCGCCGAGGTCGGCCCGCTCGGCATCGGCGTCACGATCGTCGAACCGGCCGCGTTCCGCACGAACTGGTCGGGCCCGTCCATGCGGGAATCCGCGATCCGTATCGACGATTACGCCGATACGGCGGGCGCGCGCCGGACCTCGACGCTCGCCACCTACGGCAAGCAGCCCGGCGACCCGGACCGCGCCGCGACCGCGGTCGTCGACGCCGTCAGCTCCGCCGAACCGCCGCTGCGCCTGCTGCTCGGGCAGGCGGCCTACGACATCGCCACCGCCCGCCTCGACACCCTCCGCAAGACGTTCGACGACTGGCGCGACATCACGCTGTCCGCCGACTTCCCGAAGGAATCCGAATGAGCAAGATCGCCCTGATCACCGGTGCCAGCAGCGGCATCGGCGAAGCCACCGCCCGCCGCCTCGCCGCCGACGGCTGGCACGTGATCGCCGGAGCACGCCGCGAAGACCGGCTCGCCGAACTCGCCGCCAGCGCGGACGGCATCGAAGTCCACCGCCTCGACGTGACCGACCGCGCCGACGTCGCCGCGTTCGTCGACCGCGCGGTGCGCGACCACGGCGAGATCGACGCGTTCATCGCCAACGCCGGCGTGATGCCACTGTCCCGATTGGACGCCGGGCTGGTGGAGGAATGGGACCGGATGATCGACGTCAACGTCCGGGGGCTACTGCACGGCATCGCTGCCGCGCTGCCGCACTTCACCCGCCAGCGCCGGGGCCATTTCGTGACTGTCGCGTCGATCGGCGCGCACCAGGTCACGCCGACGGCGGCGGTCTACTGCGGCACGAAATACGCGGCCTGGGCGATCACCGAGGGCCTGCGGCTGGAATGCGATCCGTCGATCCGCGTCACCACGGTCTCCCCCGGCGTCGTGACCTCGGAGCTGGCGGACACGATCAGCGATCCGGAGACGCAGGAGGTCATGCGGATCTACCGCAAGGACGCGATCGAACCGAAAGCGATCGGCGACGCCATCGCCTACGCTCTCGAGCAGCCGGCCGACGTGGACGTGAGCGAGATGATCGTGCGCCCGGCCCGGCAACGCTGAGCGAAGGAGGGGCCGCATGCCGCAGTACCTGCTCGGGATCTGCCAGCCCGACAGCGGGACCCCGGATCCCGAGGTGCTGGCGGACATCGCCGCACGCCTCGAAGCGGTGACCGACGAGATGAAAGCGACCGGCGTCTGGGTTTTCTCGGGCGGGCTGCATCCGGCGCCCGCCGCTCGAGTCGTCCGCGCTTCCGGCGACGACGTCCTGTACACCGACGGACCGTTCGCCGAAGGCAAGGAACACCTGGGCGGCTTCACCGTCGTGACCGCGCCCGACCAGGAGGCGGCGACCGAATGGGCGCGGCGGATCTCGGAAATCACCACGCTGCCGGTGGAAGTCCGGGAGTTCCATTGATCTCGACGGCCGTGCTCGAGCGGATCTTCCGCGCCGAGCACGGCCGTGCGGTCGCGGTGCTGGCCCGGGTCTTCGGCGACCTGGACCTCGCCGAGGACGCGGTCCAGGAGGCATGCGCGACCGCCACCGTGAAATGGCGCGCCGAAGGCCTCCCGCCGAGCCCCGCGGGCTGGCTCGTCACCACTGCCCGCAACCGCGGAATCGACCGGCTCCGCCGGGAATCCACTCGCGCGGACCGCCACGCGCAAGCTGCACTCCTGCACGCCGCCGAACCGTTCGACGAAGGCGCGATCCCCGACGAACGCTTGCGGCTGATCTTCACCTGCTGCCACCCCGCTCTCAACACCGCCGCCCGGGTCGCCCTCACCCTGCGGCTGCTGGGCGGCCTCACCACCGCCGAGATCGCGCACGCGTTCCTGGTCCCGGAATCGACGCTGGCACAACGGCTAGTGCGCGCGAAAGCCAAGATCCGCGACGCCCGAATCCCGTACCGGGTCCCGGAGGCCGCCGACCTCCCGTCCCGGCTCAACGCCGTCCTCGCGGTGCTGTACCTGATCTTCACCGAAGCCCACACGGCCAGCGCCGGCCCGGATCTCACGCGACCGGACCTGGCCGCGGAGGCGATCCGCCTGACCCGGATCCTCGCCGTCCTGCTCCCCGGCGAACCCGAGGCGCTGGGCTTGCTCGCACTGCAACTGCTCACCGAGTCACGCCGCGCGGCCCGCCTCGACGCCGACGGAATCCCCGTCCTGCTGCCCGACCAGGACCGCGCCCGCTGGGACTGGACCTTGATCGCCGAAGGCCAGTCGCTGGTCCGCCAGTGCCTGCGCCTCGACCGCCCTGGGCCGTATCAGATCCAGGCCGCGATCAACGCCGTCCACAGCGACGGCACCGACTGGGTCCAGATCCTCGCCCTCTACGACCAGCTGTTCGCCCTGACCCCCACGCCGATCATCGCGCTGAACCGCGCCGTCGCAGTGGCCGAGGTCGAAGGCCCCGCTGCCGCGCTGACCATTGTGGACAGTCTGGACCTAGCCAACCGACACCTTTTCCAGGCCATCCGGGCCGACCTGCTCACCCGGCTAGGCCGGGCCGCCGACGCTGCCGAGGCCTACGACGAAGCCCTCCGCCTGGTCGCCAACGACGCTGAGCGCCTCCTGCTGCTACGCAAACGCGCCGCTCTCAGCCTGCGTTCCCGAGACTGACGGCCCCTTCGACGGAGCCGCCCGTCCGGTCGCCAGCGACGCCGAAGACCCTGTCCCGCAACGCAAACGCGCCGCCCTCAGCCCGGCTCCCCGCGACTGATCACCCCTTCGACGATCCTCGTCAGGTGCGCTCCGACGTCCTCCACACCGCCGTTCTGCACCGCGATCTGCGCCCCCTCCATCGCGAACGTCAGCTCCGCCGCGCCCAGCTCCGGGTCAGGCAGCCCGAGGCCCTCGCACATCGCCCGGAGCCTGCCGAACTGCCGGGTCTTGTGCTCGCTGATCAGCCGCCGCGCCGGATGATCCGGGTCGGGCAGTTCGGCGACGGAGTTCGTGAACGGGCAGCCGCGGTGGGAAAACTCGGGCAGCCCGTCGACGATGAACTGCCCCACCGCGCGGATCTGCTCCGCGAAATCGTCCGGATGCGCCTGCTCAGCCGCGTCGAAGGCCGCGGAGTAGTCGTGCACGACGATCCGCAGCCATTCCGCGATGAGCGCGTCCTTGGTGCCGAAGTGCCGGTAGATCGCCATCTTCGTGGTCCCGGCGCGGTCCGCGATCGCCTGGACCCCGACCCGCACCACGCCCTCGTTGAGGAACAGCTCCTCGGCCGCGTCGAGGATGCGCTCGCGAGGCGGCAGAGTCGCGACCCTCGTCGGCCGCCGGTCGGAGGTGCTCGTCATCAGTTCGTCCTCGGGAGGGCTGGCAATCCGGTTCGTCCCCGGCTACGGTACACAACCGTCCCCAGTGATACCGCTCGGTATCACACAGTACGACTGAGTCTCCCGAAGGGCATGTCCGGTGAAAATCTCCGAATACGCGAGCTGCGACGCGGTCGCCTTGACGGACCTGATCGCCCGCGGCGAAGCAACGGCGGCCGAGGTCGCCGACGCGGCCGCGCGGGCGGTCGAAGCGGTCAATCCGCGGATCAACGCAGTAGTCGAAACCTGGCCGCCCGAAGACGCTCCGGCTCCCGGTTCCGCCCCGCTGGCAGGCGTGCCGTTCCTGATCAAGGACCTGGGCGTAGCCATGGCGGGCAAGCGCAGCGAACTCGGCAGCCGCTTGGCCGCAGGGTCCGTGTCGCCCGAAGACTCGTTCCTGATGCGCCGCTTCCGCCAGGCAGGCCTGGTCACCATCGGCCGCACCACCACCCCGGAAATGGCCTACAGCACCACGACCGAACCGGAGTTCTACGGCGCGACCCGCAACCCGTGGTCCCCGGACCGGACCGCAGGCGGCTCCAGCGGCGGCTCCGGCGCGGCGGTCGCCGCCGGGATCGTCCCCCTCGCGCACGCCACCGACGCCGCGGGTTCCATCCGAGTCCCCGCTTCCAGCAACGGATTGTTCGGCCTGAAGCCGACCCGAGGCCGGGTTTCGCACGGGCCCGGGGCCGACGAGGTCTTCAGCGGACTGGCCGTACAGGGCAGCCTGAGCCGATCCGTCCGCGACAGCGCCGTCCTGCTGGACCTGATCGAAGGCCCCGAACCCGGCGACCCGTACTTCGCCACCCGCCCGGACCGCCCCTACGCCGCCGAAGCCCGGCTCGATCCCGGGCGCCTGCGGATAGCAGTCCTGAGCCGACCATGGGGCGGCCGCCAGCCGACCGCGCCAGTCTCCGCGGCCCTTACTGAAACCGTGTGCCTGCTGGAATCCCTGGGCCACGAACTCGAAGAGACCGCGCTGCCGCTGGGCGTCTCCTGGGAAGAATTCGTCCTGGCCAACGCCCGGATGTGGACCGCCAACCTGGCCCCGTGGATCGACGGCATCGCCGCCGCCACCGGCCGCCCCGCAGACGAGACCACCCTGGAACCGGTCACCCTCGCCAGCTATCGCTACGGCCGCCAGGTCACCGCCGACGAGTTCGTCCGCGCCCTTGCCCTCCGCAACCAGGTCTCCCGAACCTTCGCCCAGCACTTCGCCCGCTACGACCTGCTACTCTCCCCCACCCTGCCGGAGCCGCCGGTCCCGCTGGGCGTCTACGGCGACGGCGCCGACCACCTCGACGGCCTAGGCTGGCTGAACCGCCGCCTCGACCGCTCCCCCTACACCGCGGCCGCGAACGTCTCCGGCGTCCCGTCGATGTCCGTCCCCCTGGCCATGGCTGCCGGGCTCCCGATCGGCATGCAGTTCACCGCCGCCTTCGGCCGCGAAGACCTGCTGTTCCGGCTGGCCGGACAGCTGGAACAGGCCGCCCCGTGGACCCACCGCACGCCGCCGGTCTGGGCGGGCGAATGACCCCTTGAGTCCACAGTAGACAGACGCCGGACGGTGACCCGCGTCCCAGCCACCCCAGACTCCGACCTCGCCGCGCGGGTTCTCGCTAGACTTGGCGAGCGATGCGACGATTCCGGTGGTGGTGGGGGGCGCTGGTCCTCGCCTGCGTAGCTGTTCTTGCGGGCTTTTTCGTCTTTTTCGGCACCGAGAGCCGCCCAGGCCAGCCTTTTCCGCGACAAGGCCCGCCCGGCCGCGGCCCGCTGACCGTCGTCTCGCTCGGCGACAGCACCGTCTCCGGCGAAGGCGCCGGCGCCTACACCCCCGACACCGACGGCAGGAACGGCGACTGGTGCCACCGCTCGTCCGCCGCGTTCGTGCAAAAGGTCCGCATCCCCGGCGTCTCCGCCCGAGTCAACCTGGGCTGCTCAGGAGCCCCCGCCGCCCAAATCGCCCTGGGCGACGCCAAACAGTGGGGCGAACGCTCGCAAGCCGCCCAGCTCGCTGACGTCGTGAAGGATCACCGCGTCTCCGCCGTAGTGATCGCCGTGGGCGCGAACGACGACCCGAAGTTCTCCGCCCAAGTGAGCGAATGCTTCAAGGCCTGGTTCTCCTCCGACGGCCCGTCCTGCAACGTCGCGCTCAAGGAAACCTGGAAGTCCAAAGTGGACGCAATGGTGCCCAAAGTGGCGAACGCAGTAGGCGACGTAAAAAAGGTACTGGCGGACGCCGGATACGTCCCCGCGGATTACCAGTTGGTGCTTCAGTCCTACGCCACTCCCGTAGGCCCGAACATCCCGCCAGACCTGCAAAGCCTCAACGGCTGCCCCTTCCGCACCGACGACCTGCAATGGATTTCGACCACCGGAATCAGCACGCTTTCCGCAGGCATCAAACAAGCCGCCGCCCAATCCGGCGCCCGTTTCCTGGACCTGGCCCGAGCAGGAGAAAACCACGAAGCCTGCTCCGGCGGAGCGAACCCGGCATCAGAATGGTTCACGAGGCTTACCCTGCACCTGAACGACCTGACCCAGGTCGACCGGGCGACGCACGCACTGCAGGAATCCTTCCACCCCAACGCCGCCGGACACGCCGCCATCGCCGACTGCCTGACCGACTTCCTCACCACGCGCCAAGGCAACGCCTCCTGCCTGACCGGCCCAGACGGAAAACTCCACGCCGTCCCCGAACCAGTCAGCTGACACTCCCCGCGCGCCGCTCGCCCCCCCGGCAGCCTCCCGCGTGAGGGCCACCTTCACAGCCCCTGATTCCCCCAGGGTTCCCCTCACGACCCTCACAAGCCGTAAAGGCCACCCTCACCGACTCACCCTCACCGACCCAGACCCCCTCAAGGCTGCCTTCACAGCCCACCACCCCACCGGCAGCCGCGCACCACACACCCCCGAAACCCCAACCCCCGCGCCCCACCCACCAAACCGCAGCAGACGCACCCACCCCACCAGCGCAGCCACACCCGGCCCTGCACCCCGATACGAAGCCAAAAACGCGGCGCGGGGGGGGGTTGGTGGGGAGGGTCTTCTTTTCTTCCC
>NZ_JBVKDT010000014.1:33383-60894 GCF_055633655.1 Amycolatopsis sp. NPDC114503 | reverse complement strand
CCCCTCTCTCTATCCCACAAGGAAAAGCAAGAAAAGTGACGGGGGGTGGTTCGAAAGCACTCCCCCCCCATCGGAACACCACCCCCCGCGCCGTCGTCACAATCAGCTTCGGGGTGCCCCCGACACCCCCACGGCAACGTCGCCGCCAGGCGACGAGCCGACCCCCACCCCCAAGAGATTCACAAATCCAACGCAGCCCTCAAAGCCACATCGATCTGCTCCTGAACATCCGCGTCAACCTCCGCGATCCGCTCCGCCAGCCAAGGCCGGTACAACCGCGTCAGGTTCAACGTGGACACCCAATACCGAGCGTCCACCGCCACCCCGAGAATGTCCTGCGGATCCCGATCCAGCAGTTCCGTCCCGAGCAGCCAAGGCCGCTCGGACTCGTTCACCCCGTCAGACGACAGCAGCACCACGGTCCGCTGCCGCGCGGGATCAGTGGGCGGGTGGTAAGTCCAGACCTCACCCCTGCGCACGCATCTCCTTCTCCGCAGCCGCCCGCTCCGCCTCGTCCGCCTCGGCCGACGGCGCGACAGGAGCACGCTGCGGGGTATACCCGGTCCGGACCGCCTCGCGCCGGGCCGCCTTCGACAGCCAGGACGAGACCGAAATGCCGTGCGCTTTCGCGGCCCGCTCGGCGTACTCGAGCGCACCGGTGTCGAGCGAGAGTGTCACCTTACGTGTTGCCATACCTTTTACCGTACCACTCTCACAGCGTCGGCGACCTGCCCTCGAACGGGGTGGACAGCACGACGGTCGTCCGGGTGGACACCTTCGCCGCCTCGCGGATCCGCCGGAGCAGGTCTTCGAGGCCGAGCGGCGACGCGACGCGCACCAGCAGGATGTAGGACTCGTCGCCGGCCACCGAGTAGCAGGACTCGATCTCGGTGATGTGCTGGATCCGCTGCGGGTAGTCGTCGGGGGCGGCCGGGTCGTTCGGGGTGAGCGAGATCAGCGCGGTGAGCGGGAGGCCGATCTGCTCGCCGTCGAGCCGGGCGGTGTAGCCGAGGATGACGCCGCGCTGTTCGAGGCGGCGCACCCGCTGGTGCACCGCCGACACCGACAGCCCGACCCGTTCGGCGAGATCGGTGAAGCTGCGCCGCCCGTCTGCGGCCAGCTCCTGCACGATCGACTGGTCGAGCGGTTCCAGCGGCCCGCTCATGCCGTCGCCTCCTCGATCAGCATCACGCCGGTCGCCGGGGAGGCGACGGCGTGAGCGGCGGTGATCCGAGCTGCGCTCATGCGTCCAGCACGACCAGTTCGTGCGGCCGCGTGTTCACCGGCTCAACGCCCGCGTCGGTGACGAGCACGATGTCCTCGATGCGCGCGCCCCAGCGGCCGGGCTGGTAGATGCCCGGCTCGACGCTGAAGGCCATGCCCGCCTCGAGCGGCAGCGCGTTGCCCGCGATGATGTAGGGCTCCTCGTGCACGTCGAGGCCGATGCCGTGGCCCGTGCGGTGGATGAAGTACTCGCCGAATCCGGCGGCGTCGATGACGTCGCGCGCGGCCTTGTCGATGCTCTCGGCGGTGGCGCCGGGGCGGACCGCGTCGACGGCGGCCTGCTGCGCGCGCTGCAGCACGGCGTAGGTCTCGGCGACGTCGGCGTCGCGGGGTTCGCCGATCGAGTACGTGCGGGTGGAGTCGGAGTTGTAGCCCTCGGGCACCGGGCCGCCGATGTCGATCACGACGACGTCGCCGCGCTCGATGACGCGCTCGGACACGTCGTGGTGCGGGCTGGCGCCGTTGGGGCCGGAGCCGACGATGACGAAGTCGGCGTGCGTGTGGCCCTCTTCGACGATGGCGGCGGTGATGTCCGCGCCGACCTCGGCCTCGGTGCGGCCCGCGCGCAGCCACTCGCCCATCCGCGCGTGGACGCGGTCGATCGCCGCGCCCGCCTTGCGGAGGGCGTCGATTTCGGCGGCGTCCTTGCGCATCCGCAGTTCGCGCACGATCGGGCCGGCGAGGGTCTGCTCGGCGTCGCCGAACGCGGCGCGCAGGGACAGCACGTGCAGTGCCGGGGTGAAGTCGCTGACGGCGATCCGGCCGGGCTTGCCGAGCCGGTCGGCGACGAGCCGGTAGGGGTCGTCGCCGTCGACCCAGGTGAGCACCTCGACGCCGAGCTCGTCGGTGGGCACGCCGGCGTAGCCGGGGGCCTCCAGCTTCGGCACGACGAGAGCGGGGGTGCCGTCGGCGGGCACGACGAGAGTGGTCAGCCGCTCGAAGGAACCGCCGGCCTGGCCGAGCAGGTACCGCAGGTCGGACCCGGGCGCGACGAGCAGCGCGTCGGTGTCGGCGGCGGCGGCCGCTTTCGCGGCGCGGTCGAGACGGGCGCGGAGCGCGGCGGCGTCGGGAGCGGGAGTGTGGAGGGATCGGCTCGACATGACGCCGAGCCTAGTACCGGCGTCCCGGCGCAGCCCGCCCGTCCTCCTCAATCCGGCGCGGCGCCCCGGTCGTCCCCCGCGGGCGGCAGTTCGCTTTCCCTACCCGCAGAAGCCGTCTGTGAAGGTGGCCTTGAGGGAATCAGATTCCCTCAAGGGCTCCTTCACAGACTTTCCGCATCACGAGCGGCGGACGCGCCCGGCGGCGTATTCGAGGCAATGCGGGCCGGACGTGGCAGGCTGTGCGGGTGACCGGACCACTCGCTCTCCTCGATTCCGCGAGCCTCTACTTCCGCTCGTTCTACGCACTGCCCGATTCGATGACCGCGCCCGACGGGACGCCGGTCAACGCCGTGCGCGGCTTCACCGACACGATCGCGCGCATCCTGACCGACCGTCGTCCGTCGCGGCTGGTCGCCTGTCTCGACGCGGACTGGCGGCCGAAATTCCGCACGGATCTGCTGCCGAGCTACAAGGCGCACCGGGTCGCCGAAGCCGGGGACGGCGGGGCGGACGTCGAAGAGGTGCCCGACACGCTGACCCCGCAGGTGCCGATCATCCTGGAAGTGCTGGAGGCGTTCGGGTTCGCGGTCGCGGAGGCGGCCGGGTACGAGGCGGACGACGTGATCGGCGCGCTCGCGACCCGGGAGAAGGACGCGCCGGTCGAGGTGATCACCGGCGACCGCGACCTGTTCCAGCTGGTGCGCGAGGAGCCGACGCCGACGTCGGTCGTGTACGTCGGCAAGGGCTGGGCGAAGGCGGAAGTGCTGGGGCAGCGGGAAATCGCCGAGAAGTACGGCGTTCCGGTCGAGCACGCCGGGCCCGCTTACGCCGACATGGCCGCGTTGCGCGGCGACCCGTCGGACGGGCTTCCCGGCGTGGCCGGGATCGGCGAGAAGACGGCGGCGAAGCTGATCACGCAGTTCGGTTCGCTGGAGGAACTCGTCGCCGCGTCCTCGGCCGGGGATGCGCGGGTGCCGTTGAAGACCCGGCTGCGGCTCTCCGACGCCGCGGACTACCTGGCCGTCGCGCCCACGGTGGTGCGGGTCGCGGTGGACGCGCCGGTCGAGCAGTCCGGGCCGGACGCGGTGCCCACCGTGCCCGCAGATCCGGATCGGGTGGCGGAGCTGGCCGAACGGTGGAATCTGGGCCGCTCGGTGGAGCGTCTGCTGGCGGCGCTGCCCGGAGCTTGACCGTCGGGGAGGGTTCCGGCACGAGGCGGAACCCTCCCTGGCTGTCAGAAGTGCGTGCCGGTCCAGGGCTGCGTCCCGGTCCGGAACAGCGTGTCCACCCGGGCCAGGGTTTCCGCGCTCGCACCGGTGATCCGGCCGGCCAACGCCAGCGGACCGGCCTCCCACGCGCCGAGGTACAGCATCGCCAGGGTGTCGACGTCGAGCTGCAGATCCGCTTCGGCCTCAGTGCGCTCGACCCCGTTGCTGCTGACCCGGTACCGGCCGCGGTTGTCCGGCAGCATCCGGTCGTTCACTTCCAGCACAACGGGTTCCGCTGAGCCGTACGTGCGCGCGGCAAGAGCCGCCTGCACGTCGATCAGCCGCAGCCACAGCTCGTCGTCGAGGCCGATCGTCTTCGCCCGGCGCGGGTCGACGAGCAGCAAGCCCACCGGATCGTCCACCGGGCGGCAGCGCACATGCACGACCTCGACCAGGTCGACCGACAGCACGAACCGCCACAACCCGGCGAGCGCTTCCGGCGACGCCGCGTGCAGGTCGTGGACTTCGAGCGCGGCGCCTCGCTCCGGGTCGAGGTAGCTGTTCTGCGGCACGACGTGGAAGACCACGAAGCCGTCGTCGCCGTCCGGTCCAGTGTGGACAGCGACGCGGTGGTTGCCGCCGTCCGGGTGGAGATGCCAGTTGAACGCGATCGGCCACCAGAGTTCCGGACGGGCGATCGTGCCGGGACGGCCGGTGTCGATCCGTTGGTACAGCGAGGGAATGGTCGCGATCGCCTCGTCGGTGGTGAGCAGCCGGACCCGGCCGGGGAGGTCGACGCTTTCGCGCAGCGGGGCCGGTTTCTTGACCTGCAGGGTGGCCATGCGGGTCGCGACGCCGTAGCCGTAGCGGCCGTAGATCAGCGCTTCGCTCGCGTGCAGCGCGGCGACGATGTGGCCGCGCCGCACGAAGTCGTGCAGTTGCCGGTCCATCATCGCGGTGAGCACGCCGCGGCGGGTCCAGTCCGCCCGGACGCCGACGCCGTCGACTGCGGCCATCGGCACGGTCGCGCCGCCGGGGACGGTGAGCGCGGTGGCGAACGAACTGGCGATGCCGATGGCTTCGCCGTCGTGGAACGCTCCGGTCCGGCCGTCCGCCTTCCAGGAATCGCCGACCTTCGCCCAGCGCTCGTCCGAAGGCGGGTTTCCGTGCAGGGACCGCACCAGAAGGTCGAAAGTCTCACGGCTTTCGGCGTCGGTGATCTGGCGTACCACGTAGTCGCTCATGTCCCGATTGAACCAATTGCCGCCGCCGCGCGGCTATCGGATTTACCGGGCCGAGTCACTGCGGCGGGTCGACGCGGTATTTGCCGTCCGCGCCGGTCACCGTGATGGGGACGTGTTTCGTCGCGCCCGCGACGTCCACAGTGCACTGGAACCGCGAGCCGTCGGCGACGGGCTGCCGGTCCGGGCAGGACACCGTGCCGACGTTGGCCATCTTGTAGTCGGTGGTGAGGAGCCGGGTGACGGCCGAGGCCATCACTCGGGAGTCGAACACCCGCATCGCCGACGACGAACTGGGCGCGGACGACGACGCGACGCCCGGCTCGGCGGGGCTGTTCGGCGTGACGGTGACGGTGTGGACCGGAGGCGCGGGCGTCCCGCTGTCGCAGCCCGCGGCGGCGAGCATTCCCAAGCCGCACAACAGCAGCACCGGCACGGCGCGCATCAATCCCGCTCCTCTGCGCGAAACGTCTGGTCAACGGTCAGAAGAACGTACCGCACCACACCGATTCGCGCGTGCCGAAGAGAACGTCGGCGGCCTCGGGCGCGGCCGGGTCGAGCGCCTCGATCCGGCCGGTGGCGGCGAGCGCCGACGCCCGCCACGTTCCGAAGTAGAGCATCGCGAGCGTGTCGACGGAGAGCCGCAGCCCGGGTTCCGCGTCCGTGCGCGAGGCGCCGTCAGGCCCGACGACGTAGCGGCCGTCGTTGCCCGGCAGCGACCGGTCGGCCACCTCGATGACGACCGGTTCCGCCGGGCCGTAGGTGCGGGCGGCGAGCGCGGCCTGCACGTCGACCAGCCGGAGCCAGCATTCGTCGTCGGTGCTTTCGGTTTTCGCCATCCGGGGGTCGGCGAACAGCAGCGCGTGCGGTTCGTCGAGCGGGCGCATGCCGAGCACGATCTCGTCGACCAGGTCGACCGACAGCAGGAACCGCCACAGTCCGGCGAACGCGGCCGGATTGGCGTAGTGGAACGCCATCACGTTCAGTTTGGCGTGCTCGTTGGCGTCTTCCTCGACGTAGTAGGTCAGGAAGCCGTCGGCTCCGTCCGGACCGCGGTGCACGGCGGTCTGGAGCAGTTTCGCGCGGCGGCGCAGCGATGCCTCGTACCCCGGCCAGTAGACCTCGGACCGAGTCATCGCGGCGACGCGGCCCATCGCGGTCGCGGCGTACAGTTCCGGCCACTTCGGGGCGGCCTCGTCGACGCCGAGGACGGTGACCTCTCCCCCGGCCGGCACGTCCGGGCGCAGCTGCGCGCGATGCCGGTCGACGACGACCCGTTTGGCGAGGGTGGCGACTCCGTAGCCGTAGCGGCCGTAGATCGCGCCTTCCGACGCGTACAGCAGCGCCAGCGGGACGCCTTGTTCGGCGAAGTCCGCCAGCTGCGCGGCCTTCAGCGCGCTGAGCACGCCGCGCCGGGTGCGTCCGGCGCGGACTCCGACGCCGGTGACCGCGGCCAGCGGAAGCCGCGCGCCGCCGGGGACGACCATTTCCGCCGCGAAAGACCGGGCGGTGCCGACCAGGTCCGGTTCGAAGACGCCCCAGCTGCGTTCGGCCTGGTACGCCTTGGAGACGCGGTCCCAATCCTCGTCGGTGCCGGGCTGGACGTGCAGCGCGGCCCGGAACAGGTCCCAGGCCCCGCGCTGCTCGTCGGGACGGAGGATGCGGACGGTGCGGTCGCTCATGCTCCGATCATCGCGGGAGCGACCGCCTGACCGCCACTGAATTGCGGGCCGTCACTTGGCGGCGGGCGGCGAGACCTCGTAGTTGCCGTCGGTGCCCTTGACGGTGATCGGGACCTGCTGCGGTTTGCCGTTGACGGTGGCGGTGCACTCGAATTTCGCGCCGTCCTCCACCTTCTGCTCGGCCGGGCAGGTGACTCCGCTGACGCCCTGGATCTTGTAGGTGTCGGTGAGCATCTTCGCGACGTCGGTCTGCATCTGGTTGTTGTTGAAGACCTGGGTTTTGAAGAAGCCGGGCGCGACGAAGCCGAGGATCGCCACGACGGCCACCACGACGACGAGCGCGCCGATCCCGATGAACAGGCCCTTCTTCGACCCGCCCGAGGATTCCGGCGCGGCTCCGCCGGGCTGGCCGTAGTCGTACTGGCCGGGCTGCTGGCCGCCGTACTGCTGCTGCGGCTCGCCGTAGGGCTGCTGTCCGTAAGGCTGCTGCTGCCCGGGCTGCTGCTGCCCGTACGGCGGCGGCTGCTGGCCCCACTGGGGTTGCTGGGGCTGCTGCTGTTGCGGGTAGCCGCCGGGCTGCTGGCCATACTGCGGGTCTTGACCGTAGGGCTGCTGCCCGTACTGCTGGGGCGGGTACGGCTGCTGCTGCGGCCCGCTCTGCGGGTACGCGCCGCCCGGCTGCTGCCCGTACTGCGGGTCCTGGCCGTAGGGCTGTTGCCCGTACTGGGGCTGCTGCCGCGGGTCGTTGCCGCCATACGGCGTGCTCATCGTTAGCCTCCGCCTTCGTCTGTCCGCACCCGCGGGCCGGGCCGCGGGTGTCGTGCGCGATCCAACCACAGGTCTGGACCTGGCACACGTGTCCGCGCGCAGTCGCTACTAAGGTGTGCCCTCGCGGTCACGCCGCGCCCGCGGCCACTACGCCGCGGCGCAGCGCCCGGACCGCTTGCGCCGCCGCCGAACCGACCGGGTCTTCCTTGCCGAGGACGTCGCGGATCTGGTCGAGCAGGTCGATGACCTGGCGGCACCAGCGCACGAAGTCTCCCGCGGAGAGTTCCTGTCCGTTGGTCTCGGCCGCGGTGAGGACCTTCTCCAGGGATTCGCCGCGCGCCCAGCGGTAGACCGGCCACGCGAAGCCGGCGTCGGGTTCGCGGGTGCGGTCGAGGCGGTGGCGGCGTTCGTCCTCGGTGAGTTCGACCCACAGCCTGCTCGTTTCCTGCCACGCGCCGGGGACCGCGCCGCCGGGCAGCCGGGGTTCGCCGGCGGTGTCGCGGCGGGCCTCGAACACGAGCGTGGACACGACCGCGGCGAGTTCGGCCGGGCCGAGGCCGGTCCAGACGCCGTGCCGGATGCATTCGGCGGCGAGCAGGTCGGATTCGCTGTAGAGGCGGGTGAGACGGCGGCCGTGTTCGGTGACGCGGTCCTCGCCGTCGCCGGGGCGGACGTAGCCGCGTTCGCCGAGCAGCCGCAGAATCCGGTCGAACGCGCGGGCCAGCGAGTGCGTGGTGGCCGCGACTTTCCGTTCGAGCTGTTCGGTTTCGGCGGAGAGCCGCTGGTAGCGCTCGACCCAACGGAGGTTGGCCTCGCGTTCGGCGAGGCCGTGGCACGGGTGGGCGCGCAGGGCGCGGCGCAGCGAGGCGAGTTCGGCGTCGTCGGCGGCCGCGGTGCGGCGGCGCTGGCGTCCGGGAAGGGCGATGCCGGCGTTGCGCAGCGACGAGGCGATGTCGCGGCGGGTCTTGGGCGAGCGCAGTTCGATGTGCTTGGGCAGCTTGATCCGGCCGAGCGCTTCGACCGGGGCCGGGAAATCGGAGACCGACAGCGGTCCGGACCAGCGGTCCTCGGTGACGACGACCGGCCGCGGTTCGCGGATCGGGTCGAGGCCGGGGTCGACGACCACGGCGAGCCCGGCGCGGCGGCCGGCCGGGACCGGGATGACGTCGCCCTTGCGCAGTTTCTCCAGCGATTGGGCGGTCTCGGCGCGGCGGGAGGAGGTGTTCTGCCGCGACAGCGTCTTCTCGCGGGCGGAGATCTGCGCGCGGAGTTCGACGTACTCGAGCATCTGCTCGAAGTCGCCGGAGATCGCGTCGGTGTAGCCCTTGAGGGCTTCCTTGTTGCGTTCGATCCTGCGCGCGGTGCCGACCACCGACCGGTCGGCCTGGAACTGCGCGAAGGACTGTTCCAGCAGGTCGCGGGCCGCGTCCGCGCCGACCTGGGCGACCAGGTTGACCGCCATGTTGTAGCCGGGGCGGAACGACGAGCGCAGCGGGTACGTGCGGGTGGAGGCGAGGCCGGCGACGGCCTTCGGGTCGACGCCGGGCTGCCAGGCGACGACGGCGTGGCCTTCGATGTCGATGCCGCGGCGGCCGGCACGGCCGGTGAGCTGGGTGTACTCGCCCGGGGTGAGGTCGACGTGCGCCTCGCCGTTGTATTTCACGAGCCGTTCGAGCACGACGGTGCGGGCGGGCATGTTGATGCCGAGCGCGAGGGTTTCGGTCGCGAACACGACCTTGACCAGGCCGCGGACGAACAGTTCCTCGACGGTTTCCTTGAACGCGGGCAGCAGCCCGGCGTGGTGGCCGGCGAAGCCGCGCTCCAGCGCCTCGCGCCATTCCCAGTAGCCGAGGACGCCGAGGTCGCCCTCGGGCAGCTCGGCGGTGCGGGCGTCGACGATCCGGCGGATTTCCTCGACCTGTTCGGGGCCGTTGAGCCGCAGGCCGGAGCGGACGCATTGGGCGACCGCGGCGTCGCAGCCGGCGCGGGAGAAGATGAACACGATCGCGGGCAGCAGCCCGGCGTGGTCGAGCCTTTCCACGACGTCGACGCGCGACGGCGGCCGGAACCTGGGTCCGCGCGGCGGGGCTCCCCGGCGGCCTCCGCGCGGGCCGCGGAAAGTGGGAGCGAACCGGCCCATCTCGTCGGTTTTGCGCAGCAGCGTCGGGTTGATCCGCAGCTGCTCCCCCGGGTCGGCCTCGTTCTGGCCGGCGAACAGGTCGAGCAGCTGGTTGCCGACGAGCATGTGCTGCCACAGCGGGACCGGCCGGTGCTCGTCGACGACGACGGTGGTGTCGCCGCGGACCTCGACGAGCCATTCGCCGAATTCCTCGGCGTTGCTGACGGTGGCGGACAGGCCGACGACGCGGACGTGGTCGGGCAGGTGGAGGATCACTTCCTCCCAGACCGCGCCGCGGAAGCGGTCGGCGAGGTAGTGCACCTCGTCCATGACGACGTAGCCGAGTTCGGGGATCGAGGAGCTGCCCGCGTAGAGCATGTTGCGCAGGACCTCGGTGGTCATGACGACCACCTGGGCGTTGCCGTTGATCGAGGTGTCGCCGGTGAGCAGGCCGACGGCGTCGTTGCCGTAGCGCTCGACGAGGTCGGCGTACTTCTGGTTCGACAGCGCCTTGATCGGCGTGGTGTAGAAGCATTTGCGGCCCTCGGCGAGGGCGAGGTGGACGGCGAACTCGCCGACCACGGTCTTGCCCGCCCCGGTGGGGGCGCAGACCAGGACGCCGTGGCCCTCTTCGAGCGCTTCGCAGCCGCGGATCTGGAAATCGTCGAATTCGAAGGCCGATTCGGCGGAAAACCGGGTCAGCTGGGGGTGCTTGGCGCGGCGACGGGAGGCAGCGTAGGCCTCGGCCGGCGATGGGGAAGGGCTAGTGGCCACCCCGTCAGGGTTCCACACGCCCCCGACATTCCGCACGCGGCGTGCCGCCGGTCACGGCGCGGTGGCGACCACGGTGAGCGCGGAGGGCACGCAGGTCGCTTCGACCGGCGTCTGGCCTTGGTCTTCGCCGTCGGCGTAGACGGGCCAGCCGGGTGCTTCGATCCGGAGGGTGCGGGTGCGGAAGGTTTCGACGCTGGGCTTGTGCACGTGTTCGCCGGTGCGCAGCTGCGGGAGCATCCGCAGGAGGCGGGCGCGGCCGGGGGCACCGATGACGGTGACGTCGAAGAGCCCGTCGTCGAGGGTGGCGTCCGGGCAGATCGGGATGCCGCCGCCGTAGTACGGGGTGTTGCCGACGGCGACGAGGCTCGTGTCCCCGGAGAGGACGCCGTGGTCGGTGTGCACGACGATCGGGCTGGGCCGGAACGCGGCGAGTTCGGCGAGGATCGCCAGGTCGTAGCGGCGAGGGCCGGCGGGCCAGCGCATCGCGTTCGCGCGGGCGTTGACGGCGGCGTCGAATCCGGCGCAGAGCACGGTCGAGAACCAGGTGCCGCCGGCGCGGCCGAGGTCGACGCTGCGGCGGTGCCCGGCTTGCAGTGCCCTGGCGAGGGCGTCGGTGGCGGCGCGCGGGTCGGCCGGGACGCCGAGGGCGCGGGCGAAGTCGTTGCCGGTGCCGGAGGGGACGAGGCCGAGCGCGACGCCGTGGTCGGCGCAGAACTGGACGCCTTGGTGGGCCGCGCCGTCGCCGCCGAGGACGATCAGCACGTCGAGGCCTTCGGCGTGCGAGGACCGCATGAGCGCGCGGGATTCCTCGACGCTGGTGGCGGTGAGGAGGTCGAGCCGGTCGACGGCGGGCCGCAGCCGCGCCGCGACGGCTTCGGCGATGCGGGCGGCCGCGCCGCGACCGGAGGCCGGGTGCACGGCCAGTGCTGCGTTCAGGCCCACGGTCAGGTGATGTCGTCGGTCGAGTTGGAGCGGCCGGTCGACGGGCCCTGCGCGGTCGGCGCGGCCGGTTCTTCGCCGTCGGCGGTGCTCGGCGTGTAGTTGAACGGCGCGGCCTCGTCGTCGGCGAGCTGGTCCCAGCCCTCGTCGTGGCGGACGCGGTCGAGCTTGCGGTCGTGGAAGCGGGCGATCTGGATCGACAGCTCGAACAGCAGGGTGAGCGCGCCGGCGAGGCCGAGCATCGAGAACGGGTCCGAGCCGGGGGTGGCGAACGCGGCGAACACGAACAGCGCGAACACGAGGCCGCGGCGCCACCGCTTGAGCTGCTGGTATTTGAGCACGCCGACGCGGTTGAGCATCACCACGAGCAGCGGGAGCTCGAAACTGACGCCGAAGATCACCAGCAGCGACAGGATGAACGAGATGTACTTGTCGCCGGTGAGCGCGGTGACGAACTGGTCCTGGCCGAATCCGGCGAGCAGCGCCAGCGCGTGCGGGACGAGCAGGTAGGCCAGCACCGCTCCGGCGGCGAAGAGCACCGAGGCGAAGCCGACGAAGGTGAGCGCGTACTTGCGTTCCTTCGTGTAGAGGCCGGGGGCGATGAAGGCCCACAGCTGGTACAGCCAGGCAGGCGACAGCAGGACCGCGCCCGCCGCGACGCCGACCTTCAGGCGCAGCATGAAGACTTCGAACGGGACCGTCTGGAGCAGCCGGCAGCCGGTTTCGCCGCCGAACCGCTGTTCCTTCGGGATCGCGCAGTACGGGTGGGTCATGATGTCGCCGAGCGACGGGATCGGCCCGAAGCGCTGGCCGAACCAGATGAACCCGAAGATCGCGCCGATGACGACGAAAACGACCGCCCAGCCGAGGCGGCGGCGGAACTCGTAGATGTGCTCGATGAGCGTCATCGTGCCGTCGGGATTTTTCCGACGGCTGCGCCGGCTCCGCTTGCTGGACCGGCTTCCGTTGCCGTTGGCGGCTTCCGCCACTGGTCGTTCCGTTCTCGTCAGAGCCCGCCGCGGCGCGCCGCCGTGGACCGGGGACCGGGTGGTGCGCGCGGAGGGTCAGCTCGCGTTCTTCTGCGGCTGGTCGGCCGGGGCGGCCGCCTGCTGCTTCTTGAGTTCGTCGAGCTGGCGCTGGAGGTCGGCGACCTGCTTGTCCTGCGCGGTCTGCGCGGGCGCGGGGGCGGCGATGTGCCGGGTGTCGGCGGATTCGGCCTCGGCTTCGGCCTTCTGCTCGCCGGTCAGGTCCTTGGTCTCGGCCTTGAAGATCTTCATGGACTTGCCGATGGACCGGGCCGCGTCCGGGAGCCGCTTCGCTCCGAACAGCAGAACCACCACGAGCACCAGAACGATGATGTGCCACGGCTGCAGCGCGTTCATGGTCGTCTGCCCTCCTTGTCTGGGGTCTGTGCTGATGTTACTTGTTGCCGGCCGCCGGGCGGCGTTCGGCCACGGCCACACGGAGTGCCGCGGACCGGGCCCGGACGAGTCCGGTCCGGTCGTGGGTGTCCGCACTGACCATGCTCATGGTGCGGCGGAAGCGGCGCAAGACTCCGGCGGTCCGTACCAGCAGCAGGGCCAGGACGAGCAGGCCGGCCGCGAGCAGCACATAGACGGGCAGGTACGGCACGAAAACCACCTTATCGGTCGGAGATGGACGTGAGGTGACGGGCACGCGCCACGGCGTCGGCCGCTCGGCGACCGACTGCCTCGGCGAGTGTGGCGGGGCTCTCCACCTGGGCTTCCCCGCCGAGGCTGAGCACGAGCCGGACCATCCAGGGCTCGTCGCTGTAGCGCATGGCGATGCGCAGGCGTCCGCCGTCGAGTTCGTCGAGTTCCTCGCACGGGTAGTACTCGGCGACCCAGCGGGCGTCGGGGTCCAGGACGAGATGGGCGACCCGCTGATCGGGACGGGCGGAGAAGACGCCGTCGGACAGGTCGGTGGGCCGCGCGTGGGCGGGCGGAGCTGCGGGTTCGTCCAATACGGTGAGCGCGTCCACCCGATCGAGGCGGAACAGCCGGACGCCTTCGACGCGCCGGCACCACGCTTCGAGATAGCCGACGCCTTGGACGATGACGAGCCGCATCGGGTCGACGGTGCGTTCGGTGATCTGGTCGCGCGAGGCGGTGTAGTAGCGCATCCGGAGCGCGCGGCCTTCCTGCAGCGCGCCGGAGACGGTCTCGCGGGTGCGGGCGGCGCGGGCTCCTTCGCGCACTCCTCCCCCGACGACGACTCCGGCCGGGCGGGCTTGTCCGGCGGCGTCCTCGATTTTGGCGATGGCGCGGCGGACCGCGTCGCCGTCGGCTACGCCCGGGGTTTCAGCGAGGGCGCGCAGCGCGACCAGCAGCGCGGTGGCTTCGCCGCCGGTGAGGCGCAGCGGGCGGCTCATCCCGGCATCGTGGGTGACCACGATGGTGTCGCCTTCGAAAGACAGGTCGATCAGGTCGCCGGGGCCGTAGCCGGGCAGGCCGCACATCCACAGCAGTTCGAGGTCTTTGCGCAGCTGGCGCGGGGTGACGTCGAAGTCCTGGGCGGCCTCGTCGATCCGGACGCCCGGGCGGGCCAGCAGGTACGGCACGAGCGCGAGCAGTCTCGGCATGCGTTCGCCGGAAGCGCTCATCGCACGCTCCCCTGTCCGGCGCGGGCGAGCACGGCCTCGTGCCGGTGCTGCACCGATTTGGCCAGCACGTCCGGTTCGAGCACGAGCACGTCCGGCCCTTGCGCGGCGATCCAGTCCGCGGCTGATTCGGGGAAGTACAGCCCGATCTCGATCACGTCGCCTTCCTCGCCCGCGACGATCTCGCGCCCCACGACGTCCCCGCGGCGGCGGACCCCCGCGGCCCGGCCGTCGGCGATCCACAGCCGGGCGGTGGTGACGGGAGCCGGATCCTCGCTGCCGCCCGTCACCGACACGAGCTGCATCAGGTTGACGCCGTCGGGCCTGGTGACCGCACCTGGTTTGCCGATCGCGACGACCTTCCCAGTGACGCGGGAAAGCCGAAAACACCGGGACGCGTCGCGATCGCGGTCATGCCCGACGACGTACCAACGAGCACGCCAGGACACGACCCCCCACGGCTCGAGCGTGCGAATACGCCGCTCGGGCGACCCGCTGCGCCGGTACTCGAACCGAACCGCCTGCCCGGCCTGCACGGCGGCGAGCATCGGCGCGAACGCCGGCTCCGCACGCACCCGAGGCTCGATCACCGTCGGCGCCTGGTCGTCGACCTCGACCCCGGCCGCCCGCAGCTTCACCAGCGCACCCTGCGCCTGCCCCGTGAGCTCCGGCGAGTCCCACAGCCGGACAGCGAGCCCCACCGCCGCCGCCTCGTCCGGGGCGAGGTCGATCTCGCCGAGCTCGTAGTCGCGCCGAGCGATGCGGTACCCCTCGACCGGGTCGAAAACGGAGTTGCGCCCGGTCTCGAGCGGAATGCCCAGCTCGCGCAGTTCGGTCTTGTCCCGCTCGAACGTACGGAAAAAGGCGTCGTCACTGGCCGCCTCGGCGTATCCCGGAACGATCCCGCGGATCCGCTCCGCGGTGAGGTACTGCCGGGTGGAGAGCAGGGCCAGCACAAGATTGACCAGCCGTTCGGCGCGTGCGGTGGACACCAGACGACTCTAGCTCTCCCGGTCTCCCGCGATCGCGAGGTCCGCCCCGCGCGCGTCGCGCCTGGTCAGCCCCGGCGGCGCGAACGGACCCTCCGCACCCGCCCCGTCACGCACCGCCGCCCCGGCGGACTCCCCACCCCGGATCGGGTTCCCTCCTATGGAACCAACTTCGCCACGCGCCCCTTCGCCCCGCTGGCCCAGCACGCACCGCCCCAAGCGCAGTCGACAGTGTCAAAACTCCCGCTGTCGAACGACACCCAATGCCGTCCCCCGTCACGGCTCAAGTCGCTCCCGCCAGGCCCAACGGCCAGCACCGTCCCGCCACGCCAAGCAAGCCCAGACCGATACCCAGCCGGATGCTCCCGCGGCGTACGCCAGCTATCCCCGCCATCACGACTCACCGCGACAGCCGGTCCAGGCGCAGTCGGATTGGCATAATCCCCACCAATCGCAACCCCTTGCCACGGCGTGCGAAACGCAACCGCGAACACTCCAGCCGACGCACTGCTAGGCAACGGCGTCTCCGCAGCACTCCAGTGCCACCCACCGTCACCAGAGTGCAAAACACGCGCATGCGCACCGCCACCAGTAGCAAGCCACGCATCAAACGGCCCGGACGTCGCAACGCACTGCCCACCGGCAGCAAACCCAGCCTCTCCAGGCTCCGCAGGCGGAAACGCATCATCCGGAACCTGCCGCCAACTGCGCCCGCCGTCAAAGGTCGCTTGCACCCGAAACTTCCCGTTGACCGGATCGCTCATCGCAAGCCCGCGCCAAGGATCGAAGAAGGCAAGACAGTCATAGAACGCAGCGGAATCAGGATTGCTGAACGTCTGCCGCCAACTCTTCCCACCGTCATCAGTCCGATAGACCCGAGAATCCGCCCCAGGCCCAATCGACAGCACCACAGCACGATCAGCGTCAAAGGCCTCAATGTCGCGAAACTCAAGCTTCCCAGCCCCCGGCGGCCCAACCGAGACCCAATTGCGCCCGCCGTCAACAGTCCGCAACACAGTGCCCTGCGTCCCGCTGACCCACGCGACCCGCTCACTCACCGCTGACAGCCCACGAAACTGCGCAGTCGTGCCCGTGGGCAGGAGCCGCCACGACGGCAACGAGGACGCGGAAGCAACACCACCCAGCGAAACCAACAACACCGCCAGCAGGACCAGAACCGTCCGGAACGCACGCATGCGCAAATCCTGCCGCACCCACCCGACAACTTTCGTCGGTTCCTGCCCCCACAACAACGTTTCCCGCCAGACCCCCCCGGCACCTATCCGCTCACTCGACCCAGCCGCGGGATCGCGTCGGCGTGCGAAGGGCCAGTGTGCACGGCCCCCCGGGCCGGGCGCACTGGCCCTTCGCACGCCGACTTAAAGGCGATCCCGCCCGCGACGACGGAGTCGGCGCCATCAAACACAGTTTGCCGAGCCAGACCACCCAACCCAGCAAAAACTACAGCGACCCAATCAAGCGTTCGACCCGCTCATCCACAGACCGGAACGGGTCCTTGCACAACACAGTCCGCTGCGCCTGGTCGTTCAACTTCAGATGCACCCAGTCCACCGTGAAGTCCCGCCCGGCAGCCTGCGCCGCCGCGATGAAGTCCCCGCGCAACTTGGCCCGGGTCGTCTGCGGCGGCGTGTCCTTCGCGGCCTCGATCTCCCCGTCGTCGGTAACCCGCCGCACAAGCCCCTTCCGCTGCAGCAGATCGAAAATCCCGCGCCCTCGACGAATGTCGTGATACGCCAGATCCAACTGCGCCACCCGCGGACTGGACAGGTCCAGATCGTGCTTGGCCCGATACCGCTCCACGAGCCGATGCTTGATCGCCCAGTCGATCTCGGTGTCGATCTTGCTGAAGTCCTGCTCCTCGACAGCCTCCAGCGCCCGCCCCCACAGCTCCACGACCCGCTCGTTGGCAGGCGTAGACCCGTTCTCCTTCAAATGCTGCACCGCCCGGGCGTGGTACTCCCGCTGAATGTCCAGCGCGGAAGCCTCCCGCCCGCCGGCCAGCCGAACCTGCCGACGGCCGGTGAGATCGTGGCTGATCTCCCGGATCGCCCGGATCGGGTTGTCCAGCGTGAAGTCCCGGAACTGCACCCCCGCCTCGATCATCTCGAGCACGAGGTGCGCCGACCCGACCTTCAGCATCGTCGTCGGCTCGGCCATGTTGGAGTCGCCGACGATCACGTGCAGGCGCCGGTAGCGCTCGGCGTCGGCGTGGGGTTCGTCGCGGGTGTTGATGATCGGCCGGGAGCGCGTGGTGGCGCTGGAGACGCCTTCCCAGATGTGCTCGGCGCGCTGGGAGAGGCAGTACACCGCGCCGCGCGGGGTCTGCAGGACCTTGCCCGCCCCGCAGATGAGCTGGCGGGTGACGAGGAAGGGCAGCAGGACGTCGGCGATCCGGGAGAACTCGCCCGCCCGGGTGACCAGGTAGTTCTCGTGGCAGCCGTAGGAGTTGCCCGCGGAGTCGGTGTTGTTCTTGAACAGGAAGATGTCGCCGCCGATGCCCTCGTCGGCGAGCCTGCGCTCGGCGTCCACGAGGAGGTCCTCGAGGATCCGCTCGCCTGCTTTGTCGTGCGTGACGAGCTGGGTCAGGTCGTCGCATTCGGCCGTCGCGTATTCAGGGTGCGAGCCCACGTCGAGGTAGAGCCTGGAGCCGTTGGACAGGAACACGTTGGACGAGCGTCCCCACGAGACGACCCGCCGGAAGAGATAGCGCGCGACCTCGTCGGGCGAGAGCCTGCGCTGGCCGTGAAAGGTGCACGTGACCCCGAACTCGGTCTCGATGCCAAAGATCCGCCGCTGCATCCCACCAGAGTAGGCGCTGGACCCCCGCGGAAGGTGCGCCGTTCGGGCGGCGACACGCGGTCGGTACGTTGCAAGTGGTGACAATGCGGCGGAAACCGGTCGCCGGGGCCGGAGACGGGCCCGGCCCGGCCAGCGGAGGTGGACGAGAGTGTTCCAGCAGGTCGGCCAGGCATTCCGGCAGGTGGGGCGGCGGGATCGGGCGCTGATGCGGCGCAGTGCGGCGCTGCCGCGCACGCGCGCCGACGACGTGGTGACCGCGTTGTCCCGAAGTGCGGACAAATCTCGGCTCTGGTGGGGCGTGGCGGCTGTGCTGGCGGTCCGGAAGGGCCCGGCGCGTCGCGGCGCGCTGCGCGGGATCGCCGCCATCGCGGGGGCGAGCGCCGCGGCGAACCTGGTCGCGAAGCCGTTGTTCCCGCGCCGCCGTCCGGCCGAGGAGGAGGTTCCCGCGCACCGTCAGCTGCGCAAACGGCCGACGTCGTCGTCGTTCCCGTCCGGGCATTCGGCTTCGGCCGCCGCGTTCGCGACCGCGGTGGCGATGGAGTCGCCGCGCGCCGGGCTGGCTCTCTTGCCGCTCGCCGGGGCGGTCGCGTACTCGCGGGTCCACACCGGGGTGCACTGGCCGAGCGATGTCGCGGCGGGGCTGGCGATCGGGACCGGGGTCGCGGTGCTGACCCGGCATTGGTGGCCGCTGCACCCGGACGCGCGCGCCCGCACCGCCCATTCGGCGCAAGCGCCCGAGATGCGCGACGGCGAGGACATGCTGGCGCTGGTGAACCCGCATTCGGGCGTCAACGGCCAGGACCCGACCGAGGACGTCCGCTATGCCTGGCCGAAGGCGTCGCTGATGTATCCGGATCCGTCGCGGGATCTGCGCGAGCAGCTCGCCGACGCGATCGAAGCGCACGGTTCGGTCCGCGCGCTCGGCGTGGCGGGCGGGGACGGCACGGTCGCGGCGGTGGCGTCGGTCGCGGCCGAACGCGGGCTGCCCCTGGCGCTGATCCCGGCCGGGACGCTCAACCACTTCGCCCGCGACGTCGGGGTCCGTTCGATGCCGGACGCGGACGAGGCGACCGAGGGCGGGCACGCGGTCGGCATCGATCTGGCCGAGGTCGAGATCGACGGCTCCGGCGAGCCCGCGCACCGCTGGTTCGTCAACACCGCCAGCCTCGGCGGGTACCCGGAAATGGTGCGGCTGCGGGAAAAGCTGCAGTCCCGGTTCCCGAAATGGCCGTCCGCGGCGATCGCGCTCGTGCGCGTGCTGCGGCACGCGAAACCGCTGCGGGTGCAGCTGAACGGGAAGCCGACCCAGGTGTGGCTGATCTTCGTCGGCAACGGCACCTACGCGCCGAAGGGGTTCGCGCCGTCGCGGCGCCCGGCGCTCGACACGGGCCTGCTCGACGTCCGGTACGTGCGGGCTGACGTGCGCTGGTCGCGGCTGCGGTTCGTGCTCGCGAGCCTCACCAACAGCCTGCACGCGAGCCACGTCTACCGGCAGCGGGACCTGCCGGAGCTGCACGTCCGGCTGCTCGACGGGAATCGCCGGGTCGCCACCGACGGCGAAGTCGGTCCGCTCGGGCGGGAGTTCCGGTTCCGCTCGCGGCCGAGCGCGCTGACCGTCTACCGGAACCCGGACAGCGTTCCCTGACGCCCTTCGCGAACCGGGCAGTGACGGCCGGCCGCGTTTGCCCTAAGGTCCCTCCGGGAGCGTTCGGCCGGGCACCGAGTTCTTCGCCACTTCGCACCCGGCAACCGGGGCCCTGACCTGCGCGCTTACCGTCCGCTCGCCACCGCCGCAAGGTTTCTTGATCATTCCTTTACCTTTTCTCAACGAATCCACAGCGAGCCGTCCCTAGCGTGATCTTCGAGGTGCGGACTGTCCTGTCCGCACCAGTTCACGGCAGGGGTCTACTCAGTGCGTCTTTCCACCCGCGGTCAGAGCTGCCCGTCCGCGGCAGGCCGCGGATGATGCGGCTGCTCCCGCAGGCTGTCGACCCGGTCCTGCCCCCGTCGGTCACCTCCCAGGCGAGGGACCTCGGGCCGCTCGAATCGCCCTTGCTGTGGCTCGCGTTCGCCGGGGCCGCCGCGACGGTCCTGGCCGTCACCATCGCGCTCGCCCATCGCCGCCGCGTGCGCCGCTGGGGCGTCAGCGGCGCGATCGCGCTGTTCCTGATCGCCGCGGTCACCGCCGTCAACAGCTACGTCGGCTACGTCCGCACGCCGAGCGACCTCGGCAGGCTGCTGCAGCGCGGTTCCGGCGCGATGAACGTCGCGGGCACGCTGCTGCGCAGCACCAGCGACGATCCGGCCGAAGACTCGGATCCCAGCACCGCGAGCAGCTCGACCGGCGGGAACAGCGGCAGCTCCCCCTCCGCCGGCCGTCCCGCGGCCCCGGCCGGCGCCAACGGCAGCACCGAGGTGCTGAACGTGCCCGACCCGGCGCACGGCGTCGCGAACGGCGAGAATTACGTCGTCCTGCCCGCCGGTTACCACGACCCGGCGAACGCCGCCAAGCGCTACCCGGTCGTCTACCTGATCCACGGCTACCCCTACGGCGGGCCGCGCGACTGGCTCACCTCCGGCTCCGCGCCGCAGACGCTGAAGAGCCTCGAGGACGCGCACGTGATCCAGCCGATGATCATCGTGAGCGTCGACCTCACCGCCAACCGGCCGAGCACCGACTGGGAATGCCTGAACGTCCCGGGCGGGCCGCAGCTGGAGACGTATCTCGCCAGCAGCATCGTGCCGTCGGTCGACCAGCACTACCGCACGTTCGCCGACCGCGGCCACCGCGCGCTCGGCGGCATGTCCGGCGGCGGCTTCGGCGCGCTGAACATCGGGCTGCACCACCTCGACGAATTCGGCACGCTGCTGATCTCGCTGCCGTACGACGACCTGAACGACTCCGTCGGCGTCCTCGGCGGCAACCAGGCCGCGATCGCGGCGAACACCCCGCGCCGCTACATCCCGACGATGCCGTTCCCGCAGAAGCTCGCCGTGATGCTCACCGTCGGCACCGGCGCGCCGACCGACGTCGCGACCGCGCACCGCATCGCCGGGTCGCTGCAGCGGCGCGGCCAGGAGGTCGTGGTGCACGCCGAACGCGGGTTCAACCACACCTGGCACACCGCCCGCGCGACGCTTCCGTACATGCTCGCCTTCGCCGATCAGAACTTCCGCAGCGCTCCTGCCGCCTCCTGAGCGGATTGCCCGGAGAATATCTTCCGGGCCCTGTCCATCCGGGCGGGCGCCGTTCGTGGTGAGGTCAGTGCGGCACCACGGCCGCGCTGACCGACGAAGGAGCCCGACCATGAAGTACCTGCTGCTCATCCATGCTTCCGCCGCCACCGAGCAGGGCGGGGCCGCCGGCTGCGAACCGGCCGACTGGATGGCCTACGACAAGGAAGTCCGCGACGCGGGGGTGTTCGTCAGCGGGGAATCGCTCGCCGACCTCGTGACCGCGACCAAGGTGCGGGTCGGCGCCGACGGCGAGCGTTCGATCACCACCGACGGCCCGTTCGCCGAGACCCGCGAACTGCTCGGCGGGTTCTACGTGCTGGACGTGCCGGACCTCGACGCGGCGCTCGACTGGGCGGCCCGCTGCCCCGGTTCCCGCGACGGTTCGGTCGTGGTCCGCCCGATCGCCGATTTCGATGCCTGACGCGCGAGCGTCCGTGGCGGCCGTGTTCCGCGAGGAGCACGGCCGCCTGCTCGGCGCGCTCGTCCGCCGCTTCGGCGATCTCGACCTCGCCGAGGAGGTGGCCGCCGAAGCCGTCGAGGCCGCGCTGGTGCGCTGGCCGGTGGACGGCGTCCCGCCGAAACCCGGCGCGTGGCTGATGACCACCGCGCGCCGCAAGGCCGTCGACCGGCTCCGCCGCGACCAGGCGTACGCGGCGAAACTCGCTGTCCTGCAAGCGGAATCCGACCGCAGCGACCCTCCCCCGCTGCCCGGGGCCGACGGCGACCTGCCCGACGACCGGCTCCAGCTGTTCTTCACCTGCGCGCATCCCGCGCTGGCCGCCGAGGACCGGCTCGCCCTCACGCTGCGCTGCCTGGCCGGGCTCACCACGCCGGAGGTGGCGCGGGCCTTTCTTGTGCCGACCGCGACGATGGCGAAGCGGATCGTGCGGGCCAAGAACCGGATCCGCGACCACCGCATCCCGTTCCGCGTCCCGGCCGGCGACGAGCTGCGCGACCGGCTGCCCGGCGTGTTGCAGGTGCTGTACTCGCTGTTCACCGAGGGCTACGCGGCCAGCTCCGGCCCGGACATCCAGCGCCCTGACCTGGCCGAGGAAGCCATCCGGCTGGCGCGGATCCTGCACCGGCTGCTGCCCGGCGAACGCGAAATCACCGGGCTGCTGGCGCTTCTGCTGCTCGTGCACGCACGCCGCGCCGCCCGCACCGGACCGGACGGCGAGTTCGTCTTGTTGGAAGACCAAGACAGGACGTCCTGGGACGCCGCGCTGATCGACGAGGGCTGCGCATTGGTGCCGGTCGCGCTCACCGGCGGACCTCCCGGGCCGTACGGGGTGCAGTCGGCGATCGCCGCGCTCCACGCCGAAGCACCGGATGTCGCGAGCACCGACTGGCCGCAGATCGTTGCGCTGTACGACATCCTGCTGACGCTCACGCCGACACCGGTCGTCGCGCTCAACCGCGCGGCCGCGGTGGCGATGCGCGACGGACCCGAAGCCGGGCTGAAACTCCTGGACGGCTTGGCCGACGAGCCTCGGCTGCAGGGCTACCACCCGTATGCCGCGGCTCGCGGAGACCTGCTGCACCGCCTCGGCCGTGACGACGAAGCCGCAGCGGCGTACCGGGAAGCGTTGGAGAGCGCGGGAACCGAGCCGGAGCGCGCGCACCTGCGTCAGCGGCTCGACGCCCTCTGACGTGGCGCCCACCGGCTGAGCATCGGGTCGACGAGCGTCGTCAGCGGCCCGGAGAGCGTCTGCCCGTGCCGCCGGAACAAGTCGTCGCGGGAATCGAAACGGCCCAGGTCGACCAGCACGGTCGCGGACAGGTCGCACGCTCCGCCGACGTCGCAGGCGACCCCGTCCCAGTCGATCGCCGTGCGGGACACCGCGTCGAACAGCGTTTCCCCGCTGTCATTGGAGAATCCCGGGCTCGCCGCCAGTTCGGTCAACGGCCCGAACAATTCGCCGACCGAAACCCAGGCGTCCGCGACCCGGAACTCCGGCCACGCCACCACGACCCGCGACGGCACCAGGAACTTCAACCGGGGAAACCGCGGATACCAGAACCGGCCGTCCACGAGCAGGCCCCGCACCCGGGTCGGAATCCCTTGCGCCCGTGCGACTCCCTCCAGAATCGCCAGCCGCTGACTGCACGAACCCCGCCCGCGGCGCAGCGTCCGCGAGATCGGCTGCCGCTCCTGCACCGAGTACACCGGCCGCACCGACCCGGCGATCAACCGGTGCGCGGCCCGCAACCCGGCCAGCCGGTCCTCGGACGCCGTCTCCCGCACCAAGGACCGCACGAGCGGATCGCGCCAGTCGAGAATTGCCGTCGGAACCACGCCGCCCTCAGCGGAACTGTCCCCGGCGGCGCGACGACGCCACCACGGGGTCACCGGCGCACACGTCACCCCGCCAGTATCCCGGAAAACGACTGTGGGCCGCCGGAACTGTCCGGCGGCCCACAGTCGGTCACGTCATTCCTTCTCGGCCGAGCCCTCGCCCTTGTCCGAACCCTTGTCGGAATCGCCTTCGCCGGAGTCGTCCGGCTTCTCGGCAGGCTCCGCCTTCTCCGGCAGCAACGCCTCCAGCGCCGCCCCCGACAACCGCCGGAACGCCCGCCGCGGCTTCGCCCGGTCCAGCACCGCGACCTCGAGCTTGATCTCCGCCTCGGCCGCCGACCCGTTCCCGTTCGACGACGCCGCGGTCGCCCGCAGCCCCTCGATCGCCGTCGCCAGCGCCGTGCGCAGATCGTGCTCCGGATCCACGACGTCCTTCAGCTTCGTGCTGATCGGCTCCGTCGTCCCGCCCATCACCACGAACGGGGACTCGTCGAAAATCGACCCGTCGAACGTCAACCGGTACAGCTGGTCCTCCGCCGCGGTCGCCCCGACCTCGGCCACGCACACCTCGACCTCGAACGGCTTCAGCTGCTCGGTGAAAATGCTGCCCAGCGTCGCCGCGTACGCGTTCGCCAGCGCCCGCGCGCTCACGTCGCGGCGGTCGTACTGGTAGCCCTTCAGATCCGCGTGCCGGATCCCCGCCACCCGCAGGTTCTCGAACTCCGAATACCGGCCCACCGCGGCGAACCCGATCCGGTCGTAGATCTCGGACACCTTGTGCAGCGTCGCCGACGGATTCTCCGCCACGAACAGCACCCCGCCCGCGTACTTCAGCACCACCACGCTCCGGCCCCGCGCGATCCCCTTGCGCGCCAGCTCGGAACGCTCCCGCATCAGCTGCTCGGGAGAGGCATACAACGGCATCGTCACGGTGTCGGCTCCACGTTCTCCGAAAACTCGGCAGTCATTGATTCAGCGGACATCGGCGGCCTCAGACCGGCCGGTGGTGATTGCGCTCCGCGCGCCCGGCCACCACCGCCTCGGCCACCGCACCCGTCCGCTCCGCGGGCAGCACCACCGCGCCGTCCTCCGCGGTGATGGTGATGACGTTCGGGAAAATCCGCCGCACCAGATCCGGCCCGCCGCTCGCGGTGTCGTCGTCCGCCGCGTCGTACAAGGCTTCCAGCGCCGTCCGCACCGCCGCGTCGGCATCCGCGTCCGGGTCGTACAGCTTCTTCAGCGACGACTTCGCGAACAGGGAACCCGAACCGACGCTCGCGTACCCGGCGTGCTCCTCGTACCGCCCGCCCGCCGCGTCGTACGACACGATCCGGCCCGCGTGCTTGGCGTCCTCGGCCTCCAGGTCGTACCCGACGAACAACGGCACGACCGCGAGGCCCGCCATCGCCATCTCCAGGTTCGCCTTCACCATCCCGGCCAGCTTGTTCGTCTTGCCGTCCAGCGAAAGCGAAACGCCCTCGATCTTCTCGTAATGCGCCAGCTCCACCGCGTACAGCCGGACCATCTCCACGGCCAGCCCCGCGGTCCCCGCGATGCCCACCGCCGAGTACTCGTCCGTGACGTGCACCTTCTCGATGTCCCGGCTCGCGATCAGATTCCCCGACGTCGCCCGCCGGTCCCCGGCGATCAGCACCCCGCCGGCGAACGCGACCGCGACGATCGTCGTGCCGTGCGGCGCGTTCAGCTCACCCGCGCCCGCGGGCACCCGCCGCGCGGGCAGCAGCTCCGGCGCGGTCGCGCGCACGAAATCCGCGAACGACGACGTCGTCGGCGAAAAGTAGGCCGACGGCAGTCCGGGCCCGGAAAAACCCGCCCCAGAGGAGGTGTTGTCCATACGTGCTCTCGGTTCCCATCTATCCCGTGCCCGGCAACGCCACCGGCAAACCTGCCCCCGGCGCCGCCGCGCGAAACCTCCGGCCCAGCGCGCCCGCCGCACCGCCCCGCATCCGGGACGGCCGCGACGGGCAGACGGCTACTCGCCGCCCTTCTGCACGTAAGCGCGGACGAAGTCCTCGGCGTTCTCCTCCAGCACGTCGTCGATCTCGTCGAGGATCGTGTCCACGTCCTCGCCGAGCTTCTCCCGCCGCTCCTGGCCCGCCCCGCCGGCGTCGTCGAACTCCTCGTCGGAATCGCCGCCGCCGTGCTTCTCGATCTTCTCCTGCGCCATCTCGCCTCCCGGTCTGGCCGATGTTCCCTAGCCTACCCAGCGGTACCGACGAAAAGGGCCTTCAACCGGCCCGAAACGCCGGGATCGCGCTAGTCCGAACCGGTGATCGCCTCCACCAGCTCCTCCGCCGTCGCCGCCGCGTCCAGCAGCTTCCCGACGTGCGCCTTCGTCCCCCGCAGCGGCTCCAGCGTCGGGATCCGCACCAGCGACTCCCGGCCCACGTCGAAAATCACCGAATCCCACGAGGCCGCCGCGATCGACGACGCGTACTTCTCCAGCGCCCGGCCCCGGAAGTAGGCGCGCGTGTCCGACGGCGGAGTCGTGATCGCCGCCTGCACCTCCTCCTCGGTGACCAGCCGCTTCATCGAACCCCGCGTGACCAGCCGGTTGTACAGGCCCTTGCCCAGCCGGACGTCCGAATACTGCAGGTCCACCAGCCGCAGCCGCGGCGCGCCCCACGCCAGCTGGTCCCGCTCCCGGTACCCCTCCAGCAGCCGCAGCTTCGCCGGCCAGTCCAGCCGGTCCGCGCACTCCTGCGGATCCCGCGCCAGCGCGTCCAGGATCTCGCCCCACACCCGCAGGACTTCCTTCGACGCCTCGTCCGCGCCCGTGCGCTCGAGGTTCGCCGACGCCAGCTCGTGATAGGCGAACTGCAGGTCCAGCCCGGTGAACTTCTTCCCGTTCGCGAGTTCGACCTTCGTCTTCAGCGTCGGGTCGTGGCTGATCTTGTGCACCGCCCGCACCGGCTCGTCCAGCTTCAGGTCGTCGAACCGCACGCCGGCCTCGATCAGGTCCAGCACCAGCGCCGTCGTCCCGACCTTCAGATACGTCGAGTACTCCGACAGGTTCGCGTCCCCGATGATCACGTGCAGCCGCCGGTACTTGTCCGCGTCCGCGTGCGGCTCGTCGCGCGTGTTGATGATCCCGCGCTTGAGCGTCGTCTCCAGCCCGACCTCGACCTCGATGTAGTCCGAGCGCTGCGAAAGCTGGAAACCCGCCTCCTCGCTCTGCTGCCCGATCCCCACCCGGCCCGAACCGCACATCACCTGCCGCGACGCGAAGAACGGCGTCAGCCCGCCGATCACCGCGGTGAACGGCGTCGACCGCTGCATCAGGTAGTTCTCGTGCGTGCCGTAGCTCGCGCCCTTGCCGTCCACGTTGTTCTTGTACAGCTGCAACGGCGGCTGCCCCGGCACGGTGGCCGCCTTCAACGCGGCCTCCTCCATCACCCGCTCGCCCGCTTTGTCCCAGATGACGGCATCCCGCGCGTTCGTGACCTCCGGCGCCGAATACTCCGGATGCGCATGGTCCACGTACAACCGCGCACCGTTGGTGAGGATGACGTTCGCCGCGCCGAGGTCCTCGACGTCCGGGTCGTGCCCCGGCCCGCCCGGACCGGTCAGGTCGAACCCGCGCGCGTCGCGCAACGGCGACTCCACCTCGTAGTCCCAGCGCGCCCGGCGCGCCCTCGGGATGTCCGCAGCCGCGGCGTAGGCCAGCACCACCTGAGTCGAGGTGAGCACCGGGTTCGCCGTGGCGTCCCCGGGCACGGCGATGCCGTACTCGACTTCGGTTCCCATGATCCGACGCATGCCCACCACCCTACGGGTTCGACGCGTGCGACGATGCCCCCATGCCAGGCAGTGACGAACTCGTTGCCCTCTATGACGACGCAGGCCGCCCCGCGGGCGAAGCACTCCGCTCCCGGGTCCGAGCGGAAGGCCTCTGGCACGCCGCCGGCGTAGTCCTCGTCCGATCGGGCGACGGCCGCAAGGTCTACGTGCACCTCCGCACCGCGGACAAGGACACTTTCCCCTCCACCTGGGACTGCTGGGCAGGCGGAGTAGTAGCCGCAGGCGAAACCCCCGCAGACTGCGCCCGCCGAGAACTGGCCGAAGAACTAGGCGTCCACGGAGTGGAACTAAAACCCCTCTTCACCAAAATCTACGACCAAGGCACGATCCACTGCCACAACTTCGCCTACGAAGCCCGCTGGGACGGCCCCATCCGCCACCAGCCAGAAGAAATCGTAGAAGGCCACTGGCTCCCCCTAGATGAACTCCGCACCTGGGTCTTCACTCCCGACCCCCCACTGCCGTTCATCCCCGACGGCCGCGCCGGCATCCAAGAGTGGTTCCACCGCTACGGCTAACCCGCCAGCCAGTCTTCCGACCGGACCGAACCGCGGGATCGCGTCGGCGTGTCGAGGGCCAGCGTGCACGGCCCCCCGGGCCGGGCGCGCTGGC
>NZ_JBVKDT010000014.1:0-33373 GCF_055633655.1 Amycolatopsis sp. NPDC114503 | reverse complement strand
CTTTTTGGGTTGTTGGAGACTCCGTCCTCCCCCCTCCCCCCTGCCTACCCTCCCCCCCCCCCCCCACGCCGACCTAAAGGCGATCCCGCCCGCGACGGCGAAGCCGACGCCATCAAACACAGTCCTGCCGCACCACCAAACACACTCACGACTGACCAGCAACCTTCGCCGCCACCTTGGGCAGCAACCGCTTAGCCGCATCCTGCGCCCGCGCCGGCGTACTAGCCGCCACACTCAACGCCGACACAACATTCCCCTTGCCCACCAACACCGCACAAGTCGAGCCCTCGCACCAAGCCCGCTGCACGACACCCCCAGGCTGCGGCGGCAACGACACCTCAACCCCAGCGCAATGCGCCCCCGCCACGACATCCTCGCCAGACCGGCCCGCATACACCGTGACCTGATGCGTCAACGCCGACCCGCTGGGATAAACCCAGCTCACCGACTTCCGCTCCCCGGCAGCCAACCCGCTCAAACACCCGGAAACCCGCCCCGCCCCCGGCGTCACACCCTCCTCGGCAACGTCCGAATCGGACAGCAGCGCCGCCTCCGCACGCCGCGGATCCGGTGCCGCCGAGGAAGAAACCACCGGCGGCTCGACCGCCCGCGACACCGGCGGAGCCACCGGAGCGCTCGTGTCCGGAGCCGGATCGTCGTAGTAGGTCTCGAGATTGTTGGGCCGGTTGCCGCATCCGGCGAGCCCGGCCAGCGCGCCCAGCCCGACCAGCACAGCGACTGCTGGCACCTGCCGACGACGCACGTTGCCCCTCCGCGCTCAGTGTTGCCCGTCCGCCCCGGGCCAATGCTGGGCCCGAGGGTAATGCAGTCGCTCAGCTCCACCCGAGGTGGGATCGATGCGCCCAGTATTCGCGCGCGTCCTGCGCCAGTTTTCCCAGCACAGAGCGGTCTTCCTCGCTGAGCCGCACTTGCGCCGCGGCGAGGTTCGCGGCCAGCTGCGCCGGGCTCGACGGACCCAGCACCGCCACCGGAGCCCACTCCTGCCCGAGCACCGCCGCGACGGCGATCGCGTCCGGGCCGACGCCATGCGCCTCGGCGATCCGCCGCAGCGGCTCCGGGGCTTCCACCGCCAGCCGTCCGTTCGCGAGAGTTTCCTTGACCAGCACTCGCTTCCCGCTCGCGCGCGCCTCCGCCAGTGCGGGGCCGACCGACGGCTCGAACACGTTCCAAGTGGACTGAACCGACGAGAACACCGGCTGTCCGGCCGATTCCAGCTCGAACGCCCGGCGCACCACGTCCGCCTGCGCCGGTCCGGAGGTCGAGAACCCGACCTCGACGCCGGAGCCGGAAAGCCCGGCCAGCGCGTCGATCAGCGCCGGATCAGTGAAAAGCGGACTGTCCACAGTGAGCGAATGCACCTGGTACAGATCCACGTGGCCGGACAAGAGTTCCCGCGTCTGCGCCCATTGCTCGCGGAACCGCGGCAGCGTGTGTTCCTTGACCTCGTGGACGTCCGCGTCGAGCCGCCACTCGCCCACGTAGCGGTAGCCCCATTTGCTGGACACAGTCACGTCCCGGTGCCCGCGTTCGGCCAACCAGCCGCCGAGAAACTCCTCCGAACGGCCGTAAGACCGAGCGACGTCGACCCACCGGACACCCGCGGCGTAAGCGGCGTCGAGCACCTCGTGGGTCGCCGCCCGCATCGACGGAACGTCGCGCACCTCGGGCAAGTCCCGCCCCAGATTGATATATGCCGGACGGCCGAGCGCGGCCAGCCCCACCGCGATGCGGTCCATCGGGATCTCCTTGTCTTGAGCCGTATTCGGGAATGGTCGGGCGAGTTTAGGCGAGGCGACGTGGAACGTTTTCCCATCGCCAAATGTATAGGTCGTTATACACTTTGTTTGTGCCGGAGGATAGCGAGCCATTGGCCGGAGTTTTGGGCTTGGCGGTGGAGTTTTTCGAGGCGGGCGGCGGGTGCCCGGACGTAGCCTTTGCCGAAGACGGGGGCGATCTGGCGGAGGCTGGCTCCTTCCTCGCGGGCGGCGAGGAGCGCCCAGTCGGAGGCGTCGGCGCAGGCGGCGGACGCGCGGCGCAGCTCCCCCAGGAGGTCGATGAGGTCGTTCGCGTTCAACTCCCCCGCTTGGACGGCGGCGGCGGTCGTCTCGAGCCAGGCCAGTACGTCGGCTTCGGTGATCGGCGGGCGCGGGCGGGCGTTGTCTGTGCTCACGCGGCGCAGTATAGGGCGTTATACACTGACGTCGAGCGCAGTGACCGAATCCCGCTGGACTCCGGGCGTGGCGCGGACGTTGACTGGCCGCAGCAGTCCGCCAGTCGTTTCGGAGGTTCAGTGAAGTTCGGCATTGCCGCCCGGTTCGTCGCGCTCGCCGTCGTGTGGGGCGCGAGTTTTCTGTTCATCAAGGTGGGCCTGGAGGGGCTGTCGCCGGCTCAAGTCGCGCTTGCCCGCGTCGCGCTGGGCGCGTTGACACTCGGTGCGTTCCTGGTGCTGCGCAGGCGATCGCTCCCCCGCGACCCCGCCTTGTGGGCGCATCTCGCGGTGGTTTCACTGCTGTTCTGCGTCGGCCCGTTCCTGCTGTACTCGTGGGCCGAACAGTACGTGGCCTCCGGGCTCGCCAGCATCTTCAACGCCACCACTCCCCTGCTGACCATGCTGTTCGCCGCGGCCGCGCTGCCCGCCGAGCGGCTTACGCGCCCGAAAACCGCCGGGCTGCTGATCGGTTTCGCCGGCGTGCTCACGCTGGTCGGCGCCTGGCGCGGGATCGACCTCAGCCACGAAGTACTGGCCCAGCTCGCCTGCCTCGGCGCGACCACCTGCTACGGCATGGCTTTCGTGTATTTGCGGAAGTTCGTGTCGCCGCGCAATCCCGACCCGGTCGTGGTCGCGTTCGGGCAAACCGGTTTCGCCACCGTCATTCTCCTGGCCGCGACGCCGGCGATCGCAGCGCAGCCGGTGCACCTGAACCTCGCCGTGGTCCTGTCCATGCTCGCGCTCGGCGTGCTCGGCACCGGCGTGGCCTACACCTGGAACACCGCCATCGCGACCGCCTGGGGCGCCGCCAACGCGTCCGCTGTGACCTACCTCACTCCAGTGGTCGGCGTTCTGCTCGGCGTGCTGGTCCTCGACGAGCCGGTGCACTGGAACGAACCCGTCGGCGCGCTGCTCGTCGTGCTCGGGATCCTGGCGTCGCACGGGCGGCTTTCCCGGGCGCGCCAACCGGTCCTGGAACGGGTCTGAAACGGCCTGTGGGGCCGCCGGAGACGATCCGGCGGCCCCACAGGTTCGCGGTGCGCTACAGGTACTGACCGGTGTTCGTGGCGGTGTCGATCGCCCGCCCCGATTCCTGGTTCTTGCCGGTGACGAGCGTGCGGATGTAGACGATCCGCTCGCCCTTCTTGCCGGAGATCCGGGCCCAGTCGTCCGGGTTGGTGGTGTTGGGCAGGTCCTCGTTCTCCGCGAACTCGTCGACGATCGCGTCCAGCAGGTGCTGCACGCGCAGGCCGGGCTGCTGGGTCTCCAGCACCGACTTGATCGCCGACTTCTTCGCCCGGTCCACGATGTTCTGGATCATCGCGCCCGAGTTGAAGTCGCGGAAGTACAGGACTTCCTTGTCCCCGTTGGCGTAGGTGACCTCCAGGAACCGGTTCTCGTCGCTCTCCTCGTACATCCGCTCGACGGTGTGCTGGATCATCGCGTCGAACGTCGCCTTCTGGTCCCCGCCGAACTCCGCCAGGTCGTCGGCGTGGATCGGCAGGCCCTCGGCCAGGTACTTCGAGAAGATGTCCTTCGCGCCTTCGGCGTCCGGACGCTCGATCTTGATCTTCACGTCGAGCCGGCCCGGCCGCAGGATCGCCGGGTCGATCATGTCCTCGCGGTTGGAGGCGCCGATGACGATGACGTTCTCCAGCCCCTCGACGCCGTCGATCTCCGACAGCAGCTGCGGCACGATCGTGGTCTCCACGTCGGAGGACACGCCCGAGCCGCGGGTGCGGAAGATCGAGTCCATCTCGTCGAAGAACACGATGACCGGGGTGCCCTCGGAGGCCTTTTCCCGCGCCCGCTGGAAGATCAGCCGGATCGACCGCTCGGTCTCGCCGACGAACTTGTTCAGCAGCTCCGGGCCCTTGATGTTGAGGAAGTAGGACTTGCCGTCCGCCTGGTCCCCGCGAGCCTCGGCGACCTTCTTGGCCAGCGAGTTCGCCACCGCCTTCGCGATGAGCGTCTTCCCGCATCCCGGAGGGCCGTAGAGCAGCACGCCCTTGGGCGGGCGCAGCTGGTACTGCTCGTACAGGTCCGCGTGCAGGAACGGCAGCTCCACCGCGTCGCGGATCTGCTCGATCTGCCGGGTCAGGCCGCCGATGTCCTCGTAGCGGACGTCCGGCACCTCCTCCAGCACGAGATCCTCGACCTCCGCCTTCGGCACCCGCTCGTAGGCGTAGCCGGCCTTGGAGTCCACCAGGAGCGAATCGCCCGGTTTGAGCGGCTGCTCGGCGAGCGGACCGGAAAGCAGGACGACCCGCTCCTCGTCCGCGTGGCCGACCACGAGAGCGCGCGTGGCGCCGCCCTCGACGTCCGGTGCGAGCACTTCGCGCAGCGCGCACACCTCGCCGGTGCGCTCGAAATCGCCGCCTTCGACGACCGTGAGCGCCTCGTTGAGCCGCAACGCCTGCCCGCGCCGCAGCGACGAGACCTCCACCGCGGGCGACACCGAGACGCGCATCTTGCGCCCCGCGGTGTAGACGTCCACCGTGTTGTCCTCGTAGGCCTCGACGAACACCCCGTAGCCGCTCGGCGGCTGGGCCAGCCGGTCGACCTCTTCGCGGAGGGCGAGCAGCTGACCCCGCGCCTCGCGCAGGGTTTCGACGAGTTTCGTGTTCCGCTCGGTGAGCTGACTCACCCGTTCCGACGCCTCGGCGAGACGTTGTTCGAGAACGCGGTTCTGTCGCGGAGAATCGGTGAGCCTGCGGCGCAGCAGCGCCACTTCTTCCTCGAGAAAACGGATCTGCCGGGCTTGTTCCTCTGATGTCTGCCCTGCTCCGCCGGTTGCTGAAGGGTCGGCCTCCTCGCGCCGACCTCCGGGAAGGTCATGATGCATCGGGCACCTCCTCGGAGTGCTTTTCATTCCACGGTACCGGCGATCACCGACAAGAAAAGGCCTTTCCGCATCACAAGACCGGCGCGTCGCGCTTTTTCTTCCGGCCAGCACGGCCGCGACCGCAGCGCAAGCGGCCGATTCGGTGCCGCGGACCGGAATCCGCTCCGCGCGAGTTTCCGCAACGCGGAACTGAGCGCGCCGCGGACGCCCCGCCGCGCGTCCCGCGAACCCGACTTGCGGGTTGGCTGCGCGGAAAGCAGCGCGGCTGGCTAGCATCCCCGGGTGGCCGCGATCCGCTCGTGGCCAGGACTTTCGTTCGCACGGCAGGGGGAACCGAGATGACTTATCCGCCGCAGCAGCCCGGCGGCTACGGACAGCAGCCGAACCCGTACGGGCAGCAGCCCGGCGGCCAGCAGCCGTACGGGCAGCCTCAGCAGGGCGGATGGAACCAGGGCGGGCAGCCGCCGCAGGGCCCGCAGTCCGGCGGATTCCCCTCCGCGCCCGGCCCCGGTCAAGGCCCCTACCAGGGCGGATACCAGCAGCCGGGCAGTCCCCAGCAGTACGGCCAGCAGCCGGACCAGTTCGGACAGTTCGGACAGCAGCCCGGTCAGCAGCCCGGCGGGCCGTTCGGACAGCAGCCGGGAGGCCAGTTCGGCGGTTTCGGCGAGGAGCCGCCGAAAAAGAAGAAGACCGGCCTGATCGTCGGCATCGCGGTCGCCGCGGTGGTCGTCCTCGGCGGCGCGACCGGCCTGGTCATCTGGCTCACCGGCGACAGCAAGGACGACAAGACCGCGGCCCCGCCCGCGTCGTCCTCGGCCCCGGTCGCGGGCCCGCCGTCCAGCGGCAGCTCGTCGTCGTCCCCGTCGAGTTCGTCCTCGTCGGGTTCGAGCAGCGGCAACTACCCGGCCGCGTCCGGCGCGAAGGCGACGTCGGGCGAGCTGTTCGAGGCCGCTTCCGCCGCCTACAACAGCTCCGACACCGACGGGCTGTACTCGATGCTCTGCACCAGCCTCACCAAGGGCCAGAAGCCGACCGACAAGATGCCCTCGGGCATCCACTTCGAGCTGACCAGCAGCCCGCAGGAAAGCGGCGACCAGGCCACGGTGAAGTACCACGTCACGACGTCCACGAAGACCGCCGACGGCACCCTCACCGCCCTGCGCCAGGGCGGGGCCTGGTGCCTCGGGAAGGTCAGCACGGACCACTAGGTGAGACGCCGGCTCAGCACGGCACTCGTCCTGCTCGCAGCCGTTGTCGCGGGCGGTGTCCTCGGCCTGGTCTTGATCGGCCTGCCGGGGCCCGCCCGCACCACAACGGACCCTCCCGTTCCTCCGCCTCCGCCGCGCGGCAGCACATCCGCTCTTCCCGCGCCTGCGGCGGATCAGGCCGCGATAGCCGCGCTCGCGCGCACTCTCGTCGAGGCGATCACGCGCGCCGACTCCGCCGAATTCGGCACTCTCACGTGCAAACCGCAAACTGCGGCGGCGTTGAAGGAACTCCAAGCCAAATGGGACGCCGCAGGCCCGCTTCGCGTCTCGCTCGCCGGACCGCCGGTGATCGCGGGCGACGACGCCACCGTGACCGTCCGGGTCGAAGGCACCGGTGGGCACAAAAGCACGCCGTTCCCGCTGCGACGCGAGAACGGCCGTTGGTGCGTCCCTGGTTAGCCTTTGCCCTTGCTGGGCCGTCGTGAAACCCGCGGCGAGACCGTGCCGTCCGCGAGACGGCGTGCGGTGAGCAGGAAAGCGGTGTGCGCGACCATCCGGTGGTCCGGCCGCACCGCGAGGCCGACCACGTGCCAAGGCCGCATCAGCGTCTCCCACGACTCCGGCTCGGTCCAGCACTGCTGTTCCCGCAGCGATTCCGTGACGCGGGACAGCTGGGTGACGGTGGCGACGTAGACCGTCAGCACCCCGCCGGGCACCAGGTGCGCGGCGACGTTCGGGAGCTGGTCCCAGGGCGCGAGCATGTCCAGCACGACCCGGTCGACCTCGCCGGTGTGCGTGGCCAGATCGGCGACGGTGAGCGTCCAGTTGTCCGGCTTCTCGCCGAAGAACTTCTCGACGTTGCGCTCGGCGTGCTCCGCGTGGTCGTCGCGGATCTCGTACGAGAACACCTGTCCCGCCGGACCGACCGCGCGCAGCAGCGAGCAAGTGAGCGCGCCCGAACCGGCACCGGCTTCGAGGACGCGCGCGCCCGGGAAGATGTCGCCCCACATCACGATCTGCGCGGCGTCCTTGGGGTAGATGACCTGCGCGCCGCGCGGCATCGAAAGCACGTAGTCCGGCAGCAGCGGCCGCAGCGCGAGATACGTGCTGCCGCCCGCCGAAGTGACCACGCTGCCCTCGGGACGGCCGATGAGGTCGTCGTGCGCGAGGGCGCCGCGATGCGTGTGGTACTCGCCGCCGTCGGCGAGCGTGAGGGTGTAGTGCCTGCCTTTCGAGTCCGTCAGCTGAACCCGGTCACCTGCACGAAACGGTCCGCTGACCGACAACTTCTTCCTCCACTGCAAACCCGGAACGCCGACGTCGAATCCTCGCAGGTCGTCCCGCGCGCGTCGTGCGCGGGTGCCTCACTGAGCGCGACGGCCCTGCATCAGCGCGGTCCGCAGGTCCTCCCGGCGCAGCACTCCGGCGGGACGGCCTTCGTCGTCGACCACGAGGAACTGCCAGGCAGGCGTCTCCCGCACGCGCTCGGCGATCTCCTCCCCCGGTTCCGAGGCCAGCAGCACGGTCTCCGCGCGGATCGGCTCCGCGGCTTGTTCGGCGGGCGCGTGCGGACTGATGCTCGCCAGCTGCTGCGCGGCTTGCTCGTCCAGCAACCCCGCCGCGACACCGTCCGCGCGGACGAGCACGACGCCCCGTCCCGCCGACGCGGCCAAGGCGTCGGAGACCGGGCTTTCCGCGGGCAGCTGCAGCACCGGACGCACCAAATCGGACAGTTCCAGCCCGGCGGGCCAGCCGCGCCGGGCTTCGGCGGCCAGCTCGGACCGCGCGCCGAGGATCACGAACCACGCCGTCACGACGCACACTCCGAGCCGCAGCCAGCGGTCCGGGCTCTGCATCGCCAAGCCGAGCAACGCCCAGACGATCAGCCCGGTCGCGACCAGCGCGCCGCCGGCGACCGCGGCCTTCGTTCCCTTGGCCCGCAACCCGGTCATCGCCCAGACCCCGGCGCGCACGAGCCGTCCGCCGTCCAGCGGCAATCCCGGCAGGAGATTGAACAACCCGACCGCGAAGTTCGCCACCGCGCACTCGGCGACCAGCAGCCACACCGCGCCGTCCGGCGGGACCGCGAACAGCAGCAGCGAGCAGAATCCGCCCAGCACCAGCGAAACCGCGGGCCCGGCCGCGGCGACGAGACCTTCCTGGCCGGGCCGTCGGGGCGTACGGGCCACTTCGGACAGTCCGCCGAGGAGGAAGAGCCGCAGCCGCCGGACCGGAATCCCGAGCCGCAGCGCGACAAGACAGTGCCCGAGTTCGTGCGCCAGCACGGAAAGCCCGAGCAGCACCGCGAACGCGGCGGCGAGCAGCCAGGAGGTCGGCGTCGAAACGTCCGGCAGCAGCCGTCCGACCAGCGGCGCGTAGAGCACCACGATGATCAGCGATCCGATCCACCACGACGGGGCAAGCAAAACGGGCACCCCGCCGACCCGGAACAGCAGCAGGCCGCCGTCCCCGCCGGCGCGCCGGGCGGGCCCGGCACCGTGCTGACTGGTCGCGGCCATGCCGGACAGCGTAGGGGTCGGCGTGTGGGAAGCCGGTGACCCGGTCGCCCCGGACGGGTGGTGTCGGTCTCGCCCAGGTCCGGCCCGGCGTCCGTGAAGGGCTCCTCTCTCGCCGAGGAGCCCTTCACGGCCTCAGCCCGGGTTCAGGCGGATACCGGCGTGCGCGGCTGGACGAGGTTTTCCAGGTTCGCCAGCGCGACCTGCTTGCGGAACTCCCCGCGATACGAGGCGTCGCCGGAATCGTGCATCGCGTCGGTCATCCAGACCGCGGCCGCCTGCCGCTCCCAGACGTGCGCCAGGCAGGTGTCCGAGTAGCTGTCCAGCAAGCTCGGATCGTCCTTCCCGACCTGATGAACGACCGCGCGGGCGAGCGCCTCGGCGTCGTGCAGCGCGAGGCTCATCCCCTCCGCGCTCATCGGGGAGATCAGGTGCGCCGCGTCCCCGAGAAGGCACAGCCTGCCGTAGCGCATCGGGCTGAACACCGCCCCGCGCAGCGGCACGACCTGTTTGGCGGCGATCGGCCCTCGCGGCACCGGCTTGCCGAACCGGATGCCGAGTTCGTCCCACACGCGCTCGTCCGGCCACGCGGCGACGGTGTCGTCGACCGGACACTGCAAGTAGACCCGGCTCGCGTTCGGGCCGCGGGTGATCTGCGCGGCGAAGCCCCGGGAGTGCACTGCCATCACCGCGAGCGGATCGGCGGGCACGCCGGCCAGCACGGACAGCCAGGCGTAGCCGAACTCGTGGCTGTGGCAGGCGAGGAATCCGTCCGGAATCGCCGTCCTGCTGACCCCGTGGAACCCGTCGGCCCCGGCGACGAACTCGCAGCTGATCGTCTTGTCCCCGTAACGCACCCGGGGACGGTCCGTGCCGAGGTCTTCCAGCTCGACGTCCTCCGCCCCGAACCGGAGGTCGCCGCCGTCGCGCAGGAAGATCCGGATGAGGTTCCGGACGAGAACCTGCTGCGGAACAAACGCTCCCGGACCGTGCTCGTCGGGCTCCGTCCGCCACACGCGTTCCTCGCCGTGGAGGATCAGCGGGAGCGCGAGGCCGGACGACCCGTCGCCATGCTCCTCGACCGCTTCGCCCGCTCCCCACTCGCGCAGCATCCGCACGCCGCGCCCGTCGAGAGATCCGGCTCTCTGCCGCTGCTCGACGTACTCCCGGCTGCGCTTTTCCAAGACGACGCAAGGAATCCCGCCGCGAAGGAGAAACGTGCCGAGCGCCAGCCCGGCGACTCCGCCGCCCACGACGACCACCGTGGTTTTCTCGTCTGCCTGTGTCATGTCTGTTCCCCGGAAAGAGCTTTCGCCGGCCATCGGACCGGCTGGTGGACTGGATGATCACCACTCTCTTCCCGTCCCCCGATTCGCCGCCACCGATCACCGGGCGCCCGGTAACGAAAACCCGCCAACCTGCCCCGCTACTCGCCGCGTCCGCGCAACTCGGCCTGGTACCGCCCCGGCGTCTGCCCGACGAGCGCCGTGAACGCCCCGATGAACGCCGACGGATTCGACCACCCGCAAGCGATCGCCGTATCCGTCACCGACACCCCCTCGGCCAGCTGGAACAACGCGTGATGGATCCGCAGCACCGTCCGCCACCGCTGAAAACTCATGCCCACGTCGGCATGGAACAGCCTGCTGAGAGTCCGCTCGCTCGCCCCGGCCGCCCGCCCCAGCTCGGCCAGGGTCTCTTCCCGCCCCGGATCCTCGTGCAGCAACTCGCTGACGGCCCGCAGCCGGTCGTCTCGCGGCTCCGGAAGACGCAGCGACTCCCCCGGCGTCTTTCCCAGCTCGTCGAGCACCACCGCCCGAACCCGCCGAGCCGCCTCCGCGGACCGCGCGCTGTCTCCGGTCAACGCCAGAATCCCCGCCCGCAGCAACGGCGAAACCGCGAACACGCGGGGTTCCCGCGCCAACCCTCCGCACTCCTCCGCCGGCACCGCGAGAATCCGGGTGTCGGTCCGCCCGTAAAACCGGTGCGAATGCTCAACCCCCGGCGGCGTCCAGACAACCCGATCCGCAGGCGCCACCCACGTCCCCCACTCAGTGGTCGTAGCGAACGCCCCGCGAGCCGCATACACCAGCTGCCCGCTGGAATGGGAGTGCTTCCCCAGCCGAAACCCGCCAGGCAGCCACCCAGCCCCCTCCGGCGTCACCCCATCCGGCCTCCCCACCCCGAACACCCCCGCCTCACCACCCAGCGCGCACCGACACCCCACTCAAACACCACCCCGCCCGACCCCCGCCTCAACCCTGCCCTCCAACACCCCGCCGCCCCACGGCCCGCACAATTGTCGTACCCCAGGGTTACGCTCTGCCCCATGTCCGACACCGCCACGGTCACCACCCCTCCCGAGGCCGGCGCGCCCGCCAGGAGGCGGCCTGCGCTGTCGCCGTCCAGGGCGAGCGACTTCAAGCAGTGCCCGCTGCTCTATCGGTTCCGCGCGGTCGATCGTCTGCCGGAGGTGCCCACCCGGGCGCAGCTGCGCGGCACGCTCGTCCACGCTGTGCTGGAGCGGCTTTTCGCCCTTCCCGCCGCCGAACGCGTCGCTCCGCGCGCGAAAGAGCTGCTCGCGCCGACGTGGACTGAGCTGTCCAGCGACAGTCCGGAGTGGACAGAGCTGTTCGCGGACGGCGAACCCGGCGAGACCGACAAATGGCTGGCTTCAGCCGAAAAACTGCTCGACTCGTACTTCGAGCTGGAAGATCCGCGCAGGCTGGAACCGGAGGCGTGCGAGCTGCACGTCGAGATCGAGCTGGGCTCGGGCGTGCTGCTGCGCGGGTACATCGACCGGGTGGATGTCGCGCCGACCGGCGAAATCCGGGTCGTGGACTACAAAACCGGGGCCGCCCCGCGGGAAATCGGCGAGGCGAAGGCCTTGTTCCAGATGAAGTTCTACGCGTTGGTGCTGTGGCGGTTGCGCGGGGTCGTCCCGCGGCAGCTGAAGCTGATGTACCTCACCGACGGCCAGTCGCTGGCCTACACGCCGGACGAGGCCGAACTGGTCCGGTTCGAGCGCACTCTGGAAGCGATCTGGCAGGCCATCCTGAAGGCGGGCAAGACCGGCGATTTCCGGCCGAACAAGGGAAAGCTGTGCTCCTGGTGCGACCACCAGGCGCATTGCCCGGAGTTCGGCGGCACGCCGCCGGAGTATCCGGGCTGGCCGGAGCCTGATCCGGGCGAGGAGACGGTATTGGACCGGGCCGACTGATGGGCGACGCGTTCTTCCTCCCGCTCGGCGACGAGCGGTACGAGGCGACCGAACACACCACCGGCCCGTGGAATCCGGGGGCGCAGCATTTCGGTCCGCCGTCGGCGCTGCTGGTGCGCGGGCTCGAACGGCTGGAGTCGAAGCATCCGGCGCAGCTGGCGCGGGTGACGGTCGAGATCCTCGGCCCGGCTCCGGTGGGCCAGCTGGAGCAGCGGTCGTGGATCGAGCGGCCGGGCCGGACGGTCGAATTGGTCCAGTCCGAGCTGTCCGCAAACGGCCGCACGGTCGCGCGGGCGTCGGGGTGGCGGATCGCGACGTCGGACACCGCCGAAATCGCCACGGACGGCGGACCGCTGCTGCCCGCGGCCGACGCCGGCAGCGAGGCTGCCTTCCCGGACGACTGGCAGGGCGGCTACCTGCACGCGATCGAATGGCGTTCGGTCCGCGGCGCGATTTCCGCTCCGGGCCCGGCCGCGGTGTGGGGACGGCAGCGGTATCCGCTGGTCGACGGCGAGGAACCGACCGGCCTGCAGCGGCTGTTCGCCATCGCCGACTCCGGCAACGGGGTGTCGCATTTCCTGCCGACGGGGCAGTGGTGGTTCATCAACTCGGAACTGACCGTGCACCTGCGGCGGATCCCCGAGGGCGAGTGGATCGGCCTCGACGCGGTGACGCTGGTCGGGCCGCACGGCGTCGGCACCGCGACCAGTACGCTGCACGATCGTTCCGGTCCGGTCGGCACTGGCGCGCAGGCTTTGCTGGTGCGTCCGCGACAGGCCGGGGGCGGATGAGCGCGCTGCGGCGCACGAGTCCGATAGCCTTCGCGGAACGACCGACAAGGGAGCGCTCCGGCATGCAGATCACCTCGGTGGTCAACCAGAAGGGCGGGGTGGGCAAAACCTCGCTGAGCGTGGGCGCGGCCGCGGCCCTCGCCGAACGCGGCAGGCGGGTGCTGCTCGTCGACCTCGACCCGCAGGGGCACGCGACCACCGAGATGCTCGGCATGGACGAGGTCCCGGCGGACGCGCCGAGCCTGGCGAAGGCGCTGACGAAGCTGTGGAAAGGCCCGATCGAGCAGCTGGCGGTGCCGCATCCGCGCAGCAACCTGGGCCGCGGCGGCGCGTTCGACGTGATCCCGACGTCGCCGGGGATGTTCGACCTGATCCGCAGGCTGGACCAGTTCCGCGTGCCCGGCTGGCAGCTGGCGAGGGTGATCCAGTTCGCCCACTACGACCACGTGATCATCGACTGCCCGCCGGCCCAGGACGTCCTGACCAACAACGCCCTGGCGGCTTCGCACGGCATCCTGGTCCCGGTCCAGCCGGACAAAACGAGCATCCGAGCGCTGCGCCTGCTGTCGGAGCAGGTCCGCTACGTGGAACAAACCACCGGCCGCGCCCCCATCGCGTGGTTCGGCATCGTGCCCGGGCTCTACCGCCGCCCCATCTCGCACTACGCCGCCGCGGCCTTACAGGACATGTACTCCTTCGGCGTCCCCATGCTCTCGCACGTCCCGCTGGGCGTAGTGATGAACGAGGCCGCCGCCCACGGCGTCCCGGTGACCACCTTCGCCCCGGAAACCATCCAAGCAGTCTCGTTCCGGGAAATCGCCGAAACCCTGGACAGCTACCTGGCCCAAAACCCAGGCCCCACCGAAGTCCCCGCCGACGACGAGTTCGTCTTCGAGGACTTCATCTCCGAGGTCGCAGTCGCCCGCAACGTCAACGACAACGGCGCCCGCAAGAAGCTCTACGACCTAATGCCCAAACGCCCAAACCGCCCGCGCTGACCCGACGCACTGTCCACATCAGACTTAACAGCAACGCGGGATCGCGCCGACGTTTGGGCGGAGCGGTGTGACAGGCCGCCAGGCCCCTCACACCGCTCCGCCCAAACGTCGGCTTAAAGGCGATCCCGCCGCGGCGGCGGAGCCGACGCAATCAGAGTCTGCAAGACCTGATATCCGACGCCAGCACAGCCTTCGCCCCAGTCTCGGCGAGTTCGTCCATGATCCGGTTGACTTCCTTGCGCGGCACCATAGCCCGCACCGCCACCCACTTCTCATCCGCCAGCGGCGCCACAGTAGGCGACTCCAACCCCGGCGTGATCGAAATGGCCCGCTCCAGAATCTCCCGAGGGCAGTCGTAGTCCAGCATCATGTAATGCTGCGCGAACACCACACCCTGCAACCGAGCCGCCAACTGCGACTTAGCCCGCGACCCCTCGCTCCCGGCCCGCTGCAACAGCACCGCCTCAGACGCGCAGATCGGCTCCCCGAACGCCACCAGATTGTGCTGCCGCAACGACCTTCCGGACTCGACCACGTCCGCGATCGCGTCCGCGACCCCGAGCTGGATCGAAATCTCCACCGCCCCGTCGAGCCGGATCACCTCGGCCTCGACCCCGTGCCGGGCGAGATCGTCCCGGACCAGCCGCGGATACGAAGTGGCGAGCCGCTTCCCGTGCAGATCAGCCGGTTTCCAGTCGCGTCCCGCAGGAGCCGCGTACCGGAACGTCGACGCCCCGAACCCGAGCGCGAGGACCTCGTCCACCGGCGCCCCCGAGTCGAGCGCGAGGTCGCGCCCGGTGATCCCGAGGTCCAGCTCGCCGGAACCGACGTAGATGGCGATGTCCTTGGGGCGGAGGAAGAAGAACTCGACCTCGTTGACCGGGTCGAGGACGGTCAGGTCCTTGCCGTCATGTCGCTTGCGGTAGCCCGCCTCAGAAAGCATCTCCGCCGAAGCGGCGGCGAGGGCTCCCTTGTTCGGCACGGCAACACGCAGCATTTCGGTCTCTCCTCGGTATCCGGTGCGCGAGCGCGTCACAGGTAGCGGTACACGTCCTCGGTCGAGATTCCCCGGCCGAGCATGAGCACCTGCACCCGGTACAGCAGCTGCGAGATCTCTTCCGACAGCCGGTCGTCGGACTCGTGCTCGGCGGCGATCCACACCTCGCCCGCCTCTTCGAGCACCTTCTTGCCCTGTGCGTGCACCCCGGCGTCCAGTGCGGCGACGGTGCCGGACCCGTCGGGACGGGTACGCGCGCGCTCGGCAAGCTCCGCGAACAGCTCATCGAAGGTCTTCACGAGGCCGGATCCTTTCATCCCGCGCTCGTCCGCGCCGTTCCGGGTGACCCGGATGCCGCCGAGGTCACAGCGACGGCAGCAGCGCCGCCAGTTCGGGCACGCCGACGCCGGCCAGCGACGTGCGGAACACCCGGCGCGGGCCGTCCGGGACGGCCACGTCGTTGGGGACGACGAGCACCGTGCAGCCAGCGCTTTCGGCCGATTCCGCGCCCGGCGGCGAGTCCTCGACCGCGACGCACCGGCCCGGCGCCACGCCGAGCAGTTCGGCGGCCTTCAGGTACGGCCGCGGGAGGGGTTTGTTCTGGCCGTCGACCTCGTCGCCGCAGACCGTGACGTCGAAGAATTCCCGCCCGATCGTGTCGAGCGCGAGTTCGGTCAGCGCGCGTTCGGTGGAGGTGACCAGCGCGGACTTGAGCCCGGCGGCGCGGACCGCGGCCAGCGCCTCGCGCGCGCCCGGACGCCAGGGCAGCGCGTCGTCGAACAGCCCGGCGGTGCGGCGGCGGATCCACTCCCCCGTTTCCGCGACCGCTTCCGGCGTGACCGGGCGGCCGGTCTGCTCGAGCAGCACGGTGGCGGTGGCGTCCATGTTGGACCCCACGAGCGTCATCCGGACTTCCTCCGAAAGCGTGCCGCCGAGCGCCTCGGCGGCCTCGTACAGCGCGACGTCCCACAGTTTCTCGGAATCGACGAGGGTGCCGTCCATGTCCCAGAGGACAGCCGCCAGTCCGTCCGAAGAGGACGGTGCAGTCACAGTTTCTCCTTGTCCGGTGCGCCGCTCCGGCCGGGCGCGCTCGCCTCCAGCGTCCCACGCGGGCCGCCGTGAGCGGGGCCACACCCGCTCCGTGACACGCGGGGGCGGACACGCTGCGCAGCGTAGGTGGCGGAGGCCGTAGGCTGGTCAGGTGAGTGAGCCTGTCGACGACACCCCGCGGCCCGGCGACCCGGAGCAGGACCGCGCCGATGCCCAACGCCCGATCATGATCCTGGCCTTCGAGGGCTGGAACGACGCGGGCGACGCGGCCAGTCAGGCGATCGAACACCTCCAGCTCACCTGGGACGCGACGCCGCTGGCCGAGATCGAGCCGGACGACTACTACGACTTCCAGGTCAGCCGCCCCACGGTGAAGATGGTCGACGGCATCACCCGGCGGGTCGAATGGCCGACCACCCGGCTGTCGGTGTGCCGTCCCGACGGCTTCGACCGCGACCTCGTGCTGGTGCAGGGCCCGGAGCCGAACATGCGCTGGCGGAAGTTCTGCGCGGAGATCGTGGAGCACGTCCAGGAGCTCGACGTGTCGATGGTGGTCGCGCTCGGCGCCCTGCTGGCCGACACCGCGCACACCCGCCCGGTCCCGGTGACCGGGACGGCCTACGACAAGGACACCGCGAGCAAGTACCGGCTCGAGGTGAGCAACTACCAGGGCCCGACCGGGATCGTCGGGATCCTGCAGGACTACTGCGTGCAGGCCGGCATCCCGGCGGTGTCGATCTGGGCCGCGGTGCCGCACTACGTCTCGCACCCGCCGTCGCCGAAGGCCACGCTGGCGCTGCTGCACAAGCTGGAGGACGTCCTCGACGTCGAGATCCCGCTCGGCGCGCTGCCCGAGCAGGCCGAGGAATGGCAGCAGACGGTCAGCGAGATGGCCGACGAGGACGAGGAAATCAGCGAATACGTGCGCAGCCTCGAGGAGCGCGGCGACGCCGAGACCGACTTCACCATGGAGGAGGTCTCGGGCGACAAGATCGCCGCCGAGTTCGAGCGGTACCTGCGGCGCCGCCGGCCCGGGCAGGACGGCGGGTTCGGCCTCCGCTGACCGCGCGGCGGTCCCGCTCGCGAACCGCTGGCAGAGGCTTCTCGTCCGCGATGCACCGGAGAGCTGGCTCCAGTCGGCGACAGTGCCCTGGCACCCGCCCAGTCGAGCCTGTCCGTCACTCACAGTGGCAGGGATCGAAGACTGCCCAGACCCCAGGTCCGACGGCGAGTCGCGCATCGCGCTCCTCGGCACCGGTTCGCGGTCGGCAAGCCTTACGGGCTGTGGCTTGCCGGACAGCGGCGCAATTCGCGCCACAGCAGAGGGAACGCACAGTAGCTCCCGATCTACGAACAGTGACCTGGGCCGCCCGGCGGGATGACGGCGCCTGCGCCGTTGACTGATCGCGCCGTGCCGCTCTGGTGCCTGCCCGAGCACGTCTCGTTGACTGGTCTGGCGCGAGCGACATCGCGCGGACCAGGAGGTACGAGAATGTTCGGCAAGGCTCTAGCGGCGGCAGTGCTCGCGGCGGGCGCGATCACCGCGTCGGCGGCGACAGCGTCGGCGGCACCGGTTTCCCCGGTGACGGCGAATGGTTTCGGCGCCTGCATGGATTACGCGGTGGGCGAGTACGACATCGAGCCCTGGCTCGCGCACGACGCGTGCGACGCCAGCACGTTCGAGGACTGCTACTGGATCCTCCGCCGCGACTACGTTCCCGCACAGGTCGCGGCGACGGCCTGCCGTCTCTCGTTCGACTGATCCGCATCTGAGCACAGTCGGGACGCGAGCGCGCCGATCGCGTCCCGGCGCTCAGGCGGTGAGCAGCTTCCGCACCGGAACCGCGCCCCGGGGCCGCTTCCGCCACTCCCGCGGATAGCCGAGCGACACCTCCTCGAAGCGCACCCCGTCCGCGGACGTCGTGCGCGGGATGTGCAAATGCCCGTACACCGCAAGCTCGGCGCGATAGCGCAGGTGCCAGTCCTCGGTCTGCGTGGTGCCGCACCAGAGCGCGAAATCGGGATAGTACAACGGATTCGTCGGGTGCCGGTGCAGCGGCCAGTGCGACATCAGGATCGTGCGGCGGCCGGCCGGGATCGCGTCCAGCCGGTCGCGGCTGACCTTGAGCCGCTGCTCGCACCAGGCCGCGCGCGATTCGTACGGATCCGGGTGCAGGTAGTACTCGTCGGTGCACACGACGCCGATTTCGCGCGCGTGCGCGAGCGCCTCTTCGCGGGTCTTGCCCTCGGTCGCCGGGGTGCGCCAGCTGTAGTCGTAGAACACGAACAGCGGCGCGATCGTCAGCGGCTCCGGGCCGAAGTCCCATACCGGGAACTCGTCCTCGGGCGTGAGCACGCCGATCTCGCGGCACTGCTCCACCAGGAACTCGTACCGCGCCTGCCCGCGCAGCTGGCATTCGTCGTTCGGCGTGGTCCACAGCTCGTGGTTGCCCGGGACCCACACGACCTTCGCGAACCGCTCGCGCAGCTTCGCGAGCGTCCCCCGGATGACCTTGGCGGACTCGGCGACGTCGCCGGCGACGAGAAGCCAGTCGCCGGGATCGTCGGGCACGACCTCGTCGACGATCGGGCCGTTGCCCTCGTGGGTCACATGGAGGTCGCTGGTGGCGAAGAGAGACGGCACTCCTCCACCGTAACGACTTTCCGCGCCCGGGAACGCCGGAACCGCCCATTCCCCCACCCCAGAACGACCAGCCCGGCGCTCACGTGAAGGCCTGCCTGCACGTTCAGCAGCACTGTCGGACCGGTCACCGCGACGAGCGCGCCGGCCAGCAGCGAACCGGCCGCCGTGCCCGCGGCCATCAGCGCGTACACCGTGCTCAGCACCCGTCCCGCCCGGTCCGGGCCGGTCTCCGCCTGGACGTGGGACAGCAGCCCGGCGCCGGCCACCACGGCGGGCGCGCCGACGGCCATGAACAGCCCGACGTACACCCCGAGCACCGTCGTCGCGCCCGGCAGGTTCCAGATCGCCACCGACATCAGCCCGGCGGCGACCAGACCCCAGCCCTGCAACAGCACCGGCGCGACCCGCCGGGCCAGCGTCGCCACCGCGAACCCGGCAGCCAGCCCGCCGATCGCCTGCACCCCGCGCAACAGTCCGGCGTCGGCCTCGCTGCCGCGGAGGATGTCGAGCACGAACACCACGAACAGCACCAGGAACATGCCCTGCGCGAGCGAAGTCAGCAGCGCCGACACACTCGTCGGCCGGAGCCGCCTCCCCGCCAGATCGCGGACCCCGGCGAGCCAATCCGTCTGCTCCGGCACGGTCTTCCGCACCGGCACCCGGCGGAACGGGAACGCGAGCAGCATCCCGGCCACGGCGAGCGCGGCGAGGTAGCCGACGATCACGCGCTCCAGCCCGCCCCATCCCAGCAACGCTCCCCCGGCCCAGCCGCCCGCGAGGCGCGCGACGCTGCCGTTCACGCTCATCAGCCCGTTCGCCGAGGTCACGTCCTCGACGCCGACCAGCTCCGGCACCAGCGCACTGCGCGCCGGTTCGAACACCGAGGCCAGTCCGGCTTGCCCCGCCATCACCGCGTAGACCGCCGCGACCGGAAGTTCGGCGCCGATCAGCAACGGCAGCACCACGAGCGCCTGCCCGGCGCACACCACCGCCAGCACGACCCGGCGGTCCCACCGGTCGGCGACCACCCCGGCGATCGGGCTCAGCAGCACCGCGGGCAGCAGCCCGAGCACGATGCTCAGCGCTGTCGTGACCGCCGAACCAGTGCGCACGAACAGGTACACCGGCAGTGCGACCTGCAGCATCCATTCGGCGGTCTCGCCGAAGAAGGCGGAGACCCAGAGCCGGGCGAATCCCGGTGCCGCCAGCAGGCGTCTCATGCCGGTTTGCCGTCGTGCCCGATCCGGCGGAAGGCACGCATCCCGAGGAAGACCGCGCGGGCGTCGGCGGGCGCGTCCTTGCGGATGGTGCTGACGTACGGCCGGATCAGGTCGTCGATCGCCTTGGTCAGCGCGTTGACTTCCTCGGGCGTGGCGTTCAGCCCGTAGGAGAAGAATCCGCCGGTCTCGCGCCAGTCCTCGTCCAGTTGCTCGACGGTGTCGAGGTACCGCTGGGTGAGCTCCTGCTCCTCGGCCAGCTCCGTGCCGGTGACCGCGAGCTGCGCCGCGGCGAGGGCCGGATCGCCGCCCGGGCGGCCGAGCACCAGCCCGACCTGGCAGGCCCGCCACGGCCGCTCCCGCCCGTCGCCGCCCTCAGCCCGCTCGACCAGGCCGTGCTCCGCCAGTTTGCGCAGATGCCAGCTGCAGTTCGACGCCGTCGAACCGACCGCGTCGGCGCATTCGCTGGCGGTCGACGGGCCGACTGCCATCAGGTGGTGCACCAGCGCGGAGCGCAGCGGGTGCGCGAGCGCGCGCAGCAGCTCGACGTCGTCGATCCGCTTGCGCGGGGGCAACTGCGGGGGCACTTCCGCCATGAGCCGTCCGTCCAAACTCTGAAGGATTTCTTTCGAAACTGTTCTTTCAGAGTTGCAGGCGGAGATCCGGGCGTCAAGCCGCCCGGCTACAGCGAGGCGAGGAAGGAGCGCACGCGCTCCAGGAGCACTCCGGCAGCCTTCGGGTCGTACGCGGCCAGCGAGGAGTCGGCGAAGAGGTGCTGGTCGCCGGGATAGACGAACAACTCCGCGTGCGCGGCGGAGCCGACGAGTTCGCGGGCGGACGGCAGGTCCTCCTCGAAGAACTCGTCGTTCTCCTTGCCGTGGATCTGCACCGGAACCCCCTCCGGCCACGTCGTTCCGAACTCCTTGACCGGCAGGCAGGAGTCGAAGAACAGCGCGCCGCACGCTCCCGGCCGGGTCTGCGCGAGGCGCTGTGCGACGGTGACGCCGAAGGAGAACCCGGCGTACACGAGTTCCTGCCCCAGGGCCTCCGCCTCGGCGATCCCGCGTTCCCGCACCTGATCGAGTCCAGCCTCGCGGGCGAAGGCGAAGCCGTCTTCGATGCTGGCGAACGTCCGGCCCCCGAACAGATCGGGAGTGTGCACGGTGTGCCCGTCCCTGCGCAGTTCTTCGGCGAAGCCGCGAACGCCGTCGGTCAAGCCCTGGATGTGGTGGTACAGCACGATCTCGGCCATGCCTGAAATCCCCTCAGCGAACGAACCAATTATCTGGAACGTTCGGCAACGCTAGTCTGTTCAGCCGACTACGAACTCGCCGATCGGCTGGCGTTGACCGAATCCGCGCAGGTCAAGGCGATCGGACACCCGTTGCTCACCTCGATCCACGTGCACGTGCTCGCGGTCAACGGCCTGCTGAAGGTCGTGCGCACGCCGCCGGGTCCGCGCCGTCGAGGAACGGTTCTACGGCCGTGCGGACCAGGCCTCGCAGTTCCGGGACCGGATGGCCGAAAAACCGTTTGCGCTCCCCCGCCACCCCCGCGTTAAGCTCCCGCCCATCATGGACAGCTGAACCGAGCCCTCCCCGCATCGAGGCCGCTCCCGGTCGAGCCCTGCTCCCGGGAAGCCGCGCGTTGCCCGTCGGGGATTTTGCTTCCACCGCAAAGGCCCGGTGATCACTCATGTCTACTGTCCTGCACGCCTCCGATCTCGTTTTCGGCTACGGCGCGCGCACCGTCCTCAACGGCGTCTCGCTCGTCGCGTCGCCCGGGAGGCGGATCGGTCTCGTCGGCGAGAACGGGGTCGGGAAATCCACCTTGCTCCGGCTGCTCGCCGGGCTCGAAGTCCCGCGCGGCGGCGACGTCGTCCGGCACGGCGACCTCGGCTTCCTCTTCCAGGAGCTGCCGTTCGCCGGTACCGCAACGGTTTCCGACGTTCTCGACGAGGCGCTCGCCGAGATCCGCACCGCCGCGGCGACGCTCGACAAGCTGGCGGCCGTGCTCGCCGAGCGTCCCGACGACCCGGACGTGCTCAGCGAGTACGGCCACGTCCTGGAATGGGCACAGGCGCACGACCTCTGGGACGCGGACCGGCGCGCGGATCTCGTCCTCACCGGTCTCGGGCTCGGCGACATCAAGCACGACCGGCGATTGCACACGCTCTCGGGCGGGCAGCGGTCGCGGCTCGGGCTGGCCGCGCTGCTGGTGCGGCGGCCGCGCATCCTGCTGCTCGACGAGCCGACCAACCACCTCGACGACAACGCCATGGAGTTCCTCGAGCGCCATCTCGCGGAGCTGACCGGCGTCGTCGTGCTGTCCTCGCACGATCGCGTGTTCCTCGACGCGGTCTGCACGGACATCGTGGACCTGGACCCGGTTCCGGCGGACCGCCGCGTCGGCGGCGCGACGCGCTACGGCGGCAGCTACACCGACTACCTCGGCCAGAAAAAGGCCGAACGCGCGCGATGGGAGCAGCGGTTCACCGAAGAACAGGAGGAACTCAAGCAGTTGCGGGAATCCGTGCACGGCACCGCGCGGCGCGTCGCGCACAACCGTGCCCCGCGCGACAACGCGAAGATGCTCTACGACTTCAAGACCGGCCGCGTGCAGAAGCAGATCTCCCGCCGAGTCCGGAACGCACAGCTCAAGCTGGAAACGTTGGAGCGCGAGCAAGTCCGCAAACCACCAGCGCCGCTGCGGTTCCGGGCCGCGCTGACCGCGGACATCAGCGGCGAAGGCCCGGCGGTGTCGGTGCGCGGCATCGCGGTGCCGGGCCGAGTGGAGCTGGACGAACTGGACGTGGACCGGTCCGCGAGGCTTCTCGTCACCGGGGGCAACGGGGCGGGCAAATCCACCCTGCTCTCGGTGCTGGCCGGTCAGCTCGCGCCGTCGGCCGGGACTGTCCACTTCGGACCCGGGGTGCGGGTGGGGTTGCTGGAGCAGGACGTCACGTTCGCCCGGCCGAAGCGGACCGCGCAGGAGGTGTACCGCGCCGCAGCCGGCGAAGCGGCGCCTTCGCTGTCCACGCTCGGGTTGCTGCCGCCGAGGGAACACGACCGTCCGGTCGGCGAGCTTTCAGTGGGTCAGCGTCGCCGGCTGGCGCTGGCGGTGCTGCTCGCGGAGCCGCCGGACGTGCTGCTGCTGGACGAACCGACCAACCATCTGTCGCTCAGCCTGGCCGAGGAACTGTCCGAGGCGCTCGACAGCGCGCCGGGCGCGGTCGTCCTCGCTTCGCATGATCGATGGTTGCGCCGCCGCTGGGAAGGCGACCACCTGGCACTGGCGGACGGCCACCGCCAGGATGTATAGGTCGTTATACAGTCAAGTGCCGTGACGGCGGGCCGAGCCGAGGGTGGCCCGGCCCGCCGTCCAGCTCCGGACGGTTCAGAGAACGACGCCCAGCAAAGCGTCCACGGCCTCCTTGATCAGGCCCGGCGCGGTCTGGTCGGTGCCGTCGCGGCGCAGCGCCGACGTGACCCAAGCGTCGATCGCGGTGAGCGCCTTCGGCGTGTTCAGGTCGTCGGAGAGGTGGTCGCGCAGCCGCGCCACGGTGTCCCCCGCTTCGGGCCCGGCCGGCAGCGCGACCGCTTCGCGCCACCGGGCCAGCCGGTCCTGCGCGTCGACCAGCAGCTGGCCGGTCCACGCCCGGTCCTCGCGGTAGTGCCCGGCGAACAGGGCGAGCCGGATCGCCGCCGGGTCGACGCCGTCGGCGCGCAGCCGCGACACGAAGACCAGGTTGCCGCGGGACTTCGACATCTTCTCGCCGTCGAGCCCGATCATCCCGGCGTGCACGTAGTGCCGGGCGAACGGATGGTCGGCGGCGACCGCCTCAGCGTGCGCCGCGCTGTACTCGTGGTGGGGGAAGATCAGGTCGGAACCGCCGCCCTGCACGTCGAAGCCGAGTCCGAGCCGGTTCACCGCGATCGCGCTGCATTCGATGTGCCAGCCGGGACGTCCGGCTCCCAGCTCCGACTCCCACGACGGCTCGCCTTCGCGCGCGACGCGCCACAACAGCGCGTCCAGCGGGTGCCGCTTGCCGGGGCGGTCCGGGTCGCCGCCGCGCTCGGCGAAGAACTTCGCCATGGTCTCGGCGTCGTAGTTCGACTCGTAGCCGAAGCGGCCGGTCGCGTTGTGGTCGAAATAGATGTCCGGGAATTCCGCGTCGTCCGCGCGGTAGGCGCTGCCGTCGGCGAGCAGCTTCGCGATCACCTCGACGATCTCCGGGATCGCCTCGACAGCGCCGACGAACTGGCGCGGCGGCAGCACCCGCAGCGCCTCCATGTCCTCGCGGAACAGCGCCGTCTCACGCATGCCGAGCACGATCCAGTCGTCCGAATCGCGCTGCGCGCGCTCCAGCAGCGGCTCGTCGATGTCGGTGACGTTCTGGACGTAGTGCACCTCGTGCCCGTTGTCCCGCCACACCCGGTTGACCAGGTCGAACGCGAGGTAGGTGGCCGCGTGGCCGAGGTGGGTGGCGTCGTAAGGGGTGATGCCGCAGACGTACATCCGGGCAGCGGCGCCGGGTGCCGTCGGGCGGACCTGCCCGGTCGCGGTGTCGTGAAGCCGGAGGGGGCGGGGCGTGCCGGACAGCCGGGGCACGGCGACGGATGACCAAGTCTGCATACCTCCGACTGTAAGCGTGACGTCCGTCCGTTATCCCACCCGGTGGGAGAGACAGGTGTCGTGTCTCTCCCACCGGACCGGTCAAGCCGACTTCCGCGCGGCGTTCGCCCGGACGACGTCGCGCACGTACGCCCCGATGCCGGGCCGCTGCTCGTCCTCCCGGACGAGGAACGCCAGCTGCGCGGGCTCGTCCGCGTACAGGTCCGCGATCTTCTGCTGCATCGCGTACCCGCACTCCCCCATCACCGCGGACAGCATCGCCCGGTGTTCCTCGGCGAGCTGCCCGGCCGCCGGGCTGTCCGCTGGCTCGCCCTTCTCGATCAGCGCGACCAGGCGGTGCACCCAGTCCTTCCGCTGCCGCTCCGCCTCGGCCCACTCCTCCTTGCTCTCCGGCAGCTGCGTCTGCTTCCACTCCGCGCAGCCGCCCCAGCGCCGCACGGCTTCCTCTGAGTAGCCTTCCGGCGCCTGGAATCCGCCGAACACTTCGAACTTCTCCTCGGGCGTCAAGGTGTTGCCCATGGCTCTCGCCTCCAGCAATCGGTCGACGGCCGCGACCATGCGCTCGATCCGGTCCGCCTGCGCCACCAGCAGCTCCCGCTGCCGTTTCAGGTGGCCGTCGGCGTCGGTTCCCCGCTCCGCGAGCACGGACGCGATCGTCTCCAGGGGAAAGCCGAGCTCCCGGTAGAGCAGGATCCGCTGCAGCCGGTCGAGATCGGCCTCGTCGTAGCGCCGGTAGCCGGACGCCGTCCGCCCGCTCGGCGACAACAGCCCGATCTCGTCGTAGTGATGCAGCGTGCGCACGGTGACGCCGGCCAGCGCCGCCGCCTCGCCCACCCGGTAGCCCATTGCTCTCCCCCTGTTTCTTGTTTCTTCGGCCGAACGGCCCTTGCGAGAAACCACGATCACGCCTCACGCCGCGTGAGGGTCAAGTCTGGTGGACACCTGGGTCCGGCGCGAGTACGAACGAAGCATGGCTCTGCGCACGCCGATCCGCGCCCGTTCCGCTCTCCCTCCCGGTCCCCGGCTGCCGATGGCGGTCCAAACCGTCCTTTTCGGCGCTTTCCGCAACGCCCTGCTGCCGCTGCTGCGACGGCGCTACGGAGACATCGTGCGGCTGCGGCTGTACCCGGAGCGTTCGGTGGTCCTGGTCGGGGATCTCGACCTGGTCCGCGAGATCTTCGCCGGTCCGGTCGAGACGTTCCATGCCGGCGAGGGAAACATGGTGCTCAAACCCATGCTGGGCGCGCATTCGGTGCTGCTCACCGACGAGGAGGAGCACCGCCGGGCACGGAAGCTGCTGATGCCCGCGTTCGGCGGGGCGGCGATGCGCGGGTACCGCGACATGATCGCCGAGCTGACTGTCGCGGAGCTGGAGCGGTGGCCGCAGGGCCGGGCCTTCCGGGTGCACGACCGGATGCGGGCGCTGACGCTGGAAGTGATTCTGCGGGTCGTTTTCGGAGTGGCCGACGGGCCCCGGCTGGCGGAGTTGCGGATGGCGCTGGAACACGTCATCGACATCAGCGCGCTGGATCTTTTCGGATGGCACAGCCCGGCGTTGCAGAAGTTCGGGCCGTGGCGGCGGAATCTCGAGCGGCAGCAGCGGGTCGACCAGCTGCTGTACGCGGAGATCGCCGAGCGGCGGACGGCGCCGGACCTGGCCGAGCGGACCGACGTGCTGTCCCGGCTGCTGACCGTGCCCGGCGAGGATCAGCTCAGCGACCTCGAACTGCGCGACCAGCTGATCACGTTGCTGCTGGCCGGACACGAGACCACGGCGACCGCGCTGGCTTGGGCGCTGCACGAGCTTGCCCGGGACCCGGCGATCGCCGCGGAGACCGCCCGCGCCGCCGACGAAGGCGACGAGAAGTATCTGGAAGCTGTTGCCAAGGAAGCGATGCGGCTGCGGCCGATCATCTCCGAGGTGTCGCGGAAGCTCACGAAGGACATGCAGGTCGGCCCGTATACGGTCCCGGCCGGGCACATGGTGCTGCCGTCGATTTCGCTGGTTCACGCGGACCCGGCGCACCATCCGTCGCCGGAGGTGTTCGACCCGGCGCGGTTCCTCGGCAGCGGTCCGCCCGCGGGCAGCTGGTTCCCGTTCGGCGGCGGCGCGCGGCGCTGTCTCGGGGCGGGATTCTCGTTGCTGGAGGCGACGATCGTGCTGCGGGAGCTGTTCACGCGGTACCGGGTCAGCGCGCCCAGCCCCCGCCCGGAGCGGACCAAGACGCGGCACATCACGCTCGTGCCCGGCGACGGCGCGCGGATCCTGGTGCACCGCCGGTAGGTCCGTGAAGGGCTCCTTGCCGGAATCTGATTCCCTCAAGGAGCCCTTCACGGACTTTCGTCCGAGCGGTCAGCGGCGGCGCGTGCGGAGGTAGTCGCCTACCACTGCCGCGCCGAGGCCGTCCAGGTCCGGGGCGATCACCCGGCCGCCGGAGCGGCGGGCGATGGTGTCCACGAACGCTTCCAGGCGTGGGTCGTCGCCGAGGCGGAAGACCGTGACGGAAGCGCCCAGCTTGGCGATTCTGTCCACTTCGGACAGTGTCTTGTGGATGGTCGCCGGTTCCGGCGGGTAGGAGAATTCCGCCTCGCCGTCCGGTTCCAGGTGAGCGGTGGGCTCGCCGTCGGTGACCATGAGCACCACCGGCTGGGCGTCCGGGTGGCGCCGCAGGTGTCGTCCGGCCAGCAGGAGTGCGTGGTGGGCGTTGGTGCCTTGTTCCCAGGTCCCTTCCAGACCGACCAGCTCGGGCAGCTCCACCGGCATCGCGTAGCGGCCGAAGGTGATCAGCTGCAGGGCGTCGTTGCGGAATCTGGTGCTGATCAACTGGTGCAGGGCCAGCGCGGTGCGCTTCATCGGCAGCCAGCGGCCTTCTTGGACCATCGACCACGACGTATCGACCAGCAGGGCTACCGCCGCTCGCGAGCGATGTTCGGTCTCGATGACTTCGACATCCTCGACATCGAGGCGAACGCTCCCCGCGCCGGCCGCGGTGGAACGCAATACGGCGTTGCGGACTGTGCGCGGGACGTCCCAGGGTTGCATGTCACCGAACCGCCAGGGACGGCTCGAACCGGTCGGTTCGCCTGCCGCGCCTGCGGATTCGGTCTCCCGCTCTCCGGTTTTGCCGCGCAGCGAATTGACCACATCGGACAGTGCGGTCTCGCCAAGGCGGCGCAATGCCTTGGGAGACAACCGCAGGGTGCCGTCCGCGGTTCGTTCGAACAGACCCTGCTGACGCAGCTCTCGCTCCAGTTCGGACAGCCGGCGGGCATCGACGCCCGCGTCCGGACCGAGCTGGCGTTCCAGCGCCTCCAGGTCGATGTCCTCCAGACGGGCGCCTGGATAAGACTGGCCCAGTTGCTCGGCCAAGGCGTCCAGTTCCGCCAGATCGGCCATCGCCTGCGCGCCCTCGCCGAGGCCCAGCGGGTCTTGGCCGCGGAAGCGCGAGGACGACGTCCAGTCCTCCCCCGGCCGCAAGGCGCGCAGCTGGGAGTCCAAAGCGGACAGTTGCCGCGCCAGCCTCGGGTCGCCGAAGGCTTGCTGCGACAGCTCGGCCAGCTCGGCCCGTTGTTCCTCGGACATCGAGTTCAGCATGCGCTGCGCGGCGGCGGAACGGGCGGCCAGCACGTCGATCAGCTCGTCGACGCTCCGCGGGTTCTCCGGGAAGAACTCGCCGTGCCGCCGCATGAACTCGCTGAAGCGTTCGCCGATGTCGCTCGCGCCTTGGGCGTGCGCGGACAGCAGCGCGTTGAGGTCGCCGAGCATCTGGTTGATCCGCTCGACGTCCTCGGGCCCGGCGTTCTGCATCGCCTGCTTCATGCCCTGGAACCGCGCGTCCAGCAGCTCGCGGCCGAGGAGGTCGCGGATCTGCTCGTACTTCTGCCGTGCTTCGTCCGAACGCCAGTCGTACTCGTTCAGCTCGCGCACGGCCGCGGCGGTGCCTGGCGGCAGGGCGTCGAGCTGCGCCTCGCGGAAGCGGGCCTCGTCGTCGGGGTCCGGGAACAGTTCCCGGCGCTCGGCTTGGAGCGCTTCCTGCAGCAGCTGCTGGACTTCCTGCAGCGTTCCGTCCAGGCGATGCCGCCGCTGGATCTGCGAACGGCGCTGCCACAGCTGGCGGGTCAGTTCGTCGAGGCCGGCGGTGCGTTCGGTGCCGCGGCGCAGGAGCTCCTCCAGCGCCGAGCGCGGCGACGAACCGCCCATGACCTCGCGGCCGATCTCGTCCAATGCGTCCCGCAGGTCCGCGGGCGGGGCCAGCGGGTCCGGCCCGTCGTGCCACGGGCCGTAGGAATATCCCTCCGGTAAGAGCGGCATTACTCGCCGTACACCGTCGTGCCGTCGTCGGAGTCCTTCGCGAGCCTGCGGGCGAGGAACAGCGACTCCAGGGCCAGTTCGACCGCCGCCGCGATCCGGCCAGCCGGCTCGTCCGCCGACACCCCGGCTCGCTGGGCGACCTCGTGCAGCACCGGCAGTTCCGGCAGCGCCGCAAGGACTTCCGCGCCGGGGACGCGCTCGCCGGTGGCGACCAGGTGGCCGTCCGCGACCGCGTCGGACAGCGGCCGCAAGTCCAGCCCGGCGAACCGTTCGCGAGCGGTTTCCGCGATCGCGCGGCGCATCAGGTGCACGAGGTGCTCGACCTCGCGACCCTCCTCGCCGGGCTCGAACTCGACCTTGCCGCGCAGCACGGCGGGCACGGCCTCGAGGTCGACCGGACGCGCGACGGCCGGGTCCTCCCCCGTCACCGCGGCCCGGCGCAATGCGGCCGCCGCGACGGTTTCGGCCGCCGCCACCGCGAACCGCGCGGACACGCCGGAACGCTGGTCGATCACCGGCGATTCGCGCAGGTTGCGCACGAACCGGGCCAGCACCTCCAGCAGCGGCTCGCCGACCTCCGCGACGAGGTTCGCTTCCTGGCGCACCACGGCGACCTCGGACTCGACGTCCAGCGGGTAGTGCGTGCGGATTTCCGCGCCGAAGCGGTCCTTCAGCGGCGTGATGATCCGGCCGCGGTTGGTGTAGTCCTCGGGGTTGGCGGTCGCGACGAGGAGGACGTCCAGCGGCAGCCGCAGCGTGTAGCCGCGGACCTGGATGTCGCGTTCCTCCATGACGTTCAGCAGCGCGACCTGGATCCGCTCGGCGAGGTCGGGCAGCTCGTTGATCGCGACGATGCCGCGGTGCGCGCGCGGCACGAGTCCGAAGTGGATGGTCTCCGGGTCGCCGAGACTGCGGCCCTCGGCGACCTTGACCGGGTCGACGTCGCCGATCAGGTCGCCCACGCTCGTGTCCGGCGTGGCCAGCTTTTCGGTGTAGCGCTCGCTGCGGTGGCGCCAGGCCACCGGCAGGGCGTCGCCGAGTTCGGCGGCGCGGCGGAGCGAGGCGGGCGTGATCGGGTCGAGCGGGTGTTCGCCCAGCTCGGAGCCCTCGATGACCGGGGTCCACTCGTCGAGCAGGCCGGCCAGGGTGCGCAGCAGGCGGGTCTTGCCCTGGCCGCGTTCGCCGAGCAGGACGACGTCGTGGCCGGCGAGCAGGGCGCGTTCGAGCTGGGGCAGCACGGTGCGGGAGAAGCCGACGATGCCGGGCCAGGCGTCGCGGCCCTCGCGCAGCGCGGCGAGCAGGTTGTCGTGGATCTCGCGCGCGATCGGGCGCGGGGCGTATCCGGCGGCGCGAAGCTCGCCGGCAGTACGGGGAAGAGCGTCGGGAACAGCGTTCACCCCTTCGACGCTACTGACCGTTCCGGCATCCGTCGACGTGGAGCGGCTCCAGCCGGGCGGGGATCGGCGGAGCCGGGAGGAACCGGTAAAATCAGCAGTCGTGTGCCGACCCAGTGCGACCCTCGCCGTCTGGTCCTCCGCGTGGCTGAACGGGGCCGCGGCGTCCGACGACGTCCTCGACGCCCTGCAGGACTGGGCCGAGGCCCACGACGTGGTCGCGGCGGATCCCGCCGCGGCCGACGCGTTCGATCTTCCGCTCGCGTTCCACCGGGCGGCCACTCCGGTGCAGCTGCTGCTCGCGTTGCGGGCGCAGGGCGCGGGGAGCGTCCAGCTCGTGCTGCCGGTGCCTGGTGACGTGCGCGGCTTGGGCGGCGGGGGGCCGTTCGCCGAGGCCGCGCTGCGCTGCGGCGAGGCGGTCGTGTTGAGCGGGCTGGGGTTCGGGCTGGTGCCGGAGCCGATCGCCGAGGGGTTGATGCGGTGGACGGTGTATTCGCTTCCCGCGGCGGTTTCGTTGGAGTATCAGCCGTTGGCGGATGCCGAGCACGGGTTGACGGACGCGATCCGGGCCAGTGCGGGGGCGTTGCAGGCGTTGGATGTGGCCAGCGATCGGCCTGGGGTGCGGGCGGAGCTGTCGGCGCATTTGCGGGCTCGGCCGCAGGTCGAGTGGCCTGCCGGGACGCCGGGGCGGGCGTTGCGGGTGTTGCAGCGGGCCGAGGAGATTTCGGCGATTTTGGCTGTGGCTCAGGCGGATGATCCCGGGGGCGCGTTGTCGGCGTCGGCGGTGAATCAGCGGGCGGAGGCGTTGCGGCCGTTGGCGGAGGCTGTTCGGGGGGCTCGGACTGCGTCGGTTAATGAGGCGGTGCGGGTGTTTGCGGAGCAGGGGGACCGGCAGGCTTGATGCCGTGGCTGGTGGGGCTCGTCGCCTGGCGGCGACGTTGCGCCCGGGGCGTTGCGTGGGGCACCCCGAAGCTTGATTGTGCTGACGGTTCGGGGGTGGTTGTCAAGGCGGGAAAGATGCCTTGACAACCACCCCCGAACCGCAGGGAGGCTTCGTATCGGGGCGCAGGGCAGGGGCTGGGTGCCTCGATTGTTGGGGGCGTCGGCGGCGGTTTAGTGGTGGGGGCCTAGTGCGCGATGTGCTCGGTGCCGCGTTGGGGCGGATTCCGGTGGCGGGCAGGCGGTTGTGAAGGGTGGTTCTCGCTGCTGGATGCGGGGCGTGAAGAAGCTGGCTCTTCACTGACCGGCGGCGGGGTGTGAGGGGAACCCTGCGGGAATCTGGTTCCGTCAGGGGTCCCCTCACGGACGGCTAGCGGGCGGTGGGGCGGCGAGGGGGTTCGCAGCAGGCGACTGCGCAGGGGGCGCCGTTGACGGTGCAGCCGGCCGCGGGGAAGGGCGAGAGTTTCCGGGCGGGGGCATCGGTCAGGTGTTCGCGGATCAGTTCGACCACCATTTCGGCGAACCTCGGGTCCGAGTCCGGCGTTGCGGCTCGGGCGAACGCCATGCCGTGTTCGGCGGCTCGGTCGGCGGCTTCGTTGTCCAGGTCCCAGATCACCTCGAGGTGATCCGCGACGAAGCCGATCGGGCTGACCACCACCGAGTCCACGCCCTGGGCGTGCAGGGCGTCGATGTGGTCGACGATGTCCGGTTCCAGCCACGGGATCTGCGGCGGGCCGGACCTCGACTGCCAGACGACGTCGTACTCGGCGATTCCGGCTTCGGCGGCCACGAGGCGGGCGGCTTCGGCGATCTGGCTCGAGTAGCGGCGGCCGCCCTCGGAAGGCGGGCCGGAGGCCAGGTCGGCGCTTTCCGGGATCGAGTGGGCGGTGAAAACCGTGCGGGTGCCGGGGCGGTCGCCGAGTTTCGCGTGGGCTGCGCGGACTGCGTCGGCGATCGTGGCGATGAACAGCGGGTGGTCGAAGAATTGGCGCAGCTTGACCAATTCCGGCGCGTCGTCGCCGACGGCGGCGCGGGCTCGTTCGATGTCCTCGTCGTACTGGCGGCAAGCGGAGTAGCCGCCGTACGCGCTCGTCGGGAACACCAAGGCGCGACGGACGCCCGCGTCCTTCATTCCGGCCAGCGTGTCCTCGACCATCGGCGTCCAGTTGCGGTTGCCGAAGTGCACCGGAAGTTCGATGCCCTCGGCCGCCAGCTGCTTCTCGACCGCGGCGATCGCGGCTCGGTTCAGCCGGTTGATCGGCGAGACTCCGCCGAAGTGCTGGTAGTGCTCGGCAACCTCGAGCAGCCGCTCGCGCGGCACGCCCCGGCCCCGGGTGACGTTCTCCAGGAACGGCATCACCTCGTCGGGCCCCTCCGGACCGCCGAACGAAAGCCATAGCAACGCGTCGTAACCCACGGTGCTCATCCTGCCCCTGTGGCGCTCCGCACGCCTCGGCGGCCCAGTTGTGTATTGCGCTGTCCAAAATGTGTTAGCGTGGTCAGCATGCCGAGGCCACGCGAGTTCGACGAGACCGAAGCGCTCGAAGGTGCGATGAACGCGTTCTGGGCGCGGGGATACGAGTCGACGTCGACCGAGGAACTGTGCGCCGCCACCGGACTCGGGCGCAGCAGTATCTACAACACGTTCTCCAGCAAGCACGAACTCTTCCGACGCGTGCTAGACCACTACTCGCACCGAGGCATCCGACTGCGGGAAACCCTGCTGGACAACGCCCCCGACGGCCTCGGCGCCATCCGCCTGCTCCTAGCCTCGACAATCGACGACGAGCTAGAAAACGGCAGACGCGGCTGCCTGATGGTGAACACCATCGCCGAATTCGGCACCACCGACCCAGAATTCGCCGCCCAAGTAAACGCCGACACCGAAGCCCACCTGTCGGCACTGACGCACTTCGCCCGCACCGGCCAAGCGGACGGCAGCATCACCCGCGACCGCGACGCCGCCGACATCGCGAACTTCATCCACGCCACCATCTCCGGAATCCGCACAATGTCCCGACGCGGCGCCGAACACCAAACACTGACCTCAGTAGCAGAAATCGCGACAAGCGCAGTCGCCCGCCGCTAACCCCCAACACCGAAACCACCGCCACTAACCGTCCGTGAGGGTTCCCCTCACGAAATCAGATTCCCTCAGGGTTCCCCTCACGACCCGCAGCCGGCAATGAGGACCCCCTTCACGACCAGCCCGCCCACCACCGCGATAAACCCAACGCGACATAGGGCGCATCGCGCCACCCCCACCCGCACCCACAGACCCAAACCATCGAGGCACCCAGCCCCTCCCCCGCACCCCGATACGAAGCCTCCCTGCGGTTCGGGGGTGCTTGTCAAGGCATCTTTCCCGCCTTGACAA
>NZ_JBVKDT010000013.1:69473-251359 GCF_055633655.1 Amycolatopsis sp. NPDC114503 | reverse complement strand
GGCTACCGCACACCCCACGAAACCCGTCTGAGCTACCGTCACCACCACGCCCACGCGGCATGAAACCCGGTGACCGATCCCCGGGGGAAACCTCACACAATCAGCTTCGGGGTGCCCACCCAACAACCCGGGCGCAATGTCGCCGCCAGGCGACGAGCCTCCACCCCCGCCCCCCAATCAATGCTTCTCGTGAATCAACGGCCAAGGAGAAGGAAACACCCCCACCGGCACCTTCACCACCGCAGGCCGCCCCGCCGCAATCGCCGCACCCACCTCCTTCTCCACCGCCGCAGCATCCTCCGCAAGCGCGAAATCCAACCCAAACGCCCGAGTAAGCAACTCGAAATCAGGATTAGTCAACTCAGACCCAATAAACCGCCCCCCATAAGTATCCCGCTGAATCCGCCAAACATTCCCGAACCGAGAATCCTCGAACAACACGGTCACCAACGGAATCCCATACTTCTTAGCCGTAGCGAACTCCTGCAGAGACCACCCGATCCCCCCGTCCCCAGACACCGCGACCACCGGCCGCCCACCCGCCCCCACCGCAGCGCCAAGCGCAGTAGGCATCGCATACCCCAACGTCCCCTGATACCCCGGCCACACATAAGACCGCGGCGCCCGCACCGGAAACCCATACGTCGACACATACCCGATCTGCGTCAACTCATTGACGTAAACCCCATCCTCAGGCAACGCAGCACGAATCGCGTCGACGAACTCCATCTGCGGCCCGGCCTGCTTCCGAATCCGAGCCTCGCAATCCTCCCGAAGCCGAACCAACTCGGCGCCCCAGGCGGCACGCGGGGAGAGCCGCTCAACCAACGCCTCCAACACCGCCACAGCATCAGCATTAACCGCGAGATCCGGACGACGCGGCGCACGAAGATCAGCCGCATCGATGTTCACCAACGCGAGCCGGGCATTGCCGATATTCAACTGCCGCCCAAACGGCGTCAAGAACCGGCTGCCGAACGAAACCACCAGATCCGCGCTGGCCCGCAGCTCCCACAACGCAAACGCGGGCAGCGCATGCGGATCCCGAGCGTCAATCGCCCCGCGCCCGTTCTCGCTCATCACCACAGGCGCGTCCAGCAACTCGGCAAGCCGAGCCAACAGCTTGAACGCCCGAGGATCCCGCATCCCCCCGCCGACATGAATCACCGGCCGCTCAGAAGCCCCCAGCAACCGCGCGAGCTCAGCCACCTCCCGCTCCGGAGCCTCCGGCTCCCGAACCCCAAATGGCTCACCCGGCTTGAGATCCGCGACCGCATGAAGCAAATCCGGCCCCAGCTCCAGCGCGACGGGTCGCGGCCGCCCGGTCCGCATCTGCCGGAACCCCTCATGCACGAGATCCGGAATCTCCTCGACCCGCTTGGGCCGCGCCGACCACTTCGTCAGCCCCTGAACCGTGTCCGTCTGCCGGGGAATCTCGTGCAGCGCCCCAAGACCGGACCCGACGAGCGGCGACGGAATCGTCCCGGCCAGCAGCATCACCTGCGATGAGCAGGCGTACGCCGTTGCCATACCAGCTCCGGCGTTCAGTACACCAGGGCCGGGCACGACCATCGCCACCCCCGGCTTCCCGGACGCGCGGTAGTAGCCGTCCGCCATGTAGCTGGTCGCCTGCTCGTGCCGAGGAACGACCAGCTCCAGCTCGTCGCGCTTGCGGTACATGCCGTCAGTGAGCCCGTCCAGCTGGACCCCGGGAATGCCGAAGACCGTGTCGACGCCCTCGCTGATGAGCGCCCTGGCGAGCGCGTCACCGCCTGTCATCTGTGCCATGCGGATCCCTCTCGTCAAATGTCTATAATGAATATAGATCAAATCTCGGGCAGCTGGCAACGGAAGAGGCGAGCATGACTCTCGAAGGACAGGTGCAGGCCTACGCCGACCGGCTCGGCCGGCCGATCATCGTGTTCGACGTCGACTTCACGGTCATCGCGTTCAGCGTGCACGACCAGGACGTCGACCACGCCCGCCTGGCGATCATCTTGTCCCACAAAGGATCTTCGCGCGCCCGGGAGTCCATTCGGGACTACCGGGTCGGCCAGGCGCAGGACCCGGTCCGGATTCCGCCGCTCGACGGCGGGCAGTCCCGGCTGGTCGCGCCGGTCCGGCACGAGGGACGGCTTGTCGGCTACCTGTCCTCGACGATCCCCGAGGACGACGACTCCGCCTACGAGGACGATGACGAGTTGCGCGACCGCCGCGCTCAGATCGGCTTGCTGCTTGCTGCCATGGCGCTGGGCAACCGGGAGGACGAGGACCGTGCGCGACGACTGCTCGCCGCGCTGCTCGAAGACAACGACGACCAGCGCGTCCGAGCCGCCGACGAGCTGCTCGCGAGCGGCCTGCTCTCCCCCGTCCCGCACTACACGGTGATCTCGATCGCGACCCCGCCCCGGGCCGAGCCCAGTTCAGCGACGCTCCGGCTCGTGCTGGACCGGGCGTTGTCGAGCATTCCCGTCTTCCCGACGCTGAAGGCGGTCGGCGCGGTGCTCGGCAGCGAAGCGATCTTGCTGGTGCCGTACGAAATCGACACCGAGCGACTGTCGACCCTCCTTGCCCAGCCCGCCTTTTCCGGCCTGCACGCCGGCGTCGGCGGAGCGCACGCGCCGCTGTCCGGCGTGCACCGCTCGCTGCGGGAAGCCCGGATCGCCTTGCGCGGCGGCGACGCCGGCTGCGTGGCCCACTGGTCGGAACTGGGATTGGACCGACTGCTGCTGCAACTCCCGCTCGAGGACGTTGATATCTCAGATCTCCCCGATGCCGTACGACGATTGCTCGACGCGCAGTCCGGGCCGGATCTCGCGCAGACCCTGGAGACCTATCTCGACTGCGGTTGCGATGCCCAACGGACGGCGCTGACCCTGCACGTCCACCGCAGCACCCTCTACTACCGGCTGGATCGCGTGCGAGCAGTCGCCGACGTCGATCTCGCCGACGGAAAGGTGCGCCGGGAACTCCACACCGGACTGCGGATCGCGACGCTCGCCGGTCTTCGCTAGCCCCGCCGCCCTCAATTGACTATATTCAATGTGAACTTTTACGGAAGGGTCCCGCATGAACGCACTGCTGACCACCGTCTCGGTCGCCGCCGACCGCGGGCGGCCGATTCTCGACGCCGCGACCCGGGAAGTCGTCGGCCACGCCCCCGTGCACACGGTCGACCAGCTGAACACCGCAATCGCCGCTGCCGCAACAGCTCAGCCCGCCTGGGCCGCGCTGGGACACGCTGAACGGTCGCGAATCCTGCACGTCATCGCGGACGACATCGACGCGCACGCTGAAGAACTCGGCGAGATCATCACCGCCGAGCAAGGCAAAGCCGGCGGCGCCGGTGAGGCACACGGTGCCGCGCACTGGCTCCGGGCCGCCGCGGACACGGTGCTCGAACCGCAGGCACTGCCGGACGGCGCGGAACAACACTACGTCCCGCTCGGCGTCGTCGCGTCGATCGGACCGTGGAACTTCCCGGTGATGATCGCGGTGTGGCACGTCGCGCCGGCGTTGCGCATGGGAAATACGGTGGTGCTCAAGCCTTCCGAGAACACCCCGCTGAGCGTGCTCGCCCTCGCGGAGATCTTCCGTCGGCACCTCCCCGCGGACGTGCTGACCGCGATCTCCGGGGATCGCGAGGTCGGTGCCGCGCTGGCCGCGCATCCGCGGATCGCCAAGATCGTGTTCACCGGCTCGACCGCGACCGGACGCCGGATCGTCGAAAGCTCGGCGGGCAATCTCGCGCGGCTCACCCTGGAGCTGGGCGGAAACGACGCCGCGATCGTGCTTCCCGGAACGGACGTGGACGCGGTCGCGGACAAGCTCTTCTGGGCGGCCTTCATGAACACCGGTCAGGTGTGCGCCGCGCTCAAACGCCTTTACGTGCACGAATCGATCTACGACGACGTCGTCTCCGCGCTGGCCGAACGTGCCGAGAAGGCGCCGATGGGACCGGGGCAGGACAAGGCGAACCGGCTCGGGCCGGTGCAGAATCCCGCGCAGTTCGAGATCGTTTCCCGGCTGGTGGAAGAAGCTCGGGCGCGCGGTGCCCGGATCGTCACCGGCGGCCTGCCGGCGACGGAGCTGGGTCCGCTGTTCTACCGCCCGACGATCATCGCGGACGTCGAGGACGGTGCCGCGGTGGTCGACGAGGAACAGTTCGGTCCGGTGCTACCGGTGATCCGGTACTCCGAGGTCGACGACGCGGTACGCCGGGCCAATAGCACTGACCAGGGATTGGGTGCTTCGGTGTGGGGCGCCGACACCGCCGAGGCGGACGCGGTGGCGCAGCGGATGGAGGCGGGCACCGTGTGGATCAACCAGCACGGCGGCGTCGATCCGGCGATTCCGTTCGGCGGGACCAAGTCGTCGGGTTACGGGCTGGAGTTCGGCGTCGAAGGCCTGAAAGCCATGGCGGCCAGCAAGATCATCCGCCGGTGAAACCAGTGAAGGCCTCCTTGAGGGATTTCCCCGAGGAGGCCTTCACGGTGGGCCGGGGGTCAAGCGCCGCGAAGCTTTTCCCACAAGTCGGCCGCGGCCGCCCGGTCGGGCGAAGTACCTCGCCACACCACAGTCTGGTCCTGACGTACCAACGTGATCGGGCAAAGATATTCATCCGGCAGCGTGTCGACTTCAACGACAGCGAAAGGGATACCTCGATCTGCCGCTTCAACGGTCAACACTGAGATATCAACACCGCGTGCTGAGATCGCCGTGTAGCCAGTTGAAAAATGGTCGTACAGCGAGGAGCCGTCCGCCAGCGTGAAATGCGGGGCACGACAACCGGGCACAGTGGACGGTGTGTAGCTGCCCATCGTGTAGCCGGGGGCTTCTTCACCGTCGTAGGCGATGATCGGGGAATCGTGGTACGCGTAACCGTAATTCAAACCTGCGGCGGCGAACTGCGGCTCGTTCAACTCCCGAACAGCGGCACCGAAAGCCGCACGCGCGGCTTCACCGTCCTCGGTGTCGTCTTCGAGGTCGGCGGGAAGGCTCGGCCGGGCTAGCTTCCGCTGGTGGTTCATCGCGAAGTGCGACACCTGCTCGGTGATCGGCCGCCGCTCGGCTTCGTAGGCGTCCAGAATCCCCTCCTCGGCCCAGCCGCCGAGATGCGCGCCGAGCAGCCAGGTCAGATTCAGCACGTCGGCGATGCCCGCGTTCATCCCGAATCCGGCGAATGGCACCCACAGGTGCGAAGCGTCTCCGGCGAGGAACACCCGACGGTCGCGGAAGCGGTCAGCGAGCAGACGTCGCGCGATCCAGTCCTCTTTGGACACCACGTCGTATTCGAACGCCTCGTCCACCCCGAGGATCGCGCGGATCGCCACATCCCGGTCGACGGCTTCTTCCTCCGACGAAAGATACGTGTGCACAAGGAAGGTTTCGCTGCCGTCGATCGCGTAGACGTGCCCGACCCGGCGGGCGTTGAACGTGTAGTAACCCCACGCCCGCGGTTCGTCGGCTGACATCAGCGAGTACAGCTTCGGCGCGCGAATGCAGGTGGACTGCACGTGCTGGAGTACCGGATCGCCGCTGAGCTTCGCGCCGATCTGCTTGCGCACCGCCGAACGGCCGCCGTCCGCGCCGATGAAGTACCGAGCGCGCAGAGTCCGTTCGCCCGTTCCATCGGACACCACTGCCGAGACGGACGACGCGTCCTGCTCCACCGAATGGAATCGGGTGCGATTGAGCAGGGTCACGCCGGGCGCGGCGGCAGCATTCCGGGCGAGGATCGGTTCCAGGAACGTCTGGTTGATCCGGTGCGGAGGTTCCGGCGTCGCCCAGCTCGTGTCGGGGCCGACCCGGGACGTGTATCGGTCGCCGCTCGCCGGAATCGGGATGCGCGACAGCTCCCGCCCGGTCAGCGAGGTCCGGAACGCGACGTCCTGCGGATAGTCGCGCGGCAGTCCGGCGGCGCGCACCTCGGCCGCAATCCCAAGCCTGCGGAAGCTTTCCATAGTCCGCGAGGCGACGTGATTGCACTTGACGTTCGGCGGTTCGAGAAACTCCCGTTCCTCGACAACGATCACCGACACCCCGCGACTGCTCAGGTCCAAAGCAGCCACAAGGCCGACCGGACCGGCCCCGACGATAAGGACGTCTGCGTCCATGGTTTCTCCGTTCAGCACGGCATTCCTTGCGCCACCACGCCAAGGTGCTCGGTCATCAACCGACGGGCAGCATCCTCGTCACGGTCCTCAATGGCCTGAAGGATGCGGCGGTGCGCATCGACGGCACGAGAAGCCCGCTCGGCATTGGTGTGCACGGCATACACGCTTTCTCGCGGACGGTTGAGCGCGCCGACCGACGCGGCGATCGCCGGGTTTCCGCTGAGCAAGCCGAGCCGGGCATGGAATTCCAGCGACAGCGGGTTGTACCGGCTGGCGTCGTGGACGTGCTTCTCCGATTCCTCGACCAGTGCCCGCAATTGCGCTACCTGGTCGTCAGCAGCGGCACGAGCGGCGAGCGCGGCGGCTGCCGGTTCGACTGCGTGCTGCGCCTCCAAAAGCTGTTCGGTCCGCATGCCGTGCAAATGCAGCTGAATGGAAAGCGAATCGGCGATCCGGCCGATGTCCGCCTCCGATTCTTCCGCTGTGTTGAGTTCGCGGTATTCGCCGGACCAGTACAGCAATGGCTGTCCGGTCCCGCCGCCCGCCGAAACGACTTCGCCGACGAGGATGATGTGGTCGCCGCCGCTCAGCATCGTGTGCACGGTGCAGTCGAACCAGCTGAGCGCTCCAGTGACGACGGGTGCGCCGGTAGCCTCGGTGTGGGTCTCAACCTCGTCGAACCGCTCCTTGCTCCGGCCGCGTCCTCGACGCGCGAAGCACGCGGAAACATCCTGCTGATGGCGGCCGAGCACGTTGATCGCGAAGACTCCGCTCGCGCGGATCTCTTCGAGGATCGGGCTGTGCGAATTGATCGAGACCGTCACCAGAAGCGGGTTCAGCGAAAGGGAAACGAACGACGTCGCGGTGATTCCGTAAAGATGCCCGTCGAGCGCGGTAGTCACCACTGTGACGCCTGAAGCGAATCGTCCGGCGGCCTGGCGGAAGCTGTCGATCCGTTGCTGATCCGAGGTCATCGGGTTCACCTCGCTCCGTCCGGAACGCCGAGATGGCGGAAGCCGTAGACATCCAATGTGGTCTCACCAGCGCGAAGACGCTCCATATAGGACTCTTCCTTCTCCGCGCGAGCCCGGGACGCGGCCAGAACGCGGTCGTACTCGTCCGCCGGGAGCACGACGATCCCATCTCGGTCGGCCACGACGACGTCGCCGCGCCGAACCACCCTGCCGCGCAAGGTGATCGGACGGCCGACCGTCCCCGGCCAGCTCTTGATTGTGCCGCGAATCGAGATCTCCGTGCTGAACGCCGGGAACCCGAGCGACGCGAGCTGCTGCGTGTCGCGAACGCCGCCGTCGATGACCAAGCCGCAAATGCCACGCGCCTGCGCCGCGACCGCCATCACCTCGCCCCAGTACCCGAACGGCGCGCCACCGGCGTCGACCACGAGCACGTCACCCGGGCCAGCGGCCTCGATCCCATGGTGCAGCGCGAGATTGTCGCCGATCTGCGCGGACACCGGCACCGCGCGGCCAACGATCTGCGCGCCGTCCCAGGCTGGCCGGAACGCGGCGTCCAGGAAGCAGTCGAGACCGGATGCCTCGTACAGCGTGGCCGTGCCGAGCGTCAGCAGTTCTTTGGTGTCTTCGGCTAAAGTGGTCATGCTTCCGCCCGCTGCAGGTCGTGGTAGCCGTACTTCGCGCGGGCTTCGGCGATCGTCGCGCCGCCGAGCGCAGCGGCGAGGATCGCCTCTTCCCGCGCCTGGATCATCTCGGCGACCTCCAGCACGTCGTCCTCGCAGTCGCGCGGGATCGCCACGACCCCGTCGGAGTCGCCCAGCAAGATGTCTCCGTGGCGGACTGTCACGCCGCCGATCGTCACCGGCCCGCGTTCCTCGGCCACCTCGACCCGGTCCTTGCCAGTGCGCATGAAACGGCCACGGCTGTAGATCGGGTAGCCGATGGACAAGGCGCGGTGCGTGTCGCGGCAGACACCTTCGATGACTGTGCCTGAGATACCACGCTGGTGCGCTACGGCGGTCAGGATGTCGCCCCAGACCGTGCAGTCGAGGCGACCGTCGTTGTCGAGCACGATCACCTCGCCTGGCTTGACCTGGTCGATGAAATCGCCGACCGTGCCGGCCGGGACCTGCGCGCTGACATACCGCACGGTGAACGCGCGGCCGGCCATGCGCTGTCCGTCCGCGAGCGGGGCGAGGCCGAGGAGGCTGCCCGGGCGCTTGAGCTTGTCGAGGGCGTCGGAGACCGTCGCGGTGCCGAGTCCGGCGAACCGGTCAAGGAGAGACATCAGCGCTGCTCCACGGTGACTGAGGGGAACTGGGAATCGTGCATCACTTCTTGCACGTCACGGCCGGAGCGGACGGCCTCCGCCATCCGGGCTTCACGCTCGGCGATCCGTTGCGCGAGGCCGATGACTCGCTCCGCGTCGCCGGCGGAGACGAAGACGACGCCGTTGACATCCGCGAGCACAAAGTCTTGCGGGGCAACTGAGATACCAGCGATCTGAATGCGCTCGTCCATCGCGGCCTGCACGATGCGGCCCCGCGCGCTGACCGGCACTGCCGTGCGGGCGAACACCGGGAGCTTCAGCGCTTCGCTCTCCTGGACATCACGGCAGGCACCGTCCACGATGACACCGGCCACGCCACGCCGGACCGCGGCCTCGGCTAGCAGGCCACCCCAGCAGGAGACATCTGTACGACCGTGGTTGTCGATCACCACGACGTCGTCCGGTTCGGTGATCGCGACGAGCGGGGTGGCGATGTGTGTCGCCGGTCCGGCAGTCGCTTTGGGCGCAGCGGTGACCGTGCGCACGCGACCGGCCAAGACGGTGCCCGCGGGCCACATCGGCTTCAGCGCGGTGACTGCGCCGGGAAGACCTAGCGTATCGAGCGCGTCGGAAACCGCGCAGCTGTCGAGGCCGCGCAGCGCGGTGATGATCTCTTCGGGAGACATGGTCACTTCCGTTCCCAGGTAAGGAAACCCATCGCGTTGCCGGTGCCGGCTTCAGTTCGGTAGCACGGCTCGTAGTCGACGCTGGTGACCGCGAGACCGGCCTCGTCAGCGATTCCGGCGACCGCGATCCAGTTGCGCAACTCCGAGGCTCCGGAACGCATTTCGGCGGCCGGGATGGTCGTGAGGTAGTCGGAGTCGTGGTCCCGCAAGGCCTGGATGAATTCCTGGTCCAGCTTCTCGTCGATCACGAAGTGGCTGAGCCCGCCCGACGCGACGACGCCGACGCGCAGGTCGCCGGGGAACGACCGGATCGCCCGGCCGACCGCACGCCCGAAGTCGTAGCAGCGCTTGGCTCCCGGCGGATTCGGCTCCCAGAAGGTGTTGATGAAGACCGGCACCATCGGCAGCGTCGAATCTTGCCCGAGGAACCGCTGGTAGATGAACCCGAACCCGTGCGGGATCGTGTGGTTCTCGTACCGGCCGGCGGGAATCACTTCAGTCGCGCCGGTGTCGAAGTCGTCGGCTTGGGTGGACTGGATGATGTGCTTGCCGAGCGCGCGGTGCGTCGGCCGCATGATCGTGCGGTCCGGGACGTCGCCGGTCGCGGCCTCTGCCAGGCCGGGAGCCATCGCGTCGAGCTGCGCCTGAGTGAACGGCACGTGCGCGACCTCGTCGCCCCAGAACACCGAGAACGGAGCGAGCCATTCGTCGCCGTAGGTTTCCTTGTGGTCGCTGGAAACGATCACGAGGACGTCGACGTCCTGGGTGCGGATGAAGCCCGCGAGCCGGTCCATCGATCGCTGACAGCTTTCCCAGCGACGCGCCATCGCCTCGGGGGTGATCTCGTGCGAAAAGTCCTCCCGCAGTTCGCGCAGTTCCTCGTAACTGTAGGTCTCGCCGCGGAACTTCAGGCCTTTGCTGGCGCGGTCCGCCGTGCCCCTGGTATCCCAGGCCTGGGGCGGTGGCGCCTTCAGTTGCGGTCCGTGGGAAGTGCCGAATCCGGCGACGATCTCGGTCATGAGCTTCCCCTCAGAGCTGGAAGAGCGCGCGGGCGTTGTTCTCGAGGACGTCGGCGCGCTCCTTGTCGCCGAGCCAGGCGATGTCGTCGATGAGCAGGTGGATGTCGTCGAACCAGCGGCCGGTCTCCGGGTCGATCTGCGAGCCGGTGCCCGGTTTCTCCGAGCCGAACAGCACGCGGTCGGTGCCGACGACCTTCATCAGCAGCTCGAGACTGTCCTGTGTGTACAGACAGGAGTCGAAATGCAGCCGGCGCAGTTTGTCCAAATAGGACACTCCGGTGCGCACCACCGACGGAAGGAAACGGCCCACCTGGTACGGAATCGCGCCGCCGCCGTGCGAGACGATGACCTTGAGATCCGGGAAATCCTTCAGCACGGAGGAGTTCACGAGGCTCCACACCGCGATGGTTTCTTCCTGGATGAAGTGCAGGCTGTACGGCTCCCGCGCGGGCGGTTTGCACCCGGCCGCGTGCAGCAGCACCGGCACGTCGAGTTCGCACAGCACCTCGTACACCGGGTACCAGTACCGGTCGCCGAGAGCGAGCGGGGTTTCCGTGCCCTCGTACGGATCGGTGTTGAGCATCGCGCCGACGAAGCCGAGTTCGGTCACCGTGCGGCGCAGCTCAGCGGTCCAGTCCCGAGGGGTCAGATCCGGGCTCTGCGGGAGTCCGGCGACGCCCTTGAACCGGCCGGGGAACAGCTCGGTCGCGCGGTGGATGAGGTTGTTGGTCTCCTCGGTGAACCATTGCACGAGCTTGGCCGGCCGTTCGCTGTGCATCATCTGGAACGGGCGGGGCGAGATCATCTGCAGGTCGATCCCGGCGCCGTCGAGGTGCGCCAGATGCGAGACGTCACCGAAGCTCGGGTGCGGATGGTGATACGCGGCGGCGAGCGCGTCGTCGCTGATGGCGGGCGGTTTGCCGCCGTGCGCGCCGCGGTGCGACAGCAGGGAGGCTTTCCAGGCGTAGTAGGCGTCCGGCGCGGACATGTGGCCGTGGACGTCGATGATCACGGGATGCTCCTTGCGGTCTCAGACGAGCGGCTTGCTGATGAGTTCGTCGACGCGCGCGTCGGTCGCCGACGTGTCGTAGAAGCGCAACAGCCGGGTCCGGCCCGCGCCGGGGTCGCCGCGGTGCAGGTACTCGTAAAGTTCCTGGCGCATCCCGAAACTCGAGCCGGCGAGTTCCCAGCCGAGCCGGAACAGCCGTGCCTTCTCCGCGGCTCCGATGTCGTGCCCGCGCATGTACAGGTCCAGGAACGGGCGCAGTTCCGGGTTCGCGAGGTCGGCCTCGGTCGGCTGCATGATGAGGCCGGACGCGGCGACCTGGCGCAAGATCTGAACCATCCGCGCTGAGATATCAGCCGACCAGAATCCGACGCCGTTGGTATTGCTGGGGGCGAGGTGCCCGCCTGGCGTCACGACGGCGTCGGCCTCGGCGCCCTTGATCGCCAGTTCGAGCGTTTGGACGTAGGAGATGAGTTCGCCCAGCTGTTCCTGGATGCCGCGGAAGGTGTCGACGCCGATCGAGTGCGCGAGCTTCTTCGCGACGGAGGTGAAGAACTTCATCCGGGCGAGGAAACGGATGTGCGTGCTCTGCAGGCTCCAGACGTTGATCCGGCCGAGGCCCTTGAGCGCGCGCAGGGAGTCGCCGAGCAGGAAGATGCGTTCGCGCGGCAGGAAAACGTCGTCGAAGAACAGCATCGCGTCCTGCTCGTCGTACCGGTTGCCGAGCGGGTGCGAGTGGCCGCTCCCCGGTGCGCCGAGCGGCTCGCGCAGCAGGATCTTCAGGCCCGGCGTGCTCATCGGCAGCGCGAACCAGATGACGAAGTCTTCCGCGCCGCGCGCGGCGGTGACGCCGTTGAGATACACCAGCACTTCGTGGGAGAACGGCGCGAGTGTCGCGAGTTGCTTGGCCCCGCGCAGGATTACGCCGTCCTCGCGTTCCTCGATCACGCGCAGGGCGAGGTCCGGGTCGTCGAGCGGGCTGGCGCTGCGGTCGACCTGCGGGTCGCCGAGGGCGTGGGTCAGGACGAGGTCGTTCTCCATCGCGAACCGGCGGTAATCCCGGGCGTTCTGGCCGAAACCTTCGCGGTTCTGGTCGAGTTCGTCGGCGTAATCGGCGAGCCCCGCCGCCACATTCGACATGAAGTCGGGCGAACGGCCGAGCTGTCCGAGGCTTTCCCGCATCCACCATTCCGACGCGGCGAATTTGGCGCGCAATTCCTCGGGAGTCTTCGGCAGGGAAAACGCGTAACTGACCTCGTTGCCGGTCTCCTCGGACTTGAACAGGGTCGCCGCCCGCCCCTCGGGGGTGGCGAACCGCAGGTCGAGCAGCCGGGCGAACTCGTCGACGGTCGGCTTCAGCGCCGGGTGCTCCGCGACATTCCCGATGCGCTCGCCGTCGAGCCAGACCTCGCGGCCGTCGTCGAGGCTCTTTTTGTACTGCTCGCCGGTCAGCGCCCCGGTGGCACCGGAAATGTCCATGTACTCCGACTCCTTTGTCTGTGACAGGCCCGCACCGGGCGACGATTCGAAGCTACGGAAATCGCGGCTCGGGAGAATCGGTCCGCTGCGGGAATCTCCGCCGCGGGCGTCCGACACCGTGTAGGAAAGTCCGACGCGGTGTCGGAAACGCTCAGCGCTGGACCGTCGGAACCGTCACCCATTGCCAGTAGGTGAACTCGTCGAGGTTCCAGTGGCCGCCGTGCCGTCCGCCGTTGCCGGACGCGCCGAGGCCGCCCATCGGGATGTGCGCGGCGTCGTAAATGGTCTGGCCGTTGAGAGCGACCATCCCCGCGCGCAGCCGGGAGGCGAAGCCGAGGGCGCGCGCGACGTCGCGGCTGTGGATCGCCGCGGACAGGCCGTATTCGGTCGCGTTGGCGAGTTCGAGCGCTTCTTCCTCGGTCGAGAAGCGGGTTACCGGAGCGACCGGGCCAAAGATCTCACTGCGGAAAGCTGCATTGTCAGCTGTTACGCCGTCCAGCACGGTCGGTTGGTAGAACGCGCCGTCGTGCGCTGCCCCGTGCACGACGCGCGCTCCCCCGGCGACCGCGGCCTCGACGATGCCGTGCACCCGCTCGGCTTGCGCGCTCGTGATCAGCGGGCCGAGCGTTGTCCCGGGTGCCTTCGGGTCGCCCAGCTGCAGTTTCCCGGCGGCTGTTTTGAGCCGTCCGACGTACTCGTCGGCGATGCTTTCGTGCACCAGATGCCGTCCGGTGGCCATGCAGATCTGGCCTTGGTGCCGGAACGTCCCGCCGATGCCGCCGGCCGCGGCACGGTCGAGATCAGCGTCCGCCAGCACGATGAACGCGTTGTTGCCGCCGAGTTCGAGCACTACCCGCTTGAGCAGGCCGCCCGCGATCTCGCCGACCCGGCGGCCCGCAGCGGACGAGCCGGTGAACGAGATCGCGTTCGTGTGCGGCGAACGCACCACAGCTTCGCCGGTCGCGGCACCACCAGGCAGCACGTGCAGTACACCGTCGGGCAGCCCGGCTTTCTCGAAGATGTATGCGAGCACCGCACCACCTGAGAAGGCGGTCTTCACGTCCGGCTTGACCAGCACCACGTTGCCCAGCGCGAGCGCCGGAGCGACCGAGCGCATGGCGAGCATCAACGGTGCGTTCCAGGGCGCGATCACTCCGACGACGCCGACGGGGATCCTCCGGGCGAACCCCAGCGTCGCCGGGTCTTCCACGGGGAGGAGATCCCCTTGCGACATCGTGACCAGCCCAGCAGCGGCGATCAGCTCGTCGATCGCTTTGTCGACCTCGTGCTTCGCCTTGGCCGGCAGCGAGCCGCTTTCGCGCACGAGCACGTCCTCGACGTCGGCGCGGATGTCACGCAACGCGTCCGCGGCTCGAGTAAGGACGTCGGCCCGCACGCGGTAGGACGCTCGGCTCCATTCGGCCTGTGCCTGCGCGGCACGTGCTCCGGCCCGCTCGACGTCGTGCTGGTCGGCGATGCCGGTGAGACCCACTTTCCCGCCGTCGCCCGGCGAGACAACCGCTTGCGTCCCTCCCCCTCCGGTACGCCAACCGCCGGAGTAGATATGCCCGTCTGCCTCGCTGAGATCCCACCGGGCCATCGTCGTCGCCTGCCAATCCTGGTGCGGGTGCGGAGATCGCCGCGATGCTAGGTCGGCGCGAGCCCCCGCTTCATCGCCTCAGCGACGCAAATCCCGCGCAGACGACTGGACACGGTGTCGGACTCAGGGCTGTCGGAATCACTGCCACAGCTGGTCGTTCACGCGGACCTCGATCAGCCGCGGGCCGTCCTCCGGCCCTGGGTCCTCAGCGAGCGCGGCTCTCAGTCCGGCGACTCCGTCGACCATCGTCGACTTGATGCCGAACGCCTGCGCCAACGTTGAGATCTCAACGCCGCTGATGTCGGTGAGCGGATACTCCCCGCGCTCGCCTCCGCTTTTCTTCAAACCGGCGACCACGGCTTGGTACTTTCCGTTGTTCACCACGAGATATGTCACCGGCAGCCGGTGGCGTACCACGGTCCAGAACGCGGGCACACCGAACTGGACCACGCCGTCGCCGACCACCGCGAGCACCCGCTCGCGCCGCGCCATCGCCACCCCCGCCGCGGCGCCCATTCCCCAGCCGAGCGAACCGCTCGCGGTGGCGAACAGCGAATCCGCCCGCGTGCGCTGGAGAAACCGCAGCAACGGCAGCGTCGAGGTGACCGCGTCGAGGACCAGCAGCCGTTCCCCGCCGATGACGTCCGCGAGGATTCGCATCGCCAGCGCAGCGCTGAACTCCCCGTCCCACGGAACTTCGGCCTCCCAACGGACGCGCCGGTCCTCGCTGTCCTTCCGCACCCGGGCAAGCCATTCGCTCCGCGAAAGCGCGCATTCCGGGCGGACCCCTTCGGCCAGGCCGCGCAACACCGCCGCGGTGTCGCCGACGACCGCCCCGGCTGGGACATACCGGCGACCAGGCTCGGCAGCGTCTTCGGAGAGATGCAAGATCGGAACACCGGGCGGCAGCGCCGCGACCTCGGCCGAGAACTCCAGCGGCGTCGGCATGCCCGCCAGCACCAGCAGGTCGGCGTCCGCCATCAGCGGTGCACGGGGCTCGAACAACCCGGCGTAGAGCGGATGATCCGTACGGAACGACCAGCGTTCGAGATCCCGCCGGGACTCCACGAACACCGGCGCGCCGAGCTGCTCGGCCAACCGCGCCAAGTCCGCTTCGGCCCGCCGCCGGGCAACGTCCGATCCCGCGACGATCACCGGCCGCCGTGCCGCATCGAGCAGAGCGCTCGCGTGCCGAACCGCCTCCGCGGCCGGGCCTTGCCGCGCACCCCAGCGGACTGGAGGAGCGACGCCGGGTTCGGCGGCCAGATGGTCTTGCGGGATCGTGAGAATCGCCGGCTGCTCCGGAACGACAGTGGTATGCCACAGCGTCCTGCTGAGATCTTCCAGCAGATCCTCCGCGCGGAGGTTCTGCCAGGCGTGACCCACATACGGCGCGGCCGTTTCGAGCAAGCGCGGCGAAGTCGTCAACGCGCGGTGCGGGAGGGTCGCTGTTCCTTTGATACCAGCGAGAACCGCAACACTGCTGCGCGCGACCTGCGCCGCGTACAAATGCGCCAAGCCATTCGCGACACCGACGTTCGTATGCAGATAGGCCACGCCGATCCGTCCCGAGGCGCGCGCGTAACCGTCGGCCATGGACACCGAGATCGCCTCGTGCGTGGTCAGCACGAACTCGGGTCCGCCTCGTCTGGTGGCAAGAGCTTCGAGCACTGGTATCTCACTGGTGCCCGGACAGCAGAAGACGTGCTCGACTCCCCACTGCGCCAGGGTTTCCAGCAACCGCGCGGCAGCCGTCATGTCGTCTCCTCACCGCCTCGACGGCCCCGCACGTTACGCAGCGCGCCGGGCCGGGCGCTCCGACGCGGCGACGGAAGAAACCTGGCCAACCGTGCGACACCGTGTCGAGATCGGAGTACGTTGCGGTCTCGACACCCGGCGAAAGACAAGGCGGCTCAATGACTTCTGCCCGGCACGACGGAGACACCTGGGACTTGGCTTCCAGCGTCGGCGCGACCGCGACCATGGCCGCTGCGGCCCGGGCGATCGCCACCCGCGAGGACGGCACGCTGTTCTCGGACCGGTTCGCCGAACCGCTCGTCCAGGCAGTCGGCGTCGATCTGCTCGCCAAGCTGGCGTCCGGCGAGACCGCGTCGGGCGCCCTCGTCGGGCAGGTCTGGATCGACGCGGCCAAAATCCGCGGCAAGTTCTACGACGAGTTCTTCCTCGACGCGGCCGGCGCGGGCCTCACCCAGGCCGTGATCCTGGCGTCCGGATTGGACTCTCGCTCCTACCGGCTGCCCTGGCCGAACGGGACCGTGGTGTACGAGATCGACCAGGAGCCGGTGGTCGAGTTCAAGGCCCACACCCTGGCCGAACTGGGCGCCGAACCCACCGCCGACCGACGCGCGGTCGCCGTCGACCTGCGCGAAGACTGGCCCGCCGCACTGCGCGCCGCCGGTTTCGACGCGGCCCAGCCGACCGCGTGGAGCGCCGAAGGCCTGCTGGGATATCTGCCGCCCGAAGCGCAGGACCGGTTGCTGGACACCATCACCGAACTCAGCGCGCCGGGAAGCCGGGTCGCCACCGAAAACCGGCCCAACCCGCGTCCCGGCGACGAGGACAAGACGAAGGAACGCCTCGACCGCATCTCCGAGCAATGGCGCGGCGAGGGATTCGACACCGACATGACGAGGCTGCGCTACTTCGGCGAGCGCAACGAAGCGGCTCCCTACCTGACCGGCCTCGGCTGGGAAATGCGGGGAAGCACCGTCCGGGAGCTGCTCGCCGCCAACGGCCTGCCGCCGCTTCAGGACGACGATCTGCGCATGGGGGACCTTCGGTACATCACCGGCGTACTGGCTTAGCGCACCGACGTGCCGCCGCGACCGAGACGCGGGGTCAGCGGTCCGACACGGCTGTTCAGAAGGCACGCCGCATCCTCCTTGTCTCGCGCGCATCGCCAGTGGTCAAGCCATCACGCCTGGTCACACTGGCTTCGTAGCCGATTTGTGATCGTGGTCACGAGCCATACCGAGGGTTTGCCCCGCGCGGACGCGAATCCCAAGCACAGCCCCCGATCCCGAAGAGTTTTCCGGTTCGGCCGCCGCCTGGGCAGGTCAACGGGAGATAACGGTTTTGTGGAGATCCGTGCGTTCCGGGCGAGGATTTGCGGGTGCTCGCCCCTGCCGACCAGGTCCGTTTCGCCTTCGAGCCGCTGTACAGCCTCTACAGCGGCTCGGCTGTCGCAGTCGAAGCTGTCGGACATCCCGCCGCGGGCTGGGTCCAGGACCTCCTCGACGCGGCGGGCGACCAGGCCCAGCTGATCGACGCCGATCTTGACCTCGCCGCCCGCGCGGCCGCCGCAGTTCCGCCAACTGCGGCCGGGGTGTCGCTGCACCTCAACCTGAGCGCCAGCGCCGCCGGCGCGCCTGCCGAGCGGTTCATCCCGCTGTTGCAGACTCTGGAACGCGCGGGCCGCCGTCCCGCCGACGTCGTGCTGGAAGTCACCGCGCCGCTCGCCGTCCCGAATCCGGGAACTCTCCTGCAGGGCCTGCACCGGCTCCGCGACCTCGGCTTCCGGCTGGCCTTCGACCGGCTCGGCGCCGCGGGCCTGCCGATGAACCTCCTCGCCGAAGCGCCGATCGAGATGATCAAACTGGACCGCGCGACGCTGCGCCGGCTCCCGGCGAACGCGGCGACTGTCGCGCTCGTCGAGGCTTTGGTGCAGTTCGCCACGCAGACTGATTTGCGGCTCGTCGCGACGGGAATCGAGAACGACGCGGAACTCGACGTCGCGCGACGCGCCGGAATCCGCCTCGTGCAAGGGAATCTGTTCGCCACCGCCGCTCCCGAACGCGTGCTGCCCACCGCCGAACGCGGCGACCAGCCGGGCACCATGGTGGTCTCGCCCGCCGCCGGACTGCGGATCCCGGAATTCCTCCGCCAGGCCAAAACCCTGCCGGACGACGCGACCTGCGACGACGTCCACGCGATCCTGTCCGCCGAGCACGCGCCCAAGGCCATCGTCGGGCTCGACCAGCAGGCGCGTCCACAGTGGACAATCGACCGGATGCGCTTCCTGCTGGCGGTGACCGGCCGGTACGGGCACGCGCTGTACGCCGGGAAACCCGCCGCGAAACTGGCCGGCCCGCCGCGGCTCGTCCGGATCGACACCGGAACCCGCGAGCTGCTCGAAATCATCGCCGACGGCGGAGCCGAGCACAGCGGCGACGACCTCGTCGTGACGGACGCGTCCGGCCGGTACCAGGGCGTGGTGCGGCCGAACGAGGTGATGCGCCGGATGGCCGCGGTGAAGGTCGAGGCCGCGGTCGCGCTCAACCCGCTCACCCGGCTTCCCGGAAGCGACGCGATCGCCCAGGACGTCGCCCGCCGCGCGGACGCCGGACGGCCGTTTGTCGTGGCCTGGCTGGACATCGACCAGTTCAAGCAGCTCAATGACACCGCCGGGTTCGCCGCGGGCGACGATCTCATCCGAGCCATCGGCCGAGCCCTGACCGACCACGCCCGGCGACGCGGCGACGTCACCGTCGGCCACGTCGGAGGCGACGATTTCCTGGTCGTCTGCGGCGTCGAGGACATCACCTCGCTCGCCGACGCGGTCCTCGGCCACGGCTGGTCCGCCGACGGTGTGCCCGTCACGCTCTCCCTGGCAAGCCTTGTCCAAACCGGCGCCTCCGCGGGCTCGTACCGCGAAAGCGCGCGGCTGCTGGCGCCGTTGAAGAAGCAGGCCAAGGCGATTCCGGGGTCGAGCTGGGTCAACAGCTGGCCGGGCGCCGGGCGAGCGCAGATTCTCCGCGGTGGCAAGGAAACGAACGGACGGTCGCCAATGGTGCTTTCTCGGCGGCAGTCAGATCCGGCAGTCGGTTCTGCGAACGGCGACGCCTGCCGAGTGCAGATCCGCCGGTCGAGCTGACATACCAGCACCGCTGGCCTGGTATCCGAAGAGCAGGAAACGGACGACCGGCCGCCGAAGCTGCTGTCCTCAGGATTCCGGCAGTTCGTCCGCCGCCAGCAGCGCATGCACCCGCCCGATCCTCGCCCGCTTCGCCGGGGCGAGCTGATCGACCAGCACCGCACAGCCGATCAGCTCCGCGCCCGCCCCTGTCACCAGGTCACGCACGGCCAGTGCCTGGCTCCCCGTCTCGATCCAGTCGTCCACCAGCAGCACCCGGTCGCCGGACGACAGCGCCGATCGCTGCATCCGCAGGACGTGCCGGAAACCCCGGTAGTCCAGGTCAGTTTCGCGGGTCAGCTTCTCGCCGGGGAACATCCCGCCGGCCTTGCGGATCGCGGCGAACCCGACGCCCAGTTCCAGCGCGACCGCTCCGCCGAGCAGGAATCCCCGCGATTCGATCCCGCACACCGCGGTCACGCGCGCGTCCCGGAACGGCTCGGCCAGCGCTTTGACCACCTCGGCGAACGCCGCGCCGTCGCGAAAGACCGGCCAGAGATCGGCGTGTCCGTCGACCCAGCGGAACCGGTCCAGCAGAAGAGCACGTGTCATGCCGCGATCCTGGTATGTCTCCGTGCGGTCGCGCGAGGCGATTTCCCGCTGTCTGCCGCACCGCCCGAGAGTCGCGCGACGCGATCTCCCACCAGCGAACCGCCCAGCGGCCGGGCGAGACGAGTCCGTTGCTGGGCAAGCCGCCCGGCGATCGGGCAAGGCAAGTCCGTCACCTCGCAAGCCGCCCCGCGGTCGGGCGAGGCGTCCTCCCCGCAGTCACCTCGCAAGCCGAGCCCGCGCCTCCTCGGTCTGCGGCGCGAACAGGTTCACCAGGTTGCCGTCCGGGTCGCGGAAGAGCAGCGAGCGGTTTCCCCACGGCATCGTCGTCGGCTCCTGCACTACCTCCGCGAGCAGCGGCCGGAGCCGGGCGAACTCGCGGTCCACGTTCTCGACCTGGAACTCCAGGATCACGGTCCGGTTCGACTCCGGCACCGCCGCCCCCGCGCTGAACAGCGCCATCGTCTCGGCGCTGCCGATCGCCAGGGTCGCCGTCTCGCCGACGAACTCGGCGAACTGCTTCGCCGGGCGGCTCGCCACGAGGCCGGTCACCTGCTCGTAGAAGGACGTCAGACGGTCGATGTCACCGGTGATGATCCGGACGGAAGTCAACTGCACGGTCCCATTCCTCTCTGGTTGCTTGAGGACCACGCTAAAACCGAATGTGGACAGGATCCGCCCGGTATTGCGAGAATTCTCGCATGACCCGGCCGATCGCCCGCGTGCTGGCGCTGCTGGAGATCCTGCAGGGCGGCGGCACCCGGACCGTCGCCGAACTCGCCGGGCGGCTCGACGTGGACGAGCGCACCGTCCGCCGGTACGTCGAGCACCTGCTCGACCTGGACGTTCCGGTCCGCTCCGTGCGCGGCCGCTACGGCGGGTACCGGCTCGCCCCTGGCTACCGGATGCCGCCGCTGATGCTCACCGACGAGGAGGCGCTCGCGGTCCTGCTCGGGCTGGTCGCGGGCCGGCGCGCGGGGCTGGTCACCACGTCGGTCGCGGCCGCGGAAAGCGCTGTCGCGAAGGTCCGCCGGGTGCTGCCCGAGGCGCTCGGCCGTCGTCTCGACGCGCTGCTGGAGGTCGCCGACTTCACCGCGCCCGCACGAGCCGCGCTCACCGCCGAGGCCGAAGTGTTGCTCGCGGTCGCCGAGGCAGCGCGCGACCAGCGGCCGGTCAAACTCGCCTACACCGCGGCCCACGGCCGGAGCAGCGAACGCGTCGTCGAGCCGTACGGTGTCGTGGCACATTCCGGCCGTTGGTATCTCACCGGCTTCGACTCAAGTGCCGGACAGGTGCGCACGTTCCGCGTCGACCGCATCGAACGGGCCGAACCGCAGGACGGAACCTTCAGCGCCCCAACGGATTTCGACCCCACTCACCAGGTGCTCACCGGCATCGCCGAAGCGCCGCACCGACACGACGTGTCGGTGCGGATCCGTGCGACCGAGGAGGAGATCCGTGCGGTGTTCCCGCCCTCCATCGCCATCCTGGAAGCGGACGGTCTGTGGACGCGGGCGCGAATCCGGGCCGAACGCCTCGGCTGGATCCCGCCACGGCTCGCAGCGCTGGACCGGCCGTTCGTCATCGAGCGGCCGGACGCCCTCCGCGACCAGATGCGCGCCCTCGCCGACCGGCTGACCAGTTACGCCGGAGCAGATTCCACCACGACATCCAGCGACCCGCCCAGTTCGGCGAGCTAAGCCCCCGCCAGCCGGTACCGGACCCCTACTCCCCCCGATTACTCCGGTTCAGACTCCAGCGCGACATCCAGCAACGCACCCAGCTCATTCAACTGAGCCGCCGAAAGCCGGTTGAACGACGTCTTCACCACCACATCCGCCAGCTCCTGCCCCGCCGCCCGCAGTTCGGCGCCCTTCTCCGTCAGCCGATGCCGCACCGCGCGACCCGGGCCGGGCACCCGCTCGATCAGGCCCCGGTCGACCATCCGCGCGGCCAGCGTGCCGAAGGACTGGTCGGTCTGGAAGGTCAGCACGGCGAGGTCGTGCAGCGACGCCTCCGGGTGATTGTCCAAGTGGCGCAACGTATCCCACTGCACCAGCGACAGCCCGAGCGGCTGCAGCGCTTGGCTCAGCGCGCGGTGATGGCGGTGCTGCAGGCGCTTGACGGCCAGAGCGACGTCGGCGTGGCGGTACCTCATGGCCGCGGAGCCTACCCCGTTTCAGAACAGGTTGCTTATCTAAGTTTCCTTATATAAGGTTCCTGATATGACCTCCTCCCAGATCCTCCGGCTCCCGTCCTCCGGCCCGGTCGAGATCAGCGTCCAGGACGACGACCGCACCCGGACATTCCTGCTGCTGCACGGCGGAGGCGGCGTCGCGACGATGGCCGGTTTCGCCGATCTGCTGGCCGAACGCACGCGCTCGCGGGTGCTGCTGCCCACCCACCCCGGCTTCAACGGCACGCCGAAAGCCGCCGGACTCACCGACGTCACCGCGCTGGCCAAGGCGTACGTCGCGATGCTTGACCACCTCGACGTCTCGAACGTCACCGTGGTCGGCAATTCCTTCGGCGGCTGGCTGGCCGCGGAAATCGCCCTGCTGCAGAGTCCGCGAGTCCGCCGCGCGGTGATCGTCGACGGCATCGGCATCGAGGTCGACGGCCATCCGCTGGCCGACGTCCGCGGCAAGACGGTCGCCGAAATCCAGCAGTTCTCGTTCCACGACCCGGCGAAGGCGCCGGCCCCACCGGCGGGCAGCAGCGGCCCGAGCCCGGATGTCCTAGCGCTCGTGGGCTACACCGGTCCGACAATGGCCGGCCCCACTCTCGCCGAGCGGCTGGGCAAAGTCGAGCTCCCCGTCCACGTCCTGTGGGGCGAAAGCGACAGCATCGCCGATCTGCAGTACGGCGAGGCTTACGCCGCCGCGATCCCGGGCTCGACGTTCACCGTGCTCCCTCGCACGGGACATTTGCCGCAGGTCGAAACCCCAGAGGAACTGCTCGACGCCCTGCTCGCTCTTGACGCATAACCTCGGCCAGCCCACGAACGCAGGCGTCCAGCCGACAGACGCGCAACCGACTGCCAGCGGCGGCACCTGCGACCGCAACGGAGAGCCGCAGCGAGCCCCTGACCGGCCACGCGCAGCGATCTGCACCGCCGCATTCCAGGCCGCGACAGTCACCGTCCGCACCACGAAGAGCACCTTCAGTAAACAACCGTCTCCGAGGCACCGCTCGCCCTCCGATGCGCGACGACCGTCGGCCGATGACGAGACCCTGGTGCCTCAGAAGATCGACACCGCCGAGAAATAGCAGGTCAAACCGCTGAACTGCAGGGCGAGCGAGAGCTTCAGCAATACCTCCCACCACCCCGTACTACTACCAACTCAGGGTTAAAAAATGGCAACTGCTGCTTGCTGATATCTCAACTCACACCTACTGTGATCCCAGTCGCTCGCTGAACGAAGGAGATCGCAGTGCCTCGCAGTCACGATCCTCGACCGGCCGGCTGGCGGGTCGGCGCCGACATCGGCGGCACGTTCACCGACGTCATCGCGCTGGGCCCGGCCGGCGAGGTCGTCCCGATGAAGGTGCCGTCGACGCCGCCCGACTACGGCGCGGGCGTCGTGACGGCGACGACCGCGGTGCTGTCGTCCGCCGGAACGCGGCCGGAGTCAGTGGTCGCGATGCTGCACGGCACCACCGTCGCCACCAACGCGATCCTGTCGATGAGCGGCGTCCGGACCGCGGTGGTCACCACCCGGGGCTTCCGCGACGTGCTGGAAATCGGGCGGCTGCGCCGTCCGGCGCTGTACGACCTGTCCTGGTCGAAGCCGGAACCGTTGGCCCGCCGGAGGAACCGCTACGAACTCGACCAGCGCATCGCCGCCGACGGACAGCTCTCCCCCGCGACCGACGCGGCCGAAGTCCGTGCGCTGGCCGGGCGATTGCGCGCGGACGGCATCGAAGCGGTGGCTGTGTGCCTGCTCAATTCCTACGTCCGGCCGGACGAGGAGCGCCGGGTCGCCGAGTTGCTGCGCGCCGAATTGCCGGAGGTCTACGTCACCGCGTCGGTCGACGTTTCCCCGCAGCCGCACGAATTCGAACGCACCAGCACGGCCACGGTCAACGCGTACGTCGGCCCGGCGGTGCACGGCTACCTCACCCGGCTGGAAGCGGGGCTGCGCGCGGAAAACGTCCACGCACCGCTGCTGGTCATGCAGTCCAGCGGCGGTTTGCTCGACGCCGCTTCGGTCGCGCAACGGCCGGTGCAGATCATCGAGTCCGGCCCGGCCGCCGGTGTCACCGCGGTGCAGAAGCTGGCGCAGCTGATCGGTCTGTCCACAGTGGTCGCTTTCGACATGGGCGGAACCACGGCGAAGGCGTCGCTGATCGAGCACGGCGAACCGTTCGTCTCGGCGGACTACGAGGTCGGCGGCGGAATGAACGTGGCGCGCGGGCTCAGTTCCGGGGCAGGTTACCCGGTGCGGGCTCCGTCGATCGACATCGCGGAGGTCGGTTCCGGCGGCGGCAGCATCATCTCGGTCGACCCGGCCGGTGCTCTCCACGTCGGGCCGTCGAGCGCCGGGTCGCGTCCGGGCCCGGCCTGCTACGGCCAGGGCGGCGAACTGCCGACCCTGACAGATGCCAACGTCACGCTGGGATACCTCAGCCCGCAGTCGCTTGCGGGCGGCCGCGTCGCGATTCACCCGGACCTTGCCGAAGAAGCACTGTCCACTGTGGCCGAACAGCTCGGCGATGACATACCAGGGACCGCCAGCGGGGCATATCAGGTCGCTGTCTCCAGTATGACAACCGCGGTCAAAGCGGTGACCAGCGAACGAGGCAGGGATCCGCGAGAGGCCACGATGGTCGCGTTCGGCGGCGCGGGTCCGCTTTACGCCGCAGCGCTGGCCCGCGAACTGGGCATCGACACCGTGCTCGTGCCAGTGCACCCCGGGCTTTTCAGCAGTCTCGGCCTGCTCGTCGCCGACACCGAACGGCACGAACTCTCGCCGTACCGCTCCGAGTTCGCTGAGATACCAGCGCTCGCGGCGGAATTCGCCCGGCTGTCCGCGAAGGTGCGCGAGGAACTCGGCGACGACGCGGTCGTGGACCGGTTGCTGGACATGCGCTACCGCGGCCAGCGATTCGAGCTGCGGATCCGAGTCCCCGACGGCGAACTCACCGAGGACCTGCTCGCCGAGACCCGCGCCCGGTTCCACGCCGAACACAAACGCACTTACGGCCGTGCGGGCACCGACGACCTGGTCGAACCGGTCAACCTCCGCGTCCGCGGCAGGCAGCCCACCCCAGTGTCCATTTCGGACGTTCTGGCCCTCCCTGAGCCCGGGAACACCGCACCGAAGACCCGCGAATGCCGTTTCACCGAAACAGTTTCCGCGCCCGTCATCGCCCGGTCCGCACTCGGCGCCGAGCCAGCGGACGGACCGATGATCATCGAAGACATGGACGCCACCACCCTGGTCCCGCCCGGCGCGCAAGCGCACCGCGACCGGTTCAACAACATCGTGATCACCTGGAGTGCCGCATGATCCGCGACGCCGTGACGTTCGAGGTCTTCCGCAACGCCGTCACCGGGATCGCCGACGAAATGGCGATCACCATCCTGCGCACCGCGCATTCGCAGCTCGTCGCGTCCAGCATGGACTTCTCCGCCGCGCTGTGCGACGCCCGCGGCCGGGTGATCGCGCAGGCGAACACGCTGCCGGTGCACCTCGGGTCCATTCCGGCCGCGATGGAGGCGATCTCCGCCGAGTTCGGCGATGCGGTCCGGCCCGGCGACCTCTACCTGCTCAACGACCCGTCGCTCGGCGGCATGCACCTGCCGGACATCTTCGCGGTTTCCCCGGTGTTCACGGGAGAAACGCTGCTCGGCTTCGCGGTCACCGTGGTCAACCACACCGACGTCGGCGGCTGGGCGGCCGGGTCGATGGCAGTCCAGTCGACTAATATCTTTGCCGAGGGAATTCAGATCCCACCGTCGCGGCTGATCGACGCGGGAACCACGAACGAAACCTTCCTGCGCGTGCTGCTGCGCAACGTCCGCGAACCGGAACTCCTGCGCGGCGACCTGGAATCCCAGCTGGCCGCCTGCCACACCGGAGCCGAAGGCCTGCGCGCCCTCGCCGCGCGGCACGGCGTCGAACGGCTCACCGAGCTGATCGACGAACTGCTCGACTACTCCGAAACCCTTCTGCGCGCCGCGCTCGCCGAAGCGGTGCCCGGCACGTACGAGTTCACCGATCACATCGACGACGACGGCCTCGGTTCCGGGCCGATCCCCATCTGCGTCAAGGCAACTCTGTCGGAGTCCGGGATCGAACTCGACTTCACCGGATCCTCGCCGCAGGTCGGCTCCGCGCTCAACGCGACCGAATCGTTCACCCGCTCCGCCGCTTATGCCGCGCTGCAAGGCGTTCTCGCGTCTGACATCCCGGCGAACAGCGGCTTCTACCGCCCGTTCAGCTTCGTCATTCCGGAAGCGTCCATCCTCAATGGACAGCGCCCGGCCGCTCGCGGCGCACGCGGACTGGTCGGCTTCCGTATCATCGACGCGGTGCTCGGCGCGCTCGCCCCGGTGTTCCCGGACCGGGTTCCCGCCGCGGGCGAAGGCGGTCCGGACGGCATCGCGATCGGGCTCGTCGGGCCGGACGGCGCGTCCATGGTGCTGTGGGATCCGCTCGCCGGCGCGTGGGGCGCCCGGCCCGACCGCGACGGCGTCGACGGGATCAGCTCGCTGGGCGCGAACCTGACCAACACCCCGGTCGAAGAACTCGAACGCTCCGGCCACCTCCGCATCGACGGCTACGGCTACCTGCCCGACAGCGGCGGCGCGGGACGCTGGCGCGGCGGCCTCGCGACGTTCCGCGACATGACGCTGCTGGCTCCCGATGCCAGCGTGCAGATCCGGTCCGACCGGCGGAAGTTCCTGCCGTACGGACTGTCCGGCGGCGCGCCGGGGACTCCGTCGCTCAACGTGCTCGACCGAGGCGGACCGAATGAGCGCGTGCTGGAGTCCAAACCGCATTTCGCCATGACCGCCGGGTCCCGCCACCGGCACGTGACCGCGGGCGGGGGCGGTCACGGACATCCGTTCGGCCGTGAGCCGGAGCGGGTGCTCGAAGACGTCCTGGACGGCAAAGTCACCCGTGAAGGGGCCGAACGGGACTACGGCGTCGTCATCGACGACGGGGGGATCGACCAGGCCGCCACCGCCGCCGCACGCGGCGGGGTGCGCTGACGCACCACCACTCCCATTCCCCGACAGATCGGACTTCGCCATGAGTTCCCATGTCGCCGCCGGCCGGAGCGCTGTCGCCCCGCGCACCTGGCGGAAAGCGGGCATCCGGATCATCCCGCTGGTCGGTCTCGCCTACGTGGCCAGCTACATCGACCGGGCCAACGTCGGCTACCTCGCCGCCCCGATGTCGCGCGACCTGCACCTGAGCACCGGCCAGATCGGGCTCGCCGCCGGGCTGTTCTTCATCGGCTACATCCTCGTCGAGGTGCCGAGCAACCTGGCGCTGCGGCGGTTCGGCGCGCGGAAGTGGATCGCGCGCATCATGATCACCTGGGGCCTGGTCACCGCGGCCACCTCCGCGGTGAATTCGGCCGCGACGCTTTATCTGGCCCGGCTTTTGCTCGGGTTCGCCGAGGCCGGGCTCGCCGCCGGGATCCTGCTCTACCTGACGCTGTGGTTCCCGCGCCGCCAGCGGTCCTGGGCGTTGTCGGCGTTCTTCCTGATGACACCGGTGGCCTCGATCATCGGCTCGCCGCTGGCCGCCGCACTGCTCGAATGGGGCCAGCAGCTGTTCGGCATCGCGGGCTGGCGGGCGTTGTTCCTGGTCGAGGGCCTGCTGACGGTCGTGGTCAGCGTATTGGTCTTCGTCTTCCTTCCCGACCGCCCGGCCACCGCGCGCTGGCTCGACGACGAGGAGAAGGCCGCGATCGAGGCGACGCTGGCGGCGGAGGCCGAAGAACACCGGGCCCACGGCGCGCTTTCCGGGCTGCGCGAGGCGCTGACCAGCCGCCGAGTCTGGGTCATGGCCGTGACGTGGTTCGCCATCGCATTCGGGCTCTACCCGCTCCAGTTCTTCCTGCCGACGATGCTCCGGTCGATCACGCACAGCATCGGCGGCGCCGGAGACGTCAGCAGCGTCCTGTTGTCCGCGATCCCGTACGCGGTGGCCTTGCTGGCGCTGCTGGCGTGGGCGCGGTTCGCGGCCCGGCGTACTGCAGTCACCGCCACTGCCATACCAATGGCGCTCGGTATTGTCGGCCTGCTGCTCGCGACGATCACCAGCAGCGGCACGTTATTCGTGATCGCGGTGTGCCTGAGCGTCTCCGGGATTCTCACCGCGATGCCGCAGTTCTGGCGGATCCCGGCGATCGGGCTGACCGGCGCGGCCGCCGCGTCCGGGATCGCGCTGATCAACTCGGTCAGCAACCTCAGCGGGTTCATCGGCCCGTACTTCACCGGCGCGGTCGCGTCGGCGACCGGCAGTTTCACCTATGCGCTGCTGGCGATCGCGATCATCATGACGGCAGGACTGGCCGCCCTGCTCACCACGGGACGGCGGATGGAACGACTGGACGGGGACCTTTCATGACCACTGCGCTGATCGTCGGCGACCTCCAGCGGGGCATCACGGACGGCTACCCGTTCGCTCGCCAAGTCGTCCCTCCGCTCACCGCGCTGCTGCCGCGGGCCCGGGAAGCGGGGGTGCTCGTCGTCTTCGTGCACTTCGCCATGCGGGACAACGGAACCGACCTGCCCGACAGCGAGCTGTACCGTTCGTTCTTCGACGCCGGAGACGCTTTCCACGAGGGTTCGCCGGGCACCGAATTGACGCTGCCGGTCGCCGAAGAGGACGTCGTCGTCCTGAAGCGCCGGGCCAGCGCGTTCGCGGGCACGGACCTCGACCTCGTGCTCCGCGCCCGGGGTGTCCGCGAGATCGCGGTCGCCGGCGTGGCGACCAGCGCGATGGTCACCGCGACGTGCTACGACGCGGCGGATCGCGGTTACCAGGTGACGGTGCTGCGCGACGGATGCGCCGACGGCGACCAAACCGTCAACGACTTCTTGCTGGACAAGGTCTTCCCCAGCCGGGGATTCGAAGTCGTGTCCTGCGCCGAGTGGAGCGGAGGCACCGCGTGAACGCGGCGTTGCAAGACCGGCTCCGCACCGAACTCGGCGAACGCCGGCTGCGGCGCGATCTCGTGGTCTCCGGTGCGCAGGGACCGACGCTGCGCGTGGACGGCGAGACGCTGGTCAACCTCGCCTCCAACGACTACCTCGGTCTCGCCGGTTCTCCGGAAGTCCTTGCCGCGGCCCAAGAAGCGATGCGCGACCAAGGACTCGGCGTAGCCGCCGGCCGCGTGCTCTGCGGTACCCGGAGTGTCCACAGTGCACTCGAGACCGCCATCGCCGAACTGGTCGGCACCGAGGACGCCGTGCTGTACGGCTCGTGCTTCGACGCGAACCTCGGCGTCTTCGCCGCCCTGCTCGGCCCGGACGACGTGATCTTCAGCGACGAGCTCAACCACGCCAGCCTGATCGACGGCATCCGGCTGTCGCAAGCCCAGCGGCGCGTCTACGCGCACTCAGATCTCAACGAGCTTGAGCGATATCTCAACGAGAGCGCGGACGCACGGCACCGGCTGATCGTGACCGACGGCGTGTTCAGCATGGACGGCGACCTCGCCGCGCTCCCCCAGCTCGCCGAACTGGCGCGGCGTTACGACGCGGCGCTGCTGGTCGACGACTCGCATGCGACCGGCGTGCTCGGTGGCGGTACCGCCGAGCACTTCGGGCTGGCCGGCGACGTCGACCTCGTGACCGGGACGCTCGGCAAGGCGCTCGGCGGCGCGGCCGGAGGCTTCGTCGCCGGGTCGCGCGCGGTCGCCGAAACCCTTCGTCAGGTTTCGCGTCCGTACATCTTCACCAACGCGATGGCACCTCCGCTGGCGGCGGCCGCACTGACCGCGATCCGGATCGCCGCCGACCGTCCGCAACTGCGGGAACGCTTGGCCGCCAGCACTTCCTGGCTCCGCGGCGCATTGCAGGATCTCGGGTACGAGGTGCTGCCCGGCGAACACCCGATCGTCCCGGTGATGCTGCGAGGCGCAACGCTCGCCGTTGATATTGCAGCGGCCCTGCGTCGCGAAGGCATCCTCGTCTTCGCACTCTCGCACCCGGTCGTCCCGGCCGGTGAAGAGCGGATCCGCGTACAGGTCTCGGCGGCGCACACACCGGAGCACCTCGAACAGGCAGTCGCCGCTTTCGGCCGGGTGCGCGCCCTGGTGGCGGCCGCATGAGCACCGTCGAAAACCTCCGCGCTCCGACCAGCGCCGACAGCCGCGAACTGGCCGGCCGGGTCGCGATCGTGACCGGCGGCGCGAGCGGCATGGGCCTGGCGACCGTGCACGCCCTGGCCCGCCGGGGAGCGACCGTCGTGGTGTTCGACCCCGCCGCGCGAGACGCCGAGGAGCTGGCGGCAACGCTTTCGGTTCCGGCGGAGCGGATCCGGTCGCTCGCGGTGGACGTCACGGACGGCGATCGGGTCGGCCGCGCGTTCGACGCGGTGCTGGCCGGCCAGACCCGGCTCGACATCCTGGTCAACGCGGCCTGTATCGCACCACCGACCGCGTTTGAAGATATCACCGAAGCCGAGTGGAATCGCGTCCTCGCGGTCAGCGTGCACGGGACTTTCCTGTGCTGCCAACGCGCGCTGCCCGCGATGCGCGCCACCGGCTGGGGCCGCATCGTCAACTTCTCGTCCACCGCCGGCAAAACGATCAGCACCGCGGGCGGCGCGCACTACACGACGGCCAAGCACGGCGTCCTCGGCCTCACCCGGCACCTCGCCAAGACCTGCGGGCCGGACGGGATCACGGTCAACGCCGTCTGCCCGGGCCTGATCGACACGCCGATGGCCCGCGGCCTGCTTCCCGCCGCGGCGCTCGACGAAGCCACCCGGTCTTTCCCGGTGCCGCGCGCCGGACTGCCCTGGGAGGTCGCGGAACTCGTCGCGTTCCTCGCGTCCGACCGGGCGGCCTACATCACCGGCGCCGCGATCGACATCAACGGCGGCGACCTCATCGTCTGATCTTCTCCCGAAAACCCTTGCCACGCCGCAGCACTTGAGCCCAGTGCTGCCCAAAACCCTTACCAGAAGGCGAGTTCTCTCGTGCACCCCATCATCCGACACCGCATCGGCGGCCGGGAAACCACCGGTCATTCGACCCGGACCGCACCGGTGTGGAACCCCGCGACCGGCGAGCGTCAAGCCGACGTCCTGCTCGCCGAACCCGCCGACGTCGACGCCGCGGTGCGGGCCGCCCGCCTCGCGCTTCCGGACTGGGCCGACACCTCGGTCATGCGCCGGTCGCGGCTCATGTTCGCGTTCCGCAATCTGGTCGAGAAGCACCTCGACGACCTGGCGCGGATCGTGTCCGCCGAGCACGGCAAGGTCTTCGAGGACGCGAAGGGCGAACTCGTCCGCGGCCTGGAGGTGATCGATTTCGCCTGCGGGATCCCGCAATTGCTCAAGGGAGAGTATTCCGACCAGGTCTCCACCGGCGTCGACCTGTTCTCGTTCCGGCAGCCGCTCGGCGTGTGCGCGGGCATCACGCCGTTCAATTTCCCCGCCATGGTACCGATGTGGATGCACCCGATCGCCGTCGCGACCGGCAACACGTTCGTGCTCAAACCGTCCGAACGCGACCCTTCCGCGGCGAACTTCGTCGCCGAACTCTACGCCGAAGCCGGGTTGCCGGACGGGGTTTTCAACGTCGTGCACGGCGACAAAGTCGCGGTCGACGCGTTGCTGGACCATCCGGACATCGCCGCGGTGTCGTTCGTCGGCTCGACGCCGATCGCGCGATACGTCCACGAACGCGCGACCGTGAACGGCAAGCGCGTGCAGGCGCTCGGCGGTGCGAAGAACCACGCTGTCGTCCTGCCCGACGCCGATCTCGAAAACGCCGCCGAGCACCTGGTTTCCGCCGCGTACGGATCGGCGGGCCAGCGCTGTATGGCGATTTCCGTCGCGGTCGCGGTCGGTGACGTAGCCGAGCCGCTGGTCAAACTGATCGGCGAAAAGGCCCGCGCGATCAAGGTCGGCCCGGGCCTGACGCCAGGATCCGAGATGGGACCGGTCGTGTCGCCGGAAGCGCTCGAACGCGTCCGGGGCTACCTCGACGCCGGTGTCGCCGAGGGTGCCGAACTCGTGATCGACGGACGGGACCTCGCCGTCGACGGAGGCGGATTCTTCGTGGGGCCAACGCTTTTCGACGGCGTGACGCCCGAAATGACGGTGTACCGCGATGAGATCTTCGGACCGGTGCTCGTGGTCGTGCACGTCGATTCGCTGACCGAGGCGATCGACCTGATCAACGCGAGCGAGTGGGCCAACGGCACCGCGATTTTCACCGGCAGCGGCCGGGCGGCACGGCAGTTCCAGCGGTCGGTGCAGGTCGGGATGATCGGGGTGAACGTCCCGATCCCGGTGCCGATGGCGTTCTACTCGTTCGGCGGCTGGAAGCAGTCGCTGTTCGGCGCGCACCATATGCACGGCCCCGAAGGCGTCGCCTTCTATACCCGGGCCAAGGCCGTGACCAGCCGCTGGCCGGAGTCGGCGGAGGAGGCGAGCCTGCACTTCCCGACCGCGATCTGACCGCGTCGCGGCCCGGGGAAATCGCTCTCCCCGGGCCGCGACCGGTCAGCTCAGCGGGATTTCGATGTTCGCCCGGCTGACAGACGTGCTCTTGGTCAGCACCTGAAGCACGTCGCGGCGCACGCGCTCGCAGCGAGCCTGCATCGAGGCGCGTGCTCCCTGCTCGTCCCGGTCGCGCAGGCTCTGGAAAATCGCCTGCAGCTCGCCCGGCGGGCTCGCGACGTCCGGAGCGATCATCAGCACCAGCCGCAGCACCCGCTCCAGTTCGTCGAGCACGTCGACGAGCGATTTGACGAGCCGGTTGTTGCCGCTGAAGTGGGCCATGATGGCCTCGAACTCGATCCCGACCGGCAGCCAGTCGTCGAGTTCCGTCTCGCCCGCCACGTAAGCGGACGCGATCTTCGACAGTATTTCGAGCCGTTCGAGCGCCGCTCCCGAGATGCCGTTCCGCGCCGCTTCGGCAGCCGCCTCGGCGGCCAGCAGCGACCGCAGGCCGCACAGATCGTCAGTGTCCTGCAACGTGATCGAGCTGACGAGGTAGCCCGCCCGCGGAAGCGCGCTGACCAGTCCGTCGCGCCGCAGCCGGGCCAGCGCCTCGCGCACCGGCGTTTTGCTGATCTGCCACTGCTGCGCGAGCGACGTCTCGGTGAAACTGCTGCCGGGCCGCAGCGTCAGATCGATGATCTGGCGCCGGATCGCCCGGTAGGCCTGGCTGGTCCGGTCGAGGCCGGATTCATCCTTGCCGACCAGCAGCAATGCGGGAATGTGCGGCGTTCCGGCGAGGACGTCGTGGATGTCGGACACCCGCACAGAATACCAGTACCGGCGGTTGGTATGGCAGAAGCGTCTCACTGGAGACCCCCAGAGATATCTACTCTTGCTACTGATATCTCAGTGTGCGAGGCTGTTTTCATGCCGCCAAGCAGTTCGACCTCCTGGGTTCTCCCCGCTTCCGGCGACGTCCCGGCACTGGGCGCGATGAGCGCCCGCGACCGGGCCCGCCGCACCGGCGTCCCGATGCTCCCGCTCGTGGGCGCCCCGGTCCTGCCGATGCCCGAGCACGTGCGCGAGGCGGTCCGCCAGGCGATGGACAAACCCGACCCGCGCGACAGCCGGGGGCTTCCCGAACTCCGGTCGGCCATCGCCGCGGAACTCGGCCCGGACGTCGACCCCGAGCGCCGGTTGCTGGTGACGCACGGCGCGCAGCACGGGCTTTCCCTTGTGCTGCGCACCGTTCTCGCACCCGGCGACGAGGTGATCGTGCCGACCCCCTCGTACTTCTTCGACGGCGCGATCCGCGAATCCGGCGCGGTGCCCGCGTACGTCCCGTCCCTAGAGGACTGGGCCTTCGATCTCGACGGCATCGCCGCCGCGGTCACCTCCCGCAGCCGTGCCGTCCTGTTGTGCAATCCGGTCAATCCCACCGGCTACCTCCCCAATGCCGAAACCGTCGCCGCGGTGGTCGGCCTCGCCGCCCGCCACGGCCTTCTCGTTATCTCGGACGATTCGTGGCGGCATTTCGCTTTCGACCGGCTTGAACACCATCCGATCGAGCGACTCTCCGGGGAATGGCCGCACCTGGTCACCGTCACCAGCCTCAGCAAGTACTACGCGCTCGCGACCTGGCGGCTCGGCTACGTGCTGGCCCCGCCGGAACTCGTCGACGCGATGGAACGCCGCCTGCAATGGGAAGCCGTGTGCTGCGGCGCGATTCCGCAGCACGCCGCGGTCGCCGCCCTCACCGGGCCGCGCGAGTGGCTCGACCGGGAGCTAGCGATGTACCAGCGGAAACGCGACCTCGTGTGCGACGGCATCGCGGCCAGCGGCCTCCCCGCCCCGGTGCGCCCCGGCGGCGGCGCGTTCCTGCTCGCCGACTGCGGCCTCCTCGGCGACACTCCGGAAGACATCGACCGCGCCTTGCTGCGCAACGGCGTCCCGTCGATCCGAGGCGCCGATCTGCACGCCCCGGAAACCCATGTGCGGCTCACTTTCGGCGCGTCGGAACCAGTGCTGAAGGAGCTGGTCAGCGCGCTGAAACAAGCCCTCGGGAAGTCGTAACTGAACCGGTTTCACAGCGTCGGAGAAGTCCGCTACTCTCAGTACGGCATCTATCACCGTGTCAACACGCGGGAGGTACGCGTCGTGGCCGACGCTGTCAACGCACCGCCGGGGGTCAACCCGAACCAGTCGAGCGCGGCCCGCGTTTACGACTATCTCCTGGGCGGGAAAGACAATTACGAGGTCGACCGGCAGGTAGCCAGGGAAGCCGCCCGGGTGATGCCGGACATCGCGGAGACCGCGCGGGTCAACCGGCATCTGATGACCCGGATCTGCCGCTTCCTCGCCTATCACGCGGGCGTCCGCCAATTCATCGACTGCGGGTCCGGCATGCCGACCGCGGAAAACGTGCACCAGATCGTGCAGCGGGCCGACCCGCAGACGAAGGTCGTCTACGTCGACTACGACCCGGTGGTGGCCAGCCACGGGCGGGCGCTGCTCGACGAAAACGAGTTCACCGAATACATCCAGGCGGATTTCTTCGACCCGCCGAGCATTCTCGACCACCCGACGGTCAACGAGCACCTCGACTGGGACCAGCCGATCGCGGTGCTGTTCCTGCTCGCCCTGCACCACCAGACCGGCGACCGCGAGGTGCCGGCGAAGGTGACGAAGGAATTCATCGACCGGCTCCCGTCCGGTTCGTACGTGGCGATCTCGCACCTGCTCGACGCCCACGACGGTTCCGAGGACGACGAGGCGGTGCAGGGCATCGTCGAGTCCGTCCACAACGGCTCGATGAAAGACGTCTCGTCCCGCACCCGCGAGGAGATCAAGGAACTGTTCCACGACATGGAGCTGATCCCGAGCGGACCGAACAAGCCGGCGGAAATCGTGCCGGTGGTCGAATGGTGGCCGGACGGCCCGCTGCTGGGCGAGCCGACAGTGGCGCAGCGGATCGTGGCCGTCGGGGTCGCCCGGAAACCCTGACGGCGCACCAGGTTTGCCGCGGGCCGGTGTTCCCGCCGAGCTTCTGGCTCGGCCGGAGCACCGGCCCGTTGTCGTGTGTCGCGGAAACCCTTACCGCACAACAGGTCTGCCGCAGGGGCGTCACGATTCGACCGGCACCGGCTCCGGCTCCGCGACCGGCACCGATGCCGTGGAACGCCGCAGCGCGACCATCCCGACCACCGCGAACACCACCACGATCGCCGCGCCGATCCCGGCCACCGTGTGCAGCCCCGAAGTGAACGCATCCCGCGCCGTGGCCAGCAACTGCTCTCCCGTCGCGCCGGGCAGCGTCGCCGACGCCTGTATCGCACCGGCCATGCTGTCGGTCGCCTGAGCGGCCGTCGCGGCGGGCACGTGCGCCGGGATCGAGATCTGGCTCCGGTACACCGCCGTCGCGACGCTGCCGAACACCGCGATCCCCATGGCGATCCCGAATTCCGCGCTGGTCTCCGACATCGCCGAAGCCGCGCCGGCCCGCTGCGGCGGGACCGAACCGACCACCATTTCGGTGCACAGCACGCCCTGCGGCCCCATCCCGAAGCTCGCGATCGACATGCCCAGCACCACGAAGGTCACGCCGCCCGAGCCGCTGGCCAACGTGAACAACAGGATTCCGCCCGCCGCGACCAGCATTCCGAAGCCCAGCACGAATTCCGGACGGAACCGGCGCGCCAGCCGAGGCGCGATCAGCGACCCGACGACCACCGCGAGCGCCTGCGGAACCAGCAGCAGCCCGGCGTCGACGGTGCTCAGCCCGGCGACCATTTGCAGATACTGGCTGACCAACAGGAAAACCCCGCCCATGGTGACCGCGCCGACGAACATGATCGCCACCGCCGCACTGAACGCGCGCACCCGGAACAGCCGCAGGTCGAGCAGCGGGTGCTCCAGCCGCTGCTGCCGCCGGACGAACACCACGCCAACCGCGAGACCTGCGGCGAGCACGACGATTTCGGTCAGGGACAAGCCATTCTTGGCGATTTCCTTGAGCGCGTAGATGACCGGCAGGATCGCGGCGAGCGACAGGCCGACGCTGGCGAGGTCGAGCCGTCCGGCCGAGGTGTCGCGGTATTCCGGCAGCAGCTTCGGCGCGGTCGCGAGCAGCAGGACCATGACCGGCACGCCCATCAGGAACACCGAACCCCAGCGGAAATGCTCAAGCAGGAACCCGCCGGCGACCGGGCCGACCACCATCCCGCCCATGAAACAGCTCATCCACACCGCGATCGCGGTGCCGCGCTGTTTGGGGTTCTGGAACATGTTGCTGATCAACGCGAGCGTCGACGGCATGAGCGTCGCCCCGGCGATCCCGAGCACCGCCCGCGCGGCGATCAGCATTTCCGGACTGGTCGCGAACGCCGCCGCGACCGACGCGAGCCCGAACGCGCCGCCGCCGATCATCAGCAGCTTCCGCCTGCCGATCCGGTCGCCGAGGGTGCCCATCGTGACGAGGAATCCGGCGATCATGAAGCCGTAGATGTCGATAATCCACAGCAATTGCGTCGCCGACGGCCGCAGATCCGCGGCGAGGTGCGGAACCGCGAGGTGCAGCACGCTCATGTCCAGCGACAACAGCACGGTCGGCAGGGCCAGCACCGCCAGGCCCAGCCACTCGCGTCGTCCTGCACTCATTTCTCTCTCCCCTGAAGTCGTCTCGTCGGTGGTCTCACTGACGCGACGATCGGGGTGCGGGCGGATCGACATCCCGGGGGAAACTTCTTCGGGCGGGTTTCTCGAGCAGGCTGGACGACCTATCCGACGAGGCCGTCCCCGCAGTTGCTTCTCTCCTGCCGGATCAGGCCACCGCGTACTTCCCGAGCGCAGGTTCCAGCAGGTCGAACGCCCTCCGCCCCTCCTTCGCAACCGTCTCCGCGATCTCGTCGTCCGGACGTCCGGCCAGGGTCAGCTCCTCGATCCGCTCGAACAGGCTGTGGTGCACCGCCCCCAGCACCGCGGCCGCAGTCCGGACGGTGATGTCCGACAGGTCGCTGCCCGCCGCCTCCGCCAGTGCGTCGGCCAAGGCCCGCTCCCGCCGTTGGTGCAGGCCCCGCAGGCACGCGGACAACGTCGGGCTCTCGGCGATCATCCGGCTGAACTCCAGCCCCGCGAACCCGATCACCGGGTCCTTCGCGGCCACTGCGGCTTCGAACGCCCGCCGCAGCGCCGCGAGCGCGGATTCCCCTGGTTCCCGCGACGACACCGCGGCCGCCAGGGTCGCGACGAACTCCTCCTGGTGGTCCAGGACCAGGTCTTCCTTGCGGGCGAAGTAGTTGGTCACCGTCTTCTTCGCGACCCGCGCGGCCGCCGCGACCTGGGCGATCGTCGTCTCCTCGAAGCCCTGCTCCAGGAAAAGCCGCGTCGCGTGGTCGGAGATCAGCTGGCGCGTCTCCTGCTTCTTGACTTCCCGAAGGCCTGGCTCCATCGAAAACTTACCTCCGACGTAATTTTACCTTGACACCCGACCAGCGCCTCGGCATACTTTTACTACCGACGTAAACATAGCCCGAAGGAGAACCACTTGTCGATTGCCGCTCTCCCGTCGCTCGCGGACCAGGCAGACCGCCTGATCTCGCTGGGGGTGCCCGAAATCGCGCAGCTTTCCGCCGATGACCTGCGTGCTTTCGCGGCAGACCACAGCGATTCCGACGGCGCACTGCTGGCGATCCACCCGGATCGGGCACCCGCGTCGGCGCTCTCGCCGCTGCTCCGCCGCGAGGGCAAAGCCGGATTCGTCGTCACCGACATGGCGGACGTCGACCAGTTCGCGCCGCGCGACGTCGACCTGCCCGACGCGCCGCTGTACCTGGTCACCGGCATCGACCGCGGCGACGAGATGGGGAACTGGAGCCCGGAGGAGGCCCTGCCCGCGATCACCAAGGCCGGACGCAGTCCGCTGCTGCTCACCGAGGGGATCCAGTGGGTGCTGCACCAGCCGTCGGCGCTCGAGCGCAATCATTGCTTCATGACCATCGGCTCCCGGCTGCGCAAGGAGAACGGCAAGTTCGATTCCCGCACGCCGGCGCTGTGGATCAGCAACGGCACCGGCCGCGACGGCAGCGAACGGCGCAACGCTCCCAAGGTCGGCTGGTGCTGGTGGAACAACCGGCACACCTGGCTGGGCTTCGGGTCCGCCGCCGCCCGCCGCTGAGCCATCGACCCCGAGGAGAGTTCCCATTTTCCCTGATCCGACCGTCCTGCACCCGATGCCCGAACAGCCGCGGGTGGTGCTGCTGAAGCCCCTGGTCACTTCGCCGCTGATCGACGTCGGCGAGTTCTCCTACTACGACGACCCGGACGATCCGACCGCCTTCGAGACCCGCAACGTGCTGTACCACTACGGGCCGGAGAAGCTCGTGATCGGCAAGTACTGCGCGCTCGGCGAGGGCGTGCGGTTCATCATGAACGGCGCGAACCACCGGATGGACGGGCCGTCGACGTTCCCGTTCCCGATCATGGGCGGCGACTGGGCCGAGCATTTCGACGTCATCACCGGCCTGCCCGGCCGCGGCGACACGGTGCTGGGCAACGACGTCTGGCTCGGCTACGGCGCGATGGTCATGCCGGGCGTCCGCATCGGGCACGGCGCGGTCGTCGCGTCCGGCGCCGTCGTGGTGGACGACGTGCCGGACTACGGCATCGTCGGCGGCAATCCGGCCAAGCTGATCCGGCGGCGGTACAGCGACGAGGACGTCGAGCGACTGCTGGCGATCGCGTGGTGGGACTGGCCGTTGGACCATCTCACCAAACACGTCCGCACGGTCATGTCCGGCAGCGTCGACGAACTGGCGAAGGCCGCGGCCGAACTTTCGTGACTCGGTAACGTGGCAGGCGTGCCACTTGAGATACCAGAGGAAGTCCGCCGAAGCGCCGCACTGTTTCTGTCTACAGTGGACCGAGCCGCACCAGGGCTGGTGACCGGTTTTTACCTGGTCGGCTCGGTCTGCTTCGGCGACTTCCACGCTCGCGGCGCCGGACGCGGGCGGCTGAGCACGGCCAGCGACATCGATTTCGTCGCGGTCACTGATCGACGCATAGCGCCAAGTGAGATATCAGCACTGGAACAGGCGCATGCCACGACGGTCGCCCAGTTCCCGAAGCCGCATTTCGACGGCTCCGTACTGACCTGGGCCGACCTCGCCGCCGGACCGGACGCCTGCCCGGACGTTCCGTGCGCACAGGAAAGCCGGTTCACCGCGGCGGGCCGCGACGGCGTCAACCCGGTGATGTTCTGCGAACTCGCCAGTCGCGGGATCGCGCTGCGCGGGCCGGAACCGTCCGATGTGGACGTTTGGGCGGACCAGGATGCCCTGCGCGCGTTCACTGTCGACAACCTGAGCCGTTATTGGCGGCCGTGGTGGGAGAAGAACCGACGCACGAGCGCGTTGTCGCTCGCGATCGGAATGAGCCAGTGGTTCCCGGTATGGGCGGTGCTCGGGGTAAGCCGTCTGCACCATCTGCTGGCCACCGGAGAGATGACGTCCAAATGCGGCGCGGGGCGTTACGCCGCAAGGGAATTCGACTCGCGATGGCAGCGCGTCGTCGCGGAGAGCTTGAGCCTGCGCACCGAAGGCGCGGAAGGCCGTCGCAGTTACCGGAATCCTCTAGCGCGACGACGCGACACGCTCGCATTCCTGGACGCCACGATCGACGACGCGCTCGCGAAGTGTTCGGCGGCGAGGCCGTCGCGTTCGAAATCGAGGCGGAACCAGTCCAGCAGCCGGGGCAGGTTGCCGGATTCGCCGTGAAGCCGCTGCCTTCCGGACGGCTTGGCGAGCGCGGGCTGCAACGCGCGGGAGCAGCGCGGGATCGGGGTTGCCGTCGGCGAGGTCGCGCACGCCCGGACCGACCGGGGGGCCGAGTGCGCGGTTCATCGGCGCGGTTCGTTCGAGCACGCGCGTCCCAGCGCGGCCGGCGGATGCGACGAGGCCGCGGTTGCGCAGAGTCCGGTAGGCGGCGTTGACGGTCGCCGGGCTCACCGCGAGCCGCACGGCGAGTTCGCGCCCGGCGGGCAGCCGCGCGCCAGCCGTCCGGCGGAGCTGGCACCCTCGACCGACAGTGCGATCTCGGCCGCCGTCCCGCCGGACAGCGCCGCCTCCTCGATCGGGTCGCTCATCTGTCCGCACTAGCACGATCGGGGAAATCCCGTGGTCAAGTGCACCGGGGTTGACCTTCAAGCTGCTTGAAGCCCGATGATGGGCCGGTGTCCGACCTGCTCACCATTGGTGCGTTCGCCCGCCGCTGCGGCCTGACTGCCAGCGCGCTGCGCTTCTACGCCGATTCCGGCCTCGTGCGGCCGATCCGGGTCGACGAGGAATCCGGCTACCGCTACTACTCCCCCGGCCAGGTCTCGGCCGCGCTGCTCGTCCGGCGGTTGCGGGAGATCGGCCTGCCGCTGGAGCGGGTCGCCGCGGTCCTCGCCGCGGAGCCGGCCGAAGCGGCCCGGATCATCGACGACCACGTCGCCGGGTTGGTATCTCAGGTGCGGCAGGCTCGAGAAACAGCGGCTGCGGTGAAAGCGGCGCTGGGCTCGACGGCTCCCGTGCAGTCGGTCCGGCTCACCGGGCCGGTGTTCACCGCTGCCGTCGAGCAGGTGCTGACCGCGACGTCGCAGGACCTGCCGGTGCTCAACGGCGTGCACCTCGAAGTCTCCCCGGAGGCGATCGTGCTCACTGCCACCGACCGGTACCGACTCTCGACCCGCACGCTGGTCCCGGCCGAGCCGAGTGCGTCCAGTTGGACCGCGACCATCGACGCCGACGACCTGCGGCTCGCGATGCCGTGGACGCGCCGTCAGCACGAACTGCGGCTGAGCGTGCGCGACGACGAGGTCCACTTCCACGGCGACGATACGACGGTACGAACCTGCCGCACTGTCGCCGACGAATTCCCTGACTACCGGCTGATGCTCGCTTCGCTGCCAGAAGTCCGTACGCGGGCGGTGATATCTCGAAACGCGCTTGTGGGATGTCTGGAACGCCAATACACCCCGCAGGTCCAGGTGACTCTCTCCGCCGGGGAGGTCACGGTGGGAACCGAAGCCATCCCCGCAGACGTCACGGGACCGCCGATCTCGCTCGCCTTCGCCGTGAGCACGCTGCATCCCGCGATCAGCACCGCCGTCGGCCCGGACGTAATGCTGGACGTCGCGGCCCCGCACCTGCCGGTCGTCGTGCGCTCAGCCGACGACGGCGACCTGACCACCCTTGCCATGCCAGTGAAAGGAACTGCCGGATGACAGACACGATGGCCGAGATCACCGCCGCGGTGACGCAGGGCCGCACTGGCGCGACGGACGCCGCGCGGTCGCGTCTGCAAGACCTGTGGGACGAGATCGGACCGGCCGGTGATCCGTTCTACCGCTGCGTTCTGGCGCACTACCAGGCAGATCTGTTCGTTGACCCGGCAGAGGCACTGGTCTGGGATATCAGAGCCCTCGACGCCGCGGCGGCGGTGACCGACGAGCAGGTGCAAGCCCACGACGACGGGCTCCGGATCGCGGGCTTCTATCCGTCACTGCACCTGAACTTGGCCGACAATTTCCGCCGCCTCGGGTCGTTCTCCGCGGCAGCCGAGCAGATCGCAGCAGCGCGAAAACCGCAGGACGCTCTCGCGGACGACGAGTACGGTGCGATCATCCGACGGGCGATCGACGGTGTCGCGGAGGCCATCGAACGCCGGTCCACCGAACGACGCACGACGGCACCAGGAGTCGAATAGTTGGAACAATGGCTGTCGGATTGGTGCCTCACGCACCTCGGCACCGCACCGGTCGACGTACTGTTCAAGGCGCGACAAGTCTCGACGGTGCACGGTCTGCGCCTCGAGGACGGCCGGAAGGCCGTGGTCAAAGCCCGCCCGGACGACGGCCGCGCCATCGCGTGCGTCGCGGCGCAAACGCAGCTGGCTGAGCGAGGCTTTCCCTGCGCACGACCGCTGACGCCGGCCGTCATGGTCGGTTCCCTAGCCGTGCACGCCGAGGAATACCGCCCGGGCGGAGACGTCGTTCCCGGGGACTCGCCGGACGTTGCCACGCGTTATGCCGAGGTATTCGCCCGCCTGCTGGCTGCCCTCGACGGGATCTCGGTGAAGCCACCGCTGCCGAACCCACGCTGGCTGCGCTGGGATCACGCCGACCCTGGTTTGTGGCCAGCGATCGACTTCCTGGACGAACGAGACCAACGCCGTGTCCCCGAGGAGGTAACCAAAACCGCCGACCGAGCCCGACGCCGACTGCTCGCGGCCGACGAGCCGAACGTCCTCGGCCACGGCGATTTCGAAGCGCAGAACCTCCGCTGGGATATCAACGAAGGCTGGACAGTACATGATTGGGACAGCCTGGCATGGCAGCCGGAAGCGGCGCTCGCGGGAGCGGCGAGCGGGATGTTCCCGAGCACTATCCCGCCGACGCTGGCACCAATCGAGAGCTCCGCGGCGTTCCTGGAGTCCTATCAGGACTTCCGAGGCCGCAGATTTTCCGCGGCCGAACTAGAAGTCGCGTGGGCGGCGAGCTTGTGGCCGGCCGCGTACAACGCCCGATGGGAAGCGCTGCACGGAGATCCGCCGATTTGCGGTGCCGCGCTTCGGGAGCAGGCTGCTGAGCGCCTTCGTCTCGCGAACGCCTGAGCACGGTGGGGATCCGGGCGGTTGCCGCGCTGGGGGACGCCGCAACCGCCCGGAGGTGTTACCGGATGTCGCGGATCAGCGCGCCCACGATCGCGTCTATCCGGTTCGACTGGGCCTTCGAATAGTCCGCCGTGTCGATGAACACTGTCACCGAGCGTTCTCCGTCCTCGGTCACCGCGTTGCGGAAGTCGTGGCCGCTGGCCATGCCGCCGCTGTGACCCCAGGTCGGGAAGTTCGGGGTCAGTTCATACCGCTGCAGGCCTAGGCCGTATCCCTCCCCGCCGTCGTCGAGGACGGTCTTTTTCATTTCCGTCAGCAAGGAGGCGGGCAGGAGTTTTCCGCCCAGCAGCGAGGTCCAGAATTTCGTCGTGTCCGCCCCAGTGGAGATCAATTCTCCGGAGGCATCCGCTTCGGAGACGTTCCATTCCGTGGTGTCGACGCCGTCGGTGTACGACCGCAGGTCCGGTTCGTCGATCGTGGTTTCGTCGCCGGGCCAGTAGGTTTCGTGCAGGCAGAGCGGCTTGATGATCCGTTCGGTGAGTTCCGTGCCGATGCTGCGGCCGGTCACCTTCGTGACCACCATGCCTGCCAGGTTGTAATTCGTGTTGGAGTACGCGAAACCGGACGGGGCGCGGTCAGGCGGAGCAAGAGAAAGGGCCTGTTTGACGGTCTGGATCGGGTCGAAGTGTTCCCAGCGGTGCGCCTGGTCGTCCTTCCAGAACGGCGAGTCCAGGTAGTCCGGCAGGCCGCTCGTCTGCTGCAGCAGCTGCCGGACGGTGATCTTGCGACCGTCGTACCGGGCGGTGCGGATCAGGCCGGGCAGGTAGTGGTCGACCGTTTCGTCCAGGCTGATTTTGCCCTCGGCGACCAATTGCAGGACGACTACCGCGGTCCAGGTTTTGGTGTCACTGCCGATTCTGGAGTGTTCGTCGCCGGTGATCGTGCGCCCGGTCTCGGTGTCGGCTTTTCCGACGCCTCCTTTCCACAGGCCGCAGTCCGGGCTTTGCACGGTCAGCACGATTCCGGGGAGACCGACCTTTTTCAGTCCGTCGAGCGCGGTTTGGATGGGTTTGGCGGAACACGCGGCCGCGGAGGCTGTGGTCGTCGGCGCGACCACCAATGCCGCGGTCACCGCCACCGCTGCGGCGGCACTAGTCCAAGCTCGCATGTCGTCTCCTTCTGCTGGAATCTTCAGACTGCGAAGAGCGTTTGCGAAGCGACGGTGTGCCGGTGCAGCGCGGCCGGGTCCACGGCGACGCCGCCACCCGGACCGTCTGGAATGGACAGACAACCGTCTTCGAGTTCGAACGGTGCGGTGAGGTCGGTGGCGTAATATCGGCTCGACGCTGAGATATCATTGGGCAGTACGAAACCGGGCAGCGCGGCGAGGGCGAGGTTCTGCGCGCGGCCGATGCCGGTTTCGAGCATTCCGCCGCACCACACCGGGATTCCGTGCGCGGCACACACGTCGTGGATTCGCCGCGCTTCGAGATATCCGCCGACGCGACTGGGTTTGACGTTGATGATCCGGCACGCTCCCAAGCGGATCGCGAACGCGGCGTCGCGGGCGGAGCAGATCGATTCGTCCAGGCAGAGCGGGGTGCGCAGGAGTTTCGCGAGTTCGACGTGCCCGCCGAGGTCGTCCGCGGCGAGCGGCTGTTCGAGCTGGACCAGGCCGAATTCGTCCAACCGGCGCAGATGCTCGGCATCGGAGAGGGAATAGGCGGTGTTCGCGTCGGCCTGCAATACCAGGTCGGGACCGAACTCGGTGCGGACCGCTCGCACGGGTTCGAGGTCCCAGCCGGGTTCGATCTTCAGTTTGATCCGGACGTAGCCCTCGGCCAGATATCCAGCGACAGTGTCGATCAATTCCGTTACTGTGTCAGTGATTCCGACGGACACTCCGGCCGGGATGCGATCGCGCACACCACCGAGGTAAGTCGACAACGGCATCGCGTAGGCGCGGCATTCGGCGTCGAGGATCGCGGTTTCGAGCAGCGCCTTCGCCAGCGGATTGCCCTTGACCGGAGCCATCGCGCCCGCGACCCGGGCGGCGGTCAAGTGCGGCAAGGCGGTGACGCGCGGGACGAGATGGTCGCGCAGGATCCGTTCGGCTCCGACGGCGAACTCCGGGCTGTACACCGGTTCCGGGTCGCCGCCGAATTCCGCCCAGCCCTCGCTGACATCGGTCACCACGTGCAGCAGGAGGGTGTTGCGTTCGGTGTCCACCGAGCAGGAAGTCCGAAATGGACGGACGAGCGGGAGGCTGACCTCGATCAGGTCGATCCGTTCGAGTTTCACGCTCGCTCCCCTCCGGTCAGGCGATACCAGCCGGACCGGCTGAACCCAGTCCCCGTATAGCCCTCGGCGAACAACGGGACGAAAACGTCGCGGATCGCGTAGCGCCACTCCGCGCCCAGCCGCGCGTCCAGGCGCCGCAGGCCCACGATGTCGGCCGGGACCCGGCACCAATACCCGGAGCCGTCGCGGACCAGGAACGGCTCGCCGTCGGGCGCGCGGCGCGGGTCGATCTCCGCGGTCGTCAGGTCCGGACCGGAAAGCCGGGCGGGATTCGGCTCCCGCAGCGGCCACACCGCAGTGCATCGGTCGGTTTCGTCCGCGCCGTTGACGCCGTCGTCGATCTGGCCGTAGAAGTCCACTGTGTACTCGGTCCCGTGCGCGCCGAGCTTCGCCAGGTTGAAATGCGCGTTGCGGCTCACCAGCGGGTCGAAGGTCCAGACCATTGTTTCCGCGCCCTGGTCGAGCGCCCACACCCGCTGAGCCTGTTTGAGCGCGAAGCCCACTCCGCGGTCGCTCGCACGCGCGGCGGCGATCAGCGAATAGACCGCGCGCGTCACGGGCGGACAGAAAATCAGCGCCGACGCCGCCTGGATGCCCTCGTCATCAGCCGTGTAATGCACCGCGCCGCCCGCGTGGACGACGGCGCGCAGTGCGTCCGCGCCGAACGGTGGGTGGGATTCCGGCGTCTGCCACACCTTGGCGAGAAACCGCGACACCGCTTCGAGCGTCCGGACGTCGTCGGCCAGCAGGATCCGGACGTCGGCCCGGTTCGCGGCGCGCGAGGCGGTCGAGACGGCCGCGTCCGGGGCCGGAGGGAGTACGGTCGCGGGTGCGCCTGGTGGAACGTGCATGCTGACAGCCTCGCGGCCGGATCGTCCGGGTGCGTGCAGTGCCGGTCCAGAGATTCCGCGGATGTTTTGTGCGTCTGGCTAAAGAGGTGACGATGCTCGATCCGGAGACGCCCGATCTCGCGCAGGTCCTCGACGCGCTCGGCGCTTCGCTGCTGCAGCCGGTCACCCCGCCGCCGGACCGGCCGGTGCCGGTGTCCGGCGTGCTCATCCACGAGCGGCGCGGCGTCGCACCGCCAGGGCAGGACACCATCCTGCTCGCGGTCGGGGCCGATCCGGCCGAAGCGAAAGATCTCATCAACTCGGCCGTGGGATATTCAGCGCTGGTGGTGAAGAGCTTCGGCGAACCCCTCACCGAGCTTTCCGACGCCGCGCGGGACGCCGGGGTGGTGTTGCTTGCCGCCGACGAAGCCGTGCCCTGGCACCACCTCGAGGCAATGATCTCCTCGGCGCTCGCACCCGCCGTCCGCACGCCCGGCGCGCCGGCGGCCGGCGATCTGTTCGCGCTGGCCAACGCCATCGCCGGAATGGTCGGCGGAGCGACGACCATCGAAGATCCCAACCGGCGGATCCTGGCGTACTCGACGCTGCCCGGCCAGCCCATCGACGACGGCCGCCGCCAGGGCATCCTCGGACTGCAGGTGCCGGAGGTGCCGGTCTTCTACGACGACCAGTACCGCGAACTCGCGCGGGTGCGCCAGACCTGCCGGTTCCCGTCGCTGCCCGACGGGCTGCCCCGGCTCGGCGTCGCGGTGCGGGCGGGCAGCGAGATGCTCGGGTCGATCTGGGTGGTCGACGCCGAAGACAGCCTCGACGAGACGGCCGAGCAGGCGCTGTTCAACGCCGCCGAGATCGCCGCACTGCACCTGCTGGCCGCGCGCACGGCGGTCGACGTTGTCCGCCGACGGCGCGCTGACCTGCTGCAACGCCTGTTGGCCGACCCGAGCAGCGTCACCGCCGTCTCCCCGCAACTCGGCTTGGACCCGGACGCGCCGGTGGCGGTGGCCGCGTTCACCGTCTCCGATCCCGAAGACGTACTGGCTGCTCACGCGGCGACGCGGCTGGCCGATTTGGTGAGCCTGCATTGCGAGGCGCACTACGGACGGCACGGTTGCGCGTTGATCGACGGGACGGTTTACGCGCTGCTGCCCAAGGGACCCCACCGCGAACTGGTCGCCGACATCGCCCGGCGAGCGCACGGTGCGCTGCGGATGCCGGTGCAAGCCGGGCTCGGGGCGACAGTCCCCGGGCTCCGGTCGATCGCGTCCTCCCGGGCCGACGCCGACCTGGTCCTGCGGACTCTGGCGGAACAACGCACCTCTCCGGAGGAGTGCCAGGTGGCGGCGATCGAGGAGGTCTGGGCCGGGGCGACGCTGTCGGTGCTGGCGCAGATCCTGGCCGGGGACGAGTCTTTGCCGCGGCGGTTGGGGCCGGCCGTGCGGGCGCACGACGTCGAGCACGGGACCACTTACGCGCCGACGATCCTGGCCTATCTCGACACTAATGGCGACATCGCCGCGGCGTCGGCGCGGTTGTCGGTGCATCCGAACACTATCCGGTACCGGCTTTCGCGGGCGGAGGAGATCTTCGGGTTCGATCTGGCGGATCCGGACGAGCGGCTGGTGCTGTGGCTGCGGTTGCGATTGGGGGATCAGCTCGGGTGGTAGGGCCGGGGGTGAGTCCGGTTTGGATGGACGGGCTTGGCTCGGTTCTGGGGAGTGGTTCGGATGGCAAACCTGGCTGCGGTACTGGCGAACGGTTCAGGTGGGAGGCAGGTCGGCGGGCCCGGCGCTGATACTGCCCGGAGTTACCGCGCTCGCTCAGGATCGAGGATCAGCTCACCGGCAAACCTCACCACCGCCCTGGCAAACAGCTCAGGTCGGAGGCAGACCGGTCAGGCCCGACGCTGAAACTGTCCGGGCGCACCACGCTCGCTCAAGTTCAAGGATCAGCTCAGCTGGCAAACCTCACCACCGCCCCGGCAAACAGCTTGGCCGGGACCGCTCGGCCGGGACGCAGAGCGGTCAGGCCCGGCACCGAACTGGCCCGCACCAACCTTGTGGCCCCTTCCCGCCCTACCGCCCCCGCCGAACCGCGCGCCCAGCCAGTACCCCGGTCGGTTTGCCATCCTGTAGGGCTGGCTGTCCATTCACCAGGACGTGCCGCATCCCGTCGGCATAGCGGTGCGGGTCCAGATACGTCGCGTTGTCCTGCACAGCCGCGGGATCGAACACCGTCACGTCCGCGAACGCACCCGGTCGCAGCACGCCGCGGTCAACCAGGCGCAGGTTCGCGGCGGGCAGGCTCGTCATCCTCCGCACCGCCTCCTCCAGGGGCAGCACGCCTTCCCGGACCCACGGGCCGAGCACTCGTGCGAAGGCGCCGTACGTCCGGGGATGGGTGGACGTCTCCGTGAACGGCGCCTCCGCCGGGATCGCCTCGGAATCCGTGCACACCGAAACCCACGGCTGTTTCAGTGCGCGCCGCGTGTCCGCCTCCGAGGCGGTGAACAGGGCGACCATCAGATTCGGTTCCGCCGCGACGAGGTCCAGCAGGGTGTCGAGCGGATCTCCCCCACGACTGGCCTCGGCGAGCGTCTGACCCGGCGCCGCAGCACCCGAACCTCCCAGCAGCAGGATTCCCTCCGCACCGCCGGATCCGAGGTACAGGTTTTCCCAGTCTTGCCGCGGCTCGAGGATGGCGGCTTTGATCTCCGAGCGGATCGACGGGTTGGCGATGCGCGCGGCCAGCTCGCCGCCGTCGTGGAAACGTGGCGGGATGAAGGCGGAGAGGAAGGTCGAGCCCGCGTCGTACGGGTAGATGTCCGCGGTGATGCCGAGTCCGTCGGCTCGCGCCTGCTGGACCCGGTCGAGCACAGTGGACATCAACGGCCAGTTCTGTTGTCCGGAAGCCTTCAGGTGATATATCTCTGCTCGCGCAGAGGATTCCCGGGCGATCCGGATCAGCTCGTCGACTGAATCGACCAACCTGTCCGACTCACCGCGGATGTGCGAGATGTACAGCGCGTCGTGCTTGGCCAGCACTCGTGCGTACGCGATCAGTTCCTCGGTGGACGCGTAGCTGCCCGGTGCGTAGATCAACGCCGAGCCGACACCGAGTGCACCTGCCGCCAGTTCCTCGTCCAGCAGCGCACAGGCGGCGGTCAGCTCATCGTCGGTGAGCGGGCGGTCTTCGTTGCCGGCGAAGGGCATTCGGAGATTTTCCGCGCCGACGAAGCTGCCGATGTTGAGTCCGGCGCCGCTGAGGTCGGTCAGGAAGCCGTCGAGCCGGGGCCAGCTGGTCCGCATGCCGAACAGCGGCGCTTCGGCGGCGACGAGGTCGGTCATCCGGCCGGTGACCGGGCCCATCGAGCGGCCTTCGCCAAAGATCTCAGTGGTGATGCCTTGATATATGTCGGACAGTCCACGCGGGTCCAGCTGGAGGGTTTCGTAGGCGTGGCTGAGCACGTTGACGAACCCCGGGGCCACCACGCAACCTTCGGCGTCCAGGACAGGAGCGTCGGCGTCCCGGAAGTCGCCGATCGCCTCGATCCGGTCCCCGGCTATCGCTACGTCCGCGCGGCGGGCAGCGGTTCCGGTGCCGTCGAGTACTGAGCCACCTCGGAGGACGAAATCGGCGGACATCAGGTTCCTTTCCTTAGGGGCGCGGGGCAGGATCAGACGTGTAGACATGCGGTTTCGTGGTCGCCGGTCGTGACCAGCGGCGGGTCGGTGCGCTCGCAGTCGTCGGTGCCGACCGGGCAGCGCGAGCGGAATCGGCAGCCGGACGGGATGTCGACCGGGTTCGGTGTCTCGCCGGTGAGCAGCTGCGGTTTCGCCTGCTGATCCCGGTCTCGTCGCGGGACTGCGGACAGCAGTGCCTTCGTGTAGGGGTGCTGCGGGTTGTGCACGACCTCCCGCGCCGGTCCCTGTTCGACGATCCGGCCCAGGTACATCACTACGACCCGGTCGGCGAAATGCGCGGCCGTGGACAGATCGTGGGTGATCATCAGGATCGCGGTGTCCTGGTCCTTGCGCAGAGTGTCCAAAAGGGACAGCACACCGGCGCGCACCGAAACGTCCAACATGGACACTGGTTCGTCGGCGAGCAGGACGTCCGGGTCGAGCACGAGTGCGGCGGCGATGGCGACGCGCTGGCGTTGGCCGCCGGACAGTTCGTGCGGGTAGCGGTCCAGGAATGCTTGTGCCGGCGAGAGGCCGCTGCGTTCCAGGGCATCCTCGGCAAGCGCGACCCGTTCCGCTTTGGACCCGCCGATCCCGTGGATCAGCATCGGCTCGGCGAGGATGTCCCGCACCCGGCACAGCGGGTCGAGCGATTCGTACGGGTCCTGATAGATCATCTGGACCCGTCGGCGGACCGGGCGCAACCGACGTTCCGACAGCCCGGTGATCGCGTTGCCTTCCAGCCGGACGGTACCGCCGGTCGGGGCGATCAGACCGCAGATCGCTGCCGCCGTAGTGGATTTCCCGCAGCCGGACTCGCCGACGACGGCGACCATCTCGCCGCGTCCGAGCCGGAAGCTGATGCCGTCCACGGCGTGCACGACGCTGCGCGGACGCCGTGCCAGCGCGCCGGCGACGCCGCGGCGCATCGGGTAATGGATCGAGAGGTCGTCGACCTCCAGCAGCGCCTCGGTCATGCCGTCACCACGCTCTCGGTATGGAAACACGCCGCCCGATGCCCCGGACCGGCCGTGGTCAGCAGGGGCAGCTCGGAAGCACAGCGGTCCATCGGGACATCGCAGCGGGGGCGGAACGGGCAGCCGACGACCTCGGTGTCCAACCGCGGCGGAGCGCCGGGAATCGAGACCACCGGTTCGTCGCCGTAGAGGTCTGGCGTGGCGGAGAACAACAGCCGCGTGTAGGGATGCTGCGACTCCCAGCTCAGTTGGTACGCCGCGCCCTCTTCTACCATCTTTCCGGCGTACATTACCGCGGCACGGTGGCAGAATTGAGATACCAACGGCAGGTCGTGGGTGACCAGGACCAGTGCCATGCCGAGTTCGTCGGTCAGCCGGGCGAGCAGTTCCAGAATCTGTGCCTGCACCATCACGTCGAGCGCGGTGGTGGGTTCGTCGGCGAGAAGCACCTTCGGCTCGCAGGCCAGTGCCATCGCGATCGACAATCGCTGCCGCATGCCGCCGGAGAACTCGTGCGGGTATCGATCAGCTGCCGCAGCTGGGATACCAACGAGCTCGAGCAGCTCCCGCGCGCGCCCGCGTGCCTTCGCCCGGCGCGCGATGCCGTGGGCGAGCATCGGTTCCGCGATCTGCCAGCCGACTGTCTTGACCGGGTTGAGCGCGTTCATCGCGCCTTGGAACACCATCGCGATGTCCCGCCACCGATGCCCGCGCATGGATTCCTCGCCGCCGGCCAAGATCTCGGTCCCGGCGATGGAAACGCTGCCGGCCACGGTCGCGGTCTGCGGCAGCAAGCCGAGCAACGCCAGGATGGTCGTCGACTTCCCGCAGCCGGATTCGCCGACCAGCCCGTACCGTTCGCTCGGAGCCAGCGCGAAGCTCACCCCGTTCACCGGATGCACCTGACCGCCGTCCGGCAGGTCGAACCATACGTGCAAATCGTTGCACTCCAAGACGTTCATCGGGCGTCCGCTCCTCTTCCGGCCAGTGTCCGCACTCGCCACCGGCGTCCGGACAGATGGGAAACCTTGAGCCGGGGGTTCAGCGCGTCCTCGATGGCCCGTCCCAGCAGGAAGCAGCCGATGCTCACCGCGGCGATGACGAATCCGTCCGGCACGATCGCCCACCAGGCCCCGGAACTGATCGCGGTGCGGGCGAAAGCGTGTTCCAGGATCGTGCCCCAAGTCGTGACACTCGGGTCTTCCAAACCGAGAAAGGCCAACGCTGTCTCCAGGTAAATCGCGACCGAAACGGTCAGCACGGTATTGGCGATCAGCAGCGGACCCGACTGCGGCAGGATGTGCCGGACGATCACCCGCGTATTGCTCGCGCCAAGACCGCGGGCCCGTTTGACGTAAGCCCGTTCGCGCAGCGACATCACCTCCGCGCGCACGATCCGCGCGGTCGTCGTCCATTCCAGCAGGCCGATCACCAGGATCACGTGGAACAGGCTCGGACCCCACACCGCGGCGATCACCATGGCCAGCACCAAATCCGGCAGCACCAGCAGCACGTCGGTGATGCGCATCAGCACCGCGTCGACCCATCCGCCGAAGTACCCGGACAGGATCCCGATCGTGCCGCCGAGTAGCATCGCGACGAGCGTCGCGGCGAACCCTACGACGAGTGACGTCTGCCCGCCGCGCATCAGCAGCGACAGCATGTCTACGCCGCCGTCGTCGCAGCCGAGCCAGTGGTGCGCCGACGGCGGTTCGAAAACCGCACAGGACCGTTCAGTGATGCTGTAGGGCGAGACGTACGGCGAAACAATCGCCATCGTCACGAAAAACCCGAGGATGACGAGACCGGCGACCGCGGTTTTGTGCTCTCGCAGTACTTTTCGGAAGATTCCGGTGCGGCGCAATTCGGCCGGGACGACAGTGGTCATGCGCGGACTCTCCGATCAAGACGGAAGTAGACCAGGTCGGCGAGGAAGTTCAGCAGGATCACCGACACCGTCAGGAGCAGGAATCCGCCTTGCACCATCGGGTAGTCGCGCTGGCTGAGCGCGGTGTAGGTGGCCATGCCGATGCCCGGCCAGCTGAAGATCACCTCGATGAGGACCGCGCCGCCGACGACGTAGCCGAGATCGAGCGCGACCATGGTGACCATCGGCAGCATCGCGTTCCGCACCGCGTGCTGCCAGACCACCCGCCGGTCCGAGAGACCCTTGGCGCGCGCGGTGAGCACGTAGTCCTCGCCGAGGGTTTCCAGCATCGAGGACCGCACCACCAGCGTGTAGCCGCCGTACGCAGTGAGGATGAGCGTGATCGTCGGCAGCACCATGTGACTCGCCACGTCGCCGAGGTTCTGCCAGAACGGCGGGCTGTCGAACAGGAACAGGTCGGACATCCCGCCGGCCGGAAGTATCCCAGCGAACAGGATCAGCAATACCAACCCGAGCCATTGAGACGGGAATGAGTACACCAGCGTCGCCAGCCCGGTGTTGAGGTGGTCCAGCGCGGAGTTGCGCCGCCACGCCGCGATCACCCCGGACAGGATGCCGAGCACGATCGCGCCGAGCGTTCCGACGCCGGCCAGCAGCACGGTGTTCTTGAGGTCCTCGACCAGCAGATGGGTCACCGGCTGCTGGTACGTGAACGACACTCCGAGGTCGCCGTGCAGCAGATTCTTGAGGTAGATCAGGTATTGGTCCCATTTGGACTTGTCGAGTCCGAAGCGGACCATCAGCGCGTGCTGCAGTTCCGGGGTCGCGTGCGGTATCCGGGACAGGTTGGTCACCGCGTCGCCGGGCAGGACCCGGAAGAGGAAGAAGTTCGCGGTGACGGTGAGAAAGATGGTCACCACAGTGAAAACGCCGCGGCGGAGCAGGTAGTCGAGACTGCGCATCGGGTCAGCCCGCCTTTCGCACGGACAGCAGCGGGAGCTTCGACTCCGACGAGAACGAGGACCCGCCCACTTGCGTCAAGCCGGTCCAGGACGGCGAGTGCGCCTCGAGCGCGTCCGGGTAGTCGAGCACGAGCAGCGGACGCTCGCGCGCGGCCAGCTGCTGCATCCGGTTCACGACGTCGTGCCGGTCCGCGGGGTTCATCGCCTCGCCCTGCTCGCCGTAGAGGTCGTCCCATTCCTTGCTGCAGTAGCCGGTGTCGTTGAGGATTCCCTGACTCGCGCAGGTGAGGTAGTTGAGCGTGTCGTCCGGGTCGCTGGTCCCGCCGCTCCAACCCCACATAGTCATCGCGAAGTCCTGCGATTTGTTCGCCATGGCCGCTTCGTTGGCCGCCGCGTTGTCGAGCAGCCGCGGTTCGAGCCGGATGCCCAGCTGGGCGAAGTCCCCGCGGACGATCTGGAACGAGCGCAGCCCGGCGCCGCTGTAGGTGTCCTCGGGCAGGATGATCGGGTAGTCCATCGGATGGTCGCCGGCGATCCGGACGCCATCCGGGCCGCGCCGGTAACCGGCCTGGTCGAGCAGCCGGTTGGCCAGGTCCAGGTCGAACGAAGGCGGTTTGATCGAGCTGTCGGTCCAGTCCGCGGTGCCGGGCGCGATCACCGCGCCGCCCGGTTTGCCGTGGCCGAGGAGCGAGGTCTTCACGATCTCGGCCCGGTTGATCGCGTGGTCGAGCGCTTCGCGCAGCAGCGGGTTCGTCAATTCCCGGTGCGCTGCTTGCTGTTTCGGGTTCGCGTTGACGGTGATGCTGTCGAATCGCATGCCCGGCGAGGAAAGCACCTTGAACCCGGACGATTCGAGGTTGCCCACCGAAGTGGCCGGAACGCTTTGCACGGCGTCGAGCTGGTGGCTCTTCAGTGCGGTGATCATCGCGTCGTCGGTGCTGAAGAACTGGATGCCGAACCCGGCGATGTGCGATTTCGGACCGTAGTAAGCGGGATTCCGCTTGAACAGCGCGATCTGTTTCGGCTGGTGTTTGACCAGCACGAACGGGCCGCCGGACACGATGGGCGCGGTGTTGGGGAACGTGGTGAGCGCTTCGCCCTTGTCCTCGGCGTACTTTTGCCAGACGTGCTGGGGCAAGATCGGGACGCTCATCAGTCTGCTTAGGACGTTCGAGACCGGGTTGGCGTAGTGCAACACCACGGTGTTCGCGTCGGGTGCGGTCGCGCTGTCGAGGTTGACCACGTAGTTGGCGAGACCCGCGGTAGGGCCGTCCTGGAATTTCGCGATCGTGCTGAGGGTCCACGCGACGTCGGCGGCGGTGAGCGGCTCGCCGTCGGACCATTTCGCTCCGGGGTGCGTGTGGAAAGTCCAGGTTTGACCGTCCTCGGAAGTGCTCCAGTCGGTGGCGAATTCGGGGGCGTATTTGTCGTTCGGGTCGAGCTGGACCAGGGTCGGGTAGATCTGCTCGAATACCGAGAAAGCCATGCTGACCACAGAAACGAAGGGGTTCAGCGAGTCGATCGGCTGGTTGGCGCCGAAGCGGAACACGCCGCCGTCGGCGGTTTCGCTCTCGGCCTGGCCGCATGCAGTGACGCCGGCGGCGGCCAGCACCACGGCCAGCAGCGCCGTTGCCGCGCGGCGAAAACGGTTTCTCATCAAGGGCCGCCTAGGGCGTGAAGGTGCGGTAGAGCGGGCATCCGGAGTAGTCCGCGCGGACCGCGACCCCGTTCAGGACGACGTCGAACTTCAGCCGTTCCGGCAGCCGTTCATCCGCGCCGACGCGGAACGAGCCGTCCGGCAACGGGACCAGCTCCTCCGGCGGACCGCCGGCAATCGACACCCACAATCGGTTGTCGTGGGCGTAGACGTGCACATTGGACAGCCACGGGTTGTGGCAGCGGTAATGGCCGACGACCTCGGCCCAGGGTGCGGGCGGGTCGTCCGGAGCCGGCAGCGCTGGACGTTTCCGTTCCGGCAGAACGAATTCCGGTGCCGGACCGTCCTCAAGCGCGGCTCGCGTCGCGGCGATGAGGTGAACGACGGTCTCCTGCCACGGGCCGGTGCCGTTGGCCAGCACGACGGCCCCGATCCCGGCGTCCACATCGCACGCGATCGCGGCGTAGTAGCCGATCATGCCGCCGGTGTGCCAGACGTGCGGCCGGCCGGCGAACTCGCCGACCATCATGCCGAGGCCGTACGAACAGTCTTCCTCGTCGATCCGGATCGCCGGAGTACTGAGGTCGTCCACCAGTGATCCGCCGCTCAGCAACAGGCGCAGCCAAGTGGTCATGTCGCGCGCGGTTGAGACGACGCTGCCGTCCGCGGTGGCGGTCTCGATCCAGGTCGCCGGGACTAAGCCGTCCTCGCGGACCGGGACCCGGTCGTCATAGCGCGGTTCATATCCCACCGCACTGCGTGCTCGTATCTCATGGGTGATCGCTGGGATGGCAGCCGACATCCCCAGTTCGGCCAGGAAGTCGCCGAGAAGTTCCTGATACGGCCGTTGGTATATCACCTCCAGCACCAACCCGAGCGCCTTGTAACCGGAGTTCGAGTAGTGGAACCAGGTGCCCGGCGGCGTCGTGGTTTCGGTGTCGCGCAGCGCCCACACCTCGAAGGCGGAGTCGCCGGAGACGTCCGTGCCCGCGATGATCCCGGCGGTGTGCGACATCAGATGGCGCAGCGTGATCGGTGCGTGCGCGGACCGGACGGAGAACCACGGCAGGTAGTCGGTCACCGGGCGGTCCAAGTCGACCAGCCCGGCGTCGCGCGCCCGCAACAGCAGTGCGGCGGTCATGCCTTTGGAGATCGAGCCGATCTGGAACAGAGTGTCTTCGGTCGTCGGCTGCGCGGCGGCCAGGTCGGCGTGTCCGAACGCGCCGGACGCGAGGATCCCGTCGCGGCCGGTGACCGCCATCGAGAGCCCGGCGGCGAAGGACCGTTCGTGCAACGCGGTGCGGCAGGCCTGGTGAAGCGCCTCGTCCACGGCCTGGGGCAGGGGCGGCGTCATGTGCTGGAAACCTCCGGGACCTCGGTGTCCCGACCACGGCGGGTCGATGGGCGCCAGTATCGATCCCGCCGGATCGCGGCAGCCTTGGACGAGAGCCCAGAGATTCGGCCGGTGACTTGTGGCGGTCGCCAAAGCAGTGCCCGGACCGCCGTCGAAGGGCGGCGGCCCGGGCAATCAGCCTGCTCAGCGGGGCAGCGCCCACTTCTGCGCGGGGCTGTTGTTGCACGTGTAGAGCTGCAGTTGGGTGAACTCCTTGGTGCTGCTGTTCGGATCGTCCAGGCAGAGGCCGGAATGCGGGTTCCGCAGCGAGCCGTTGTCCTCGACCCACTGCTGAGCGCCTGTGTTGTTGCAGGTGTAGAGCTGGATGTGGGTGCCGTTCGTGGTGCCGGAATTGTCGGCGTCGAGACACTTGCCGTGGACGCGCAGCGTGTGGTCGGTGCCGACGACCCAGTCCTGTGCGTAGGTCGAATCGCAGCCGTAGAGCTGGATCGGGTTGCCGTCAGTGACCTTCGAGAACGCGTTGTCGACGCACAGGCCCGACGACACTCCGGCGACGATCGGGCCGACGCGCGGGCTCGTTGGTGCCGGGCTGTCTCCGGGGTAGGACGGCGGCGCGGCGTCTGCAGCCCACGCCTTGTTGGCCGTAGTACCGAGGGTGAAGCTGAGCGTGCCGCCGTTGCTGATATCCGGCGCGTACGCCTTGTTCCAGACGCTGCCATTCCACGACGCGTCCTGGACGTACGGCGCGTTGTCCGCCGCCCCGTTGCCGTTGACGGTGAGGGTTTCGCCGGACGGGAGCGTGACGACGGCTTGGCTGAAGACCGGCGAGCCCAGCGCGAGGTCGGCGGTGCCCGGGGTTTCCGGGAACATGCCGAGCGCGGACCAGACATACCAGGCGCTCATCGTGCCGAGGTCGTCGTTGCCGCCGCCGAGACCGTCCGGGGTGTTGTGCCAGATCTTGCCCTGGATCGCCCGGACCGTCTCCTGCGTCCGGTACGGCGCGCCGGTGTAGTCGTACTCCCAGGGCAGTTCGATGCTGGGCTCGTTGCCCATCCAGGCGAGGCCGTCGTTCCCGTCGAAGGTGCGCAGGACGTTGTCCAGGTAGTGGTTCATCACGGTCGGGCCGCCCTTGGCGCGGGTCAGCCCGGCCAGGTCGAACGGCACCATGCCGGTGTAGATGAACGACGTGCCTTCGACCATGCTCTTGCCGTTGGTCGGGTCGAAGTCGAGCGGCCAGTTGCCGTCGGCGTTGCGAGCCTGGACGAAACCGGACTGCGGGTTGAGCAGGTTGCGCCAGCTCTGCGCGCGGTTGCGGTACGTGCGCTGGTTGGCGGTGTCGCCGAGCGCGCCGGCGAAAGCGGACAGGGCGAAGTCCGCGGTGTTGTATTCCAAAGTGGTCGCTGCGGGGCCGTAAGCGTTGCAGCAGCCGAAGTTTCCGTCGTGCGGGAGGTAGCCGAGGCTGTCGAGGTAGTTCAGGCCCGGACGGTCGTAGTTCGGTTTGGAGGCTTGCGCGATCAAGCCCTTGAGCGCGTCGGCGGTGTCGAAGTCGCGCGCGCCGAAGGCGTAGTAGTCGGCGATGATGGCCGCGGCGGGGTCGCCGACCATGACGTAGGACTCGCCGTTGTTCTCCGACCACTTGGGGAAGATCCCGGTCTGCCGGTAATCGTCCACCATGGACTGTGCGGTGTCGGACGCGACCTTCGGCGCCAGCAATGCTTCAAGCTGGGCCTGCGAGCGATAGATATCCCAACCTGAGTAGTTGGCATACACCGCGTCGTGGCCCGCGTCGACGACGTGCGGTTTGCCGTCGAATCCGGGGTACTGGCGGTTGACGTCGCTGATCACGTTGGGATGCAGCAGCGAGTGGTACAGCGCGGTGTAGAACATCTTCTGCTGGTCCGATGTTCCGCCGGTGATCTTGATCTTGCCGAGCTGGTCGTTCCACGCCTGCGCGGCGGTTGTGCGGGTGCCGTCGAAGTTCCAGCCGGGGTTCTCCGCCGCCCGGTTCGCGGCCGCGTTGGCGGCCGACACGTAGCTCACGCCGACTTTCGCTTGCACGACTTGGTTTCCGGAGGTGTCGAAGGTGACCGAACGGCTGCCACTGCTCGCGAAGGGACGATCGAAGAGCAGGTCGAAGTAGACGGTGTAGCTGTTGCCCGCGTTGCAGAACGCGCCGCTGGTGACCTGACCGCGCACTTCGGTGCTCGACACGACGGTGAACTGCGCGTTGCTGGGCCGGTTCTGGCTTCCGTCCACTTTGAACACGAGGTTCGACTGGTTTCCGGCGGGGAAGGTGAACCGGCCCATGCCGCTGCGGGTGGTGGCGGTCAGTTCGGTGTTGACACCGTTGTCGAGCTTCACCCGGTAGTATCCGGCGGACGCGGATTCGTTGCCGTGCTGGAAGTTCACGTTGGCGGACGGGTTCACTCCGCCGACGGTCGGGAGAATCGGCAGGTCGCCCGCCGCGCCGCAGCCTGGCCCCGAGATGTGGGTCAGGCTGAATCCGGTGATCGTCGAATCGTTGTACTCGTACCCTCCGCCCGGCGGCCGGGACGCGGTGTCCGGACTCCACTGGACCATGCCGAACGGAGCGTCCGCACCGGGGAAATCGTTGGCCTGATTGGTGGTTCCGATGAACGGGTTGACCAGGCTGGCCGGATCCGCTGCCGCTCGGCGTTCGGCCGCTTGCACTGGTCCGGCGCACAATCCGGCGACGGTCACGGCCGTTGCCAGCGCGCAGCTCACTCTCGCTCGAACTTTCATCGCGCGTCCTTTTCAATCGGGGGTTAATCAGCTGATCGGAACTCCGCTGGCAACCCGGCCGCGGTCGATCCAGCCGCCGTGGCCGTCGCCGCCTTCCCAGGAATAGACGGAAGCAGCGTTGGTGGATTTGTCGGCGAGGACGTAATCGGCATTGCCGCCACCGGTGAAATCGGCCAAGGCGACGGTGCCGGAATCCGTGGTGACACCGGTAGCCACCTGACCTCGCGAATCCCAGCCGCCTTGCTCGTCGCCGCCGCGATTGAAGAACGCGTTCACCGCACCGCTCGGCGCGATCGTCACGTAGTCGGCCCGGCCGTCACCGTCGAGGTCGGCGAAGCGCACGCTGCGGACGTCGGTGGTGGTGCCGCCGGCGACCTGACCTCGGCCAAGCCAGCCTCCGCGGCCGTCGCCGCCGCGGTTGAGATAAGCGGTGACCGCGCCGTTCTGCCCGATGGTCAGGTAGTCGGCGCGCCCGTCGCCGTCGAAGTCCGCGAACCAGACGCGGCTCGGGTCGGCGGTGGTGCCGGTCGCGACCTGGCCCAGCGGCTGCCATCCGCCGTGGCCGTCGCCGCCGCGGTTGAGGTAGACGATCACCGCGCCGGTCGGTTCGAGCAGGAGATAGTCGGCGCGGCCGTCGCCGTCGAAATCGGCGAATCGGACTCGTGCCGGGTCCGTCGTGAGCCCAGTCGCGATTTGCCCGAGCGGCTGCCAGCCTCCGTGGCCGTCGCCGCCGCGATTCAGATAAACGCTGATTGCGCCGTTCTGTGCGACGGTCAGGTAATCCGCCCTGCCGTCGCCGTCGAAATCGGCCCAGCGGGCCTTTGCGGTGCCGCCGGATTCAGTTCCGGCGCCGAGCGGCTGATGTCCGGCGAACACGCCCTCGGTGTACGCGCGGGCGAGCGCGCCGGAGAAGCTTTCCGCCATTCGCCGGTACCCGGCATCGTTCGGATGCAGGTGGTCGACCATTTCCCCCGGGGTGAGCGCTGGCGGCTCGACGTAGCGGAACCGTTGCCCGGCTTGGGTTTCGTCAGCCTCGAAACCGCGCACGACGGAATTGAACGCCGCGACCCGGCTTTCCAAGCCCGCTGACGTCGGGATCAAACCCAGCAAGAGGACGGCGGCGTTCGGCCGGTCGGCGTAGACCCGGTCGAGCAGGGTGTGCAGCCGGGCCGGCGCGTGGGCCACGTCGATGCCGCGGTCGAGGTCGTTGATGCCGAGGTGCAGCAGGACGACATCCGGCCGGTCGAACGCGAGCCAGCCGTCGATGCCCGCGGTGACCTGGTCGATCGTGTAGCCGCTGTGACCCTCGTTGGCCGGGTCGGGCAGGCTGCCGTTGGTCTGGGTGCCGACAAACCGAAGCGAGTAACGGGGTTCTCCGGAGAGCATTGTCCGCAGTGGAGCCCGATAGGACGAAACGGTGGCGCTGCCCGCTCCGGCCGTGATCGAATCGCCGAGCGGCATGATCCGCACCGCTTGGCCGAGCGGTGCCGCTTCGGCGGAATGGCTCGGTACGGCGGCGGCTAGGAGAACGAAGACAGCAAGAAATCGACGAAGCAGCATGGCAGCTTCCTCCGGCACAACAAGGCGGACGGAACCCGTTCAGGCGAGCGGTGCGAACCCGGAGCCCGAAGGAGAACCGGGGTGCGCTCCGGCGACGAGACCATGGTCAGCCCGCGATGACAACCATGTCAACGGACTGGTCCAGACATGTCTTTGTCAGAAAATCCCGGCTGCGGGAAACCGCGGGAGGCCGTTCAGAATTCGGCGCGAAACACCCGCAGGAAGTCCGCCGCCCAGCGGAATCGGCTCGCGAGCCGGCAGAACCGGCGCACCCGGGGATCCGGGATCTGGTCGTAGACCTTCAGCACCGCTTCGAACCCGCGCGGCCGCAGCTCAGGATTCCAGCGTGGGATATCAGACTCGGCCCGGATCGCCGTCCAGTAGGCCGGGTAGGGATACCAGCGGGACGGCAGCACTTTCTTCAGTATCTGGGTGAATCGGGCAGTCGGGACGGACACCCCGTCGAAGATCAGCGCACCGGACGGGAAATGCCCGGTCAGCCGGCACAGCAGCTGAGATACCTCTGCCTCCCGGAGATACATCAGCAGTCCCTCGGCGAGGATCAACGCAGGCCGATCGGCCGGAATCTCTTCCAGCCACCCGGAATCGGTCACCGACGCGGCGATCATCCGGTAGCCGTCGCCGTCGGAATACAGCCTCCGGCGAAGCGCGATGACGTCCGGCAGGTCGACGTCGAACCACCGCACGCCGGCCGGCGGCTCGAGCCGGAACGCACGGCTGTCCATCCCGCACGCCAGCTGCAGCACCGTCGACTCCGGGTGCGCGCGCAGGAACTCCGCCGCCCAGGTGTCGAACCGCCGCGCCCGCAACGCGACCCCAGACCGGTTGCGGACGATCGACGGCTTGTCGAGCTTCGCCCAGTCGTAGTCGATCCGCTCGACCGCTTCGGCCGCGAGCCGGTCGCCGAGAATGGGTTGCGCGTCCCGGGCGTCCAGCGCTCGAAGAAACAGGGTCACGAGCATCGTCGACTGCACGCCAGTGAGATCTACCCGCCCCGTAGCCACCGTTGAGATCTTACGCGGATCACCAGTGATGACCAGGCGTTGCTTTCACCGTCTTCATCGCGAACTGCGAATTCGTCCGCGCCACGCCCGGCATCCGAGTCAGCTCAGTCATATACAGCTGTTCGTACGCTGCCATATCAGGCACCGCGATCTGCATCAGATAGTCCGGCGTGCCGAACATCCGGCGGCACGACACCACTTCGTCCAGCCGCAGCACCGCCTCCTCGAACGCCTCGACGACTTCGCTGCGTTGGTCCGACATTTCCACGTGCAGCAGCACTTCGAGGCCGCGGCCGAGCGCGGCCGGGTCGACTGCCGCGTGGTAGCCGGTGATCACCCCGGCCGCTTCGAGCGCGCGGACCCTGCGCAGACACGGCGACGGCGACAGCCCGACCCGGTCGGCGAGTTCGTTGTTCGGCAGCCGACCGTCGGCCACGAGGTGGTTGATGATTGCGCGATCAGTCTCGTCCATAGCATTCGATGCTAATCAGAACCGCTGACGGCGCAATCTTTGGCATCGGCTGCCCCGCCTTCCGCACTACCGTCGACACCAGCATTCGACCGGAAGGCAGCACGTGAACTCCCTCGCTCTCTCCCCCGCGGAACGCGCGCAAGCCGCCGCTTCCCTGGCCCGTTTCGTCGACAGCTACGAGGAGTCCCTCCCGGCCCGCCCGATCCTCCCGGACGTCGACCGGGACACTCTGGCGAAACTCCTCGCCGAACCATTTCCGGCAGAAGGCATTGGCGTAGAAGGATTCTTCGCCGAGCTTCAGGACCGAATCGTGCCCAACTCGACCGCCGTCGCGCACCCGCGATTCCTCGCGTACGTGCAGGGTCCGCCGAACGGCATCGCTCCGTACGCCGACGCGATCGCCGCTGTGCTCAACCAAAACTGCAACTTCTGGCAGCTCTCCCCCGCGGCGAGCGTCGTCGAACGCTCGGTTGTCCAGTGGCTGGCCGGTCTTTTCGCGCTCGGCCCGGCCGCGGGCGGCATCCTGACCAACGGCGGTTCCGGCGCGACCAGGGACGCGATCACCACCGCCCTCGCGGACCGCCGCCCGGATTTCCGCGAACGCGGCCTGCAATCCGGTGCGCCACCGCTGGTGCTGTACACCTCCGTGGAGGCCCACCGCTGCGTCGACAAGGCCGCCGCGACGCTCGGCATCGGCCTGGACCACGTCCGGCACATCCCGGTCGACGACGACTTCCGCCTGCGGGTCGACCTCCTCGCCGACGCCATCGCCGCCGACCGCGCCGCCGGGCTCGAGCCGTTCTGCGTCGTCGCCACCGCCGGCACGGTCACCAGCGGGTCGATCGATCCGATCGGGCCCATCGCCGATCTGTGCGCGCAAGAAGACCTTTGGCTGCACGTCGATGGCGCGTACGGTGCGCTGTTCGTCCTCGCCGACTCCGCGCGGGAGGCGTTCGCCCCGCTGTCCCGCGCGGATTCCATCGCGCTGGATCCGCACAAAATGCTGTTCATGCCGCTCGAAGCCGGTGCGCTGGTGGTGAAAGACGCCGGAAAGCTTCGGTCCGCCTTCGCGTTCTCGTCGTCGTATCTGACCGTCGCCGAGGACGACCTGATGCTCGACTTCATGGACTACGGCCCGCAGCTTTCGCGCAGCTTCAAGGCGTTGAAGGTGTGGGCCGCGCTGCGGACGTTCGGCGTCGACACCTTCCGCGCCGCCGCCGAACGCTGCCTCCGCCTCGCCGCGCGGCTCGGCGAACGCGTCGCCGCTGAACCGGGATTGACTCTGCTGAACCCGGTAGCACTGACTGCCGTGTGCGTGCGCATCGACGGCCGCCGCGACGAGGAATACCCGGAGCTGCTCGCCCAGCTCGCGGACGAAGGCACTGCGCTGCTGGGCCCGGCACGGCTGCGCGGGCAAACCGCGATCCGCGCGTGCGTCGCGAACTACCGCACCACCGACGCCGACATCGACCTGGTCGCGGATCGGCTGGCCGCACTCGCCGGAAAGCCTGGCAATGCGCGCAGCGGTCCCGAAATCCGCTAGCGCTGGTCCTGGTGCGGGCATCGACGGCGAACGTAGCGTCCACACTGTGTCGAAAGAAGTACAGCCCGAGCGGATCGACGGGCAGACCGTCGCGATCACCGGGGCCACCTCCGGAATCGGTTTCTTCACCGCCGCACAGCTCGCCGATCTCGGCGCCCGGGTACTGGTCCTCGGCCGGTCGGAATCCCGGGGCAGCGCGGCGGTTTCCGCGCTCCCGAACCCGCGGCGGCACGAGTTCCTTCAGCTGGACCTCGCCGACCGGACGTCCATCGCCCGGGCCGGCGACCACCTCGGCGAGTTGCCGCGGCTGGACGCGCTCGTGCTCAACGCCGGTGTCGTCGCGGGAGCGTTCGGGCCGGGCCAGGCGCGGCGGATCGGCGCGTTCGGGGTGGAGGAGATCGTCGGGATCAATCACCTCGCGCACGCGGAACTGCTGCGGCGCGCGCTTCCGGCGGTCCGGCGGGTGGTCAGTCTCGGGAGCATGCTGACCCGCAAGATCCCGTTCGATCGCGAGAATTGGCTGTCCGAAAGGGATTACCGGGCGCGAGTCGCCTACGCGATGTCCAAGCACGCGGTCGAGATTTTCGGCTTCGAATTACAGCGGCGGTTTGGTGAGATATCAGTGCAGTCAGTTGTTGTCCATCCCGGCGGTGCGATCGACGCGCTCACGCTCGGACGGCCCGGGGCGCGGGTAGCTCGAGCGGTGCTGCGCGGGATCGTGCAGGGAAAGGATCAGGCAGCCCGGCCGGTCGTGGCCGCGGTCGCTTCGCCGGAACTGCGCGGAGGCGAGTACCTCGGTCCGCATCGGACCGCCCATGCGGAGGTGCAACAGCCGGTGACGACGAGCCGCGATCCGGAGCTGGGCGCGTGGCTGTGGGCGGAGACCGAACGGCTGCTCGGCACGCGGATCCCGGCCGAGCCGCGTCACCCGATCGGGTAGAAAGCCGTGAGGGGCCGCCCGTTAACCGACAGCTAGCCTTGAACCGTGGACGATCCGGCGGTTCTGGACGCCTTGGCCCAGCGGCTGGCGCGGATCGGCGAACGCCGGAATCTCGACGTCCCCGCGCTGCTGCGCCGTCTCGGCATCCCGCCGGACCGCACCGGCGTCACCCGCCGGCAGGTCTCGGAACTCACCCGCGAACTGTGGCTCCAAACCGACGACGAACTCTTCGCCCTCGGCCCGCGAGCCCCGCGCGGACTGTTCCGGCTGGTAGTCCGATCGGTCGCGCCCGCGCCCGACCTGCGGACGGCCCTGCACCGCCTGGCAGAAGCCGCCGAAGTCCTGCCTGGCATGCCCGCCGTCGCAGTCCGCGCGGCGAGTCCGCTGACGGAAGTCGAGATCGACGTCCGCCAGCTCGACGATCCCGACCACGTCGCGGCCGAACTGGTCGCCATCGTCGTGCACCGGCTGCTCGGCTGGCTCACCGGACAACGCATCGACCTGCGCGAACTCCGTCTTCCGTGGCCGAAACCGGACCACGCGCCGCACTATGAGCTGGTCTTCGGCCGCCATCCGCAGTTCGACGCCGACGCGCTCGTCCTCGCCTTCGACAGCAAGCTCCTGCCCGCGCCGGTGATCCGCAGCGAGGCGGAGCTGGCTGAGTTTCTCGAGGACCAGCCGGACGTCTGGCTCGCCACCCGCGACTACGGTTCAACCCTCGCCGACCGGGCCCGCGCGATCGTCGAACAGGGTGCCATCGCGCCGGACAGCATTGCTGACCGGCTCGGGGTCAGCACCCAGCACCTGCGTCGGCTGCTGCGGAGCGAGGGCACGTCGATCGGCCAGATCCGGGACGGCGTTCGTCGTGACGCTGCGATCGCCAGTCTCAGTCGCGGCGACGAATCGATCGAGAAACTGGCTCAGCGGCTGGGTTTTTCCGAGGCGAGCGCGTTTCGGCGAGCGTTTCGCCGGTGGACCGGGCGTTCGCTGGGCGACTACCGCTGGCCCGGGAGGCTGATGCGCGGCGAGGCCACCGCACCAGGCTAGATCCGGGACGCAATTCGCCAGCCTCAGCCGCGGCAACGAATCGAGAAATCCAAGCAGCACCTGGGTTTTTCCGAAGCCAGCACACTCCGGCGAGAGCCAGCACACTCCGGCGAGCACCCCGCCGACTACCCCGGCACCCGCAAAGCCCGCATCCGCGCATACAACGTCGTCCGCGAAATCCCCAACGTGCTGGCCGCCCGCACCTTGTTCCCCCCGGCCGACCGCAACGCCGCCACGATCGCGTTCCGTTCCGCCCGTTCGATCGGCGCCAGCTCGTGCCCCGAAGCATCCGCCACCAGCGCGGGCGGCAAATCCCCCGGCCCGATCGCTCCCACGGACCTCTTCCGGATCGCCTGGCTCAGCACGCCGCGCAGTTCCGGCAGGTTCCCCGGCCAGTCGTACGAGCCGAGGATCCGCAGCGCGCCCGGCGTGATGTTGTGCGTCCGCGCGGCTCCGAGTTCGGCCAGCATTCGCGCCGCGACCTCGGGGAAGTCCGGGCGGTGCGCCAGCGGCAGCAGCTCGACGTTCTCCTCGCACGACGCGATCAGCGCGCGCTCCGGGCCGGTCAGCCCCTCGCGCGGGCCGGTGGTCAGCACGAGGTGCGGGCCGACTCCGCGGGCGGCGTGCGTGGCGACCAGGTCGACCAGCTCAGCGGGCAGCAGGTCCGCGCCGTCGACGCAGATGCTGCCGGACCCCGTCTCGACCGCGGCGGTGAACTGCGCGGCCCAGGCCGCCGAGCCGCCGAGTACTGCTTCCGAGCCGGTCAGCGTCGTGCACGGTTCCTCGGGCACGCGCAGCCGCGCCTCGGTGGTGCGGCCGGTTCCGGGCGGGCCGGAGATGTGCACGTGGCCGGGAACGACAGCAGGGCGGCGGCGCGGCGGCCGAGCCTCGGCGGCGCTCAGCGGGCGGATCTCCACCAGCACTCCGCCGCGTGCGCCGGGCACCGGTTCGGCCCGGACCCGCGCGCGCTGGCCGGAGCGCAGTTCGGTCTCCATTTCGGACGGTCGGCTCGCCTCGCCCGCGAGGTTCCACAGCAGCGCGACGTCCGCGCCTTCCAGCAGATCGGCCGCGGCTTGGTTGCACAGCAACAGGTCCGGGCCGATCGCGACCACCGGCCGGGTCGGGCGCGACGTCGCCTGGAACGCGGCCAGCAGCGACCGCTCCGACACCCGGCTGCCCTCCAGCAGCTGCCGTTCGATCTCCTCGACGGCCTTCGCGACCAGCGGCGCGAGCAGCGGATTCGCCTCGGCTGCCAGCAGCGTGATGTCGAGCGCGCCCTCCAGTCTGCGCGTGACCGGGTGGAAAATCGGGTGCCCGTAACAGCTGAAACCGCGCAGCGCCTCGGCGTAGTGCTCTTCCCCGTGCACCACGATGCTCGACCGGGTTTCCAGCGCGGTGCCCGGGCCGGTGGTCCCGACCTCGTCCTCCAGCAGGCAGGTGCCGACCCCGATGCCGAGATGGTCGAGGCAGTCTTCGACGGCGCGGTCGGCGCTCCACCGGTGCACGAGCCTGCCGTCGTGGTCGACGAGCACAGTGGACATCGCGGTGCCGGCGAGACGATCGTCGAGGTCCTCCAGCACCGGCGCGGCCGCCGAGAGCAGCCTGCTGGCCGGGTCGAACTCCTCGGAGCGCAGACCGAGCAGCGCGGTTTCGGGCCGCACACCGGCGAGCGAGGCGCGCCGCCAGGACTGGGCGATCGGTTCCCGCAGCACCGCGCTGCGCGAGGACGTCATTGAACTCACGCGGATCTCCACCTTCGTTGGTGACGCGCAGCAGGATAACCATCGCTCTCCGCTGCCGCTGTACAGAACTTGAACACTCAAGCCCGGATTCACCCGGCAAGGTGGTCCCCCACCACCACCCGCGTGCACGTGCTGCGTTCCGGCACGCGGTCCTTACCTCGAAAGGGGAAGCAGCGTGACTCTCAGTCACTCCGAGCCCGACACCGGGAAGGAGCGCGGGGGCGTTTCCCGGCGCGGATTCCTCGGCTACGTCGTCGCGGCCGGGACCCTCGTCGTAGCCGCCGACGTCGGGCTCTCCACCCCCGCGGCGGCCGCCGTTCCCTCCGCCCCGCAGCCGCCCGAGCTGTACGACCTCAACGACGCGCTCACCGACGCCGGGCTTCCGACGTCGCAGCTGATCACCGTCACCATCAACAAGGACGGCAGCGCGTCGTTCGAGATCCCGCGCGCCGAAGTCGGCCAGGGCATCACCACGTCGACCGCGATGATCATCGCCGAGGAGCTGGACCTGCCGGTCGAGAAGGTGCACGTCACGCTCGCGCCCGCGCGGCCGGAACTGCTGTTCAACCAGCTCACCGGCGGGTCGAACACCACGGTCTCGACCTATACGCCGATCCGCGTCGCCGCCGCGATCGCCAAGCAGCAGCTGCTCGAAGCGGCGGCGATCCTGCTCGGCGGCACCGCCGAGCGGTTCATCGTCAAGGGCGGCGTCGTCACCGCGCCGAACGGCAAGACCGCGACGTACGGCGAACTGGCGACGAAGGCCGCGTCCAGCACCACCAAGCAGGTGCAGCTGGACCCGAGCAAGCTCAAGGGCTCCGGCGACTTCAAGGTGCTCGGCAAGCCGCAGACCCGCCTCGACGCGCACGACATCGTGACCGGCAAGAAGCAGTTCGCGATGGACCTGGACATCCCCGGCGCGCTGCCGACGATGATCTGCCGTCCGCCGACGCTCAACGGCACGCCGAAAGCCGTCCGCAACAAGGCCGACGTGCTGAAGCTGCCCGGCGTCACCGACATCGCGATCATCCCGACCGGAGTCGCGGTCCGCGCGGAAACGTTCGGCCAGTGCATCGACGGCGTGCGGGCGCTGCAGGTCGACTGGGGCCCCGGCAGTGTCGAGGGCCAGAACGACGAATCCGTGCTCGCCAACCTGCGCCGCGCCGAGCTTCCGCTGGCGGTGCCGAAGGTTCCGGTGCTGACCAAGACGGTCGAGGCGGACTTCGAGTTCATGTTCCGCTCGAGCGCGGCGCTGGAGCCGTACTGCGCGGTCGCCGACGTGCGCGACGGCAGCGCGGAGATCTGGGCCGGGCTGAAGTCGCCGATCGTCACCCAGGGCGAGGTCGCGCAGGCGGTCGGATTGCCGCAGGGCAAGGTGAAGGTCCACGTCGTCACCGGCGGCGGTTCCTTTGGCCACAAGCTGTTCGGCAACCACGCGATCGAAGCGGCGCAGGCGTCGAAGGCGTTCGGCAAGCCGGTGCGGCTGATGTGGCACCGCGCCGACGAGCCGCGCCAAGGGCGGCTGCACCCGATGGCGACGTCGCGGATCCGGGCCACCGTGCTCGCCGGGAACGTGCTCACCTTCGAGCAGCGGCACACCTCCGTCGAGACCTCGTTCCGGCACGGCCTCGGCGAAATGCTCACCTCGGTCGCCACGAAACTCCCGACCGGACTGGGCAACCTCGGCGTTGCCGAGGCGGTTTTCGTGCTGAGCCAGGAAATGCCGTACAACTTCGGCGTCGTCGACCAGACGCTCACCGAAACCGACCAGCGGTTCAACACCGGGTCGATGCGCAACGTCTACTCGCCCGACGTCGGCTGCGCCAACGAGCTGGTCGTGGACATGCTCGCCAAGGCGATGGGCAAGGACCCGTACGACTTCCGGATGGAATTCCTCAAGAACGACAAGGTGAAGGGCGTGCTGCGCAAGGTCGCCGAGGTCGGCGGCTGGGGCAGGAAGATGGCCCCGGGCACCGCGCAGGGCATCGCGATCCACAAGGAATACAAGGGCGCCAGCGCCTGCCTCGTGGAAATCGACTGCCGCCCGGAGACGGTCAACCGAAAGGTCCGCGACGGCGTCACCGGTCCGCGCGTGACCAAGGCGGTCATCGCGCTCGACGCCGGGCTGGTGATCAACCCGCGCGGCCTCGAAGCGCAGATCATGGGCGGTTTCGCCGACGGCCTGGCGCTCGCGCTGACCAGCAGCGTCCACCTGAAGGACGGGCATTTCCTGGAAGCCAGCTGGGACAACTACTTCTACACCCGGCAGTGGAACATCCCGCAGGACTTCACCGCGATCGCGATGCCGTCCAACGGGGAGCAGCCGGGCGGCGCGGGCGAAGCGGGCGTGGCCTGTTCCGTCGCGGCAGTCGCGTGCGCGTACGCCCGCGCGACCGGGAAGGTCCCGAAGCGGTTCCCGATCAACCACGACGACCCGATCGGCTTCGAGGTCAAGTCGTTCGTCCCGCCCGTTCCCGAATCGCCGACCGACGGCCTGAGCCACACCTACTGAGGAGCACGATGAGCAAGCACACCTTCATCCTCAACGGGAAGCCGGTGTCCGTCGACGTCGACGACAACGTGCGGCTGCTGTGGGTCCTGCGCGACGTGCTCGGCGTCCGCGGGCCGAAGTACGGCTGCGGCATCAACGTGTGCAAGGCCTGCACGTCGCACTTCAACGGCAAGGCGTTCAACCCGTGTTCGGTGCGCGTGGCCGACATCAAGGCCACCGACGAGATCACCACGATCGAGGGCCTGCCGGACACCGTGAAGGCCGACCTGCATCCGATGCAGGAAGCGTGGCTGGAGAACGACGTCGCGCAGTGCGGCTACTGCCAGCCCGGCCAGATCATGGCGGCGGTCGCGAAGGTCAAGGAGGCCAAAGCGAAGGGCCGCGAGATCAACGACGCCGACCTGGACGAGATCCGCAACGTCTGCCGCTGCGGCACGTACTCCCGGATCCGCGAGGCGATCAAGGCCGGCGCCGCGAAGATGTGACCGGTTTCGCTTGCCCCGCAGTCGTTTCCGGCTGCGGGGCAAGTTTTCCGGTCTGTGCCAGCGTCCCGCCGCAGAGCAGCACCGCCACTCCGATCAACTGCACCGCGCCCAGCGCTTGGCCCAGCAACAGCCACGCGAGCAGCGCGGCGACCAAGGGTTCGGCCAGCGCGAGGACTCCTGCCAAGGCGACCGGCAAGCCGCTCAGCGCGTGCAGCCCGGCCAAGTACGGCAGCACAGTGCCGAAGACAGCCAGAATCAGCAAAGCCAGCCAGACCGGCATCGTCATCTCGCCTAGCGCCACCGGGATCGAATCGACCTCGAGAGTCCATAGTGGACTCATGGCGATGGTCGCCACCGCCCCGATCGTCAGCCCCGCGGCGGTCATTCCGAGCGGATCGTGCCGCCGCGCACCGCGTTCGCCGAGCAGGAAGTATCCGGCGGAACAGACCGCTGACGCCACTCCGGCCGCGACGCCCGGAAAGTCCAGCCGCGCACCGGGTCCGAGCCCGGCGATCAGGACCAGCCCGGCGATCGCGAGCGCGATTCCCAGCCACACCGCCACCGGCAGCCTCGTTCGCCGGACGACGCGCACCCACAGCGCGACCAGCACCGGCGACAGATTCACCAGCACCATCGCCACCGCGACCGGAATCCGGGACACCGCAACGAAAAAGAACAGTTGCACACCCGCGACCCCGAGGAGTCCGTAGCCGAGCGGCAGCCACAGTTCAGCACGCCGGAACCGCAACGCGCGCGGCCTCAGCAGCGCGACCCCCGGCGTCAGCAGGGCCGCCGCCAGGCCGATCCGCACCGCGGTGACCGCCGCCGGGCTCCAGCCCGCGTCGAGCACCGCCTTGGCGAGCGGGCCGGAACTCGCGAACAGCACCCAGGAGACCAGGCTCAGCCCGGTCGCCCGCGCGGTACTGCCCTGGTCGGCCACGTCCGCATTCTGCGTCCCGGCCCGGAGGCCGGGCCACCGGTTTTCCCGGTATGACGCGGGTCACATCTCCAGTTGTCACATCCGGCGGGCGGCCGGCATCTCATGGGCATCCGCTTCACCACACTGGAGGATCTGATGAGCGCACGGTTCGACATGATGAGCAACGACCTCGGCAAGTCGCTCGGCAAGCGGTTCGCCGGTCTGAGCATGCTGCTGCGCAACTCGGCGCTGCCGACGTCCACGCAGGAGCTGGTTTCGCTGCGGGCCAGCCAGATCAACGGCTGCGGCTTCTGCACCGACATGCACACCAAGGACGCCACCGCGGCGGGCGAGACCGCGGAACGGCTCCACCTGGTCGCCGTCTGGCGAGAGGCGACCGTCTTCACCCCCGCCGAGCGGGCCGCGCTCGCGCTGACGGAGGAGGGCACCCGGATCGCGGACGCCGGCGACGTTTCCGACGAAACGTGGGCGCAGGCGCGCGAGCACTACGACGACGACCAGCTCGCCGCCCTGGTCATGCTGATCGGCCTGATCAACGCGGCCAACCGGATGAACGTCATCGTGCGCACGCCGGCCGGGCTGTACCAGCCGGGCCAGTTCGCCAACGCCAGCTGAGGCGAACACGGGACGCCGCCGGGCAACGGTGGGACTCGGCGGCGACCCGCGCGCTTCCCCGACGCGGGGGGCCGGGGTGTCTTTCCAGCGTGCTGAAGTCCACTCTCGCCGGGGAACGGCTGGCGGACAACGGGCTGGTTTTCAAATGGTGACAACGGCCCGGGTCACTGCGCGACGGCCAGCGCACGGGACACCCGGCAGGCGGTGCGGCGCAACGACTGCAGCGGAGCCGATCCCAACCGCCGTGCGGGCAAGGAAATCGCGACCGCGCCCAACGCCCCCGGCACGCGGACCGTCGCCGCCACACAGGCCGTACCGAGCAGGTACTCCTCACGATCGCTGAAGACCTCACCGCACTGCGCCAACTTCTGCTCCAGGACGCGGCTGTCGGTAATGGTGTGCGGCGTGAGGTCCGTCAGCCGGTGCCGCGACAGGTAGTCCCAGCGGTGCTCGCTGTCGAGGCCGGACAGGATGCACTTGCCGAACGCCGTCGCGTGCGCTGATTCGTGGACGCCGACCCACAGGTCGACCGACGGGGCGGCGGCGCTGTCGGCGATGTCGATGAGTTTGATGTCGCCGTCGGTGTAGAGCGAGAGGTACGCGGCTCCGTGCGCCTCGTCGCGCAGCGCTCGCAGCGCCGGGCGGATCCGCGGCAGGAAGGCGTGCAGTGACGTGCGCTGGCACAGTTCGCTGACCTGGCCGCCGAGTGCGTAGCCGTCGTCGAGTTTCCGGAGGTAGCCCTCGTGGACGAGGGTGCGCAGCAGGTGATACGTCGTGGGCAACGGCAGTCCGACGCTGCGAGCGAGCACTTTGGCCGGCACCGGCCGCTCGCTCGCGCCGACGGCGTCGAGCAGGTGCAACGCGCGCCGCACGGACCCGATCAAGGTCGGCCCGGCCGTCATCCCGTCACCTCCGCCCCGGGGTCTCCAGGATGCGCTTCCTGGTCTGACCTGGGCAAGGGCAGTTCCGCGAGGCGGATCACGGAGATCCGCAGAAAGTCCGTTCGGCGGTGAACGGGTCCGGCGGGACGGTCACTCCGGTCCGGTGCACGGCGCCGGTGAGATTGGCCCAGAACCGGCCCGGCGACATCGGTTCTCGCACCGAGCGCTGGATTTCCGCCAGATCTCCGCAACTCAGCGCGTGCCGGGCGGCGGCGACCTGGTCCGCGGTCACGTCGGCGCGCACCGCGAAGTTGCCCGGGCTGGGGACCGGCGCGGAGGGGTCCGCGTAATCCGCGAGCAGCCAGGCGTTGCTCAACGGTTTCGAGTGTCCCGGTTTCACCGTCGGGAACTCGAACCGCGCGCCGATCGGGTTGGCGAGGCCCCAGAAATCGGCCACGCCGGCGTCCACCGGCGACATGACCCCGGCCGTCCCGAGGTACACCCCGATGATCATGGACTTCGACGGGACGTCCGCGCGCAGTGGTGTCGTCACGATCTGCGCTTGCGGGCCGGGGCCCTCGTAGGTCAGCATCCCCGGCCGGGCGGCGTCCCTGAGATATTTCATCTTCCAGGTGAAGTCCGCCGATTCGGTGGGCCACTCCTGGCCGGTCCACGCGTGGTAGTAGCCGCGCTCGTCGTCGATGAGTTTGCCGTTCCGCGGAGCGAATTGCCCGAGACTGCCGCAAAGAACGGCCCACGCCAGCAGGACGACGGCGGCCGCGCGAGTGTTCTTCGAAGCCGGGAGCACCAGTACCGGCAGCATCAGCAGGAAGAAGATCGGCAGCGCCATCCGCGCGTGCATGTAGTCGCCGCCGATCTTGAGCAGATATCCCAGCGACAGCACACCCGCGACGACCGGGGTGAGCGTGACGACCAGATCGGTGCGGCGCCGCAGCACTCCGGCGAGCAGAACCGTGCAGAGCACCAGCGGCAACCACAGCAGATACGGGTTCACGAAGTCGCCGACGTATGCGAATCCCCTTGCCCAGAAGGATTCGCTCGCGTTTTTGGTGAGCGCGGGCATCGGCACGATGATGCCGTAGAAGCCCATGCGGAAGATCTCGTAACCGACCGGCAGCCCGCCGGCGGCGGCGACCGCGGCGAGCGTGACTCGCCACGACGGCTTTGCCGCCAACCACAACGCGGCCAAGAAAACCGCCGCGACCAACGCTTGTTCCGGACGGACCAGCGGCCCCAGCCCCATCGCGAACGCCGCGCCGACCACCGCTCTGGCCGACCCGCCGCCGCGCGAGCGCACGAGCAGCCACCAGCACAGCGCCATCCAGAACGTGTTGAGCCCGGTTTCCAGCCCGGACGTCGCGTATTGCCACACCGGCCGGACGCCCAGCAGCGCGAGCACGCCGCACGGCACCATCGCCGCGACGTGCCCGCCGTGCAACCGGCTCGTCGCACTCACCGCGAAGCCGAACCCGGCGGCGGTGAGCAGCAGGCCGAGCATCCAGGACAGCGTCGAGGTGTCCGACTGGCCGAACACGAACCCGGCGAACGCGAGCAGCCATTGCCACAGCGTGCTCGTCGAAGCCTCGGCCCGTTCGCCGAGATTGTAGACCGGGCCGTTTCCGGCGAGGATCTGCTCGACGATTCTGGTGAAAATCAGCGCGTCGTCGCAAATCCAGCGGGTGACGTAGCCGAGAATGGCGATCAGCAGTATCGAACCGACGATTATCCAGCGGTTTCTTCGCCTGTAGTCAAGGAGATAAACGGGCTGTTTTAGGGCGCGCGGAAGCGCTCTGGGAATAGTGTCCACGATTAAGAGTTCCGCCGGTAATCGATGATTCCGGCCGCGACCAGCGCCACGATGCCGGTGCCTACGAGGGAGAGTTGCGCCAACTCTGTCGGCATGAAGCCGGGCCCGGCCATGGTGGCCTTGAGCACGAGCGGCTGGATCAGTACGAACGCACAGCACACCGCCAGCGAGAACGACCACGCGGGCGTGCGGCGCCGGAACGCGAAGTAAGCCGGGATGATCAACGCGGCGGCCCACGAGTACCAGGAAAGCCCGCGCAGATCCGAGTCGCCGAAGAACTCGAAACAAAGCGCCGAAACCACGATCGCAGCTAGCGCGAGCCACCATTTCCGCGCGACCGGCAGGGGCGCGCCGGAGTGGAATCCGACGACCAGCAGCAGCAAGGGCAGCCATTGCGGTACGAAATAGCCCAGGAGATCCGGGCTGAAACTGAACGAATACCGGTACAGGAACGCGGCGAATCCCGCGACCAGCACCACCCCGGCGACCGTTCGAGCGGCCCGGCGCCGTCCGGCGAAGAGGAACACGAGAGGCACCGCCGTCGCGGCGGCCAGCCCGAGGTCCTGCTTGAGCTGATGAGCCACCTGCGCCATGACCGGCGCGGCGAAGCGGCCGAGCAGGTGCGGAAAGGTGACGGCTTCGGACAGGTCGCGCCCGACGGCGAGGACGCCTTTCATCACGCCCCACAGGAGACCGAGCAGCGCGACCAGGCGCACCGTGTCGCCGAAAGCGACCACGCGAGCCGGGGCTGAGCTTGCGGCCAGCCGGGCCCGCAGGCCCAGCCCCAGCATCGCGAGCAGTTCGCGCCATTCCTCGAGACGGCCGCCGTCTCGAGCGTCCAGCAGCGCGCCGACCATTTCGTCCTCGCGGTCGGCGCGGTACCAGCGAGGCAGCAGCCGCACCATCCGGCGGTACTGGAGTTCCGGAGCGGTCATGCCCCGCCGCCCGTCTGCGGCGCCCAGCCCCGCGCCCGCAGCACCGAATCCGCCGCCGCGGCATTCGCCGCCAGCCGCCGGGCCTGCTCGGCCAAAGTACGGCCGCCCAGGTCGGTCAGCCGGTAGTACCGGCGCAGCCGGCCCTGGTGGATCTCCTCTTTGTCCCGCTCCGCCCACCCGTCGGCCACCAGCCGGTCCAGCACGCCGTACAGCGTGCCGACCCGGAGGCGGACTCGGTTCTCCGACAGCTTCTCGACGGCCTGGACGATGCCGTAGCCGTGTTTTGGCTCGTCGGCGAGCGCGGTGAGGATCAGGAAGACCTGCTCCGACATGCCTCGTTCGGTCACCCGTCCATATATATCACGTCGCGATATATGCGGGTGTCCGAACTACGGTGCTACAGCTCGGCGACAGCGGTTCCCTCCAGCTCGACCAGCAAGGCGGGAATCGCCAGCCGGGTCACGCCGAGCATCGTGGTCGACGGGGCGACCCCGGCCGCGGCGAGGCGTGCGGCGAGGACGCCGTAGTGCCGGAAAAGCTCGTCGACGTCGGTCGTGTAGACGTTGAGCCGCACCAGATTTGCCAGCGTCATGCCCGCTTCGACGAGCACCGCCTCCAGGTTGTCGAGGCTCAGCGCCATCTGCTTCGCCAGGTCCCCCGCGTGCTGCGGTTCGCCGTCGCCGTTCATGGCGGTCTGCCCGGAGCAGTACAGGGTCCGGACCGGCCCGGACACCAGTTCGCCCTGGTTGTATCCCATCGCCGCCGACCACGCCCACGGGTTGACAGTCGTTCGCTCCACCACTTGCTTCATTCGCCTTCTCGGGCAGTACGCGGAGCAGCTTGGCAAGCAATACACGACATCCAGTGTCGTGTATTGGGTAGAATTTCCGGTATGCGCGCCGACCGGTTGGTCTCGCTGGTCCTGCTGCTGCGCCAGCGCGGCCGGCTGTCCGCGGCCACTCTCGCCCGTGAGCTGGAAGTCTCCACTCGCACTGTGCTGCGGGACATCGACGCGCTGTCCGCGGCGGGCGTGCCGGTCTACGCCGAACGCGGGCGCAACGGCGGTTTCGCGCTGCTGCCCGGGTTTCAGACCGAACTCACCGGGCTGAACCACGACGAGGCGCTGGCGCTGCTGGTCGCCGGGTCACGTCGCGGCGCGCAGGCATTCGGCCTCGGTTCGGCGCTCGCTTCGGCCATGCTCAAAGTGGTCGACGCGCTGCCGGAAAGCCACCGGACCACTGCCGCGGGCGTGACTGAGCGACTGCTCATCGACCCGGAGATCGATCTCCTCTCGCGCCGCGCGGTCGCTGACGAGGCACCGGACGCGGTGGTGGCTGAGATCCGCCGCGCGGTGTTCGCCGGGCACCAGGTGCGCATCCGCTACCAAGCGGTGAACCAGTCCCCGAAGTGGCGCACAGTGCACCCGATTGGACTGGTCACCGTACGGGAGTTGGGATATTTGCTGGCCACTCGCGAAGGCGAGGACCGGACGTACCGGCTGTCCCGGGTGCTGGCCGCCGAAGAACTCGACGAACCCGCGCAGCGACCAGATCGAGTAGACCTCGGCCGCGCCTGGCGGGAACGCAGCACACGGTTCCGGAGCGGCGGCGACCAAATCGTCACACTAGTCCGGATTCGTCCCGCGCAGCGGGAGGAATTGGCACGCACCGCGCTCGCCATTTTCGCCGAGGAATCCGGCCCGAACGGGTGGCTTCGACTGGAGGCGGCTTTCCAGGATTCCCGGCACGCCGAATGGGCGCTGTGGCAGCTCGGCCGGAACGCGGAAGTCCTTGCGCCGCAATCGTTGCGCACCGCGCTGCACGACCGCGCCGCCGCGCTCGCCGCCGCCTACTCGGGGCCCGCCTGACTCCTCGGCACCGGCACTGCCAGCACATTCCGTAGTTGTGCAGATACCTACTCACTGGTAAGTTACCCGCCAGTCGTGATCCACATCATGGTTCGAACTTCATGGTTCAAAGGGGAGTCATGATCCGGAAACCCGTCCGCGCGCTGATCGCCGCCGCCGCTCTCGCGATCACGTCCGCCGTCGCGCTGCCCGCCGCCGCCTCGGCTGATTCCTTCTACAGTTACGACGGCAGCACGCCGCTCTCGTCGTACGCGCCGGGCACCGTATTGAAGACGCGGACGTTGACATATCACGTCTTCGGCTTCCCCACCCCAGTGCAGGCCATCCAGCTGCTCTACCGGACCGCCGACGCACAGGGCAATCCCACCGCGAACGTCACCTCGGTCGTCCGAAATCCCTTGGGCGGCAACGGAAAGGTCGTGTCGTACCAGTCCGCGTACGATTCGCTCGACCCCGAGGACGCGCCGTCCCGCGCGATCGCCGGCGACGTCCGGCTCGGCGGCGCGCTGCCGAACGCCGAATCGCTGCTCATCGCACCGGCGCTCGCGCTCGGATACAGCGTCGTCATCCCGGACACCGAGGGCCCGACCGCCGATTTCGCCGACGGCCCGGAATACGGTCAGACCACTTTGGACTCCATCCGCGCCGCGACGCACGCGCCCGGCACCGGAATGACCGAATCCACCAAATTCGGCCTCATCGGCTATTCCGGCGGCGCGATCGCGACCGGCTGGGCGTCGGCGATCGCCGCGAGCTACGCGCCGGAAGTCGAGAAGAACCTCGTCGGTTTCGCCGAGGGCGGGGTGCTCGTCGATCCCGCGCACAACCTCAAGTACGTCGGCGGCAGCCCGGTCTGGTCCGGCGTGATCCCGATGGCGCTGATCGGCGTCTCGCGCGGGTACGGCATCGACCTCAAGCCGTACGCCAGCGAGTACGGACTGAAGGTGCTCGGCGAACTGGAACACGCGTCGATCGCCAACGCGCTCGGCCACTACCCCGGGCTGACGTGGCAGAAGCTGGTCAAGCCGGAGTACGCGAACCCGGATTCGGTGCCGCCGTTCGTCGACGCGGTCAACAAGGTGAACATCGGCTCGGCGGCGACGCCTTCGATTCCCGGGTTCATCGCGCAGGCCAACAACGGCGCGCTCGAGGGCACCGTGAGCAATGAGCCGGGCATCGGCACCGGCGACGGCGTGATGGTGGCCGGCGACGTCCGCGCGCTCGCGAATCAGTACTGCGCGAGCGGGAACACCTCGATCAAGTACACGCAGTACGACCTGCTCAGCCACGCCACGGCACTCCCGGTGTGGGCGCCGACCGCGATCGCCTGGCTCGGCGACCGGTTCGCGGGCAAGGCCGCGCCGTCCAGCTGCGGGCAGATCCCGCCGGGGAACTCGCTGGAGCCGGAGCAGCACACCGGGTCCTGAAGCGGCTGATCCAGGCAACGGTTCGGCGACGAAAGCCCTGCGACTGCGTCACCGTCGTCGCCGAACCGCCTGGTCCGCCCGCACACTGACCGCATCCGCCCGGCCTGCCCCGGGACCTTCGACCGCCCCTCGCGGCGGATTTCCTCAGGCAGGCGCGTCATGTACACCAATCCTCCACAGCTTCGCAGGCTTCCGGCGAGAAGCACTGTGCTGCGCAAGATCCCGGTGGCGGCCGGGATTCTTCTGCTTTCCGCGTGCAGCGGGCCGGCCGCCGTCCCAGCACCGCTGGGCACCACGGCTCCCACCACTACGGCAGCCCACAGCGCTGCTCCGTCCATTTCGGACCGTCCGAATTCGTCCTCTTCGGACAGTCCAGTCTCGCCCTGTGGCTCGACCCGGAATTGGGGCACCGGAACCAAAGAAAGCCCAGGATCGACGACGAACGCGCTGTACCTGGTCACCGTCAGCCGACACGGCTGTTACGACGAAGTGGTGTTCACCATCAACGGTGCGGCCGCAGCCGGATTCACCGTGCGATACGTTCCGCTCGTGACCGCGGATCCCTCCGGGAAACCGTTGCCAGTGAGCGGAAGCGCGGTCTTGCAAGCGGTGATCCGCGCACCCGCGCAGGGTTTCGACGACAGCGGACACCAACCTGGTCGCGTGCTGGCCCAAATCGGCGACTATTTCGCGCAGCCAACCGGTTGGCCGTCCTTGCGCGCGGTCCGGTTCGCGGGCTCATTCGAGGGCCAGTGCACTATCGCCATCGGCGTCCGGGAGCGGGTTCCGTTCCGGGTGAGCAGCCAGGAAGTGCCAGCCGACCAGATCCGCCGGGTGGTGGTCGACCTCGCGCACTGAACCAATCTCCGCTCAGCGAACGAAATCCGCGAGACGGTCGAGCTGCCGCAGCGCGTGCGCGGGATCCTCGTGGTCCTCGAGTTCGAACAGGACCCGGTCGACGCCCGCCTCCGCGTAGTCCGGCAGCTTCTCCGGATCGGCCCCGTACAGCGTGACCGGCACGTGGCGGCCCGCCCGCTCGCGCAGTTCGGTGATCCGCGTGCGCAGGAAGTCGATCGGGTACAGCGGCAGCGGGAGCCAGCCGTCGCCGTGGCTGAGCACGCGGTCGAGCACCTTCACCCCGACCCCGCCGATCAGCACGGGCAGCGGCCGCGCCGGTTTGGGCCAGGACCAGATCGGGTCGAAGTCGACGAATTCGCCGTGGAACTCGGGTTCGTCCTCGGTCCAGATCGTCCGGACCGCGGCGACGTGTTCGAGCATGCGCGCGATCGGACGGGCCGGATCGACGCCGTGGTCGGCCATCTCCTCGGCGTTCCAGCCCGGGCCGACACCGAGTTCGAACCGGCCGCCGGACAGCACGTCGACGCTCGCCGCCTGCTTGGCCAGGGTGATCGGGTGATGCTGGCTGACCAGCGACACCGCGGTGCCGAGCCCGATCCGTTGGGTGGTGGCGGCGATGGCGGCTAGCGCGGTGAACGGGTCGAACGTGTGCGAGTAGTAGCGCGGTAGCGGCTGCGGTTCCGCCGCGCCGACCGGGTACGGGGTGAGCCGGCTGGTCGGGATGTGGGTGTGTTCGGTGAGGAACAGCGAGCCGAAGCCGCGCTCCTCCACCGCCTGCCCGAGCCGGACGGGGGCGATGCCGTAGTCGGTGAGGAAGGTGACGATGCCGTGGTCCATGAGACCACCGTAGCCTAAATGTCAGTCGACTGACATTTAGCTCCGCGGTGCTAGCGTGACGCCGTGGCCGAGCCCAGAACCGAACGCCCGCGAGCCGACGCCCAGCACAACCGGCGCGCCATCCTCGCCGCGGCGCGCACTGCGGTCCAAGGCAGCGGCGAGGTCTGGCTCGACAAGATCGCGCAGGCCGCGGGGGTGAGCGCGCGCACGCTCTACCGGCACTTCCCGACCAAGGACGATCTGCTCGCGGCGGTGCTCGAGGACTACTTCGCCGAGCAAGCGGAGCCGATCCGCCGCCGTGTCGACGCCGAACCGGATCCGCGCCGGGCGCTGGAAATCGTGCTGGAGAGCGGGGTCGCCGCGTTCCTCGAACACCCGGGGGTCCTCGCGCTGGTCAACGGAAACGCCCTCGCCGCCGAGATCGCCGGACGGCATCTGGGGGCGTTCGGGGAGGTGCTGTCTCGGGCGCAGGAAGCCGGGGCGGTGCGTTCCGATCTGACGCTCGAAGATCTCCCCTGCCTGATCACGATGGTCACCGCGGTGGCGGGCTCGAACTGGCCCCGGTATCTCGCGCTGTTGATCGACGGACTTTCTCCAGCGGCCGCCAGTGCTCCATTACCGAACGTGCGTTGAGATATCACGGGAAGCCTCTGCTTGGTCACCAGGATCGCTGCAGTCGCGCGTTGGCCTGATGTATCACGCCTCGCTGGGCGACGGAGTTTCTCCAGTTGCCGCGAGTGCTCCACTACCCAACCTCGGTTGAGATATCACGAAGACCCTGCCCGACCACCAGAATCACCGCAGTCGCGGGCGCGCACTGGCCCCGTTATCGAGCCCTCCTCGTCGACAGACTCACTCCAGCCGGTCGCCAGTGCCCCGCCACCTCGCCCTCGTCAGGCTTACTCCAGCGGCCCTCAGTGATCCACTACCGAACGCACGTTGAGATACCACAAAGAAAGCCCCTGCCCGCACACCGGCGGACAGGGGCTTTCCCTTGCCAGCTACCGAATCAGCCGTCCGAATCAGCAGACGGGATGAACGCTCCCGGCACCTGGTCCGGGGCGAAGATCTTGTCCTCGCCCGGATACGGCTGGGTCCACCCGTGCACCTGGTACCACGTGAAGTGGTCCATTTGCGCGGGGTTGGCGTAGTCCGCGGTGGCGTTCGGGCCGGTCAGCTTCTGCTGCGACTGCCATTGCTGCCACTGCTGCGCCAGCTGCTGCTTGTCCGCGGGCACCGCCGCCGACGCCGCCGCGGTGGACGCCGTCGGGACGTTGTCCGTGCCGCACGACGGCGGGGTCTTGAGGCCCGCGGTGAGCGACGTCTGGTTCGGCACCGCGGTGAACGGCGTGGTGTCCGGCTTCTGCGTGAACGCGGTCGCCATCGGGGTGGCCGCGCTGTCCTTCTGGTTCATCGGGTGGATCCCGAGGATCTGCTCGATGGTGCGGATCATGGTGATCTGCGAGTAGTACCGGCTGTCGGTCGCGCCGTGCTGGGCGTACGGGCTGATGATCTGGATCGGGGCCCGGTGCCCGTCGACGTGGTCCAGCCCGGCCTGGGAGTCGTCCTCGACCACGAAGATCGCGGAGTCCTTCCAGTACTGGCTGTGCGAGATCTTGTCGACGATCTTGCCGACGGCCAGGTCGTTGTCGGCGACCTGCGCGGCCGGGCTCGGCGGCCCGCCGGTGTGGTCGCTCGACAGCCAGAACATGTTCAGGTTCGCCGGGCCGTTCTTCTCGAAGTCGTTCTTCCAGATCTCGTACCGGTACTGGTCCGGCACGTCGGTGTCGAACTTCGGGAAGCCCGGCACCGAAACGCTGTTCAGCGACGGGATCGGCGACGACGAGACCAGCGGGTAGGCGGTCGGCTCGCCGGTCGCGGCCATGTTCTTCGAGTCGCAGTACAGGTTCTGCCAGCTCGCGCCCGCGGGCTTGGTCAGGAACTGCTGGAACTCGCCGAAGTCGCGGACGGTCTTGCCCGCCGCCTGCGCTCCGCTCCACAGGAAGCCGCTGCGCTGGTGGCCCAGCGCGTCGTCCTCGGTGTCGTAGCTGCGCTTGTACTCGCCGGCGGACGACTCGGTGTACTCCGGGTTGTCCGCCTGCATCAGCCAGTTGTGGCCCTCGGCCGAGTTCGTGCCGATGTCGTACGTGTTGTCGTACAACCCGAACTGGTCGGCCAGCGCGTGCTGGTTCGGCGTGACGGCCTGGCCGAACTGCGCGAGCGCCGGGTTGCCGTTGCCCTTCTTCATGTCGCCGAAGAGCTGGTCGTACGTCCGGTTTTCCTTGACCAGCAAGAAAACGTGCTTGATCGTGGACGGGTCGCCGAGCCGCTGAGGCACCGGAACCGGCTTGACGTCGCGGTTGCCGCCCGCCTTCTGCACCGAACCGGGCGTCCAGCCGTTCTGCTTGAAGACCTGGTATGTCTGCGCCCAGGTCTGCCAGTCGGTCGGCAGCGTGAACCGCTGCAGGCTCGACGTGGTGTCGTGCGTGGCGTGCCCGGCCGCGGCGGTCGGGCGGCGGGCGTCGATGCCGCGGGTGTTCGCGACAAGGATATTTTTGCCCGACGCTGAGATACCAGACGGGAAGTAGTCCGTCGGCAGCAGACCGATGAAGGCCGCGGGGGCCTGCGGGAACCAGTAGCGGTAGACCGCGACCGCGTTCGCCCGGCCGAGGGTCACCAGCAGGTGGCCGTCGTCGGTGAGCGCGATGTCGGTCGGCTCGTAGCCGACTGTCGCCTCCGGCCACGGCTGCGTCGCGATGGTCTGCACCACGACGCCCCGCTGGGCGTCGATCACCGAAACGCTGTCGCCGCCGGTGTTCGCCACGAACAGGGTGTTGTTCTTGGCGCGCAAGGCGGTCGGGTGCAGGCCGACGTCGATGCTCTTCACCGGAGCGGCCGGGTTCGCCAGGTCGATCACGCTGACCGTGCCGGTGGTGGCGGCCCCGGTCTTCGGGTCCGCCACGACGTCGGTGCCGTACGAGTTCATCGTGGTGTCGCCCGGCTTCGCCGCGCGGCCGCCCTCGTTGCTGACGTAGATCCGGTCGCCGATCCGCACCAGTGCGCGCGGCGCGTTGCCGACGGTCCAGCTCTGCTTGAGCTGACCGCTGGCGGCATCGATCGCGACGACGCGGTTCTGCCCGTTCACCGCGGAGTACACAGTGGACCCGTCCGGCGAGAAGATCGCACCCGCGGCAAGGGAATGCTTGGCCCCGTCGGCCGGGATCGCGACCCACGTCGGGTTCGCGACGGTGCCGTCCGGGTTCACGTCGAACTTGCGGTAGCCGTCGATCTGGCCCAGCCACAGCGTTTTGCCGTCCGGCGAGTACGACGGGCCTTCCTGTCCGACGTCATTGCCCGGCAGCTGCAGGTCGGCCTTCTTGTCCTTGCCGACGAGCTGCTGCACCTTCCAGCTCTTCAGGTCGACGATGGTCAGCGCGATGCCGCCGTCGGTGGTCAGCGCGGCCAAGTGGCTGCCGTCCGGGCTGACGGTCGAGGACATGATCTTGCCGTTGGGCAGGACCAGCCGCTCGCCGATCGGCTTGAGGTACTGGTCGCTGGAGATGGTCAGGCCGTTCGCGGTTTCCTGGCCGACCTGGTCGGTGCCGAACTGCTTGGTGGAGGCGAGGCCGATGCCCGAGCCCGTGGCGACGAGAGCGACCGCGGTCGCCCCCGCCGTGACGAAGCGCAGCTTGCGGGATCTGCGGAGTTCTGTCTTCCCGCCACGCCTGCGACGGCGCGTTACTTGCATGTCCTCATCCCTTCGTGGAGGAGAGCAGTTCGACGTTGCCGTCGAACTGCCACAGCGGGTTGGGCCGGTCCCCTTCCGGGGTCCGCACCTGGAAGTAGCCGTTCACTTCCTTCGGTCCGTCGCCGTCGGCGACATACCGCCCGTCCGAGGTGACATCGAGCTGGTAGATCGCCTGTCCGGTCGCTGAGATACCAGGGAGATGCCAGGAGACGACGCAACGCCAGTCGTTGCCGGGGCCTTCGGCCTCGACGAGGCCGCCGCCCTTGGTGCATTCCGTGCTGGCCGCGAGCTGCTCCTCCGTGACGTCCGGACGGTGCAGTTGTGCGGCCTGGATCCGGTAGAGGTGCGCGAATTCGGTCGACAGCGACTGCTGCAGCTTGGCCTGGTCGATGCCCGATCCCGACGCCGGCGTAGCGACCGCGACGACCGCCACCGTGACGCCGACCAGCGCGGCCAGCGGCAGCAGGCCCGCAGTGAGTACACGACGACCGGCACCGTCATATGTCAGATCGGTGAAGTCGCGTCTCACGAAGAGCGCATACGCCAGCGCAGTCGCGACCACTGCCCACACCAGGCTCACCCCGACGCCGATCAGCAGCGGACCGAACTGGACCGGGTCGGTGAAGAGACCGTTCCACGAGATGAACGCGTATGTCGGCAGCGCGAGCCGCACGACGACCGGCAGCGGCAGCAGCTGCGCCACCGCCATCACGAGTGCGACCACCGCGGGCAGCAGCAAGCCCATCGGCGACCGTCCTAATGCGACAGAGCCGAGGAGGCCGATTCCCGCCAGGGCAAGGGTCGGGGCGAGAACGCAGATCCAGGCGAGAATGACCTTCGCCGCCGCGTCGCCCGAGGACAGCAGGTGTCCGTCGAGGCCGATCAAGGGCTGCCCGCCGACCGCGACGAGACCACCGACAGTGCTGGACACCGCCAATCCGAGGACCAGCAACAAGATCACGGTGAGGCTGGCAAGCGCTTTCGACACGAAGATCCGCCGGTACGACCGCATCGCCACCAGCAGGTGCCGCCAGGTGCCGAGCCGGTCCTCGGCGGCGAAGACGTCCCCGGCGACCAGCGAGGTCAGCAGCGGAAGCGCGTAGCTGCCCGCGAAACCGAGCAGGACGAGCGGCCCGGCCCAGCCGGTGGCGTTCATCAGGCGGCCGAACAGGGTGTCCACCGGCAGGTCGCTCTGCTGGCTGACCGCGGCGACGAACACCGCGGGCGCGAGCCAGCAGGCGAGGAGCAGCACGCGGATCCGCCACTGCGACAACAACTTCACCAGTTCGAACCGGTAGCCGCGGCCCAGCCCGACCGGGCGGACCGGCGCCGGCGCCCGTTCCTCGGTGAGGGTCATCGCTTGTCCTCCTGCTCCGTCAGCTCCAGGAACGCCGCCTCCAGCGGCGAAACGACGGGAGCCAGTTCCCGTACGCCGATGCCCTTGCCGACGACGCGCGCGACCAGGTCGTCCAGTGCGGGTACGAGACCGCTCACCACCAGGACGTCTGCCTGTCCGCGCGGGGTCTGGGCGTCGTCGATCCGCAGCCCGGGAACGTTCTCGGCAATCTCGCGCGCGGCCTTCTGATCCGACGTCACCAGGCGATAAGCCAGCTCACGATCGTCGGAGGACAGTTTCGCCAGCGGCCCGGTGAAAACGACGCAGCCCGCGGACAGGATGGTGACCTCCGAGCAGAGCGCTTCGAGGTCGTCCATCCGGTGGCTGGACAGCACCACCGCGGTCCCCTCGTCGGCGAGCCGGGCGAGCACGCTGTGCACGTGTTTCTTGCCCGCCGGGTCGAGACCGTTGGCTGGCTCGTCGAGGATCAGCAGCCGCGGTTTGGTCAGCAACGCGGCGGCGAGGCCGAGGCGCTGGCGCATGCCGAGGGAGAACCCGCGCGCCCGGTCGTCGGCGACGTCGGTGAGCCCGACCTGCGCCAGGAGATCGTCGAGGTCGACGGTCTGTCCGCGCAGCGAGGCCAGCGCGGCCAGATTCTGCCGCGCGGTGAGCGAGGGGTACAGCCCCGGCCCGTCGACGAACCCGGCGATGCCGTCCGGGGTGGCGAGCGCACGGCCGACCGGGCGGCCGAGGATCTCGAGTTCGCCCTCGTCGGCGGCCGCGAGTCCGAGCAGCAGGCCGAGCAGCGTCGTCTTGCCCGCGCCGTTCGGGCCGACGAGCCCGTGGATCTCGCCGTATGCCACGTCGAGATCGACACCGTCGAGCGCGATCACGTCGCCGAAACACTTGGTGATCGCGCGGGCCCGCACCGCGTCGCTGGTTTTCATGAATCCCCACTTTCCGAAGCCGTGAGGAACTTAGGCACGACAAGTGACATGCGAACCCGTGCCAGGTTGAACGTTGGGGAAACCCCGTGCGCCGCAGCCGGTTTCCCGGCGGTCAATCGGACAAAACGGGATCAATCGCGCGATGGCAAGGTGTCCGAGATCTCCCGGACCAGCGCATAGGACCGTTTCCGCTCCGCGTGGTCGTGAATCGGAGTGGTGATCATCAGTTCGTTCGCGCCGGTTTCGGCGATGACTGCGCGCAACGAACTCCGCAGTGCCGCCGGGGCTCCGGCGAGTACCGGACCGGGGCCGACGGCCGGGTCCACGACCGCGTCTTCCGGACGCGGCAACAAGATCCGCTCGCCGCGCGAACGGCTCAATGCCTTAGCCCGAATGGACCTGGCGAGCCATTCGGCCCGTTCCTCGGTCGCGGCGGCGACCACCGCAACGCTGACCACAATGGACGGTTCGGCGGTGTGGCCGGGGCGGAAGTTCTCGCGGTAGATCCGGGTCGCGGCGGCGGCTTCGGCGGGGCGGAGGTGGTAGGCGAACGCGTACGGCAGGCCTAGTTCGGCGGCCAGGTGCGCGCTTGCGGTGCTTGAGCCGAGGAGCCAGATGTCCGGCACGTTCCCTTGCGCGGGAGTTGCGCGCAGTGGCTGGTCCGCGTCGGCGAAGTAGGTCAGCAACTCCTCGATGCGGGCGGGAAAACTTTCCGCCGGGCCGGGGTTCAGCGCGTCGGCCACTCGGCGCGGGCCGCCGAGCGCGCGGCCGAGCCCGAGGTCGATCCGGCCGGGATGAAACGCGGCGAGCGTGCCGAACTGCTCGGCGACGACCAGCGGCGGATGGTTGAGCAGCAGAACGCCGCCCGCGCCGACGCGGATCCTCTTCGTGGCATCCGCGATACGGGCCGCTGTCACGGCAGGCGCGGCGCTCGCGACACCACGCATGCCGTGGTGTTCGGGCAGCCAGTAGCGGTGATATCCCAGTTCGTCGGCCAGTTCGGCCAGATCGACTGTGCGCTGCAACACCTCCCGCGCGGTCGACCCCGCGACGATCGGCGAAGTGTCCAGCACTGAAACCCGCACCCGGGCATCATCCCGGACGCGGTGCGGGACGACAACCGGACCGCCCAGGTCTCAAGTGGACGGTCCGGCCGCGGCTTACGAGGTTTCCCGCACTGGCGCGGGCGCGTCTTCCTCTTCCTCCACCGCCTCGCTCAGCTGCCAGCCACCGCGGCGGCGCAGCACCACGAGGTAATATCCCAAGGCCAGCAACGCGATCGCGCCGGTGACAATGAGACTCGGCCGTCCGATCACCGGATCTGCCGCGTTCACGTACAGCACGCCCGCCAGCGCGATCAACGCCACCACCGGTGCGATCGGGAACCCGGGCATCCGGTACTTCGCCCCGGCCGTTGCTCCGGAACGGCGACCCAGGATCGCGCCGAGGCACAGCGCCGCATACACGACGACGATCGACGTACTGGTCACGACGGTCAGGATCTGCGGGTCCACAAAGCACAGTGCGGCGGCGATGAATCCGGTCGCCAGCGTCGCGACCCACGGGGTGCCGAACTTCGGGTGCACCGCCGAGAGCGCGCGGTTCATCGCCTTCGGCCAAGCGCGGTCCCGGCCGCTGCTGAACACCAGCCGGGAGCTGATCAGCACGATCGCGAGGACCGCATTGATGATGGCGAGCGCGACCGCGAGGCTCAGCACGGTGTCGAGCGTGCTGCCGCCGCGAGCCTGCACGAAGTACGACAACATGTTGGGAGAGTTGAACAAAGTGCCGAGATCCGGCGCGCCCATCAGCACCGCGGTGACCGGGATCAGCTCGGCCAGCACGGTGACCCCGAGTCCCATGAGGACAGCCCGCGCCACTCCGCGTCCGGCGTCCTTCGTTTCCTCTCCGAAGTAGACAGCCGAGCCGTAGCCGTTGTAGGCGAAGATCGCGATCGCCGTCGCGATCATCACCGCGCTGATCGTCGCCGGACCGCCGCCCGGGGCGACCGGATGCGCGAGCAGATCGGTGAACGGACGGGCCGGCTTGGCCAGCCCGAGCACCGCGACCACGGCCAGCGCCAGCAGCTCCACCGCGAGGAAAATGCCGGTGACCCAGGCGTTCAGCTTGATGTCGAACACCGCGACGATCGCGGCGAGCACGCACGTCACCGACGCCACGACCGCCGGCGACACGCCGGGCAGCACCACGCTCAGGTAGGTGCCGACGCCCAGCGCGATCACCGCGACGATCAGCACCTGCGTCACGATCATGATGCCCAGCACCATGAATCCGGGCAGTTTGCCCAGCGTGCGGGCGGCGATCGTGTACTCGCCGCCCGCGGACGGGAAGGCCGAGCCCAGTTCGGCGTACACGAAGGCCATGAAGATGCCGACTACGGCGGCGGCGAGGAAGGCGTAGAAGGCGCCCGATCCGGCGCCGGTGAGGACGCCCGGCGCGATGACGAACACCGAGGACGCCGGACTGATCGCGGAAAGCGTGATCAGCAGCATGCCGAGAGTGCGCAACCCGCGGCGCAAGACGGGGGTGGACAACGCTGGCCTCCATCAAGTCGTTGCTCAAGTACGTTGTTTGAATGGAACTCAAATAACCAGCCGGGCGTTCAGCTAAGGCCCTCAGGCCCGCCACGTCAAGACTTCAGCGGTCTCGATCCGTTCAGGGCTTGCATTTTTCGAGATTTGTTCAAAGAATCAAGGCATGGCAAGACCGAGCAAGGCCCCCGAGCGGCGGGCGGAACTGGTGGCCGCGGCGCGGCACACGGTCGTCGAACGCGGCGTGCTGAACCTGAAGCTGCGCGACGTCGCGGACCACGCCGGCATGTCGCCGGGTTCCCTGTTGTACTACTACCCTTCCCTGAGCGACCTGCTCGAAGACGTGCAGCAGGAGGCCGTCGAACGCTTCTGCGTCGCACGCGAAGCCGCTGTCGCCGCCGAAACCGACCCGCGCGCCCGGATGCGCGCGATGATCGGCAGCGGCCTGCCGAACGGCAAGAACGACGAACTGTGCGTGCTGCTGTACGAACTGGGCACCATCGCCCGCCGCGAACCGGCGTACGCCGCCCGGCACATCGCGCTGTACGAACGTCAGGTCCGCGGCTACGTCGGAATCCTCGAAGCCGGGGCGGCGACCGGGATTTTCGACCTGACCGACGACCCGGTCACCATCGCCCGCAACCTCGTCGCCCTCGAAGACGGGTACGGCCTGCACCTGACCCAAGCCGTTCCGCCGCTCGACCGGTCCGTCGCCGAGGCGATGGTCCTGTCCTACGCCCGCGTTTCGACCCGATGCTCCCTGGAGGACCCCGCATGACCCGCGCCCGCGACCTAGGCTTGACCCTCGGCGGCAAGCCCGGCCCGCACAACGCGATCACTGATATCCCAGGCGTCGAGGTCGGATACACCACCTTGATCGAAGGCGATTCGGTGCGGACCGGGGTCACCGCGATCCTGCCGCGCGGCCGTTCCCGGTTCGATGTGCCGTGCTCCGCGGGCACGTTTTCGCTGAACGGCAACGGAGAAATGACCGGCCGGGCCTGGCTTGCCGAGACCGGATCGCTGACCCTGCCGGTTCTGATCACCAGCACCCACTCCGTCGGACAGTGTCATCGCGGCACGATCGACTGGGTGGTGCGGGAACGCCCGGACGCCGCGGCGGAGTGGCTGCTGCCGGTGGTCGCGGAGACGTGGGACGGGTATCTCAACGACGTCAACGCGCCGACTATCCGGACCGACCACGCTGTTGCCGCGATCGATGCGGCTGCCTCCGGCCCTATTGCGGAGGGTTCGGTGGGTGGCGGGACTGGGATGACCTGCTACGGGTTCAAGGGAGGTACCGGGACTTCGTCGCGGGTTGTTTCTCATGGCTCGGACAGTTATACGGTCGGAGCGTTGGTGCAGGCGAACTTCGGGAGCCGCTCGGAGCTCACGGTGGCTGGGTCGCAGCTTGGCGTCGAGTTGGCCGAGGACAATCCGATGGCCGACACCAGCTGGCTCGCCCCGGCGGGTGCGGGGTCGGTGATCGTTGTGATCGGGACTGATGCGCCTCTGTTGCCCGGGCAGTGCACTGCGTTGGCCCGGCGGGTGCCGCTGGGGTTGGCGCGGACTGGGACTACTGGGTCGCACTTCTCCGGCGACTTGTTCTTGGCGTTCAGCACAGCCAACGCAGGTGCTTTGAACAGCCATTTCCCTCGTCCGGACGATGAGCCTTACGAGAGCATGCGGTTCATCCCGTGGGGGGCGATCGATCCGTTCTTCGAGGCCGTGGTGCAGGCGGTCGAGGAGGCGGTGCTGAACGCGCTGGTGGCGAATGAGGAGATGGTCGGACATCGGGGGCATCGGGTTCCGGCGCTTCCGGTGAGCCGCTGGCTGGAGGGGGCCTAAAGCAGGCGCGGCGGGCTCGCCCGGGCGCTTGGCTGACCACGCGCCGCGTCCGGGCGAGCCGGAGCTTCGCCGATAGACCCGCCCCCGCCGCAAGAAGGGTCTCGCGTGTGCTGACTCCTTCCCTGGCACGCGCGAGACCCGCGACCCCTGCCGTGGGCCTCGTGAGCGCCTGTCCCGGTTAGAACCGGGATCGGCACTCACGTGGCCCACGGCGGAGCGTTACCGGTCGATGCCGCCAGAGTCGCGGATCCTGAGCGCCGGTGTCTTGTCGAGCTGGAGGATGCCGGTCGCCTGAGAGCTGACTTGGGCAGTCGCCGCCGAAACAGTTCGCCTGCCCAGCGGATACATCACCCGGCACGCCCTGAGCGCGGTGCCGCGCAGGCAGGCTTCCCGCATCTCCGCCCCTTGCCCTCGCCCGCCAGGATCGTATATCTTTTGAGATATCTTCCTCTCCCGACGACATCCGGGCAGGTCAACCCCCATGAGTCCCGTATCGAGCACCACCCCGCCGGAGCGGCCGGGCAAGGTCATCGCGCTTCATCTGAACTACCCGTCCCGCGCGAAACAACGCGGGAGGACCCCGGCGAAGCCCTCGTACTTCGTCAAGCCCGCCACCTCGATCAGCTCCTCCGGCACCCCCATCGAGCGCCCGGCAGGCACCGAACTCCTCGCCTTCGAGGGCGAAATCGCGCTCATCATCGGCAAGCAAGCCCGCCGCGTCACCCCCGAACAAGGCTGGGACCACGTCGAGAGCGTCACCGCCGCCAACGACTTCGGCGTATACGATCTGCGGCACGCCGACGGCGGGTCCAACCTCCGGTCCAAGGGCGGCGACGGCTTCACTCCCCTCGGCCCGGCCACGATCCCCGCCGCGGAGGTCGATCCCGCGAACCTCCGCGTGCGCACCTGGGTCAACGGCGAGATCGTCCAGGACGACACCACCGAAGACCTCATCTTCGACTTCGGCACTCTCGTCGCCGATCTCTCCCAGCTGAGCACCCTCGAACCCGGCGACGTCATCCTCACCGGGACCCCGGCCGGATCGTCCGTCGTGAAGCCGGGCGACGTCGTTGAGGTCGAGGTCAGTCACGGCGAGAAGACCACCGGCCGCCTGGTCACTCCGGTCACGGAAGGCACCACGCCGCTCCCGAAGTTCAGCGCGCAGCCCAAAATCGACGACAACCAGCGCGAACAGGCTTACGGCGACAGGGAATCCGCAGGGCTTCCGGCGGAATTCGTGCTCACGGAAGAGCTCAAGACCAAGCTCACCAGCGTAGGAACCGCAACGCTTTCCGCCCAGCTGCGCAAGAACGGCTACAACCACGTCTCCATCGACGGCCTCGGCTCCACCCGTCCGGACACGAAACTCATCGGCCGCGCGAGGACTCTCCGCTACGTCCCCTTCCGCGAGGACCTCTTCAAGTCCCACGGCGGCGGCTTCAACGCCCAGAAACGCGCCATCGACAGCCTGAATCCGGGCGACGTCCTGGTGATGGAAGCCCGCGGCGAAAAGGGAACCGGCACGATCGGCGACATCCTCGCCCTCCGCGCCCAGGTCCGCGGAGCAGCGGGAATCGTCACCGACGGCGGCGTGCGCGACCTGGCCGCGGTGGCCGCGCTGGACATCCCGACTTACCACTCCGGTCCGCACCCGGCGGTGCTCGGCCGCCGTCACGTGCCCTGGGACGTCGACATCACCATCGCCTGCGGCGGCGCGACCGTCCAGCCGGGCGACGTGATTGTCGGCGATTCCGACGGCGTCCTCGTAATCCCGCCGCATCTGGTGCAAAAAATCGCGGACGCGGCGATCGAACAGGAACGCCAGGAAACGTTCATCGCGGAGCAGGTCGCGAACGGCGAAAGCGTCGACGGGCTCTACCCGATGAACGACCACTGGAAGGCCAGGTACGCCCAGTGGCGCCCGTAGCAGGCGAGAGCAAGTCCCAGCGCGCGTACCGCTGGATCAAGGACCGGATCGCCGACAGGACCTTCGGTCCCGGCTATCGCTTGGTGCTGGGGCAAATCGCCAAGGAACTGGACGTCAGCGTCGTCCCCGTGCGCGAAGCGATCCGCCTGCTCGAAGCCGAAGGGCTGGTGACGTTCGAGCGGAACGTCGGCGCGCAGGTGGTGATGGTCGACGAGACCGCCTACGAGCACACCATGCAAACCCTTGCCCTGGTGGAAGGTTTCGCCACCTCGCTGTCCGCGCCGAAACTGTCCGCTGAGGACATCGAACGGGCGCGCGCGGTCAACGAACAGATGCGCTTGTCGCTGGAGAACTTCGAACCGCACCGGTTCACCGAGCTGAACCAAGAGTTCCACTCGGTCCTTTTTGAACCCTGCCCGAACCCGCACGTGCTCGACCTCGTGCACCGCGGCTGGCACCGGCTGGCGTCGCTGCGCGATTCGACGTTCAGCTTCGTCCCGGGCCGCGCGCACGAATCCGTCAAGGAACACGAACAGCTGCTGGTGCTGATCGAGCAGAACGCCGACCCGCTCGAACTCGAGCTGGCCGCGCGCCGGCACCGCACCGCCACCCTCGACGCCTACCTCGACCGGCGGGCCGCCCCGCCCGCCGAAGCTCCCTAGGAAGGACCCCACCCCATGAGGTTCCGCAGTACCCCGAACGCCATCACCGGCTCGATCGCGCCGCTGATGACCCCGTTCCTCGACACCGGAGAGGTCGACCACGAGAGCCTGACCAACCTCGTGAACTGGCAGCTCGCGTCCGGTTCGCACGGCGTCTCGATCGGCGGCTCCACCGGCGAACCCGGTGCGATGACGGTGGCCGAGCGCGCGGAGACGATCCGGACCGTCGCCAAGGCGGTGGACGACAAGGTTCCGTTCATGCCCGGCACCGGTTCGGCGAAGCTCGACGAGACGCTGGAGCTGACCTCCGAGGCGCGCGACGCGGGCATCGACGCGGCACTGATCATCACCCCGTACTACGCCCGGCCCACCCAGGAAGCGCTCTACCGCTGGTACGCCACGGTCGCGAAGGAATTCCCGGACCTGCCGATCGTCGCCTACAACGTGCCGAGCCGGACGTCGGTCGACCTCGCCCCGGAGACGGTCGCACGGCTGTTCCGCGATTTCGACAACTTCGTCGGGATCAAGGAGACCACAAAGGACTTCGAGCACTTCTCTCGCGTACTTCACTTGTGCGGCAAGGAATTGCTCGTCTGGTCGGGCATCGAACTGCTGTGCCTGCCGCTGCTCGCGCTCGGCGGAGCCGGGTTCGTGAGCGCCACCGCCAACATCGCCCCGGCCGCCAGCGCCGAGATGTACCGCGCGTGGACCGAAGGCGACTTCGACCGCGCCCGCGAGATCCACTACGGCCTGCACCCGCTGGTCGACCTGCTGTTCGTCGAGACCAACCCGGCACCCGGCAAATGGGTGCTGGAGCAGCGCGGGCTCATCAAGTCGGGCTTCGTGCGCCCGCCGCTGATCACCCCGACCGAACCGGGCATCGCCCGGATCACCGAACTGATGCGCCAGGGCGAGCAGTACCTCTCGCCCGTCGACGGCTTCACCGTGGAAGGAAAGTGACCATGACCGCGCACTACGTTCCGGAGAACCTGCCGGAGCACATCCGCCACTACATCGGCGGAGCGCCGGCCGACAGCGTCTCGGGCGACACCTTCGAGGTGCTCGACCCGGTCACGAACCAGCCGTACATGACGGCTTCGGCGGGCAAGGCCGAGGACGTCGACCTCGCCGTCGCCGCGGCGAAGGAAGCGTTCGACCACGGGCCGTGGCCGAAGATGCTGCCGCGTCAGCGCGCCCGGATCCTCAACAAGATCGCCGATCTGGTGGAGAGCCGCGACAAGCAGCTGGCGGAGCTGGAAACCTTCGACACCGGCCTGCCGATCAAGCAGGCGCTCGGCCAGGCGCAGCGCGCGGCGGAGAACTTCCGGTTCTTCGCCGACCTGATCGTCGCGCAGGCCGACGACACCTACAAGGTGCCCGGCAAGCAGGTCAACTACGTCAACCGCAAGCCGGTCGGCGTCGCCGGGCTGATCACGCCGTGGAACACGCCGTTCATGCTGGAGAGCTGGAAGCTCGCGCCGGCGCTGGCGTCCGGCTGCACCGTGGTGCTGAAGCCCGCCGAGTTCACGCCGCTGTCGGCGAGCCTGTGGGCGGACATCTTCCGCGAGGCAGGCGTTCCGGACGGGGTGTTCAACCTCGTCAACGGCCTCGGCGAGGAAGCGGGCGACGCGCTGGTCAAACACCCGGACGTCCGGCTGATCTCGTTCACCGGCGAAACCACCACGGGCGAAACGATCTTCCGCAACTGCGCGCCCGGGCTCAAGGGCATGTCGATGGAGCTGGGCGGCAAGTCCCCGGCCGTCGTGTTCGCCGACGCGGACTTCGAAGCGGCGCTGGACTCCACGCTGTTCGGCGTCTTCTCGCTCAACGGCGAACGCTGCACGGCGGGCAGCCGGATCCTCGTGGAGCGCCCGATTTACGAGGAGTTCTGCGCTCGCTACGCCGAACGCGCCCGCAACATCGTCGTCGGCGACCCGCACGACCCGGCCACCGAAGTCGGCGCGCTCGTGCACCCGGAGCACTTCGACAAGGTGATGAGCTACGTCGAAATCGGCAAGACGGAAGGGAAACTGCTCGCCGGGGGCGGCCGTCCGGAAGGCCTCGACACCGGGAATTACGTGGCCCCAACGGTGTTCGCCGACGTGAAACCGGACGCGCGGATCTTCCAGGAGGAGATTTTCGGCCCGGTCGTGGCGATCACGCCGTTCGACACCGACGAGGAAGCGCTCGAGCTGGCCAACAACGTCAAGTACGGCCTGGCCGCCTACGTCTGGACCGCCGACCTCACCCGCGCGCACAACTTCGCGCAAAGCATCGACGCCGGCATGGTCTGGCTCAACTCGCACAACGTGCGCGACCTGCGCACGCCGTTCGGCGGGGTCAAGGCGTCCGGCCTCGGCCACGAAGGCGGCTACCGCTCGATCGACTTCTACACCGAACAGCAGGCCGTGCACATCACGCTCGGCGACGTGCACACGGCGCGCTTCGGGGCCGGGAAGGACAAGGCATGACCACGACCCCACCGGACGTCATCCGCTGCGCCTACGCGGAACTCGTCGTCAGCGACCTCAAAGCGTCGCGAGAGTTCTATGTGGACGTTCTCGGTCTCGTCGTGACATACGAGGACGACCAGGCGATATATCTGCGCGCGTTTGAGGAATACCTGCACCACTCGCTGATCCTGCGCAAGGGTGCGGAGCCGGCGCTGGCTGTGCTCGCGTATCGCGTGCGTGGCGAGGGCGAACTCGACGTCGCCGAGGCGTACTACCGGGAACTCGGCGTCGAGGTGCGCCGCGTCCCGGCGGGCACGACGCGCGGCATCGGCGAAGCGGTGCGCGTGCTCGACCCGCTCGGCTTCCCGATCGAGTTCTTCTACGAAGCCGAGCACGTCGAGCGGTTCACCCAGCGCTACGACGTGCACGGCCCGGGCGCGCTGTCGCGGCTGGACCACTTCAACGTGAACACGCCGGACGTGCCGGCCGCGCGGAAGTACTACGAGGGCCTCGGGTTCCGGGTGTCGGAAGACATCGTGGACGACGAGGGCACCGTGTACGCGGCGTGGATGTTCCGCAAACCGACCGTGCACGACGTCGCGCTCACCGGCGGCGCGGGCCCCCGGCTGCACCACATCGCGTTCGCGACCCACGAGCGGCACCAGATCCTGCACATCTGCGACCACCTCGGCGCGGTGCGGAAATCGGACCAGATCGAGCGCGGCCCCGGCCGCCACGGCGTGTCGAACGCGTTCTATTTGTACGTGCGTGACCCGGACGGGCACCGGATCGAGATCTACACCCACGACTATTACACCGGCGATCCGGACAACCCGGTGATCAGCTGGGACGTGCACGACAACCAGCGCCGCGACTGGTGGGGCAATCCGGTAGTGCCGAGCTGGTACACCGAGGCCTCGCGGGTGCTCGACCTGGACGGGAACCTCCAGCCGGTCGAGGAACGCACCGACACGAAGGAAATGGACGTGACCATCGGGGCGGACGGGTTCTCCTACACCCGCGCCGAAGGCGCCGAGCAGGGTTTCAAACTGGGCGAACAGGTCTAAGGTGCGTCCCGTCCGGGGAGGGAGCCCCAGGTTCCTTCCCCGGACACGCAGCGGTACCGGCACTTCGACGGAGAGGTGACATGATGACGGCTATCTTGCAGACGCCGACCACCACGGTCGCGCAGGACTTCACGGAGTTCCGGTCCGCTGTCCTGAGGTCGTTCGTGCCGCTGCAGGTGAGCACCGAGCACCGGGACCGGTTCCACGGCAGGCTCCGCACGCACGAGGCGGGCGAAATCGCGCTCACCGAGATCACGGCGTCGCCGCACGCGGTGGAGCGCACGCCGGAACTGATCGCCCGCGCGGACCGGCCGTGCTACAAGCTGAGCGTCATGCTGGCCGGCACCGGAATCCTCACCCAGGACGGCCGCGAGGCGGTGCTGCGGCCCGGCGACGTCGCGCTGTACGACACGAACCGGCCGTATTCGCTCGTGTTCGAAGAGAATTTCCGGACCCTCGTGCTGATGTTCCCGCAACAGCAGGTTGACCTGCCACGGGATCTGGTTGGTCAGCTCACCGCCGTGCGGATGTCCGGGCGCGAGGGCGTCGGCAACGTGGTGGTGCCGTTCCTGGCGCAGCTGGGCGGGAATCTGGACGTGCTGACGAGCCCGGTGGGCGTACGGCTGGCGCACAACGCGGTCGACCTGCTGACCACGATGCTGGCCACCGAACTCGACCTGGACCGCACGGCCGCCGACCCGCACCACGACCTGATGCGGCGGATCCGCAGTTACATCGACGCGAATCTGTCGCGGTCCGATCTCGGTCCGGCGCAGATCGCCGCGGAGCACTACATCTCCACGCGGCATCTGCACGGGTTGTTCCAGGAGCAGGGGACGACGGTGGCGGGGTGGATCCGGCAGCGGCGGCTGGAGCATTGCCGCCGGGATCTGCGGGATCCGTTGCTGGCGGCGCGTCCGGTCGCGGCAATCGCTGCGCGGTGGGGGTTTGTGGACGCGGCGCATTTTTCGCGGGTGTTCCGGGCGGCGTTCGCGCAGTCGCCCAGCGAGCTGCGCGCCCGCGGCTGAAGCTCTTCAAAACAGGTACGGCGCTCCCGGACGACCGGGGGCGCCGCTTGTCGTTTCCGGCCCGAACCTCCTGGTATTGACCGCGAGCGTCCGGCAGTTGCCCGCCAGCGCACGAACGTTCGCTCACCGGCCGGGGCGCGGCGAGCATGATGGGCATGTCCGACCCTTCCCCTGACGAATGGCGCACCTACGACGAGTTCGCCGCCGGGATCGACACCTACCGGCTGCCCAACGCGGACCTCACCGGGCGGGAACTCACCGTCACGCTCGATGACGGCGCGAAGCTCGAACTGCGGTTCCTCGACGGCGAACGGCTTGCCCTCAACGGCGTTGAGGACCCGTACGACGCGGTCGCCGTGCGTCCCGACGTCTTCTTCGTGAACCTGCCGCTGACGAGCGTCGAGGGCGAATCCCTCACCGTCGTCTACTCGACCACCACGCACCGCGCGATGACCATCCGGTCGGTGATCGGCGACGAGGATGTCGAAGGCACGCCGCGGGTTTCGCAGACCTTCCACGCCGGCACCACCGACGGCGGCGAGCCGACCGGCGACGTGCCCGGGCCGTCGCGGGATCTCATCGGCAAGCGCAACGTCTACCGCTACAGCCCGAATCACCTGTACGAGCACGTTTACCTTTCCTCCGAGCGGTACTGCTGGCAGTGCGTCGAAGGCGTGCAGCGCGGGCACGGCGACGTGGACATGTCGACCGTCTGGAAGTTCGCCGACGGCCTGTACCTGTTCTGCTTCCGGGAGTTCCGGATCGCGGTGGCCAGCGTGTGGCTGCACGACCTCGGCTACGACCTGCGCACCACTGGCGTTTTCCTCGGCATCACCGGCGACGGCCGGTCCGAGCATTCCCGCGCGGGCGGGCACATCTACCCGCTCGGCTCGATCAGCTACCCCGACGTCCAGCCTGTCTAAGGAGTTCTCCTGTGTCCAATTTGGACGTGATCACCGCGCATTACGAGGCGAGCGACCGCGGCGACCTCGCCGGCATGCTCGCCCCGATCGGGCCGGACACCACCTGGACCGAGGCCGCCGGATTCCCCTACGCGGGCACCTACACCGGGCCGGACGAGGTGCGGCGCAACGTCTTCGAGGCGATCGCCCGCGACTGGGACGGCTATCAGTTCACGCTGTCCGCGCTGCTGGACGCCGGCGATTCGATCGTCGGGCTCGGGACGTACACCGGCACGAATCGCAAGTCCGGCAAGGCTTTCACCGCCCGGGTCGCGCACGTGTGGAAGTTCGACGGCGACAAGGTCGCGAGCTTCGAGCAGATCGTGGATTCCGCCCCGGTCGCCGCGGCGACCGACTGAGTCTCCCCCGAAACGGCGGTGCCGGCCCTTCCCCCGGCACCGCCCCCGTTCTCTCCCCTCCCCCTCTGGTCACTGTGGACCGGAAAGCCGAGCCATGATGAGAAAGTTCCTGCCCGCGCTCGCCTCGGCCGTGCTGGTCACGCTGGTCGCGGCGGGCTGCGCGGGCACCGCCGATCCGAACGGGCCGATCGTGGTCGGCTCGGTCAACGCGCTGAGCGGGCCCGCCACCTTCCCGGAATCCTCCCAGGCCGCCAAGGCCGTCTTCGACGCGGCGAACGCGGCGGGCGGCGTGCACGGGCGCAAGATCGAATACCATGCCATCGACGACAAGGGCGACCCTGCCGCCGCTGCGGCCGCCGCGCGCGAGATCGTGGGCGGCGATCAGGCGGTGGCGCTGGTCGGATCGTCGAGCCTCATCGAATGCCAGATCAACGCCAAGTACTACCAGCAGGAGAAGGTGCTTTCCATCTCCGGCATCGGCGTCGACCCGTCGTGCTTCACCAGCCCGAACATCGGGCCCGCGAACGTCGGTCCGTTCCACGACATGACGTTGACCCTGCTGTACGGCTCCGAAGTGCTGCATCTGCAGGACATGTGCGCGCTGCTGGAGATCGCCGGGAACACGTTGCCATACTACCGCGCGGCCATCGACGAATGGTCGAAAATCACCGGCAAGAACCTGAAGTACGTCGACGCGACCGTGCCGTACAACGGTTCCGACTACACGCCCTACATCGTCAAGGCTCGTGCCGCCGGGTGCAAAGCGGTGACAGTGAACCCCGTCGAGCCCGACTCGATCGGCCAGCTGAAAGCCGCGCAGGCGCAGGGTTGGAAGGATGTGACCTGGCTGCTGCTCACGAGTGTCTACAGTGAACAGTACGCGAAGGCGGTTTCGGAGGCTGGCGCCGGCGTTTACGTCCCCGCCGAGTTCTACCCGTTCACCGACCCGTCGAGCCCGCGCACCAAGGAGTGGCGGGACCTCATGACCCGCAACAACATTCCGCTGACCTCGTTCAGCCAGGGCGGCTACCTCGCGGCGAAATACTTCCTGCAGGTGCTGAACGGCATGCAGGGCGACATCACGCGGGAATCGGTGACGAAGGCGCTGCGCGAGATGAAACCGATCACCGACCCGATGGTCGGCACGCCGTACGTGTTCGGCCCCGGGCAGACGCACCACGACAACATCGCGGGCTGGCCGGTGAAGCTCGCGACGGGCACAAACCGGTGGGAGATCTCCGGTACCGACTGGCTGCGGATTCCGCGGCGCTAGCCCGATCCACTCTGGACAGAGGAGACTGCAATGGTGCAGGGAGCGCTGGCCGGGTTGGCCGCCGGCGGGCTTTACGCGGTGCTGGCGGTGTGCCTGACGCTGATGTCCCGGCTGGTCCGGGTCGTCAACTTCGCCCAGGCGGCCACCGGCATGTTCGGTAGTTACGTCGGGGTGGCCCTGTCCGTCCACGGCGGACTGCCGGAATGGCTGGCGGTGGTTCTCGGCGTGCTGCTGGGCGGGGTGCTGAGCGTGCTGATCGGCTGGGTCGTCTCGACCTGGCTTGCCGAGGCAGGCACCGGCACCCGTTCGGCGGTGACCGTCGCGGTGCTGCTGCTGTTGATTTCGCTGTCGTTCATCCTGTTCGGCAACAAACCGCAGCCGTTCCAGGCGTTGCTGGCCGGTCCGGCCTTCACCGTCGGCGGCGTGGTGATCAGCCAGGTGACCGTCGTGACGGTCGCGCTGGCGGTAGTGATCGCCTTCGCCGCGCGGCTGATTCTGACAAAGACGCCCGTTGGTATCTCACTGCGGGCTCTGTCGGAACGTCCGACGACAGCTGAGCTGTTAGGTATCCCCGCGAAACGTCTCAGTGCCGCCGTCTGGGGCGCCACCGGCTTGATCAGCACCATCATCATCGTGATCGTCGCCCCGTCCCAGTCGAACGACGCCACCTCGCTGGCCATGCTGGTCGTGCCCGCCGCGGCGGCGGCCCTGCTCGGCGGTTTCCGCCGGCTGGACCTCGCCGTCGTCGGCGGTCTGGTGCTCGGCATGCTGCAGGGCGCGCTCGCGCAGGTCGACCAGCTTTCGGTAGTGCGGAATTTCGTCCCGTTCCTGGCCATCGTCGGCCTGCTCGTGTGGTCTCAGCGCAAGGAGGTGTGGGATGCAGCTCGCTGACCGGGGCGCAGTGTCCCGCTTCGGAACCCCACTGGTCGTCGCGGTGGTCGCGGTGCTGGTCGGAATCGGCCTGACCGTCGGCCTCAACGGCTACTTCGCCTACCTCGGCATCAGCGTCGTAGTAGCCGCCATCGCCCTGCTCGGCCTAGGCGTCGTCACCGGCAGCGCTGGCATGATTTCCTTGTGCCAGCTGACTTTCGGCGCGATCGGCGCGTGGGTCGTCTCCGCGCTGAACGTCGCCAACGCCCCCGGCGGCTTCCTCTTCTGGCTGCTGCTAGGCGGTCTCGCGGCAGGCGTGGTCGGTGTCCTCATCGGACTCCCCGCACTGCGTCTGCGCGGGATCAACCTGGCGGTGGTGACACTCGGCCTGGCCGCGGCCGCCGACGTCACCCTGGTGGAAATCCAGTTCCCCGGCACCACCGACGGCGTCTCGGTGGACCGTCCGTCCTTTGTGGCCGATGACAACGCCTTCTTCCTGCTCTGTGTCATCGTTCTGATCGTCTGCGCGTTGGTCGTGCACTTCCTGCGGCGCGGTCCATGGGGCAGCAGTTGGGCCGCGGTTGCGTTCTCCGAACGCGGCACCGCTGCGGCAGGAGCCAGCGTCCGTGCTGCCAAGCTCTCGGCCTTCGCCGTCAGCGCCACGCTTGGCGGCATCAGCGGCGGCCTGCTTACCGCACAGGTCGGATTCGCTTTCCCGACCAGCTTCGCTCCGCTGCAGTCGCTGGCGTTGTACGTGCTGGCCATCATGTCCGGTGCGCACCTGATTGACATGGCAGTGTTCGGCGCTGTCCTCTGGGTTGCCGTACCAGAGCTGTTGAAGCGGTGGGGAGTCCCGCAAGACTGGGGATACGTCATCTTCGGCCTGCTGGGCATCCAGGCGCTGGCTGGGCGCGGCAACCTGGGCACCGCGATCCGCGAACTCTGGCGTCGCCGGTCGAGGGCCAGCGCCGGAGTTCAAATCACAGCCTTGGACGAAGAACCTCCGCGCCTGCCTCCTGGCGAACCGGTGCTGGTTGTCCGCGGTCTGAGCGTCACCTTCGGCCAGGTCAAGGCACTGTCCGGAGTGGACTTAGCCGTCCCGAAAGGCGGAGTGCTGGGCGTAATCGGCCCGAACGGCGCCGGAAAGTCCACTTTGGTCGACGCCATCAGCGGCTTCCTGCCCCAGGCCAAAGGAACCGTGGAACTGGCCGACCGCCCGCTCACCGGCAACCCGACGCAGCGAGCCCGTTCCGGCCTGCGCCGAACGTTCCAGCAAGACCGAGTCCCATCAGGACTGACTATCGAGGCGTACGTCCGCTTCGTCGCCCGCCGACGCCCGGACGCCGCCGAAGTCGCTGCCGCGCTGGAGTTCTTCGGTTGCCCGCCGGCGGCGACCCCGCTGGACCGGGTCGACGTGGGCGCGCGCCGATTGGTCGAAGTCGTCGGCCACCTCATGGCGAAGCCCCAGGTGCTGCTCCTGGACGAGCCGGCGGCGGGCCTTCCGCACGAGGAACACGTGGCCTTCGGCGAACGCCTGCGTCAGGTCCCGGCCAGGTTCGGCGTCTCGGTGCTGATCATCGAACACGACCTCGATCTGGTGCGGTCCGTCTGCGACACCCTGACCGTGCTCGACTTCGGCGAGGTGCTGGCCAGCGGCCCGCAGGCGGAAGTGCTGGCCGATCCCGCGGTTCTGAAGGCATACCTGGGCGAAACGGAGATGCTGTGAGCACGCTGCGCATCGAAAACCTGACCGTCACGCGCGGTGCGGGCCCGGTCATCGCCGACGTCGGCCTGACGCTGGAACCGGGCAAGATCACCGCGTTGGTCGGCCCCAACGGCGCGGGCAAGACCAGCCTGCTGGAAGCGTTGTCCGGCGTGATCCCGGCGGCGTCCGGGACTATCCACGTCGGACACACGGACGTCACCAAACACTCGCGGGTGTCCAGAGCGCGGCTCGGACTGGCGCACGTGGAACAAGGACGGGCGGTCTTCGCCAGCCTGACCGTCCTGGAAAACCTGCGCCTGACCGCCAAAACCCCGGCCGGGATCGACGAAGTCCTGGCCCTCTTCCCGGAATTGGAGAAACGCAAGAACTCGCCCGCCGCGCTGCTGTCCGGCGGCGAGCAGCAGATGGTGGTGCTGGGCCGGGCTTTCGCGGCGAAGCCCAAGTTCCTGCTCATCGACGAGATGTCGCTTGGCTTGGCTCCCGCCGTCTTCACCAGGCTTCTCCCGGCGGTGACCGAGTTCGCCAACGCGGGCGCGGCGATCCTCCTGGTGGAACAATTCACCCACCTGGCACTGAAAGTCGCGCAGGAAGCGCTGGTCGTCTCCTCCGGCAAGGTCACCTACGCCGGGGAATCGCAGCCCCTGCTGGACAATCCGGACACGCTGCACCAGGCGTACCTCGGCACCAACTGACCCGGGGCGTGGGCATTCCGCGGTGGGACGCCCACGCCCCGGCCGTTCAGCCTTCGCGGATGGTCATTGTGGCGATCCGGTCGCCGTCGACGTCGAAGACGAACTTCGACCGTCCGTTGGCGTGATTGCTGCGCCAATCCCCGACGACGGTGACGGTGCCGCCGGCGACCGTGACCTCCTCCGGGGTCAGGACGCCGCGCGAGCCGATGAACTCGACGTCGCTCCATCCCTTGATTTCGGCGCGTCCGGCGAACGACCGGCCCCAGTCGTCCACGACGCCGTTTTCGGTGAACGCGTCCAGGAACGCGGCGTCGTCGTGCCGGTTCACCGCGTCGACGAACGACGCCACCGGTTCCGGAATCTCCACTTCGGACATTGCGCTTCCCTTGCTGTCGGCGAAACTCAGCGGGTGGTGTAACCGCCGTTGGCGAAGATAGTCTGCCCGGTGATCCACCAGCCGGACGTCGCGAGGAACGACACGATCGGGGCGATGTCCTCGATCTTGGTCAGCTGCCCGCCCATCGCCTGCGACTTATGGAATTCCACCCGTTCCGGGGTTTCCTGGCCGTAGAAGAACGGCGTGTCCATCGGGCCGGGCCCGACCGCGGTGACCGAGATCCCGCGCGAGGCGAATTCCTTGGCCGCGGCGCGGGTGAAGTGCTCCACTGGGCTCTTGCCGCCCGCGTAGGTCGAGTACCCGTCGGTGAACGCCGCGAGCAGGCTGGTCACGATCGTGATGACCTTGCCGCCGTCGGCGACGTTCTTGCCCGCTTCCTTGATGAAGAAGTACGCCGCCTTCGAGTTGATGTCGAACATCGAGTCGTACTCGTCCTCGGTGGTTTCGGTGATCGGCTTGCGCAGCACCTTGCCCACCGTGTTGACCGCGACGTCGATCTTCCCGAGCGCGGCCTCCGCGTCCGCGAACAGCTTCTCCACGTTCGCCGGGACGGTCAGGTCGCCGCTCAGGAGGACGCCCTTGCCGCCGGCCGCCTCGACCGCGGCGAGAGTCTCCTCCGCCTGCGGACGGGTCGACTCGGAGTTGTAGTGGATCGCGACGTTCGCGCCGGCCTGCGCGGACTGCCTGCTGATGAGCCCGCCCAGGTTCTTCGCCCCGGCGGCGACCAGGACGTTCTTGCCTTCGAGCGTGTGGTCGGTCATGGTGACCCCTCCCTCTCTTTATCGCTGATATGCACCACTGTATCAGTGCAACAGCGGTTACCATAGCGATGTGACACAGATTGCGAACGCGGATACACGGACCCGGCTCCTGGACGCCGCCGCCGAGCAGGTCGCCGCGACGCCGGGCGAGGACATCTCGCTGCGCGCGATCTGCGCACAGGCCGGGGTGAAAATGCCGACGCTGTACCACTTCTTCGGCAGCAAACAGGGCCTGCTGGACGCGGTCGTCGAACGCGGTTTCGACCTGTACCTGGCGGAAAAAGGCGCCCACGAGCCGTCCGGCGACCCGATCCAGGACCTGCGCGACGGCTGGGACGCCCACGTCGCGTTCGGAATCGCGAACCCCGGCTTCTACACGCTCATGTACGGCCAGGTCCACCCCGGCCACGCGCCCGAAGCGCAAGAACGCCCGAGCGCGATGCTGCGCGCCCTGACCCAAGCCGCGGCCGACCAGGGACGCCTGACGGTCCCGCCGGATCAGGCGGCCGCGCACATCCTGGTGGCCAACATCGGGGTCACGTTGCGGCAGATCATCCTCGCCGAGGAGGACCGCCCGCTGTCGGTGGCCGTCCGGGAAGGCGCGATCGCCGCGATCACCGGCACCGCACCCACTACTGGCGGCAGGCACTCCGAAATCCACCGCGTCCTGGAACACGCGGCCGCGAACCCGGAAATCCTGGGCGCCGAGGAAACCCAGCTGCTGACCAAGTGGCTACGGACGCTGGCGGAATCGGGCTGACCTCACTCAGGTCGCGTGGCTCCGCTCCCGCAGAAGTCCGTGAGGGGAACCCTGAGGGACTCTGATTCCGTCAGGGTTCCCCTCACGGACCGTCGCAGCGCGCACCGGCCCTACGCGGCGGCTGGTCGATCCGGTCCGGAAACGGGTCCCCCTCAGGCGAGCCCGCGGCGAAGACCGGCGTCGTCCCCGCGATGCTGAGGTACCCGTTGATACTGCGCCGGATCGCGAACCCGTACCCGTCGGACGTTCTCGCATAACCGGCGGAAAGCGGTGGATCCGCCAAGAACTCCGTCGCCCAGCCCCGGTCGCGCCACGAACGCATCGTCAGGTCGAGGTACTGATCGGACGTCGCGGCGGTGGCTCCGAACACCCAGTAGGCGATGTCGAAGAATCGCCGCGTTTCGTCGCGGCCGTAATCGTCGGACAGGGTCACCCCGCGATGGAACGCCGCATTGGGCAGGTCCGGATGCCGAAGCACCAGTGCCGAGCCGGACGGCAGCGCCCGGAGGGTTTCGGTGAAGTGGCCGAGCAACCGGGCCCGGACTGCGGCTTGAGTCGGCGTTGTCACGTCGCCGGGCCAGGGCGGCTGGCAGCTTCGCGGAGGACTTCGGCGGCGGCGTTTCGCACGTCGTCGAGGATTCCAGTGGCCCACTGTTGCGTGTCGGCATCTTTGAAATGGCTGTCCACCACGCCGGTGAGAACAGTGGCGGCCCGGGCCATCGCGCCGGCGAGCGTGCCGACGGCATCGGCCACCTTCTCGACCCAGTCATCTCCGTAGGCGTCGGAGACGACCGCCACCGGCACCTGGTCGACGTTGTAGAAGGTCCGGCTGGCCTCGCGCGCCGCCGCCAGAATCGCGAACACCCGGTCGGCGAGCGCCTCGCGTGCGCGCGCGACCGGGTGTCGCGGATAGGTCATGGCATCCCGGCCGAGCAGGACCTCGACCTCGCGGGCGATCGCGACGGCCTTGTCCACGAACCGCTGGTTGGCCGTCGCGGTCTTCTCCGCCCAGTCCCCCTCGAACGTCATCCGGCCATTATCGGGCTACATCCCGGCCCGCTCAAAGGCCAATGTGGGCAAGTCGACCGCGTGCGCGCCGCCGTCCGCCACCAGCACGGCACCGGTGATGTACGACGACTCCGAAGACCCGAGGAACCGAACAATGGAAGCAATTTCCTCCGGCTCCGCAGGACGACGCAACGGCACTTCGGCGGTCACCCGCCGGTATCCCTCGTCATGCCCGCCGTCGAACCCGGCCGCCTCAGCGAACTGCTCCATCTCGCCATCCGCCATCGGCGTCCGAACCCAGCCCGGGCACACCGCGTTTGCCCGAACGCCCTTGGGGCCGTAATCCCGCGCAATGGACCGGGTCAACCCGATCAACGCATGCTTGGCCACGGTGTATCCCGCGACATTGGGCCCAGCGAACAACCCGGCCAGCGAAGAAACAATCACGACCTGACCGCCGCTCTCCACCAGCGAAGGCAAAGCGGCCCGGCAAAACACAAACGCACTGGACAAATTGGACCGGAGCGCGATCTCCCACTCCTCGTCCCCGGTATCCACCACCGAGGACAGCCCATGCCCGCCGGCATTGGCGACGATCACGTCCAGCCGCCCGAACTTCTCGAGAATCTCCGCGATCGCCGCCTCCGCGTCCTCCCGAACGCTGGCGTCGCACGCGATCACGTGCGCACCAGTCTCCGCAGCGACCTTCTCCAGCGGCTCCCGCCGCCTGCCGAGAACCACGACCTGCGCGCCTTCGCCGGCGTACCGCCGAGCAACCGCAGCCCCAATGCCCGTCCCTCCGCCGGTAATCGCCACGACCCGCGTGTCTGCCATCGTCATTTCTCCCTTTCAAGCAGGAAACCCAGACCGAGCCGATACGCCGAAGTCGGCGAGCAGGGCCTGTCCGTTCACCGTCCGCGCCCGCGCGGAAGCCAGATACAAAACCTGCTGGGCGACCTCCTCGGCCGCCTGCACCGGGAACCCCGGTTCGTCCAGCAGATCCCCCAAATCCCCCCGCGCCATCGGCGTATCGACCACCGACGGGCACACGCAATTGACCCGGACGCCGTCGAACTCGACCGACAACGCCCGCGTCAACGACACCACCGCGCCCTTCGACGCGCAGTAGGGCACCATCCCCGGCGCGCACACGAAGGCCGAATCGCTGGCCAGGAAAACGATCGAACTCCCGTCCCTCAGCCACGGCCGAGCGTGCTTGGCCACGAGGAACTGTCCCAGCACGTTCACCGACATGACCGCGGCGAAGTCCGCGGCGCTGGTCTCCGCGAGCGGCCGTCCGACCGGTCCTGATATCCCAGCGCAGCCGACTGCCACGTCAATCCCGCCGAACGACTCCGCCACGAGCTGCACCGCCGCGGCGACCTGCCCCTCGTCGGTGACGTCCGCCCGAGCCGCGACGACCTCCCCGGGCAGCGACGGCGGCCGGACCCGGTCGAGGACCCCGACCCGCGCGCCCTCCTCCAGAAACGCCCGCGCGCAGGCCAGCCCGATCCCGGACGCGGCGCCGGTGATCAGCACGGCCTTGCCGGAAAGGTCGAGTCGCATTCCGCAATCCTGCAGCAACGGCCCTTCCGGGGATTGGCAACGAGTGCATCCTTGTTGTCAGCGACCGCACGACCCCCCAGCCCGGCTACCGCTGCCCCCGGGCAACCGCGAACACTGCGGCGAGGAGCGCGAAGGGACACCATGAGCAACGCACACCCCCACCCCCTTGACCCGCTGACCGCCGACGAGCTCGCGGCAGGCCGGGCAGTGCTGGAGGCACAGGGGCTCGTCACCGAGACGACCCGGTTTCCGCAGGTCCTCCCGGTGGAGCCGGACAAGGCCGCCGTACTGGGCGGTGCCCCCGTCGACCGCCGGATCCAGTTCACCCTGCTCGACACCGCGACCGGCGAATCGGCCGACGCGGTGGTCTCGGTGACGGGCGAAAAGCTGGTCAGCCACGAGAAGTGCGGCGAGGGCCAGCCCCCGTACCTCTTCGAGGAGTACGACCTGGCCGAGGCCATCACCAAGGCCTCCCCGGAGTGGCAGGCGGCGATGCGCCGCCGCGGTCTCGGCGACCGCATCGAGCACGCGTTCTGCGCCCCGCTCGCCCCCGGCTACTTCGGCCGCGAGGACGAGACCGGCCGGGTCATCCGTTCGCTCACTTTCCTGCGCGAGGACGACACGGACAATCCCTGGTCACGCCCGGTCGAGGGGCTGGTCGCGCACCTCAACCTCACGGAACAGCGCGTGCTCCGGGTCGAGGACGAGGGCGACATCCCGGTCCCGGAGGACTCCGGCCGCTACGGCCACCAGCCTGCGCGGACCACGCTCAAGCCCATCGAGATCACGCAGCCGGAAGGCCCGAGCTTCCAGGTCGACGGCTCGCTGGTGACGTGGGAGGGCTGGCAGCTGCGCGTCGGGTTCAACGCGCGCGAGGGCCTGACTCTTCATCAGCTGACCTTCCAGGACCGCTCGGTGATATATCGCGCGTCGGTGCCTGAGATGGTTGTTCCCTACGGTGACACCTCAATCGGCCGGTTCTGGATCAGCTACTTCGACGCGGGCGAATACCTGCTCGGCAAGAACGGCAACAGCCTGCGTCTCGGCTGCGACTGCCTCGGCGTCATCCACTACTTCGACGCCTTCCTCGCCGACGACCACGGCCAGCCGGTCCGCGTGCCGAACGCGATCTGCATGCACGAGGAGGACTACGGAATCCTCTGGAAGCACACGGATCTCGACGGCAAGGCCGAGGTCCGCCGTTCGCGTCGCCTGGTCATCTCGTCGATCTCCACCATCGGCAACTACGACTACGGCTTCTTCTGGTACCTCTACCTCGACGGCACCATCGAATGCGAGGCCAAGGCGACCGGCATCGTCTTTTCCGGTGCCGCCGAGCCCGGATCAGCGCATCCGCACGCGTCCGAGATCGCGCCCGGCCTGTTCGCGCCGGTGCACCAGCACCTGTTCTGCGCCCGGCTCGACGTCGCTGTCGACGGCCAGCGCAACTCGGTGTACGAAGTGGACGCTGTCGGCATCCCGATCGGCGACGAAAACCCGTACGGCAACGCCTTCACCTGGAAGGCCACGGAACTGCGCACCGAAGCGGAAGCGAAGCGAAACGCGAACCCGGCGACCGCGAGGGTGTGGGAAGTCCGCAGCACCGAACACACCAACCGGCTCGGCGCACCGACCGCGTACCAGCTCGTGCCGCGTCCCTCGGCAACCCTGATGGCACAACCGGAATCGACGGTGTACCAGCGCGCGACGTTCGCCACGAACCACCTGTGGGTCACGCCGTACTCGCCCGGCGAACGCTTCCCGGCGGGCGACCGTCCCAACGCGCACCCGGGCGGGGCCGGCCTGCCCGCGTGGACGGCAGCCGACCGCTCCGTCAGCGACACCGATGTCGTGCTGTGGCACGTCTTCGGCCCGACGCACATCCCGCGTCCGGAGGACTGGCCGGTCATGCCGGTCGACTACTCCGGATTCATGCTGCGCCCCTACGGGTTCTGCGACCGGAACCCGGCACTCGACCTGCCCTCGGCCGCCCACGGCCACTGCGAACACTGAGGAAGGCTCCATGCCCGCGACCAACCTGTCCGACACCTCCACGTGGCTCCCGCTCGACGGCCTCGCTCCCGGCTTCGACGCCAACAAAGCGGCCACTGTGGACGATCTCGACAACCAGTCGTTCACTTTGGACTGTGCCGACGGCGGCACGTTCTCGATCAGTTTCTCCAGCGGTCGCGCGTCGTGGGACGAGGACGGCAGCACCGGCGAGACCGCGTCCGAGACGTTCCTGGTCGACGCCGGACTGTTCTACGTACAGTTCCATCCCGGCGCGGAAACGTCGTTCAGCCTCCTGCTGGACGTGCGCCAGGGTCGCGCACTGGTCATCACCAGCACGATCGGCGACGGACTTCCCCGTGTGACGCAACGGTTCCGTCCGGCCACCATCCAGGGCCGCGAGGCGCACGGCGAGGAGATCGCGCCCAGCACGGCGTTGATCGGCCGGCGCGTGCAGTGGGTTTACAGCGAAGAGCACGCGTACGAGCACGTCTACCTCACCCCGCACTGGTACAGCTGGCAGTGCCTCTCCGGTCCGGAGCGCGGCCTCGCCGACACCGACGAGAACTCCGTCTACCAGATCCGGCCCGGGATCTACGTGTTCACCTGGCGCGAGAAGGTCATCCCGTGCGCGTCGGTGACCGTGGCCGACCACCGGAACGTGCGAGAGCTGCGGTCGCACGGTTCGCTGTTCGGACTGGGCGAGGACGGCAAGACGCCGACGCACTTCACCTTCGGCGCGTACGGCCGCCTGCTCAGCAACACCGTCTATTCGCCGGACTACGACCCCGCTGGACAGTGACCCGTGGCACCTGAACTGCTCCTCACCAACGCCACTGTGTACACAGTGGACGAAGACCGGCCGTGGGCGACTTCGTTCGCGGTGGAGAACGGCCGGTTGACGGCCGCGGAACCCGGTCCGGACACCGAGGTCCTCGATCTCGGCGGCGCTTTTGTGCTGCCGGGTTTCGTGGACGTCCACAGCCATCACGCCCTCGCTGGCCGGGAATTGTTCGAGCTGCGGCTGAAAGGCGGCTCGAGCCTTGACGAAATCCTCGCCGCGGTAAGGGAATGGTCGGCGGGGCTCGGTCCGGACGAGTGGGTGGTCGGCGGCGCCTGGCCGTCCACTTTGGCCTCCGAACTCGGCCACGATTCCGTGCGACGGGCGCTGGACGAGGCGGCGGGCGGCCGTCCGGTCGTGCTGATCGAGGACAGCAGGCACAACCGATGGGCAAGCAGCCGGGCGCTGGAACTGGCCGGGATCACCGAAGCCACAGAGGACCCGGCGGGCGGGACGATCCACCGCGACCTGACCAGCGGCGCGCCGACCGGCTTGCTCATCGAGACCGCGGGCTTGGCGGTGGAGCGAGCGATGCGGGACACGAGCCCGCTCACCGCCGAGCAGCACGCCGAAGCGTCGCGTCGGGCGATCGAAATCCTGCACTCGTACGGGATTACGGCGTTTCAGGACGCCGGTGCCACCATCGACATCCTCGCCGCGTTGAAAACCCTTGATGACGCAGGGGAACTTGCGGCGTGGGTAGTGTCGTCGATGTTGGTCAACGACCCGATCTTCGGCGCGGACCCGATCGGCAAGCCGCTGCTCGACCGCGCCGCACAGTACCGCAGCGAGCACCACCGGCCGGACTTCGTGAAGATCTTCCTCGACGGCACCCCGCCCGCGCACACCGCGGCGTTCCTGGAGCCGTACCTGCACCACGAGTGCTTCTGCGGCGACACCACGATGCCGCCCGAGGAGCTCGCGGGCTGGCTGGACGTCGCGGTCTCGGCCGGATTGTCCGCGAAGATCCATTGCGCGGGCGACGCGGCCGTCCGGGCCACCTTGGACGCTGCCGGCGCCCTGCGCGCCCGTGGCGACTACACGACGAAAATCCAAGTGGCGCACGGACAGTTCATCCACCCGGACGACCTGGAACGGTTCGCGACGCTCAACGTGTCGGCGGACATCTCGCCGTTCCTGTGGGTGCCCGGCGTGATCCCGGACGCCATCGCACAAGTGATTCCCACCGAACGCGCGGCGCGGATGCAGCCGAACCGCACCCTGCTGGACACAGGCGCACTGGTCGCCGGCGGTTCGGACTGGCCGGTGAGCGAATCCCCGAACGCCTGGGAGGGCATCGAGGGCCTGATCACCCGGCAGGATCCGTATGGCAAGCACCCCGGGAGCCTGTGGCCGGAGCAAGCGATCACGCTCGCCGAGGCGATCCAGGTGTTCACGCTGAACTCGGCCCGGGCATGCGGGCTGGACGACGTGACGGGGTCGCTGACGCTGGGGAAGTCGGCGGATTTCGTGGTGCTGGACCAGGATCCGTTCAAGACCCCGGCGAACGAACTGGCCGGGATCACGGTGCGGGAGACGTGGTTCGGCGGCAAACGGGTGTTTACGAGGGATTAGGGCTCGTGCGTGTTTATGCCGGTTCTAACCGGCATAAACACGCACAAAGTCCTCCACCGCCTCGCCGCTCTCCCCGCGCACCAGCAGTACCAGCCGCGCGGGGACGCCTGCCGCGGCATAGGCGGCCAGCCGGTGGTGTCCGTCAAGGACGACGCCCAGCACGAACCGTTCCGGCCACTGGGCGCTGACGTACCTGTCCTCCGCCCAGGCCAGCAGCAACGCCGCCGGACGCTCGCCGCGGGCGATGGCTTCCGCGTACCGGTCGACTGTCGCCGGGTCCAGCGCGTCCAGCGGTTGCGACGGAACCACGCTGCCGTACGTCGGCATCTCGCCGGGAATCGCCTGCGGGACTTGGAAATGCTCGATGCCCGGCCAGGTCGGGTCGCCCTCCCACGCACTGCGCGTCTCGGTTCTGCGCAGCCACCACCACGACTGCTCGGCCGTCCGCACGCGTTCCAGCGGAAGATCGGCCAAGAGCATCCGGTAGTGCCCAGTCTCCAGCTCCTGCAGCAGCGGTTCCAGCGCGCGCACTGTCGCGGTGGTGAGTTCGCACGGCCCAGCAAGGACTTCCCGCACCTGGGCGGCACCGGCCAGCGCTTCGGCGGGACCGAAGCCGAGCAGGTGCAGCGTGGTTTCGCAGGTCTCGCACCCTGAGCCGACGCCAAAACGCGCCCGGTCCCCGACGTACAGCGTCTGATCCCAGCGCGGCCACATCGATCCCGGCGACGACGGGTCGAACTCGACGCGCACCCGGGCCCGGCCTTCATCGACGGAAAACCGCAGCGCGGAAGGAGAATCGACGGCAACGTCCCGCACCTCCGGCACCGGCCCGGCAGTGAGGTCGAGCGTCGCCCAAACCCGGCGGATCTCGTCGGGCGAACGGAACAACGGGGACCGTCCGGTGAGCCGGACCAGCGCCCGGTGGACGTCCCAGACAGGCTGCTCCGGGCCGTTCGCCAGCCAGTCGAGCAGCACCGGGACCGCGGCCGGATCGCCCATTTCCTCCAGCGCGACCGCCAAGAAGATGTGCTTGAGCCCGGCGACCGCGAAAAGCCGCCGGGCGATCGGCACCGTCCATTCGCGCGCACCGAGCCGGGCCAGTGCGAGCGCCGCCCGGCCGCACAGGTCGTCGTTCTTCAGCAGCGCACCGAGCGCTTTCGCCCGCCGCCGGTCCCCGGACAGCCCTGCCGCGTCAATGACGGGCGGCTGATATCCCAGTTCCTTGACCAGTTGATCCAGCACGGGCTCGGGCACTTTCAGGCCCCGGTGCACCACCGACGCCAGCAGCCCGGCCGTGCGGAGCCGGATCAGCAGGTCGAGCAGGACCGGATCGCCGTCCGTCCCGAGCAAGTCCAGCAGGTACTCGAGATGTCGTCGCTGCTCGTCGTTCGCCTCCGGGTACTGCTCGCCCGCGCGCGCGGCCAACGCGGCCGGTCCCGAAGGCGGGTTAGCGGCCAAGGCGCCGAGCATCGGATAGTCCGCGGCGAGCAGATCCATCCAACGAGCCTACTGACACCCGCGCGCGATTTACGCCAGCAAGAATTCAGCCACCCGCTCCCCCGTCAGCACCGCCGGCGCGTTCGTGTTCCCGCTGATCACGCGCGGCAGCACCGAAGCGTCCGCGACCCGCAGCCCGGACACCCCGCGCACCGCGAGCGTCGGATCCGTCACCGCCAGCTCGTCGGTCCCCATCCGGCAGGTGCCCACCTGGTGGTGATAGGTGATCGCCGTGCGCCGGACGTACTCCCGGACATCCGCCGGCCCCGGGTACAGCTCCCGCGCGCCCCACTCCCGCGCCAAGGCCGGGGCGCTGCCGATCAACCGGCACTGCTCCACCGACGCGACCAGGCTCTCGAAGTCCGCCGGGTGCGCGAGCGCGGCGAGATCGATCAGCGGCATCTCGGCCGGGTCCGTGCTGCGCAACCGCAGCGTGCCCCGGCTCTGCGGCGTGATCATGCCCGCCATCAGCGAAAACCCCGTAGCGGGCCCGGTCATCCACGGCTCGTACATCGGCACGCTGAAGTGGATCGGCTGAGTGTCCGGCACCTCCAACCCCGGGCGGCTGCGCCAGAACAGGTGCGTCTGCGTCACCGAAATGCCGGTCTGCGGCGGCGCGACCGCACGCCGGTCGGTGGCGAAGATGACCGGCGACAGCAGATGGTCGTGCAGGTTCTCGCCGACGCCCGGCAGGTCGGCGACGACGTCCAGGCCCAGCGCGGCGACGTCGTCGGCCGGACCGATTCCGCTGCGCAGCAAGATCGCCGGGGACGCCAGCGCGCCGGCGGCGAGCACGACCTGGTCGGCGAACAGCGGCTCCAGGTTGCCGTCGATCTCCGCGAGAACGCCGATGCAGCGGTCGCCCTCGAAGAGCACACGATGCACCAGCGCACCGGTGCGCACAGTCATCTGATCGGCGACCGGCTCGGAGTAGCAGAGCCAGGTGTTGCGCCGCCGCCCTCCGGTCATGGTGACCTGCTGCACGGAGATGCCGTCGAGAACGCCGCTGTTGTAATTGTCGTTGAACGGCAGGCCGATCTCCCGCGCGGCGTCCACAATGGACTTCTGGATCGGCTGCAGCGGATCATGCTGTTCCAGGTCGAGCAGGTCGCGTTCGATCCGCTCGTACACCGGGCGCACGTCGTCCCAAGCCCAGCCGGGCAGTTCCCAGCCGTCGTAGTCCGCCGCCGCGCCGCGGACCCAGATCATCGCGTTCAGCGAATGCGAGCCGCCGAGCACCCTGCCGCGCGGCAGGTGCAGCCTGCGGTTTCCGGCGTGCGGCTGCGGCACGGTGTAGTAGTCCCAGTCCTCGGCGGCGTGCCACAGCTCGCCCGCGCGCGACGGGTCGTGGATCGCCGCGTTCGTGTCCGGTCCGCCCGCTTCCAGCAACGTCACCTTCGCACCCGCGTCGACCAGCCGCCGGCACACCACCGAACCCGCCGAGCCCGCACCCACCACGATCACGTCCATGTCCTGATCCTGACCGGTCCCCCGGCTCCGCCCGGCATTGTCTTCACTCGCCGACAACGGGCGTGCCCTCGCGGACAAGACCGCCCGCCCGCCGCGCGCCGATACTCGGGAGCGACCAGAAGACCGGGACTAGGGAGCACCATGGCGACACGCCTGTTCATCGACGGTCAGTGGACCGAGGCCGGCGGGGAGCCCATCCCGACCCGGGACCCGGCCACCGGCACGGTTCTCGAAGACGTCGGGACGGCGACGCGGGCCGACGTCGACGCCGCGGTCGCCGCCGCGCGCCGCGCGCTGACCTCGCCGGAGTGGGCCGGGCTCGCGCCGGTGCAGCGCGCGAAACTGCTGTTCCGCCTCGCCGACCTCGTCGAGCAGCACCACGAGGAACTCGCCGCGCTGGAAACCCGCGACCAGGGCCAGCCGATCGGCATCTCGCGGCAGGTGAGCGTCACCGGCGCGGCCGAGCACCTGCGCTATTTCGCCGGCTGGGTCACGAAAATCCAGGGCACCACGAACCCGGTTTCGTTCCCGGACACCCTGCACTACACGCGCCGCGAGCCGGTCGGCGTGAACGCGCTGATCACGCCGTGGAACTTCCCGCTGATGATCCTGGTGTGGAAGCTCGCGCCCGCGCTCGCCACCGGAAACACCGTGGTGATCAAGCCGAGCGAGGTCACGCCGCTGACGAGCATCCGCCTGGTACAGCTGGCCGAGCAGGCTGGTATCCCAGCGGGCGTCGTCAACCTGGTCACGGGCGACGGTTCGGTGGGCGCGATGCTGAGCGCGCACCACGACGTCGACCACGTCTCCTACACCGGTTCCACCGCGGTCGGGAAGCTGATCACCGCGGCGAGCGCGGAGTCCAACCTGAAGCGGCTGACGCTCGAACTCGGCGGCAAGGCCCCGAGCATCATCGCCGCCGACGCCGACCTGGACGCCGCCGTCGCGGGCAACCTCGCCGGCGCGACGCTGAACACCGGCCAGGTCTGCGCGGCGTACACGCGGTTCTACGTAGACCGCAAGCGCGAGCAGGAATTCGTGGAGAAGATGGCCGCCGGACTCGCGGGCCTGCAGGTCGGTCCCGGTCTGGAGGAGACGACACAGGTCGGCCCGCTCGTGTCGGACAAGCACCGCAAGCACGTGGCGAATCTGGTGGCGACCGGCCGTTCCGAAGGCGCGGACCTGATCACCGGCGGCTCGGAAGTCGACCGCGACGGCTACTTCTACCAGCCGACACTGTTCGCGGGCGTCACGGACACCATGACGATCATGCGCGAGGAGATCTTCGGCCCGGTGCTGGCGGTGACGCCGTACGACGACCCGGACGAACTGGTCGCGCGCGCGAACGACACGCAGTACGGCCTCGCCGCGACCGTGTGGACCCGCGACATCCGCACGGCGCAACGCTACGCGGACGGGATCCGCGCGGGGGCGGTGTTCGTGAACATGCCGCCTATCCCGGACATGGCCGCGCCGTGGGGCGGGTACAAGGCGTCGGGCTGGGGTCGCGAGATGGGGCCCTGGGCGCTCGATGCGTACACCGAGACGAAGGCCGTCTGGCTGCACTACGGCTACTGAACGCCGTCGGGGCTCGACGGTCCGAAGTGGACTGTCGAGCCCCGCTCAGCGGGCCAGTTCCGCCAGCGACAGCAGCAGATGCGCCGACTCCGGGTACCAGATGTCCGAATGCGCCCCGGCTGGATTCCACCACCGTCCGCGCCGGAACCGCCATCCCGATTCGACATTGACGATCCTCCGGTCCAGTTCGGACCGTGAGTATGCCGCCGCGACCTTGTGCAGCGCGGTGTTCGCTACGTCGTCAGCCGGTTCTTTCACCCCGACGTTCCCGATCCCCCGGACGCCCTCCGCCAACCGGTGCCACAAACCGGTGGCCCGGTCGAATCGGGAACGGGTCAGCACGATCGGCCCGTTGATCGGCGCGTCGCGCAGCACCGGGGCAAACCGGCCGGTGAAGATGTCCGGCCGCGCGGCCATCTGGAACACCAGCAGAGTGTCCACAGTGTAGGGATAACGCAGGTCGGCGCGATCCCAGCCGAGGACCGGCGGGCCGTCCCCCGCGGCGGCCTGCACCGCTTCCACCGTGAACCGGCCGCCGAAGGAATGGCCGACGCAATGCAGGTACTGACCGGTGACAGTCCGCAAACTCGGCGCGCTGCCCGGCAATTGACGTTCCGCGTTCAGATACCCGAGCAGCTGGCCGAGCGCCTCCGCGGCCCGCCCGTCGGTGGTCATCTTGTGCGCCCGGTCGCGGATCCGCCGGTAACCGGTCAGGAAGGGGTTGCTCGTCGACGGCCACCGGACCAGGACGTAAAACCCTTGCCACGCACCAAGTCCTTCATAAGACCCGGCCGCGTAGCGCTCTTCGATCAGCCCGAAGAACTGCCGGGCCCGCCGGTCCGCGGTCTCCCGGTTGTTCTGCCAGCCGTGCACGAACACCACGATGTCGGTCGCCGTCGCCGGGACTTCCAGCCACCGGGCCAGAAATCGCGGTGTCGCCTCGGCGGGCACCGGCCGTCCGGTCTCCGGATCCACGAAATCGCCGTGCTCGTCGAGGTCCAGGATCACCGGTTCGGTCACGGTCGCCCTTCCTGCCACAGATGCACGTCGATCCCGCGATACAGCGAAAACATCAGCCCGAGCGGATTGTGATAGTCGTCGGCGAACAGTCGCGCCAGCGAACGCACGATGTCGCCCAGTTTCGCGCCCGAATCGATGAACTCGGTGAACAAGCGCTGCGAATACTCGCGCGCGAACGCGGGAGGCAGGTCGATCTGCGGACCGATCAGGCAGCGTCCGCCGTTGCCCAGCAAGGCTTTGCCGAACGCCGAGTAGAACGCCGACGTCACCTGTCCGCCCTGGCACGCCCCGACGTACACGAACGGTCTCGTCGGCAGCGGCGCTTCCGCCAGCCACGCGATCAAGTCGGTGCCGTAGATCCGTTCGCCGTCGCCGAGTTTCAGATACGGCTGCTCGACCAGGCCGCCAGAGCCGCTCACCTTGCCGTGGCAGCCGAAATACGTGACGTGGTCGGCGAAATCGCGGCTGCGGAAGTGCGCGGCCAGCGTCTTCTTGTCCGGTCGCAGCACTACCTCCGCCCGGCCGTGGAAGAAATCGACCACCGGCGCGATGTAAGGCGTGTCCGGGAATTGCTTGTCGACGCTGTGGTCGACATTGAGCCCGACGACCGGCTTCCCACCGTCCACAGTGATCCGCGCGTCGAAATCGTCGACCCGGGAGAAGGTGTGCTCCACGACGTGCCGATAGCCCCAGAACCCCGCCAGAGACCAGTTTTCGTCGTCCGGATACTCGTCCGGCCGCCGCGGCGACGTGTACAGCATGCCCCACGGCACGATCAGGCTGTCCGATTCGATGCTGATCACGTTCTCGCCCTCGGCGAGCGCCAATTCCAGCAGCGAACGGATCCGCTGGAGTCCGCGGTCCGGACCGGCGAACAGCAGGCGATACATCAGGTATCCGGCGTCGGCGAGCGCGAAACCCGCCTGCCGCAACAGTTCCGGCCGCTCGGACAGATCCCAGCCGTCGGCGAACGGATGCCGGCGCGGCCCGCGTTCGGTCCGCTCGGCGAGGTCCACGACGTGCCGCTGCCACGTTTCGCGGAGGATGTCGATCCGGGAATTCAGCTCGCCGAGACTGTGCGCGATCCGGCCCTGGTACCCGCCGCCGCCGTCCTCCGGGAACGCGCTGCCCCAGGCCTGCACGAGAAGCCCCGGCACCCCGGGGAATTCGAGGAACCGCAGGTTGACCGTCCGCGCCCGGTTGTACGGCGGCACCGCGACCCGGCTCAGCCCGGCGGTGTTGTCGACGGTCACCTCGGCGCTCAGCTGACGGGTCATGACGGCACCTCCACCGGCAGCGCGGCCGCGATTTCCAAGAGCAGCTGGGCGTCGTGCTCGCGGTAGATCCGGAACACCAGCCGCAGCGTCCCCGGCGCGACCGGCAGAACGTCGAACTCCGCCGGATCGCGCAGCTGGTCGCCGGTGATCCAGCCGACCCGCGACATCGGTTCAGCCGTCCCGGGCGCGGCGTCGAGCAGCACCCGGACCCGCACCACGCCCGCCGGAACGGCCGCGGGTTCCTTGCGCCGAACCGAAACCGCGACCCGCACCGCCTTCCCGACGACGACCGGCTCGTCGGACCGGCATTCGACGCTCGCCGCCAGCAACCCCGGAACCGGCTGCGGCGCGTCGTCCGGCGGCTTCGCACCGCTCGCCCGCAGTCCGGCCCAGACGACGCGCTGGGAGTCGAACGGGTCCGCGCCCGGGTCGAGGTGATCGGGCCGCACCGGATAGCCGACCCGGCCGGTACGCCAGGTGCCGGGTCGCGGATCAGCCCGTCGAGAATCGACACGGCGGGAGTCCACCCGCCGAGAATCCACCCGCCGAGAGTCAACGCGGCGAGAGTCGACCCGCCGGGAATCCACTCGGCGAGAATCCACCCGCCGGGACTCGACGCGACGGGAATCCACCCGGCGAGACTCGACCCGCGCACTGAGCACCGCACCGTCAGCAGCCGGATCGGGCCGCAGCAAGTCGATCTCGTAGTCCTCCTCGACCAGCACCGGCTCAGCGGCAACCGGCGCCCGCATCCGGTACGGCACCGAAATCCGCTCCGACAGAAGGTCTTCCCCGTCCGGCTGGCCGCGGAAACTCACGAGCCCGCTCTCCGCGTCGACGATGTCCACCAGCAACCGCAACCGGCCCAGCACAGCCTCGTTCCCGTGTGCGGTCGCCAAAGCCACCGCCGAGGCCAGCGAGTTCAGCGTGGCGTCCAGATTTCCGTTGCGGTACGCGGAAAGCGCGGCGTCCGCCGCGGCTGCGAGGCCGAGGGGCCGACCAGTCGACGCTGGGGCCAGCAGGTCCGGATCGTCGGTCAGCCGCACGTACACGTGCTCTGCCTTCGACTGCGCGGTGTCCTGTTGCGCCCAGATCGTGACCAGCTGATTCTCTTGGCCGACCTCCATTCTCGACGGCACGAGGAAACTCAGCGCGTAACTCCTGGTCTCCCTGGCTGCCCACTGTCCGAGGTCGAGCACCGAGTCGCTGATTCGCTGCTGCGGCAACGGCATCACCGTTTCCGCCGGGGTCGACTGGCCGGCCCAGTACAGCACGCAGCCTGGCAGCTCTCGCACGAACAGCCGCATCGCACCGCCGCCGGCACCGGCCGTGACCGTGACCTGCACGGTCGTGGTCGGAGTGTGCCGCGGCAGGTAATCAGGGTGGTGCACCACGATTGCGGGCCGCCAGGCAGGACCCGTTTCGGGAACCTTGGTCTGGCGCACCCGGCGGGCATGCTCCCGCAGCATTGAGGCCGCCCGATTCGAGTGCTTCCGGTATATCTGCGCGAGGTCGTCTCTCACCTGGCGAAGGTCAGGCAACCGGGGGGCGGCCGAGGGTTGTTCGAAGGCCCGCCGCAGCAGCATTTCCCCGACCACCGCGGTGAGCCGGTCCCGCTCGTCCTCGTCCAGAGCCAGTTCGCCGAGCCGGGACCAGGCGGCGGCCGCTTCGTCCACGCTGGGCAGTTCCGCGCCGACGGCGGCGAGCGCCCGCACCGCCCCGACCCGGGCAGCCGTGCTGGAGGCCGGGTCCGCCGCGGGGACCTCGTCCAAAACCGCTGCCGCGCCGACCCGATCGCCTTGCCCGAGCCGGGTCCGGGCAAGCCCGAACGCCGCCGGGACCACGCTCCGGTCGCGGGCCCACACCGCTTCGTAGAAGCGCGCCGCAGCCTCCGGCGAGCCCCGCAGTTCCGCACAGAAACCCAACGCCAGCAACGGCGCCAGCTCGCCCGGCAGCTGACTCGCGCACTCCCGGTACTGCCTCTCCGCGTCGTCCAGCATTCCCGCGCCCAGCAACACCCCAGCGCCGCGCCAGGTTTCCCCCACCTCCTCGGAACCGGTGAAAAGGGCGATAGGCAAGGCCGCCCGCGCGTCCTCGCGCCGCAGCGGGTCGTCGGCGCGCAACGGCGGTTCCGAAGCCCAGGCCTGCCACTCCGGCACTCCGAGTCCCGCCACGGCGAGTCCGCGGGGGTTGCCGAACTGCCGAGAGACAGCCGGACGCGGCACCCGAGTGCGCTGGCTGAGAAGCTGCCGCAGCACCCCGCGCAACTGCTCGGCCATGTCGTCGGCGGTGGCGAACCGGTCGGCGTAATCCGCGGTCGCCCGGTCGATCAGTGCCCGCAGCATCTCCGTTCCGACGCTGTCGTCGGGCCCGGAACAAGCACGCAGCAGCTCCTCCAGGGTGCGGCCGAGCGAATAGAGATCCGAGCGGACGCTGACGCCTTCCCGGTCCAGCTCGGACCGCGACGGCTGATACGCCGGGGTGGCGACGAGCACGCTGTCCCGGTCGTCCTGGCGCCGCATCGAGCCGAGATCGACCAGCGTGATCCGATCGCCGTCCTGCAGCACGTTGTCCGGTTTCACGTCGACGTACAGCAACCCTCGCTGGTGCAGGTAGCCGATCGCCTCGAGCAGCTGCAGCCCGTACGCCGCAACGTGTTCCGGGCGCAGCCGTTTCGCTCGCCGGGACACCGTCCGCAGCGAAATCCCGCGCACGTATTCCATCACCAGATACTCGACAGGCCTGCCGGTTTCCGGGTCCGGGTCTTCGACGTGCGCGAGGGTGCGGACGATGTTCGGGTGGTCGAGGTTCAGCAGCCTGCCGACGATGGCGGATTGCGCGGCGGCCAGCGCGCCGTCGCGGTCCCGTTCGCCGATCAAGCCTTTGAGCACCACGAACCGGCCGCCGTCGGCCTCGTCGCGGGCGAGGTAGATCCAGCTGAACCCGCCGTGCGCGATGCAGCCGACGACCGCGTAACGATCGGCGACGACCATGCCGGGCTCCAGCGCGGGCAGGAAGCTGAACGGCGTGCCGCACCGTACGCAGTAACCGCGCTTCCGGCCGATCCGCTCGCCCTCGCCGCGGCCCACCGGATTGCCGCATTCCACGCAGAACCGGTGCCGCTCCGGCAGCGCCGAGTCGGGCAGGACGGCGTCGTACGGATCCGGCAGGGTCGCTTTCGGCAGCGCGACCCGCAGGTCCCCGGCGTCCGCCGTCGGCACGCGGCCAGTGCTGACGAGGAGTTTGTCAAGCAGGTCCTCGGCCACGGAATCGTCGGTCACCCATTCCCGCAGCTGCGGGAAGTACGCCAGCACTGTCTCCGCGGGAACCAGCCGCACCGCGTGGTCGACCACCACGATGCCGAGCAGCCGCCCGGTGGCGCGGTCGAACGCGGGGCAGCCGGACAGATCCGGGTCGACGCGCCCCTCCAGCAGAGTGAGCGGCACCCGTTCGCCGTCCGGGACCCCGGTGCTGGCGCGCACCCAGATGCCGTAGCCGAGGCGGAGCGGAAGGCTGTGGATCCGGACTTCCCGCCCGGATTCGACCTTTCGCCGGAGCATGGCGCCGCCGCGCACCGGCGTGGCCAGTTCGAGGAGCGCCAGGTCGCCGCGCGCGCCCGCGAGCGGCGGGACCAGCCCGGCCAGCGACGCGAGACCCGCCGATTCGACCCGGAAAGCGGTTTCGTCGCGCGCGGCCCGGGAGCAGGTCAGGACGTACCGGTCGCCGATCAGCACGCCCGCGCCGAGGAGGCGGCCGTCGGCAGCGTGGATCCGCGTCTGCCCCGTATTCCACCCCAGATCAGCGGCCACGAGGTAAAACCTTACCCGGCGACGGCCTCCGGATCGTTCAGTTCGGGCAAAGCCGCCCGGTCACTCGGCGCGACGGGTCGCCCTCCCCGAATGGACGTATCGCGCGCGGCCGGCGCCGTCGTCGCCGAGGAACACCAGGGGCAGGTAGATCCCGCCCTGTGCCTCGCGGAGGATCAACGTGTCGCCTTCGAGGAAAACCAGTTCGGATTTGCTGGCGGAGCTCAATTCCGCGGCTGTCCCTTTAGGACGTTGCTCCAGCCAGACCCGGCCGTCGTCGTCCTGGGAGACCACGAGATCGGCGACTGTGCCGGCGTAAGTGCCGAGGTACCGGTCCGCGGCGAACGCTTCCGGTTCGGACGGGGGACGCGGCGGCAGCGAGACTTCGACGCCCCCGAATTCCTTGAGCAGTGCGGGAACGAGGTCGGCGTACAGGCTCATCGCGTCGCCGCCGTTGGTCAGCAGCGCCACCGCGAGGTCGCTTTCGGGCACCAGTCGGAGGAACGCCGCCTGACCGATGGTGTTGCCGTCGTGGCCGTAGACCGGGCCGCTCGGGGTGTCGAACACCTCCCAGCCGAGACCCCAGGCGTCGCCCATGATGCCGAGCGGCGGGAGGTCCACCTGCCGCTGCAGCATCGCGGCGGCGCTCTTCGCGCTCAACACTTCGGCGCCGCCCGCGAGGTGCATGCGGGCGAAGGCGAGGAGGTCTGCCGCGGACATCGCGAGCGACGACCCGGCCGGGCCGTTGGACCGCAGCATCGACCAGAACGGCGCGGGCACGAGGTCGGCGCCCGGTTCGGGTTCGAGGTGCCCGATCGCGGCGCGGAAGCGGATCGCGTCGAGGGCGTTCGGCGAGAAATGCCGGAGTTTCAGCGGAGCGGCGAGGTGCTCGCGGAGGCAGTCCTCGTAATGCTTGCCGCGCAACACTTCTACGAGCCGCCCGAGGACGACGTACCCGGCGTTGTTGTAAGAGAACAGCTCCCCGGGCGGGAAAAGCTGGGCGACACCGTCGAGAGTCGCGACGAACTTCTCGACCGCGTCGTCGCCGGGGCCGGTGTCGGTGAAGAGGTCGCCCTCGAAGCCGGCGGTGTGGCTGAGCAATTGGCGCACGGTGATGGCCGCGTCGCCCAGTTTGAGTTCGGGAAGGTACCGCCGGATCGGGGCGTCCAGGTCGACCAGTCCCTCGTCCACGAGCTGCAGGACGAGAGTGGCCGTCCAGACCTTGGTGATCGAGCCGATTTGGAATACCGAATCAGCGGTGGCGGTGACGCCAGTGCCGAGATTCAGCACCCCGGCGGCCGCGGTGGCCGTCTCCTCGCCAACAGCCACCGCGATGACCGCGGCGGGGACCCGGTGGTGTTCCAGCAGCGCGGGAAGGTCCTGCTCCAGCCGCCTGCGGAGAGCGTCGAGCTTGTCCATCCCGGGAAGCTATCGCTCCTCCGGGACGAAAACTTCGTCCCCGGCTACGGAAAAACCGGCGGCAGGCTGGAGCACCGGACGAACTCCTCAGACGAGCACCTCGCCGTCCCGCACCACCACCCGGCCACCCGCGATCACCAACGACCGCACCGGCACCCGCATCAACGCATCCGGCACATTCTCCGTCGCCACCAACACCACATCCGCCCGACAACCCGGCGCCAGATCATGCCGCCCACGAGCCACAAACGACCCCGCCCGCCGCGTCGCCAGCTCCACCGCCGCCACCAGATCCTCGTCCTTCCGCAACCCGTGCAACCGGGCGAAGCCGAGCGCGATCTGCAGGACGTCGCCATCGCCGTACGGGGACCACAGGTCGCGGATTCCGTCCGTGCCGAGGCCGACCGGGACCTCGCGCGCGGACAGCTCGGTCCACGGCAGCGGGGCCGTCCGCACCGGGGCGACGGTCGCCAGCGAGATGCCCGCCTCGGCGATCCGGTCGAGCAACGCCGCCTGCCGCGCCGGGGGAACCTCGCCGAGCGCGAAGCCGTGCGACACGGTGACCTTGCCCTGCAATCCGGTGCGCACGGTCCGGTCGGCGATCAGCTCGTACTGGAACGCGCCCAGCTCGCCGCCGTCGTGCAGGTGGATGTCGAGGCCGACACCGCGCCGCTCGGCGATCTCGAACAGTCCGTCGAGCTGGCCGACCGGGTCGCGGTCGATGCCCGCCGGGTCGAGGCCGCCGATCCAGCCCGCGCCCGCCGCGGCGGCCTCGTCGAGCAGTTTGAGCACGCCGGGCCGGCGCAGTACGCCGTCCTGCGGGAAGGCCACGATCTCGACCTCCACCGCGCCGCCCAGCCGCCGCGCGGCCTCCCGCACGATTTCGATGCCGCGCAGGCCGAGCCCCAGGTCGACGTCCACGTGGCTGCGCGCCGCGGTGGTGCCGTGCCGCAGGAATTCGCGCAGCACCGTCTCGGCGACCTCGACGCTCGGGATCCCCAGCTTGTCCCGCTCGGCCCGCTCGTGCGCGATGCGGCCTTCGGTGCTCGCGACGCCGCCGTAGGACACCCACGGCTTGCCCCACCAGCTCTTGTCGACGTGCGCGTGCGAGTTGACGAACCCGGGCAGCGCGAGCAGGCCCGCGCCGTCGATCCGTTCGCCCTCGACCGGGGCCGAACCGGCGGGCCGGACGTCGGAGATGCGGTCGCCGTCGAGGACGATGTCGGCCAGGTCGCCGCCCCACGGGCGCACGCCGGTCACAGTGAGAGAAGCCATGGCAATGGTATACCAAATTATCGCTAGCCTGTCCCGCGAGCCTGGCCCTGACACTCCCAGGACCGAGGGGTACTGGCCGCGCCGCGCCGCGCGCCGCACCATGGACCCCAGCCGCGACGGAACCAGGCGCGGCGAGGAAAGAAGGGCGGAACATTGACCGACAACCTCCCCGGCGGGACGTTCACATTGGCTGGGCGCACCGTCGCCCGCCTGGGATACGGCGCGATGCAGCTGGCCGGACCCGGCGTCTTCGGGCCGCCGAACGACCGCGACGAGGCACTCGCGGTGCTGCGCACGGCCGTCGAGCTGGGCGTGAACCACATCGACACAGCCGACTTCTACGGGCCGTACGTGACAAACGAACTGCTCCGCGAAGCGCTCGCGCCGTACGACGGGCTGCAGATCGTCACCAAGGTCGGCGCGGTGCGCGACGACAAAGGCGGCTGGATCCACGAGCGTTCGCCCGAGCAGCTGCGCGAGCAGGTGGAGTCGAATCTGCGGAACCTCGGCGTCGAGGCGCTCGACGTGGTGAACCTGCGCGTCGGCGGCGGCGAGGACGGACACTCGCCGGTGCCGGGCTCGCTGGCCGAACCGTTCGGCGCGCTCGCCGAAATGCGCCAGGAAGGCAAGATCAAGGAACTCGGCGTGAGCGTGGTCGACGCCGAGCAGGTAGCCGAGGCGCAGTCGATCGCGCCGGTGGTGACCGTGCAGAACTGGTACAACGTCGCGCATCGCGGGGACGAGAAGCTAATCGAATCCCTTGCCGCCCAAGGGATTTCCTACGTCCCGTTCTGGCCGCTCGGCGGGTTCAGCCCGCTGCAGTCCTCGACTCTCGACGACGTCGCCGCCCGTCTCGGCGCCAGCCCGAAGGCGGTCGCGCTGGCCTGGCTGCTGCACCAGTCGCCGAACATCCTGCTGATCCCCGGCACGTCGTCGGTCGCGCACCTGCGGGAGAACGTCGCCGCGGGCGATCTGGAACTGCCCGCGGACGCCCTGGCCGAATTGGACACTATCGCCGGATAACGGCGATTCGGGGTGATGATTGTCAACCTGCGTCGACAATCATCACCCCGAATCGCGGCGGAAAACACGCCCGCAGGTTCCGGTGAACAACCGGAGAATTCCCTTCCGGAACTGCGAAGTTCACCGACGAACGACGGTGCAGAAGAAGTCCCGGAGCGATTAGCGTGATCGACGGCAGTTTCCGCCACGCTAAGGAGAAAACGCGCCGATGAACGTCAAAAGCGCCTGCGCCGCAATTCTCGCCGTCGCCGGGCTGATCGCCGCCCCGGCCACCGCGTCGGCAGCGGTGTCCGACCTGCCCAGCTACGAACAATGGCAGTCCGACGTGCGCGAAGCCGTCGACCCGGCTATTCCGTGGCTGACCGACCGGGTCGCGCAAGGCGGCTCCAAGCTGGCGATCGTGCTGGACATCGACAACACGTCGCTCGAAACCGAATACCACCCCGGCAAACCGAACAAGCCGGTTCTCGCGGTCGCCCAATGGGCTGGGCAGCACCACGTGTCGGTCCTGTTCGTGACGGCGCGGACCGGTTCTTCTTCCGCGCGCAAGCAGCTGAGCAGCGCGGGCTACCCGATCGACGCGATCTGCACCCGCGAATCCGGCGAGGGCACCGCGGAGGGCAAGCAGCGCTGCCGCGCCGACCTGACCCAGGAGGGCTACACGATCACGGCGAACATCGGCAACCGGTCCACCGACCTCGAAGGCGGGGACTACGAAAAGGGCTTCAAACTGCCGGACTACGACGGCCAGCTTTCGTAACTCGCGAGTGGTGTTGCCGGTTCTAACCGGCAACGCCACTCACAAGCTTCAGCGGCTCAGCCACGCCTCGAGCCCGACCTTGCCCCGCCACGAGCCTTCCGCCGGAACCAGGCTGTCCTTGCCCAGCACGGTCCCGAAGTACTTCGCGTCCGGGTCGGTCACCACCTCGCGCGGGTCCTCGCGCGCGGTCAGCACCCGCCGGATCCACTCGTCCATCGGCAGCACGTCCGGACCGCCGATCTCGACGATCCCGCCGACCGCCGGCTCGCCCGCCGCCCGCGCGACCGCCACCGCGACGTCCTCCGCCGCGATCGGCTGCGTGCCGCCGTCGGAAAGCCGGACCACGCCGTCGACGGTCGAGGTGTCCGCGATCGCGACGGCGAACTCCAGGAACTGCGTCGCACGCACGATCGTGTAGGCCAGACCGCTTTCCCGGATCAGCTTCTCCTGCGCGACCTTCGCCCGCAGGTAACCGGAATCCGGCAGCTCGTCGGAGCCCACGACGGACAGCGCGACGAAATGCCCGACCCCGGCTTCGCGCGCGGCCCGCACCAGATTCCCGGTCGAGCGCTGGAAGAACTCCATGACGTCATCGTCCGCGAACGACGGCGAGTTCGACACGTCCACCAGCACGTCAGCGCCCCGCAGCACGCCGGACAGCCCTTCGCCGGTCAGCGTGTTCACGCCGGTGCTCGGCGCGGCCGCCACGACCTCGTGCCCCTCGAGCAGCTGCACGACCTGCGAACCGATCCGCCCGGTCCCGCCGATGACGACGATCTTCATGCTCGTTCCCTCCGTTCCGCCACAGCGGTCGCCGTGCGCGTCGCCAGTCAGGACCGGACAGCGCGCCGATTTGTGACACCCCTGCCCGCTAAGCTCGCGAATGCCCCGCCGGACCAGGAAAGGAACGCGCCGCCGATGGAGGAACTCGCCGAGGCCGCCTCGGTGTTCGCGCAGGTCCGGCCGCGGCTGTTCGGGATCGCCTACCGGATGCTCGGCAGCGTCGCCGACGCCGAAGACCTCCTGCAGGACGTCTGGCTGCGCTGGCAGACCTGCGACCGCTCGGCCGTCCGCAACCCGGGCGCGTTCCTCGCCACCACCACGACCCGGCTGGCCATCACCGCGAGCCAGACCGCGCGCGTCCGGCACGAAACCTACGTCGGCCCCTGGCTGCCCGAGCCGATCGACACCTCCGCCGACCCGCAGCTCGGCGCCGAGCGGGCCGCCGCGCTCGAGGTCGCGGTGCTGTTCCTGCTGGAGAAGCTGCCGCCGACGGAACGGGCGGCGTACGTGCTGCGCGAGGCGTTCGACTATCCGTACCACCAGATCGCCGACATCGTGCAGACCACCGAGGTGAGCGCGCGCCAGCTGGTCAGCCGCGCGCGCAAGCACCTCGCCGCGGAACGCCGGGCGCCCGTCGAGCCCTCGGAGCAGCGGCGGCTGCTCAGCGCGTTCGTGGACGCCGCCCGCAGCGGCGACCTGGCGACGCTGGAGAAACTGCTCGCCGAGGACGTCGTCAGCTACTCCGACGGCGGCGGCGCGGTCCGCGCGACGCGGATCCCGGTGGTCGGCGCGGTCACCGTGGCGAAGTACGTCCGCGCGTTCGCCGACCGGTTCTGGCCCGGCACCGAGGTGGGCTGGAGCGACGTCAACGGCCAGCCCGCCGCCGTGGTGAGCCACAGCGGTGCCGTCATCGCGGTGCTGACCGCGTCCGCGTCGGCCGAGGGCATCGACCGGCTGTTCTGGCTGATGAACCCGGCCAAGCTCGGGGCGTATACCGCCTGAGCACGGGGTACCCGGCGAGCATGAAGCGTCCCGGCCCGGTGCGCTGGCTGCACTACGTGTACGGCGGGGTACTCCCCGACGAGTACCGCGAGTGGGTGCTGCACGACGCGACCGCGAAAACCTGGGTGCTGCGCTTCGCGTTCCGGATCTTCATGGAGGCGCTGCCCTGGCTGATCGCGGGTTACGTCGTGCTCAGCCTGGTCACGCCGATGCCCGCCGGGATGATCATCGCCGCGCTGCTGATCAGTCTGCTGCTGAGCCTCTTCCTCACCGTCACCAGCGCTGACGAGCTCGCCGAGGTCCGGCTCACCAAGCACGGTTTCCCGCCCGGCGCGGGAAAAGAGGTCCGCAAACGCCGCGGCGGCGCGTCGACTTGGCCGTGACGTGCTTGCCGGAAGCGTAACTGCTGGGTTACGCTTCCCTCGTGGATCTGGTCGCCAACGCGATCGCCGACCCGGTGCGGCGGGACATTCTGGCGCTGCTGCGGCGACAGCGGCTGCCCGCCGGGGAGATCGCCGCGCGCTTCGCCATCAGCCGGCCCGCGGTGTCGCGCCATCTGCGCGTGCTGCGGGAAAGCGGGCTGGTGCGCGACGAACTCTTAGGCAGGCAACGGTTTTACACCCTCGACCCGCAGGGATTCTCCGAACTCACCGCCTGGCTCACCCAGCTCGTCACACCGCCGGCGTGGCAGCAGCGGCTCGACGCGCTGGAGACCGAGGTCCACCGCACCCGTCGCGAACGCCGCCGGGACACCGCTTCCGGAGAGGAAAACACCGCATGAAACCCGTGCCCACCGCCAGAGCGCACCGTGTCGCCGACAGCATCGACCTGGTCCTGCCCCGCACTTTCCGCGCGCCGATCGACGACGTGTGGGCCGCGGTCACCGAGCCCGAGCGCACCGCGCGCTGGTTCGGCCCCTGGAAGGGCGACGGGACACCCGGTCGGATGATCCAGGTCCAGATGGTGTTCGAGGAAGAGGAGCCCTGGATGGACCTCCGCATCGACGCCTGCGAGCCGCCGCACCGGCTGGCTGTTTCGTCGACCGACGAATCCGGGGCCTGGCGGATGGAGCTGCGGCTCGAGTCCCAAGGCGCGGCAACGGAACTCCGGCTGGTGCACCACCTGGACTCCGCGGACAAGATCCCGGACGCCGGCCCCGGCTGGGAGTACTACCTCGACATGTTCGCCGCCTCCTTCGACGGCACGCCGAGGCCGGACTTCGCCGATTACCATCCGGCGATGACGCCCTATTTCACCGAATTGGCCGGAAAGTTTTCCTGACCGCGCGTCAATAGTCCACTTCGGACAGTCGGCGGCCGAACGAAATACCCTTGAGCAGCCACGACTTCCCCGGATGGCTGACGACGGACCCCGGACCCGAATCGCGCGGCCGACTGCCCGATCCCCGCCGCCATATGGAGTACACTGCTGTACCAGTTACTTTCAGTAGTCCCGCGTGACGAGGTGTGGGCCGGTCCGGTGGGAGGTGCACGGTGGACGCGACGCTGGGCAGCACTCTGGTCACCGATGCGCGAGAGGACGAGCGCACCGACGCCGAACTCCTCGCCGCCGTGCGCGCCGGGGATTGCCAAGCCGGCGGGGAATTGTTCCGGCGGCACGTCACGCTGATGCGCCGCGTCGCCGCGGGTTTGGTGCGCCAGCAGGCTGAACGCGACGACCTGGTCGCCGAAGCCTTCGCACGCGTGCTCAGCACGGTCGCGGCGGGCGGCGGCCCGGAATCGAACGCGCCCGCGTATCTCGTGGCCACCATGCGAAACCTGTTCGCCCGGTGGAGTCGCCACGAAAATCGTATCGATCTGTACGCGACCGTTCCGGAACCAGTAACTCTCGACGGCGGCGCTGACGAACTCGCAGTCATGCGCTCAGAGGACCGGCTGGTGTGGTCGGCCTACCGAACCCTGCCCGGCCGCTGGCGGACCGTGCTGTGGCGCATGTCCGCCGAGGGCGACACTCCGGCGGAACTCGCTCCGGTGCTCGGCGTTTCGCCGAACGGCGTCGCCGTGCTCGCCCGCCGCGCCCGCGAAGGACTGCGGCAGGCGTACCTGCAAGTCCAGGTGCCGGACGCGAAATTGCCGCAGTGCCAGGAAGTCCGCCGCCGGATGGGCGCGTGGCTGCGCGGCACCCTGCCCGCCCGCCGGGCCGGAGTCCTCGCCGGCCACCTCGCCGTGTGCGAACCGTGCCACGCGGTCGCCGCCGAACTGGCCGAGGTCAACCGCGAACTGCCGCGGATGACGGGGTGTTGCGATCCGGCGATTCCGGAACCCCGCTAACCGGATTCGCGCGCTCAAGCCCAGGACGAACCAGCCCCGACGTCAGCTCCCCTCGGATGGCTGCCTGCCGAGATCCGGCAGCTCCGCCGCCCCGCTGGCCAGATTCCGCGTGATCAGGTTGACCATGAACGCAAACCGGTCGTGCCCGGTGCCGGACGTCAGCTCCGCCGCGTACTGCCGCGTGCGTGGGAACTTCTCCTCCGGCAGCGCGGCGAACCGCTCGATCAGCTCCTCCTGGCTGAGCACCCACTCGCCGCCGTGCTGCTGCCGTTGCTGGACGAGTGACCGCTCCCAGGCGTACGCGGTGACATAGAGCGTGAGCGAATCCCGCGCCCACGCGGCGGTCTGCGGTTCGATGCCGCCGGCCAGCAGGATCGCCAGGATTCCTTCGCCGACCCGCAGCGTTTCCAAATGCGTCGGGACCATCGCGAGCGCGGCGCGGGACACCCCGGGGTACTTCAGGTACAGGTCGCGGATCTGGCCGTAAACGTCCAGGATCTGCTGCCGCCACGTCGCCGGGTCCGGTTCGGGCAGCTCGATCTGTGCGCAGAGCCTGCCAACGAGCAGATCGTCGAGATCCTCTTTGTTGACGATGTGCGCGTACAGCGACGACGGTCCGGTGCCGAGCACCGCGGTGACCCGGCGGACGGTCAGCGCGTCGTAGCCCTCGGTGGCGACGACCTGCAGCGCGGCGTCGGTGATCCGGTCGATCGTGATGGGTTCTTTCCGCGGTTTCCGTGCGGTGACCTCGGCGGTTTCGGCGCCGGCGGACGCGTGCCGGGCGGCGCGGCGCTCTCGGGGGGCAGCGGGCATGCCCGTCACTATAGCTTGACACGAACTTAGTTCGTCATCTAGAACTTAGTTCGTGACTACTGAACTTAGTTCGTTACCGCGCGCCGAGCCGCTTCCGCCGGCCAAGGCGTGGCTGGTGCTGGTCGTCGTGGTGATCGCCGACCTGATGGACCTCATCGACACCAGCGTCGCCGCCCTCGCCGGCCCCTCGATCCGCGCCGACCTCGGCGGCGGGCCGGTGACCCTGCAGTGGGTCCTGTCGGCCTACACCGCGGCGTTCGCCCTCGGCCTCGTGACTTCCGGCCGGCTCGGCGACCTGCTCGGCCGCCGCAGGCTGTTCCTGCTCGGCATGACCGGCTTCACCCTCGCGTCGCTGGCCTGCGGCCTCGCGCCCAGTCCCGGATTCCTGATCGGAGCCCGCGTGTTCCAGGGCCTGTTCGGCGCGGCGATGATCCCGCAGGGCATCGCGCTGGTGAAGGTCGTTTTCCCGCCCGACCAGCTGCGCAAAGCCCTGATGCCGTTCGGCCCGATCATGGGCCTGGCCACCGTCGCCGGTCCGATTCTCGCCGGCTGGCTGCTGCACCTGAACCTGTTCGGCAGCGAATGGCGCTCGATCTTCCTGATCAACGTCCCGTTCGGCATCCTCGCCGGACTGCTCGCGCTGCGCGTGCTGCCGCGATACAGCGGCGAAGACCGCAGTGCCCGCCTGGACCTGCGCGGCGTCGGCCTGCTCACCGCCGCGTCAGCGCTGCTCATCGTGCCGCTCATCCAAGGCCGCGAACTCGGCTGGCCCGCGTGGACGTACGTACTGATGGCCGCCGGTGTCGTCGCCTTCGTGCTGTTCGCCAGATCCGAACGCCGCAGCAGCCATCCGGTCATCGCGCCTTCGCTGTTTTCCAAACGCGGCTTCGTGTTCGGCCTGCTGATCACCGGCGGGTTCTACGCCTCGCTCAGCGGATTCGTGCTCGTCGTGAACCTGCTGCTGCAGTCCGGTCTCGGCTGGACGCCGCTGCAGTCCGGCTTCGCCCTGCTCCCCTGGGCGGCCGGCACCGCCGTCGCGACCCTATTGTCCGGTGCCGTGCTCGCCGCGAAACTCGGCCGCTCGTCGCTCCACTTAGGACTGGCCATCGCGGTCGCCGGTCTGCTGGTCCTGTGGTGGTCGATCGCCCACTGGGGCTCCGCCATCACCCTCTGGCAGCTCGCCCCCGCGCTGTTCATCACCGGCGCCGGTTCCGGATTGCTGTTCATTCCGCTCTTCGATTTCATCCTCGGCGACGCGACGCCCGAAGAAGTCGGCAGCGGCTCCGGAATGCTCAACGCCGCCCAGCAATTCGCCGGAGCCATCGGTGTCGCCGCGCTCGGCACGGTGTTTTTCGCCCGAGTCGGACCGGCCGCCGCGCCGTCCTGGATCCCCGCCGCCGAACTGGTTTTCGGCATCTGCGCCGGCCTGTACCTCGTGGCGCTGACCCTCGTCGGATTCCTGCCGAAACATTCCGCCCAATGACCGTTGAAACGAGTGTCGCCATGCCGAAAACTGCCTTGATCACCGGAACCAGCCGCGCCGCCGGACTCGGATTCGCCATCGCCCGGCTTCTGTCCGAACAGGACTATCACGTCATTCTCACCGCTCGCGACCTGTCCCGGGCCGAGTCCCTCGCCGCACAACTCCCGAACGCCGCCGCGGTGCGGCTCGACCTCGCCGATCTCGCCACCATGACCGCCGCCGCCGACTATCTCACCGCATCTTTCGGCCATCTCGACGTGCTGATCAACAACGCCAGCGACCTCGTCGATTTCGCCACGCTGTCCGCCCTCGACGCCGACCTGGCCGCCGTCCAGTCCGCATTGGACATCGACGTCCTCGGCCCGTGGCAGCTGACGCAATTGCTGCTGCCGCTGCTGAAAGCCGCACCGGCGGCCCGGATCGTCAATGTTTCCAGCGTTTCCGCACTGCAGATTTCCACCGGACTCGACCTCGGCGCGAGCCTGCGCGCCCCGGCGCATTCCTTCGCCAAGCACGCGCTGAACACCCTGACCGGCGTGCTCGCCTCGGCGCTGCGGGACACCCCGATCCTCGTCAACGCCGTCGATCCGGGAGAAACGGCCACCCATCCCGAACGCGGCGACGAGGACACCGCCCGCCCAGCACTCGAAAGCGCCCGCGGCGTGGTGTGGGCCGCGACGCTCCCGCCCGACGGCCCGACCGGCGGCCTCTTCCTCGACGGCCGGCCGCTGTTGTCCCTGCTGCCTAACCCCGCGGAAAAACCGTTGGTGCACCAGTGACGCTGTATGCGACCCGGCCCTGCTGCCGGACGCAAGGGAACACCGGCCACCCCCAGCACGCGACGCTCCGCCCGACGGCCAGCCATTGCTGCCCAGCACGAAAAACACCGCGGGCCCAGACCGTGTCCGGTCCGGGCCCGCGGCGGGCAAACCCTTGCTACGCCAGGATCAGTGACCCAGGTGCAGGCTGTCCAGGTGCACGTTGCTCGCGTGCGACTCGAGGGCGCCCGCGACGTCGTGCAGGTGGTTCTGGACCTCGTTGAGCGGCGCGGCGTGCGCGGCGTCCGGCAGCTCGCCGGTCGTCGCGTGCTGGGTGCCGGTCTCGACCGCGTCCTGGACGGTGCTCGTGACGTGCTGCGCAGCCGCGTTGACGGCCGGCGCGTGCGCGGTCGCACCCTCGATGGCGTGGGTCAGCGAACCCGCGTTCGGGGCGGCCGGCAGCGACGGCAGCTCCGGAGCGTGCGGCAGCTCGCCGACGCCCGGGACCGACGGGGCCTGCGGCAGCGCGCCGACACCCGGGACCTGCGGCAGCGCGCCGACGGCCGGCACGTGCGGCAGCTCGCCCGCGCCCGGCACCGCCGGGAGCGCCGGGAGGCCCGGAACCGCGCCCGCGGCGTGGTCCAGCGTGCCGGACAGGTCGCCGGCCGAGGTCAGGTCGCCAGTGGCGTTGGCCAGGTCGGCGCGGAGGTCGCCGTGCTCGCCCACCGGGGTCGAGCCGATCGCCTCGTTGACGGTGCCCAGCAGGTGCGAGCCGCCCTGGCGGACGTCCTCGACGATGCCGCTGACCGGGCCGCCGACGGCGGGGATCTTCGCGGTCTCGGAGACCACGGCCTTCCACGTCAGCGCGTCGCCGAGGTGGTTGGTGGTGGCGTCGACCGCGGAGCCGACGAGCTTGCCGTCGAAGACGTGCTCGCCCACCGCGTTCACGGTGTTCTGGGTGTCGATCGCGGCGGCGTCGACGATCGGGCCGACGACCGGGATCGAGTGCGTCGCGTCGGCGACGTGGTCCAGCACGCCGGAGACCGCGCCCAAGGTGCCGTGGGTGACGGTGTTCAGGCCGGTCGCGTCGGCGACGTTGCTGACGCCCTCGAAGACCGGGCTGAGGTTCGGCAGCGCACCGGCCAGGCCGCCGAGGCCGTCGCCGACCTGGTGCGCCACCGGCTCGGCGGCGGCGTCGGCCTTGTCGAAGGCGCCGGCCAGGTCAGCCGACGGAACGCTCGGGACGGCGGGCACGCCCGGCACGGCCGGGATGCTCGGGGCCGCCGGGACGCCCGGCACCGCGGGAACGGCCGGGACGGCGGGAGCGGCGGGCAGCGGGGCGCTGTCCATGACCAGCGGCATGATGTCCTGCACGTCCGACGGGTTCAGCTCGCCGAGACCGGCGCCGTTCAGCACCCCTTGCGGGTCGGCCTTGTAGTCCGCCAGCGACTGCGGGTCGTTCAGCAGGTTCAGCGCGAATTCGTGCAGCGTCTGCACCGGGCCCATAGTTTGTATTCTCCTGTGGTGACAACGGATCGGGGTGGGGTGTCCGAGAAACGGACGAGCCGGCCCCAGAGCCGGCTCCTTTTCCGAACATAGGACTCCGCCGAGTGGCCGCCATCGGGGGGTCACCCGGGTTAGCCGGGGCACCCACTAGGGAGTTCGCCGATCCCCCGATTAGGGGCATTAGGGGATTTGGTGCGTCTGCACTGGTCACAGGCCTGCCCGCGGAGCACTCCGCCGAGCGCCGCCCACCCCACCGATCGGGGGACAGACGCGGGTCGCCCGGAGAGGTTCGCCAGGACCACCCAATGGTGTGACACCTACAAGGCTTTTCGGGCGAGACCGGGCCCGAGGGGAAGGCCGAAACGGCGGGGAGATCGGGTTCGACCGTGGTGCCGCCGTTTCTGGCATCGAGCGGAAGAGGAAGGCGGAATACGCGTTGAATGCGGTTCTGCGGGGTTGATCTCGCTTCGGTTAGTGGCGTTCTGCGCGGAATCCGCCGCCGGTCGTGGGGCAAACTTCTCTCTGGCGGTGTAAGCGGACGGTTCGTCTCTAATCCGGCGGAGTCGTCAAGCCGAAGCGACCGGAGCCGCAGCGGCTCCCGCCAAGCAGTCGCGACCCGCGTGGAACCCGGCACCTCCAGCCGAGGCTCGCCCCCAACGCGGCACTGTCGTCAAACCGAAGCAACCGGCACCGCCGCGACACCATCCCCGCCCCGCAGCGGCTCCCGGCTCAGGCAAGAAGCGCCACGCACCGAGTCCAAACAGACGACTCGCCCCGAAGCCGCTGCGGCACGATCCCGTCCCGCAGCGGCTCCCGGGTCCCCCTCAAGCAGTCGCGACCCGCACCGAGTCCGGCATCTCCAGTTCCTTCAGCAGTTCCTCCTGCCGCTTCCGGTACGCCGCCACGTTCGCCAGCTTGATCTCCTCGTACCCGCGCACCGAGTCCGGCAGCGCGGCCAGTTCGACCAGCCGGGCGTCGTCGCGGTCGGCGACCTCGAGTGCGCGCGTCAGCGCCTGCCGGTACTCCCCGATCAGCGCCCGCTCGACCCGGCGGACCTCGGCGCGGCCGAACGGGTCCAGCCGCGTGCCGCGAAGCTTGCGCATGGCCTTCAGCGCCGCGAACGCGGGCCGGATGCTGCGGCCGCCGAGGCTGATCTTGCGGTTCATGCCCAGCGCGCGCAGCACCGGCGGGTGCAGCCGGTGGGCGAACCGCGTGCCGACGCCGAACTGGGCTTCGATTTCCGCGGTCAGCTGCGGGTCCAGCGACAGCCGCGCCACCTCGTACTCGTCCTTGTAGGCCATCAGCTTGTAGAGGTTCCGCGCGACCGCCTCGGTCACCGAAGCACTCGCCCGAACCCGGACTCGCTCGACGAATTCCGCGTACTGCCGCGCGTACCGCTCGTCCTGGTAGGCGATGAGGTCCGGGACGCGGAGGTCGAGCACCCGGGCGAGTTCGCCTTCGGCCCGCACCAGCGCACGCACCCGGCGGACCGCTTCCGCGTCGACCGCGGCCGGGGCCGAGGCCTCCGACGACGGCGAGAGTTCGGCGTCGAGCGCGTCGGGGTCGGCGACCAGCTGCCTGCCGCGCCGGAACGCCTGCAGGTTCGTCTCCACCGCGGTCCCGTTGATCTTGATGGCCTGTTCGAGGCTTTCCGCGGAGACGGCCAGCGAACCGGTCTGGTAGGCCGCGCCGAGCTGCAGGATGTTGGCGAACTGGTCGTCGCCGAAGATCTGTTCGGCGAGGCCGCGCGCGTCGAGGTAGTGCCCGGCGGCGGTCGCGTCGCCGAGCGCGCCGCGGATGCTCGACTGGTCCGGGTACGAAACTTCCTTGTCCACCACCATTCGGCCGGTCGGAACCTCCGAAGTGGACACGACGGCGACCGTCCGCGCGGAGTCGGCCACGCCGAGGTATGCCGGGTCGGCGGCTACCAGCGCGTCGCAGGCCAAGTAGAGGTCGCACTCCCCGTTGGCGAGTTTCGGGGCCTGCTCGACGGCACCGGTGGAGATCTTCACGTCCGAGACGACCGCGCCGCCCTTTTGCGCGAGACCGGTCTGGTCAAGAGTGCGCACCTGCTTGCCGTCGAGAACCCCGGCGACACCAAGGATTTGCGCCACGGTGACCACGCCGGTGCCGCCGATGCCGGTGATCCGGACAGCGACGTCCGACAGGGTTTTCGCCGGTTCCGGCAGGACGTCCGCGCTGAGCGGTGCGAGGTGCCGCCGCTTGACCTCACCGGTCGGGACGACGGTCAGGAACGACGGGCAGTCACCGTCGAGGCACGAGTAGTCGACGTTGCACGATGCTTGGTGGATCTGGGTTTTACGGCCGAACTCCGTCTCTACCGGTTGCACCGAAAGACAATTCGACTTCACGCCGCAGTCGCCGCAGCCTTCGCAAACGCGCTCGTTCACGAACACCTTGCGCGCAGGCGTTTCCTGCTTCCCCCGACGACGCTTGCGCCGCTTCTCCGCCGCGCACTCCTGCTCGTGAATCAGCACCGTGACACCACGGTGCGCGGCCAGTTCTTCCTGCGTACGAAGAAGTTCCGACCGATCACGCACCTCAACACCGCGCGGTAGCTTGCGCTTCCGCAGCCGACGCGGCGCGTCCGAGGTGATGACGACTTTCGCCGCGCCCTCAGTCAGCAGCAGCGCCGCCACCTTCTCCACGGACAGCCCGCCGACGGCGTCCTGACCGCCGGTCATCGCGACCGCGGAGTTGTAGAGCAGCTTGTACGTGATGTCGACGCCCGCCGCGACCGCTGCGCGCACCGCGAGGCTGCCGGAGTGCATGAACGTTCCGTCACCGATGTTCTGCATCAGGTGCGGCGTCTCGACGAACGGAGCCATGCCGATCCACTGCGCGCCCTCGCCGCCCATCTGGGTCAGCCCGACGACCTCGCCGACCTGCTCCGGCTCCATGAACAAAGCCATGGTGTGGCAACCGATCCCGGCACCGACGAGTGTGCCGTCCGGGACCTTGGTGGATGAGTTGTGCGGGCAGCCGGAGCAGAAGTACGGCGTGCGAGCCAGCAGCGGCACCGAAATCCGCTCACGGCGACGACGTTGTTTCCACGCCGCAACGGGTTCCGCTTCGGGCAGGCGCTTGGCCAGGCCGCTGGCGATGCGGTCCGGGTCCAGTTCGCCGAGTTCGGTGAACAGCACCTGGCCGCGCTGGTCGGACTTGCCGTAGACGCGCGGCGCGCCGGTGCGGCCGTAGAGGATCTCCTTGATCGCCGGTTCGACCAGCGCGCGCTTCTCCTCGATCACCAGGATTTCGTCGAGGCCCTCGGCGAATTCCTTGACGATGCCCGGTTCGACCGGATACACGACGCCGAGCTTCAGCAGCCGGATGCCGTAGCGGGACAGCTCGGACTCGTCGAGACCGAGCATCCGCAGCGCCTGCCGAAGGTCCAAATAGGACTTCCCGGCGGTGACGATGCCGATGCGGTCGCCCGGTCCGGATCGGACGATCCGGTTGATTCCGCTGGCCCGCACGTATTCCATCGCGAGCGGCAGCCGGACGCGGTGCAGACTGTGCTCGAGCGTGATCAGCTCCGGCCCGAGAAGCCGGCTGTTCGGCTGGTGCTTGTACGCGCCCTCGGGCATCTCCGGCGCGGTCCACTCCGAATCGACCACCGCGGTGCCGCCGGAGTCGGCGACGTTCGCGACGATCTTCATCGACGACCACAGCCCGCTCGCGCGGGAAAGTTCGACCGCGTGCCTGCCGTGCTCCAGCACGTCCTGCGCGTCGGCCGGGAAGAACACCGGCATCGCGAGGTCGGCGAGCGCGTGCTCGGACGCACACGGGATGGTCGAGGATTTCGCGTTGGGGTCGTCGCCGACCAGCGCGACCGCGCCGCCGCGCGGATCGGTGCCCGCGAGGTTCGCGTGCCGCAGCGCGTCGGTGGCCCGGTCCAGCCCCGGGGCCTTGCCGTACCACATGCCGACCACGCCGTCGGGCCGCATCGTGCCTGCTCGGGCCGCCAGCTGGCTGCCCATGACCGCCGTCGCGCCGAGTTCCTCGTTGACGCCCGGCTTGTGCACGATGTTGTGCTCGGCCAGCAAACCGGACCGCCGCGCCAGCTCCAGGTCGAACCCGCCGAGCGGCGAGCCCTGGTACCCCGACACGAAGGCCGCCGAGTCCGCGCCGCCGCGGCGGTCCAGCCGGATCCGGTCGAGCAGAACGCGCACCAGCGCCTGCACCCCGGTCAGGTAGACAGTGCCCGCTTCGCGCACGTACCGGTCTTCCAACGTGAAGGCGTTCATCCGCACTTCCCTTCCGCACGCCATCAGCCCACGGGCACCCGCCGTTGGGACGTGAGCCACCTCACCCCACCCCTGAGCCCGGGCGCAACGTGCCCGGCCACTGTAGTGGCAAGGACGCAAAGGATGACGCGCGAGAGGGCTGATCGGACAGATCTGTTGCGTACGATGCCGCTCATGGCCGAAGAACTGCTGGACGCGACCGACCACGAAATCATCGCGTTGCTCCGCGAGGACGCCCGGCGCACGTTCTCGGACATCGCCGGGCGGGTGTCGCTCTCCACCGCGGCGGTGAAACGGCGCGTCGACCGGCTCCGCGAGAAGGGCGTGATCACCGGTTTCACCGTGCAGGTCGACCACGCGAAACTCGGCTGGGGCATCGAGGCGTTCGCGCAGCTGAGGTTCTTCGGCAGCACGAACGTCGCCGAGATCGTGGAGACCACCACGCGGATCCCCGAGGCGCAGGCGGTGTTCACCATCGCCGGCGACCCGGACGCGGTGGTGTGGCTGCGCAGCCGCGACATGGCGCACCTGCAGAGCACGATCGACGAACTGCGGCGCAGCCACCGGATCACCAGCACGCGCACCCTGATCGTGCTCGACTCGTGGGTGCGCGGCGAGGACCGGCCGGAGTGACCTTCGGGCAGCATCGGGGGCGATCGCTGTCCAGTCCGGACGGCTGTCTCGCGCTGAGCGTCAGCGGCGAGAGGCTCGGGGATCCCGCCGACGACGTGCTCGGGCCCGCTGCCGCCGCAGAAAAGGGCCAAGGGGGCCGGGGTCGGCGATGGCCGCGGGCGAGCGGCCGTTTCACTCATCGGATCCTCGATTTTGCTTTCGCGTCCGCCGCGGCAGGATCTTCACATCTGACACCTCGCGCAACAGACTTGTCCGCTGTCCATCCGGTCCCTCTTTCGAGCGGTCACGCGGGAATCAGGAATGAGATTTATTTCGGACCTAATGGCTGGATTGAGCATTCTTCGGTATTTCCCCGGTCCATTGTGGATTGCGTTCAGCGGTCCAGGGACGGCCCGCAGGTGCTGCGGGGTGTCGGCGAGCGAGTACTGTCACCCGGTGACAGAAGCGTCCGCGGGAGGGGGAGGCATGCCTGCTGATCCGGTCGGCGAGGCTCAGCCCCGGCGTGGCCGGCCTCGGGGCACCAGTGCGCGGCAGCTGGAGGAGATCGCGCTGCGGCTGTTCACCGAGCAGGGGTTTCACGAGACCACGGTGGATCAGATCGCGGCCGCGGCCGGGGTGAGCCGGCGGACGTTCTTTCGGTATTACGACGCGAAGTCGGACGTGTTGTGGAACGAGTTCGACTCCGAGGTGGACACGATCCGGGAGTTGCTCGCGGAGATGCCGGACGATCTGCCGGTGCTGGAGGCGGTCCGGCGGGCGGTGCTGGCGGCCAATCATTATCAGGCCGAGGACGTTCCTGAGCTGCGGATGCGGATGAATCTGCTCAGCACCGTGGCGGAGCTGGCGGCCAGTGCCACCCGGCATTATGACGCCTGGGAGCGGGCCGTGATCAGTTTTGTGGCTCGGAGGACCGGGCAGGCTGAGGATTCGTTGTATCCGCTCGCAGTCGGTCGGGCTGTGCTGGCCACTTGCCGGGCCGCGTATGAGCGGTGGTCGGCTCGGGCTGATGCTGATCTGACGGTGTATTTGGATGCCGGGTTGCGGGCGTTGGCGGCTGGGTTCGCTGATGAGGTGCTGGTTGGGGAGCCCGAGGGTTCTGTCTGAAGGTACTGGGTTGGGCGGTCTGTGAGGGGAACCCTGAGGGAATCAGATTCCCTCAGGGTTCCCCTCACAGACGGTCCAGCAGGGTGGCCAGTGCGGCGGGGGCGGCCGCGGCACCGCTGAGCGGCTGCCAGCGGGCGCCTGATTCCCGGGCGAAGCGTTCGGCTTCCTCGCAGTCTTCGGCCGGGGCCAGGATCACTAGTTCTTCGCAGGCTCGGGCGGCGGGCAACGGGTCCTGATCGTCCGTTGCCCGGCAATCTGAAAGCAGGAGAATCGTTTTTCTGGCTGCCCGCGAGGAAGCCAATTGCTCATTCGCTTTGCGCAAAGCTGCCGCAAGGGCGGTGACTCCGTGTCCTCGCAGCGACAAAACCGAATCCACCACCGAGGCCTTCGAGCGGGAAGAGCACAGGGGGCGGATTACCTCCGCTGTTCGGGAGAACGACACCACTGCGTGTTCCACCGGTGCTCGCCACGAACACGCCGCCGCCGTAAGCGCGGCTGCTGCGAGGCGGGCGCCGGTCATCGATCCACTGGTGTCGATTACCAAGCACAGGGCCAATTCCGGCCTTGCCCACCGTCTTGCTATGAGATCGTCCAGAGCTGGAATGCCGCCTACTGCTGCTGCGTCCACCAATGCGGGCAGTGAGCGGTCCAGGTCAAGTTCGCCGCCTCGATCGGCTCGGTCTCGGCGTAGTTTTCCTACGCCTCGGGCGCGGGCGACGCCTTGTTTCGCGACGTCGATCATCAGGCGGCGGGCCAGGCCGCGTGCGGCCGCGCGCAGGGATTCATCGGTGGCTTTGCTCATCTCGACCAGCAAGGCCATTGCCTCGTCCGCGTCTTCGCGGAAGACCGCGCTGAAGGCTTCTTCGTCCAGTACGCCGACTTCGGGCGAGATTTCCGCGAAACGGCCGTTGCGGGACAGTTCGGAGCGCGGTGTGGTGCTGCTCCGCGCTGAGCCTGGCCGGGGTGGCCGTTGCTGGTGGCCCGCCGGTGGCGGGCTCAGGCTTCCCCCGGCGGATCACCAGCCTCCGAGTCCGGTGGAGGGGATTCCGCGCCGAAGACTGCCACGTACAGTTCGTCGATCACCGATTCCGCGGTACGGCCGCTGGATTCGTGCAGGCCGATTCGGCCGGACAGGGCGGCCAGTGCGGCGTCGTGGCCGATTCGCCAGTCGGTTGCGGAAGCGGCCCGGATTCGGGCCAGGGAGACTGCCAGGCGTACGACGTCGATCGCGCCGCGTACTGAGGAGCCGACTCGCACATCGGTGTGTTCGCGGGTGCGGCGCACCAGATCTACGACCTGGTCTCGCCATTCGGCCGGAACCGGCGGGCTGCGGCGGGCGACGATGTCGGCTTCCTCGTCCTGGCTTTGGTAGCCCATGACGATTCGGCAGACGCGATCGTAAATCGCCGACGAGATCCGGGCGGTGCCGACCGCGTCGAAGGGGTTCATCGCGGCTACCAAACGAAAACCGTCCGCCGCGCGCACCCGGCCCAGGCGCGGCACGTGGAGTTCGGCTTCCGACATCACCGTGATCAGGACGTTGAGCGTCTCCTCCGGGATTCGGTTGACTTCCTCGACGTACAGCAGGCCGCCGGTGCGCAGTGCTTCGATCAGCGGACCGTCCACAAAGGTCTCTGGCACGTAGCCTTCGGCCAGTACCCGCGAAGGGTCGAACTGTCCGACCAAGCGGGCGGGGGTCAGCTCGGCGTTGCCTTCCACGAACACGAACGGCGAGCCGCCTGCCTCCGCGACCGCGCGCAAGAGCGTGGTTTTGCCCGTGCCCGGCGGGCCTTCGAGCACGACGTGCGCACCGCAGTCGAGACCGGCCAGGAGCAATTCGATTTCGCGGCGGCGGCCGACTACGTCCGCGGTCAACAGGGGAACTGCGGACTGCGGGCCGGAAACCGGCCCACAGTCCGCGGACAGTGCCGTCACGGCGCGTCGTGGACCAGCACGCCGCGCACGTTCCGGCCCTCCAGCAGATCGTCGTAACCCTGGTTGACCTCTTCCAGGGTGTACGTGCGGGTGATGATCTCGTCCAGCTTCAGATCCCCGCTCTGGTACAGCCCGAGGATCTTCGGGATGTCCACGGTCGGGTTGCAGTCGCCGAACAGGCTGCCCTTCACCGTCTTCTTGAACAGCGTCAGGATCGAGCCGGGGAGGTTGACGTTGTTGACCGACAGCTTGTTCAGCCCGGTCAACACGATCGTGCCGCCCTTTCCGGTGGCGTTGAACGCGCCGGTCACGATCTCCTCGGTGACGATGCCCGCCGTGACAATGGTCTTGTCCGCACCGTTGCCGTTGGTGAACGACTGCGCCAGCTCGGCCGCTTCCTCCGGCGTCGCGACCGCGTGCGTCGCGCCGAGTTCCATCGCCTTTTCGCGCTTGTTCTCCAACGGGTCCAGCGCGATCACGTTCTTCGCGCCGGCGTAGCGCGCACCCTGCACCGCGTTGATGCCGATGCCGCCGACACCGGACACGATCACCGTCTCGCCCGGGCGGACGTTGGCCGCGTTGACCGCCGAACCCCATCCGGTCGGGACGCCGCAGCCGACGAGCACCGCCTTGTCCAGCGGCAGGTCGTCGTCGACCTTCACGACCGAGTTCTGGTGGATGGTCGAGTACTGGCTGAACGTGCCGAGCATGCACATCGCGCCGTACTGCTTGACCGGGCCGGGGCCGCTGAACGGGAACCGCTCGCCGGGCAGGTAGCCCTCGAGGATCGTGGCGCCCATGTCGCAGATCGCCTGCTGCCCGGTGGAACACCAGCGGCACACGCCGCAGTTCGGGATGAACGAGCACACCACGTGGTCGCCCGGCTTGACCCGGGTGACGCCGGGGCCGACGTCCTCGATGATGCCCGCGCCCTCGTGGCCGAGCACCATCGGCAGCCGGGCTTCCAGGTCGCCGTGCGCGATGTGCACGTCCGAGTGGCACAGGCCGGCGTGGGTGTAGCGGATCAGCACCTCGCCCTCGCCGGGGCCTTCGAGGTCGAGTTCGACCACCTCGATCGGCTTGCCCACCTCGTAGACGACCGCTGCTTTCGTCTTCATCGGGAACTCCTTTGTTCGAGCGGGCGGATCACAGCGCGATGTTCACGGACTTGGTCTGGGTGTAAAGGTCGAGCGCGGCCGCGCCCAGCTCCCGGCCCCAGCCGGACTGCTTGTAGCCGCCGAACGGCATCGCCGTGTCGAAGCCGTTGTACTGGTTGACCCACACCGAGCCTGCCTTCAGTTCCTTCGCAGTACGGTGCGCCTTCGCGACATCGCGTGTCCAGACCCCGGCGGCCAGTCCGTACTCGCTGTTGTTGGCCGCGGCGGCCACGCCCTGTTCGGCGTTGAACGGCATGGCCGCCACGACCGGGCCGAAGATTTCTTCCCGGACGATGCTGAATTCCGGTTTGACGTCAACGAAAACGGTCGGCTCGATGAAGTATCCGGTGTCGCCCCACCGTTTTCCGCCGGTGAGCGCGCGGGCGCCGTCGGCGAGCCCTTCGCCGAGATAGCGCGAAACGCGGTCGAACTGCTCTTGCGAAACCATCGGGCCCAGCTGGGTTTCCGGGTCGAGGCCCGGCCCGATCTTCACCTGGCTCGCCGCCTGCGCGACCGCCTGGGTGAACTCCTCGAAGATCGAATCCTCCACGTACAACCGGGTTCCGGCGACGCAGCACTGGCCGTGGTTGAACATCCACGCGTTGACCGAACCCGGCACCGCGAGGTCGAGATCGGCGTCGGCGAACACCACGTTCGGGCTCTTTCCGCCCAGCTCCAGGGAAACCTTCTTCAGGTTTCCGCTCGCCGCCTGGACGATCTTCTTGCCCACCTCGGTCGAACCGGTGAAGGCGACCTTGTCCACGCCCTCGTGCGCGGCCAGCGCGGCCCCGGCGTCGCCGAAGCCGGTGACGATATTGACCACGCCGGGCGGGAATCCGGCTTCCTCGAACAGCTTGCCCAGCAGCAGGGCGGTCAACGGCGTCTGCTCGGCGGGCTTGAGCACCACGGTGTTGCCCGCGGCGAGCGCCGGCGCGATCTTCCACGCGGCCATCAGCAGCGGGAAGTTCCACGGGATGATCTGCCCGCACACGCCGACCGGCTCGCGCAGCGTGTAGGCGTGGAACTGCGCGTCCGGCGCGAACGGCATCGACACGTTCACCGTGCTGCCTTCGATCTTGGTCGCCCAGCCCGCGTAGTAGCGGAAGACGTCGGCGGCCCAGTTCGTGTCGACCGCCGTCGCGATCGCCGCGGACTTGCCGTTGTCGAGCGCCTCCAGCTGGCCGAAGATCTCCGCCCGCTCGGACAACAGATCGCCGATGCGCCAGATCAATCGTTCGCGTTCGTTCGGCTTCATCGCGGCCCACGGACCGGCGTCGAACGCCTTGCGCGCGGCGGCGACGGCGCGGTTGACGTCCTCGGCCTCGCCGTGCGCGACCTCGGCGATCTTCTCCCCGGTGGCCGGGTCGTAGGTCGGGAACGTGCGGCCCGACGCGGCCGGGACCCAGCGCCCGCCGATCAACAGCTCCAGCGGGCCGGAAACAAACTCCCGGACCTGGGTGTGCAGGGGGAATTCCACCGTTGCGGTCACCTGGCGCCTCCTCACTTCGTCGTGATGGAGGTCATCGTCACCCGGCGGACCGGGGGCGAAGTGTTACAGAAGTGGACAGTCGTCGGTCACGCCCAGCGCCTGCATGCGGCGATAGAGCGTGGTGCGGCTGATGCCGAGTTCGCGGGCCGCGCGCAGCTTGTTGCCTTCGCTGGCGCGCAACGCCGTGACGATCGCGTTCCGTTCGGCGAGTTCACGCCCGCCGAGCTGCCTCGTGCGCGAACTGCCGCGGCACGCGGGCGGCAGCTGTGCGAGGTCGATCACCCCCGTGTACGGAAGGCGGGACACTTCGCGCATCACCGCGCGCAACTCGTGCAGGTTGCCCGGCCACGGATGCGTGCGCAGCGCGGCCAGCGCAGTACCGGTGAAATGCGGTTTCCGGTCCGGATATTCGTCGCGGAGCATCGCGACGGCGATCGCGGGCAGGTCGTCGAGACGCTCGCGCAGCGGGGCGAGGATGACGGTTTCCGCGCACCTCGCCGCGATCGCCGCAACGGCTGGGGACATCGCGTCCGCTGGGACGGAAGTGAGCAGCAACCGGGCCGATTCGGGGTTGTCGAGCGCCTCGCCGACCAACGGGAGCAGGCTCTCCGGGAGCAGGTGAACGTCGTCCAGGACGACCGCGGTGCGTGGTTGCGCGATGAGGTCAATGAATCTTGTTGCCCAGGCTCGAGGTTCCTCGCGCAGCGCGGCCGCGGCGTGCAGGACGACGGGATCGTCGACGCCGGCTCGGGCACGGGCTTCCGTGGTGCGGCCGGTGCCCGGTTCGCCCGTGACGAGAACCGAGCGGGCGGGTTTTGTCGCGGCGGGGGCAGGTTTTCGGCTGCTGCTCGGTGCCTTCGCGATCCGGAAGACGGCACCGTCCGTCGAACCCTCGACGCGTTCGGCTACGACCGAAAGACTGATTCCGTCACCCACATCGAGGCGAGTGTCGAATACTCCGCGCTCCGGTACTTGGGGCAACAACGTGCGCAGCAGGGTCGGATCGGCGGGACGAAGCTGTTCGATGCAGGTTTCGTTGGCGAACACCAGATCGCCGCCGAGCACCGCGACCGGGACGCTGCGGTGGTGCGTCGCCTGCTGGAACGCCAGGAACAGCCGCCTTTCGCAGGCGCGGGCGCTCTCCAGCACGAGCTGTTCGATGTCGCCGACGACGCGTTTCACCAGCGGCCCGAACAACGGGTTGCCGCTGTCGCTCTCGCCGGTGATGTCGAGGACGCCTTCGATGCGCCCGGTGAGCGGATGCCGGATCGGATGGCCGTAGCAGCTGAACCGCTTCAACGCGTCGGCGTAGTGCTCCTGGCCGTGGATTTCCACCGCCTGGCGCGATTCGTGCGGCGTGCCGAGCGCGTTCGTGCCGACGCGGCCCTCGCTGAGCTGCGAACCGTGCAGCACGCCGAGGTCCTCCAGCTGGCGCTGCAGGCCGCGGTCGCCGAACCAGCGGAAGACGAGGCGGCAGTCGCGGTCGGCGAGCAGGATGGAGAACCGGGTGCCGGTGAGCTGCTCGACGAGCTGGTCCAGCACCGGGCGGGCGGCGGTCATCAGCCTGCTGCGCTGATCGACCTCGCCGATCGAAATCGCGGCCCGGTCCAGGGCAGGCTCCACGCCGAACAGCCGGGACCGGCGCCACGAATCGGCGATCGGCGGCCGCAGGACGGCGGAGCCCTGCGACGGTATCCCTCCGAGCGACACTGCTCCTCCCGACTACCGGACGGCGACGTAGCGGTTCGTGTGACAGTACCTTCGCGGATCGACAAGTTCCAGACGTGCGTCTTCAGACGCCCCGTTCTGTCCTTTGTGGACACTGGTAGGATCGGGTGAGTGCTGCGGCGTTTTCTGATGCTCTTCGTCCTGTTGTCCGGCTGGGCCGAATGGGAACACTGGCGATCCTCGCGCCGCGGAATGGGCGACCGTCCCGGGACGGCGGGCACCGGCGAGGCGGTCGTCGTGCTCGGGTACCGAAACGGCGGGACGAGGGCCAATTTCGTGAACCGCTGGCGAGTCCGGGCGGCGGTACGTTCCCAGGCGCCCGGGCCGTCGCGGCTGGTGCTGTGCGGCGGAGCGGTCGGTGGCGCGGAGGCCGAGGCGGTGCTGATGGCGCGGTATGCGCGGGCGTACGGCTACCGGGGCGAACTGGCGCTGGAGGCGGAGAGCCGGTCGACGTGGGAGAACGTGCTCGGCGCGGTGCCGCTGATCGAGGACGCGGACCGGATCAAGATCGTCTCGAATTCCTTGCACGCGGAGAAAGCACGCCACTACCTGCGGAAGCAGCGGCCGGACCTGGCGGAGCGGCTGGTGCCCGCGGAGGATTACCGATTCGGGGAACTGCTGGCGGTGAAGCCGGTGCTGGCGGTGATGGGCAAGCAGAGGTTGCGGCGGCTTCGGCGGTGAGCCGGGGCGTTTCGAGGCGCTCTGGCTCTCGAAACGGCTCCGCCGATGAGCCGCGGCGTTTCGAAGCACACTGGGCCTCGAAACGGCTCCGCCGATGAGCCAGGGACGTTTCGACGCACACTGGGCCTCGAAACGGCTCCGCCGATGAGCCAGGGACGTTTCGACGCACACTGAGTCTCGAAACGCCTTCGCCGATGAGCCAGGGGCGCTCCAAAGCGCTCTGAGTCTCGAGCCCCGACTGGAACCGACATCGCCGCTCACGAGTCCTCAGCGACCCCCGGCAGATGCGCGTTGATCTTGGCCACCAACGCTTCCAGCCCGGCCCGCTCGTCCTGGTCGAGCGAGGCGAAGACCAGTTCGTCAGCCTCGGCGAGCACCGCGTCGAGCCCCGCGACCAGGTCGAGCCCGGCCGACGCGGCGTAGACGCGTTTGCGCCCGCCCTCCGTCCGCCGTTCGATCAGACCCCGGCGTTCGAGCCCCTTGAGCAGCAGGGAAACGTTCGCGGGCGTCGTATGGCTCATCTCCGCGACGTCGCGCTGGATGACGCCGGGCCGACGTTCCAGGTAGCCGAGCACCATGGCCTGTTCGAAGGTGAGGTCGCGCGTGCGGCTCCATTCCTCGATCCGCTTGCGCTGCGCCCAGCGAATCGACCGGAAAAGGTCGCCGGGGGCCAGTTCCGGCCGCTTTTCCCGGTTGTGAGTTAAGTCTTTAACTTGCTGCCGGACCAGCGGAAGGAAGAGTTCGTCGACAATCGACCGGATCCGCGCGGGCCGGAGCGGCGCGAGGGTGAGCAGCAGGTCGTGACGGACCAGCTGGAACGGCATTTCGAGCACCGCGCCGGAGAGCACCGCCAGGTCGATCTCGCCGCGGTCGTGGGCACGCTGGTAGATGTCCCGAAGGAGCGGCCGGTCGCCGATGATCTTGTCCCGGAATTGGCCGGGAGTGGCACCGGTGCTGGCCGACAACCCGGAGATGGCCGCGCCGGCCGCGATGGCGAAGAACCCCGCCAGCGCTTCGCTCACCGCGGTCAGGTAGGCGAGCAGATCGCCCCGCAGGCTTCCGGTGTCGGGGGCGGCGATCGGGTTGCGGTCCCGGTGCCACCGCATCGCGGCCAGCACGAGCTGATCCTTGTTGGCCCACCGCCGATAGAGCACGGCCTCGCTCGTGCGGGCGCGCACGGCGACCGACTCCATGGTCAGCCGCGCGTATCCGGTTTCGACGAGTTCGCCCCAGGCGGCGGCCAGCAACGCGGACTCCAGCTGCTCTCCGCGGCGACGGCGGACGGGTTCGGTGGCCACTCGGTCCACAATAGAAAGGTTTGCCTTTCTTAGCAAATATCCCTACGGTGGGGTCCAGGAGTTCTTCGGAGCCAGGGGGAGCGAAATGTCGCAAGAAAACCTGTCCACGCCGGAATTGCCGGTCCTGATCGTCGGCGCGGGCCCGACCGGGCTTACGCTGGCCTGCGAACTCGCCCGGCGCGGCGTCGCGTTCCGGCTGGTCGAAGCGTCCCCCGGCCTGCGCCCGGGTTCGCGCGGCAAGGGTCTGCAGCCGCGCAGCCTCGAAGTGTTCGACGACCTCGGCGTCATCGACCGCATCATCGCCAACGGCCGTCCGGCGATGCCGATCCGGCTGACCGACCCCGACGGCCGGACGAGCGGCGGTCCCACTTATCAGGAACGTCCCGATGTTCCTTATCCCGCATCGGTCATCACCCCTCAATGGCGCGTCGAAGAGACCCTCGGCCTGCGGCTGGCCGAACTCGGCGGCGCGGTCGAGTTCGGCACCGCGTTCGAGAGCTTCGAGCAATCCGCCGACGCCGTGACGGCAGTGTTGCGCACCGGCGACCAGACCGAAACTGTCCGTGCCCAGTGGCTGGTCGGCTGCGACGGAGGCCGCGGCGTCGTGCGCAAACAAGCCGGAATCGCCTTCGAAGGCGAGACCGACGAACGGATCCGGATGATCGTCGCCGACCTGGCCGTCGACGGCCTCGACCGCGACGCCTGGCACATGTGGCGCTGCGACGAGGGTTTCGTCAGCCTCTGCCCGCTGCCGTCCACCGATCTGTTCCAGTACCAGGCGCCCGTCCGCGGCGAAACCGACTCCGACCTCGCCACCCTGCAAACGATCTTCGAACGGCGGAGCGGCCGCACCGACCTCCGTCTGCGCAGCCCGGAATGGACGTCCGTGTGGCGCTCCAACACCCGCCTGGCCGAGCGTTACCGCAACGGCCGCGTCTTCCTCGCCGGCGACGCCGCGCACGTGCACTCTCCCGCCGGCGGCCAAGGCATGAACACCGGCATCCAAGACGCGCACAACCTGGGCTGGAAACTCGTCTCCGGGGTGCCGGAACTGCTGGACACCTACGAGTCGGAACGCCGTCCGGTCGCCGCCGGAGTGCTGAAGTTGTCGACCGCGCGCCTGGCCGAAGCCGCCAAACAGAAGAGCATCCCCATCCGCAGCGATCGGGACACGACCCAGCTCAGCGTCAACTACCGCGGCTCCGTCCTGGCCCGCGACGACCGTCCCGATTCCGCCCCGCTCCGTGCGGGCGATCGCGCCCCCGACGCCCCCGGCCTCACCACCACAACCGGTGAACGCCGCCTGTTCGACCTCACCCGCGGCGGCCAGTTCACCCTGCTGAACTTCGGCCCCCGATCCGCATCGACCGTCCGCACCTTCCACGTCGTCGCCCACCCCTCCGCCGACGACGAGATCGCCGATTCCGCCGGGCACCTCGCCCGCGCGTACTCCCCGACCGACCGCACCCTGGTCCTGCTTCGCCCAGACGGCTACGTCGGCCTGATCTCGGACGCGGGCGACTTCGCGGCTGTCAAGGAGTACCTGCTCTAGCCTCTTCCCATGTCCGCCCCCGACGAACTGGCCGCGACGCTGTACGGCGCGGTCAGCCTGATCGCCCGCAGGCTGCGCCAGAGCCAGGTCACGGCCGAACTGTCCCTGCCGGAACGCTCCGCACTGGCCCGCCTGAACCGCGACGGCCCGGCCACCACCGCCGCACTGGCCCGCGCCGAGCAGATCACCCCGCAAGCCATGAGCACGACCATCAGCGGCCTGTCCACGCGAGGCTTTGTAGCCCGCGAGCCAGACCCCGCCGACGGACGGCAGATGATCGTCTCGCTGACCCCCGAAGGCAGCGAAGTCCTGCGCGCCCGCCGCGACGCCCGGATGCGCCAGTTCGAGGCTTCGCTCAGCACGGATTTTTCGCCGGAGGAGCTGGCTGTGCTGAAGGAAGCAGCACCGTTGCTGGAACGGTTGGGCCAGACGTTCTGAACCGCTCCGCCGCGCGCGTTTGACTCGCTACGGTGGTGCGTCATGAGCGGGCTTGAAGCGGGTGCGGTCAAGATCGGCGGGAAAATCGCGGCACACGCGGCCAAGTCGTGGCTGCAGCGGTGGAAGGACCGAAAGACCCGCGGGCTGACCCTGGTCGAACTCGCCGCTGGCGCCGGACCGCTCGGGCAGGCGAACCTGGAGCGGTTGCTGCAGACCATCGGTACCCAGGTGGCTACTGAGCTGGAACCGGTGTTGCGGAATGAATACGCCGCTTTGCCGGAGTCTGAAGCTGCTGCGGTGTTCGCTGCTGTTGAGGATGCGCTGGGCCAAGTCGATCTCTCCGACGATGCCCTGCTGGCTGTCGATGCGGACGACGAGCAACTGGCCCGGCAGGTGCGCGCTCAGTGCCCGGCTCATGAGTTCCTCTCGGCTGCCGGGGCGGCGTTGTACGACGTGGCGTTGGACCAGTCGTGCCGTCAACTGGTGTTGATCGTGCGGCATCTGCCGTCGTTCCAGCCGACCGCGTTGGCTGAGGTGTTGAAGCGGCTGAATCAGCAGTCCAACCAGTTGGAGGAGCTGCTGGCCCGGGCCCCGAAGACCAATCTGACCGAGACAGGCGCCGACCACGCACGGTTTCAAAGTGAGTACCTGCGCGTGCTGGCTGACTCGCTCAACCATCTGGAACTGCTCGGCCTGACGATGGAGAACCAGCCGACGCTGCCGTTGACGGTCGCCTATCTCAGCCTGAGCGTGTCCGGCGAAACGCAGCACCGGCGAGAGCCCCAGGAACCGGACTGGTTCGACCGGCTGACGGGCGGCACCGTCCGCGCCGAGGACGCGATCCACCGCTCGGGCCGCACTCTCGTCCGCGGCGAGGCAGGCTCGGGAAAGACGACCCTTCTGGACTGGCTGGCCGTCACCGCCGCTCGCGGTGCGTTCACTGGAGGGCTAGCCGAGTGGAACGGTTTCGTCCCGTTTCCGATCCGCCTGCGCAGCCTGCCTGACGGCCCGCTGCCGACATCGGAAGCCTTCGTTGCGTTGGCTGTGCCGACGCTGCGCGATCGGGTCCCTTCCGGTTGGGCTGACGAGGCGCTGCGCAGCGGCAAGGCGATCGTCCTCGTCGACGGCGTCGACGAGGTGGAGCCTGCCCGTCGCCGGAAGGTCAAGGCGTGGCTGCGCGAACTCGGTTCGAGCTACCCCGACGCCCGGATCGTGGTCACCTCCCGAACGGCAGCCGCCGACCAGCACTGGCTGACGTCGGAACGCTTCGATTCGGTCGTGCTGGAACCGATGACTGCCACCGACATCCAAGCGCTCGTGGACCGCTGGCACGAAGCAGCCGCGCGCGTCCGTCCGGACGCGGATCTCTCCAGTGCGCAGCGCCGGTTGCTGAGCCAGCTCGGCAACCGGCCCCATCTCCGCGCGCTCGCGGCGAATCCGCTGCTGTGCGCGATGCTCTGCGCGTTGAATCTCGCGCATCGTTCAGAGCTGCCGCGCGACCGGATGACCTTGTATCGCAACGCTTTGTCCATGCTCGTGCACATGCGCGACGCAGAGCGCGACATTCCGGCGCTGCTCACGGAACAACAGAAGCATGTCCTCTTGGGGCACCTGGCCTGGCGGTTGACGTCGGGGAACAAGGTCGAATTGCCGGCTGCCGAGGTCAAGGACCATCTGGAGTACCGGCTGAAATCGCTGCCGAACGTCGATTGCAGTGCGGACGAGGTCGTGAAGCATCTGGTGGAACGCAGCGGGGTGTTGCGGGCTCCGGTGGTCGGTCGGATCGACTTCGTGCACCGGACTTTCCAGGAATACCTGGCCGCCAGCGAAGCAACCGAGACCGGGTACATCGACGCGCTGATCGCCCATGCTCACCTCGACACCTGGCGCGAGACGGTCGTAATGGCCTGCGGGCACGCAAAACACCACCAGGCGACGAAGCTGCTCAAAGAGATCATGGACCGGGCGGACAACGAGCCCAGGCACGCCCGTCGACTGCGGATTCTGGCTGCCGCATGTCTGGAAACTGCCGGGGACGTGGAGTCCGAGGTGATCGAGCGGGTTCGGCGAGCGATTCTGGAGCACCTGGTTCCGCCGCGAAGCATCGTGGAAGCTGAATCGCTGGCATCAGTCGGGAGCCAGTTGCTGTATTACCTGCCGGAGACCCTTGACGGTTTAAGTGAGGCGAGCGCCCACGCGACGACCGCCGCGGCAACGATGTGCGCCGGCGAGGAGGTGCTTCCCCTCCTGCGGAGTTACGCACAAGACCAGCGGAGAGTTGTACAGGCTCGGCTCGCGAAGGCTTGGGAGTACTTCGACCCGGCTCGCTACGCCGACGAAGTGCTCGCTGACGCACCGCTTGTGCACGGGTCCATCAGAGTGCGCAATACCCGGCTGATTCCCCATACGCCGAGGCTGAAGAACCTCAAGGCACTGTCAATCGCTGTGTTCGACGGCAACCTGGCCGCTATCGCGGAAGCGCCAGCCCTGTGCCGCCTGGCACTGCACATTTCTGGTCGGTCTGCAGTCTGCTTGTCTCCTCTGGCCAAACACGACGGGTTAAAAGACCTGCGTTTGCATGCACACAGTTACACTGACCTGAAAGTCCTGAAACGACTTCCACGGCTGCGAAAACTCGTTCTGTTTCGCTCTACTGCGTGGCGGAGCGTCAGAATATTCGGAGAGCTCCCGCACCTCACCCAGCTGGCCCTGGACAACCTGTCCTCCGTCGAGAGCCTCAATGTCTTGGCCGTGATGGAGAATCTCACCGAGCTGACCCTCCACGAGTGCCGAGAGCGCCTGATCGCCGCCACAGCACCTCTCGGGCAGGTGCGAACATTGGAGTACTACGGGGAGCCGGTCTCCGACCTCGGCACGTTCGCCGACACGTTTCCAGGGCTTACCGAGCTCAGCCTCCTCTATGACATTGCACCCGACCTCGGCCCCCTGCTCGCCTTGCCCCTGCGGAAACTCACCCTGTGCACCGACGGCAACCTCGATGCGCTGGCCGCTCACTCCACGCTGGCTGAACTAACTGTCCACGGCAGAGGAGAGCCAATCGACCTGCTCCCGTTGAAGGATTGCGAGCTGAAACTGCGGATAAGCCGGCAAGAGGAGCTGATCGGAGTCGACCAGCTCGGCCCAGGCGTGAAGCTGGCGTACTTCTAACCACCCGTCCACAGCGGAACCCGGATGCGCTTCGTCCGCTTCCTGGTATCCTGGCCAGCGGACAGCATACTTGATCAAGAGGATTTCGATCGTGGCAGGTGAAGACGACATCTCCGGGTGAGCCCGGGGCACGGGCCATCACGGCACCGGCCCCTCGCTGATCCCCGCGCGGCCTCAAGCCGTGCGCGGAGGTTCCCCGTGCAGGTCAGGCGACATACGCCACAAGACCCACGGGCTGCGAGGCATACCGACCCCAGGCAGGCGCGAGCGCGCCGCCGGACCAGGTCGAGTCGTTCCCTAAAAAAACCGGGAGCGAAGGTCGCCGATGGCCCCACCCAAGTCGTCCACACCAATACCAGCAGGGCAACACCCCTGCCGATCCACCGCGAGGCCTCACCATGTCCGATCTTCGTATCGTCCTGTCCGGGATTTCCTTCTCCTGGCCCGACGACACCCTCGTCTTCGACCAGCTCTCCGCCACCTTCCCGGCAGGTCGAACGGGCCTCGTCGCGCCCAACGGGGCCGGGAAGTCCACTCTTCTGAAGCTCATCGCCGGGCAGCTCAAGCCCGCCGAAGGCAGTGTCACCGTCGACGGGATTCTCGGGTATCTCCCCCAGGACCTGCCGCTCACCGCGGACCGCACGGTCGCTGAGGTGCTCGGCATCGACGCGATCCTCAAGGCCATCTCGGCCGTCGAGGAGGGCGATGCGGCCGAGGAGCACTTCACCACCATCGGCGCGGACTGGGACATCGAGGACCGCACTCGGGCGCAGCTCGACCGGCTCGGGTTGGGCGATCTCACGCTCGACCGGCTGCTCGGCACGCTCAGCGGCGGCCAGGTCGTCTCCCTCGGGCTCGCCGCGCAGCTGTTGCGCAGCCCGGACGTCCTGCTGCTCGACGAGCCGACCAACAACCTCGACCACACTGCCCGCCAGCAACTCTACGACGTGCTTTCCGACTGGTCCGGCTGCTTGCTCGTGGTCAGCCACGACCGCGCGCTGCTCGATCGGATGGACCGGATCGCGGAGCTTGGCGCGGACGAAATCCGGTTCTACGGCGGTAATTTCACCGAGTACGAACAAGCGGTGCAGGCCGAACGGGAGGTCGCGGAAAAGAATATCCGCAACGCCGAGCAAGAGGTCAAACGCGAGAAGCGCGAAATGCAGCAAGCCCGGGAACGCGCGGACAAGCGGGCGAGCAACGCGAAGCGCAATCTGTCCAACGCTGGGCTGCCGAAGATCTTCGCGGGCACGATGAAGCGCAACGCGCAGGAGTCCGCGGCGAAGGCGGACGGCACGCACGCGGCGCGGGTCAGCGCGGCGAAGGCCAAGCTGGACCAGGCGGAACGGTCGTTGCGGGAGGATCAGAAGATCAGCCTGGAGCTGCCCAAAACCGCGGTGCCGGCTGGGCGGACGTTGTTCGACGGCAAGCATCTCCGGGTGCGCGGGCTGTTCGCGGGCGAGGGTGCGGATCTGTCGATCCGGGGTCCCGAACGCATTGCGCTCACCGGGCCGAATGGCGTGGGCAAATCGACGTTGCTGCGGTTGATGCACGGCACGCTCACGCCGGACGCGGGCGAGATCAGCCGGGCGGACGGGCGGATCGCGTATTTGTCGCAGCGGCTCGATTTGCTGGATTCGGAACGCACGGTCGCGGAGAATCTTGCCGACGCGGCGCCGGAAATGCTGCCCGCGGACCGGATGAATCTGTTGGCGCGCTTCCTGTTCCGCGGCGCGCGGGCGCATCTTCCGATCGGGGTGCTGTCCGGCGGCGAGCGGCTGCGCGCGACGCTCGCGTGCGTTCTTTTCGCCGAGCCCGCCCCGCAATTGCTGCTGCTCGACGAGCCGACGAACAACCTCGACCTGGTCAGCGCCGGCCAGCTGGAAAGCGCGCTCAACGCCTACCAGGGCGGGTTCGTGGTGGTCAGCCACGACGAACGCTTCCTGGCCGAGATCGGCGTCGACCGCTGGCTGCGGCTGGAAAACGGACAGCTGCGGGAAACGGCCGGGATCACGGAATGACCGCCCTGCGCGCGCACGAAATCGTGCGGGTGCTCGGGGGACGGCGCGTGCTCGACGGAGTGTCGGTCACCGCCGCCCCCGGCCGCCGGATCGGGGTGATCGGCGAGAACGGCACCGGGAAATCGACGCTGTTGAGGGTGCTCGCGGGCGTGGACGCGCCGGATCGCGGCGAGGTCGAAAGGCCGTCGGATCTTGGCTTCCTGCACCAGGAAATGCCGTTCGACCCCGGCGAGACGGTCGCCGACGTCCTCGATCAGGCCCTGGCCGCGGCCCGCGAGGTGCTGGCCGAGCTTGACCGGGTCGCGGCGCTGCTCGCCGAAGCGCCAGAAGATGCCGCGGCTCTGGCCGAGTACGCCGAATTGCTCGACCAGGCCCAGCAACACGAGGCGTGGGACGCGGACCGGCGCGCGGAGATCGTGCTGACCGGGCTGGGGCTCGAAGGGATCGGACGAGAGCGCACGCTCGGCTCCCTTTCCGGCGGCCAGCGCGGACGGCTCGCTCTGACCGGGCTGCTGGTGCGCCGTCCGTCGGCGGTGCTGCTCGACGAACCGACCAACCACCTGGACGCCGAGGCCGCCGCGTTTCTCGAGGCTCAGCTGCGCGAACTCCCCGGTGCCGTCGTGTTCGCGAGCCACGACCGGGCGTTCCTCGACGCGGTGTGCACCGACATCCTCGACCTCGACCCGGCCCCGGACGGTCCGGTGCGCCACGGTGGCACCTACACCGAATACCTCGACTGGAAACGGGCCGAACGCGAGCGCTGGGAACGGCAGTACCTCGAGGAACAGGAAGAACTGGAGGGACTGCGCGACGCGCTCGGCGTCACCGCGCACCGGGTCGCGCCGGGCCGCCTCGCGCCGGACAACGAGAAAATGGGGCTCGGCCGCCGGTCCGGCCGGGTGCAGAACCAGATCTCACGCCGGACCCGAGCTACGACGCGGCGGCTGGACGAGAGGGAACGCGCCCAGCTCCCCGCGCCACCGCCGCCGCTCCGGTTCCGGTCGAAAGCGCTGGCGGTCGAGAATCCGCAGGAAACCCTTGCCGCGCTGGAAAACGTGTGCCTGCCGGACCGGCTTTCCGTAGACCGGCTGGAAGTCCGGGCCGACACCCGGCTGCTGGTCACCGGCCCCAACGGGGCGGGAAAGTCAACGCTGCTTCTGCTCCTGTCCGGAGACCTCGCCGCGGAAGGCGTAACCCGACAGCCGAACCTGAGCACCGGATTCCTCGATCAGGACACCACTTTCGCCCGCCCGCAACGCACCGCCCGCGCCACCTACCTCGCCACGCTGGGCCCAGAACGCGTCGCCACCGTCCCGCTGAATTCGTTGGGACTGCTGACAAATCGCGAAGCTTCCCGGCCGGTCGGCGAGTTGTCCGTCGGGCAGCGCCGCCGCCTCGCGCTCGCGCTCCTCATCGCCGACCCGCCGCACCTGCTGCTGCTCGACGAACCGACCAACCACCTCTCCCCCACGCTGTGCGACGAACTGGAGGACGCCCTCGGCACCAGCCCGGGCGCGATCGTCGCCGCCACGCACGACCGTCGGCTGCGCGAAAACTGGGCCGGGCAAGTGGTCCACATCGGACCCGACCACCGCGTTGCGCCGTTAGAGTGATCCACGCCGGGCGGATGTCCAGCGGGAACCCCCGGCGACGACCACCCCGCGGAACATCCGCCCGCGAAGGGAACGACCGATGATGCACGAAGTCCTGCGCCGCCACGTCGAGTCCGGGGTCGTCCCAGGTGCGGTAGCCCTCGTCGCGCGCGGCGACGACGTCGAGGTGACCGCGGTGGGATCTCTCGACGTCGAGGGCACCGCGCCGATGGCCCGGGACTCCATCTTCCGGCTCGCCTCCATCACCAAGCCGATCACCGCGGCAGCCGTGCTGATGCTGGTCGAGGACGACCGGTTCGGCCTGGACACCCCCATCGCGGAATGGCTGCCCGAACTGGCCGCCCCGGTGGTCGTGCGGACTCCGCAAAGCACGCTCGACGACGTCGTACCTGCCGAAAGGCCGATCACCGTCCGCGACCTGCTGACCTTCCGCGCCGGTTACGGCTTCCCGTCGGACTTCTCCCCGCCGCAGGTCCAGGAGCTGTCCACGGTGCAGACCGACGGCCGCGAGGTCCGGCTGCGCCCGGAGCCCGACGAGTGGCTCGCCCGGCTGGCGCGCATCCCGCTGCTGCACCAGCCCGGCGAGGCCTGGCTGTATGACACCTGCGCTGACCTGCAAGGCATCCTGATCGCCCGCGCGTCCGGCCAGTCGCTGCCGGACTTTCTCGCCGAGCGGGTGTTCGAACCGCTCGGCATGGCCGACACCGCGTTCGAGGTTCCCGAGGCCAAACGACACCGGTTCGCGAGCTACTACCGCGCCGGCGAAAACGGCCTCGAGCTGGCCGACGCCCCGGATGGCCAGTGGCGCGAGGTGCCGCCGTTCCCGGCCGGATCCGGCGGTCTGGCCGGCACCGCGGACGATTGGCACCGCTTTGCCCGAATGCTCCTTTCCGACGGGGAAGGCTTGCTGTCGAAGGAATCAGTCCGGCAGATGACGACCAACCACCTCACCGCAGAACAGATCGCGGCCAACCCGGTCTTCCTCGAAGGCCAGGGCTGGGGGTTCGGCGGCGCGGTCGACGTCGAGCCGACGCAGCCGTGGCAGGCCCCGGGCCGCTACGGCTGGGTCGGCGGCACCGGAACCAGCGCCTACCTGACGCCTTCGACCGGTTCGGTGGCGATTCTTCTCACCCAGCGCGCTGTGGACGGGCCTGGTGGCATACCGCACATGCTGGACTTTTGGCGCGAGGCGGCCGCGCCGGAGTGATCCGGCGCGGGCCGCGCACTGTACTGTGGCCCGCGGGCACGAGGCAACGACGAGGGGTCAGACGTGGGCATCTTCGACAAGATCCGCGGCGAGTTCATCGACATCATCGAGTGGACCGACGACAGCCGGGACACCATCGTGTGGCGCTTCCCGCGCTACGACAACGAGATCAAGATGGGCGCCAAGCTCACCGTCCGCGAATCGCAGGCCGCGGTGTTCGTGAACGAGGGCCAGGTCGCCGACGCCTACCCGCCGGGCATGTACACGCTGCAGACGCAGAACATGCCGATCATGTCCACCCTCAAGGGCTGGAAGTACGGCTTCAACTCGCCGTTCAAGGCCGAGGTGTACTTCGTCAACACCCGGCAGTTCACCGACCTCAAATGGGGCACGCAGAACCCGGTCATCCTGCGCGACCCCGAGTTCGGCATGGTCCGGCTGCGCGCGTTCGGCGGTTACGCGGTCCGCGTGGTCGAGCCGGTCGCGCTGCTGAAGGAACTCGCGGGCACCGACCCGCAGTTCCGCACCGAAGAGGTGTCGGACTACCTGCGCAGCATGGTCATCAGCAAGCTCGGGCCCGCGATCGCGGCCGCCCAGGTGCCGATGCTCGACCTGGTCACCCAGCAGGAGCAGATCGCCGGCAAGATCGCGAACGCGCTGAACCTCGAACTGCGCGAGGTCGGCATCGAGATCTCGAAGTTCATGATCGAGAACATCTCGGTGCCGCCCGAGGTCGAGGCCGCGATGGACAAGCGGACCCAGATGGGCGTGGTCGGCGACCTCGACCAGTACACGAAGTTCCAGTCCGCGAACGCGATCGAGGCGGCGGCGAACAACCAGGGCGGCGCGGGCGAGGGGCTGGGCATCGGCCTCGGCATGGCGCTCGGCCAGCGCGCGGCCGGACCGCAGCAGCAGCCCGCCCCGCAGCAGTACCAGCAGCAGGCTCCCCAGCAGTACCAGCAGGCCCCGCAGCAGCCGCAGTACCAGCAGCAGGCGCCGCCGCAGATGCCGCCGCCGCTGCCGCAGGGCGAGCAGTGGTTCATCGGCGCGAACGGCCAGCAGCTCGGCCCGTTCGACCGCGCGGGCCTCGGCCAGCAGATCTCGGCGGGCACGCTCGCCCAGGACACCCTGGTGTGGAAGGCAGGCATGGCCCAGTGGACCGCGGCCGCGCAGGTGCCGGAGGTGTCGGCGCTGTTCGGCGCGACCCCGCCGCCGCTGCCGCCGTCCTGAGCCGCACCGACCTTCTGGGGGACCCATGACTGAACCGCGCTTCCCGCAGGAAGGCGTGGCCAACACGACCTATCCGTGCGGCGGCTGCGGCGCGCGGCTGGAGTTCGCGCCGGGCACGACCGCCATGCAGTGCCCGTACTGCGGATTCCGGCAGGAGATCGCCGCCGGGGAGCGGGAGATCCGCGAGATCCCGTTCGCCGAGCTGGCGAACCTGGCGCGCAAGCCGGTGGGGTCGATCGGCAAGTACGTCTTCGTGTGCCAGCGGTGCGCGGCCAGGACGGAAACGAACGAGACCGCCAGCATGTGCCAGTTCTGCGGCGCGCCGCTGGTGATCGATCCGGGCGCGTCCGGTCAGCTGGTGCCCGAGGGCGTGCTGCCGTTCGCGTTCGACCGTCCCGCGGTGAGCACGCATCTGAAGAAGTGGACGTCCTCGCGCTGGTTCGCGCCGACCGCACTGAAGAAGGTCACCACCGCCGAGTCGACGAAGAGCACGTACATCCCGCACTGGACGTATGACTCGCAGACCGTTTCGGTCTACACCGGCGCGCGCGGCGAGTACTACTACGTCACCGAGAGCTACTACGAGAACGGCGAGCGCAAGACGCGCCAAGTTCGCCATACTCGCTGGTACCCGGCGCGCGGGCGGGTCGCGCGGAACTTCGACGACGTCCTGGTGCCGGCGAGCACCCAGCTGCCGCTGCCGGAGCTGGACAAACTCGCGCCGTGGCCGCTGCTCGACTCCGCGCCGTACCAGCCGCAGTTCCTCTCCGGACACTTCGCGCTGCGGTACGACGTGGAACCGGAGAACGGCTTCGAAGAGGCGAAAAACCGGATGGCTCCGGTCATCGCCGACGACTGCAAACACGACATCGGCGGCGACACCCAGCAGCTGAATTCGGTCGACACACAGCACAACAACGTGACCTTCAAGCTGATGCTGCTCCCGGTGTGGGTCGCGACCTATGTGTACGCCGGGAAGAACTGGCAGATCCTCGTCAACGGCCGCACCGGCGAAATCCACGGCCAGCGTCCGTGGAGCAAGGCCAAGATCGCCGTCGCGGTGGTGCTCGCGCTGATCGTGATCGCGGCGATCGTCTACTTCTTCGCGACGAAGGGCCACAGCACCGGGACGACGCACCATTCCGTTACGCACCACTGAGTTTTCGAAGGAAGTGATGTGCCGTGCTGATGGGCATGGTTCTCGGCGACCGCTTCTCCCGCGTTTCGCGGGAGCACGCGGGTACGCCGCTGTCTTGACCGGCGGGAATCCTCGCCTGCTCTCTGCGAAGCGTCGACGGCTGACTGGCCCTTCGACCCTTCCCGGGAGCATTCATGTCCACCGTTCAGTGGACCGAAAACGGAAACACCCACACCGCCCGCTGGCATTCCGGAAACGGAACTCCGCCGCCGGGCCGCATTGTCGTCGTCGATGACCGGCTGACCGCCGCCGCGGCATTGCGTTATGCCCGCGCCGGCACCGGAATGCTGTGGCGCGGCGACTTTCCGAACGCGCGACAGCTCGTGCGCGCCATGGACCGCCGGCTTCCGCAGCGCTCAGGTTCTTTCGCCGAGGTGCGTTCCGCGCGCTCGGAACGCGCGGCGCTGCTCGGGAAAGTCCTGGTCTCCGTGGAGGACGACCATTCGCTGCACCTCCGCCGAGCCCCCGACATCCGAGCGGCCTGCGTCCACGCGTTCGGCGGTTTACCGGGGTCGCTGATCTCGTTGCGTGAGCTGCTCGGCGCCCTGAGCGCTTATCAATGGCACCAGAAAGGCATACATATCAAGGCTTTGAACGCTCGCCTGTATCCCGCCTACAGCGTGTTCGCTCCGACCCGCAGCGAATACCTCGATCTTGTCGCGCGGGAACCGTTGCCGGGCAAGGGTTCCCCGACAGTCTTCGATCTCGGCACCGGTACCGGAGTGCTCGCCGCCATCCTCGCCCGGCGCGGCGCCGCCGAAGTGGTGGCGACCGACCTGAACCCGCGCGCCGTGCGCTGCGCACGGGACAACCTGCGGCGACTCGGCCTTTCCGACCGGGTCCGGGTCGTCGAAGCCGACCTCTGGCCCGGCGAACGGCGTGCCGATCTGGTCGTCTGCAATCCTCCCTGGCTGCCCGGAAACCCGGCTTCGGCGCTGGAACTCGGGATCTACGACGCCTCGTCCGCCATGCTGAACCGCTTCCTCGACGGCCTTCCCGGCCATCTGACGCCGCACGGCGAAGGCTGGCTGATCCTGTCGGACCTCGCCGAACACCTCGGCCTGCGCACGCGGGCCGAATTGCTCGGCCGGATCTCCGCGGCCGGCCTCGAAGTCGCGGGTCGGCGGCAAACCACGCCACGGCACCGAAGCGCCACGGACAGTGCCGATCCCTTGCACGCGCACCGCTCCCGGGAGCGGACGATGCTGTGGCGGCTAACCATGTCCAGAGCGTGACCCAGCGTTTCCACACTGGACTACACCAATCGAATATCCTCGCCGAAGACACGGGGAGGGACGATGCCCGGACCGGGTTTTGCCGTACCACGCCGGGACTTAGTGCGGACACTGCTGCATCGCGGCAGCCCGCCGGAGCGGCCGGACGCGGGCGAGGACCTCGCGGCGGTCGGCGACGCGACGCTGGCCCGCGCCGCGCGGTACTGGGTCGTCGTTCCGGTCGCCTACCGGATCGCCGCGTTCGTGAAGGTGTTCATCGGATTCGCCGCGGCCAACGGCAGCACCGGACTGGTTCCGGTGCTGCCCGCGGCCGTGCTGGGCGTCGCCGCGAACGCCGCGTTCCTGTGGTGGCTGCTGCGCTCCGGCGGACTGCCCGCGCGGCGCACGCGGCGGGTGCTCGCCATGGACCTCTGCGCGGGGCTCGCGCTGAACCTGCTGATCGCGGTGCTCGCGCCGGACTCGGTGCAGCCGTTCGCGATCGACGTCACCTGGACGTGGCTGGTCGGCTCGATGGCGATGTGGGCCGGGACGTCCGGGCTGCCCGCGGCGTTGCTGCTGCTCGCCGCGGCCGTCCCGGTGCGCCTCCTGCTGACCGTGGCGGGCGGGCTGCGGCTGGACGACCATCTCGCGATCAACCGGTCGATCGGCTGTCTCGTCGCGCTGGCCGTGTCGATCGTGGTGGCGTGCGGGATCCTCGTGCTGCTGGGCGTCGGCACCCGGTTCGCGCTCGACATCGGCCTGCGCCGCGGTCAGGAAGCCGAACGCAAGCGCACCCAGCGACTGCTGCACGACAGCGTGCTGCAGACGCTGGAAGCGCTCGCGATTGCCCCGTCCGACGACGCCGACCACGCCGCCGAACGGCTCGCCCAGCTGCGCTCGGTCGCGCACGCCGAGGCGGCCGAACTCCGCCGGAGCATCACCGAACCGATCGAACCGCGCCCGAGACGCGGCTTCGTGGTCGAACTGGCCGACGTCGCCGCCGACATGGCCCGCGAGGGCCTGCGCACCCAGCTCGTGGCCGCTGATTTCGCTGACGACGACCGTCTTTCCGCCGATCGCCGCACCGCGATGTGCGAGGCGGTACGAGAAGCGTTGCGAAACACGGTGAAGCACGCCGGGACCAGCCGCGTCGTGCTGCGGGTGGAGGAACGCGACGGCGGGACGGCGGTGGTCGCGCGAGACCAGGGCCGCGGCTTCGACGTCCGCGAACGCGGCCCGGGATTCGGCATCCAGCAGTCGATCGAAGCGCGCCTGGCGGAGGTCGGCGGCACCGGACAGGTGGAATCGACGCCGGGGCACGGGACCCGGGTCACGTTGTGGGTGCCGCACTGAGCAGGCGGCGGATTTCTCGCCCTATTAGCCAAATCGTTACACTTTCAGGAATAATCCGCTGACAATCCTGAATATTCACTTCGCTCCGGCACACTCTTGCGTCACCTTTTGCAGACAAACAATCTCCCGCGCATGTGCCACGTTCGTAGGTTCACAGTCCAGCTCCGCGAGGCCGATAATGGAAGGTCGAGCACGCTCAGTCCCAGCAGCGGGAGCGCCTGCATGGACACTCCGGACGAGGCACGTACGAATCGGGCCGAGCGAAACCGCCGGATGCTCGAATCCTGGCGAGCCGGCGCGTCGATCACCGAGATCGCCCGGGAACACGGGCTGTCGCTCAGCTGGACCGGACGGTTGCTGCGGCAGGAAGGCGCGGTTCTGCCCGAGATCCGGCAAGGCGTGCGCCGCGAACTCGACATACCTCGGATAGTCCATGAGTACCAATCTGGCTCTACTATTCAGAGCATCGCGGACGCGCATCAGGCGTCCTATGGAACTATCCGCCGATTGCTGCTGCGGGAAAAAGTGACCATCCGTCCCCATGGCGGGCAGAACGCGCTCGAACGGCGCGCACCCAGCGATACCCCGCGCCCCTGACCGCCGTATTGGGTGGGTGATTCCTGACTCGTTCAGGTTTCTTTTGCCGCCCGGAACAGGTAAGGAGGAATAATCGGGGGTGTGGAATGACTGAAGCGCGGCCAGGGGCCACTGTAGCGTCCGGCAGACCGGTGCGGGCGCCGGTCCAGCTTCCGCCCGCGCCGCCCGTGCTGCTCGGCCGCACCGCGGAACTGGCCCGGCTGGACGAAATCCGGCTCCGGTCCGACCCCGCCCCGTCGGTCGTCGTGCTCACCGGCGTCGGCGGGATCGGCAAGACAGCGCTCGCCCTGCACTGGCTGCACACCCGTCGCGCCCGGTTCCCCGACGGCATCCTGTGCACGAGATTTTCCTCCGAGGGCACCGAAACCGCGGAATCCGCCAGCGGCGCGCTGCACGGTTTCCTGACCGCACTGGGCATTCCGGCCGACGACATCCCCGCCTCGCTCGCGCAGCGCGCCGCCGAATTCCGCGCGGTGACCGCGGATCGCCGCTTCGCTGTGCTGCTCGACGACGTCGTGCACAGCGCCGACGCCCGCGCCGTGCTGCCGTCCAGCGCGAACGCGGTCGTGCTCGTCACCAGCCGGTCCCAGCTGACCAGCCTCGCGCTGGACGGCGCGGAAATCCTTCCGCTCAGCCCGCTTCCGGACCAGCCTGCGCGCGAGGTGCTCGCCCGCGCCGGGCAACGGCAGATCAGCCACGAGGACGCACGTGACCTGCTGACCGCCTGCGCCGGCCTCCCTCTGGCTCTCGCCATCACCGGAGCGAGGCTGCGCGCCCGGCCACGACGCCAGCCGCACCAGGAAGCCCGCCGCGGACGCGCCCGGCGATTCGGGGATTTCACCGATATCGCCACGGTTTTCGACGCTTCGTACGCCGCCCTCGACGACTCGGCGGCCCGGCTCTACCGAACCTGCGGCATCCTGCCTGGCCCGCATCACGCCGTCGACGCGCTCGCCGACACGCTCCAGAGTTCGCCCGCCCATCTGGACGACGCCGTTGACGAGCTGATCGAAGCCAACCTCCTCCACGAACTGGAGGACGAAACCGTGGCACAGCACGATGTCGTCCGCCACGACGCCCGCGTGCGCGCGGAACGCCAGGACGCCGAGGCCGACCGGGACTACCTCGTGCACCGCTACATCCGTTGGTACCGCGACCAGACCGTCACCGCGAGCACGCTCATTCACCCGTTCCGGCCGACGTTCGCGTCCGAAACCGTTGCGGCGGCAGGGTCTTTCACCGACCGGGACCACGCGGTGAACTGGTGGCGCCGAGACCGATCAGTCATCAACGCCGTCGCGAACGCCGCCTCGGCCCATGGATGGGACGAGGAACTGTGGCAGCTCGCCGAAGCGTCGTGGGGATTTTTCTTGCACCACCGGGATTACGAATCGTTCCTCGAGCTGTGCACGGCCGGGATCGAGGCGGCCCGGCGATGCGCACAGCCGCTGGCCGAAGCCCGGTTGCACAGCCAGGTCGGCTACGTTTACGACCAGCTGCGGCAGTTCGACAAGGCCGCCGCCCAGCACACCGCGGCGCTCGAGATCGGCGAGCGGGAGCACCATGGTCCGACGCAGGCCACGGCACTGTCCCGGATAGCCCGGGACGCCCGAGGTCGCGGCGATCTCGAAGGCGCGCTGGCACTATACGAGCGCAGCGCGGAGAAACACGCTGAAATCGGGCTTCCTCGCGGGGTCGGCCTTGCCCGACGCCGTCGTGGCGAACTGCTGATCACACTAGGGCGGGAAGACGAGGCATTGCCGGAACTCGCCGAAGCCGCCGCCATCATGGCGGAGGCGGACGACGCCGCCCAGTACGCGCGTGCCGTCATCCTGCTCGCCTCGATCCACGCCCGGCGGGGCGACTACCGCCGGGCGCGCACCGAACTCCTGCAGGCACTCGAAGGCGTCGAACGCCTCCAGTCACCGCATTTCCAGACCGAGGTCCTCACCGCGCTCGCCGACCTCGAACGCGGCCACGGCGACGAGGCAAGCGCCCAGCGCCATCTCGACGAGATCCGCCGGCTCAGCGGGGATTCCGGCGAGCCGCCGCACTGACCACACCGCCCCGCCCGGCCAGCACACCGCCGCGGCGATCGCCCCCGGCCACTCCGCTCTCAACTCGTCGGCCTCGCGGCTCGTCGCGGTGACGGTCCGAATCCGGACCACGACGTCCGCGCTGGCCGACAGCCGGGGTCCGGCCCGATCAACGTCGACGACCCGCACAGGCACCGCGCGCCGTCCGGGCAGCGCGAGCCGCACGCGCGCGAACCCGGCGGTCACGCGTTCCGCCCAGGCAACGGCCGGGGCACCGCGGGCAACGGCGGATACGCCAGCGTGTCCGGTTCGGACAACTCCAGAAGCCGGTACATCGCCGACCGCAGAATCCCCGCCGAGCAGTCGATCCTCGTGCTGACGACCGGCAGCACCTCCGCGGCGAGCCTCGGGGCGGCGGCGATCGCGGCTTTCTCCTGGCGTTCGAGCGGCTGGCCCGCATCCAACGGCTTCGTCCGCGCCCGCACGATGTCCGCGACGCTTCCGGCTCGTGCTTGTCCCTCCGGAAGAGCGGCGAGCGTCACCGGCCTCCCCATGGCAGCCGCGTAGCACGTGGTCGAGCCGTGGTCGCCGATCACCCAGTCAGCCGCAATCATCGTCGCCTGCCATCCCTGCTCGGGCGGGATCACCCGCAGCCCCCGGCACCCGCCCAGCCAGGCGGTGACCTGACGCCGGCCGTGCACCGCCCAGACGTTCGGATGCAGCACGGCCGCCACCGCGTAACGGTCTTTCGGCAGCGCGTTCACGATCGCTTCGTACACCCTCGGGACACGGCCGAACGCCGAGTCAGTGAACCAGGTCGAGCTCAGCACCACCAGCCGTCGCGAGCCGACGCCCAGCGCCCGCCGGTATCGCTCCCGCCGCCCGCTCGCCGCCCGCATCCCGTCAAGGCAGAGGTCACCGGCCACGACCGCCGCGGGCACCGCCTCCGGGCACCGCTCGCGCAGCACTTCGACCTCCGATTCGGTGGCGAGACCCAGCACCGCCGGAAGCACCCGCCCCCGAAAGGTGAGCAGCTCCCGGTCCAGTCCGGTCGTCTCGACCGTCGCCCCGCCCTTGCGGCTGAACCGGCGCGGCCCAACTTGCCCGACCCCGTGCCCGATCAGCAGCAGCGGCCCGCGCACCTGGTCGAGATGCCGGTGACTGGCTGCCAGAACCAGGTCGAACCGATGCGCCGCTGCCTGTTCCCAGGGCAGCAACAGCCCGTGCTGCGCCCGCACGTACTCCTCGACCCCGGCCCACCGGTCGATGCTGTGCGGCACGGTGAACATCACCTGCACCCGCAGATCCCGTTCGAGCAGCGAGATCAGTTCGAACAGCCGCGTCCCCGCCGTCACGGTCGGAACGACCGCCAGCACGGTGCGGCAGCCCGGCCGCGTCACCCGCGAAGCGGCGTCGAGGCCGATCGGACCGCGGACCCACACGTCGTGCGCCATCTTCATCCCCTCCGTCCAGAAGCCGACGAAGCGAGGCTGCGGCGCGGTCCTGACCGGGGACTTCCCGCCGCTGGACACAAAGCGGACCGAAACCGGACAAGACAATTCCCGGATGATCGTTATCTCGAAAGCGGTCGCCGATCGACCGGATCAATGCGAAACTGGGCAATCGACGAGGGAGGGACGTCGAATGGACTTCGCCTACGGAATTCTCGGGCAGACTGCGGTGCGGATGCACGGGAAGATGAATGAGCAGTGGGGTCAGCGGCAAACCCGGAATATTCTCGGAATCCTGCTCACCCGGCCGGGGCAGCGCTTTTCCCAGGACACCCTCATCTCCTGGCTCTGGGACGACGACCTGCCAGGAAACCCGCAAGAAGCCCTGTACAAGGCGGTCCATCGACTGCGTCCCGCCCTCGACGAAGCGGACGTGCCCGCCTCGATCACCCGGTCCGGCGACGGCTACCTGATCGACCTCGCCGAGAGTCTCGTAGATGTCGCCGCCTTCCGGAAAATAATGCGGAAAGCACACGCGACAGCGAGTTCCGGAGATCATGAAACGGCGTACGAATCAGCTGCTTCCGCGCTTTCCTTATGGCGCGATGAGCCACTGCCGGAACTCCGCTCCGAACGCGCGGGCAATTGGCGCGAGGACAAAGTCAAATCCATGTTGCTTCCCGCGCGAGAATTCCTGACGAGCCAATTGCTGGCGCTCGGGCGTCCCGACGAGGCCGCGGGATGGATGCAGGACCTGGCCCCCGAGCACGCCTGCCGGCTCGCCTTCGTCAAGCTCCAGATCCAGATCTACTACGCGCTCGGACAGTCCGAACAGGCCCAGACCCACTACCTCGACGCGCATCGGCGATTCCACGACGCCGCCGACGACACCGCCAACGCCGTGCTGCGGGCCTTCCACGACGAAGTCCGGGACCGCTACCAGAACCCGCCTGCCCCGCCCGCCCCGATACGCAGGGCTGCACCGCCGTCCCACCCGCTCCCCCGCGATCTCCGCGGATTCATCAGCCGCACCGACGCGCTGGAAACGCTGGACGAGTGGCTCCGCCCCGGCTCGCCGACCCGCTCGCCCGCCGTCGTGCTCAGCGGCCCGCCCGGGATCGGGAAGACAAGCCTCGCGGTCCACTGGGCACACCGAGCCGCGCACTGGTTCCCGGGCGGGACGATCTACCTCGACCTGCACGGCTTCGGTCCGGCGCCGCGGCTCGAGCCGTCCGACATCGTCGACCGTCTGCTCCAAGACCTCCACTATCCGGTCGACCACGTGGTGAACTCGGCAGCGAGGGCCGCAGTGCTGCGCCAGCAGTTAACCGACCGCTCGGTGCTGGTGGTCCTCGACGACGCCGAGAACTCCGACCACGTGGACCAGTTGCTGCACGTCCTGTCCGAATGCTCGGTGATCGTCACCTCGCGCCGCCGCCTCAGCGCGCTGGTGCGCAAGCACGAGCTCGCCGAACTCAGCCTCGCCCGCCTCGACGACCACGATTCGCTGGAACTGTTCGTCCGGCGCTTGCGCGGACGCGGAGACCGGGAGCCTGACGCGGCGCGCCGAATCGCACATCTCTGCGACGGCTTACCGCTCGCGCTCACCCTCATCGCAGAGAGCGCCGCTCGCCGACCGGGGCTGAGCCTCGGCACGATGCTCGACCAACTGCGAGATCCGGAGATGCTCCTGAGCATCGGCGACGATGGCGACGACCAAAGTCTGCGCGCCGCGTTTTCCTCGTCGTACCACATGCTCGAACCGCCGAGCCAGGCCGTTTTCCGGCTCTTCGGCCACCACCCTGGCGCGGAAATCCATGTCGACACCCTGCTGTCCGCAGCCGGACGCCCCGCCGCGGAAACCCGGCGGGCGCTGGAAACCCTGGTCGCACTGCACTTGATCGACCAGCCCGGCGACACGGCCCGATACCGGATTGTCTCAATTTTCCACCGGTACGCCCAGACGCTGAGCGATCAAGACCACGACTCGCAGCCGTTGCGGCGCTTGCTGTCGCATTACTACAGCACGGCGTACCACGCGCACCGGACGGCGCACCCGCACCGCGACCGCCCACCGCGGCTTGATCCCGAACCCGGCATTCGCCCGACGCAGTTCAAGACACCGGACGCTGCGACGCGGTGGGTCTTGCGCGAGAGAACGAACGCCGTCGCGCTCGCCGCACTGGCCGAACAGCATCACTACTTCGAAATAGCCTGCATGTTGCCCCACCTAATTGCGGATACCCTTGACAGATATGGATTTTATGACGAAATGAGCATTGGGTTCACTATCGCCGCGCGGGCGGCGCGGGCGAACAAGGACCCTCATGCCGAAGCGTCGAGCCTGAACGACCTCGGTCAGCTCAATCTCACGCTCAGCAACCACAAAGCGGCCGAGCACGCCCTGACTCAAGCGCTGGAACTCGCCACGACCCACGGGTCGCCCATCGGGGTGTTGACAATCAACATCAACTTCGCACAGCTATACCGGCAAACGGGATGCCCCGCGGAAGCGATGGCCCTCTTCCGCCGCTGCATCACGCACGCGCAGCGCAACGGCGACATGGTCCGCGAGGCGAAGGCGGAGCAGTATCTCGGCGAGACGCTCGCCGAACTGGACCAGCACGAGAAAGCACTGCCGCACTACCACCGCGCGCTCCACTTGCGTGCGCTCACCGGCGATACCGCCGGTCAAGCCACTACCTACACGACGCTCGCGGAACTCCATCTCCGAGAAGAGCAATTCGCCGTCGCACACCGGCATTGCCGGCTGGCGCAAGACCAGATCGCCGGCGACCTCACCGCCACGATGCGGCTGCGCACCGTCCAAGCCCGCCTCGCGGCCGCCGAACGGGACGACCGGGCCGCGCTGCGATTGTCGCAGGAAGCGGTCGAACTGGCCGAACGAGCCCACAACGCGACCGGTCAGGCCAGGGCACTGGAAGCATTCGCCGAGATTCTTTACTCACGCGGCAATCATGAAGATGCCGTCGACGCATGGAGACGCGCCGCGGCCTTTTACCGCGGACGCGGCAAGGACTCCAAAGCCGACCGCGTCGAAGAACGGCTCGCGGCGGCCCGGGATCCACACGCGATTCCGCAGGCCAGGGACGGAGAAAGCACGGTCGCCATGCCCGCGCCGCGGAGGTCCGCCATCACGAACGGGTGAATTACTCCCAGCCACTGGAAGAACCTTCCATCGTGCGAGAGTATCCCCGTGCGAGCTATTTCCACTTGCAGACAGGTACTTTAAGTAGGTCCGATTCACCGGCCGCACGAACGTTGCGATAGCTTGCGCCTTGCGACGTCCATGTTTCTTGGGCGTATGACCGCCTCCCCATTAGGAGATTTCGTTGTTCCATCCCGTTGCGGCCTTCGTCGACTATGCCCCGTGGTTCACTGCAGCTGCAGGAGCACTTTCGGCGTGGTGGCGTTGCTAATTCGCCGCTGAATCCGGCGCTGGCGTTGCGATTACTCCGTTTTCCGTAGCCGCAACGCCAGCGCCGGACAAGCCGCAGCCGCCCGTCGGGCCTCGGGCAGCAGCGGTTCCGGCACCGTTCCCCCGCGCACCACTGGATAACCCCATTCGTCCACAGTGATCAGTTCCGGCAGGATGTCCGCGCACAAACCGTGTGCCCGGCAGGCGATCGGGTCGACCGTCAGGCGGCTCATGCCGCACCTGCCGTGATCCGGCACGAGCCAGCGGCCAGGTGGGCCTGGACGTCGGCCGCGAAGACTCGCAGGGCGCCCGCGGCCAGGCGGACCGCTCCGTCCGGGTGGGCGCACGCGCCCCGTCCGCTGAGGAGCGGGAGTCGGCGGGCCAGGCGGCCGGTTGCGTCCCGACCGGCCAGCAAGTCGGTGAAATCCGCGGCGACGGCGGGGAGTCCGAACATGCACGGGCCGCATTGGCGGGCTGATTCGGCGGCCAATCTCGAGAGAATGTTCCGGGTCAGCTCGAGGCCGCAGCTTGGTTCGGGCAGCAGGTGCAGGGAGGACAGGCCCGGTTCGCGACCGAGCGGCAGGGGGTCGGCGAGGGAGCGCGGCATCCAAGTGCCGCCGTAGCCGCCGATCAGGACTGCTTGTGCGGTAACGGATCCGCCGGAACGGGCGAGGATCGCGGAAACGGGAGTGTCCGCCGGGACCTCTAACACACCGGGGCGACCGACGGCACCGGTTACGGTGACCAGGTCGGTGTGGACAGAGCGATAGCGGTCCGCGCCGATTCTGGCGACCATCGCGAACCGGGCCAAGGTTTCGACATTCTGGACCAGCGTTGGGCGTCCACGCAGGCCGCGTTCGGTCGGGCGCGGGAATTTGCCGGTCGGGCGTGCATCGCCGGTGCCCAGGAAATGGACCAGCGCGGTTTCTTCGCTGGCGACGTATCGCTGCGGGACCGCGACCAGTTTCACCGGCACAGCGTCGCGGCGTTCGGCCAAAGCGGCCAGTACGCTCCGGTTTTGTTCATGCAGGCAGAGAAAAGCCTCGGTAGCACCGACTGCGCGAGCAGCGACCTGAATACCGTCCAGCACCAGGTGTGGCGCAAGCTCAAGCAGAGCACGATCCTTGCTGCTGAACGGATCGCTCTCGCAGCCGTTGGCGACCACAATGGACCGTCCCGGTGCGACGGAACGCAGCTTCACCGCCGCGGGGAAACCAGCGCCGCCTCGGCCGCGGATACCGGCGGCGTCGATTTGGTGGATCAGTGCGTCGCGATCCAGGACAGGCAGTCCACCGTGGACGGACAAATGGGCGGCAAGATCGTTCCGGTGCAAGGGAAGCACGTTCACCTCCGAAGTGGAGAGAGGCGGCGAGCCTCGGTATCAGGACTGGTACTGCCGAACCGCACGCTCGCGGCGGCCAGGACGGCGAGGAGGCACGCGATGTCGAGTGCGATGAGCAGCGGGCGCGCGCTGTCGGACGCGATCAGGCCGACACCGTGCGCGAGAGCGACCGGCCAGCACAGATAAGCCAGCCAGTGGACCGCACGCCACAATCGCGGCGGGATGTGGGTCCTCAGCAGACTCGTCACGACGATGGCGAGCAGCAAATCCACTGCTACCGCACCGATCCCGATCCAGAACGGCTCGTAGCCCGAGACGAATGGAACGACGACGGCGAGCCAGCTGAGGTCCACATAGCCGTCGACGACCGCGAAGATGATGTGTGCGCCCAAAAACACGAGACTGACCAGGGCGAGGTTCCGGTGCAGGTCCGCGAGCGCGAAGCGGGGCCACCGCCGCGTCGCGAACCTTCCCGAATTGAGGAAACCTAGTACCACGACGGCCGTCGAGAACACCAGCGAGACGATTCCGGTGGCACGGCTGAAATACCAGAGCGCGGAACTCACGACACACGCTCCCGGCGGTCCGCAGGCCACCCCGCCGTCGTCCGGACCGCACCGCGCGAACTCACCAGCCGCGCGGGCAATTCGCGCGACCCGAGCCAGTCCAACGCCGCCACGCCCAGCACGATCGAAGCGGTGCTCGCCGTGTTGGCGTCCACACAGGACTTCGCCACCACCGACACCGTCCGCCAGCACGGATCCGCCGATTCGCCGGTGCGCGGATCGACGATGTGGTGCACCGCGCGACCGCCGCGTCGCCAAGTTCGCCGGGCCACCCCGGAGGTCGCGAGACCGCCGCTGGTGAGCGTGATCGTCGTGCCAGCGTGGGCAACCGCGTCGCGATGGTCGTCGCCGATCGCCACTTGCCAGCCGCCGGCCGGAGCCGGACCAGCGACAGCGAGGTCGCCGCCGAGGTTCACCAGCACGCCGCAGCCGGTGCGCCCGGCGATCTCCGCGGAAGTCCGGTCCGCGGCAAACGCTTTCGCGGTCGCGCCGAGATCCAGCATTACGCGGCGCGGCAGTACGACAGTCCGCCGAGCCGGTTCGAACAGCACCCAATGCGAGCCCGGCGCGGGGACTGGGGCCACGGCGGGTCCGTCGGCGATCTCGGCGAAATCCCGGTCGTAGCCGAGTGCGGCCATCGACCCGCCGACCGTCGGATCGACCAGTCCCCCGCTCAGCCACGAAGCCCGCAGGGCCGCCGACAGTGCGTCGGCCAGCAGCGGGCTCACCTCCACCTCCCGGCCCGCGGCACGGTGGAGTGCCGAAATTTCCGAATCCGTCCGGAATCGGCTGCATGCCCGATCGAGTTCGGCGAGCCGCGTCCGCAGCAACGCGGTCGCCGGGCCGAGCGCGGCCTCCTCGGTGACGAGCACCCGCGCGGTCGTGCCGAGCGCGGGGAACGCGGCCGAATACGGCCCGGTCACGACGCACCCGACCCGGTGTGCGCGTGCCCGGAACCAGATCCGGGATCCTGCGCCGGCACCTGCAGCTGGTCCTGGCCCGAGGTGCTCGACCCGGCCCCGCTGTCCGACCCGGTTCCACTGTCGGTCGAGGAGGTGCCGTTGCCGGTCGAAGTGCCACCGGTCGAGGTGGTCCCGCTGGCCGAGCCAGCCGCCGTCAGCCCGTATCCGATGCCGCCGGCCGCCGCGACTCCGAGCACTGCCGCGACCGCCGTGACGAACGCTGTCCGATGCCGGACGCGCGCCCGTTCCTCTTGCCGTCTCCTGATGTTCGGGTCCATGCCGGGTGTCCTCTCCGGTGGTGGGAACACCCAGTCTCAGCCGCGAATCTATGAGTCCGCTGGGAGCGACCTGTCAGTTTGCTTCCAGTCACTACACTCCGCGCATGAGCACGGTCCTCGCGTGGGCGACGCTGGCGGTGTGGACCGGGCTCGCGTTGTGCCACAGCTGGTTCTGGCGCACCGATCAACGGCTTCCGTCGCTGGTCCAGCCGGACTCCTGGCCGTCAGTCGCCATCGTGGTCCCCGCCCGCGACGAGGCGGAGCTGCTTCCGGAAACCCTGCCCACGCTGCTCCGCCAGACCTATCCCGGCGACGCGCGGGTCATCCTCGTAGACGACGGCAGCACCGACGGCACCGCCGAAGCCGCCCGTTCGCTGACTGTCCCCAATGGACTCCCGCTCACCGTCACGAGCCCCGGCGAGCCGCCGGACGGCTGGACCGGGAAACTCTGGGCCGTCGCGCATGGCGTCCGCGAAGCAGGAGACGCCGACTTCCTTCTGTTGACGGACGCTGATATCTCACACGACCCCGGTTCGCTGGAGACTCTCGTCGCCGCTTCCACCAGCGGCCGGGACCTGGTATCTCAAATGGCCGTTCTGCGCACCGCAACGTTCTGGGAACGGCTGATCGTGCCCGCTTTCGTCTACTTCTTCGCGATGCTCTACCCCTTTCGCCGCGTGAACTCCGCCCGCTGGCGCACCGCCGCGGCAGCCGGCGGGTGCGTCCTCGTCCGCCGCTCAGCGCTCGAACGCGCTGGCGGAATCGAGGCAATCCGCGGAGCAGTCATCGACGACGTCGCACTCGCCCGCGCGGTCGCGTCCGCAGGTGGCCGGATCTGGCTGGGCTATGCCTCGAAAGTCCGAAGTGTCCGGCCGTATCCGCGGCTCGCGGACCTGTGGCAGATGGTGGCCCGCAGCGCCTACACCCAGCTCCGGCATTCGCCGCTCCTGCTGGCCGGGACCGTCGTCGGCATGATCGCCGTTTTCCTCGCCCCGCCGGTGCTCGCCCTGACCGGTTCGTGGCAAGCCGCCGCAGCATGGCTCCTGATGGCGGCGACGTTCGTCCCGGTCGCCCGGTATTACCGGCAGCCCCTGGTCGCGGGCTTGCTGCTGCCGTTCACCGCGGCGCTGTACACCCTCATGACGCTGGACTCGGCCCGCCGCCGGACCGGCTGGAAAGGCCGGACTTACTGACCGCTCAGCAGCGGATGTGGCATCCTCTCCGCATGATGTCGACCCGAAGGGGCAATGCCTCGTAGGACCCCCGGCGCGGTGCGCGCCGATCGACCCGAGGCCCGCGATCTGTGGGCCGAACGCGTTTCCCCAGCACTCGACCGATACCGGCGTTTCCTGCGCCAGCCCGGCCGCTGGCTCTATCTGCCGTGGACCGACTGTCCGTGCTGCGATCCAGTCGATGCCCGCGACGAACTGGAAGTCGCCCTGCGAGCCCTCCCCCTCCGCGCCCGTGCGGAACTGCGCCGGGTCCTCGCTCCTCTCGACGACGAGTTCCGGCGGCGAACCCTGCCCGACCCGAAAGCGAGTTCCCTCAGCCTCTGGCATGCCGCCGCCTGGTGGCGGCAGCGGCTGTACGAGCGTTGAACGACGGGACCCGCGCGAAGCCCGGGAGAGCGAGTTCACACCACCCGGGGATGCACGTTCATACATCGTCGTGCATAATCATTCCTATGTCCAAGGTGCTCACTTCCCTTCCCGTCGGCGAGCGGGTCGGCATCGCGTTCTCCGGCGGCCTCGACACGTCCGTGGCGGTGGCGTGGATGCGCGACAAGGGTGCGGTTCCGTGCACCTACACCGCCGACATCGGCCAGTACGACGAACCCGACATCGCGTCCGTCCCCGGCCGCGCGCACGCCTACGGGGCGGAGCTCGCGCGGCTGGTCGACTGCAAGGAAGCCCTCGTCGAGGAGGGGCTCGCCGCGCTGACCTGCGGCGCGTTCCACATCCGCACCGGCGGCCGGGCCTACTTCAACACCACCCCGCTCGGGCGCGCGGTCACCGGCACCCTGCTGGTGCGCGCGATGCTGGAGGACGACGTCCAGATCTGGGGCGACGGCTCCACCTACAAGGGCAACGACATCGAGCGGTTCTACCGCTACGGCCTGCTGGCCAACCCGGGCCTGCGGATCTACAAGCCGTGGCTCGACGCGGCGTTCGTCGGCGAGCTCGGCGGCCGCAAGGAGATGTCCGAGTGGCTGCAGGCGCACAACCTGCCCTACCGCGACAGCACCGAGAAGGCCTACTCCACCGACGCCAACATCTGGGGCGCCACGCACGAGGCGAAATCGCTGGAGCACCTCGACACCGGCATCGAAATCGTCGAGCCGATCATGGGCGTGCGGTTCTGGGACCCGTCGGTCGAGATCGCGCCCGAGGACGTCACCATCGGCTTCGAGCAGGGCCGTCCGGTGAGCATCAACGGCAAGGAGTTCGGCACCGCGGTCGACCTGGTCCTGGAGGCCAACGCGATCGGCGGCCGGCACGGCCTCGGCATGTCCGACCAGATCGAGAACCGGATCATCGAGGCCAAGAGCCGCGGCATCTACGAGGCCCCGGGCATGGCGCTGCTGCACGCGGCGTACGAGCGGCTGGTCAACGCGGTGCACAACGAGGACACCATCGCCAGCTACCACAACGAGGGCCGCCGGCTCGGCAGGCTGATGTACGAGGGCCGCTGGCTGGACCCGCAGGCGATGATGCTGCGCGAATCGCTGCAGCGCTGGGTCGGCACCGCGATCACCGGCGAGGTCACGCTGCGGCTGCGGCGCGGCGAGGACTACTCGATCCTCGACACGTCCGGCCCGGCGTTCAGCTACCACCCGGACAAGCTGTCGATGGAGCGCACCGAGGACTCCGCGTTCGGCCCGGTCGACCGGATCGGCCAGCTGACCATGCGGAACCTCGACATCGCCGACTCCCGCGCCAAGCTGGAGCAGTACGCGAGCCTCGGCATGGTCGGCGGCAACTCGCACCCGAAGCTGATCGGCGCCGCGCAGGCGGCCGCGACCGGCCTGATCGGCGCGATGGCCGAGGGCGGGGCCGAGACGATCGCGTCCCGCGGCCGGGCCGACGACGTCGAACTGCTCGACCGCGCCGCGATGGAATCCGGCACCGACTGAGCTTTTTCCCCCGGATGCCCGCGCCGGAAGACCGGCGCGGGCATCCTCCATACCAGCAGCCAGACCCCGCTAACGTCTCTATATTCGGGCGGCGGCTCCCGGCTAACGTGGCGGCGTGACCCCGATTTTTCAGCTGTCCGCCGACCACGTCACGGCTGAGGCAGCGCTCGACCCGATCGCCGCGACCCTGGACGGCGTGACCACCGACGCGACCGCGCTCACCGACCTCACCCCGGACGGTTTCGCGGCCCGCGCCGACCTGGCCCGGCGCACGCTCGCCTCGCTCGCGACGCTGAATCCCGGGTCCCGCGCGGACCGGATCGCGTCCGCGCATCTGCGGGACAGCCTCGAAGCGCAGCTGGCCTGGCACGAGCTGGACGAGCCGTTCCGCCAGGTACAGGCGCATTTCGGCACGCTGAGTTCGATCGCCGATTCGGTCCGGCTGCTGCCGCGCCGCGACGCGGACGACTGGCACGTCCTCGCGGTCCGGATGTCCGGCGTCGAAACGATGCTTTCCGGCTGGCAGAAAACGCTGCAGGCCGGTCTCGACCGCGGTCTGCGCGCGGCCCGTCGGCAGGCGCTGGAAACGGCGGCTCAGGCCGAGCGTTACGCCGGTGTCCACAATGCACTCGTCGAGGAGTACGGCGACGGGCCGCAGGCCGGCGAGTTGCGTGCCGGTGCCGACGCCGCCCACCGCGGTTACTCGGCGCTCGCCCGGTTCCTGCGCGAGGATTACGCCCCGCACGCCACCGAAACCGACGGCGTCGGCGCGGAACGCTACGCCGTCGCGGCTCGGCTTTCCCTTGGCGCGGACCTTGATCTCGCCGAAGCCTACGAATGGGGCTGGGCGGAACTTCAGCGCATCGAGACGGAAATCGCCGCTGAGGTCGCGAAAATCCAGCCTGGCGCGAGCGTGGCGGAAGTTCTCGCGCGGCTGGACGAAGAGTGCGCAGTGAACGGTGAACAGTCCTATTTGGACTGGTTACGGGCGGCGCACGACAGCGCGCTGGACGCCGCACGCGAGCACTTCGACATCCCGGAACCGTTGCGCGCCTTGGACGTTGTCCTCGCGTACGGCTCCGCGTCGGGTTCGCCGTATTACACCGGTCCCGCCGAGGACGGCACTCGTCCCGGCCGCACGTGGTGGCCGTTGGGCGGACGGGAACGCTTCGCGACCTGGTCCGAGCTGACGACGGTGTTCCACGAAGGCGTTCCCGGACATCATCTGCAGATCGGCGTCGCGGGCCTGGCCGGGGACTCGGTGAGCCGTTACGCGCGCGTCCATTCAGCGAGCGGCCACGCGGAAGGCTGGGCGCTGTACGCCGAACGTCTCGCCGACGAACTGGGCTGGTTCTCCGAGCGCGGCACCCGGCTCGGCATGCTCGCCGGTTCCGCGTTGCGGGCCGCACGCGTCGTGATCGACCTCGGCTCGCACCTCGATCTGCCGCTGCCGGACGGTTCCCGCTGGGATTTCGCCACCGCGTGCCGCTTCCTGCACGAGCGCGGACTGGCAGCGGAACACCGCGTGCACGCCGAAATCGTGCGGTACCTCGGCTGGCCGGGCCAGGCGATCTCGTACAAGATCGGCGAACGCGCGTGGCTGCAGGCGCGCGCCGAAGCCGCCGCCAAACCCGGATTCACGTTGCGCCAGTGGCACCGCGACGCGCTGGCCGTCGGGCCGGTCGGGCTCGCGGCGCTGCAGGACTCGCTGCGTTAAGGGTCTCGTGAGTGGCGGGGGGGGGGGGGGAGAGGGAGGTCAACCCCACCGCAAAACTGGCTTTGCCCTCCCCGTCCCC
>NZ_JBVKDT010000013.1:0-69463 GCF_055633655.1 Amycolatopsis sp. NPDC114503 | reverse complement strand
GAACACAGAAACTGGTTTGCGGGTGGTTGGTCTGGGCAATGGGAGTGAAGGACTTCGTGGGGGGAGGGCTTTCGGGCTTGCGGCCCCGGGTCACCCCCCCCCCCGCCACTCACGACTAAGCCTTGGCTTCGCACTCCGCGCACATCCCCCACCACGTGACCTCCGCCTGGTCCACCCGGAAACCGGGCACCGGCCCGGGTTCGAGGCACGGCGCGGCTCCGATCGCGCACGGCACGTCCTGGATCCGGCCGCAGCCGCGGCAGACCAGGTGGTGGTGGTTGTCGTGGGTTTCGAGTTCGAACCGCGCCGGCGAGCCCGCCGGTTCGAGCGGACGCAGCAGGCGGGCGCCGACGAGGTCGTCGAGCACGTTGTAAAGGCCCTGCCTGGACAACGCGCCGACGGCCCCGTCGGCGTCGAGCACCGTCGCGATCTCCGCGGCCGTGACGTGCGGGGTCCGCGCGACCGCGGCCAGCACCGCACGCCGCTGCGGCGTGTTGCGCAGGCCCTTGCCGCGCAGGCGCGCCCCGAACTCGTCCATGGCCCGGATGGTACCCCCAGACTTGACCGAATCAATTCTGGCGTGCAGTGGCTCACAGTCCGCAGAGTTGACCCGATCTTACATTTGACTGGATCAACTTTGCGGACTACAAAGGAAGCGTGCTCACGACCTCCGCACCCCTCCCGTCCAGCGCCGACGCCGGCACCCGGCTCCGGCGCGCCGGCCTGCGCGTGACGACCGCCCGGCAGGTCGTGCTGGAAGTGCTGGCCGAAAACCCGCACGTGACCGTCGCGGAGCTGCTGCCGCTGGTCCGCGAACGGCTGTCGATGGCGTCCACGAGGGGCGTCCACGACGTGCTGACCACCGGGGTCACCGCCGGTCTCGTCCACCGCTTCGACCACGTCGGCGTCGCCCAACGGTACGAGCTGTCCGGCTTCGACCACCGGCATCTGCTGTGCCGCCAATGCGGCCGGCTGGAAGCAATCGACGGCGCGCCAACGGAATCCGCCGAGGAAGCAGAGTCCGGCCTGTGCTCGCGGTGCGCCTCTGCCGAGTAAACCTCAGCGGAACGCGGCGACGTTGCGAGCCGCCCAATCGGCGAAGGAACGCGGCGGGCGGCCGAGGACCCGCTCGACGTCCGGGCTGATGCGCAACTCAGCCGGATTCGGCGAGCCGATGATGTCCAGCGTGTCGTCGGCGAGTTCGCCCGGCACGCTCTGAGTCATGAACGCCTTGGCCTCGGCCCGGGTCAGCTCGTGGAACCGCACCGGCTTGCCGAGCGCGGCAGCCAGCACCTCGGCTTGCTGACGCGGGGTGATCACCTCCGGCCCGGTCAGCTCGTACACGCCGCCGACGTGCCGGTCGTCCACCAGGCACGCGGCCGCGACCTCCCCGATGTCCGCGGGGTCGACGATCGGCACCCCGGTGTCGCCGAACGGCGCGGCGACAATTCCTTGCGTGCGAACGGATTCCGCCCAGCCCAGCGCGTTGGAGTCGAACCCGCCGGGCCGCAGGATGGCCCAGTCGAGGCCGGACTCCCGCAGCACGTCCTCCAGCTCGCGCATCGCGATCCGCGTCGTGCCGAACGGCCTGGTCGCCACACCCAACGACGACAGCAGCACGACCCGGCGGACCCCGGCGTCCGCGGCCTTCGCGATGAGGTCGGCCGGGTTGGCTCCGACGGCGTGCAAATCGCCGGACAGCAAGAGGAACAACGCTTTCGCGCCGGTCAGCGCGGGTTCGAGACTGGCCGGATCTGCCAGATCCGCCACGACATGGCGGACACCGTCCGGCACCTCCGCGGCCCGCCGCGACACCGCCGTCACCTGCTCGCCCGCGTCGACCAACGCCCGCACCAACGGCCTGCCGATGTTTCCGGTCGCCCCGGTCACCACAATCATGAATCGCTCCTTCGGTAGGCGACCGACGCTAGGCCGACCTGCTTACTCTTCGTAAGGACATACCTTTGGGTAAGCTCGATACGTGACAGGAAGCGCGCAGTTCACCCCGGCCGTCCCGCAGCCGCGCTATGAGGTGTTTCACACCGACTGCCCGGCGCGGGCGGTGATCGACCACGTGACCAGCCGGTGGGGAATCTGGATCCTCATCTCGTTGCGGGACAAGGAACTCCGGTTCTACGAACTGCGCGAGAGCATCCGGGGCATCAGCGAAAAGATGCTCGCCCAGTCCCTGCGCAGCCTGGTCGAGGACGGCCTCGTCTGGCGGCACGTCGAGCCGACCACGCCGCCTCAGGTCACCTACGGGCTCACCGAGTTCGGCCAGGAGGTCCGCGAACCGCTGGACGATCTTTTCGACCGGATCACCCAGCGGATGGGCCCGCGGTAGCCCATTCTCCCTGGTCAGGCCGGCCATTACCTCAGAGGTAATTTACATACAGACTGCATGTATGTATCTTCGCCAGCATGAACGCACACGAAGGACTCGGCACCGCCCGGCACGTCAACCTCCCCCAAGGCGAACTCCGGTACTTCGAACGCGGACGCGGCCGTCCGGTCGTGTTCGTGCACGGCGTGCTCACCAACGCCCTCCTGTGGCGGAAGGTCACCCCCGCTGTCGCGGACGCCGGATTCCGTTGCCTGGCACCGGATCTTCCGCTGGGCGCCCACTCGGTCCCGATGCGCTCGGACGCCGACCTCAGCGCCCCCGGCCTCGCCACCCTCCTCGGCGACTTCCTGACCGCGCTCGACCTGGAAGACGTCATCCTGGTCGCCAACGACACCGGCGGCGCCATCACGCAACTGCTGCTCGCGCGCTACCCGGAACGAGTCGGCCGGGTCGTGCTGACGCCGTCGGACAGCTTCGAATACTTCTTCCCGCCGATCTTCCAGCCCCTGCCGGCCATCGCCCGGGTCCCTGGCTCGATGGCCGTTCTCGGCCAACTGCTGCGAATCAAGGCGCTGTACCGATTGCCGCTGCTGTTCGGCTGGGTCACGAAGCGCCCGCTGCCGCCGGACATCGCGCAGGAGTACCTGGGAAAGCTGCGGAAATCCCCTGGCCTGCGAAGGGATTTGCGCAAGTTCCTGCGCACCGTCGACTCAAGCCACACCCTGGCCGCGGCCGAAAAGCTGCGCCAGTTCAAGCGTCCAGTGCTCCTGGTATGGCCGCCTGAGGAGAGGCTCTTCCCGATCAGCCTCGCGCACCGCCTCGCGGAGGTCTTGCCGGACGCGGAAATCGTCGAGGTGCCGGACTCGTACACCTTCGTCTCGGAGGATCAACCGGACGCTCTGGCCAGGCACATCACGCGCTTCGCCGCCGCCATGGCAGATTAGGTGCGTGCGACGTACCCAGCAAGAACGCTCCGACGCGACGCGAGCCGCACTGATCAAGGCCGCCCGCGACCTCTTCGGCGCGCGCGGCTACCACGACGTGCCCGCCGAAGAAATCACCCGCACGGCCGGCGTCACGCGGGGCGCGCTTTACCACCATTTCGGCGACAAGCAGGGCCTGTTCCGGGCCGTTGTCGAGGTGCTGGAACGGGAGTTGACCGCCGAGGTCTCGGAAGTCCTTGATTCCGCGCCGGACCCGCTTTCCGGGCTTTCGGGGGCACTGGGGGTGTTCCTGGACGCCTGCCTGCGCCCCGACGTCCGGCGGATCTCACTGACGGATGCCCCCGCCGTGCTGGGCTGGGATGCCTGGCGGGACCTTGAGGCCGAGTACGGCTTGGGGCTGGTCGCGGAAAACCTGGCGGCCGCGCGGGAGGCCGGGTTGATTGTGGACACGCCGGTGGATGCCTTGGCGCAACTGGTCTTGGCCGCGGTGATGGAAGCGGCGCGGATGATCGCGCACGCCGATGACCCGGGGCGGGTGCGGGGGGATGTGCAACAGGTGTTTTCGGGGTGGTTGAGCGGGTTGTTGCTTCCTAGGTGAGGAGTCTGGCTGTGTAGCCGCTCGCTATCAAGCTCTCGAGAGCTCGCTCAACCTGGCGCGGAACGTCTTGCGGTATCGAGAAACCTCGTTGGGCGTAGACGCTGATCCGTTGCGTGTCGCCGACTAGCATGTTGATGACCCGGTCCAAGTCGCCGATGCTTTGGATGTACTCGTCCAACGGCAGCGGCTGGGAGGCGCAGCGGACGGCTACCTCGGGCCACAGCTTTCTGCACGTCGCGTAGGCCCGTCGTTGTTGGTACGGGCGCGAGATCAGCATGACTGATTTGACCTCGATCCCCTGTGCTTCCAACAACTGCCTGCTTCGCTCGATGTTGTCTCCGGTGTTGCGGGCTGTTGGCTCGAGCAGGATCGCGTCGTCTGGAACGCCTAGCTCCAACGCGTGCTCCCGGTAGTGCACGGCTTCCCCTCGCGGGAATCGTTCTACGGTCGTCGGCGCGTTGGCTCCGGTGAAAACGATCCGCGGGAAGTATCCCCGCTGGTACAACTCCGCGGCGCAGGCAGCGACGCCGAGGTCGTGGCTGCCGAGCCCGATCCCGACGTCCGCGGGCCGGAGTTCGTGGTGCAGGTCGTGGTAGTCCCAGAGCGTTTGAACGTCGGCACGGAGATGGTCCGGCAGGGCGGTCGAGCGCTCGGGCATGCGAGGACTCCGAAGTCAGTCGGGGATCTTGAACGTATAGGACCAGGAGAACCGGCTCGCCGCGTGGACGCCTCGCGCGAACTCCACGACGCGGCCGTCCGCGGTGAAGGTGCGGCGCTGCAAGACCATGACGGGTTCGCCTGCGGGGAGTTCCAGCGTCGTCGACGAGGCGCCGCGACGGCGGACGTGCCAGCAGGAGGGCATGGACCATGGCGATCGATGCTGAGCCAGCGACGCTGCACGACGCGCACGCCTCCGCGACAACCCGGCGTCCAGCATCTAGCGCGACCCGTTCGACCTGGGCGGCTTTCCACCTCACGAACGCGTGGATGTATCGGACTGTCGCGGACTACGACCGCTGGCATCATCACGAGGCCCTGTACTGGGCTGGCTACGAAGAGCGTCAGGCCGCACGGTTCTCTCCGCCGCCCGAAGAGAGCAAGAGCGAACAGACCTAGTCCACATTAGACACCGGAACCCCGTTCAAAGCCGGATGGATTTCTTGTTCATAAACTCCTCAATCCCCGACGGCCCCAGCTCCCGCCCCATCCCCGAGCGCTTGATCCCGCCGAACGGCAAATCCGCCTGCGACCCGCCGGACTTGTTGAAATACACCATCCCCGCCTCCAACCGGTCCGCCGCTCGGCGCAACCGAACCGGATCCGTGCCGAACACCGCCGCCCCCAGACCGAACGGCGAGTCATTAGCGATCTCAATAGCGTGATCATCCGATTCCGCCCGGAACAAAATCGCCACCGGCCCGAAGATCTCCTCCCGGTAAGCGTCCATCTCCGGCGTGACATCAGTCAGGACAGTCGCTTCCAGATACGCACCCTCGCCGCGGCGGCCACCGGTTCGCAGCGTCGCGCCCTGCTCCACCGCGCGAGCCACCTGGCCAGCCACCTCGTCAGCAGCCGCAACGGAAGCCAGCGGAGGAAGCTTCGTAGCCGGGTCAGCCGGATCCCCCGGGACGTAATAGTCCGCGACCCGTTTGGTGAAACGGTCGACGAATTCCTCATAAAGGTCAGACTGGACAATAATCCGCTTAGGCGCATTACAGGACTGCCCGCAGTTCCGCATCCGCGCAGTCGCCACCGCCTGCACCGTTTCGTCCAAATCCACGGTGTCGAGCACCAGCAGCGGATCCGCGCCGCCCAGTTCCAACACGCATCGCTTCAGGTTCCGGCCCGCTTCGGCTGCCACCGAAATACCCGCCTGCTCACTGCCAGTCAGGGAAACGCCTTGGATGCGCGGGTCAGCAAGAATTGCCGGGACCTGGCGGCTGGACGCGAAGACGTTCACGTACGCATCGTCCGGAACGCCTGCTTCGTGCAGAATCGCCTCGATCGCCAGCGCGGAACGCGGGCAGATCGACGCGTGTTTGAGCAGGATCGTGTTCCCCAGCACCAGATTCGGCGCGACGAACCGGGCCACCTGGTAGCACGGGAAGTTCCACGGCATCACGCCCAGCAGCGCGCCGATCGGTTCCTTGCGGATGACCGCGGAGCCGCCGCGGATCGGGAGCGGTTCGTCGGCGATCAGGTCCGGGCCGCGCTCCGCGTAGTAGCGGAAGATGTCCACGACGATCCCCACCTCGCCGCGGCCCTCGTTGATGCGCTTGCCCATCTCCAAAGTCATGATGGCGGCCAGCTCGTCGGCACGCTGCGAGAACAGGTCCGCGGCGCGGGCGACGATCGCTGCTCGTTCCGCCACCGGACGGTCCCGCCAGCTGCGATATCCATTGCCAACACGCTCGATCGCCTCGAGAACCTCTGCGTCGCTGACGTTCTCGATTTCCTCGATCAGCTGGCCCGTGGCCGGGTCGGTCACCGTGTACATCGCGGTCTCCCTGCGGTCGGCATCCTCGACTACATCCTATTGCATACAGTATCCCGTGTATAGATAACGCAGGGTAGCTGATTCTTGACCGAGTGCGGGCGGTCGAGTATGGTCTAGACCACAAATCTCCCCATCCCCCCTCCGCCCGCGCACCACCCCACCGCGGGCTCGTCGGTCGTGCCGTGGCTCGTCCGGCCGCCCTCCGGCGCGGGAGCGGGCCCGGCTTCGAAGGAGCCACCATGCCCCGCAAACGCACGATGCTCGCCGCACTCGGCGGCGCGATACTCGCTCCGGTGCTGATGCTGATCGGTCCCGGCATCGCCAGCGCGCACGGCTACGTCAGCTCCCCGCCGAGCAGGCAGGCTCAATGCGCGGACGGAACGGTGTCCTGCGGCGACATCAAATGGGAACCGCAGAGCGTCGAGGGACCGAAGGGGCTGCACAGCTGCAGCGGCGGCGTCGACCGCTTCGCCGACCTCGACGACGACAGCAAGGGCTGGAAGGTCAGCCCGGTCGGCACCCAGGTCACCTTCAACTGGGTGTTCACCGCGCGGCACGCCACTTCCGACTACGAGTACTTCATCGGCGACACGATGGTCGCGAGCTTCGACGGCGGCGGCCAGGCACCCGGGGAAACCGTGTCGCACCAGGTCGACCTGAGCGGCTACACCGGACAGCAGAAGGTGCTCGCGGTGTGGAACATCGCCGACACCGGCAACGCGTTCTACGCCTGCATCGACTTGAACGTTTCCTGACCGCGTGAAAAGGCCGGGCAGCCAGACGAAATCTCCGTCCGGCTGCCCGGCTGTCAGGCGAATGCCTCAGCGACGGCGAGGCTGTCTTCGTAAACGTGATACCGCGTGATCAATCCGCCGCCGACCGTCAGGCACACCGCCAAGCTCGTCGCGAAACGCTTGCCGGTCAGTTTGACTGTCTGCGCACTAGTCCCGACGAGCACCGCGTCCGGACCGTCGATCATGATTCGGTCGACCCGGATTTCTTCGGGAGCACAAGCGCTTCCGAGCGTCCGGAAATGGTCCGCGACGTCTGCCCGGGAAGAGCGCGGCCGGATCCACGGCACCGCGGGATGTTCCGGTTCCGGCCAGCTCACCCGCCAGTCGACCGGTTCCGCGAAAAGCTCCGCGATCCGCTCCGGGTCGCCTTGCGCGACCCGGCGCACGAATTCGTCCGCCACCGCCCTGGCGTCCGGGAACGCGGGACGCGGCGGTTCGGCGAACTGGCAGTCGCGCAGGATACGGCCGTCCTCGCCAAGTTCGGCCACGACGAAGCCGGTCCAGGCGACCTCGCCGCCCGCTGCGGGGACCATGTAGGTACTGAACCGGACCATGCCGTGATGGCCCACCGCGTCTCCGGCGGAGCGGAACACGAATCCCGCCCCGCCAACGAATTCTTCGAAGGCCTCCCCGACCCGGCGCTCGAGAGCCTGATGGCCCCGGTACTCCGCGAACTCGATGAACTGCACCCCGCCCTCGGCCCATAACGAGGCAATCGCCGCGCGGCGGACGGACGGGTCGGATTCGTTCCACACTGCGACATACCGTTCGGCGAACTCGCCGACGTCAATCTCGTGATCCATGCCCGGACGCTAACCGCGCTCCACTGACATCCTGTGTCAGCGAAGCGGGGCCTCCGCGCTCTTCTTGCCGACCAGGAACCAGAGCATCGGCCCGAGGAACGGCGCGCAGAACGCGAAGATCACCCACACGAATTTCATCCCGAAGCTGAGCGGACTGCCGAGCACGCTCACCAGCGCGCCGAGGAACAGCAAGATCGGAAACGCCACCAGCGCCATGATCCCGGCGACGGCGGCGAAGTGCAGGCCTTGATGGACAGTGTCGGCCAGGACGGCGGTCATCGGAGGCTTCCTCTCTCACAGCGGGTCGGAACCCATTGTGCGAGCGGAACCGCCTGGCCCGGATCGGCTTGACGGCTCGATCCGGGTACCGCTTAAGTCGTACACGCGTCCACTGTGGACGTCAGGCTCCGAACAGTTCGAGCAGAGCCGCCGGTGCGTCAGCGCGGAAACAGCTGTCGAGACTTTGCGCCGACTCCGCCGCCGATTTCCTGCTGCGCGGGAACAACGCAGCCTCGTACTCGGCAAGCGCGCGTTCGACGTCGCCCGGATGCCGGGCGAGCGCGAGCCCCAACTCGGCACCGTCGAGCATGGCGAGGTTCGCGCCCTCTCCGGCAAACGGTGACATCAAGTGTGCGGCGTCGCCGACCAACGTGACGCCGGGCGTCCGCGTCCACGAATGTTCGACGGGGAGTGCGTGGATCAGCCTCGGGGTCAGATCGCCGTCGGCGTCCTCGACCAGGGAGCGGAGTTGGTCAGACCAGCCGTCGAAGTGACTCAGCACGGCAGCCTTGGCGGCGTCGCGATCAGTGAAGTCAATGGAGGCGGTCCAGGTTTCCGGGACGCGCACGGCGGCATAGACGTGCAGGCTGCCGTCCGGTTCGCGGTGTGCGAGAAAACCTTTGCCCTCGCCGAGCGCGAAACTCATGCCGCCGCCGAGGAGAGCTGCCGCTTCCGGGTGCCGGGTGTCGGCTTCGAGGAGGTCGATCTCGACGAAGGAGATCCCGGTGTAGGCCGGTTTCTCCGGCGAGACCAGCGGACGGATCCGCGACCAGGCGCCGTCGGCTCCGATGAGTACGTCCGTGGTGAGCGACGTGCCGTCGGCAAGGGTGAGGCGATGCCGCCCGCCAGGCAGCGGCTCGGCGGCGGTGACCTTCGTGCCCCAGCGGACGGTGCCTTCCGGCAGCGAGTTGAGGAGGAGGTCGCGCAGCGCGCCGCGGTCGATCTCGGGACGCTCGCCGCTGCCGTCGTCGGCTTCGGAGAACAGGAGGGCCGCGGTGCGGTCGTAGACGCGGGTTTCCTGGCCGCCGGAGTGGACCAGGGCGCGGAATTCGGCGTGCAGGCCGGCGGCGCGGAGGGCGACCTGGCCGGAGTCGTCGTGGATGTCGAGCATGCCGCCCTGTGCGCGGGCGGACGGGGATGCGTCGAGGTCGAGGACGGTGGCTTCGATGCCGTGGACGTGCAGGACGCGGGCGAGGCTGAGACCGCCGAGGCCGGCGCCGACGATGGTGATGGTCATGAGGTGCTCCGTTTCTTTCGGGGTGGCTGATCCGAGCATAACGAACATGTTCGTTACGAACAAGTTCGTTGCCGAGTGACGCCGGTCAACCCCCGTCCTGGTACTTGCGCCGAGCCGGGATGGTCAAGCCAAGGAAAGGCGGCGTGCCAGACCGTGCGGCGAATGCACAACGATTCACTAGGCAGCGCAACCTGATCGAGGTTCAGCCGTCGCTCGACTACCCGAGCCGACCAAGCGGTCACTCGATTGGTGGCGACCCAGATCACCTTATGGGGCCGGAACATTCGGGCGGCTCGCGCGTTGTACAGGGTGTCGGTACGGAGGTGCCCCCGGGCCTCACCTTCTGCCTTCCAGGAATACCGGTCCGGCCGGAGCCTGGTCGTGCCACTCGCCGCGAGGCGGCCCCCGTACCGGCGCACAAACCACCCGCTCCGCGCGACTGCTCCCCCCAGGCGCGGAACGGGATCCGGTGCTCCTGCTCCCGCCGGCCGGTAACCCCCAGCCGGTCCGGTCGGCGAGCGGGAGCACACCCCCGGCCGCGGGAATTTTCTTGTCCCGCAACGAGTTGTACTGAACAGCGGCAGAACCTAGCCGAGTCCGCCGGTCAGCCGTCGGCGCGCGGGGCCGGTCCAGGTGGGACTGTCCGCGCCGAAGACACCGATTTCTCCCAGCCACCCCGTCCGTTGCGGTATCTCCCCCAGTGCCCCGCGCGGACGGGGATCCCGCGCCCCCGCTCCGGCTCCCGCAAGCCGGACGCGCGGGGCGCTCAGACCACCTCGCTCGCCGCGCCACCCCCACGGTCGCGCGAGCGGGGACATGTGCCCGCCCGGCCGCCGGATCCCGACCGGACCGGCCGGGGCGGGCACCCCAGCAGGTCAGTCTCGTCGGCGGCAGGCCGCGTTGACGCAAGCGCCGTTGACTCCGGGTCCGTCGGCGGAAGCCCGTCGACGCAAGCCCATCGATGCAGGCCCCCGACGCAAGCACCGTTGGCGCAGGGTCCGTCAAATGCAAGCCCAGGCGGCACAAGCCCGTCGACAGCAGGTCCGTCGATGCAGGCCCCGTCTACGCCGGTTCCGTCGACGTAAACCCAGTCGGCGCAAGCCCGTCGATACAGGCCCTGCCGACGACGGGTCCGTCGATGCCGGGTCCACCGACGCAGCTCAGTCGATGCAGGCCAGCAGCTCAGTCCACGCTGGCCTGTCGACGCAGCTAAGCAGCTCAGTCGACGCAGGTCCATCGACACAAGCCAGTCGGTGCAGGTCCGTCCATGCAGGCCGGTCGCTGCAGCTCAGCAGCTCAGTCGACGCAGGTCCATCGACACAAGCCAGTCGGTGCAGGTCCGTCCATGCAGGCCGGTCGCTGCAGCTCAGCAGCTCAGTCGGCGCGGGCCCGTCGACGCAGGCCAGACGATGCCAGTCCCTCGACGCCAGTCCCGTCGACGCGGATCCGTCGATGCCAGTCTCGTCGACGCGGATCCGTCGATGCCGGGTCCATCGACGCAGCTCAGTCGATGCAGCCCAGACGACGCCGGTTTCGTCGACACAGCTCAGTCGATCCGGCTCACTCGATCCACTCGCGAGCATCCCGCAGCAACCCGAGCATCCCGGAGACCAGCCGCATCTGGTCCACCGTTCTGATGTCCGCCTCGAGCAGCTTCGGGGAGCACACCAGAACCGCGACGGACTGCGCGCGGGACAGAGCGACATTCAACCGGTTGCGGGACAACAAGAAATCAAGGCCTCGTGGCAAGTCTACCGCCGACGAGGACGTCATGGTCGTCACCACAACGGGTGCTTCTTGCCCTTGGAACCGATCCACCGTGCCGACTCGGACGTCGCCGAAACCGGCTTCGGAAAGGGCGCGCGTCACGACTCGCGCCTGCAAGTTATACGGGGCTACGACAAGGAAATCGGCGTCAGTGAGCGGCCGGCCCTCCCACGAACGACCGTGCAGCGACTTGATCACCGAGACCACTTCGTCGGCCTCCTCCACCGAACGCGTGGTATTCCCGCTGTGCTCGACCGTCGCCAGATAGAGACCCGACGGGAAGCCGTCGATCGAACGTTCCGCGGTGGGATGCGAGTGCAGCAAGCCGGCGTACGACAGGTTCGAGACCGGCGCGCACACGGCGGGGTGCATGCGGCGCGTCAGGTCGAGGAAATATCCCAGTTCCGGCGGGATGATGTCCGCGTCGCCGATCAGGTGCCCCAGCGCGGACGCCTCCGCGCCTGCCGGGTGCGTGCCCTGCACCACCTGCGGCAGCTGCTGCGGATCCCCCAGCAGCACCACGTTTTTCGCGCACATCGACACCGCCAGCGCGTCGGCGAGGGCGAATTGACCGGCTTCGTCGATCACCAGGACGTCGAAGGGCTCTTCGCGCACGGCGGCGTTGGCGAAGGTCCACGCCGTGCCGCCGACCAGGTGACCGGTGTCGTGTTCTTCACGCCAACGTACCAGCGCGTTGTTGTTTTTCGGTTGTTCCCAAGGCAATGACGGGTCCGGCGTCCGCTTCGCGCGCTTGGCACAGGCCATCTCCGGTGCGTTCTCCATGGCCGCCGAGAGCACGTTCTCGACCGCCTTGTGGCTGTTCGACGTGACGCCGACGGTCCGGCCCGAACGCACCAGATGCGCGATGAGTTTCCCGGCCAGGTAAGTCTTTCCGGCCCCGGGCGGGCCCTGGACGGCGAGCACGGAACCGTCCAGCTGGTCGACCGCGGTGATCACCGTGGCGACCAGGTCTTCCCCCGGTTCGGGCAAACCGCCGCGCAACCGGGGGATGCGGCGCAACAGGTCGACGCCGGGGTGTGACGACAGCGCGGGCAGGGTTTCCCCGACCAGCCGGGCAAGATCGGCTACCGCCTCGTCCTTCGGCGACGGACGGACGGGGCTGCCCGGCAGGACCGCCGCGGGAAGGTCGTTGGACGTCCGATCCGGGGCGCTGCTCTCCTCCAGGGTCACTTCGACGGCCGTCGCGGACACGACTTTCGCGTCGCGAGCATCGGCGCCGTAACGCAATCGCACGTCGTCGCCGGGCGCGAACGGATGCGGCCGGTCCGGGTCGCACCTCACGGCCAGCGTGCGTTTCGCGGTGCGCAGCCGGCCGGACGGCGGCACCCACTCGCCCGCGGTCACCGACACCGGGACCGCGCAGGTCGTGTCCACCTCAAGGTCGCCGAGCGGGGCGGCCAGCTGCCGGAAGAACTCCCACCACGCCGGGTTCGTCTCGCGCCGGTGGTAGCCGACGGACGCCGCCAGCAGCGCGCGGGCGTGGTCGTCGGGGGTGAAATCCGCGGGGTCCTCGGGAAGGCCGTCCAGGAGCGGGTCGACCAAAGCGGCCATCGCGGCGGCACGTTCGGCTCGGCGCTGGGCGGCTTCCTCTTCTTCGGTGCGGCGGAGAAGAGCGTCCACTTCGGACTCGGGGTCCGGCTCGGCCAGGTCGATTCCGGCTTCGGCGCGCACGCGGTGGAGGAATTCGTGCAGGCGCAAGGTGGAGAGGCAGTCGTACTCGTTGTAGTCCGCGATGCCGCGCAGGATTTCGTCGGCCTGCTCGGTATTTCCCGCGGACGAGAGCGTCAGGTAGTCCTCGTACGCCTCGATGCTCGACGCAGCCGTTTTAACCTCGCCGTCGCGGGCTTCCGGCATGTACAGTGGTTCTAAATACTTGATCGAATACGACCGCTGTCCTACCCGCAAAGCCTTGCGTACCACGGCATACAGGTCGATCATCGCGCCGCTGCGCAGCAGCTCGTCCACGGCTTCCTCCCGCGTGCCGTGGATGGCGGCGAGCCGCTTGATCGCCGTGACCTCGTACGGCGCGTAGTGGTAGACGTGCGCGTCGGGGTGTTCCGCGAGCCGTGCGGTGGCGAAGTCGATGAACTCCTCGAACGCTCGTTTCTCCTGCGCGCGCGAGTGTGCCCAGAACGGGGTGAAGCGCTCGTCCGGGGTGACCGCGCCGAAGAGGTACTCCAGGCCGGTGCCGGCCAGGGCGTATGGGTCGCCTTCCATGTCAAAGAAGACGTCGCCGGGGCTGGCTTCGGGCAGTTCGGCGAGCGCGTCCGGGGCGATGATTTCGTAGGCCAGCTCGCCGGTTTCGTCCTGGCGGACCTGGATCGCGGCCTGCGCGCGCAACGAGGCGAACGTGCCCTCGGACATGTCGCGCGGACGGTCGGCGGGTTCGGAGCCGGCGAGCGCGTCGATGGTGCCGAGCCCGGCAGTCACCAGCTTGCGCCGCTGCTCGCTGCGCATCCCGGCGACCAGGGACAGATCCCGGTCGGCCTCGCGCGCGGACGAACAGTGGTCGGCGAACGCGCATCCGGTGCACGCCGGACGCTCGTCGGCCCAAACCCGGTCCGGCAACTGCGGCGGACGGTCCTGCAACCGGTCGCGGAGCCGGTCCACGAGCGGGAGGAAGTCGTCGACGCGCAGGCTGCGCGTGCTGCCGTCACCCAGCAGCAGATGCATCTCCGGGCCGGCGGGCCAGCCGCCGCGGCGCAGAGCGTCGGCATACGCGGTGAGCTGCACGACCGCGGACGGCTTGGCGTGCCGGGCGAGCTTCGTGTCGTAAACCTCGTAGCGGCCCTGGTCGTCGCGCAGGAGGAAATCGGCGCGGCCGGAGAACTCGCCGTCGTGGAACACCGCCTGGTAGACCACCGGAGCGCCCGCGCGCAACGCTTCCTCGGTGGCCTTCGCCGCGACGACCGGATCGTGCTCCTCGATCTCGACGACCTGCGTCCGCTCGCTGCGCAACCGGCTGAGCGTGGCCGCCTCGTGCGCGCGCCCGTGCTTCACCGCCAGCCGATCGGGTGCGGAACTGGGCCTCGGCGCGCCGGGTATCCCCGCCGCCAGTGCCTGCTTGAGGATGCTCCGGTGCTCGCATTCGAGCAGGTCAGCGAGATCAGACGGCGTGTACATCGCCCGGCAGTCTGTCACGCGCGGTGGCGGGCCCTGGCGAGGCGGGGTGGCGACACGCCGCCCGGAATTGTCGGTGGTGGATGGGATGATCTTGGGGTGGTGGGGAAGCGGGAGTCGAGGAGGGTGGAGGTGGGTGCTGGAGCGGAGGTTGCGGGGAGGTGAGAGGGGTTGGTGGTGCGGTTGGTCTGAGGTGGAGCGGTTGGTCTGAGACGGTGCGGTTCGCTTGACGTGACGCGGTTGACCCGGCATGGCACGGGCGGCCCGGCATGGCGCGGTTCGCCCGAGGCAGTGCAGTTCGCCTGACGTGGAGCAGTTGGCCTGGCATGGCGCGGTCGGCCTGAGACAGTGCAGTTCGCCTGACGTGGAGCAGTTGGCCCGGCATGGCACGGGTGGCCCGGCATGGCACGAGGCCTGGGGCGGTGCTATTCGCCTGACGTGACGCAGTTGGCCTGGCATGGCTCGGTTGGCCCGAGGCAGTGCAGTTCGCCTGACGTGGAGCGGTTGCGTGGCATGGCGCGGTCGGCCTCAGGCGGTGCCGTTGACCTGGCATGGCGCGGAGCGGTTGGTCGGAGGTGGCTTTCGGTCGGAGTCTGTGCTGAGCGGGTCTTGGTGATCTGCGAGCTGGCGGGGTTGCCGGTCATGTCGGTCGGCGAGGTGTGCACCGCCTCGGTGATCTCGGCAGGCGGCGCGCGATTCGCTCGGCCAGCGCGGGTCCCGGTGCGAAGTCGTGGCACGCGCAGGGTCGTGGCGTTGTCGAGCACCTCGTTCCGCGAGGTGCGCGCCACCCCGGCGGCCACAGCAAGCAGGGGCGGCGCGCCATCCCGCTACGGCCTCGGGCGGTTGAGCAATCGCTCGAGCCACGACTCGCGCGCCGCGATGCATGCTTCGGCCAGCGCGGATTGTGGTGCTAGGTCGTGGAAGCCGTGGAATGCGCCGCCCCAGACGTGGAGTTCGGCGTCGCCTCCGGATGCCCAGATCGAGGTGGCGAAGGCTACGTCCTCGTCTCGGAAGACCTCCGCCGCGCCGACGTCGATGAAGGTTGGCGGGAGGCCGCTCAGGTCGGTTGCTCGGGCGGCTGCGGCGTAGGGCGAGACGGCGGCGGTACCGCGGTGCTCGCCTAGGACTGCGGTCCACGCGGTCAGGTTGCTGGTCCGGTCCCAGACGCCAATGCCGTCGTACTGGTGAGACGACACCGTCTCGTTGCGGTCGTCGATCATCGGGCATTGCAGCAGCAGGCCGAGCAGCGTCGGACCGTTGCGATCGCGTGCCAGCAGCGCAATTCCGGCAGCTAGCCCTCCTCCGCCGCTGCCGCCGAACATCACCAGGCGGTCGGGGGCGAAGCGTAGGGCGTCGGAGTTGGCGGCCATCCATCGCAAACCCGCGTAGCAGTCCTCGACGGGTATGGGGTCGGGATGCTCCGGAGCCAGTCGATACTCGACGGTGGCTGCGACTGCGTCGTACTTCAGCACCCAGTCGATCAGCGGACCAGCCGCGGCGAAGCGGTCTCCCATGACCATTCCGCCGCCGTGGAGGTGGTAGATGCCGACGCCCGGGGCCTCGTGGTCCACCTGCGAAAGGACAGAGACTTCGATCTCCGCGCCGCCGTAACCGGGGATCGTGTGGTGCGTGCAGCGGACCGGGCGGTCGCCGATTTGTTCTTCGATGGTGGGGAAAGGGAGGTTTCGGTAGTGCTGCAGTTGGTCAGCTGTCATGCCGACCGGTACGCCGCCGTCGAGTGTCGGCAGGACTGCGGCTAGTTCTGGATCGAAGGGTGGACGCGGCATTTCCTGCGTCATGAGTGCTCCTGGGCATCATCGATCCCCTCGGCGCGACCGGCGCACGACTGAGCGCACGCGGCACGGCGCGCGAGGAGGAGGTTGGTGGGAAAGACCTACTGCCAGGGCACGCGTCGGCCAGTACGCCGCCGAGAACCCGGCGGCTAGCCTCTGTCCACCTCGATGAGCATGCCGCGAGTTTACCCGACTGCAGGGGCATCCAGTGCCGATTTTTCGCGGACCGCGCTCGAAGCCGCTGCCGGGCAACGACTTTGAGCGAACTCCGGCCGGGACAAGTCTCGACAGGTGCAGAATGGGCGGTCGTGACGGTCGTCCTCTCCATACCCCGAACCGAGTCCGCGAAAGCCTTGCAGCTGCGGCCGTGGCGACTGGAGGATCGGCAGGCGCTGGTCGTCGCGCACCGCGACCCGCTGTTGCGTCGGTGGTTGGCCACTTCTCTCGCCGATGACGGCGATGCCCGGTGGTGGCTGGACGCACAAGCTTCCGGTTGGGAATCCGCAACGCAGTTCAGCTTCGCGGTGGTGGCCGAAGACGACACGCCGCTCGGGCACGTCGTCGTGAAGGTCAGGGATGCGGGGACAGCCGAGGTCGGCTACTGGATTGCTGCTCAGGCCCGAGGTCGAGGCATCGCTGCCCGCGCGTTGGAAACTACGTCGCAGTGGGCGCTCGGCACGCAGCGGATCGTCCCGTTGAGTCGTCTGGACTTGCTCCATGCCGAGGACAACCTGGCGTCCTGTCGGGTCGCGGAGAAGTGCGGCTACGTCCTCGACGAACTCTTGCCGCCCGCACCGCCGGAATTTCCGGCCCGCGGGCATCGGCACGTCCGGACTTCGGGAGGCTGACTGCCAGCCGCAGGCAACGAGCACGCAGTACGTCCGTCGGCCGAACAACCCGAGCGGAGGCGGGCTCCTTGATGGACGGCGCGGTCTCGTGGCCGCCTGTCCCCGCGTTCGAACTCGTTTCGGCGATCCTCGCTTCGCTCTTAGCCGCGTGCCTCCAGCCAGGCGACGACAGCCCGGACGAAGCCGTCGACGCTCGACAAAGGTTTTCCGGCGAAGACCGCGTGCAGGTGCTCGACGCCGATCGGGTCGTTCCAGGCTCGGGCGCGTCGGAAGGTTTCCTTGTCGGCGGCTGCGCGGAGGACGTCCCAGCCGTGCCAGGTCGCGACTAGTGCTGCGTCGATGGCTGGGTCCGCCAACGTCGCCAGGTCCCAGTCGAGGACGCCGGTCAGTTTGCCGTTCGTGTCGAAGTGGACGTTGCTGCCGCCGAGGTCGCCGTGGACGAGTCTGGCGGGGGTCTCTTCTAGGACCAGCAGTGTGTCCAAGCGTTGCTGGACTCCGGGCTGCCACCTTTCCGGCAGGCGTGGGATGACCTCGTGCAAGATTTCTGCCCAGCCCAGGCCGTTGGCATATCTGCGCGGCCGGTGGAGGACGGCTTCGAGCTCCGGTGAGATCTCAACCTCGCGCAATGCCGTCAACAGTGGGCCGAACACCGCTGGGTCGCCGACGCCTTCCGGCAGGCCCTCGCCGTCGATCCAGGAGACCGCGACGGCTGCGCGGTCTCCGAACGTCGTCACTGGGGTCAGCGGCTCTGGCACGGCGAAAGGCAGGCCGGCCGCTGCGACGGCGCCGAGGATCTTGGCTCGGCGAGGGAGCTCGGCTGCGGCGTCGGGGCGTTTGCTGATCCGTACGGCTGCGATACCGGGCAGCAGCACGACGTGGTGCATGTTTCCCTGGGCGGCTAGGCGGGCGGAGCTGACTGCGGTGCCGGGGACGAGTGCTTCGGCGATTTCCAGCAGGTCGGCGGGGACCGGTTGACGCATTCCGCGAGTTTGCCGGACGTGGCCGCGCCGCGGCCACGCCGCACCGTCGCGAAGATGCCTCGGTGCCGCGGAGGTGCTTCATCGTCGCGAAGGCACCTTCACCTCGCGGACGTGCCTCATCGTCACGAAGATGCCTAACGCGGAGGTGCCTGAGCCCCCGCGAAGACGCCTCACCGCCGCGGAGGCAAGGGCACCACGTCCAGGTCCCGGGCCACGTGGATCTCCCCGTCGAATACCTTCGCGGCTTCGTCGCGGAACCGGTCCGCCTCCTCGTACGGGTAGCGCTGCGAGAAGTGCGTCAGCAGCAGCTCCCGGGCACCCGACTCCGCGGCGAGCCGACCGGCGTCGGTGCTGGTCAGGTGGCCGTAGCGGTAGGCCAAGTCGGCGTCGTCGGCGCGGAAGGTCGATTCGGCGATCAGCAGGTCCGCCTCTTGCGCGCAGGCGAACGCACCCGCGCACAGGCGCGTGTCCATCACGAACGCGACCACCTGGCCCCGACGCGGCACACTCACGTCCTCCAGTCGGACCACGCCGTCCTCTGTCATGTACACCCCGTCGGCCTGGAGTTTTCGTACCGCAGGGCCTTGGACGCCTGCTGCGGCGAGTGCGTCCGGCAGCATCCGGATCCCGTCCGGCTCGGTGTAGCGGTAGCCGAAGCAGTCGATGCGGTGTTCCAGCGGGTACGCCGACAGAGCACCACCGAGCGGGCCCGGCGCGGAGATCGGCAGCGGGACCAGTTCGGCGCGTTCGTGGAACGACGTCGAGTGCCTCAACCGGTCGAAGTACTCCTGGCCGGACGCTGGGTAATGGCAGCGCACGGGATGCGCGACGCCGTCCAGCGACAGCCGTTGGATGATGCCGGCGAGGCCGAGGCTGTGGTCGCCGTGGAAGTGGGTCACGCAGAGGTGCGTGAGTTCGCTCGCCGTCGCACCGGCGTACATCATCTGCCGCTGGGTGCCTTCGCCCGGATCGAAGAGGACGCCGTCGGTGTCGAAGCGCAGCAGGTAGCCGTTGTGGTTGCGGTGCCGGGTCGGCGTCTGGCTCGCCGAGCCGAGCACCACTAGCTCGCGTCGGGACATGACGATCATCTTCGCGTCACGCCTGGGCCCGACGCCACCGAAATGAACTCCGCGGAAACAGCGGCGGCCGTCCGGGAGGAATTCCCCGGACGGCCGCGCGCCGCGAACAATTGCCGTTCGAATTCGTTCGATCACTTTCCGCGAATTCGATCTTCACCCGGCTTCCGGAATTGCCAGTGTTTCCCGATACCAGTTCCGGGCTTGCGCCAAACGGACGCCGAGACCCGGTCCCGGGGAGACCCCAGTGAGATCCCAGACCTTTTCGCTGGCATACCAATGGTCACGGGTGAGCAGCGACCGCTGGTGCTCGCTGAGCCACGGCGTGCGCGCCCGGTGCTCGGCAAGCGACCGGTCGCGGCTGGGAATGGGCAGGTCAAGCACGGCGCAGACCGCTTCGAGCAGCTCGCGCATCCGCACCGGCTCCGGGTCGGCCACGTGGAACACCTCGCCGGGCCGGCCCAGTGCCGGGTCCAGCGCGAACGCGCTGAGCACAGCAGCGAGATCCCACGACGAGACCACTGATGTCCGGGACCTGCCGCCCTCGGCCCAAGCCGGCACCGCACGCAGCCACTTCACCAGCGTCGGGACCACGTGCCGGTCGCCGTCGCCGTACACCAGGTGCGGCCGCAGAACGATCCCGCCCGCCGCGCGGACGTGCTGTTCCCCGGCCAGCCTGGTGCGGCTGGTGGCCGAGGCGGGCCCGAGGTCGAGCGTGTTCTCGGGCGCGCCTCGATGCTCGCCGTCGCGGTAGACCGCGCAGGTGCTCAGGTACACGATCCGGCGCGTGCCCGCACGCCGCGCTTCCGCGAGGAGCCGGGCCGTGCCGTGATCGTTGACCTGCGCGCATTCCTCTTCGGTGCCGCCGATCCGGGACGCGGCGTGCACGAGCGTCGCGACGCCCGTGCACGCCCCGGCCAGCCCGGCGGCGTCGGCGAGGTCGCCTCGGTGGATCCGCGCGCCGGATCGCGTGATCCACTCCGGCACCTCGCCGCGCGCCAGCACCCGCACCGCGGCGCCGCGGGCGAGCAACGCCCGCAGCACCGCCGAGCCGATGAACCCGGTCGCTCCGGTGAGGAGGATTTCCCCGGTCGTACTGTCCGCCCCCAGGCCGGCAGTCATGACCTTTGCATCGCCAGGGTGCCGCTCGCCACGGGACGGCCCTTCTGCTCCGCGACCACTCGCACCAGGCGGGACCCGTCCGCGTCGACGCCGATCTCTTCCGCCGTCAGCAGGCATTCCGAGTCGAACTCGACGTAGACGGAGAAGTCGAAGTCCGTGCGCAACGGCAGCGCGTACGGGTCTCCGAGCGTCAGCAACGCCGCCTGGCGCGCGCCTTCCAGCAGCACCATGCCCGGGACGTGGTCCACCGAGTGGTCGAACAGGACCGCGTGGTCCGGGTCGAACTGCAGGGACCAGGTGCCGGGCGTCGCGGTCTCGGCGACAAGCACGTCTTCCTCGCGTTCCCGGCCGACGAGCACCGGTTCCACAGTGGGCAACGTGATGGCTTGGAACGGCGTCGCCGCGAAGTGGTCGCCGCGCAGCCGGCGGTAGACCGCCGGGGACACGCAGCGAATGGTCTCCGCGGCGGTGCCGATCAGCTCCCCGTCGCGGAAGCAGCCGAACTCGAACCGCATGCCGCCGACGTTGTTGCCCCGGCGGATCACGTCCTGCACGCTCGCCCGCAGCACCACGTCGATCGGCTTGCCCGCGGTGACCAGCCCTTCGGGGGTGATAGAGCTGGTCTTGCGGCCGCCGACGAACACTGTGCCGAGCGAGACGCCGTACGCGCGATGCGCGACCAGCATGATCGCCTGGCGGAACGTTTCCAGGTACAGCATGGGATCGTGCGATCCCGGAGTGCGCGGGCCGAAGAACCCGTGCCGGCGCGGCCACTGCGCGCCGACCTCGAACCGGTCCTCGGCCACGATGTTCAGATCAGTGACGAAAACTTCCGAGACGGCCGCGCGGTGCACGAGATTGCGCGGGATCGTCTGCTGGAAGTCGACCGGGCTTCCGCCCGGCGAACTTTCGCCGTTGATGATGAAGGTTCTTCCGACAGACTCCTCTAACAACATACCGACCATGTCGGTCCTCCCAGAAAAAAGTACTTCCCCAGTACCCCCACAACATTTTTAGCGGAAAAGGGCAGACAAAACCATACCTACCTACCGGTTTTTTTCTCTGGCTCCGCGGGCCGCGCGGAGGTAGACTGGAGTGTCAGCGTGGCCCGGAGCGGGCCCGCAATCCCCCGAGAGGAGTCACAGTGGCTCGCCAGGAACGCGCGCAGCAGACCCGCAATGCCATCCTCGACGCCGCCGCGTCCAGGTTCGACGCGGTCGGCTTCCTTGGCGCGAGCCTGTCGGACATCCTCGCCGAGGCCGGGGTCACCAAGGGCGCACTGTACTTCCACTTCAAGTCCAAGGAAGAACTCGCGGACGCGCTGATCAACGAACAGTTCACCGTGTGGGACCCGCTGGCCGACATCGAGAGCCCCGGGATGCAGACGGTCATCGACCTCACCCAGAACATGGGGCACAGCCTGCGCAAAGACGTGCGCGTGCGCGCCAGCATCCGGCTGGTCATCGAGCAGGGCTCGTTCGTCACGCCCGCCGCGGGCGCGTACAAGCAGTGGACCGACACGATTCACGGCTGCCTGCTCGCCGCGAAGGCCGCGGGCGACGTGCGAAAAGACGTCAACGCGCACGATCTCGCGCAGTACGTGGTCGCGTCGTTCACCGGGAGCCAGCTCAGCTCGCAGGTGCTGACCGGGCGGACGGATCTGCACGAGCGGGTCACGTTCATGTGGCAGACGATCCTGAACGCGGTCGTCCCGCCCCGGCGGCTGCACAAGTTCGATCCGGCTGGGACCTTTCCCGGCGACGCCTAGTTAGATCCGGAGGCGCGGGTTAAAACCGGGCGGTCGGTTTGTGGGGCTGAATTTTCTGCGGCGCAGTGGCGGTGCGGCTCGGGGATCGAGCCGGTTGAGCAATCGTTCAGGTGCCGTCGTTTCGGTCGCGAGCGGCGGTCGGTGGCCGCCCAAGTGCCAGTCATCCCGGCCGCAGGCGGCAGTCGCTCGAGCGCCGGTCACCTCGGCCACAGGCAACAGTTGCTCAAGCGCCGGTCACCTCGGCCACAGATGACTGTCGGCCGTCGGCAGCCGCTCAGACGCCGGTCACCTTGGCCGCAAGCAGCTGTCGGCAGCCGCTCAGACGCCGGTCACCTTGGCCGCAAGCAGCTGTCGGCAGCCGCTCAGACGCCGGTCGCCCCGGCCGCAAGCGTCGGCCAGCAGTCGCCCAAGTGCCAGTCGCCCCGGCCGCAGGCCGCAGGCGGCAGGCGGCAGTCTCTCAAGCGCCGGTCACCTCGGCCGCAGACGGCTGTCGGCCGTCGGCAGCCGCTCAGGTACCGGTCACCTCGGCCGCAGACGGCGGACGGCACCGGCTGCCGCTCAGGTGCCAGTCGCCTCAGCGGCAGTCGAATCCGCCGGTTGCGCCGCCTCGATCACTCGCCACAGCTCGGAAAGCGTGCTCGCCAGGTCCGTGCCGGCCGGGATCGTCCCGCTCGCCGCCGCCGATTCCAGGCCCACGCAGGTCACCACGACCAGCAGCGCCGCCATGTCCGGGCGGACGTGCGGGCTCATCTCCCCCGCCCCGTGCGCGGCGGCGATGTGCGCGCGCACCTGGCCGAGCCACGCGCGGACGAAGGCGACGAACCGCGGGTCGTTCGAGCCCATTTCTCGGGCGAGCCGGAAGCTCGCGCCTACCTTCGCGTCTTCGGCGAGCCAACCCATCAGCGCCCGGCTCAGGTCGGCCAGCCTGCGCAGATGCGGACGGCGCCCGCGCGCCTGCGCGACGTGCCGGTGCAGGACCGCGACGGCCGCCGATTGCACCTCGTCGCAGATCTCGTCCTTCGACGAGAAGTGGAAGTACAGGCCGCCCTTGGTCACGCCCGCTTCGCGCGCGATGTCCACCATGCTCGTGGCCGCGTAGCCGTCGCGGTGCAGCAGCGCCGCGGCGGCGTCCAGCAGCAGGAGCCGGGTGAGCTCCGCACGAGCCTGTTTTGTCACCGTCTTCCCCATCGTCTCGCGCCGGGAACGGGCACGGTGTGCGTCCCGGCCGCTCAATAATGACATACCGACCGCCCGGTTTACCAGAGAGGACGGCCGATTACGTGGCTGTCGCCGCTCAGTGAAGATCAAAACAGACCAACCTCCCGGTTTTGTCTTGAAAACCGACCTCCCGGTTTGCTATGGTCCAGCAGTGGACCCGGCTCGGACCGGCAGGCAGCGGCGCTGGGGGCGCCGCCGGGCGGGTCCGGCGCGAGAGACACCGGAGGGCAGTCATGCTGAACTACGAAATTCTCGGACAGATCAGAGTGAGCGGCCGGCCCGGCGTCTGCGCTCCGCGGGCCCGCAAGATCGAGACCCTGCTGTCCGTGCTGCTGGCCAAGAACAACCAGGTCGTGACCGCCGAGCATCTGATCGGCGAGATCTGGGGCGAACATCCGCCCGCGAGGGCGAGCGCGGCACTGTACGTGTATGTGTCGCAGTTGCGGAAACTGTTGCGCGGCAACGGCGAAAGTGCGGAAGACAGCCCTGTCGTCACCAGTCCGCGGGGGTATTCGCTGCACGTCGGGATCGATGAGCTTGATGCTGACCGGTTCACCCGGCTCTATGAGCAGGGGCGCGCGTTGCACTGGGATCGTGGCTATGGTCAGGCTGCGAAGGTGTTGCGGGAGGCCACTAATCTGTGGCGCGGGTTGGCGTTCGGGGGGTTCACTGATTCGCCTGATGTTCAGGCGTATGCGACCTTGCTCGAGGAGAGCCGGCTTGGGTGTCTTGAGCTGTTGATGGAGACCGAGCTGTTGATCGGGCGGCATCGCGAAGTGGTGGGGCAGCTGTCCGCGCTCGCGAAGGAACATACGCTTCGGGAGACGTTCACCGAGTATTTGATGACTGCGCTGGCTCGGTCCAATCGGCGGGCCGAGGCGTTGGAGACGTTCGCTTCGGCGCGGCAGAATTTGGTGCAGCAGTTGGGGATCGAGCCGGGGAGCTCGTTGCGGAAGCTGCATCACAGCATCCTTGTCGGGGAGATGTCCGACGCTGTTTGAGCTTGATCGTGGGGGTTTGGCCCGGTCTCCGTTGCGACGGAGGCCGGGTCTTTTTTTGTGTGCGGCAGCGGGCAGGGGAAAAGCCGTGAGGGGAACCCTGAGGGAGTCAGATTCCCTCTGGGTTCCCCTCACGACACCCCTCAGCTGCGGTAGACCGAGACTACGAAACCGCCGCACGTAACAGGTTCTCCGTACCAGCCGCCCCAGCGGCTGTCCAAAGCCAGGCCTGCCAGTTCGGCCATCAGATCCAGCTCTGCGGGCCAGACGTAGCGCAGCGGGAGCGACGCATCGGTCAGGTGCACGATCTGCCGCACGTCGTCTACCGCGCGCACGCGGGCGTCTGCGGTCCAGCACGCCGGATCTGGGTGGCGGCCCTGCACCACCAGTGCGCCTCCGGGGCGCAGGAGGCGGCTGTAGCGGCCGATCGCGCGCAGCTGGTCTCGTTGGTCCGGCAGGCGGGACAGCACGTCCGCGCCCAGGTAGCCGGCGTCGAAGCGCGGGCCGGGTTCCAGGTGGACTTCGTAGCCTTCTCCGGCCAGTGCGTCCGCGACCGGGCCGCCGCCGGGGACCAGGATCCGGCCGGAGCCGTGGGACCTGGACACGCGGTCGGCGACTTCGGAGAGGAACGCGACCGCGCCCGCCGGGTCGTCCGCCAGCGGGGCCAGCCACGCGGCCACGGGATCGACCGGCTTTTCCATCACCCGGGTCGGCATTGTCGCCACCTCACTTCACGCAGTGGTCCTCTCTACTCCACAGAGAGTGCCGGAACGATCTAAAGCCGATCTAGCGGAATCGGGGTCCCCTAGGCACGGCGAAAGGGCGACCCGCCGCGGCGCGGGTCGCCCTTGGAGCACAAAGCCAGTTCAGCCCTTGGTGCGCCGGTTGAACTTGCGCACCGCGAGGAACGAGGCCGCGACGGTGATCGCGCCCCACCAAGCGAGCGCGAGCCACGCCGTTCCCCCGGCGGGAGTGCCGTTCATCAGGGCCCGCACGGCGTCCATCAGGACCGTGAACGGCTGGTTGTCCACGATCACCCGCAGCACGCCGGGCATCGCCTGGGTCGGCACGAGTGCGCTGGAGGCGTACGGCACGAACACGAGGATCATGCCGAGTCCGCCGGCACCCTCAACCGTCTTCGAGATCGAGCCGAGCAGCACCGCCAGCCAGAAGACGCCGGCCGCGAACAGGACCAGCAGGCCGATCGCGGCGAGCCAGCCCAGTGCGCTGCCGCCGGGGCGGAAGCCGATCGCGAAGCCGATCGCCACCATGATCACGAACGACACCAGGCTGCGCAGCATCCCGGCGGCGACGTGGCCGACGAGCACGGCCGGGCCGAACATCGGCATCGAGCGGAAGCGTTCGACGAGGCCCTGGGTGAGGTCCGCGGCGACGCCGACGACCGTGGTCGTCGAGTTGAAGCCGATGCTGATCGCCAGCAGGCCGGGCACCAGGTAGTCGACGTAGGCCATGCCGGGCACGTTGATCGCGGGCCCGAACATGAAGCGGAACAGCAGCAGCAGGACGATCGGCAGCGACACCGCCTGCAGCAGCATCTCCGGATTCCGCGTGATGTGCTTGACGTTGCGCCCGATCAGCACGCGGAAGTCGGACAGCACCGTGGCCAGCCCGGCGCTCTCGGGTGCCGCGGGGATCTGCGTCCCCTCGGTTTCCCTGGACAAGGTCTGGGTCATCACTTCGCTCCCGCGGTTGAGGTGAGGGTGTGGAACACGTCGTCGAGCGTCGGTTCGGACAGCTCGATCCCGGCGGGCTCGAGTCCCGCGTCGGCGACCCGGTTGAGCGTCGCCCGCACCTGGCCGGGGTGGTCGATCGGGACGCTGACCGTCTCGTCCAGCAGCACGCCGCCGGTGACCTGCTGCGCGCGGCCCGCTTCGGCGACCGAGGCGAAGGTCAGCTTGAGCCGTTCGGTGCCGACCCGGCGCTTGAGCTCGGTGGCGGTGCCCTCGGCGACGACGCGGCCCTTGTCGATGACCGCGATCCGGTCGGCGAGCTGGTCGGCCTCGTCGAGGTACTGCGTGGTGAGCAGGACTGTGGTGCCGCCGTCGAGCAGCTTGCGGATCGCGTCCCACATCGCCGCGCGGCTGCGCGGGTCGAGGCCCGTGGTGGGCTCGTCGAGGAACAGCACCGGCGGCGACGTGATCAGGCTGATCGCGAGGTCGAGGCGGCGCCGCATGCCGCCGGAGTACGTCTTCACCGGACGGGTCGCGGCTTCTTCGAGGTCGAACTGCGCGAGCAGTTCGGTGGCCCGCTGCTTCGCCCGCGCGATCGGCAGGTGGAACAGCCGCCCCATCATTTCCAGGTTTTCGCGGCCGGTGAGCAGTTCGTCGACCGCGGTGTTCTGTCCGGTGAGGCCGATCTGCTCGCGGACCTTGCGGGTGCGCTTGGCGACGTCGTGACCGTTGACCGTCACGGTGCCGCCGTCGGCCTCCAGGAGGGTGCTGAGGATCCGCACCGTCGTGGTCTTGCCGGCGCCGTTGGGGCCCAGCAGCGCGAACATCGTGCCCCGCTCGACACTGAGGTCGACGCTTTCCAGGACGTCGACATCGCCGTAGGACTTGCGCAGCCCCCGTGCTTCGATTGCGTAGCCGGTGACCATCGGGTTACCTCTCCTCGGTTCGGTCAAGCGGGGAAACTGTCGGGATCAAGTGGGCCACAGCGGCCGCGAGAGCGGCAATACCGGCCGGGCCCGATAGGGGTGGGCTAATCGTCGTCCCCACCCCCGATTGCCATGCTGATCAACGCGTCGGTGTCCAGCTCGTCGATCGTGTCCTCGTCCACTGCGGACGATTCGTCTTCGAAGTGCTCGGCCTGTTCCGTGATCTGGATCCCGGCTAGTTCGAGCAGCCCGTCCAGCAGGCCCGCCGAACGCAGCCGCTCCAGCGGGATCGCCGCCAGCGCGTCCCGGATTCCCTGGTCCGACAAAGGTTCCGGCTCGGCTTCGGCCGGGGCCAGCTCGGTGACCAGGTGCTCGGCGAGGATGCGCGGCGTCGGGTAGTCGAAGATCAGGCTCACCGGAAGCTTCAGGCCGGTGACGAGGCTGAGCTTGTTGCGGAACCCGGTGGCGGACAGGGAATCGAAGCCGACCTCGTTGAACGAGCGGTCCGCTTCCACCGCCTCCGGACCGGCGTGCCCGAGCAGCGTCGCCGCGTGCGTGCGCACCAGGGTGAGCACGGTCGGCACCCGCTTGCCCGGCGGGAGCGCGCCGAGTTTCTGCGCCAGCGATTCGGTGTCCTCCACGGCGTCCTGAGCCGCGCGTCGGCCACGCGTGCCGGCGAGTTCGCGCAGGACGGCCGGGAGGTCGTCGTCGCCCGAGGAAGCCAGTACGCGGGTGTCCAGCGCGATCGGCACGAGCAGCGGTTCGGGTGAACCCGCTGCCGCGTCCAGCAATCGAAGACCGTCCTCAGTGGACAGCGCGGTGATGCCGGTTTCGCCGATGCGGTGGGCGTCCGCGTCCTCCAGTGCCGCGCCCATGCCGCCGCCCCACAGGCCCCAAGCGAGCGAGGAGCCCGCGAGACCCTCGCGTCGGCGGCGGACCGCCAGCGCGTCGAGGTAGGCGTTGGCCGCGGCGTAGCTGCCCTGGCCCGGTGCGCCGAGCACGCCGGCGGCCGAGGAGAACAGGACGAACGCGGTCAGGTTACGGTCGCGGGTCAGCTCGTCGAGCGTTGCCGCGGCGTCGACCTTCGGGCGCAGGACGTTGTCGAGGCGTTCTGGCGTAAGGGAAGTCAGAACACCGTCGTCCAGGACACCCGCCGCATGCACGACTCCGCGCAGGTCGATTCCGTCCAGCAGAGCAGAAACTGCCGTGCGGTCTGCCACGTCGCAGGCGGCGAGCGTGACTTCGGCACCGAGACCGATCAGTTCGTCCCGCAGTTCGGTCGCGCCTGGTGCGTCTGCACCGCGACGGCTGAGCAGCAGCAGGTTCTGCACGCCGTGTTCGGTCACGAGGTGTTTCGCGACTGCGCCGCCGAGCGCGCCGGTCGCGCCAGTGATCAGCACCGTGCCGTTGGGATCCCAGACCGGGGCGGCTGCCGCGTCAGCGGCCCGTTGCAGGCGTGGCACCAGCACCGCTCCGGCGCGGAGAGCGACCTGTGGCTCGTCCGATGCCGACACTGCGGCAAGGGTGCGGCCGCTAGGGGTTCCGGTTCCGAGGTCGACCAGGGTGATCCGGTCCGGGTGCTCGGCTTGCGCCGAACGGACCAGTCCGGCCACCGCGGCTCCGACTGGGTCGGGGCTTTCCTCGGCGTCGGCCGCGACCGCGCCTCGGGTGACCACCAGCAGCGAGCCTTCCGGACGGCCGAGGAACGTCTGCAGTTCGCCGAGGACCCGGTGCAGTTCCGCGTGCACGTCGTCGCCGGCGACGGGCAGCACGACCAGGCCGGAGGCGTCGCCGATGCCGGTCGTGGCGGTGGCTCCAAGGGCGTCGGTGAGGCCGAACGGATCGTCGCCGACCACGGTCCAGTCGGTGACTTCGGCGACCGCGTCGAGGTCGGTCTGCTCCCACGCGACTCGGAACAGGGACTCCGTGCCACCGGTTTCAGCGGCCTGCGGTTGCGCGGACATCGGGCGCAGCAGCAGCGAATCCACCGAAGCTACCGGCGCACCGGTGGCGTCGGCGATCCTCAGCTCCGCAGCACCTGAACCGATCTGCTTCACGTGCACCCGTAGCGTCGTCGCGCCGACTGCGTGCAACCGAACGCCTTCCCACGCGAACGGCAGTGCCGGTTCGTCGCCGACCGCGCCCGAGACACCGATGGTGTGCAAGGCGGCGTCGAGGACGGCCGGGTGGATGCCGTAACGGTCCACATCGGACACTGTGGCGGGCAGCTGGATCTCGGCGAACGCTTCGCCGTCTCCCTTCCAGGCAGCGACGAGGCCGCGGAACGCCGGGCCGTACGCGAGACCGTCGGCGGCCAGTTCCTCGTAGGTGCCTTCGAGTTGGACCTGCTCGGCGGCGGGCGGCCAGGCGGAGAGGTCGAACTTCTCCGACTTGCCTGCCTTTGCGAGACATCCGGTGGCGTGCCGGGTCCACGGGACGCCGTCCGCCGCGCCTTCCGGTCGCGAGTGGACAGTGAAGGTCCGGACGCCGTTTTCCGCGGCGTCGAGCGCGAACTGGACGCGCACGCCGGTCCGCTCCGGCACCACCAGCGGGTACTCCAGCGTCAGTTCGTCCAGGCGCGGGCATCCGGCCTCGTCGCCGGCCCGGATCGCCATCTCGACGAAACCGGTGCCGGGGAACAGGATCGAGCCGCCGACGACGTGGTCGGACAGCCACGAGTGCGTGCCGACGGACAGCCGCCCCGAGAACAGGAGACCCTCCGCACCAGCCAGCTCCGTCGCAGTGCCGAGGAGCGGGTGGTCTTCCTGGCCCGGTGCGGTGGCCGTGCTCTCCAGCCAGTAACGCTGGCGCTGGAACGGATACGTGGGCACCGGCACCGGGTGTGCACCGGTGGGCGCGTAGATCGCCGACCAGTCGACGTCGACGCCGCTGACGTGCAGCTGCGCGACACCGGTGAGCGCCGCGACGGCTTCGTCCTGTTCCTTGTGCAGGAGCGACGCGAGCACGAGACCGTCCGGACGCTCGTCGAGGCAGGCGTCGGCCATTGCGGTGAGCGTGGTGTCCGGGCCTAGTTCGAGGAACCGGGTCACGCCGTCCGAGGCGGCCCGGGTGACCGCGTCGCGGAACTGCACACCTTCGCGGACCTGGTTCACCCAGTACTCCGGCGAGGTCAGGTCGTCGGCGGGTTCGCCGGTGACCGTGGAGATGATCGGGATCCTCGGCTCCGTATAGGACAGTCCTTCTGCGACAGTGCGGAACTCGGCGAGCATCGGGTCCATCAGTCGCGAGTGGAACGCGTGCGAGACTCGGAGTTGCTTGGTGCGCTCGAACTTCGCTGCCACCTCGGCAACCGTTTCCGCGGCACCGGAGATGACGACTGCGGTCGGGCCGTTCACCGCGGCAATGTCCACAGCGTCCCCAGCGGCTTCGCGAACCGCATCGGGCGTCCCGTCGATTGCGACCATCGCGCCGCCGGTCGGCAGGGCCTGCATCAGCGCGCCCCGGGCAACCACTAGCTTCGCGGCGTCGGACAGCGAGAAGACGCCAGCGCAGTGCGCAGCGGCGAGTTCGCCGATCGAGTGTCCGGCCAGCAGATCCGGCTTCACGCCCCAGGCTCGGACTGTGCGGAACAGTGCGACTTCCAGTGCGAACAACGCTGGTTGCGTCCAGCGGGTCTCGTCGAGGCCGTCGCCGCTTTCGATCACTTCGCGAAGCGGACGGTCGAGGTGCTTGTCGAGTTCGGCGCACACCTCGTCGTAGGCCTCAGCGAACGCCGGGTACCGCGCGGCCAGCTGCGCACCCATCTGTGCGCGTTGCGAACCTTGGCCCGCGAACAGGAACGCGGTACGGCCGCTGCCGGTGGCGGTGCCGCGGACGACGCCGCGTGCGTCCTCCTCGTCCACCAAGGCCGCCAGACCGCGCACGAACTGCGGCGAACGGCTGCCGATCAGCACCGCGCGGCGGTCGAAGGCACTGCGCGCGGTCGCCAGCGAGAGGCCGATGTCGGCGAGGCTGCCTTCCGGGTCCTCGTCCACATAGGACATCAGCTGCTCAGCCTTGGCGCGCAACGCCGCTGCGCCACGGCCCGAGACGGGCCAGGCGACCGGACCGTCGTACTCCGGACCCGTCGAGGCGGTGACCTCACGGCGGTCGCCTTCCTCCAGGATCACGTGCGCGTTCGTGCCGCTTACGCCGAAGGACGAGACGCCGACGCGTCGGGTGTGGCCGTTCGGCAGCCATTTCACCGGCTCGGCGAGCACTCGCACCGCGCCCGTGGACCAGTCGATCTCGCTGGACGGCTTGCCCACGTGCAGCGTCGCGGGGAGCTCGCCGTGCCGCATCGCTTCGATCATCTTGATCACGCCTGCCGCACCCGCGGCGGCTTGGGTGTGCCCGATGTTCGACTTCACCGAACCGATCCACAACGGACGGTCCGCCGACGTCTGCGTGCCATATGTCGCCAGCAGCGCCTGGACTTCGATCGGGTCGCCGAGCTTCGTGCCGGTGCCGTGCGCTTCGACGGCGTCCACATCGGACGGTTCCAGCCCGGCGTCGGCCAGCGCGGCGCGGATCACTCGCTGCTGCGCGGGACCGTTCGGCGCGGTCAGGCCGTTCGACGTGCCGTCCTGGTTCACCGCACTGCCCTTGAGAACCGCAAGCACCGGGTGGCCGTTGGCGCGCGCGTCGGAAAGGCGCTCCAGCACCAGCACGCCGACGCCTTCGGACCAGGTCGTGCCGTCGGCGTCGTCGGAGAACACCTTGCACCGGCCGTCTGCCGCGAGGCCTTGCTGGCGGCTGAATTCCACAAAGGTCTCCGGCGTGGCCATCACCGTGACGCCGCCGGCCAGCGCGAGCGAGCAGTCGCCGCCGCGCAGTGCCTGTGCCGCCATGTGCATCGCGACCAGCGAAGACGAGCACGCGGTATCGACGGACACGGCCGGGCCTTCGAGGCCGAGAGTGTAGGAAACCCGGCCGGTGACGATCGATCCGGCACTGTTCGCGCCCACGTAGTCGTGGTACTGGACGCCGGCGTACACGCCGGTCGGGCTCCCCTTGAGCGAGACCGGGTCAATCCCGGACCGCTCCAGCGCCTCCCAGGACGCTTCGAGCAGGAGCCGCTGCTGCGGGTCGATCATCGGCGCTTCCTTCGGCGAGACACCGAAGAACGTCGGGTCGAAATCGCCCGCGTCGTAGACGAATCCGCCGCGTGCGACGTAGGTCGTGCCGGGACGGCGGCCGGTCGGGTCGAGCAGGCCGTCGATGTCCCAGCCGCGGTCGGCAGGGAAGTCCCCGATCGCATCGCGACCCTCGGCGACCAGTTCCCACAGCTGTTCCGGCGAGGTGACGCCTCCGGGCAGACGGCAGGCCATACCGACGATCGCGATGGGCTCATCCGAGTTGTCCTTAGTGGACACCGTCTTGATTTCGACCGCTGTGCCCGCGAGTTCGTCGAGCAGGTGCGCGGCGAGAGCGGTCGGCGTCGGGTGGTCGAAGATCAGTGTGGCGGGCAGCCGCTGACCGGTAGCCGCGGTGAGGCCGTTGCGGAGTTCGATCGCGGTCAGAGAGTCGAAGCCGAGCGATTGGAACTGTGCCGACGGCTCGATTTCGTGTGCTGCACGGTAGCCGAGCACGGTGGCGGCATGGCTGCGCACCAGTTCCAGTACCGCGTCACGACGGTCTTCTTCCGGCAGACCCAGCAGCCGTGCCGCAAACGAGTCCACAGAGGACTCGGCAGCGGCGGCGACCCGGCGCGTGGCGCGACCGACGAGCTGTTCCAGCGTGCGCGGAAGCCGGTCGAGTTTGCGCAGCACCGGAAGGTCGAACTTCGCCGGGACGGCGGTCGGCTTGCGGATGGCGATGGCGCGGTCGAACATCGCCAGACCCTCCGCAGTGGACAGTGGCACGATGCCGCTGGCCGCGAGTCGCTGCACCTCCTCTTCGGTGAGCGTGCCGCCCATGCCGCCGACCTCGCCCCACAGGCCCCAGTCCAGCGACAGACCCGGCAGGCCGTGCGCGACGCGGTGCGACGCGAGGGCGTCCAGGTAGGCGTTGGCCGCGGCGTAGCTGCCCTGACCGGGTGCGCCGAGCACGCCGGAAACCGACGAGAACAGCACGAACGCGGACAGCGCGATCTCGCGGGTGAGTTCGTGCAGGTTCAGCGCGCCGTCGACCTTCGGCGCGAGCACGGCGTCGACCCGCTCGGGGGTCAAAGCGGTGACCACGCCGTCGTCGAGAACGCCAGCGGCGTGCACGACCGCGGTGAGCGGGTTCTCCTCCGGCAGCGACGCCAGCACGCCGGCCAGCGCCTCGCGGTCGGCCACGTCGCAACGCTCCAGCCGGACGTCGACCTCGCTTTCGCTCAGCTCGGCGGCCAACTGGTCGAGAGCGGGCGTGATCCGGCGGCTGAGCAGCAGCAACCGGCGGACGCCGTGCTCGGCGACCAGGTGCCGGGCGAGCTTTCCGCCCAGCGCGCCGGACGCGCCGGTGACCAGCACCGTGCCGTGCGGGCAGAAGTACGGCCGCTCCAGCTCCGGTGTCGTGCGGACCAGCCGGGGCACGAGGACGGTGCCGAGCCGGACCGCCGCCTGCGCCTCGCCCGAGGCCAGGACCTGCGACAACACCGCTTCCGGCGTGGTTTCGGCGTCGAGGTCGAGCAGGACGAAAGCGTCCGGGTTCTCCTCCTGCGCGGAGCGGACCAGGCCCCAGACCGCGGAGGCGGCGAGGTCGGTGACGTCCCCGGCGGCCGGGACCGCGCCGCGCGTGATCACGACGAGCCGGGCGTGCGAGGGGTGCTCTTCGGCCAGCCAAGACTGAAGCGCGGCCAGTACGCGGTGGGTCAGCTCGTGGGTCTCCGCTGCGGTGCCGGATTCGCCGATGCACTCGAGAAGCTGGACATCGGCAGTGTCCACAGTGGCTTCGACGGCCGCCGACCGCTGCCACTCAATCCGGTACAGCGGGGCGGCCTGCTCGGCGACCGGGGCGGCGAACGCGCGGAACACCGTCTCGGCGACTGTCGCGACCGGAGCGCCGGTCGGGTCGGCGAGGGCGATGGTGAAACCGTCCTCTGTGGTCGGTGTGAATCGCACGCGCAGCGCGGACGCACCGGTGGCGTGCAGCTCAACCCCGGTCCAGCAGAACGGAACCCGGCCGACGCCGCCGTCACCGCCGCCAGCGACGCGCAGCGCGTGGGTGCAGGCGTCGAGAGCGGCCGGGTGCAGGCCGAAGCGGTCGGCGTCGCTGTCCTCCGGCAACGCAACTTCGGCGAAGATCTCGCCGTCGCGCTGCCAGACTGCTTGCAGGGAGCGGAAAAGCGGGCCGTAAGTCAGGCCAGTGTCGGCGAAATCGTCGTACAGACCGTCGATGGCAACCGACTCTGCACCGGCGGGCGGCCACTCGGTCAGCTCAGTACCGCCGCGGGCCGACTGCGGAGCGACGCTGCCGCTTGCGTGCAAGGTCCAGTCGGCGTTGTCGTCCTCGGGTCGCGAGTGGACAGTCACCGGGCGGACGTCGCGCTCCCCCGCCGCGCCGACGGTGACCTGCACCTGGATGCCGCCACGGGCGGGCAGGACGAGCGGGCTGCCCAGGGTCAGTTCCTCGATCCGGCCGGAGCCGACCTGGTCTCCGGCGCGGACGACCAGTTCCAGGAACGCCGTGCCAGGCACAGTGACCGCGTCGCCCAGCTGGTGTTCGGCCAGCCACGGATGGGTTTCGACGGACAGCCGGCCGGTGAGCACGACGCCGTCGGTGTCGGCGAGCGCGACGGCCGCGCCGAGCAGCGGGTGGCCGGCGGACGTCAGCCCGGCGGCGGTCACCTCGTCGCGGTTAGCGCGGGCGTCGAGCCAGTAACGCTTGCGCTGGAAGGCATACGGCGGCAGGTCGACGCGCTGGGCACCACGGTCAGCGAAGATCGCGGCCCAGTCCGGAGCCAGCCCGCTGACGAACAGCTCGGCCAACGCGGTGAGTGCAGCGGCCGGTTCTTCGCGGTCCTTGCGGAGCACCGGGACCACGAGCGCGTCGGATGTCTGGCGGATCAGGGCGGACAGAACGCCGTCCGGACCGACCTCGACGAAGCGTCCGACGCCTTGTGCGGCAAGGGTTCCGACGCCGTCGTGGAACCGGACCGCGGCACGGACCTGGCGCACCCAGTAGTCCGGAGTTGACATGTCGACATCGGGGCCGACCGTGGAGACCAGCGGGATTTCCGGCTGGTGATAGGTCAGGCCTCGGGCTACGGCGGCGAACTCGGCGAGCATCGGTTCCATCAGCGGCGAGTGGAACGCGTGCGACACCTTGAGCTTCGAAGACTTCCGCCCGTCGAACGTGGCCACCACGGCGGCGACGGCGTCCTCGGTGCCGGAAAGCACCACGGAGTCCGGGCCGTTGATCGCGGCGATGCTGACGTCGTCAGTGAGATGCGGCGTGACCTCGTCTTCGGTCGCCTGCAGGGCGATCATCGAACCGCCGGCCGGCAGGGCCTGCATCAGGCTCGCCCGCGCGGCCACCAAGGTGGCGGCGTCGGCCAGCGAGAAGACTCCGGCGACGTGTGCGGCGGCGAGTTCGCCGATCGAGTGGCCGAGCAGGAAGTCCGGCTTGATCCCCCACGACGCCAGCAGGCTGAACAGCGCCACCTCGATCGCGAAGAGCGCGGGCTGGGTGTAGCCGGTCTGGTTGATCAGTCGCGGTTTCTCGAACAGGACTGTCTTGAGTGGACGGTCGAGGTGCTGGTCCAGCTCGGCGCAGACCTCGTCCAGCGCCGCGCGGAAGACCGGGAACGCGGCGGCCAGCGCGGCCCCCATCCCGGCCCGCTGCGCGCCTTGGCCGGAGAACAGGAACGCGGTCAGTCCTTCCGCCTGCGTACCGGTGACGACGTCCGGAGTGGCGACACCATCCGCGAGCGCGGCGATGGCCTGCTTCGGGTCCTCGGCCAGCACGACCGCGCGGTGCGACAGCGGCGACCGCGACGTGGCGAGCGAAAAGCCCAGGTCAAGCGGGGTCGCAGCAGAAGAAACCAGCTGCGCGGCCTGTGCCCGCAGCGCCGCACTGCCGTGGCCAGCCAACGGCAGCGGAACCGCGACGCCCTCCGGCCAGCTCGGCATAACCGGCGCAGCGGTCTCCACCGCAGGCGCTTCCTCCAGGATGATGTGCGCGTTGGTGCCGCTCACGCCGAACGACGAAACACCCGCACGGCGTGGGCGTTCCCCCGCCGCCCACGGACGCTCGGTCCGCAGCAGCTCCACCGCGCCGGAGGTCCAATCGACCTCTGTGGACGGTTCGGTGACGTGCAGCGTGCGAGGCAGCAGACCGTGCCGCATCGCCTGCACCATCTTGATCACGCCGCTGACACCCGCCGCCGCCTGCGCGTGGCCGATGTTCGATTTGATCGACCCGAGCCACAGCGGCTCGGTGCGGTCCTGACCGTAGGTGGCCAGCAATGCTTGCGCCTCAATGGGATCGCCCAGCGTGGTGCCGGTGCCGTGCCCCTCGACTGCGTCCACATCGGACGCCGACAGCCGAGCGTTGGCGAGCGCCTGCCGGATCACCCGCTGCTGCGAAGGACCGTTCGGCGCGGTGAGGCCGTTGGACGCGCCGTCGGAGTTCACCGCGGAGCCGCGCACGACCGCGAGCACCTGGTGTCCGTTGCGCTGGGCGTCGGAAAGCCGCTCCAGCAGCAGGGTTCCCGCGCCCTCGGCCCAGCCGGTGCCGTCCGCGCTGTCGGAGAACGCCTTGCAACGACCATCCGCGGCAAGACCGCGCTGACGGCTGAACGCGAGGAACGGGCCAGGGCGCGACATGATCATCACGCCGCCCGCCAGCGCGAGCGAGCAGTCCCGCTGGCGCAGCGACTGGACCGCCAAGTGCAGCGCGACCAGCGAAGACGAGCACGCGGAGTCGATCGTGACGGCCGGACCCTCCAGGCCGAGCGCGTAGGCGATGCGGCCGGAAATGACCGAGCCGGCGTTGCCGGTGCTCAGGTAGTCCTCGACCTCGCCCGCGAGCACGGACGGCGGCAGCTCGTCGTAGTAGTCCTGCCCGCCGCTGCCGACGAACACTCCGACCTGCTGTTTCGCCAGCGAATGCGGCGCGATGCCGGCCCGCTCGAAGGTCTCCCACGCCAGCTCCAGCACGATCCGCTGCTGCGGGTCCATCGCCAGCGCCTCGCGCGGCGAGATGCCGAAGAACGGCGCGTCGAACTCGCCCGCTTCGTGCACGAACCCGCCTTCGGAGACGTAGCTCGTGCCAGGGCTGTCCGGGTCGGCGTCGAACAGCCGGTCCAGCGCCCAGCCGCGGTCGGAGGGGAACTGTCCGATCGCGTCGCGGCCCTGCGCGACCAGCTCCCACAGGTCGTCGGCGGACCGGACGCCGCCGGGGTAACGGCAGCCCATCGCCACGATCGCGATCGGCTCGGATTCGGCGGCCTCGACCGCGCGCAGCCGTGCCCGCGTCTCCTGCAGGTTGGCGGTGACCCGCTTCAGGTAGTCGACCAGCTTGGTTTCTTCGGTCCTGGCTTCGTCAGACATCTGGAGAACCTCTTGTCGCAGAATCAAGGGCGGGTGGTCAGGCGCCGAGCTCGTCGTCGATGAGGGCGAACAGTTCGTCGGTGGTGGCCGCTTCGAGCGCTTCGGCGCCGGATTGGCCGCCGGACAGCGTCTGGTGCAGCGCGGCGACGACCGCCTGCAGCCGGGGCAGGATGCGGGACCGGTCGATCTCCGCGGCGTCGAGCGCGGCGGCGGCCGCTTCGAGCCGGTCGAGCCCGGCCTCGAGCGGGACCTCCGTCTCGCCCGCGCACAGCTGGCTCCACAGGTGCTCGGCCAGCGCCTGCGGGTTGACGTGGTCGAACGCGACCGTGGCGGGCAGCTTCAGCCCGGTGCCGGCGCCGAGCCGGTTGCGCAGGTCGACCGCGGTCACCGAGTCGAAGCCGAGTTCCTTGAAGGCCCGCGCGGGTTCCACCGCACCGCCGTCGTCATATCCGGCGACCGCAGCGACCTCGCCGCGCACCAGGTCCAGCACGGTCCGGCGCTGTTCGGCCGGGCTCAGCGACGCCAGCCGGGTGGCGAGGTCGCCCGCGCCGACCGGTTCGGCGTCGGTCTGGTCCGCCGCCGCCTCGGGGATGCCGCGCAGCAGCGGGCGGGGCCGGGCGAGCTGGTAGACCGGTGCGAACGCTGCCCAGTCGATGTCCGCGACGACCAGCTGGGACTCGTCGTGGTCGAGCGCCTGGCCGAGAGCTTCGACGGCCAGCCGCGGGTCCATCTCGGCCAATCCCATGCGGCGCAACAGATCGCTCGCGTCCGCGTCGACCATCCCGCCACCGCCCCAGGAACCCCAGGCCACCGCGGTCGCGGTACGTCCGGCTGCGCGACGGCGTCGAGCCAGCGCGTCGAGGTAGGCGTTGCTGGCACCGTAGGCGGGCTGGCCGGAGGTGCCCCACACCGCGGCGCCGGAAGACATCAGGACGAACGCGTCGAGATCGGTGTCGCCGAGCAGCCGGTCGAGCAGCGCGGCGCCGGTGACCTTCGCGCGGATCGCGGCGGTGAACTCCTCCGGCGTGACGTCGACCAGCGCGGGTTCGCGGGTCAGCACTCCGGCGGCGTGCACCACGGCGGTCGGCGGGTGCTCGGCGAGCAGTTTGGACAGCGCCGCCTCGTCGGCGACGTCGCAGGCCACGACGGTGACGCGGGTATCGGACAGTTCTTCCACCAGCTCGCGCGCGCCTTCGGCTTCGAGGCCACGACGGCTGGTCAGCACCAGGTGCTCCGCGCCTCGTGCGGCGAGCCAGCGCGCGACGTGGCCGCCGACCGCGCCGGTGCCGCCGGTGATGAGCACGGTGCCGCGCGGCTGCCACGGCTCGGCGACATCCGGGCCGAGCGGTGCGTGGACCATCCGCTTCGCGAAGACTCCGGACGGCCGGATCGCGACCTGGTCCTCGTCGTTGATGCCGGACACGACGGCGGCGAGCTTCGCGGCGTCTGATGCATCGGTGATATCAACCAGACCGCCCCAGCTGCCAGGCTGGTCCAGGGCGACCACGGTGCTGAGGCCCCATACCGACGCGGCTTCGGGGTCGGCGTCAGAGAAGGCGTCGACGGCGACCGCGCCTTGGGTGACGACCCACGCCGGAGCGTCGATCTCGTTGTCCCGCAACGCTTGTAGCAGTGCGATGGTGGTGAGTGTCGGGTTCTCGTCGAAGGCGAGCAGCGAGAGAACGCCGTCGAACGGACGGACTGCGGTTGCTTCGCCGAGCAGTTCGGCCAAGGCCGCGCGGTTGTAGTCGGTGGCGACCAGGCGGACGACGTCGCCCTGTTCGGCCAGCGAATCCGCCAGGTCAGCTGCTTTGGCCACCCCGGCCGGGACGACGATCAGCCAGCTGCCGGTGAGTCCGCTGGCAACGCCGGACAGCGGGGCCCACGAGACGCGGTACCGCCAAGAGTCCACCGTGGACAGTTCAGTGCGGCGGCTGTGCCAGGCGGCCAGTGCCGGGACGACCTCGGCGAGCGGGCCGGTCCCGACGCCGAGCCTCGTGGCGAGCGCGTCGACGTCGCCGCCGGTCACGTCCTGCCAGAACTCCTGGTCGGCTACCGGGGCTGAGCTTTCGGGGGCAGCTGCTTCCTCTTCGTGCCAGAAACGCTTGTGCTGGAACGGATAAGTCGGCAGGTCGACGATCTGGCCGCCGGGGACCAGCGAGAGCCAGTCGACCGAACCGCCGCGGACCGAGTACTCCGCCATCGAGGTGGCGAACCGGGTCAGGTCGCCCTCGTCGCGCCGCAGTGTGCCGACGACCGAACCAGTGTGTCCGGTTTCGTCCAGCGTCTCCTGGATGCTCATCGCCAGCACTGGATGCGGGCTGATCTCCACGAACCTCGTGTAGCCCGCCTCGGCCAGCTGAGCGACGACCGGAGCGAACCGGACCGTGCGGCGGAGGTTGGCGAACCAGTACGCGGCATCCACAGTGGACTCTTCGACCGCGTCGAGGGTCACCGTGGAGGTCATCGCGACGTCGCCGCGCATCGGCTGGATCGGGCCGAGATCGGCGAGCAGCCGGTCCGAGAGGTGTTCGACGTGCGCCGAGTGCGACGCGTAGTCCACCGGGACCAGCTTGGCGCGGAAACCTTCAGCCACCAGCTGGTCGCGCAGCTCTTCGAGGGCTTCGGTGTCACCGGACAGGACCGCGGACGTCGCGCCGTTGTCGGCGGCGACTGAGATCCGGCCGTCCCACGCGCCGAGCCGCTCTTCCAGCTCGGTTGCCGGGAGACCCGCCGCGAGCATGCCGCCGCCGCGTCCGCCGAGGATGTCGCCGATCGCCTTGCTGCGCAGCGCAACCACCAGCGCACCGTCCTCAAGCGACAGTGCACCTGAGACAGTCGCGGCGGCGATCTCACCCTGTGAGTGGCCGATGACCATGTCCGGCTCGACGCCGTGCGCGCGCCACAGCGCGGCCAGCGAAACCATGACCGCCCACAGCATCGGCTGTACGACGTCGACCCGGTCGGCCGGAGGCGTGTTCGGCTCGCCGCGCAGGACCTCGATGACGGACCAGTCGGTGAACTTCCGCAGCGCCGTGTCGCATTCGGACATTCGCGCAGCGAAGGCCGGGGACTGCTCGATGAGGTCGAGCGCCATCCCAGTCCACTGTGAACCCTGGCCCGGGAAGACGAAGACGGTACGTCCGCGCACGTCCGCGGTTCCAGTGATCACGTCTGGACGCGAAGCTCCGGAAGCCAAGGCGCGCAACGCTTCCTCAGCCTGCTTGCGGTCCTGCGCGACGACGACCGCGCGGTGGTCCAGCGGCGCACGACCGGCTACAAGCGTGTGTACGACGTCGGCGAGGTCACTGTCCACGCCAGCCAGTTGCCCGGCGGCGTTGGCCAGCGCGACGGGCGTCTTCGCCGACAGAGCCAGCGGATAAACGGGCGCCGAAGGAGCTGCGGCTTCCTCCGCGATGGGGGCCTGCTCCAGGATCACGTGCGCGTTCGTCCCGCTCACGCCGAACGACGACACCGCCGCCCGCCGCGGCCGGTTCACCTCGGGCCACGCCTGCGGTTCGGTGAGCAGCTCGACCGCGCCGGACGTCCAGTCGACGTGCTTCGACGGCGTCCCGACGTGCAACGTCTTCGGCAGCCGGGCGTGCTGCAGCGCCTGCACCATCTTGATGACGCCCGCAACGCCAGCGGCGGCCTGCGGGTGGCCCATGTTCGATTTGATCGACCCGAGCAGCAGCGGCGCACCGCTGCTGCGCTGTCCGTAGGTTTCCAGCAGCGACTGGGCTTCGATCGGGTCACCCAGCGCAGTTCCCGTGCCATGCGCCTCGACAGCGTCCACATCGGACACTGACAGCCCAGCGTCCACGAGCGCGGCCTCGATCACGCGAACCTGCGAAGGACCGTTCGGCGCGGAGAAGCCGTTGCTGGCCCCGTCTTGGTTCACCGCCGAACCGCGCAGCAGCGCGAGCACGCGGTGCCCGTTGCGCTGTGCATCGGAGAGCCGCTCCAGGACCAGCACGCCGACGCCTTCCGCCCACGAAGTGCCGTCGGCGTCGTCGGAGAACGACTTGCTCCGGCCGTCCGCCGCGAGACCGCGACGGCTGCAGAAGTCCACGAACATCTCCGGCGTGCCCATCACCGCGACGCCGCTCGCCAGCGCGAGCGAGCAGTCGCCGCGACGTAGCCCTTGCGCGGCCATGTGCAGCGCGACCAGCGAAGACGAGCACGCGGTGTCCACCGACACCGACGGTCCTTCGAGGCCGAGGGTGTAGGAAACCTGGCCGGACACCAGGCTGCCGTCGGGGCTGCCGCCGCTGTAGTCGTGGTACATCACGCCGGCGTAGACGCCGGTCGAGCTGCCTTTGAGCCCGTGCGGGTCGAGCCCGGCGCGCTCGAACGCCTCCCAGGACGCTTCGAGCAGGATCCGCTGCTGCGGGTCGGCGCGGCGGGCGTCGCGCGGGCTGATGCCGAAGAACTCGGCGTCGAAATCCGCTGCGTTGTAAAGGAAACCGCCGTGCCGGGTGTAGGTCTTGCCGGGCCGCTCGGGCGTCGGGTCGTAGACGCCCTCGATGTCCCAGCCGCGATCGGCCGGGAACTCCCCGATCGCGTCGCGGCCCTCGTCGACGAGCTCCCACAGGTCGTCCGGCGTCCGCACGCCCCCGGGGTAGCGGCAGCTCATGCCGATGATGGCGATCGGCTCCGTGTCGCGCGCCTCCAGCTCGTGCAGCCGGCGGCGGGCCTGCTTGAGATCGGCCGTCGCACGCTTCAGGTAGTCGCGGAGCTTGTCCTCGTTGCTCATGGTCTGCCCGTTCATGAGATGCCCAATTCGTCGTCCAGGACGGCAAACAGCTCGTCGTCGGTGGCCTCGTCCAGATCGGCTTCGGTTTCGGCTCCGGCGTGCGCGTCGGCCCACTTGCGCACCAAGGCGTCCAGCCGCGCGGCGACCTTCGCGGTCGACCCGTTCAGCGTTCCGGCCGCGCCCCCGAGAAGGGTCTCCAGCCGGTCGATCTCGGTCAGCAGCGGTTCGGCCGGGCCGCGGCCCACGCCGAGCAGCTCGTGCAACCGCTTGGCCAGCGCGGCCGGCGTCGGGTGGTCGAACACGATGGTCGCGGTCAGCTTCAGACCGGTCCGCGCGCCGAGCTGGTTGCGCAGCTCGACGGAGGTGAGGGAGTCGAACCCCATCTCCTGGAACGCGCGCCCCGGCTCGACCGCCGCGGCGTTCGCGAAGCCGAGGATCGCCGCGACCTGCTCGGACACCAGGCCCAGCAGGTACTCCTCGCGTTCGGCCTCGGGCACGGTCGCCAACCTTGTCGCGGCCGGAGCCTTTTTGGCCGGGCGGCGAACCATACCCCGGAGGACCGGCGGGAGGTCGTCGGTCCGGGCGCGCAGCGCGGCCTGGTCCAGGCGGACCGGAGCGAGCACGGGTTCGATCGAGGCGAGGCTCGCGTCCAGCAAGGCGAGCGCTTCGGCGGTCGCCATCGGCGGCGTGCCCAGGCGGCGGAGACGGCGGAAGTCCGCTTCGGACAGTTCGCCCGCCATGCCGCCGTCCTCGGACCACGCGCCCCAGCAGAGCGACGTCGCCGGAAGTCCTTGTGCACGACGGTGTTCGGCCAGTTCGTCGAGGAAGGCGTTGGCCGCGGCGTATCCCGCCTGCCCGGCCGCTAGGACCGTGCTGGCGGCGGAGGAGAACAGGATGAACGCGTCGAGGTCGTTCGTCAGCTCGTGCAGGTTCCAGGCACCGTCGACCTTCGGCGCGAAGACGCGGGCCGTTTCTTTCTCGGTGAGCGTTTCGATGCGGCCGGCCGACGGCACGCCTGCCGCGTGGATGACTGCGGAAAGTGGGCCGACGGCTTCGAGCAGGTTCCGCACGGACTCCGCGTCGGTGACGTCGCAGCTTTCGACCGCGACCGTCGCGCCGAGTTCGCTCAGTTCGTCGCGCAGTTCGGCCGCACCGGGTGCGTTCGCTCCCCTACGGCTGGTCAGGACGAGGTTTCGCACACCGTGCTTGGTCACCAGGTGCCGGGCGACGACCGCGCCGAGTCCGCCGGTACCGCCGGTGACCAGGACTTTGTCCCAGTTCAGTTCGGTCGGTTCCGCGGCGACGGTGGCGAATCGCGGGGCGAAGACCTTGCCGTCTCGGACCGCCGCTTCGGGCTCGCCGGTCGCCAGAGCTGTGTCAGGATCGCCGTCGACCAGCGCGAACCGGCCGGGGTTCTCCGCCGCAGCGGCGCGGACCAGGCCCCACGCCGGGGCCAGCGCCGGATCGACGTCCTCGCCATTTACGGACACCGCTCCGCGCGTGACCACCGCGAGCCGACCGTCGCCGTCGAGGGTTTCCTGGATCGCGGCGAGCACCTTCGCGGCGACTGCGCGCGCCGCTTCCGGCACTCGACGCTCCGATGTGGACACTTCGAGGACGCGGAAGTCGTGCTGTTCGCCGAGGTTCTCGACGGACTCCCACGTGACCCGGTGAAGCGTGTCTTTCGCGGGTGCCAGCTTGAGCACCCGTGCGGCGAGAGCCTCGACGGTCAAGACCGGGCCGCCGGTGGCGTCGGCGATCTGCAGAGTGATTGTGTCGGTGCCCGCCGGAGCGACTCGGACTCGCAGCGTCGACGCTCCCGGCGAGTGCACTGTGGTGCCGCTGAAGGAGAACGGCAGCATCGGCTCGGCACCGCCCTCGGGGGCCGGGCCGAGGAGTTGCGCGTGCATGGCGGCGTCGAGTAGAGCGGGGTGGACGCCATAGTCGCGGGCCTCGGCACCGTCGGGAAGCGTGACCTCCGCGTAGATGACTTCGCCGTCTTGCCACATCGCCTGCAGGCCCTGGAAAGCCGGGCCGTAGTCGTAGCCAAGTGCGGCGAGGGTCGTGTACGGGTCGTCCAGCTCGACCTTCGTGGCACCGGCGGGCGGCCACTCGGCGAGGTCGAACGACGGCGCTTCCGTAGTCGGGGCGACGAAACCGCTGGCGTGCCGGGTCCAGGCTTCGGCGCTGTCGTGTCGCGAGTGGACAGTGACCGTGCGTCGGCCGTTCTCGTCCGGAGCCTCGACGGAGACCTGGATCGCCGCGCTTTCGGTGAGAGTGAGCGGTGCTTCGAGGGTGAGTTCCTCGATGTGCGCGCACCCGACCTCGGCAGCGGCGCGGTGCACCAGCTCGACAAATGCCGTCCCGGGAACCAGGACCGTGCCGAGCACGACGTGGTCGGCGATCCAGCCGACGCTGGCGGTGGACAGCCGGCCGGTCAGCACCACCGAGTCGGTTTCCGGCAGGTGGACGACGGAGCTCAGCATCGGGTGTTCGGCGGGCCGCTGGCCGTGCTCGGTCGCGTCGCCGCTGGTCGTGTCGGCGGGGAGCCAGTAGCGGGTGCGGCGGAAGGCGTAGGTCGGCAGCTCGACGCGACGCGCGCCCGGGTAGAAGGCGGCCCAGTCGACCGGGACGCCGCGTGCGTGCAGGGTCGCGAGCGCGGTGACGGCGGTGATCGCTTCACCACGGTCTCTGCGCAGGGCCGGAACGAAGGCGAGGGTGTCGTCGTCGAACCCGTTCTGAGCGGCGGCGGTGAGAACTGCGGACGGTCCAATCTCGACAAACGTCCGGACGCCTTCGTCCACCAGCTTCTCGACCCCGGCGTGGAACCGGACTGCAGCGCGAACCTGACGCACCCAGTAGTCCGGAGTGGACAGATCCTCGTTTACGCCGACAGTGGAGACGACCGGAATCTGCGGCTTCGCATAGGTGAGTTTCTCCGCCACGACGGCGAATTCGGCGAGCATCGGCTCCATCAGCGGCGAGTGGAACGCGTGCGACACCTTGAGCTTCGAAGACTTCCGTCCGTCGAACTCCGCCACCACGGCGGCGACGGCCTCCTCCGTGCCAGAAAGCACCACCGAGTCCGGACCGTTGATCGCGGCGATGCTGACCTGGTCGGTCAGATGCGGCGTGACCTCGGCCTCGGTCGCCTGGAGAGCCACCATCAACCCGCCGGACGGCAACGCCTGCATCAGCCGCGCCCGTGCGCCGACCAACGCCGCCGCGTCCGCAAGCGAGAGAATCCCGGCGACGTGCGCGGCGGCGAGTTCGCCGATCGAGTGGCCGAGCAGGAAGTCCGGCTTGATCCCCCACGACGCGAACAACCGGAACAGCGCCACCTCGACGGCGAATAACGCGGGCTGGGTGAAGCCAGTGCGCTCCAGCTCGGCGGAATCGTCAAGGACTGTCTTCAGTGGACGGTCCAGGTGCGGGTCGAGCTCAGCGCACACGGCGTCGAAAGCTTCTGCGAACGCCGGGTACTTCGCGGCGAGTTCGGTTCCCATCCCGACGCGTTGTGCGCCCTGGCCGGTGAAGAGGAAAGCCATGCGGCCGTTGGTGCGGCGATCACGAACCACCTCACGCGTGGCACCGACGAGCACCGCGCGGTGGTCGAGTGCGGATCTGGTGGTGGCCAAGGAGAAACCGATATCGGTCGGCGAGCCTTCGAGGTCCGAGAGCTGGTTCACCTGAGCGTCAAGGGTTTCGGCGCTGTCTGCGGAGACTGGCCACGCGAGCACCGGCACTTCGACGGGCGCAGCGGCCTCCTCGACAGGCTCGGCCTGTTCCACAATCACATGTGCGTTGGTGCCGCTGATCCCGAACGACGACACCGCGGCGCGACGGGCGCGTCCGACCTCCGGCCACGGGCGGGCCTCGGTGAGCAGCTCGACCTCGCCGGCCGACCAGTCCACATGCGGCGAGGGCGCGTCGACGTGCAGCGTCTTCGGCAGTACGCCGTGCCGGATCGCCTCCACGACCTTGATCACGCCGCCGACCCCGGCCGCGGCCTGGGTGTGTCCGATGTTCGACTTGAGCGAGCCCAGCCACAGCGGCTCAGTGCGGTCCTGGCCGTAGGTCGCGAGGAGCGCCTGCGCTTCGATCGGGTCGCCGAGCTTAGTGCCGGTGCCGTGGCCTTCGACGAGATCAACGTCCGCTGTGGTCAGCCCGGCCGACTCCAGCGCCTGGCGGATCACTCGCTGCTGCGCAGGTCCATTAGGGACAGTCAGACCGCTAGAAGCGCCATCGGAGTTCACCGCGGAGCCGCGGATCACGGCTAGCACCGGGTGACCGTTGCGGCGGGCTTCGGAAAGCCGCTCGACGACGAGGACTCCCGCGCCCTCGCCCCAGCCCGTACCGTCGGCCGCGGCGGCGAATGCCTTGCACCGGCCGTCGTCGGAAAGCCCGCGCTGCTCGGAGAAATACACGAAAGTTTCGGGCGTGGCCATCACCGTGACGCCACCGACCAGCGCCAGCGAACAGTCTCCGCGGCGAAGTGCTTGGGCTGCCCAGTGGAGCGCGACGAGCGACGACGAGCACGCGGTGTCCACGCTCACCGCCGGCCCTTCGAGCCCGAGTGCGTAAGCGACCCGGCCGGAGACGACGCTGCCAGCGGCCGCGTGCCCGGCGTAGTCGTGGTACATGACGCCGGTGAAAACCCCGGTTTCACTGCCGCGCAACGTCTCCGGCACGATCCCAGCGCGTTCCAGTGCGGCCCACGAGGTTTCCAGCAGGATCCGCTGCTGCGCGTCCATCGCGAGTGCTTCGCGCGGCGAGATGCCGAAGAACTCCGGGTCGAATTCCGCTGCGTCGTAAAGGAATCCGGCCTCGCGGGTGTTCGTGGTGCCGGGCCGCTCGCCGCTGGGGTCGTACAGCGTGTCCAGCGGCCAGCCGCGGTCCTCCGGGAACCCGCCGATTGCGTCGGTTCCGGTGGCGACGAGGTTCCACAGGTCCTCCGGCGACGTGACGCCGCCCGGGTACCGGCAGGCCATGCCGACAATCGCGATCGGCTCGCCGTCGCGCTCGCGCGTTTCCTGCAATGCCCGCTTCGCCTCGCGAAGATCGGTCGTCGCGCGCTTGAGGTAGGCGAGCAGTTTGCGCTCGTTCTCGCCCCCGGACTGGATGTCGCTACTCACGCCAATCGCCCCGCCTAACCGCGAAAAGGGTGGAAAGTGCCACGTCGGGAACGCTACCGACGGCCTCCGCGCGCCCCCACCCCTAGCGGCCCCACATTCAGCTGGCCAGCGCGGCGGCGACCGCGCGAGGGGCCGGCAACGCCGCCACCTCCGCACGCAACGCGCTCGCACCGGCACGAAGGGTTTCACCCGTCAATCGGGAAATCCCTTCTGCCACACCAGAAATCCCAGCACCCGCTGCCGTGACGCGAGCGCCGAAAGCAGACTCGGTCAACGACAGCTGCGGCAGTCCATACGCCACTGCAGCAAGCGCCAAGGTCTCGTCGCCGTCGTGCACCACCGCCGCACAGGTCGGCAATACGGCGGCTGGTGGCGCGGCGTCTACGAGCTTCAATTTCTGCGGCAATTCGAGACCAGCGGGCAGCTCTGCCGCACAGACGACTTCAGCGTCCACATCGGACATTGCTCGAAACACCGGCTCGTACCACGACGGATCGTTCAGCGACAGGAGAATGCGAGCCCGCCGGGCCTTGCGGCGTAACCAGGTCGGCACCTCGACTGGGCCGAAGTACGGCACGTGCCGCAGCGGCTGCCCGGGAGAGTCCCGCAATGAAGGCGGAACGACATCGAGCGTGAGGTCCGCAGCAGCGTCCGGCTCATCGGCCGGTCCCAGCACGCGAACCGCCTTAGCGTCGACCGTGCGCGCGGCGGTAATTCCGGCAGGCGCGTTCGACACCACCACCGCAGGCCGCCATAGGTGCGCGAACTCGGCCAGTGCCGCGGATTCGGTCAGCTCCGCGTCGCCGTCCTCCAGCTCGACCGCGACGCAGCCGGTGCGGAGGATGTCCTCGACGAACGCGGGACGTCCGGCGATTTTCACGTCGTGCCCGGCACTTCGCAGCGCCCACGCCAGCGGAACCAGGGTGTGCAGACGGGCCGTTGACGACGGCGCGGCCAGGAGTACACGCATGGGGATCACTCCAGATACGACAAAACCGGGCCGGCCCGGTGTGGACAGTCCTGACGAGACTATCCACCCCGGACCGGCCCGGCGTACCCCTAGAAACCGTTACTGGCCGGGCATTTTCACCGCTTCGATGGCGTTGTGGCGCATCGCCAGCCTCGCCGAGAGCGCGGTCGCCGGCCACACGATCAGGAAGATCGCGAGGACCACTCCGAGGAACACCCAGATCGGCCCGGACGGGATGATCTCGCCGGTGGTCAGCGCCATCGGCACCACGGTGAAGAGCGAGATCGCGATGCCGAGCACCAGCCCGGTCACCGCCACGATCCCGCCTTCCACGAACAGCATCCGCCGGATCTGCCCTCGATCCGCGCCCGCGAGCCGTTGCGCGCCGAACTCTCGCCGTCGAGCCAGCACTGCCACCGCGAGCGTGTTCACCGCGGCGATCGCGGCGTACGCGATGGCGAGCACGGCCAGCAGGTAGTTGATCAGCGCCTCGACGTCGGCACTCGCCTGGAAGCTCGCGGCGAGCGCGCTGTCATCGCCGACCGTGACGCCGGGCCAGTCCTTCGCGCGGTCGGACAGCGCCGACACGATCGCGCTGGCGTCCCCGCCCCGCACGAGCACCTGCGACGCCAGGCCGCTGGTGGTGTGCGCGGCCAGGAGATCCGCGGGCAGGACCATGCTCGCGTAGCTGGACGGGCTGTCCAGCAGCGCGACCACGGTCACCGGGACCTGTGCCCCGTCGCCGAGCCGCATCTTGATCTTGGACCCGACCTTGACCTCGAGCTTGTCCGCGACCGACGCGGGCAACGCGACGGAATTCCCGCGCAGCTCCGTCAGCGAGCCTTCGGTGACCTCGGTGGCGAGCACCGTGCCGCCCTGGTCCTGCGCGACGACGCCCAGCAGCCGCAACGGGTCGCTTCCGTTGCCGTCGTAAGGATCCTCGACCCAGCCGGAGCTGGTGACGAGCGGCGACGACGTCGAAACCCCTTGTGTGCTAAGGATCTGCGCGAGCTCGTCCGGCGAGAACCCGCCCGCGGTCGAGGTGACCACCGCGTCTGCCTTCAGCTGCCCGGCATACGCGGCGATCTGCGCTTTCTGCGCGGTGGTCTCGGAATACACGTTGCCGAGCGCGACCGCGCTGGCGAGCGTGATCGGCGTGAGCACCGCGGCGAACGCGACCGCCCGTGCCCGGGTGTTGATGACCGCGAGCGTGGCGTCGCGGCCGGCGACCTGGCGCACGAACGGGCCGAACCGGTCCACCACCCAGGCGATGATCTCCGGACCGAGCAACGCGACGCCGATCGAGCCGGTAAGCACCGCCGGTCCGCCGATCGCCGCCGCGGTGTCGGCTGGCATGAAGATCGTGGTCGCGGCGAGCAATACCGTGGCCCCACCGCAGATCAGCGCGCCCATGCGGCGCATCGCGTTCACCTTGACGCCCGGGATCGCCGCTTCGGCCAGCGCCTGGATGGGCCGGGCCCGAGCGGCGGCGAGCGCGGCCAGCCACGCGGCGCCGAAAGTGATCGCGAGCGTGGCGATGATCCCGGCCGCGAACGCGATGATGTCCTGGGTGAAGGCGAGTTCGTCCGGCACGATGCCGAGCGAGCCGCTGGTGCTGAAGATCCAGTTTCCGAGCAGGCTGCCCAGGAATGCCCCGCACACCGCGGCGATCGCGCCGACCGCCATCGTCTCCATGACGACCATGCGGTGCACCTGTTTCGGCGTCGCCCCGGTCGCCCGCAGCAGCGCGAGTTCCTGCTGCCGCTGCCGGACGGTGAGGCTGATCGTCGCGGAAACCACCAGCGCCATCACGACGAGCACCATGCCGCCGAACACCGCCGCGAGCAGGATCAGCGGCAGCTGGCTTCCGCTCACGCCGAGGAATTCGGCCGAACCGCGGTCGTCGCCGGTCAGCACGGTGAGCGAGGGAACCTGCGCGGAGATCTTGCCCGCCAAGTCCGCCGCGTCGACCCCGTCCGCCGGGAAAACGCCGACGAGCCCGACCGTGCCGGGGTGCGGGTTGAACCGCTGCGCGTCCGTGACAGAGAAGAAGAACGCGGGCGCGCGCACGGTCTGCGAAGGCTGCGCGATCCCGGAAACCTGGAACGACTGCCGCTGCCCGTTCACCGCCAGATCGACGGCCGAACCGGCGTGCAGGCCCGCCGCGGACGCGGTGGTCGCGTCGAGCACGACCTGGCCCGGCGTGTTCGGAGCCGCGCCTTCGGTGAGCTTGTATCCGCCCAGCGAAGCCGAATCCCAGCCGTGTCCGGAAAGGACAGACGCACCCGACTCGGCGGGCGCGCCGTCGTGCAGCAGCACGGTCGCGAACGACACGTCCGGCACCGCTTGTCCGACGCCTTGCACCGCGGAGATCTTCGCGACCTGGTCCTCGGGCAGCACCGCACGCTCGGCGTACGGGACGACCTGGGATTCCTCGTCCGGCAGCTTGAACCCGGCGGAGCCGCCGACCACGAGAGGCGCCGCGGACAGCCGCTCCGGCACCGCCTTCAGCACGATCGCCGTCTCGAACAGCCCGGCGCACGCGATCAGCAGACCGCAGCCGATGAGGATGGCGACGAACGACGCGAGCGACGCCGCCGCGCGGTACCGGAGGCTCGACAGCGCGAGCGCGAGCACCACTCGCCGCGAACTCACCGCTGCCTCCGCGCTTGCTCGCCGAGGTGCGCCAGGGTGCTCGCGACCGCGTCGACGCTGGGCGAAGCCATTTGCGTGACGATCCGCCCGTCGACCAGGAACAGCACGTTGTCCGCGTGGGACGCCGCGACCGGGTCGTGGGTGACCATCACGATGGTCTGGCCCGCGCTGACCAGCTCGCGCATCAGGCCGAGCACCTCGAGCGCGGTGGTGGTGTCGAGCGCGCCGGTGGGCTCGTCGGCGAACACCACGGCCGGGCGGGCGGCGAGCGCGCGGGCGATCGCGACGCGCTGCTGCTGTCCGCCGGACAGCTCGCCAGGCCGGTGCTTCACGCGCTGGGACAGCCCGACGCGCGCGATCACCTGGTCCACCCACGCCTTGTCCGGCGTGCGACCGGCCAGGAGCGTGGGCAGCGTGACGTTCTGCTCCACGTTCAGCGCCGGCATCAGGTTGAACGACTGGAAAATGAACGCCACGTGCTCGCGGCGCAGCTCGGTGAGCTGGGTTTCGTTCTTGCCCTTGAGGTCGGTCCCGACGAGGGTGACCTGCCCCGAGGTCGGCGTGTCCAGCCCGGCCGCGCAGTGCAGCAGTGTGCTCTTGCCGGACCCGGACGGGCCCATCACCGCGGTGAAGGTGCCTGCCGGGAAGGCGACGGACACGCCGGCGAGCGCTTCGACGGCGCTCTCGCCGCGGCCGTAGGTCTTGTGCACCGCGTCCAGCTGGACGGGTGTCGCCACGGAAGTAGTGGTGGGCACGTCGTTCACTCCGATCCGTTCCCGGAACCGCGGCGCTCGAGCGACCACCAGACCGCGAGCACGATCGCTCCCCCGCCCAGCGTCCACAGCCAGAAGGGCGACTTGAAGGACATGCTGATGAGGCTCATCAACAGCCAGATCACGAACTGGACGCCGGTGATGGCGGCGAGTGCGATCGTGACGATTCGGCGAGCGAGTCCGCTCCCGGAGCGGGTCTTCTCGGTGCTCTCCGACATGAGGCCCCCCAATACGGCTTCGACGGAGTCGGGATTAATTGTGTAAGGCTTGAACAGTTTAGCGGACCCCGGCCGATCGGGGAACCCCAGGCCCTCGCGAAGGGGTTCCGCTCAGGACGCCCCGCCCGCCGAGGTCCGCGCCCGCCGGTCGAAGTCCCGGACGCTCCACACGCCCGCGACCAGCACCCCGCCGCCGAGCAGCACCCAGAGCAGCCACAGCGGATCCCACTGCCCGCCGATCACGCCGATCCCGAACCAGATCAGCGCGTTGACCGCCACGACCACCACCCAAAGCCCGAACGCGAGCTTCGGCGCGGCCTCAAGCAGAGGAGGCGGAGACCCCGAAGCACGCCCCTCGACCGCGGCCCGCAACGCCGCATGCGACCCGGCGAGCCGGATCCGGGCCAGCCTGCGGGCCGCTTCCTGCCCGTCGCAAAACCCCTCGGAGCGAGCGTGCTCGACCTCGGTAGCCGCCAGCTTCCGATCCAGTTCGGTGACCTTCCCGAACCCGAACCGGTTGGTCTCGCTCACGTTGGCTCGCCCCCAGACCAGATCAGTGTAAGACTTGCACAGTTTACTGAAAGACGTACCGGAGCGAAAGATGCCGATCGAGCCCGATCCCCGAGCCCTGCCGCCGGGCCTGACCCCAGCGTGGGAAGGCGCCCCCCGCCCCCGCCGAGGACCGAAGCCGTCCCACACCGTGGAAGCGGTGGTGACGGCAGCCGTCGAACTGGCCGACACCGAAGGCCTGGCAGCCGCGTCGCTGCCGAACATCGCGTCCGCACTAGGGCTGACGACCAACGCGCTGTACCGGTACGTGAGTTCAAAAGACGAACTGCTGATCCTCCTCGCCGAAGCCGGCTTCGGCCCACCCCCGCAACCTCCGGTCGGCCTGGACTGGCGCTCCGCCGTCCGCACCTGGGCCGACGCCGCAACCAAGCGATATGCGGCGCGCCCGTGGCTGCTGGACGTCCGCGAGGGCCTGACCCCACACCGCCTCCGCTGGACCGAACAACTCCTGGCCATCTTCACCGAGGCCGGTTTGTCCACAGTGGACTCACTCTCGTGCGCTGAACTGGTCTCAGCAGTAGTCCGAGCCACGTCCGACCGCCGCCGAACGATCTCCGATCCGGACTCACCGGAATCCACCGAGTACGCGGCCGAGGTGCGTGCGTTCCTGCAACCCCGCCTGGCCGAGGGTGCCTACCCGCACCTGGCCGAGCTGGCAGAAGCTGGGGAATACCCCGCCGCCGCCCCCGAAGACTTCGCCCTGGAACGAGTCCTGGACGGAATCGCCACCCTGCTCCCCTGACCCTCGTCCGTGAGGGCCACCTTCACAGCCCCTGATTCCCTCAGGGTTCCCCTCACGGACGTCGCCGGTCGTGAGGGACTCCTTCACGGACCTACCGCCCAACCGGCACCCGCGAACCCCACCCCAGCCAGACACCCAAGCCCCGCGCAAACCGCCCCCGACACACCCCACTGACCCAGGCAGCCAGCCCCCACCCTGCACCCCGATACGAAGCCACAAATGCGGACGGCGGGTGCTTGTCAAGGCATCTTTCCCGCCTTGACAAGCACCCGCCGTCCGTCATCACAATGGGCTTCGGGGTGCCCCAGCCCACCAGGGCGCAATGTCGCCGCCAGGCGACGAGCCGCCCCGCAGATTACCCGACCGAACCCAGCCACCCCTCCACAGCCTTAGCCGTAGTCTCCACATCCGAATCCACGATACTGAAATGATCCCCAGGCACAGTCACCACAACATCCGCCCGATCCCACGTAGTCCGCCACACCCCAGGATCCTCCTCCGCCCGCTCCGCGGAATCCCCCGCAATGACAAACCGCCGATCCGGCCGAACCAACACCACCGGCGCGGAAACCTCAGGCAATTCAACCCCGTCAAGCAACCCGAGATAATAAGCCATAGCAGTCAGCTTATCCCGGTCAAACGGCCCGAACTGCTCCTCCCGCTCCACCATTCCCGCAGCCATATCCCGCACAGTATCCCCAGCATCCCCACCGTCATCCATCGCATAAGTGTCAAGCAGAACGACCCCAGCCGCCCCCACCCGGGCAGCCAACGCATACGCCAGCACCCCGCCAGAAGAATGCCCCGCCAAAACAAACGGCCCATCCCCGGAAAGCCGGACACTCTCCGCCAGCACCTCCAGCAACGACTCAAGATCAGCAGGCAACGACTCCCCGGAAACAAACCCCGGCGTAGGCAACGCAGCAACCCTCCGCACCCCGCGGAACCGAGCCGCCAGCTTCGCGTACTGATACGCGCCACCCATCCCTGCCGGAGTAGGCACCGCCAGCAACTTCACCTCAGCAGGCCCATCAGCCAACTCCACCGGCCGAGGCTCCTCCGGAAGCTCAGCCACAGTCCGGAAAGTGGGCCGCAACCGAGCCGCCGCCCCCAGCAACGCAAGACCGTTCTCCACCTGCCCGCCCCGGACAGCCTCGAAGAACATCTCGGTAACCGGATCCCCGCCGACCTCAACCGCCGGCCCGGTCAGCACCGAGAGCAAATGCCTCGCCAGCCCGCCCGGCGTCCGATGATCGAACGCAATCGACGCAGGCAACGAAACCCCCGCCACCCCGGCGATCCGATTCCGCAACTCAACCGCAGTCAGCGAATCGAACCCGATCTCCAAGAAGTGCGCATCCTCGTCAAGCTCGGCGGTATCGGCATACCCAAGCAGACCAGCAACCTGCTCGAGCACAAACGCCAGCAGCCCCTTCTCGGTCAGCTCCAACTCCGAGACATCGTCAGCCACCGCACGCCGCTTCTTCACCGCAGCCTGCGTCGACGCAACAGCCTCCGGAGCCACGAGCTCCCGCAACGTCACGGACTCGGCCGCCGCAACCGGCCGCCCAGAACGATCAGCGAACAGCACCGCCACCCGATCGTCCCCGAGCGGCGTCAACCGAACCCGAAGCTTCGCCGCCCCAGTAGCGAACAACCGGAAGTCCCGCCATTCCACGGGATCCCCGCCCACAGTGGACAGTGCCGCGTCAAGCGCGGCCGGCTGCAGGCCAAACCGCTCGTCCGGATCAGTTTCAATCTCCCCGAACACGACCCCGTCGACAGTCCAAGCAGCATCCAGCCGTCCAGCCGCGACCGGCTCCACACCGGCAGGCGGCCACTGGCCAATGCTCTCCGGCTCACCACCGTCGTCCACCGCCAGCACACCCTCGGCATGCCGCGTCCAAGCACCGTCATGTCGCGAGTGGACAGTCACCGAACGCTGCCCAGCGTCATCCGGCTCACCAACCACGATCTGCACCTGCGCAGAGGCTAACGGCGACTCGACGGTCAACCGCACCACGCGTCCGCACCCGACTTCGTCGCCAGCCCGAACTGCCAGCTCCACATACCCAGCCACCGGGAACGCCTCATCAGCAGGCAAAGTACCGCTCAACACCACAGTGGACGATCCAGCGACAGTCAACGCAGGCCCGAACAACGTCGCCAGCCCAGTCCCAGTAGCCCGCCGAGCCTCCATGTCCACCGACGGCCAGTACCGCGTCCGATGGAACGCGTACGGCGGCAACGGAACCGTAGCCGCGGACCGCCCGTGGAACATCCGCCGAACATCCAGCCCCGCGCCAAGAACGTGCAACTGCCCAGCCGCCAGAAGCGTCGAAGCAACCTCGCCACGATTACGCCGAAGCACCGGCACGAACTCCGCGTCCTCGACGCTCGCCTCAGCAGCCGCGGTGAGCACCCCGTTCGTACTCAACTCGACAAAACGAGTCGCCCCAGAAGCCTGCACCGCGTCCGCGAAGCGAACTGTGTTCCGGCAGTTAGCCACCCAATGCGCCGGATCAGACAACTCGTCCGTCACCTCAGCACCAGTGACCGTCGAGACCACCGGCACAGTCGGCACCGCGAACGTCAGTTCCTGCGCGATCTCTTCCAGCTCTTCGAGAATCTCGTCCAGCAACGGCGAGTGCACCGCACAATCGATCGCAAGCCGGTTATTACGCCGGCCGAGCTTCTCGAAGTGCTCAACGATCACCTGAACGTCACTGTCCACACCAGACACCACCACCGACCGCGGCCCATTCACCGCGGCCAGCGCAACGTCCTCGCCCAGCAGTGGCCGCACCTCGTCCGCACTGGCCTCGACCGCGACCACGGCACCGGCCCGAGTCTCCGCCATCAACTGACCCCGGTGCGCGACCAGCTTCACCGCGTCGTCCAAAGAGAACACCCCAGCCAGATGCGCGGCCGCGATCTCACCGACCGAATGCCCGACGAGCGCCTCCGGCCGCTGCCCCCACGATTCCAGGAGCCGATACAACGCCACCGAGAAGGAGAACACCGCTGCCTGGCTGAACTGAGTCCGGTCCAGCAACTGCGCATCCACCGACCCGGCCTCAGCGAACATCACCGTGCGCAGAGACCGCCCGAGATGCTGATCGAACTTCGCCGCGACTCGCTCCAGTTCGTGCGCGAACACCGGGAACGCAGCGGACAGCTCCGCGCCCATCCCAGCCCGCTGGCTGCCCTGCCCCGGCAAGAGGTACGCGGTCCGCCCGCCAGAGCGAGCACGGCCCGTCACCGCCGAGTCCGAAGTAGACAAAGCTTTCAATGCCGCACGAAGCTCAGCAGCATCCGAACCGACCACCGCGGCCCGATGCGAGAACAACGGCTGACGATTCGCCTGCGAGTAAACGACATCCAACGCCGGATACCTGTCGAGGTGCGCCAGCAACGCCCGGGCCTGATCCGGAAGCGCCGCCGCGGTCCGAGCGGAGAATACGAGCGGCGGCAACACCCCGCCGGAGTCGCCCGAGTCAGCCGCTTCCGCCACGACATCCGGAGCCTGCTCCAGAATCACGTGCGCGTTGGTCCCGCTGTACCCGAACGCCGACACCGCAGCACGCCGCGGCCGATCCACTTCCGGCCAGTCCCGCGACTTGTCCAACAGCCGGACAGTTCCAGCACCCCAGTCGACCTCGTGAGTCGGCTCGTCGACGTGCAAGGTCGACGGCAACACTCCGTGCCGCATGGCCTGCACCATCTTGATCACACCCGCGACACCAGCCGCGGCTTGCGTGTGCCCGATATTCGACTTCACCGAACCAAGCCACAGTGGACGGTCCGCCGACCGCTCCCGGCCGTAAGTGGCCAGCAGCGCAGCGGTCTCGATCCGGTCTCCCAGCGGAGTACTCGCACCGTGTCCTTCGATGGCGTCCACATCGGATGCCACCAGGCCAGCCGCCGACAAAGCCCGCCGAATCAGCTTTTCCTGCGCGGAAGCGCTGGGCGCGTTGAGCCCGTTGGAAGCACCATCCGCGTTGACCGCGCTGGACTTCACCACGGCAAGTACCTCGTGCCCGTTGCGCTGCGCGTCAGACAGCCGCTCGATCACGAGCACCCCGACGCCCTCGCCCCAGCCAAACCCGTCCGCCGCAGCCGAGTACGGCTTGCACCGGCCATCGCGAGCAACGGCACCGTCAAGGAACTGCGCAAACGGTGCCGGCGAAACAAGCGCCGAGACACCCGCAACCAACGCGAGCGAACAGTCACCACCGCGCAACGCCTGGGTCGCCTGATGCAACGCCACCAGCGACGACGAGCACGCCGTATCCACCGACACCGCAGGCCCTTCGAGGCCGAACGCGTACGCGACCCGTCCGGAGACCACGCTGCTCAACGCACCGGATCCGCGATAAGCCCCGCCGCCCTGTTCGAGCGCGTCGCCCGGGTCGTAGTCGGACTGCATCACGCCGACGAATACCCCGGTGGTGCTTCCCTTGAGCGCCAACGGATCCACGCCCGCGTTCTCCAGCGCGACCCACGACGACTCCAGCAACATCCGCTGCTGCGGATCCATCATCACGGCTTCGTTGGGACTGATGCCGAAGAACGCGGCGTCGAAGTCGGTGGCGTCCGGAACGAATCCGCCGCGCGGCGTGCCACCCTCCGGCGCGACCTGCTCCAGCCAGTGGTCCATGTCCCAAGCACGGTCGGTCGGGAAGTCGCTGGTCCCGTCCTGACCGGCGGCGACCAGCTGCCACAGCTCGTCCGGCGTGGTCACGCCGCCAGGGAACCGGCAGGCCATGCCCACGATCGCGATCGGCTCGTCGCTGCCCACCACCGTGGTCTCCGGCCCGGCCGCGTCCGCGTCCAGGTCGCCGAGCAGCTCGTCGTGGAGGTGCGCGGCGAGGTCGCCGGCGGTCGGGTGGTCGAAGACGAGCGTCGCGGTGAGGCTGAGGCCGGTGGCCTCGTTGAGCGTATTGCGCAGCTCGACCGCGGTCAGCGAGTCGAAACCGAGGTCCTTGAACGCGCGGTCGGCGTCGATGACGTCCGTCGACGTGTGCCCCAGCACCGCGGCCGCGTGCTCGATGACCAGGTCACGCAGGTGGTCGAGGCGCTTGTCCGCGGGCAGACGGACCAGTTTGCCCAGCAACGAGTCCGTCCCGGCCTCGCGGTCGGCGACGGTCCGCCGGGCCGCCGGGACCAGGCCGCGCAGCAGGTCCGGCACCGCGCCGGCTTCGCGCCACGCAGGCAGGTCGAGCTTCACCGGCACAAAGACCGTTCCAGTCGAGCTGACGGCGGTGTCGAACAGCGCCAGCCCCTCCGCCGCGGTGAATGCGCCGAGCCCGCGCTTGCCATTCGTTTCGCCAGCCATCCCGGCCGCCGATTCCCACATGCCCCACGCCAGCGAGTGCGCCGGCTTGCCTTCGGCGCGGCGGTGCACGGCGAGAGCGTCGAGGAAAGCGTTTGCGGCAGCGTAGTTTGCCTGGCCAGGAGCGCCGAGCACACCGGCGGCCGACGAGAAGGTCACGAACGCCGAGACGTCGCCAGCCAGCTCATGCAGATGCCACGCAGCGAGCGCCTTCGGGTTGAAGACGCCGTCGATCCGCTCCGGAGTCATTGACGGCAGCACGCCGTCGTCCAACACCCCAGCGGCGTGCACCACCGCGGCGACCGGGTGCTTCTTCAGCAGCCGCGTAACGGCCTTGCGGTCTGTGAGGTCACACGCGGCGACAGTCGTCTCCGCGCCCAGTTCGGCCAGTTCCGCGACAAGTTCCGCAGTGCCGGGCGCCTGGTCGCCACGACGGCTGACCAGCAGCAACTTCCTTGCGCCCTGCTTCGCGAGGTGCGTAGCGACGATCCGGCCGAGCGCCCCGGTACCGCCAGTGAGCAGCACGGTCCCGGCTGACCAGTCGACCGGCTCCTCCAGCTCCGGCGTCGCCCGGACGAGACGCGGCACGCGCACCTCGGCACCGGACACCCGCACCGCCGATTCGTCCGCCGCCGCGATGGCCGCAAACTGCTCGTCGCTGGCATCGCCCTCGACGAGCACGATCCGTCCCGGGTTCTCCACCTGCGCTGACCGGACGAGACCAGCCACCGCAGCCCCAGCAAGGTCGTTGCCGGTCACCACGAGAAGCTTCTCTTTGCCGTCCGACTGCAGTTTGGACAGTGCATTGTGGATGGCCTTCTTCGCTGAAGCAGCGTTGTTCCCGGCCTTCGCCCGGTAGACCTCGTAAGCCTCCTGTGCGTCCGGCAAAGCCACCGGGACCCAGTCCACTTCGTACAGTTCGTCCGAACCAGTCGGAGCCGCAGCCGCCAGCTGTTCCTCGCTGATCTGCCGCAGCTTCAACGTGCCGACCCGCGCGACCGGAGATCCGGCGCTGTCGGCAAGACGCAGCTCGACAGCCTGTTCACCAGTCGGTCGCACGTGGACTCGCAGCGAGGACGCACCTGTCGCGAAAAGCTCCACTTCGGACCAGGCGTACGGGAGCGTGGTCCCTTCCCCCGCTGCCGCGCTGAGCCCCACGGCGTGCAGGGTCGCGTCGAACACGGCCGGGTGCAGGCCGAAGGCCTCCGCTCCGATCCGCTCTTGCTCGGGCAGCGCGACCTCGGCGTAAACGTCCTCGCCGCGCTGCCACGCCGCCTGCAGGCCCTGGAACACCGGCCCGTAAGCCATTCCGTGCTCGGCCAGCAGGTCGTACATCCCCTCGACGTCAACGGTCTCGGCTCCGGCCGGCGGCCATTCGCTGAGGTCGAAGTTCGTTCCGGAAGCGGCGGACGCGAGCGTGCCGTCCGCGTGCCGAGTCCAGCCGACAGCCGTGGCGAGATCATCGGGTCGCGAGTGGACACTGATCGGCCGGGTCCCGTCGGCGGCCGGAGTGCCGATGCGCACCTGGATCCGCGCGGCGCCCTTGGCGGGCAGCACGAGAGGCGCGTGCAGAGTCAACTCCTGGACGCGACCGCAGCCGACCTCGTCGCCAGCGCGCACCGCGAGTTCCACAAACGCCGTGCCAGGCAACAAGATCGAACCACCGACGGCGTGGTCGGCGAGCCACGGATGCGTCGCCGTCGACACGCGACCGGACAGCACCACGCCGTCCACGTCGGCGAGCAACGTCGCCGCGCCCAGCAGCGGATGGTCGACCGGGTCGAGCCCCATCGACGAGACGTCCCCGGATTCGGACGAGACCTCCAGCCAGTAACGCTGGTGCTGGAAGCCGTACGTCGGCAGGCCCGCGCGGCTCGCACCCCGCGAGGCGAAGTGCGCGGCCCAGTCCAGCACCACGCCACGGACGTGCAACGTCGCCAACGCGGTCAGCAGCGCCACGTCCTCGGGGACGTCACGACGCTGGCCCGGCACCGCGACGGCGTCACCGGCGGACTGCGGAACCACGGCCGTCAGCGGCGCGTCCGGGCCCAGCTCGAGGAACCGGTTGACGCCCTCAGCGGCGAGCGCGCGAACAGCATCCGCGAACCGGACCGGCTCGCGGACGTTGCGCACCCAGTACTCGGGGTCGGTCAGCTCGGCGTAGACCTCTTCGCCGGTCACGCTGGAGATCACCGAAATCGTCGGCTGCGCGTAAGCAATACCCTGCGCGACCGCCCGGAACTCGGCGAGCATCGGCTCCATCAGTCGCGAGTGGAACGCATGCGAAACCTTGAGCTGCGTCGTCCGCCGCCCAGCGTCGCTGAACTTCGCGGCCACGGCTACGACGGCGTCTTCAGCACCGGACAGCACGACAGAACGCGGCCCGTTCACCGCGGCGACATCAACCGTCCTTTGTGGATCATGCTCCGCGACCTCGTCCGGAGTTCCTTCGACGGCCACCATCGCGCCGCCCTTCGGCAACGCCTGCATCAACCGTCCACGAGCGACGACCAGCTTTGCCGCGTCAGGCAAGGAGAACACGCCCGCGCAGTGCGCGGCGGCAAGCTCGCCGATGGAGTGGCCGCACAACGCGGCCGGGGTAAGCCCCCACGATTCGACCAGCCGGAACAGCGCAACCTCGAACGCGAACAGCGCGGCCTGGGTGTTCGCCGTCTGCCCCAACGCATCCGCATCGCCGTCGATCACCGCGCGGATCGGCCGGTCGAGATGCCGGTCCAGCTCCGCGCATGCCGCCGCGTAAGCCTCGGCGAAGACCGGGAAGACCTCCAGCTGACGTCCCATCCCGACTCGCTGAGATCCCTGTCCGGAGAACAAGAACGCCAACGACGCCTCGCCGCGCGCCAGGCCGCTCACCGCACCCAGCTCACCATTCGCGAGCGCGTTCAACGCGGGCAGAACGTCCTCAGCGGACTTCCCGATCACCGCGGCCCGGTGGTCCAGATGCGTCCGCGACGCGCCCAAGGTGGCGGCGACGTCGAGCAGTTCCAGTTCCGGCTGTGCCGCAAGGTGTTCAGCCAACCGCGCGGCCTGCGCCCGCAAGGCTTGCGGCGTCCGGCCGGAAACCACGACCGGAACCGCCGCCTCGTCGCGCGGGTTCTCCGCGACCTCCGGAGCCGGCGCTTCCTCAATGATGATGTGCGCGTTGGTCCCGCTCAGCCCGAAACACGACACCGCACCGCGCCGGGGCTGGTCCCCGCGCTCCCACGGCCGGGCCTCGGTCAGCAGTTCGACCTTGCCCGCGGTCCAGTCCACATGCCGAGTCGGTTTGTCGACATGCAGCGTCTTCGGCAGCAGGTCGTTGTTCAGCGCCAGCACGATCTTCAGCACACCGGCGACGCCGGACGCGGCCTGCGTGTGCCCCACGTTCGACTTGATCGACCCCAGCCACAGCGGCTCTTCGCGCTCCTGGCCGTACGTCGCGAGCAGCGCCTGCGCCTCGATCGGGTCGCCCAGTTTGGTCGCGGTGCCGTGTGCCTCGACGACGTCGATCTCGTCCGGCCGCAGCCGTGCGTTCGCCAGCGCCTGCCGGATCACGCGCTGCTGCGCGGGCCCGTTCGGCGCGGTCATGCCGTTGGACGCGCCGTCCTGGTTGATCGCGGTGCCGCGGACGAGCGCCAGCACCGGATGCCCGTTGCGTTGTGCGTCGGACAGCCGCTCGACCAGCAGCATTCCGCAGCCCTCGGACCAGCCGGTGCCGTCCGCGGAGTCGGCGAAGGTACGGCAACGAGCGCTGCGGGCGAGCGTTCCGTCAAGGGAGAACTCGACAAACGTACGCGGCGTCGACATCACTGAGACGCCGCCGGCGAGCGCGAGCGTGCACTCGCCGCTGCGCAGCGCCTGTACCGCCAAGTGCAGCGCGACGAGCGAGGACGAGCACGCGGTGTCGATGGTCACCGCGGGTCCTTCGAGCCCGAAAGTGTAGGCGAGGCGACCGGAAATGACGCCGGAAGAGCCGTAGCTGCCCTGATAATTGTGGTACATCGTGCCCGCGAAAACGCCGGTCGGACTGCCCTTCACCGAATGCGGCGCGATCCCCGCGCGCTCGAATGCCTCCCAGGACGTTTCGAGCAGCAGTCGCTGTTGCGGGTCCATCAGCAGCGCCTCGCGCGGGCTGATGCCGAACAGATCGGCGTCGAAATCGAGCGCGTCGTGCAGGAACCCGCCTTCGCGCACATAACTCGAACCCGGCCGTTCGCCGGTCGGGTCGTAGAGCCGGTCAAGGTCCCAGCCCCGGTTCGACGGGAATTCGCCGATCGCGTCGACCCCGCCGGACAGCATTTCCCACAACGCTTCCGGGGTGCCCGCGCCGCCGGGAAGCCGGCAGGCCATCCCGACGATCGCGATCGGCTCCCGCGCGGCTTCGGTGAGCTTGCGGTTCTTTTCCCGCAACCGCTCGGTTTCCTTCACCGAAGCCCGGAGCGCACCGACCAGCTTCTCTTCGGAGTTGCCCACGTGCCCACGTTCCTTCCGCGTCGCCTGCTCGCCCGACGTCGTGACGATACGAGCGCGTCCGCGCTCGGACCCACCCCTAACGGCCCCTGCCGCGCCGGTCGCACCCGCCGGCCAAGGTCCGCTTTAGACGGTCTTTAGGGGTTGTCGCAAGCCCGGCCGGGTGTCAGATTTTGCTGGCGTTCCAAGCCATTTCGCACGGCTCGTTTTCGCTGGGGGTTTCACCGCCCGGACAAGGACTGGGGAATCGTATGCACACGTTGACACGCAGGCTGCTGGTGGTGGGAGCCCACGGCGACGACGAAACGCTCGGCGCGGGCGGGACTATCGCCCGGCTCGCCGACGAGGGCGTCACCGTTTCGCTTTGCATTCTCACCAACGACGACGGTTCGCGTTCGGCCGCCGGCGCCGAGGTCACCAATCGCACCGACGCGATCGAACTGGCCGCGAAAACGCTCGGCATCGAACGCGTGCGAGTCCACGAATTCGGCGACAACCGGCTCGACACGGTCAGCCATCTCGAACTGAACCAGGTCGTCGAGCGCGAGGTCCGCGAATTCGAGCCGGACACCATTTTCGCCACGAGCATGTGCGACCTGAGTACCGACCACGCGCTGGTCAGCCGCGCCGCGCGGGTCGCCGGACGGCCGGGCAAGGGTCCGGTGCGCGAGGTCCGCACCTTCGAGATCCGCTCCGCCACCGACGTCGGAGAGGCCTCCGGGCTGCCGGTCACGTTCCGGCCGAACTGCTGGCAGATCATCGACGAAAGCCACCTCGAACGCAAAATCGAAGCGCTGCGCGCCTACGGCAAGGAACTCGAGCCGTGGCCGAACCCGCGCAGCGAACGCGGCGTCCGCGCCTTGGCCGAATACCGCGGCTCACAGGTCAGCGCCGGCCTCGCCGAGGCCTTCGAAATCGTCCGTTCGGTCCGATGACCGGGTTCTTCTCCGCTTTTTCCACTCGCTTTTCCCACAGCCCATCCAGAAACGGGTGACCAGGAATGACCAGTACTGTCGCTGAATTCGAGACCATCGCCGAACGCAACGAACTGACGTCGGTCGCGGTGATCGGGATGGGCTACGTCGGCCTGCCGACCGCGCTCGGACTGCACGCCGGCGGCGTCGGCGTGATCGGCATCGACCTGTCGCAGAACCGGCTCGACTCGATCCGTTCCGGCGAGGTCGACCTCATCGAAGCCGACCACCGCAGGCTCGAGAAAGCCGTGCACCAGGAGGACTTCCAGCTCACCACGGACTCGGCGCGGATGGCCGAGGCGGACGCGGTGCTGGTGTGCGTGCCGACCGGGCTCGACGAGTACCTGATGCCGGACCTCGGCCCGCTGGAGGCGGCGTGCGCGGCGCTGGTCGCGAACGCCCGCCGCGGCCAGACGTTCATCCTGACCTCGACCAGCTACGTCGGCACCTCGAACCGGCTCCTGGTGAAACCGCTGGTGGCCAAGGGATTCACGATCGGACGCGACCTGTTCGTGGCGTCCAGCCCGGAACGGATCGACCCGGGCAACGTCACGCACACCCAGTCCGAGACGCCGCGCGTGCTGGGCGGCGTGACCCCGGTGTGCACCGCGATGGCGCAGCGCGTGATCAACGTGCTCACCCCGAGCGTGCACTGCGTCAGCTCGCCGGAAGCGGCCGAGATGACCAAGCTGTACGAGAACACGTTCCGCGCGGTGAACATCGCGCTGGCCAACGAGTTCGCCGAGATCAGCGACGGCTTCGCGATCGACCCGATCGAGGTCATCGACGCGGCGGCCAGCAAACCGTACGGCTTCATGGCCTTCCACCCCGGCCCCGGCGTCGGCGGCCACTGCATCCCCTGCGACCCGCACTACCTGCTGTGGCAGCTGCGCGCGACGCAGAGCAACGCGCCACTGGTGACCCAGGCGATGCACGCCATCGCGGAGCGGCCGAAGCAGATCGTCGACCGCGTACTGAACACACTGTCGCGCGAAGGCAAGGGCATGGCCGGTACGCGCGTGCTGGTGGTAGGCGTGACGTACAAGCCCGGCGTGCAGGACGTGCGTTCCTCGTCCGCGCTCGACATCCTCGATCTTCTCGCCGCGAAGGGCGCGAAGATCGGCTACTACGACCCGCTGGTCCCGAACGTCCGGATCACCGGCGGTTCGCTCGACACTGTCCCCGAGCCGGACGGCCAGGACTGGGACGTCGCGCTCATCCACACCGTCCAGCCGGGCCACGACTACGAATGGCTCGCCGACTGCTCGACCGTCATCGACGCTACCTATCGCTTCGACCGCGCGCTCTTCGCGAACTAATTCTTTGCGGGGGTTCCGGGTGGCGGAGCCCCGGCCTGGGGCGAAGCCCCGGATGACACTGAAAGGACTCAACAGTGCGTTACCTCATCACCGGAGGCGCCGGGTTCATCGGCTCCCACCTCACCGAGCACCTGCTGGCCCGCGGCGACGAGGTCGTCGCACTGGACAACCTCAGCACCGGCACCCTGGACAACCTCACCGGATTCGCCGGGCACCCCGGCTTCCGCTTCGTGCGCGGCTCGATCACCGACCCGAACGCGGTCGAATCGTGCATGGCGGGCATCGACGCGGTGTTCCACCTCGCCGCCGCGGTGGGCGTGTTCACCATCCTCGACAAGACGATGGACAGCCTGCGCACCAACCTGCACGGCACGGAGAACATGCTCGACGCGGCGCTGCGCCACGACGTGCCGATCCTCGTCGCGTCCACGAGCGAGATCTACGGCAAGAACACCGCCGACGGCCTGCGCGAGGACGACGACCGGATCATCGGTTCGCCGCTGAAGAACCGCTGGTCCTACGCCGAGGCGAAGGCGCTGGACGAGACGTTCGCGCACCTGTACGCGGTGGAGCACGGCCTGCGCACGGTGATCGTGCGGCCGTTCAACACCGTCGGCCCGCGCCAGACCGGGCGCTACGGCATGGTCATCCCGCGCTTCGTGACGCAGGCGCTGGCCGGCGAGCCGATCACGGTGTTCGGCGACGGACAGCAGACCCGCTGCTTCTGCCACGTGCAGGACGTCGTGCCCGCGCTCGCGGACCTGCTCGCCGACGAATCCGCGTACGGCAAGGTGTTCAACCTCGGCAGCAACGAGCAGACCACCATCTCGCAGCTGGCCGAGCGCGTGATCAGCGCGACCGGTTCGAGCAGCACCATCACGAAGGTGCCTTACGAGGAGGCGTACGGCGACGGGTACGAGGACATGCAGCGCCGCATTCCCGACTGCACCCGCGCGTACAACCAGATCGGCTTCGTGCCGACGCGTTCCCTGGACGACATCATCAACGCGGTGGTCGCCGCCCGCCGCTCCTGACCTGTCTCCGGTGAAGGGCCTCCCGCGGATTTCGCGCGAGAGGCCCTTCACGCGTTCCGGAGCTTGACGTAGACGGCCGTCAGGTGGCTGGCGGCGGTGTTCGCGGACACTCCCAGTACCTCCGCGATCACCGCCACCGGCACGCCCTGCGCGGCGAGTTCGGCGACTCGCAGCTCTACGTCGGTCAGCACCCTTGCCCCGCTTTCCGTCACTGCCCGGCACCGGCGAGTTCGCCCGCCAGCGCGCTCCGCCCGGCCACGCCGAGTTTCCGGTACACCCTGGTCAGGTGTTGCTCCACAGTGGACACTGTGATGTACAGCGCCTCGGCGATCTGGCGGTTGGTCCGCCCGTGCGCGGCGAGTTCCGCGACGCGCAGTTCGGCCTCGCTGAGCGCGGTCGCCGCCGTTCCCTCCGGATCCGCGCGCGGCAGCTCGGGTTTCGACGCCACCGGACGCGGAGTAAGCGGACGCATCGGCTGTCGCGGCACCTGCACCGGTTTCACCAGGCCCGCCGAGCGTTCCGCGCGCTGGCCGAGCTGGTTGATCGCGCGGACCGTACGGGCCAGCTCAAGCCGGTCGCCGGATTCCTTGAACGCCTCCGCCGCCCGGTTCAGCAGGCCGGACCGCGCACCGGTGTCCCCGGCGAACGCCAGCACCCGCAGCGCCACTGCTTGCGAGAACGCGTCCGTCGTGTCCGCCAGCTGCTGTTTCGCCAGCTCGACCGCCAGGGTCGGGTTGCGCAGCCGCAGATTCGCTTCGGCGAGGTCGGTCCGCCACGGCGCCACGGCGGGCAGGTCTAGGTTGCGGTCACGGAGAATGCGTTGGCACTGCTGGAAATCACTCACCGCGGAGAGTCCGCGATTCGTGGCCAGGTGGAACTGCCCGCGCGCCCTGAGGAACCGTATGCCGCCGAGTGTCGTGTACACCGTTTCGGGCAGAGCGTGTCGCAACACCGCCGCTGCGGCCTTGAACGCGCCTGCCGCGGTGTACGCGGTCAGCATCGTGGCCAGCGGGTACGTAATCGCGACGCCCCAGTTCGGTTCGTCAAGCAACGCAAGCGCACGGCTCGCCGCTTCAGCCGCCTCGGTCGGTTCGCCGCGACGCAGCAGCAGACTCGCACCGATAGCGTCGAGCATTGCCTTCCACGTCACCGCGCCGCGGTACTCGGCCTCCTCGGCCAGCGAAGAGCACCAGCCTTCCGCGCGGTCCGCCTTGCCGTCGTACGCGAGCGCGAGGATGGCTGTGGCCAACGCTTCCAGCGAAGTGTCCGAGAGCCTGCAGTTCTGCAGAATCCGCTCCGCGCACACCGAAGTCTCTTCGCTGCCACCGACCCGCCAAACCGAGGCGAGCGTGGTTGCCGTGCGCATCCAGGGATCCGATGCGTCGACCGACAGCTGCGGTGCGGTGCCGTAGTGCCAATGCGCGGCGAGAGTCAGTTCAGCGGCCATGCGCGGGTGCAGCGGCTCGAGGTCGTCGCCCAGCCGGACCAGCGCGGACTCGAACGTTTCCCGGTCACCGAACCACAATGACTGGCGCACCAACGCGATCCGATCGGATTGGTCGAGCGAACCAGCCTCACGCAACGCCGCCAGATGCGGTGCGGCCGCTGCCGGGTTGACCCGCCAGGTGATCTTGGCCAGCAGCTGCGAGATCATCTGCTGCTCCCACGACGCGGTGGTCGTCGATGCCGCCAGATGCAGACAGCGGGTGGCGAAGTCGACGTCGTCGCCGAGCATCACCTGCTCCGCCGCCGCGACCAGCACCGGCAACGCCCACTCCGCCTGAGCTTCGCCCGCCGCCACGAGATGCCGCGCGACCTCCGGTGCCGACAACCCGCGTGCGTGCTTCACCTCAGCCGCCCGGATGTGCAGCTGCACCTTCTCGGACCCGCGCAACCCGCCGACGACCGCCGCAGCGGCCGGCTGCTGCCGGAACCGCACCCCGTCGACCAGCCCAGTCTCCACAAGCAGTCCCGCGGAGGCCTCCGCCTCGACCGGGTCGACGCCGGCGACCGTCGCCACCGCGTCCGTGGTCACGTCGGTGTCCAGCACCGCGATCGCCGTCGCCACTTCCCGCAGCGGCGAACCGTAGCGATGGAGAAGCCGTTGCACCGCATCGGAATACACCGCGCCATCGTCCACCGAGCTACGACATGCGTCGACCAATGCGCTGACCAGCAACGGATTCCCCGCGCTCAGGCCGTGGATCCGCTCAGCGTCGCCGTGGTCTGAGACCAGCTGCGCGATCGCCTCCACGGTGAACGGCGTGAGATGCACGTACCGGTGCGGCTGCGCGGCGAATTCGACGCCCTCGCCCGAATACCAGCCGTCCGGCTGCGTCAGCACCAGCAACATCGCGGCCGACTGCGCCCGCCGTTGCAGTCGCAGCAACAACCGCGCCGATGTCTCGTCCACGTGCTGCAAATCGTCGACCGCGATCAGCAGCGACCGCTCCCGCGCCACCCGGTGCAACGCACTGCACAACGCCGCGATCCGGTCCTCGCCGTCGGCGGCAGCCAGCACTTCGCGCGGCAATGCCGGGCTGGCGAGCAGTTGCTCGAGCACGCCTCCGTCGACGTCGCGCTCGTCGGCCGCTCCCGCCGCGGTGAGCGTCAGAACGCCCAGTTCGCGGGCTCGCGCTACCACTTGGTTCTGTACCTGTGTTTTCCCGCTGGCCGGTCCTCCGCCGACCAATACCGTGTCTCCGGCCCCCGCATCGCATTCGATCAGCAGGCCCTCAAGGAGGGACACTGCTTCGTTTGGCTCGGTGCGGCGGTTCTGCCCCCAGTTCACGCCCATCGCAAGCTCCTCGACCCAACGGTCATCTTCCTGCGTGTGCCACAGTCGCAGCCGCCCCCTAAGCACAGCCAACCGCGATCTAAAGTCACTCAATCAGGTGATCGCGATTACCTTGCGTTGCGGATGGCGTGGGTTTCTCGCGGTGCCGCCTGCGTGCGAGCGGAAGATTTCTGCTGTCAGGACTGGGGTTTGGCTCCGGACGGTGATCTTGTTTCTCTCGCTCCCGCGGTCGGGGTTGACCACTTCGAGCGATGGCGTAATCGAACGTGCGTTCGAGAGAATGACTGGGTGACCACGACGACGCTCCCGTTCGATGCCTGTGACGACAGGTGATAGTTGGCATATCCCGGTGCTAGTTGGCATAGCGCCTAGCGGTGTGGGACTACGGCATCCCTCACCTGCGCTTGACCACG
>NZ_JBVKDT010000012.1:44591-254734 GCF_055633655.1 Amycolatopsis sp. NPDC114503 | reverse complement strand
CAAGGCATCTTTCCCGCCTTGACAAGCACCCCCGAACCGTCAGCACAATCAAGCTTCGGGGTGCCCCACGCAACCACCCCGGGCGCAACGTCGCCGCCAGGCGACGAGCCGCCCCCACAAGCCCGCCCCAATTTTGTACCACCGGTTCCAGAAAGAGAGACCCCCGTGCCCCTAGCCGTCTACATCCTCGGCCTGAGCATCTTCGCCCTGGGCACCTCCGAGTTCATGATCACCGGCCTCCTCCCCGGAATGGCCGCCGACCTGCACGTCACCATCCCCGACGCAGGCCTCCTGATCTCCGCCTTCGCCGTAGGCATGGTCGTCGGCGCACCCCTCCTCGCCGTAACCACAATCCGCCTCCCCCGCCGAGCCACCCTCCTCGGCCTGCTCACCGTATTCAGCGCAGCGCACATCATCGGCGCAGTCTCCGACGGCTACGGCCTCCTCTTCACCACCCGCATCATCAGCGCCGTGGCCTGCGCCGGATTCTGGGCCGTAGCCGCCGCAACCACCGTCAACCTCGTACCGGAAGCCCGACGCGGACAAGCCCTCGCGGTCCTAGTCGGCGGACTCACCGTCGCCAACGTCGTCGGCGTCCCAGCAGGCACCCTGCTAGGGCAACACGCAGGCTGGCGCAGCGCGTTCTGGGCCGTAGCCGCACTGACCGTAATCGCCGCCCTCGCCGTGCTGCTGTCAGTCCCGCGCACCACAAAGGAAACCGAAGCCCCACGGATAGCCGAAGAACTCCGAGTGTTCCGCCGCAGCCGGTTATGGCTCGCACTCGGCGTGATCGCCCTCCTGCAGGCGATGGTTTTCGCGACGTTCAGCTACCTAGCTCCTCTGCTGGTCTCCGTCGCAGGCCTGCCCGAATCCGGCGTACCGGTGGTGCTCGCACTGTTCGGCGGCGGCGCCGTGATCGGAATTTTCGCAGGCGGCAAACTAGCGGACGCATACCCGTTCGCGACGCTTTACGGCAGCCTCGGGATCGCCGTCGCCGCTCTCGTCGCGCTTGCCTTCGCTACCAACCCGGTCGTCGCGGTGGCCGCAGTACTCGTCCTCGGCGCGGCTGGATTCGCGGCGAACCCGGCACTTAATGTGCGGGCTTATGCCGCGGCGGGCGGAACCTCGACGCTCGTCGGCGCAAGCACAACATCCGCGTTCAACGTCGGAAACACCGTCGGCCCGTGGCTTGGCGGAACGACGATCAGCGCGGGAATGGGCTTCTCCAGCGTGGCGTGGGTAAGCGTCGCACTCGGAACACTCGCCCTGGCGGCTCTCACATTCGCGCTGCGCCTGCACCAGCGCGACACCGCACCGCAACTGGTGACCGCCTGAAAGAAAACGGCCCTGCGGGAGCATTCCCGCAGGGCCGTTCCAAGAACCAGCTCAAATCCCGAGCGCGTGCACTCCGCCGTCGACCATGATCATCGAACCGGTCGTGGCAGGCAGCCAGTCGGACAGCACCGCGCACACCGTCTTCGCGGTGGGCTCCGGGTCCGTCGAGTCCCAGCCGAGCGGCGCGCGGTCGCCCCAGCCGGCTTCGAGTTCGCCGAAGCCGGGGATGGACTTCGCGGCCATCGTCTTCATCGGGCCCGCGCTGACCAGGTTGACCCGGATGCCCTGCGGGCCGAGTTCCTTGGCCAGGTACCGGTTCACCGACTCCAGCGCGGCCTTCGCGACGCCCATCCAGTTGTAGACCGGCCACGCGACGCGCGCGTCGAAGTCCATGCCGACGATCGACGCGCCGGAGCTGAGCAGCGGCAGCGTCGCGACCGCGAGCGACTTGAACGAGAACGCCGAGACGTCCACCGCGACCTTGACGTCGTCGCTGGGGGCGTCGAGGAACGGCGCGCCGAGGCAGCTCTGCGGCGCGAAGCCGATCGAGTGCAGCACGCCGTCGAGGCCGTCGACGTGCTCGCGGACGCGGTCGGCGAGCGAGTCGAGGTGCTCCTGGTTGGTCACGTCCAGCTCGAGCACCGGGGCGGGCTCGGGCAGCCGCTTGGCGATGCGCTCCACCAGTGACAGCCGTCCGAAGCCGGTGAGCACGACCTTCGCGCCCTCCTGCTGGGCGATGCGGGCCGCGTGGAACGCGAGCGAGGCGTCGGTGATGACGCCGGTGATCAGCAGCCGCTTGCCTTCGAGCAATCCGGGCAACACGTCCTCCAGGTCGTGGGTGTTCTTCTCGGGAAGGTCAGTGGCCGAGGCCGAGGCCGCCGTCGACGGGCAGCACCGCGCCGTTGACGTAGCCCGCCTCGTCCGAGGACAGGTACCGCACGGCGGCGGCGATCTCGGCCGGCTCGGCGTAGCGGCCGGACGGGACGCTGGCGATGATCTCCTTGCGCCGGTCCTCGGGCAGCGCGTCGGTCATGTCGGTGTGCACGAAGCCGGGCGCGACCACGTTCGCGGTGATGTTGCGCGAGCCCAGCTCCCGCGCGAGCGAACGCGCGAAGCCGACCAGGCCCGCCTTCGAGGCGGCGTAGTTCGCCTGCCCGGCCGAGCCGGAAAGGCCGACCACGGACGAGATGAACACGAACCGGCCCCAGCGGGCGCGCAGCATGCCGCGCGAAGCCCGCTTGGCGACGCGGAACGCCCCGGTGAGGTTCGCGTTCAGCACGCGCTCGAACTGCTCCTCCGACATCCGCATGAGCAGCGTGTCGTCGGTGAGCCCGGCGTTGGACACCAGCACCTCGACCGGCCCCTGGTGCTCCTCCACGAGCTTGAACGCCGCGTCCACCTGCTCGGCGTCGGTGACGTCGGCCTGCACGCCGAAAAGCCCCTCCGGCGCGCCGGACCCGCGGTGCGTGACCGCGACCCGGTGGCCCTGCTCGGCGAGGTCCCGGGCGATCGCCAGCCCGATGCCCCGGTTGCCGCCGGTGACCAAGACCGACCGTCCCACTGCGTTCTCCTCGTCGTCTAAGCGGTTGCGCCCGCCTGAGGCTATCGGCTGCGCTGACCGGCGGCGCACCCGGCACTCCCGTCCTAAGCGACGGTAAGGAACCGCGCCTCGACCTTGATGGTTACTCCCCGGTTGGTCACCGTGAGTCGCGACACAGGAGGTCAAGGATGACTACCCGGATCCAGGACGCCGGCTCGGCGCGGGACGAGCGGCGCGTGGTCGGCAACGTGCTGCGCGGCTCGATCGGAAACCTCGTCGAGTGGTACGACTGGTACGCCTATTCGGCGTTCACCGTCTACTTCGCGAAGGCGTTCTTCCCTGGCGGCGATGCCACGGCGCAGTTCCTCAACACCGCGGCGGTGTTCGCCGTCGGATTCCTCATGCGCCCGCTGGGCGGCTGGCTGCTCGGCCGCTTCGCCGACCGCTACGGACGCCGGTCCGCGCTCGTGCTCTCGGTTTCGATGATGGCGTGCGGTTCGCTGCTCATCGCGGTGACGCCGGGCTACTCGACGATCGGCATCGCGGCCCCGATCCTGCTGGTGTTTTCGCGGCTGCTGCAAGGGCTTTCGGTCGGCGGCGAGTACTCCACCTCGGCGACGTATCTGTCCGAAGTGGCCACCCCCGGCAAGCGCGGCTTCTACTCCAGCTTCCAGTACGTGACCCTCGTCGGAGGGCAGCTGCTCGCGCTGGGGCTGCAGCTGATCCTGCAGAGCGTGCTCACCGACAAGCAGATGGGCGACTGGGGCTGGCGGATCGCGTTCGTGGTCGGCGCGCTCGCGGCGGTGATCGTGATGGCGCTGCGGCGGTCGATGGACGAATCCGAGAGCTACCAGCGGGTGACCGAAAACGCGGAGACCGGCAAGGGCGAGCGCGGCACGCTGCGCCAGCTCGTGAAGTACCCGCGGGAGATCCTGCTCGTCGTCGGCCTGACGCTCGGCGGCACGGTCGCGTTCTACACCTACGCCACCTACACGCAGAAGTTCCTGGAGAACACCGCGCACATCCCGCGGCGCACGGTCACCGTCATCATGTTCCTGGCGCTGCTGGTCTTCGCGATCCTGCAGCCGCTGGCCGGAAAGCTGTCCGACAGGATCGGCCGCCGGAAGCTGCTGATGTTCTTCGGCATCGCCGGCACCCTGCTGACCGTGCCGATCATGACGCTGATGGCGCGCACCAGCCAGCCGTTCCTCGCGTTCCTGCTGCTGCTCGGCGCGCTGGTGATCGTGACCGGCTACACCTCGATCAACGCGATCGTGAAGGCCGAGCTGTTCCCGACGCGGATCCGCGCGATCGGCGTCGGCCTCCCGTATGCGCTCACCGTCGCGATCTTCGGCGGGACCGCCGAACTGATCGCCCAGGCGCTGAAGAAGGCGGGTCACGAATCGCTCTTCTTCTGGTACGTCGCGGGTTGCGTCCTCGTGTCGCTCGTCGTGTACGCGACAATGCGGGAAACTTCGCGTTCGTCCGCTCTCGAACGCGGCGAGGACTGACCAGGAGGACGGCCGTGCGCGTGCTGCTCGTCGAGGACGACACCGGGGTCGCCCGGGCACTCGCCGAAACGCTGCACGCGCACGGCCACCCCGTCACCGCTGTCGGCCGCGGCTCGGACGCCCTCACCCGGCACCGGGACGCGGACCTTCTGCTGCTCGACCTCGGCCTTCCGGACCTCGACGGTCTCGACGTGCTGCGCAAGATCCGCCAGGTCTCGCCGGTCCCGGTGATCGTGCTGACCGCGCGCGACGACGAGCGTTCCGTGGTCCGCGCGCTGCGCTTCGGCGCGGACGACTACCTGGCGAAACCGGTGCGGATGGCCGAATTGCTGGCCCGGATGGACGCCGTGGCGCGGCGGGCGAGCCATTCCTCCCCTGCCCCGAAAGACCCGGTCGTGCACATCGAGGACGTCGAGATCGACCTCGGCGCGCGCCGGGTCCTGGTCGACGGCCGGGACATCGGGCTGACCACCAAGGAATTCGCGGTGCTGGCGGTGCTCGCCGCGCGTCCCGGCACCGCGGTGAGCCGGCAGCAGCTGATGGACGAGGTGTGGGGCGACGCGTACCTCGCCGTCTCGCGCTCGCTCGACGTCCACATGACGCAGCTGCGCGCGAAGCTCGACCGGCCCGGCCTGCTCACCACGATCCGCGGCTTCGGCTACCGGCTCGGCCGGAGCTGAGCGGTGCGCACTCGCCTGCTGGCCGTTCTCGTCACGCTCGCGCTCGCCGTCGTGGCGGCGTTCGCGGTGCCGTTGCTGTCCGCGACCGCCGATCAGCGGACCCAGCAGCTCGTGATTTCGCGCAGCAGCGACGTCGACCGCTTCGTGGTGCTCGCGCAACAGGCCGTCGATTCCGGCGACGCGACCGCGTTGAACGCCGATGCCCGGCAGTATTCGTCGTTATACAGCGAGGGCGTGCTGATCGTCGACGCGCAGCGGCGGCCGCTGGTCGAAACCGGCGGCCTGACCAGCAGCGATCCCGCAGCGCGGTCCGTCATCGAGGCGACGCTCCGGAATGAGCCGGAAGCACCGGTCGAGCGGATCCGGCCCTGGTCGGACGCTCCGGTGCTCTTCGCCCGCCCGGTCGGCACCGGGACGCGGGTGTCCGGAGTGGTCCTGCTGCGGGCTTCGGTGACCGCTGCGGCCGCGGACGTCGGAGCCGCGTGGAGCGCCATCGCAGCCGGGGCGATGGTGGTCGCGGCGCTGTTCGTGTTGCTGGCGGTTCTGCTGTCGCGGTGGATGGTGCGGCCGTTGGTGGAGCTGGAAACCGGCGTGCTGGCGGTGGCGGGCGGACGCCGGGCGCAGGTGCCCGAACGGTCCGGGCCGCGCGAGCTGCGGTCGCTCGCGGCGTCGGTGAACCGGATGTCCGACGCGATCGTCGAATCGGCGAACCAGCAGCAGCGGCTCGTCGCGGACACCTCGCATCAGCTGCGCAACCCCATGGCCGCCTTGCGCCTTCGGCTCGACCTGCTCGGCACCGAGGTCGAAAACCGGCCCGCTTACGACGCCACGGTCGCGGAAGTCGAACGGCTGGAACGGATTCTCGACGGCCTGCTCGCTCTCGCCACCGCGGAAAGCACGGCGACCCGGCTGGCCGCGCGCGCCGACGACGAACCCGCCGACCTGGCCGCTGTCGTGGCGGAACGGGTCGACGCGTGGCGGTTGTCCGCCGACGAAGCGGGCGCGACCCTCGTTCCGTGCGCGGGCCACACCGAGCCGCTGCTGGTGCGCACGCCGGAGAGCGAGCTCGCGCAGATTCTCGATGTATTGCTGGACAACGCCGTCCATCACGCCGGTCGGGGAGCGACCATCACCGCCGCTTGGGAGTCCACTTCGGACACTGTCACGCTCATCGTCACCGACGACGGTCCCGGCCTCCCGCCGGAGGATCTCGCCCGCGCGACCGAACGGTTCTGGCGGGCCGGCGGCGACGGCGCTCCGCGCGGGACCGGCCTCGGGCTCGCCATCGCCCGGGAGCAGACCCGCGCCCGCGGCGGAGTTCTGGAGCTGCGTGCGGTCGAACCGCACGGTCTGCAGGTCCGGATCACGCTGCCCGCCGAGGTGACGCCATGACCGTCACCCGCCGCGCCGCGCTCCTCGGCGGCCTCGCCCTCGCGCTCGCCGCCTGCGACGACACCTACCGCGGCCCGGAGCGGCAGATCACCATCGCGTCCGGCGAACCCGGCGGCTTCTACCTGGCCTTCGCCGAGGTCTTGGCCGCCGAACTGTCGCGCGCCGAGCCGCGGCTGCACTGCAGCGCGCTGCGCACCGAGGCGAGTGTCGAGAACGTCGAACGGGTCCGCGACGGGACCGCCGATTTCGGTCTGGTGCTCGCTGACATCGCGCAATCCGCCGTCTCCGGCGGCACGCCGTTCGGGAAACCTGTTCCGCTGCAAGCACTCGGCCGCGTTTACGAGAACTACCTGCAGCTGGTCGTCCGCGCCGAGGACCGCATCACCGACCTCCGCGAGCTGGCCGGACGCCCCGTCTCGGTCGGCGCGAGCCGCTCCGGCGCCGCGCAGCTGGGCGAACGGGTCTTCGCCGCGAACGGCGTCCCGGTCCAGGCACAGCACCTTCCGTTGAACGACGCGGTCGCCGCGTTGCACGACCGCCGGATCGACGCGTTCCTGTGGTCCGGCGGGATTCCGACGCCTGCGCTCGCCGACCTCAACCGCACGACGCCGCTCGCGCTCCTGCCGCTGACGTCGGTGCTCCCCCAGCTGCGCAAGGCGTACGGGCCGCTGTACGAGCAGGTTCAGGTGCCCGCCGGGGCGTACCGCGGGGTGGGTTCGCTGCCGACGATCGGGGTCGCGAATCTGCTGGTCTGCTCTCCCGCGCTGCCCTTCGACGTCGCCGCGGCGGTGGTCCGGGTGCTGGTCGAACGGGCCGCCGAACTCGTGCCGGCGCAGGCCGTCGGCACGCAGTTCCTGGACGTGCGGACGCTCATCGGCACCCAGCCGGTCCCCCTGCACCGCGGCGCCGCCGACACCTACCGCGCGCTCCACGGGTGATCGCTAGATTGGTCGGGTGACCGAACGCCGCCCTCTCGCCGAAATGCCCCTCCGCGTGCGCTATCACGAATGCGATGCGCAGGGCATCGTCTTCAACGCGCACTACCTGGCCTACGCGGACATGGCGGCGTTCGAGGTCGAGAGAGCGCTCTTCGGCTCGCACGACGCGCTGCTCGCCACCGGGGTCGACGTGGTGGTCGCCGAGTCGAACCTGCGGTATTTCGCGCCGTGCCGCTTCGACGACGAGCTGGTCGTCGCGGTGTACCTCGTGCACCTGGGCACCACCTCGATGCAGTTCGAGCTGGAAGTCCGTCGCGGCGACACAGTGACGACCGAGATCCGGCTGCGGTACGTGTTCGTCGACACCGAGAACTACCGCAAGGCCGAGCCGCCGCCGGAGGTGCGCGAGGCCTACGCGCAGTACCTCCCCGAGGCAGCGTGAGGTCCCCCGTGTTCCGAGTGCTCTTCTACCGCCCCGAAATCCCGCCTAACACCGGCAACGCGATCCGGCTCGCCGCGAACACCGGGTGCGAGCTGCATCTGGTCGAGCCGTTGGGATTCACCTTGGAGGACAAGCAGCTTCGCCGCGCCGGGCTCGATTACCACGACCTCGCGCGGGTCCACGTCCATGCCGATCTGGCTGCGGCGTGGGAGGCTTTGCTGCCGGCGAAGGTGTATGCGTTCAGTGCGACTGCGACGCGTCTTTACACCGATGTCTCTTACGCGGCCGGGGATGTGCTGATGTTCGGGCCGGAGTCCGCCGGATTGCCGGACGAGGTCCAGCGCGCGCCGGAGGTCACTGATCGGCTGAGGTTGCCGATGCTGCCGAACAACCGGTCGTTGAACCTGGCCAACACCGCCGCCATCGCCGTCTACGAGGGCTGGCGGCAGAACGGCTTCGCAACGCCGTGAGATCAGCGGGTCTCAGCTCAAGAACCGCTGGGCGGCTGCATGCCAGCGGCGCGCGAACTCGTCGTTGACGAGGTCGCTCATGCTGACCATCGTCTCGCCGGGCTGAACGGTCACGTCCAAGGCGAAATAAGCGCCCGGTCCTTCGAGGCTCGCGTTCGTGCTGATCCGGGAACACCACGACTCGGTGCCGAACCGCCGGTCCAGCGCGTCCAGCGCGGGCTGCTTCGTGGCCAGGAGGAGCCGGTCCAGGACTTCGCCGGACACCATCCGCCGACTGCTTGAGTCGCCGACTTGGACTACGCAGCGAAAGACGCCGGCGGCCGTGCGAAGCCCACCGCCGGCGGGTTCGGGCACCGGCTTCTTCCTGAACGGCCACCGCATGTCTGTCCGGTCTCCTTTGCCTTGAACGTCCAAGGCGGACACCGTAAAGGCGGCTTCTCGGGACCGGTCCCGAGAAGCCGCCTAGGTCGCGGACCTACGGCAATCTCTGGCCGAACAGCAGCGCAGTGGCAGCCCCGGCCATCAGGATGATCGTCCCCAGCACCACCCACGGCTTGCTCGCGTCGGCGTTCTTCAGCTCGTACCCGATCTGCTCGCCCAAGTCGGCGTACACGCGTTTCAGCTCGTCCGCACTCGCCGCCTTGTAGAACTCGCCGCCGGACAGCCGGGCGATCTCGCGCAGCGATTCGTCGTCCACGCGGACGTCCTGCTGCTTGCCCTCGATGTCGACCGAGCCGTGCTCGGTGCCGAACGAGATCGACGAGATCGGCATCTGCGCCTGCTTCGCCGCCTGCGCCGCGGTGTACGCGCCGCGCGGGGCGTACAGGTCTTCCGGCACGGTCTGCTTGCCGTCGCTCATCAGCACGATCCGCGCGGGCGGCGGGCCGTCCGCGCCGCCGACCACCGCCGAGAAGCTCTGGATCGACTGCATCGCCGCGTAAATGCCCTCGCCGGTGGCGGTGGACTGGGCGAGCTTCAGGTTGTCGATCGCCTTCGACACGCCCGCCCGGTCCGTCGTCGGGTTGACGAGGACCGTCGCGGTTCCGGCGAACGAGATCAGGCCCAGGTTGACGCCCGGCGTCATGTTCTGCGCGAACTGTTTCGCCGCGTCCTGCGCCGCCTTCAGCCGCGTCGGCGCGACGTCGGTGGCTTCCATCGACAACGACACGTCGATCACCAGCATGACCGTCGCCCGGTTGCGCGGCACCTTCTGCTCGGCCGTCGGGCCCGCCAGCGAAACCGTCAGGAACAGCAGCGACAGCACGATCAGCACCGCGGGCACGTGCCGGATCCAGCCCTGCGCCTTGGGCGCGACCTTCTCCAGCAGCTCGAGATTCGCGAACCGCATCACCCGGCGACGGCGCTGCCGCTGCGACAGCACGTACGCGCCCGCCACGGCGGCGACCGCGAGCAGCAGCAGGAACCACCACGGCGAACTGAAACCGGCGAGGCTCACGGCTTCGCCTCCTTACTGGTTGCCCGGGCGGCGGCCGCGTGAAGGGGGACGGCGCTCATGCGACACCCCCGGACCAGCGACGCTTGCGGGCGACCACGAACCGCACCATGTCCGCGATCCAGTCGGAATCCGTGCGCAGCACCAGATGCGCGGCCCCGGCCCGGCGCAGACCGGACGCGACCGCCTGCCGGTGCGCGTTCGCCGCCGCGCCGAATTCCTTGCGCAGCAACGCCGAAGCGTGCACCTCGCGCTGCCGTCCGGTCTCCGGGTCGGCCAGCACGACGGTGCCGACGTCCGGCAGGTCCACGTCGCGCGGGTCGATGATCTCGATGGCGATCAGCTCGTGCCGTCCGGCGAGCGCGCGCAACGGGCGCTCCCAGTCCATCGGGCCGAGGAAATCGGAGATCACCACCGCCAGCCCTCGCCGCCGCGGCGGACGGCGCAGCTTTTCCAGCGCCTCGGCGAGGTCGCCGCGGACGCCTCCGGCGGCGCGGGGCGTCTCGGCCAGCCGCCGGACGAGCCCGCGGGCGTGCGGAAGCCCGCCGCGTGCCGGGAGCCGGGTGATGCCTTCGCCGTTGGACACGAGCGCGCCGATCCGGTTTCCGCCGCCGCCGGTCAGATGCGCGACAGCGGCGGTCGCGCAGACCACCAGGTCGCGCTTCTCGCACAGCGCGGTGCCGAAATCGAGGCTCGCCGACATGTCCGCGACGACCCACGTCTCCAGCTCGCGGTCCGCCACCGTCTCGCGGATGTGCGGCGTCGTCGTGCGCGCGGTGACCGCCCAGTCCATCCGGCGCACGTCGTCGCCGGGCTGGTACGGCCGCGCCTCGCCGGGTTCCGAACCCGGACCCGGAACGAGGCCGAGGTGGTTGCCCTGGAGCAAGCCGTCGAGGCGGCGGCGCACTTCGAGTTCGAGGGTGCGCAGTCCCGCTTCCATCCGGTCGCCGCGCAGGATCGGCGGCGCCCAGGCCGGGCGTTCGCCCGGGTGTTTCGAGGATGTGCCAGCCACGCCGCTACCTGACGGGCGCGCCCGCCGGCACCGGGCCGGCGCCGCCCTGCGGCCGGGCCGATACCTGCGGCAGCGGCACGGTCTGCAGCACGCGGGTGACGATGTGGTCCACCGGCACGCCGTCGGCCAGCGCGTCATAGGACAGCACGAGCCGGTGGCGCAGCACGTCCGGCACAACGTCGACGACGTCCTGCGGAAGCACGTAGTCCCGGCCGCGCACGAGCGCCAGCGCCCGCGCCGCGGCGATGATGCCGAGGCTCGCGCGCGGCGAGGCGCCGTAGGACACCCAGCCCGCGACATCGGACAGGCCGTGGTCGTTCGGGGTCCGCGTGGTGAGCACCAGCCGCACGACGTAGTCGACCAGCGCGTGGTGCACGAACACCTGCGACGCGACGCCCTGCAGCCGGACCAGCTCGGCCGGGCTCAGCACCTCGTGCGGCTCCGGCGGCGTGACGCCCATCCGGTAGATGATCTCGCGCTCCTCCTCGGCCGAGGGGTACTCGACGAGGATCTTGAACAGGAACCGGTCGCGCTGGGCTTCCGGCAGCGGGTAGACGCCCTCGTTCTCGATCGGGTTCTGCGTGGCCAGCACGAGGAACGGGTCGGGCATCGGGAAGGTCTTGCCGCCGATCGACACGTGCCGCTCGGCCATCACCTCCAGCATCGCCGACTGCACCTTCGCCGGGGCGCGGTTGATCTCGTCGGCGAGCACGAAGTTCGCGACCACCGGGCCGAGTTCGACGTCGAAGCGCTCCGCGCCCTGGCGGTAGATGCGCGTGCCGAGGATGTCGGCGGGCACCAGGTCGGGGGTGAACTGCACGCGGGAGAACGAACCGCCCACGACGCGCGCGAACGTCTCGACCGCCAGCGTCTTCGCGACCCCGGGCACGCCTTCGAGCAGCAGGTGCCCCTTCGCCAGCAGCCCGACGAGCATGCGCTCCACCAGCCGGTCCTGTCCGACGATGACGCGCTTCACCTCGAACACGGTGCGTTCCAGCAGCTGGGCGTCCCGCGCCGGGGTGCCGGGCTGCTGCCCGTTCGCTCCCTCGGCGAAGCCGGGCTCGGTCACTCTTCCTCCAGGGGTTTCCGCGTCTGCGTGCTCGTCCGCGACCCTACTGGGTCGAGAACTTCCCGCGACGGTAGCCAATCGCATTACCGGTGTGACAGCTGTGAAGCCCCTGTCAGCGGTGCTTTTCCAGGTCCTCCGGCGTGTCGATGTCGTCGCTCTCGCCGGGTTCCGCCGCGACCTCCGCGATCCGCAGCCCGCCGAGGGTCCGGCGCAGCGACGCGTTCTCCGGATGCTCCGGCAACGCCTCGCGCAACGCCGCGGTACGCCACGCGCTGACCAGCCATTGCCGCTCCCCCGCCGCGTCCACGAGCACCGCCCCGTCACCGCTGACCACAGTGGACCGCAGCCGGTCCACTGTGGAGCGCCGGATTCCGGGGAGATCGGCGGCGAGCAGCACGACGATTTCCGCGTCGACCGCCTCGAGCCCGGCGGCCAGCGCCGCGACCGGCCCCGCGCCAGGAACGGCCTCGCGGGTCCAGACGACCGTGTCGTATCCCGGCCGCTGAGGACCGCAGACCACGACCGGATCCGCTCCGGACAGCGCCTCGACCGCCCGGCCCAGCAAGGAGATCCCGCCGACCCGCAGCTCGGGCTTGTCCACTCCGGACAGCCGGCGCGCGGACCCGCCGGCCAGCACGATCCCCGCGAACCGGGGGCTCTCAGTCATGCGCCCAGCGTGCCCGCCCCGGAAACCCGCGCGCGCCTGGGGGCCTCGTGAGCGGCGATGCCGGTTGGAACCGGCGTCGCCGCTCACGAGAAAACCCGCGCGCGCTCCGGGGCCGGGCGGGTTAGGTTGCCGACGTGCCCGACGCCGCGCGGCTGCTCGCCGCTTACGACCGCGAAGTCCGTCAAGCCGAACTCACGCAGGCCGAACCCGGACAACAGCTCACTGTCGACGGCCCGCTCGCCCGCCTCACCGGCGGCCGCCGGGGCTTCGTCTCCGGCCCGCCCGACCTCGGCGTGACCGGCGACGCGCTCGACGACTTGATCGCCCGCCAGCGCGCGTTTTTCGCCGCCCGCGGCGAGGAGTTCGAGTGGAAGACCCGCAGCCACGACCGGCCCGCAGAGCTTCCCGAACGCTTGCTGGCCGCCGGATTCGCGCCGGAGGAAACCGAAACCGTCCTGATCGCGCCGCTGGACGCGGTCGCCGCCTCGGCCCCGCCGTCCGCCGACATCGTCGTGCGGGAAGCCGACGGCCACGACGACCTGCTGCGCATCGCGACGCTCTCGGCGTCGGTGTTCGGCCACGACGAGGCCGCGGTCGCCGCGGATCTGCTCGCCCGGGCCCGCGCCGATTCCGGGACCACCACGCACGTCGTCGCCGAAGCCGACGGCCTGTTCGTCGCCGCGTCCCGCCTGGAACTGGTGCCCGGCACCGGATTCGCCGGGCTCTGGGGCGGCGCGACGCTGCCCGAATGGCGCGGACGCGGCCTCTACCGCGCGCTCGTGGCGCACCGGGTCGGCGCGGCGCGGGCTCGCGGCGTGAACTACCTCCAGGTCGACGCGCTGCCCACCAGCCGTCCGATCCTCGAACGGCTCGGCTTCACCGCGGTCACCGAAACGACGCCCTATGTATGGAGCCCGCTCAGCCGATGAGGCGGGTCGCGTACGGCATGATGCCGCCGTAGCGGACCGAAGCCACGCGCACGTACGAACCCGACTGCGGGGCTTCGACCATCTGCCCGTTGCCCAGGTACAGCGCGACGTGGTGGATACCGCCCGAGCCGCCCCAGAAGAGCATGTCGCCGCGGCGCATCTGCGACAGCGGCACCCGGCGGCCCGAGGTGTACTGGTAACCGCTGAAGTGCGGCAGCCCCTGCACGCCAGCGAAGGCGTAGATCATCAGGCCGGAGCAGTCGAAGCCGATCTTGCGGTAGTCGCCGTACTGGTCGGCCACGCCGCCGTCGCGGATGCCGCGGGTCGGCCCGCTGCCGTTGCCGCCGCCCCACGCGTACGGCATGCCCACTTTGGACAGCGCCCGCGCGATCACGGCTTCGATCGAGCTTCCCGCTGCCGGGGAGGGACGGCCGCGGCTTCCGCCGCCGTTGTCGTCCCCGCCGTCGTCGTCGTTGTTGTTGGCTGCCGCGGCTGCCCGCAGCGCGGCCTGCCGCGCGCGCTCCTCGTCCTCGCGCTGCTTCTGCGCGACCCAGTCCTGGTAGCGCTGGCGCTGCCCCTGCAGGCCGTTGACCTTCGCCTGCGCGGCGTACAGCTGCTGCTCGACGGAACTCTTGCTGGCTTCCAGCTGTGTGTTCTGCGCGGCCTGGGCCTGTTGCGCGGACACGGCGGCGGACTGCGCGGAGTCCGCGGCGCCCTTCGCCCGGGTGGCCGCGTCCTGCTTCTGCTGCGCGAGTTCCAGCGCCTTGCGCGCGGCGGAGTCCTTGTTGGCCTTGTCGGTCTGGGCCTGCTGGAGCCGGTCCATCGCGTTGATCCGCGAGCCGCCGATGGCGTTGAGCAGCTGGGCGCGGGCGAGCAGGTCCTTCGGGCTGTCCGAGGTGAGATACGCCGAGACCGACCCGATCGTGCTGCCCTGCTCGAAGCTCGCGGCGGCGAACTTCTTCGCGTCCGCGCGGGCCTTCTCGATCGCGCCGACCGCCGCGTCCGCCTCCTGGCGCGCGGACTTCGCGTCGTTCTGCGCCTGGGTGGCCTCGTCCTGCGCGGTCTGCAGGTCGACCAGGGCCTTCATGGCCTGTTCCTGCTTCAGCTCGACGTTGTCCTGCAGCGCGCTGAGCTTCTGCTCGGCCTGCGCGAGCTGGTTGGTGAGCCGCCCGACCTCGCCCGCTTTCGCGTTGGCGTCGCCCTTGGCGTCGGTGATCGCCGAATCGCTCGGGTTCGGCGGCGGCGGAGGCACCGCGAGCCCGGTGCCGGCCGCGCCGAGCAGCGCGACCAGGGCGACCGTCGCAACCGTCAGGCCGCGCCGGGCTCCGGCGCCGCGCACCAGCGCATCCGCCGACCCGGACCGTCCCCGTCGGACCATCAAGCCCCGCCACCTCCGCTCACTGGCCGCAGGGTCCGCGAGCACACCGCGTACCACTGCAGTCACACCACTATCACAAGCAACAGCAAGAACTTACACACCGCGGAGATCATTTCCCCTGTTCGGGGGACCTGCCGGAGCGGCGTGTCCGGATGGCGCACGTCACTCCGCGTGTCGTCTTGAACGAAATACAGGACACGCGTACTGTTTGCGGCGACGGACGAGGTGTGCCCTCCCGGTTCCGGTTCTACGGTGGGGGTGCGCAAGACTCGCCTGGGTCGACCCGACGACCCGGAGAACGACACCGAACTGACCCGGGAGGACACGCCGGCGGCGGCGTGGAATCCATGCCACTGGAGTTAGACGTGACTGCACCTAGCAAGGACAGCTTCGGCGCCAAAGACACCTTGCAGGTGGAAGAGAACTCGTACGAGATCTTCCGCCTGGACAAGGTCGAAGGCGCCGCCCGGCTGCCCTACAGCCTGAAGATCCTCCTCGAGAACCTGCTGCGCACCGAGGACGGCGCGAACATCACCGCCGACCACATCCGCGCGCTCGGCGGCTGGGATCCGAACGCGGACCCGTCGATCGAGATCCAGTTCACGCCCGCCCGGGTGATCATGCAGGACTTCACCGGCGTGCCCTGCGTGGTCGACCTGGCCACCATGCGCGAGGCCGTGACCGCCCTCGGCGGCGACCCGGACAAGGTCAACCCGCTCGCCCCGGCCGAGATGGTCATCGACCACTCGGTGATCATCGACGTGTTCGGCCGCGCGGACGCCTTCGAGCGCAACGTGGAGATCGAATACGAGCGCAACCGCGAGCGCTACCAGTTCCTGCGCTGGGGCCAGGGCGCCTTCGACGAGTTCAAGGTCGTCCCGCCGGGCACCGGCATCGTGCACCAGGTCAACATCGAGCACCTGGCCCGCACGGTGATGGCCCGGAACGGCCAGGCTTACCCCGACTCCTGCGTCGGCACCGACTCCCACACCACCATGGTCAACGGCCTCGGCGTGCTGGGCTGGGGCGTCGGCGGCATCGAGGCCGAGGCGGCCATGCTGGGCCAGCCGGTCTCCATGCTGATCCCGCGCGTCGTCGGCTTCAAGCTGACCGGCGAGATCCCGGCCGGCGTCACCGCGACCGACGTCGTCCTCACGATCACCGAGATGCTGCGCCGCCACGGCGTGGTCGGCAAGTTCGTCGAGTTCTACGGCGAGAGCGTCGCCCAGGTGCCGCTGGCCAACCGCGCCACCATCGGCAACATGAGCCCGGAGTTCGGCTCCACCGCGGCGATCTTCCCGATCGACGACGAGACCGTCCGCTACCTCAAGCTCACCGGCCGTTCGGCCGAGCAGGTCGCGCTGGTCGAGGCGTACGCCAAGGAGCAGGGCCTCTGGCACGACCCGTCGCACGAGGCGCAGTACTCCGAGTACCTCGAGCTGGACCTGTCGACGGTCGTCCCGTCGATCGCCGGCCCGAAGCGCCCGCAGGACCGCATCGAGCTGACCGACGCGAAGTCCTCGTTCCGCAAATCGGTGCACGACTACGCCGAGGACGAGCAGCCCACCCCGCACACCAACGTCGACGAGACCGTCGAGGAGACCTTCCCGGCCTCCGACCCGGCCGCGCTGTCGTTCAAGGACGAGACCGCCGTGCCGGTGCAGTCCGCGGCGAACGGGGCCACCGGGCGGCCGACCAAGCCGGTCAAGGTGTCCACCGCCGACCGCGGCGAGTTCATCCTCGACCACGGCGCCGTGGTGATCGCCTCGATCACCTCGTGCACCAACACCTCCAACCCGTCGGTCATGCTGGGCGCGGCGCTGCTCGCGCGCAACGCGGTCGACAAGGGCCTGTCGGTCAAGCCGTGGGTCAAGACGTCGATGGCCCCGGGCTCGCAGGTCGTCACCGACTACTACACCAAGGCCGGCCTCTGGCCGTACCTGGAGAAGCTGGGCTACCACCTGGTCGGCTACGGCTGCACCACCTGCATCGGCAACTCCGGCCCGCTCTCGGACGAGATCTCCGCCGCGATCCAGGAGAACGACCTCACCGCGGTCTCGGTGCTCTCGGGCAACCGGAACTTCGAGGGCCGGATCAACCCGGACGTCAAGATGAACTACCTGGCCTCGCCGCCGCTGGTCATCGCCTACGCGCTGGCCGGGACGATGGACTTCGACTTCGCGACCCAGCCGCTGGGCCAGGACACCGACGGCAACGACGTGTTCCTGAAGGACATCTGGCCCTCGGCGCAGGAGATCCAGGAGACCATCGACTACGCGATCACGCAGGAGATGTTCACCAAGGACTACGCCGACGTCTTCGACGGCGGCGAGCGCTGGAAGTCGCTGCCCACCCCGGAGGGCAAGACCTTCGAGTGGGACGCCGAGTCCACCTACGTCCGGAAGCCCCCGTACTTCGACGGCATGGCCGCCGAACCCGCTCCGGTGCAGGACATCTCCGGCGCCCGGGTGCTGGCGAAGCTGGGCGACTCGGTCACCACCGACCACATCTCCCCCGCCGGCGCCATCAAGGCGGGCACCCCGGCCGCGCAGTACCTGGTCGAGCACGGCATCGAGCGCAAGGACTTCAACTCCTACGGCTCGCGCCGCGGCAACCACGAGGTCATGATCCGCGGCACCTTCGCGAACATCCGGCTGCGCAACCAGCTGCTGGACGACGTGCAGGGCGGCTACACCCGCGACTTCACCCAGGAAGGCGCGCCGCAGGCGTTCATCTACGACGCGGCCCAGAACTACGCGGCGGCGGGCACCCCGCTGGTCGTGCTGGGCGGCAAGGAGTACGGCTCCGGCTCCTCGCGCGACTGGGCGGCGAAGGGCACCTCGCTGCTGGGCGTGCGCGCGGTCATCACCGAGTCGTTCGAGCGCATCCACCGGTCCAACCTGATCGGCATGGGCGTCATCCCGCTGCAGTTCCCGGCGGGCGAGTCGGCGTCGTCGCTGAAGCTGGACGGCACCGAGACGTTCGACATCGAGGGCATCACGAAGCTGAACGAGGGCGAGACGCCGCGGACGGTGCACGTGACCGCCACCAAGGAAGACGGCTCGAAGGTGGAGTTCGACGCGGTCGTCCGCATCGACACCCCGGGCGAGGCGGACTACTACCGCAACGGCGGCATCCTGCAGTACGTGCTGCGGAAGATGACGCAGTCCTGACGGTCTGAACCGCTCCGAAGCCCGCTTCCGCGTTCGCGCGGGGGCGGGCTTCGGCGTTTCCGCGCTATGCTCGGCGGTGGGTCTTTTCCGACGGGGGGCGCGGAATGACGATCGGCACGGTCAGTCTCGGCGACGGCGAACTCGCTTACGAGGAACGAGGTTCCGGCCGTCCGGTGGTGTTCCTGCACGCGGGCGCGATGACCCGCGCGATGTGGGACGTGCAGTTCGCGCGGTTCGCCGAACGCTTTCGCGTGATCCGGTACGACGGACGCGGCCACGGCGGTTCGTCCAGGCCGGAATCCGCGTTCTCCCACTACGAAGACACCGAAAAACTGCTCGACGCTCTCGATGTCGGCCAACCGGTGCTGGTCGGCTGTTCGTTCGGCAGCCGGGTGTTCGCCGACTTCGCGCTCGCGCATCCGGATCGCGTCCGCGCGCTGGTCCTCTCCTCCCCCGGGCTCAGCGGGATGGAGTTCCGCGATCCGTACATCCTGGGCCTCGAACAGGAGATGGCTTCGGCGACCAGCCGCGAGCAGGTGGTCGAATGCCTGCTCCGGTCGTGGGTCGACGGCCCGCACCGGAGGGCGGATCAGGTCGATCCGGCGGTGCGGGAGGCGTGCCGTGCGATGGTGTGGGACAACATCGCGCGCGAGCACTCCGCGCCGGTGACCGCCGAGGAACTCCGCGCGGTCGACCGGGTCGCCGAGATCCGCGCCCGCACGCTCGTGATCACCGGCGACCTGGATTCCTCCGACATCCTGCGGAACGCCGAACTGCTCGACCGCGAAGCACCCGGCACGCGCTGGATCCGCGTGCCGGATGCCGGGCACCCGGTCAACCTCGAACAACCGGGCCTCTTCGGCGATCTGCTCGACGAATTCCTGCGCGGCTAGCCGATCACCGCGCCCGTCTTCGGGTCCAGTTTCAGCGGTTTCGCCTTGGGGTGCGAGAAATCGAACATCCCGGTCAACGGAGCCGCCATCACGTCGAACGACCCGCCGCCGATGCGGCCCAGGTGCCAGTTGTCCTCGATGAATCGCAGCACCGACGTCTGGTCGGTCATCGTGTGGTCGACGTGATTCACCTTGCTGTACGGAGAAATCACCAGCAGCGGCAGCCGCGGGCCGTACCCGCAGCGGTCCGCGAACCCGCCCAGCTTCACCGGCTTCGACGTGCACACCGAAGCGTCCTGCGCCGAGTCGTGCGAGCCGTTGAGGATCTTCGGCGCGACGTGGTCGTACCAGCCGTCCGAATCGTCATACGCCAGCACGATCGCGGTGTTCTTCCACTGCGGCGACGCCTGGATCCGGTTGATCTCGTCGGCCACGAAAGCCTGCTCGTCCAACGGATCCGAGTAGCCCGCGTGCCCGTCCTGGTACTCCGGCGCCTTCAGGAAGCTCACCGCGGGCATCGTGCCCGCGGCGAGGGCGTCGTTGAAGTCGCGGACGTCGTACTGGTGGTTCGCCTGGTCGTGCTGGCCCACGGCGTGCAGCGAGGTCGGCGGAAGGTGCTTCCGGTTCGCGGTCGACTGGTAGTACTGGAACGGTTGGTGGTGCGGGCTGTAGTCGACGGACGCCTGGCCGCCGACGTTCGGGTGCTTCGTCCCGCAGACGGCGTACCCGTTCGCCTCGCCGGTGGGCCGGAAGCCGCCTTCGAACCAGCCCCAGGTGACGCCGCGCGCGTTCAGCAGGTCGCCGACGTTGCGGCCCTGGAACGCGCCCAAGTTGTCCTTCGCGGTGTGGTTCTTGTCCGAACAGTCGTCGAACGCCGGATCCGGGTCGGTGATCATCGTGCCGACGCCGCGGGAATCCGGGGAAGCCGCGGTGTGCGGGTCGACCTTAGGCTCGCCGGTGACCGAATCCACCGGCTGCAGGCCGTGCGTCTGTCCGGAGACGAGGTTGATCGCGCCGGGGCTGGACGGGCCGAAGACGGTGTTGAAGGAGTTGTCGTTCAGGGCGTAGTGCTGGGCGTAGTTCCACATCGCGGTGACGGTGTTGCCGTCGAAGTAGTTCATCACCAGGCCGGGCTCGCCGAACAGCACGGGCTGGCCGGTGCACTTGTCCTTCTCGGTGTACTCGACGAACTTGTCCATCTTGCCGCCGTTGAACGCGGCCTGTTCCTTCTTGTAGTCGTGCGCCTGGTCGCAGGTGAGCGCCTGGTCCGGGCTGAGGCGCTTCGGGTTGTAGGCGTTCGGGTTGTGCTGCAGCAGGTCCGGGGTGAGGCCGTTGACCTTCGGGGTGCCGGGCGCGGCGTGGAACGGGGTGCCGTTTTCGTTGGTGGCGTTCGGATACGTGCCGAAGTAGTGGTCGAAGGAGATGTTCTCGCCGAAGATCACCACGACGTGCTTGATCGGCGTGGAAGTCGTGAACGTCTCCGCGGCGATCGCGTGCGCCGGCGCCGAGGTCGACGCCGAGCTGCTCGCGCACGCCGCGGCCAGCGCCGCGGTCGCCGCCAGCGCGGCCGCCGCGGTGGCCCGCTTCCTGGTCCGCTTCACTGCAGAACTCCTTCCGCTCAGCCCAGCATTGCCCGGCCGTAGTGGTCGGCCGGATCCGTCACGCCCGGGAACAGGTGGAAATACCCACCTCCGAACGGCGAGACGTAGTCGGTGAGCGGCTCGCCGGCGAGCCGCTTCTGCACGGCCTCGAACTGCTGCTCGAGGTCGCGCTGGTAACAGGCGAAGACGAGACCCATGTCGAGGTTGCCGTTGGCATCGACACCGCGGTCGTAGTTGACCGCGCGGCGCAGGATCCGCTGTCCGTCCGTCTGCGGCGTGCGCGGGTTCGCGAGCCGGATGTGGCTGGTCAGCGGGATGACGGTGCCGATCGGGTCCTCGGCGTAGCGCGGAACGTCCTGCTCGGCCGCGCCGTCGAGCGGGGCGCCGGTGTCGCGGCGGCGGCCGATCATGTTCTCCTGCTCCGACAGCGACACCCGGTCCCAGAATTCGACCAGCATCCGGATGAGCCGGACGACCTGGTAGCTGCCGCCGTCGTCCGTCCACACGAGACTGTCCGCTTCGGACGGTCCCGGATTCGCGGTGCCGTCCTTGAACCCGAGCAGGTTGCGCGGCGTCCCGGCCGGACGCGGAGGCGAGCTGAACCCGTCGATCTTCCAGCGCAGCTGCATCCCGCCCCGGGTCGCGCGGGCGATGTCGCGCAACGCGTGCAGCACGGTGTCCGGTTCGGCCGCGTTGAGCACGAGACTCAGATCTCCGTGGCACCACTGCGGATCGAGCGCGTCGTCCGGGAACATCGGCATCTGCTTGAGCTTCGGCGGTTTGCGCGCGGCGAGCCCGTACCGGTCGTCGAACAGCGACGCTCCCGCGCCGACGAGCACTGACAGCTGATCCTTCGGAACTTCCGGGCCGAGGACGCCGGAATCCGCGGGCGGCCCGGTGATGCCGACCGACGCGGGAGCGCCGCCGCTGGTGAGGAACCGCGCGCGGGCGGTGAGTTCTTTGAGCAGCGCGGTGAGTTCAGTGCGATTCTCCGCGACGACGTCGAACGCAGCGACGACCGAATGTCTCGCGGGTTCCGCCAGCACGGCGGTCTGGCGGGGACCGTGGAACGGCACCGCTCCCCCGGCTGCCGTCGCGCTTCCGGACAGGCCGATCAGGCCCGCGCCCGCACCCGCGGCGGCCGCTCCGCGCAGGAACGCGCGCCGCCCCAGGGTCACGAGGTCCTCCTCGGCTCCGCGATCGCCGCGACCGGAGCCAGGCGTTCGGTCAGCTCGGAGACGTCGGCGTTGATCCGCAGCCGCTGCTTCCGGTCGAGGGCGGACAACGGTTTTCCGGCGACTGCTTGGAGATCGCGATCAGTGCGGGCGATCCACGCGTCAAGGTCCTTCAGACCGGGGAACCGCGTGGTCAGCAGCGGACGCAGCACGTCGAGCACCGCGCGGGTTCCGGCGAGGTTCGCGCCCGCGGTCGCGAGGTTCGAGCCGCTGCCGTAGTCGGTGCGGCCGGTCAGCTCGAACTGAAGGGTGTTCTCCATGATCTCGTGCGCGCGCAGGCCGAGGTCGTTCTGGTCGATCTGGGCGTCGGCGAACGACGAGCGCAGTTTCTGGACGGCTTGGCCGAGCTGGTCGGCGACCGGGCTCAAAGCGGGCATCGATTCGTTGTGCCACAGGCCGTTCTCGAGCCGGTGGAATCCGGTGAAGCCCGGGTCGGCGGTTCCGGACGGCAGCCCGGCAGTCGTGCCGTTGATCGCCCCGTCCGAATCGCCGAAGGCGTTGTAGGCGGCGCCGAGCCGTTCGTACGTGAGGTGCGCGGTGAGCCAGGCTTGTTGCGCCGCACCGCGATTCCCCGAACGGACGGCCTGCGCCAGCGCGGCGGTCTGGCCGGTGAGCGTGCCGAGGCCGTCGGCGACATACGCGTGATACTGCTTGAGCGGCCCGAGCAGATCGGCGTTGGTCACCGGCACCACCGCCGGTCCGGGCCGGTCCGCGCCGCCGGTGACCTGGACCGCCGGGCCGACGAACGGCGTGCCGTCTTCAGGCGCGCAACGCAGGGCGTACGCGCCGTTGGCGAAGTTCACCGGCAACGCGCGCGTCGTGCCCGGGCCGACGCCTTCCAGTTCCCCGAAGACCGTGCCGGTGGCCGGGTCGACGAGGTCGATTTCCATCGTGACGGCGGCGTCGTTGCGGACCTGGAGGGTCTGCGGCCCGGCCGGCGGCGCGGTCCAGCCGTCGCCGCAGGCCGAGCGCGAAACCTGGACCGGACCGGGCTGGGCGGGCGAGCCCGAGCAGCCGGTGAGCACCGCGGTCCCGACAAGGACCGCCGTCCACCTGGCCGCGCCGAACCCGCCCGCCCAGCGCCGCACGTCAACTCCCCTCAGGTGAACTTCTGGCGGACACTTTCACCGATCCGCCGACCGCTGACAAGAGGGTTGTGCCGTTATGCCCGGTTCCGGGCCGAAGATCAACCGATCAGCCCTTCGCGGGCGAAGTGAAGGGCTGCCGGTCCGGCTGGAACACCTGGCCCTCGGCGGGCACCTTCAGGTCGATCAGGTACGCGGCGGTCGCATCGTCCACGCCGCGCGCTTTGCCGAGGATGCAGTGGCCGAACGCGTCGACCGACAGCAGCCGGGAGTTGCCCAGCTCCTCGGCCATCCGCCGGCCGAACCGGTACCGCGTGGCCGGGTCGTAGAAGTTGCTGACCACCAGCACCGGCGTCGCGGTGTTCGCGCGCCACGGCCCGCGGTACGGGTCGGACGTCTTCGCGGCAGGCCACACCGGGCAGGCGGCGATGTCGGAGAACACCTGGTAGCGGCCGAACGTCGGCGATTCCCGATCCGCCTTGCCCGCGATGCCCGGCACCTGCTCCTGCTTGATCCGCATCGGCTTGTCCGCGCAGTTCACCGCGAAATACGAGTCGTCGCCGGCGTACGGGCTGTCCGGGGCGAGGTCGAGCAGACCGCCGCGGCCCGCGGACAGGGCGCCCTTGCGCGCGGACTGGGCCTGCAGCGACGGGTGCAGCGCCGAGTACGCCTGCTGCAAGCCCTCGGCCAGCTCGCCGAACGAATCCGGCGAATACATCGCGCTCGACGCCGCGCCGATCAGCGTGCCCAGGTCCACCTTCTGGCCGCCGGGCAGCGTGATCGGGTCGGTGCGCACGTGCTCGCGCAGCTCGTCGAACTTCGCCCGCGGGTCGCCGGCGCTGAACGCGCATTTGTCGCCGGCCTGTGCGCAGCGCTTGAGGAAACCGTCGAGCGCGATCTCGAAGCCCTGCGCCCGCGCCAGGTCGTAGGTGACGCCGTCGTTGGTGCGCAGCTGCGGGTCGACGTTCCCGTCGATCACGATCGCCCGCGTCTGCTTCGGGAACATCGCGGCGTAGGTGGATCCGACGAGGGTGCCGTAGGAGAACCCGGTGTAGGTCAGCTGCTGGTCGCCGACCGCGGCGCGCAGCTGGTCGAGGTCGCGCACGACGTCGCGGGTGGACATGTGGTCCAGCAGCGCGCCCGCGTTGCGGCGGCAGAACTGGCCGTAGTCGCGGTACCCGGCGAGCGTGCCGGAGATTTCCTTGCGCGACAACGGAACCGGCAGCAGCTGGCTCTGGACGTCCTGGGCGTCCTCGGCCGTGGTGAAGCAGCGCAGCGGGTTGCTGGCGCCGACGCCGCGCGGATCGAACCCGACGAGGTCGAAGCGGTCCATCACCTGCGGGCGGAAGTAGCGGTCGCCCGCGATCGGCATCCGGAGGCCGGACCCGCCCGGGCCGCCCGGGTTGAGGAACAGCGACCCGATCCGCTGCCCGGGAACCTTGGCGGCGCGCTTCATCAGCGCGATGTCGATGGTGCCGAGCGACTCGTCGTCGTGGTCGATCGGCACGCGGTAGCGCGAACAGCTGTACAGCTTCACTTGGTCTTCCGGGACGCCGCGCAGCTGTTCTTTGGTGCAGTCCTCCCACTTGACCGGCGCGGTGCGCGCGATTTCGGCGGGTTTGGCCGGTCGGGCCTGCGCCGCCGGGTCGGCCGGCGCCGCGACGGCAGTGCCCGCCAATCCGGTCAGCGCGGTCGCGATCGCCGCGACCAGTGCTCCGGTTCGTGCTCTTTTCGATCCGCGCACGTGGAATCTCCCCTGGTTGCGCACCCGTCTGATTACGGGGCGTCACCGAGACTGGCATAATCCGGCCAAGCCGGGCACCGGCCAAAAGGAGGAAGTGCGGGTTCGGACGAGCGACAACTCGGCTCGGGAACGGTCCTCGGCGACGGACTCGATCGGGTCGAACCGGAAGGCAGTTCGCCCCGCGCCATGACGCCCGCTGAGCCTGGGCGGTTCCGCGTCCCAGGGGGACAAGAATCGGCCCGGACGGCCTCTGCGCCCCAGCGGGACAAGAGTGAACCCGGGCAGCCTCTGCGCCTCAGAAGGACAAGAGCGGACCCGCTCCGCGCCCCAGGGAGACACGACCCGGGAAGCGTCCAAGCGACGTGGCCCGTATCCCCGGAGCGGTCAGCAGCGGGACAGCACGAACACCGGGAAGTCCCGCCGCGCCTCGTCCCGTTCCATTTGGTAGCCCGGCCAGAATTCGAGCAGTTCCGCCCACATCCGGTCGTACTCCGCGCCTTCCAGCTCCCGCGCCTTGACCTCGATCTCGCGCCCGCGCAGCGCGACCGTCGCCTTCGGGTTCTCGCGGAGGTTGTGCGTCCACGCCGGATTCTGCGGGCGGCCCCAGTTGGAACCGGTGAGCACGAACTCGCTGCCGTGCGGGTAGTACAGCAAGTTCGTGCTCCTCGGCAGGCCGCTGCGCCGTCCGGTGGTGGTGAGCCGCAGCGACGGCAGGCCGGCCAGGCCCACCAGGCTGATCCGGCCGCCGAACCACCGGTGCAGCTGCCGGTCGGTCGCGATGATGGCGCGCGAGGCGCCCATCAGCCGGGGCTGGGCGCCGAGCTTGCGGGCGAGCGCCGCGAGAGGGTTACGCACGCACTGATCTTGCCAAACTCACCCCGAACCGCTGCTGTGAGTCTGTCCACCATTGTTCCAGCGCGAACCCGGCGGCGTTCAGCTCCGCCTCGACGCCGCCGGTGCGGAACTTCGCCGACACCTCGGTGCGGATGTGCTCGCCCTCGGCGAACGGCACGATCAAGTCCGCGCCGGGGATGCGCACCTCCGTCCGGCTCCGCGCGCGCAGCCGCATTTCGATCCACTCGTGATCGGCGTCCCAGTGCGCGACGTGGTCGAACTCGTCCGGGTCGAAGTCCGCGCCCAGTTCAGCGTTGATCACGCGCAGCACGTTGCGGTTGAACTCCGCGGTGACGCCTGCCGCGTCGTCGTACGCGCGCTCCAGCGTTTCCCGGTCCTTCACCAGGTCCGTGCCGAGCAGCAGCCACTCGCCTTCGCCGAGCACCTCCCGCACCGAGCGCAGGAACTCGGCGCGCTCGCCCGGGAGGAAGTTGCCGATCGTGCCGCCCAGGAACGCGACGACGCGCGGCGCGGTGCCGGGCAGCAGCCGCAGGTGCTGGGTGAAGTCGCCGACCACCCCGCGCACGTCGAGCTTCGGATAGTCCGCGGTGATCGCCGCGGCGGCCTCGGCGAGCGCGGATTCCGACACGTCCATCGGCACGAACGCCTCCAGCGTCCCGTGCGCGGTGAGCGCGTCGAGCAGCAGCCGGGTCTTCTCGCTCGACCCCGAACCCAGCTCGACGAGCGTGTGCGCGCCGGTGCTTTCGGCGATCTCGGCCGCCCGCTGCGCGAGCACCTCGCGCTCGCTGCGGGTCGGGTAGTACTCCGGCAGCGCGGTGATCTTCTCGAACAGCTTGCTGCCTTCGGCGTCGTAGAACCACTTGGGCGGCAACCACTTCTGGTCGGCCGTGAGCCCCTCGCGCACGTCCGCGCGCAGTTCGGCGGTCACGTCGCGGCGATGGCTCTCCAGGTCCGCTTCGGTCATCGGGCGGTGCTCCGTTCCAGGGTCAGAGGAAGAACGTCGACGCCGGCCGCGGTGACGCGCACGGCGTGGTGGTCGGGCACGGCGGTCCAGGCCGGGTCCGGATCGCACGGCTCGGACGCCAGCACCACGCCGGTTTCCGTGCGGCGCACGGACAACGCGTGCGTCCAGGCGGTGCCGACGAGCAGTTCGCCGTCGGTGAGCAGAAGGTTCAGCCGGGAGCCGGGAGCGACCGCCTCGACCTCGCGCACGAGGCCGGTCACCGCTTCGAGCGGCTCCTCCCCCGCGCGCAGCCGAGCCCGCAGCAAGGCCCACAGCAGCGCCGAGTCCGTCGGCGCTTCGAGCGTGAACAGCTCCGTGACGTCCAGCCGTCCGGCGAGCCCGCGCATCGAACCGGGCCAGCCGCGCACCACGCCGTTGTGGCTGAACAGCCAGCGGTCCTCCAGGAACGGCGCGGCGGCCGCCTCGGTGACCGGCGTTCCGGTGGTGCCGTTGCGCACGGCTGCGACGAACGCCGTGGTGCGCACCGAAGCGGCCAGCGCGGGCAGCGTCTGGTCGGTCCACAACGGCTCGCGGCGGCGGTAGCGCTGCGGCGGCGCGCCCGGTTCCGGGTACCAGCCGAGGCCGAAGCCGTCGGCGTTCACCGAACCGCCGCCGCGCATGTCGAGCGGCGCGTACGACTGCACGAGCAGCGCGTGCGGCGCGGCGAACATCAGCTCCGCCGGGGAGACCGGCGCGCCGAGATAGGCGAGATGACGGCACATCCGGCTAGCCCGCCTCGCCCGGGCGCGGGTCGCGCGCGCACCGGAAGCCGGAGAAGATCTGCCGCCGGATCGGGTAGTCCCAGTTGCGGAACGTGCCCCGGATCGCCGCCGCGTCGGTGCCGAACGACCCGCCGCGCAGGATCTTGTACTCCGGTCCGAAGAAGACCTCCGAGTACTCCCGGTAGGGGAACGCCGAGAAGCCCGGATAGCCGTGGAAGTCGGTGCTCGTCCACTCCCAGACGTCGCCGATCAGCTGGTGCACGCCCAGCGGCGACGCTCCGGCCGGATACGCGCCCGCCTCGGCCGCGCGCAGGTGGCGCTGCCCGAGGTTGGCGTGCTCGGCGGTCGGTTCCTCGTCGCCCCACGGGAATCGCCGAGACCGGCCGCTCGCCGGGTCGTGCCGGGCGGCCTTCTCCCACTCCGCTTCGGTCGGCAGCCGCTTGCCCGCCCAGCGCGCGTACGCCTCGGCCTCGTAATACGAAACGTGCACGACCGGCTCGTTCTCCGGAACGCGCTCGTGCACGCCGAAGCGGGTGCGCCACCAGCCGTCCGGTTCGCGGCGCCAGAACCGGGGCGCGGTGATGTCGTGCTCTTGCAGGTATGTCCAGCCGGGTTCGCTCCAGAACCGCCGCTCCTGGTAGCCGCCGGATTCCAGGAACGCGACGTACTGCCCGCAGGTGACCGGCGTGGTGTCGAGAAAGAACGCGGGCACGTCGACCTCGTGTGCCGGCCGTTCGTTGTCCAGCGCCCACGGTTCGGCGGTGGTGCCCATCGTGAAGCGGCCGCCGGGCACGAGCACCTCGGCGGGCAGCCTGCGGGCGGGCGCGGGCGCCGGCTCCGGGGCGTGCAGCACGGGCTCGCCCTTGCGCAACTGGTGGGTCGCCAGCATGGTCTCGTCGTGCTGCTGCTCGTGCTGGGTGATCATGCCGAACGCGAACGCGCTCTCGGTGAGCCGCCGTCCGTCCAGCGGGGCGGTTTCCAAGACGTCGAACGCTTTGTCGCGAACCTCCTTCACATATGCGCGGGCCTCGGCCGGGCCGAGCAGCGGCAGCGCCGGGCGGTCCGCGCGGGCGTGCTGGAAGGCGTCGTAGAGGTCGTCGATGTCCGGACGCAGCGGCTCCCGGCCGCCGACGTCGCGGACCAGCCACAGCTCTTCCTGGCTGCCGATGTGCGCGAGGTCCCACACCAGCGGCGACATCAGTTTCGAATGCTGCCGCACGAGGTCCTCGTCGTCGACCGCGTCGGTGAGGGCCACGCTGCGCTCGCGCGCCCGGGTGAGGGCGGCGGCCGTGTGCGCCCGCAGGTCTTGCGGGCTCAGCTCCAGCAACGGGTTCTGTTCGGGGATGGTGCTCATCGGTCCTGACTCCTCGAGTCCGGTTCGCCGGGCGGCCCGGCGGTGATCTCGGTCCTGCTCATCGGTCCTGGCGCGGCACTCCGGCGGCCCGGGCGCGCAGCCCGGCGGCCAGCCGGTCCGCGGTGCCGCCGGGAAGCCCGGTGGACGGAAGCCCGGCGATGCCCAGCTCCACCAGCTCCCTGGCGACCGCCGCCAGCTGCGCGTCGGCCATCCCGCGCCGGGCGGCGTCGACCCACCGGCCCGCCGACGGCGCGCACACCTCGCGCACCTTGTCCACTGTGGACTGATTCGCCAGCAGCGCGGTGACCAGCGCTACCGGCGGAAGCCATTCCCCCGGCGGCTGCCCGTCCAGGTACCTCAGTTCGAGATAGCCCTGCGGCCGCACCGGGGTGAACATCGTGGTGAGGTGGTAGTCGAGGTCCGCGACCGTCGGGCGGCGCAGCACGGTGGCCGAGCCCCGGCCGCTGATCCAGTCGGCGAAGGTGAGCCCCTCCGGCGCGTCCCACGGCCGTTCGCCGCGCGGGAACACCATCAGCGGCGTGTCCATCATCCGCCGGGCCCATTCGCGCGCCGGGTCGTCGCCGGGCTCGGGAGACTGGGTGCGGACCGGTTCGGTTTCCAGCACCGCGAGCCAGCGCGCCGAGGCGAATCCGGTGTCGGATCCGGCGTGCACGCGGGAGTTCGCGAACAGCGCGAGAAGCGGCGGGCCCATCGCGTGCGCGGCGGCCCAGCGCGCGGCGACCTCGTGGGGTTCGCCCGCGTCCACGCAGATCTGCAGGCCCGCGGTGCTGCACATCATGGTGATCCCGCCCGCCCCGATCGGGGCGAACCGGCGTTCCATGGCGGCGTAGCGGGGGGTGCGCAGAATGCGCCGGGGCGGACGGTGTTCGTCGATGCCCGCGGCTCCGAGTTCGAGGCCGTGGCGGGCGAGAAGACCGGTGAGATGAGCGAGATCGGCCTCCACAGCCGCGTGCAGATCACGCAGCGAGGCCTGCGGCGGAGCGGAGATCTCCACCTGGCACCCGGGCTCCAGGCTCACCGGCGCACCGGCCGGGAGCGGGACCGCGGGGCTGTCGGGGCGCAGTGTCCGCGGGGTGTGCGGACCGAGCGCCGTGGCAAGGACGTCGGGGTCGAGAGGGCGGACCGGGTCGCCGGTGTGGTGCACGGTGAACTCCAGTTCCACCCCGAGCAGTCTCGGCGGTCCGTGCTTGAAACACACCGACGCGACGTACTGCTCCCCCTCCGCGCGGTCGGCAAGGACCCGCGCGGTCAGGTTCGCCGCACTCCCGGATCTGTCCGGAAAATCGTGCACTGCAGTCATCTGTCGCCGTCCGGATCAGGAGGCCCGCGGGCCGGACCTCGTCGCTTCGCGACGCTACACGCGGGGTCTGACAAAAACAGGGCCGCGAAGTCCCCGCGGCCATCGATAAGGAACCCGTAATCTGCGTTGACCTGGGAGTTCACCGAAAAGATCAGACTGGCGCGCGCTGCTCCATCCGGGGCGCCCCCGCTCACGGCGGGACGGGTTCGGCGGCAGGCGACCGACACCGTCCACAGCAGAGGCGGGGCGAGCGCGGCAACGTCCATCCCGGAGCGCGCCAGCCGAGATCGGACATCAGCGTCACGCCAAAACCGCGGCGCCCCGGTTCACGGCAGGGCGGGTTCCGTGCCCAGCCCCAGCTCGGCCGCGGCCTTCTGCACCGCGGCGACCACCAGGTGCAACGCCGGACGCCGGATCTCCGTGCGGCGGTAGGCGATCGACACCGTCCGCAGCAACGGCGGGGCGAGCGCGACAACGTCGATCCCCGGCGGGCGCAGCAACCGCAGCCCGAGATCGGACACCAGGGTGACGCCCAGCCCCGCGCCCACCATCGCCATCGCCGTCGACTGTTCCTCGACCTCGTGATTGATTTTCGGCTGGAAACCGTGCCGCTGGCAGGCAATCCGGATCGCACGGCCGAAATGGGACTTAGGGCTCGCCAGGATCCACGGGTGCTCCGCGAGCGCGTCGAGCGGCACCGTGGCCGACGGCAGCGCGCCCGCCGGGACCGCCGCGTGCAGCCGCTCCACCGCCACGACCGCGCGCTCCAGTCCGTCGCTCCACTCCATCGGGGCATCGGAGTAGTCGATGACGAACGACAAGTCCAAGGTGCCGTCCCGCACCGCATCCGCGGTCGCCTCCGGGGCCAGTTCCTTCGTCCGCACTTGGATTCCGGGGTAATCCGCGGCCAATGCGGTGAGCGCGGTCGGCAGCAAACCGGACGCTACGGACGCCCAGACTCCCGCGGTGAGCCGCGCGGACATCGACCCCTGCGCCTCCTCCAGGGCGAGCGTCGCGCGCTCGACCGACCCCAGGATCTCCTCGGCGTGCTCCGTGAGCAGAATGCCGAGTTCGGTCAGCTGGACCCGGCGGCCGAGCCGTTCGAACAGCTTCGCGCCGACGTCGCGTTCCAGCTGCGCGAGTTGCTGCGACACCGCCGAAGCGGTGTAATGCAACGCCGCGGCAGCCGCGGTGACCGTGCCCCTGCGGTGCAGTTCGCGGAGCATCCTCAAGCGGTGCAACGAAAGCTCCATGTACAAACCCTAAACAACTTCGTGCAGGTTCGGTAAATAGACGCGCGCCCCGAAGTGGCCCCACCCTCGAAAGCAGGCGGCGAACCGCGCCGCCCAGGACTCGAGGAGGTGAGTGGCTCGATGGACACGCGGAACGCCGAACCGCTGATGAAGCTCACGTGGACGGACACGGTCACGGGTGCGCGCGGCTACCTGGTCGTGCACAGCCTGGTCTCCGGCGTCGCCACGGGCGGCACGCGAATGCGCGCCGGCTGCACGGTCGACGAGGTGGCCGACCTGGCGCGCGGCATGGCGAACAAGACGGCCGCGTTCAACCTCCCGGTCGGGGGCGCGAAGGGCGGCATCGACTTCGATCCGAAGGACCCGCGCGCGACCGGCGTGCTCACCCGCTTCTGCGAGTTCCTGCGCCCGTGGCTGGACGCCAGCTGGGTGACCGCCGAAGACCTCGGCGTCCCGCAGCACCTCATCGACGAGGTTTTCGCGACGCTCGGGCTGGAGCAGTCGTACCACGCCGCGATCCGCCGGTCGGCCGATCCGGCGCGGACGCTCCGGCGGGTTCAGGCCGGGCTCAACGCGCCGGTTCCCGGCGGGCAGCTGCTCGGCGACGTGATCGGTGGTTACGGGGTGGCGCAGGCTTGCCTCGGCGCGGCGAATACGTGGGGCTGGGGGGGTCCTGAGACGACCGTCGCGATCCAGGGCATCGGGACGATGGGAGGCGGCGCGGCTTGGTACCTGCACGAGGCGGGGATGAAGGTCGTGGCCGTCGCGGACGCCGCGGGGACGTTGTACGACCCGGAGGGGTTGGACGTGCCTGCGCTGCTGGAGTTGCGGGACCGGTTCGGGGAGGTCGACCGGGGGCGGTTGCCGGACGGGGTCCAGTCGTTGCCGCGCGAGGCTGTGGTGTCGGCGGAGGCGGATATTTTCGTGCCTGCGGCTATTTCCTACGCGTTGCGGGTGGACAACGAGAATCTGGTGAAGGCGAAGGTTGTGGTGGAGGCGGCTAACGCTGCTACTACGCCGGAGGCTGAGGCTGCGTTGTCTGCGCGTGGGGTCGCGGTGATTCCGGACTTCATCGCCAATGCCGGGGCTGCTGCTTGGGCTTGGTGGCTGTTGCTCGGCGAGGTGGGGGCGGATCCGGCGGATTCGTTCTTGCGGTTGCGGACGGAGATGCAGGCGAAGGTCGCGTTGGTGTTGGCGGAGTGGCATTTGGATCGGGTTCCGCCTCGGGTTACCGCGTTGCGGCAGGCGGAGGCTGTTCGGGAGGTTCGTACGGCTGAATCGCCTGGGGCGGTGGGAGCGGGTGTGTTGATGATTCCTTGAGGGCTCGTCGCCTGGCGGCGACATTGCGCTCGGGTGCGTTGCGTGGGGCGCCCCGAAGCCCGATTGTGCTGACGGTCTGAGGGTGGTTGTCAAGGCGGGAAAGATGCCTTGACAACCACCCTCAGACCGCAGGGAGGCTTCGTATCGGGGTGCGGGGGGGTGTGGGTGCCTCGATAGTTGGGTGCGCGGGCTGCGGGGTGGTGCGGGTCGTGAAGGGCTCCTTGAGGGAATCTAAGTACGTGAAGGGGCCCCTCACGACCGGCGAGGGGACGTGAGGGGAACCCTGAGGGAATCAGAGTCCTTCAGGGTTCCCCTCACGGACATTGGCGGCGAATTTGTCTGTGGCGGCGATCAGGGCGTTTTCCATGGCGGGGACTGCGGTGGTGTGGCCTGCGCCGCCGATCAGGATTAGTTCTGCGGCTGGGATTGCGCGTTCCAGCAGCCAGGGGGTGCCGACCAGGTTGCTCAGGTCCAGTACGCCTTGCACCAGGACTACCGGGATTCCGGCCAGTTTGCCCGCGTCGCGGAGGATCGCGCCGTCTTCCAGGAAACAGCCTTGGGAGAAGTAGTGCGTCACCAGGCGGGCGAAGGCCAGGCGGAAGCGGGGGTCTTCGAATTTCGGGGAGGGCGGGACGCCGGGCATCATGGCGGCTTCCCAGTCGCACCAAGCTCGGGCGGCGGGCTCGTGCACTGCCGGGTCCGGGTCGGTGAGCAGGCGGTAGTAGGCCGCTGCCAGGTCGCCGTCTCGGTCGGTTTCCGGTGCTCCTTCACGGAATCGGGTGAAAGCCTCCGGGAACATTCCGCCTAGGCCGCCGGTGAGCAGGTTAATTTCGATCTGGCGGTCGGTGGCCAGGCCCATCATGACGATTTCCGTCACGCGTTCGGGATGCCGCTCCGCGTAAGCAAGGCCGAGTACACAACCCCAGGAGCCGCCGAAGAGTTGCCAGCGGTCGATTCCGAGTTTTTCTCGCAACAGTTCGAAGTCGCTGATCAGGTGGCTGGCGGTGTTCGCCTTCAGTGCTTCGACGGTGTCGCCCGCGTGCGGGGTGCTGCGGCCGCAGCCGCGTTGGTCCAGCAGGACGATCCGGTAGCGCGCGGGGTCGAAGAATTGCCGCATTCCTTCGCTGCAGCCGGTTCCCGGGCCGCCGTGGAGGACCGCTACTGGTTTTCCGGCGGGGTTTCCGCAGGTTTCCCAGTACACCTGGTGGCCATCGCCGACGTCGAGCAGGCCGCTGTCGTACGGTTCGATTTCCGGATAGCGCAAGAACGTTCCCCTCAGTTCAGGGTGCGCTCCAGAGCCCGCAGCGCACCGCACAGTTCAGCCGGGCCTGCCGGGCCGATCCGGATTTCCGCGTCCGGCCCGGCCCCGACGGTGTAGCTCAGGTACCGGCCCCAGTCCGTGTCCGCGTAGTGCAATGGTTCTTCCAGCCGGACGTACCGGCCGACGTCGTCGCGCCGTCCCGCGTACAGCTCTCCGCTTCCGTGCACCGGACGCTGCACCAGGGTTAGCACGTCCGACAACACCGGGTCCAACGGAAAAGCGTCCTCGCCGCGGCGCGCGGCTTCGGTGAGGTCCGCGACGCGCACGCTGCGCACATACCCGCCGCCCGGGCCGACCGCGGGCAGCTGTTCGACGAGCGTTTCCAGCACGCGTTCGCGGTCGATCTCCTGGACGCCGACGTGCTCGCCGTCCGACACCGCGAGCACCGCCTGCATTCCGCTGGCCGCGGCGAGCACGCCATAGGTTCGCTCGCCGGTCGCGACCCAGCCGTAGTACTCGATTACCGGGCGCACGAGCAGCGGCAGCCAGTCGAGGAAGTCCACTGTGGCCCGGCCGCGCGAGTCGACCAGGCCCGCCAGCGCGAGCGCGTCGTCCACCCGCTTGGCCGCTTCGTCGCGTTCGGTTTCCGACAGCCACGCCGGATCCGGCCGCAGCGTCACGTGCAGCCGGCCCACCTGCTCGCGTTCGGCCAGCGCCGCGAGCGCTTCGACCGGGACATCCACTCGTCCCGCCGGATCGGCCACCGGCTACTCCTCCTCGTCGCCGAGAACCGGCAGGGTCGCCGAACCGTCCACGCCGAAAGCGCCCTCCGGATCGGGCTCGAGGAGGTAGTCCGGCCGCCAGTGCAAGCCGTCGCCCGGGCCGCGCTGCCCGCCAGGGGCGCCGCCGATCGCCGCGCCCGAGCCGCGCTGCGACGGTTCGCTCACCGGAGTCGGCAGCACCGCGGTGCCGGGGCCGTTCCGGTCGTGGCTCGCGGCGGCCTGTGTGGCGGTGCTGTCCGAAGAGGTCCGGCGGACCGCGGCGCTGTCGGGGACGACCGGGCCGTATTGCTTCGGCAGCACGCGTTTCGTGTTCGCGGTGACGCCGTGGTACTGCTCCATCACCCGGACGTTGTTCTCGTTCGCGCCGTGGAACCGGTCGATTCCGTCCTGAAAGGACACTGGCGCGGCCGACGCGGGCAGCACCGCCTGCAGCGGCCCGGCCCACGGCTGCGGGCGCTCCGGGCGGGGCGGCACGTCGACGACCGCGTGCCGGGAGCTTTCGAAGCTGCTGGCCTGGGTGTCCATCGACGCGCTGGTGAGGTCGAGCGGGTCGGCGGACTCCCGGAACCCGGCCTCGACCGGCCCCGCGCCCGCTTTCGCCGCGTCCGCGGAGTCGCCGGTCCACGAGCGCGCCATCCGCTCCTGCAGGTCTTTCACGCTCTGTGCGCGCTCCAGGTAGGCCGCCGAAAGCTCCTGGACCTTCGCCGCGGCGGCACGCAGGCCGGACGTGTCGCCGCCGCGGAAGTTGTCGAAGATCTGCTTGCCGTCCACCTGGTTCCCTTCGTGCGCAGCCGGGTCGTCCGCTTACCGGCCGCGGCCGAGATCGGCGCCGGCCCGGTCCGCCTCGGCCGTCCGGTCGCGCGCGGTGCGCAGCTTGTCGAGGTATCCGGCGGCGTACCGGCGCAGCGCCTCGTTCTGGTCGCGCAGCGTGCGCAGGGAATCCGCGCCGGCGGCGGCGTACTCCGCGCTCGCCGGGTCGGTCCCGGGGGCGGCGAAGACCGCGAGGATCTCGTCGATCGCGCGGCCGTCGGCGTCGATCTTGCCGAGCTGGTCCTCCCACAGCCGGATGACGGCGGTCAGCTCCGCCGCGTCCATGGCGAAACCGCCCCGCGCACGGCCCGACTCGCCGATGACCAAGGCCGCTCCCTTTCCCGGTGCGCACGCCGTGAGGTGCCAGTCGTGCTGTGCGATCCTAATGTGCACAGCGTAGTCAACCGGCCCGGTCGTGTCAGCCGAGAACCCGGCAGTGTGACCGCGCGCATGCGTTCCGCCGTCACGTCACAGTACGTACGTACGGATTGCGAGAACCCGGTCCTCGATGTCAGGATTTCAGGATGCCACGGGTCAGCCAGGATCACCTCGACGCACGCCGGCGCCAGATCCTCGACGGCTCGCGCGTGTGTTTCGCACGCTACGGCTACGAGGGTGCCACGGTTCGCCGCCTGGAAGAAGCCACCGGGTTGTCGCGCGGGGCGATCTTCCACCACTTCCGCGACAAGGAGTCGCTCTTCCTCGCCCTCGCCGAGGACGACGCGGTGCGGATGGCCGACGTCGTCGCCGAACAGGGCCTGGTCCAGGTCATGCGCGACCTGCTGGCCGGCAACAGCGAGCACCCGGCGGACTGGCTCGGCACTCGGCTGGAGGTGTCCCGGCGGCTGCGCACCGACCCGGAGTTCCGCGGCCGGTGGGCGGAACGCTCGCAGCAGCTGACCGAGGCGACCCGCGACCGTCTCGAATGGCAGCGCAAGGCGGGCAACCTGCGCGACGACGTCGACGTCAGCGTGCTGACCGCGTTCCTGGAACTCGTGCTCGAAGGGCTCGTGTCGCACCTCGCGATGGGCCTTCCCGGCGACGATCTCGGCCCGGTGCTGGACCTGGTCGAGGAGACCGTGCGGCGGCACCGGCCGGGCGCGCGGAGCAGCTAGGTTCCGACGCGATCGGCCGGGTTCGTGTTCAATGTGCCCCGTGGATCTCCTCGCCGCCCACGGCAGCGCACTGGACGTGTTCGACGCGGCCGTGCACGCCGCCGGCTCCGGCGACTGGACCCGCGCCACGCCGTGCACCGGCTGGTCAGTACGCGATCTGGTGAACCATCTGGCCGTCGAACAGCTCTGGGTGCCGCATCTGCTCGCCGGGGCGACGCTCGACGAGGTCGGCACCCGCTACGACGGCGACGTGCTCGGCGACGACCCGCTCCCGGTCTGGGAGAAAGCCTCCGCCGCCGCGCGGGAAGCATGGCTCTCCCCCGGCGCGCTGCGCCGCACCGTGCACGTCTCGTTCGGGCTGGTGCCCGCCGAGGAGTACGGCTGGCAGATGACGCTCGACCTCGCCGTGCACGGTTGGGACCTCGCCACCGCGCTGGGCCTGCCGAACCCGGTGCCGGGCCCGCTGGCCGGACGGCTGCTCGACGTGCTGCGCCCGATGATCGACGACTGGCAGGGGCTCGGGCTGTTCGACCCGCCGGTCGCGGTGGGCCGCACCGCCGCGGCTCCCGACCGGCTCGTGGCTTTGCTGGGGCGCCGGCCGCGCTGAACCCGCCACAGTGGACAGAGCCCGGCAGGCGCCCGATGCGGCGTTCGGTGCCTCGCACGCACCCGATGCGGCATTGAGGTCGCCACCGCCCAGCATCGCGTCGCCGGGCCGAAACACCGCTGGCCGGGCAGCGGCCGCCGCTGTGACGTGAGCGAAAATCCGACGCCAGGTTCGCGTCCTGTCGCGGCGCGGCTGCCCGGACCCGGTACGATTGTCGGCATCGTCGCACTACAAACCCGTTATGCCGAGGAGTGACTTCCATCCGTGCGCGCTGCGCCATCGCCCGGTGACAGTACCGGGCCGGGTCCCGCCCGACCCGGCTTCCCGCCCGCCGTCCGTTCCGCCGTCCCGGACGGTGCGCCGTGATCCACGTCCTGCTTTCCGTGCTCGGCGTGCTGCTCTTCCTTCTCCTCACGATCGGCACCGGCCTCGCCGTGGCCGCCGAGTTCTCGCTGACCGCGCTCGAGCGCAGCACCGTCGACGCGGACGTCCGCCAGGTCGGTGACAAGCGTTCGCGCACCGTGCAGAAAGCGCACCGCACGCTGAGCTTCCAGCTGTCCGGCGCGCAGGTCGCGATCACGCTCACCACGCTGATCACCGGTTTCCTCGCCGAGCCGCTCATCGGCGACCTGGTCCGCCCGCTGCTCGACGCCATGGGATTGCCCGCTTCGGCGGCGTCCGGGGTCGCGGTGGCGGTCGCGCTGGTGCTGGCCACGTTCCTGTCGATGATCCTCGGCGAGATGGTGCCGAAGAACATCGCGATCGCCCGGCCGCTGCCGACCGCGCGCGCGGTTTCCGGCTACCACGCCCGGTTCTCCGCGCTGTTCCGCTGGCTCATCACGCTGATGAACAACAGCGCCAACTTCCTCGTCCGCAAGTTCGGCATCGAACCGCAGGAGGAGCTCCGGTCCGCGCGGTCGCCGCAGGAGCTGGGCTCGATCGTCCGCTCCAGCGCGGAAAGCGGGAAGCTCGACACGTCCACCGCGGAGCTGCTGGACCGCTCGCTGCGCTTCGGCGACCGCACCGCGGACGAGCTGATGACCCCGCGCGTGCAGGTCGAATCGCTCACCGTGGACGACACGATCGACGACCTGATCGACATCTCCCGGCGCACCGGGTTCTCGCGGTTCCCGGTCTACACCGAGGATCTCGACGACGTCCAGGGCGCGGTGCACGTCAAGCAGGCGTTCGCGGTCCCCGCGGCCGACCGCGCGACCACCCGGATCCGCTCGGCGATGCGCCCGGTGCCGACGGTGCCGGAGTCGCTGCCCGGCGACGATCTGCTGAACCGGCTGCGCGATTCGCGCTACCAGCTCGCGATCGTGGTGGACGAGTACGGCGGCACCGCCGGGCTGGTCACGCTGGAGGACGTGGTCGAGGAGATCATCGGCGACGTCCGCGACGAGCACGACGACCGCGAGGCCCCGGCCGCGCAGCAGCTCGGCGCGGACCGCTGGCTCGTGTCCGGGCAGCTGCGCGCGGACGAGGTCCGCGACATCACCGGCTTCCGGATGCCCGAAGGCGACTACGAAACCATCGCCGGCCTGATCCTGGAGCGGCTCGGTGCCATCCCGGCCGAGGGCGACGCCGTCGAGGTCGACGGCTGGCGGCTCGCGGTCACCAGCATGGACCGGCACCGCGTCGCCGAGGTCCAGGTGCGCCCGGCCGAACGCGAGGTGACCGCGTGAGCGACTGGCTGAACATCGCACTGGTCGTGGTCCTGCTGCTGGCCAACGCGTTCTTCGTGGGTGCGGAATTCACCCTGATCTCCTCGCGCCGCGACCGGCTGGAAGCGTTGCTGGAACAGGGAAAGACGCGCGCGCAGACCGTCATCAACGCGAGCAAGCACGTGTCCCAGATGCTCGCCGGGGCGCAGCTCGGGATCACCATCTGCTCGCTGCTGCTCGGCCGGCTGGGCGAGCCCGCGGTCGCGCACCGGCTGTCCGGGTTCTTCGACCTGCTCGGCCTCCCCGACCAGCTGCTGCACCCGATCTCGTTCGCGATCGCGCTGGCGTTCATCACCATGCTGCACGTGCTGATCGGCGAGATGGTGCCGAAGAACCTCGCGATCGCCGAGCCGGAGCGGCTGGCGCTGTGGCTCGTGCCGGTGCACGTGGCGTGGGTCAAGGTGGCGAACCCGATCATCGCGTTCCTCAACTTCGTCGCGAATTCCTTGCTGCGTCTGATGAAGGTGGAGCCGAAGGACGAACTCGAGACCGCGTACAGCTCCGACGAGCTGGCCGAACTGCTCAGCGAATCGCGCCAGGAAGGGCTTCTCGACCAGTCCGAGCACCGGCGGCTTTCGCAGACGCTGTCGTCGGTCGCCAAGACGGTGGCGGACGTTTTGGTGCCCACCTCGGAACTCACGACGCTCCCCTGCGGGCCGACGCTCGGCGACGTCGAACGAGCGGTGTCCACCACCGGGTTCTCGCGGTTCCCGGTGTGCACTGAGGACGGTTCGCTGACCGGCTACATCCACGTGAAAGACGTCCTCGACCTCGTCGGCCAGGACCCCGGCACGGTCGTGCCGGACGACAAGACGCGGCCGCTCACCGAATTGCGGTCGGACGCGCGGCTCGACGTCGCGCTTTCGGCCATGCGCAAGGAAGGCAGCCACCTCGCTCGGGCGCTCGACGCTTCCGGCGCGGCCGTCGGCGTGGTGGCGCTGGAGGACCTCGTCGAGGAATACGTGGGGACCGTTCGCGACGGCACCCACGTGGCGGCATGAGCGCAGCTTGCCAGCGAATCATCGGCACTCATGCCGCCGCCTCCCGGATGACCAGCGTGAAACTCTTCAAGGAGGCGGCGGCATGAGTGCGCCGGTCGTGCTCGCCGAGGCGGACTGGCAGGCCCGGGAGCGAGCGCACGCCGAGCGGATGCGCGCGTGGACCGTCCCGCACCAGGAACGCCGGGCGCGGGACGAGAAGCATCCCGTGCTGGATTTCCTGTTCACCTACTACTCGCACCGGCCGGGGCATCTCGAACGCTGGCAGCCGGGTCCGGGCGTGGTGCTCGCGGGCGCGTCCGCGAGGCGGTTCCTCGACCGTCCGGCCTACCTCGAGACCGGCGCCGGGGTGATGCTCGACCCGGCGGCCTTCGCCGGGCGCCGGGCGCGCACCGCCGAGTTCGTGCTGAAGCTGCTGTCGGCCACGGCGTCCCGGTCGCCGCGGCTGAGCTGCTTCGGGCTGCACGAATGGGCCATGGTCTACCGCGAGCCCGCGGACTCGGTGCGGCACGCCCAGGTCCCGCTGCGGCTCGGGTCGGCCGGGACCGACGAGGTCGTGGAATCGATGGACATCCGGTGCGGGCACTACGACGCGTTCCGGTTCTTCACCGGCCCGGCGCGCCCGCGCAACACGCTCGAGCCGACGCGGGAATCGCAGGTCGAGCTGGAGCAGCCGGGCTGTTTGCACGCCACTATGGATCTTTTCAAATGGGCTTACAAGCTCGATCCGTTCGTGCCCGCCGAACTGGTCGGCGACTGTTTCGCGCTCGCCGCGGACGTCCGTGAACTGGACATGCGGGCCAGCCCGTACGATCTAGCGGACTACGGCTACCGGCCGGTGCCGATCGAGACCGCCGAAGGGCGGGCCTCCTACGCCCGAGCCCAGGCCGGATTCGCCGAGCGGGCCGCGCCGCTGCGGGCCCGCCTCATCGGCCTCTGCCGCGGCCTTCTCGCCGACCCGGCGAAGCCGCCGGAGTCGCCCGAAAACTGAGCCGACAACTCTGCGTAACAATGTTCACTGCAGGTCGCTGGCCTGATAGAGTGATAACGGTTTGGTTGCATGACAGAGCGTGTTGTGCACATCACGAAAGGACAACGATGGGGCGTCACAACCTGCCCGAGGAGCCGGTGCCGCACCCCCTCGATCCGCCGAAGCGGCCCGTCGGTCGCAGCGAGACGACCGGATCGCACCGGATCGTCGCCAAGAAGGCTCCCCGCAGGCGGATCGCGAAGTGGCCTCTCGTGGCCCTCGGGCTCGTGGTGCTGGCGACGCTCGGCGTCGTCGGGTGGAACTGGGCCGACAGCGTGCTCAACAACCGCGCCGAGGCGCAGGCCGCCAGCTGCAACGGCGGCCGCACCGACATCCGGATCGTGGTGACCCCGCAGATCGCGAAGCCGGTCGAGACCGCCGCGGCGCGCTGGAACCAGGACCTGACCCAGGTGCACGGCAGTTGCGTGCACGTGGCCGTGCAGAGCAAGCCCGCGTCCGACGTGCTCAACGCGCTCACCGGCAAGTCCTCGCTCGACTCCATCGGCGGCCTGCCGGACGGCTGGATCCCCGAATCCTCGTACTGGGTCGCCCAGCTGTCGAAGGCGAAGCCGGACGTCATCGGCTCGCCCGCGATGCCGATCGGCTCGGGCCCGCCCGCGGACTACCCGTTCGTCGGCCTGTCCGGCTCGTCGATCGACGAGGTCCAGCAGCGCGGCACGCAGAGCTTCCGGACGTTCCTCAAGGAACCGGCGCAGCTGGCCGACTTCGCGGCGGCGGGGATCCGCGCTTCCTGATCTCGAGTACGCAGCACCGCCTCGGTCCGCGTTGGGCCGGGGCGGTGCTGTGTTTTCGAGGCAGAACGACGGCCTCGCTCAGCCGGGGCAGGCACTACCGGAGCTGGCCGACGGGGCGCGGGCAGGCACTACCGGAGCTGGCCGACGGGGCGCGGGCAGGCACTACCGGAGCTGGCCGACCGGGCGCGGGCAGGCATTGCCGGAACAGCTGCCTGACGGTGCCGCCGCGACTCCGGGGCCCTCGGCGCGAACGGCTCAGGAGTCGAGTTCCGCCAGAGCCAGCAGATCGTCCTCGGCGAGTTCGAAGTCGAACACCGCCGCGTTCTCCCGGATCCTCGAGGGCGTCGCGGATTTCGGGATCGCGATGATCCCCAGCTGCAGATGCCACCGCAACACGAGCTGGGCGGGCGTCTTTCCGTACTTCGCGGCCAGCGACGTGATCACCCGGTCGTTCAAATGCCTGCCGCGGGCCAGCGGGCTCCACGCTTCGGTCGCGATGCCGTGTTCGGCGTGGAAGGCGCGCAGCGGGGCCTGCTGCTGCCACGGGTGCAGTTCGACCTGGTTGACCACCGGCACGACGTCGGTCTCGTGGAGCAGGCGGCGCAGGTGGTCGACGCCGAAGTTCGAGACGCCGATCGCGCGCACCCGGCCCTCGTTCAGCAGCAGTTCCAGCGCGCGCCAGGTCTCGACATAGCGGTCCAGCTCCGGTTTCGGCCAGTGAATCAGGTACAGGTCGACCGGGCCGACTCCGAGCGCTTCGGCGCTGCGGTCGAACGCGCGCAGGGTGTTGTCGTAGCCGTGGTCGGTGTTCCAGACCTTGGTGGTGACGAAGATGTCCTCGCGCGGCAGCCCGGACTCCCGGACCGCGGTGCCGACCTCGGCCTCGTTGCCGTACATCGCGGCGGTGTCGATGCTGCGGTAGCCGGCTTCGAACGCGGTCGCGACGACCTTCGCGACCTGGTCGGGCCGGACCTGGTACATGCCGAGTCCGAGCTGCGGGACAGTGACCGAATTGTTCAGCGTGAGCAGGGGCGGCACAGCCATGCGGCGATCCTCACTGCGGTGTCTGAGGTGCTCTCGGGGACGGGGCTCGGTGAAGAACACCGCAGATCTTGCCATTCCCCGGCCGCCGCCGCTTTCAGACCCCGCTGTGCACGCCCGAGCGCACCGCCTCCGTCACGCGTGCGGCCCGTTCTGCGACGGCGTCCGCACCGGCTGCGAAACCGTTTCGCGATTCAGCTGCGACGGATGCCGTCCTCGCCGAGGAACCTGCCATTTCCGCTGCTGCGGAGACGTCCGCCAGCGCGGCTGGGTCCACAGTGGACAGCAAGCGTTCCGCCACTCGGACCACCTCCCCCGCCGCCGCGACGACGTCCGCGGCGGGCTGCGCGCGGTCCGGCACGTCGTGGGTGACGGCGTGGGCGTCGATCTCGGCCAGCCGCAACGCATGCCGGGTCAGGTGGTCTGCTTCGGCGTCGCCGCCGGCGGCCCGGCTCAGGAGTGCCGCCGCCTGAGCGAGGGCGAGGGCCGCGACCGTCGCGCCGGCCGGAGCCGGGATCGCGGGCCGGGCGAGGGTGTTCAGGAAGTCGCTCACGATCTGGTCCCGCATGGCAGGTTTCCTTTCCGCTCAGCGCCGGATGCGCTCCATCCCGGGGTCGACCAGCGGTTCCGCGGCCACTGTCGCGGGGACTCGCCGTCCGAAGTACTCGATCTCCACGGCGTCGCCGATCTCCACCGAGCCCGGCAGCCAGGCGTACGCGAGGGGACGGCCGATGGTGTAGCCGTAGGCCGCGCTCGTGACGTAACCCGCCGGGAGGCCGGCCACGAAAACCGGTTCCTTGCCCAGCACGACAGTCCGGCCGTCGTCGACCGTGAGGCAGCGCAGCCGCCGCGCCGAGGTCTCTTCGCTGCGGCCGTCAATCGCTGCGCGGCCGACGAACTCGCCCTTCGCCGGGCGTACCGCGAACCCGACCCCGGCCTCGTACGGGTCGTGCTCGGTGGTCATGTCGGTGCCCCACAGCCGATAGCCCTTCTCCAGCCGGAGGCTGTTGAACGCGCCGCGCCCGGCCGCGATCACGCCTAACGCTTGCCCGGCGCGCCACAGCGCGTCCCACAGCCGCTGGCCGTTGTCCGCGGAGGTGTAGATCTCCCAGCCGAGTTCGCCCACATAGGACAGTCGCAGGATCGTCACCGGGACTCCGGCGATCCGGGCCCGGCGGCCGCGGAAGTACTTGAGGCCGGTGTGCGAAAGGTCTTCCGCGGACAGCGGTTGCACCAGGTCGCGGGCGAGCGGGCCCCACACGCCGATGCAGCAGGTGCCGCCGGTGGTGTCCTCGACCCGGACGCCTTCCGGCGCGCGGCTGCGCAGGTAGGCGACGTCGATGTTGCCGTTGATGCCGACCTGGAACAGCTCCGGCTCCAGCCGTGCCACGGTGATGTCGCTGCGGACTCCCCCGGCGTCGTCGAGCATCAGCGTGTAAGTCACCGAGCCGACCGATTTCGCCAGCTGGTTCGTCGTGAGCCCCTGCAGGAATTCCAGCGAACCCGGTCCGCTGACCTCGACGCGCTTCAACGGGGTCATGTCGTACATCGCGACGCCGTTTCGGGTGTGCCAAGCCTCGGCCGCGACGATCGGCGAGTGGAACTGTCCGGCCCAGGCGTCGCGCGCGGGCGGGAGGAAGTCGTGCGGCAGGTCTTTCAGCAGCGACGCGTTGGCCTCGAACCAGTGCGGCCGTTCCCAGCCGCCTGCCTCCAGGAACACCGCGCCCAGCTCTCGCTGCCGCGCGTGGAACGGGCTGACCCGCAGGTCGCGCGGGGAAAGCCGGGGCTGCAGCGGGTGCAGGACGTCGTAGATCTCCACAAAGTTCTGCTGCGCGGTTTCGCGGATGTACTCGGGAGCCAGCTGGACGTCCTCGAACCGGTGCACGTCCAGTTCGTGCAGGTCGGTTTCGGACCGTCCGTCCACAATAGACTCCGCTACGGCCTTCGCGATGCCCGCGGAATGCGTCACCCAGATCGCCTCGGCGATCCAGAATCCTCGGACGTCGCTGGATTCTCCGACCAGCGAACCGCCGTCCGGGGTGAAGGAGAAGATGCCGTTGAAGCCCTCCTCCGCCTTGGTCTGCCCGAGCGCGGGCAGCAGGAGCTTGCTTTCCTCCCACGACGGCGCGAAATCGTCCTCGGTGAACGGCAGCATCGACGGCATCGCGGACGCGGTGACCTCGCCGGGTTCGGCGAACTTGTCCACCGGCATCGGGCGGTGCGCGTACGAGCCGATGCCGAGCCGGTCGCCGTGCTGGCGGAAGTAGAGGTCCTGGTCCTGGTGACGCAGGATCGGCAGCGCCGGGTGCACCGGGTCAGCTCCGGCCAGTTCGGCCAGCTGGCCGGTTTTCGCGTACTGGTGCGCCAGAGGCAGCAGCGGCACGGTCATGCCGACCATTTCGCCGATCTCCCGGCCCCAGAATCCGGCGCAGGACACCACGATGTCGGCCGGGACCGCCTCGTCGGCAGTCTTGACGCCGGTGACGCGGCCGTGCGCCTGCTCGATGCCGGTCACCCTGGTCGAGCCGACGAACCGTGCGCCGCGCGAGGAAGCCCGTTTGATCAGCTCGTCCACCGCGCGCGAGGCGACGGCGAGCCCGTCGGTCGGGACGTACAGCGCGCCGTGGATCCGGTTCCGGTCGAGCATCGGCCAGCGGCGGACGCATTCGTCCGGGTCGATCAGCCGCGCCTCGACACCCCACGACGTCGCCCAGCCGTGCTTGCGTTTCAGGTCCTCCCAGCGCGCCGCGGTGCTGGCCACCTCCATGCCGCCGACCTGCTCGAAGCAGCCGAGGCCGAGCAGTTTTTCGACGGTGTAGCCGGCGAATTCGGTCATCGCCTTCGACGGGTTGGTCTGGAACACCAGCCCCGGCGCGTGCGACGTCGAACCGCCGGTCAGCGGCAGCGGGCCCTGGTCGAGCACGGTGACGTCGGTCCAGCCGCGCAGGGTCAGCTCGTCGGCGAGGTTCGCGCCCACGATTCCGGCGCCGATGATCACGACACGGGTCATGAGAACTCCCTGGGATAGGTCAGCGGAAGACGACGGTCCGGTTGCCGTTGAGGAGAACGCGCCGCTCGCAGTGCCAGCGCACCGCGCGGGACAGCGCGAGGGCTTCGGCGTCGCGGCCGACGGTCGCGAGCGCGCGCGGCGAGTGCGAATGGTCCACCCGCTGCACTTCTTGCTCGATGATCGGGCCCTCGTCGAGTTCGGGGGTCACGTAGTGCGCGGTCGCGCCGACGTACTTGACGCCCCGGTCGTAGGCCTGCGCGTACGGTTTCGCGCCCTTGAAGCCGGGCAGGAACGAGTGGTGGATGTTGATCGCGCGGCCCTGCAGTTTCTGGCACAGCTCGTCCGAGAGGACCTGCATGTACCGGGCCAGCACGACGAGGTCGATGTCGTGTTCCCGCACCAGGTCCAACAGCCGCTGTTCGGCCTCCGGCTTCGTCGCCGGGGTCACCGGGACGTGCACGAACGGCAGTCCGGCGGCCTCGGCCATCGGGCGCAGGTCCTCGTGATTCGACGCCACGAGCGCGATTTCCGCGCCGAGCGCGCCCGCGCGCCAGCGGAAGAGGAGGTCGTTGAGGCAGTGCCCGGCCTTCGACACCATCACCAGCAACCGGTCCGGGGTGCGGTCGGAGAACCGGTACCGCATGGCGTAATCCCGGGCGACCAAGTCGAACTCGCGGGTCAGGTCGTCTACTGTGGCCGGTCCCGCGCAGGTGAATTCGGTGCGCAGGAACAGTTCCCCGTGCACGTCGTCGTCGAACTGCTGGTGCTCGACGATGTCGCAGCCGTTGCCGACGAGGAACGTCGTCACGGCGTGCACGATCCCGGAGCGCTCGGGGCAGTGCAGGGTCAAGGTGAACTGGGTCAAGACTCCTCCTCTCGGTACTCCAGCGCCGCGTCGGCGAGCCAGGCGGCGAAATAGGGGGCGAACGACTGGCGCACGAGCACGGTGAACTCCCCCGCTTCCCGCACCAGCAGGACGATTCCGGTGCGGGCCAGCAACGTCTGGACGCAGGTGCCCGGCAGCGCGGCCTTCGGGTGGAGGTCGATGGCGCAGCCGTGCGCCAGGACGTCGCGAGCTGCCGGTCCGGCGAGCCGCACTGTGGTGCGCTGCGCGGAAACGTCGGTCACCGCGCCGACGGTGATTGCTTCTCGCAGCGCTTCTTCGGTGCCTTCGGGAGCGCCGAGCACGAGGTACTCGTCGGGGCCGAGCCACAGGACGTCGCCGATACCGCTGGTGAACCGGCACGGATCCGGCAGGGCGGTGCCGAGCACTGCTGCTACGGCGTCGTGGCCTTCGCGGATGCGGACGTTCAGCTGCGAGACGAACGGGCGTTCTTCCGCGAGCACGGCGGGGGCGCAGCTGGCGAGCAGGCCCGCGTGCTCCGCGAGCGGCGACAGGGTTTTAGCCGTCACGACGGGTCCCTTCCTTGTCGTAGAGCACGGATTCGGTCACCGTTACCGGCACCACCTCGTCGCCGACCGGGACGTACAGCGTTTCCCCGATCCGCTCCCGGCCGGAGCGGACAAGAGCGAGCGCGAAGGTGCGGTCCAGCGTGGCGCTCGGGTAGCTGGAGGTGACGTGGCCGAGCATGCGCACCGGCGGGCGCGGGACGTGCGCGGTCTCGATGATCTGCGCGCCCTCCGGCAGCAGCACGGCGGGATCGACTGGCAGCAGGCCGACGAGCTGTTTCCGGTCCGGGCGCAGGTTTTCCGCGCGGGAGAAGGACCGTTTGCCGAGGAAGTCGGGCTTCTTCTTGGACACCGCCCAGCTCATGCCGAGGTCCTGCGGGGTGACGGTGCCGTCGGTGTCCTGGCCGATGATCGGGTAGCCTTTCTCGGCGCGCAGGACGTGCATGGTTTCGGTGCCGTAGGGCGTGATTCCCTTCTCCGCCAAGGCTTTCCAGAGCGCGAGGCCGTACCAGGACGGCACGTTGATCTCGTACGCCAGCTCGCCGGAGAAGCTGATCCGGCACACCCGCGCGGCGATTCCGGCGACCTCGGCGTCGCGCCAGGCCATGAAGCCGAACGCGTCGTTGCTGACGTCCAGCTCCGGCGCGAGCCCGGCCAGGATCTCGCGCGAACGCGGGCCGACGAGGGCGACAGTCGCCCAGTGTTCGGTGACCGAAGTGGCGAACACGCGCAGGTGCGGCCACTCGGTTTGGAGCCACTCCTCCATCCAGTCCAGCACCATCGCGGCGTTGCCGGTGGTCGTGGTGACGAGGAAGCGGTCCTCGGCTACCCGGATGACGGTGCCGTCGTCGATGACCATGCCGTCGACGCCGCACATCACGCCGTAGCGGATCCGGCCGACCTTGAGGGTGCTCATCAGGTTCGTGTAGAGCAGGTCGAGGAATTCGGCGGCGTCCGGGCCTTGGACGTCGATCTTGCCGAGGGTGGAGCCGTCCATCATCGCCACGTCGGTGCGGGCGGCAAGGCATTCCCGTCGCACGGCCGCGCGGAGGTCCTCACCGGGTCGCGGGTAGTACCACGGGCGCTTCCACTGGCCGACGTTCTCGAACTCCGCGCCGTGCTCGACGTGCCAGGAGTGCAATGCGGTGACGCGGACCGGATCGTGCAGTTCGCCGCGGTTCCGCCCGGCCAAAGCGGCGAACGCGACCGGCGTGTACGGCGGGCGGTAGGTGGTCGGGCGGCGGTCCGCGAGGTCGACGCCGAGCGCTTCGGCGGTGATCCCGGCGGCGAGCATGCCGGAGGTTTTGCCCTGGTCGTGCGCGGTGCCGATGGTGGTGTAGCGCTTGACGTGCTCCAGCGAGGTCAAGCCCGCGCCGGTCGCGCGGAGGACGTCGGAGACGGTGGCGTCGCGCTGCAGGTCCACGAAACGGGTGTCCACATCGGACTCAGCACCGGGGATCTGCCACGCGACGGCGGGGGCCAGCTCGCGGGGGCGCGCGTCCGACACGGGGAGCGGGATTTCCGCCGGTGCTCCAGCCTTCGCGGCGGCGGCTCGGCCTTCTCGTACACAACCGGCGAAGTCGAAGGTGCCGTTCGCGCTGCCTGCCACCCGTGCGGTCGGGAGGTCGCCGTCGGGGAGATACGCGCCGAGCGCGGGTTCGTAGCGCAAGGCACCGCGCTGCTGGCTGAACAGGTGGACCGCCGGTGTCCAGCCGCCCGAGACCAGGAGGGTGTCGCACGGGATCAGGTCCCCGGCGACGCGGACGCCGGTGACGCGCTCGGTTCCTTCCGTCCCGCTGACTGCGGTCCCGGCGCGGACCTCGATGCCCCGTTCCGCACAGGCCGCGGCCCAGTTTTCCGGTGCGGCAGGGCGAACATCGACCACCAGCGGGACTTCCACGCCAGCGTCGGCGAGGTCGATCGCCGTGGCGTAGGCGGAATCGTCCATCGTGAACACGACGGCGCGACGGCCGGGCAGGACGCCGTACCGGTGCAGGTACGTCCGCGCGGCACTGGCGAGGAGGATGCCGGGCCGGTCGTTGTCCGGGAACACGATCGGGCGTTCGTGCGCGCCGGTCGCGAGGACGGTCTGCTGCGCGCGGATCCGCCACACCCGTTGCCGGGCCGCGCCGGACGTCCGGTGTTGCACGGCGAGGACGAAACCGTCGTCGTAGGCGCCGAACGCGGTGGTCCGGTCGAGCACGTGCACGTCCGGGGTCGCGCGGAGTTCGTCGGCGATCGCGCGGGCCCATTCGATGGCGGGTTTGAGGTCGAGGTATTCGTTCGAGCCGAGCAGCGAGCCGCCGGGTTCGGGCTGGTCGTCCACCAGCACGACCCTCGCCCCGGCGCGCGCCGCTGTCCGTGCGGCGACGAGCCCGGCCGGCCCCGCACCGACCACCAGCACGTCGCAGTGCAGGTGCTTCGCGTCGTACCGCGCCGGGTCCGGCTCGGTCGCCAACCGGCCTTGCCCGGACAGGCTGCGCGCGACCAGGCCGTCGAACAGCTCGACGGTGGTGGCGGTCTGCATGGGTTCGGGGAACGGCTTTTCCAGCTGCACCACCGCGTTCGGCTCTTCGACGCCCGCCGCCACGATGCCGCGCGGGCGGCCGAGCTTGACGCTCCGGGCGACCTGGTGCACGCCGTTGGCGAGGAGCGCGGACGCGAGCGTGTCGCCGGGGTGGCCCGTGAGGACGCGGCCGTCGAAGGTGAACTGGAGCGGGGTGTCGCGGTCGACGTGGCCGCCGCTGGGGAGGCGGAAGGTCATGGGATCACCGGCCGGGGTTCGTCGAGGCGGTAGACCGCCGCGAGTTCGTGGGTGCGGGTGTCGCGGACGGCGTTGAACCAGCGGCGGCAGCCCGCGCTGTGCGTCCAGCGCTCGGCGAGCGGGCCGCTCGGGTTGGCGCGGAAGAAGACGTACTTCGCCCATTCCTCGTCGGACAACGCCGCCGGTTCCTGGGGGTAGGCGACGTGGGCTTGGCCGCCGTAGCGGAATTCGGTCTCCTCGCGGGGACCGCACCAGGGGCAGGGAATCAGCTGCACAGCGGCTCCTAATGCGCGACGGCGGCGGCGCCGTGCTCGTCGACGAGCGCGCCGGTGGTGAACCGGTCGAGGGTGAACGGTTCGGCGTACGGATGCGGTTTGCCCTTCGCGACGGTGTGCGCGAAGCAGTCGCCGACGCCCGGTGTGGCCTTGAATCCGCCGGTTCCCCAGCCGCAGTTGAGGTACAGGTTCTCCACCGGGGTCAGCCCGACGATCGGCGAGGCGTCCGGGGTCACGTCGACGATGCCCGCCCAGGTCCGCAGCAGGTGCGCCCGCGCGAACACCGGGAACAGCTCCAGCGCGGCGGCCATCTGGTCCTCGATGATGTGGAACGCGCCGCGCTGGCCGTAGCCGGCGTAGGAGTCGATGCCCGCGCCCATCACGAGTTCTCCCTTGTGCGCCTGGGAAACGTAGACGTGCACGGCGTTCGACATCACCACCGTCGGGTGCACCGGTTCGAGCAGTTCCGACACGAGCGCCTGCAGCGGATGCGACACCAGCGGCAGGTCGATCCCGGCCATCTTCGCCAGCACCGAACTGTGCCCGGCCGCGCACAGCGCGATCTTCCCGGCGGCGATCCGGCCCCGGCTCGTCTCGAGGCCGACGACCTTGCCGTCGCGCGTCTCGATGCCGGTGACCTCGCAGTTCTGGATGAGGTCGACGCCCATTTCGGCTGCCGCGCGGGCGAAACCCCAAGCCACGTAATCGTGTTTCGCGATTCCGGCACGCGGCTGGTAGGTCGCGCCGAGCACGGGGTAGCGCACGTCCGGAGAGGTGTTCACGATCGGGCAGAGTTCCTTGACCCCGTCCGCGTCGACCCATTCCGCGTCGATCCCGTTGAGCCGGTTGGCGTTCACCCGGCGCACGCTGTCGCGGACGTCCTGGAGGCTGTGCGCGAGGTTGAGGACGCCGCGCTGGCTGAACAGGATCGGGTAGCCGAGGTCTTCTTCGAGGCCCTCCCACAATTTGAGGGAGTGCTCGTAGATGCCGGAGCTTTCGTCCCACAGGTAGTTGGACCGGATGATCGTCGTGTTGCGGGCCATGTTCCCGCCGGCGAGCCAGCCCTTCTCCAGCACCGCGACGTTCGTGATGCCGTGCACCTTCGCGAGGTAGTAAGCGGTCGCGAGGCCGTGCCCGCCGCCTCCCACCACGACGACGTCGTACGCGCGCCGCGGTTCCGGGTCCCGCCACAGGAAATCCGGGTGGTCCGGAAGGTCCGCGCCCGGGGGACGCGGCTGGTCCGTCGTGGTCATTCCCGCTGGCCTCCCGCATCGGACAACTGGTCGACTACTGATATATCAATCTTCGCGGTAGAGTAGGCCGGGTGAGCACCCCGGTCAACCACGTCATCCCGGCCGCCGCCCCGTCGCTGGCCGAACGCGCCTACGAGTTCCTGCGCGACCGTCTCGTCATGCTCGACATCAAGCCAGGCGACCCGATCAACGAGGAATGGGCGGGCAGTGTGCTCGGCATGGGCCGCACGCCGATCCGCGAAGCGCTGAAACGCCTTGAGACCGAACGCCTGGTGGTGGCGTACCCGCGGCGCGGCACGTTCGCCACCGACGTCAACATCTCCGACCTCGCGCACATCTCCGAGGTGCGGCGCACCCTCGAACCGACGGCCGCCGCGTCCGCCGCCACGCGCGCGACCGACGAGGACCGCGCGCGCCTGGCGGAACTGCGCGACCAGCTGAATTCCGCGAAGCCGAGGGAAAACTCCGAACTCCTGCGCACCGATCTCGACCTTCATCGCGCGATCTACGCCTGCGTGCACAACCCGTTCTTCGAGGACACGCTGATCCACTACGACAACCTCGCGACCCGGATCTGGTGCGTGTTCCTCCCCCGCCTGCGCGGGATGGCCGGTCATGTCGACGAGCATTCGCCGCTGCTGACGGCGATCGTCGACGGGGACGCAAAGAAGGCTTCGACGCTGACGCTCGACCACGTGACGGGGTTCGAGAAGGCGATCCGGGCGCTCATTTAGCGAGCCAGTCGGAGCTCGTGAGCGGCAATGCCGGTTAGAACCGGCGTCGCCGCTCACGAGTCCCCGGCCTTCGCCCGCACCCAGGCATGGAACTCGCCGATGTGGTGCTCGCTCGGCACCAGCACGCCGCCGCGGGCGTACGCGCGTGAGCCCATCGCCTGCTGACACCGTTCGCACGCCTCGAAATCCTGCTGGTTCACGCGGTGGAACAGCTCGACCGAACGGTCCAGGTCCGCGCCCGATTCGACGACCTCCGGCAGGTACAGCCAGTCGCAGCGGACCAGGGTGCGGTCCGGGGCCAGCGGGAACATCCGGTGCACGATCACGTGGTCCGGCACCAGGTTCACGAACACCTGCGGCCGGATCGTGATCGCGTAGTACCGCCGGTCCTGGTGCTCGCCGACGCCCGGCAGCCGCGGCAGGCCGTCGCCGCCGTCCACGGTGAACCCGGTGACGTCCGAGCCGAATTCCGCGCCGTGGCCGACGAAATACTGCGCGGCGTAGCCGTCCGCGAACTCCGGGAGCACCTCGGTGAGTTCCGGGTGGATCGTCGCGCAGTGGTAGCACTCCATGAAGTTCTCGATGATCTGCTTCCAGTTCGCGCGCACGTCGTACTCGATGCGCCGGCCCAGCGACAGATTCTCGATGCCGTACGCCTCGATTTCGCCCGGCCCGCCGAGCCGTTCGCTCACGTCGGCCTGCACAGTGTCCGCAAAGGACGGTGCGTCCTCGGCGAGGCAAACCCAGGCGTAGCCGAGCCATTCGCGCAGATGCACCTTCGTCAGGCCGTACTCGACGCGGTCGACGTCCGGCATCCCGGTCAGATTCGGTGCTGCGACGAGCTTTCCGTCGAGGCCGTAGGTCCAGGCGTGGTACATGCACTGGAAAGCGCGCTTCACCGAACCCTTCTCGTCGGTGCACAGCCGCGCCCCGCGATGGCGGCACACGTTCAGGAACGCGCGCAACGCCCCGTCGCGACCGCGCGCGATCAGCACGCTTTCGCGGCCGATCTGCACGGTCTCGAACGAGCCGGGCGACGGCAGGTCGGCACTGCGCACCGCGCAGAACCAGCCCGCTTCGAAGATCCGCTCCTGCTCCCGGGCGAAGACCGCCGGGTCGGTGTAGTGCGGCCCGGGCAGAGTCGGCAGCAGGCTCTGCGGGAGGTCGATAGCGGTCACCGGCAGGGCTCCTCTCGAACACATTCGATGTTGCGTATTACGCGTCTTGTTGCCCTCTCCGGAACAAGATGAGGCTCGGCCGGGGCCGTGTCAAGCACCCTTCCCGGTGCCGCACCCGATCGCCGGAACCGCCTTCGACCACGGCTTTCACCCGGAACGGCGCTCCGAAAAACTCCACCCCGGAACCTCTTGACGGCACCCCTCCGGCACGCTCAGACTCTGTTGCGTATCACGTCGGGTGTTCCTCAATACGCAACAACCCCCAGCTTCGGAGGCATCAATGCTGCGCGCGTGCTCAGTGGACGAACTGCCCCCGGGCGAGTCCGTCCGGATCGCGGGGCCCGAGCCCATCGCCGTCTTCAACGCCGACGGCGAGTTGTACGCGATCGGGGACACCTGCACCCACCAGGACGCGTCGCTCGCCGACGGCTGGCTCGAAGGCTGCTTCGTGGAGTGCCCGCTGCACGCGGCGCTCTTCGACCTGCGCACCGGCCTGCCGTCCTGCCTGCCCGCCAAGCAGCCGGTGCGCACGTATCAGGTGCAGGTCGACGAGGGCGTGATCTACGTGCTCGCCGACGCCGCCGAGGACGCTGCGTGAAAACGGTCGCCATCGTCGGCGCTTCGCTCGCCGGCGCCCGCGCCGCGCAGGAGCTGCGCGCACAGGGGTTCGACGGTCGCGTGGTCCTTATCGGCGAAGAGCCGCATCTCCCCTACGACCGGCCGCCGCTGTCGAAGGCCTTCCTCGCCGGAACCGCGTCGAGGGAGTCGCTCGACCTGCTCGACACGGACGATCTCGCGTCGCTGGACCTCCGGCTCGGCACCCGCGCGGAACGGCTCGACCCGTCGACCGGCCGCCTCTTCCTCTCCGACGGCGAACTCGAAGCCGACGGCGTCGTCCTCGCGACCGGCGGGCGCGCTCGGGCCTTGCCGGGGACGGAATCCGTTGCCGGAGTTCATGTTCTGCGCACCCTGGGCGACGCTCTCGCCCTGCGCGACGAGCTGGTTCCCGGTGCGCGCGTGGTGATCGTGGGCGGCGGGTTCATCGGGGCCGAAGTGGCGTCGACAGCCAACGGCTTGGGCTTGGATGTCACCGTGCTGGAGGCGCTGCCGACTCCGATGGCCCGCGTGCTGGGTCCGGAACTCGGCTCGGTCTGCGCGCGCCTGCACGACCGGAACGGTGTCACCCTGCGCTGCGGCGCTTCGGTGGCCGGGCTTTCCGCGCTCTCCGGCCGGGTCACCGGGGTACAGCTGGAAACCGGCGAGAATCTGCCCGCCGACGTGGTCGTCGCCGGGATCGGGATGGTTCCGGCAGTCGAGTGGCTCGACGGCTCCGGGCTGGCGGTGAGCAACGGCGTCCGCACCAATGCCGGTCTGGTCACGTCGCTGCCGAACGTGGTCGCGGCGGGCGACGTCGCAGCCTACGGGCCGGCGGGCACCCGGCACGAGCACTGGACGAATGCCACCGAACAGGCTTCGGTCGCGGTCGCCAATCTGCTGGCCGGGCAAGTGGTGCGGGAGTACGAGCCGAGCGGCTACGTCTGGTCCGACCAGTACGCCGGGACCATCCAGCTCGCCGGGCATCCCGCGCCGGAGGACGAGGTGCGCTTCGCCGACGGCGGTCCGGACGACGAGTCCTTCCTCGCCACCTATCACCGCGACGGCCAGACCGTGGCCGTGTTCGGGCTCAACAACCCGAGGGGATTCGGCCGCCTGCGCCGGCAAGCGCTGCGACGGCCGATTCCCGTCGGGTGATTACCGCACGACCTGCACCACGTCGCCCGGCTGCAGCGCGTTGAAGAACGCCACCGCGTCCGCGTGGGACAGGTGGACGCAGCCGTGCGACTGGACCTTCAGGCTGCCCTGGTGGAACGCCACCCCGGTGTTGGTGAAGAAGACCGAGTACGGCATCGGACCGTGGAACTGCTTGCTGTAGTGGTCGATGTCCTTGTACTGCACGCGGAACGTGCCGACCGGGGTCGGGTACTTCGGTTTGCCGACGGTGACCGGCACGCCGCCGCGGGTGACCTTGCCGTTGTCCATCAGCCACGCCGTGTTCGCCGAGAGCTTCAGGCACGCCTTCGCCTGGGCGCCGCACGGCGGTCCCGCCGCCTCCGCGGTCGCGGAGAATCCGATCGTTGCCGCCATCGCCGCGATACTGGCCAGTGTTGCCGTGAGTTTCCGGTTCATCCTGTGCCTCCCCGAGACGGTCGTACTTTGGATCTTTCCCAGAGAGGTCAGCTTTAAACCACAAGTGCGCCCATGTGGGTGAGCTCTAACGGGAGCGCCAGGACAGCGGCGACGTCGCCAAGGCTGCTTCGGCGACGCGCCGGGCGGTTTCGGTGAAGAGCCCTGCCCGCGCCGACGCGATCCATTCGTCCACTGTGGAGACTCCGGCCGCGCGGTATTCGAGGGCCTGGAAAAGCATCTCGAGTTTGTCGGCGTCCTTCGCACATCGCGCTTCGGGCGACTCGCGCGTTTCGTACTCGTCTACCGCCGCCTGTACGGTTTCCGCCGACGCACGCGGCAATCCCGCAGTCTGATCCGCCGTGATCGCCCGCGGTTCCGGTTTCGTCAGATACGGCGCGGCGGTGTGCGGCAGGTCGCCGGTGCGGGTCTCCTGGGTGTCGTGCCAGAGCGCGAGGAACGCCGCGCGCTCGGGAACCGCGCCCTCCTCGGCGGCGAGCAGCGCGGCCAGCTGCGCCGCCCGGAGGCTGTGCTCGGCCACCGACTCGGGGTCGCGGACCCCCGCCTGCCACCAGCCCGCGCGGCGGACGCGCTTGAGCACCCCCAGCTCGAACCCGAACGCGGCCAGGCTTTCGGCGTCCATCCCGCGGTCCCCTTCCCGTGCCGGTCTGCCAGCCGGAGCCTACGGGGCATGGCATGCTGCCCGGACACCCGCTTCTTCTCCCGGGAGGCCCCGCGTGAGCACTGTGCTGGTCGAGCACGACGGTCCGGTCACCACTATCGGCATCAACCGGCCGGAGCGGCGCAACGCCGTCGACCGCGACACCGCCGAGGCACTGGCCGCCGCCTTCCGGGAATTCGACGCCTCGGACGCCTCCGTCGCGGTGCTCCACGGCGTGGGCGGGACGTTCTGCGCGGGCGCGGACCTCAAGGCGGTGAGCGAAGGCCGCGGCAACCGCACCGAGCCGGACGGCGACGGCCCGATGGGACCGACGCGCCTGCGGCTGCGGAAGCCGGTGCTCGCGGCGGTGTCCGGACATGCCGTCGCGGGCGGGCTGGAGCTGGCGATCTGGGCGGACCTCCGGATCGCGGACGAGACCGCGGTGTTCGGCGTGTTCTGCCGCCGCTGGGGCGTTCCGCTCATCGACGGCGGCACGGTCCGGCTGCCGCGGCTGATCGGGCGGAGCCACGCGATGGACCTCGTGCTGACCGGGCGTCCGGTCGGAGCGGACGAGGCGCACCGGATCGGATTGGCGAATCGGGTCGTGCCTTCCGGGCAGGCATTGCCCGCCGCGATCGCCTTGGCGCGGGAAATCGCGGCGTTTCCGCAAACCTGCCTGCGAGAGGACCGGGCGGCATTGCTGGAAGGCGAGTCGCTGACCGAGGAATCCGCAGTGGAAAACGAATTCCGGCACGGGATTCAGTCATTGGCCGCGGACACTCTTGCGGGAGCCGCGCGATTCGCCGATGGTGCGGGCAGGCACGGGTCGTTCGAGAACTAGTCCCGTCCGATTACCGTTGCACAGCAAGGCATATACTCGCGTCCAACCAGACACCGACGACATGAGGGCATAGCAGGCATACCGCCCGAGGCCGCCTTTTCCGGCCTCGTTACCCGCCTTTTCCGGACTGGGCCGAACGAGTGAAACCGCACACGAATCCCTTTCGCTTTTTTTCGCACCGGTCACCATTACCTGCGACGACCGTTTATTATCGCCGCCGTATTCGGCGCTAGTCCGAACGAGCGAACGAAAAATTCGCTAAACGCACGTAGCGCCCAGGCCCTCGGCATCGATACAGATACGAGGCCGGGCGCCGAAGCGCGCTCGCACGGCCCGTCGGCCGTCCGCACGCCCGCCTTGACAACGACAACCCCGCCCCCCGACCCGTCGCCGGCAGGCTCTCCGCCGGCGGACGCCGACCGCCCGGCCTGACGAGGCCGGGCGATCGGTGCTTCCCGCCTCCGGATCCCGTCGTGCCCCGTGCTCCCTTCCCCCGCCGAGCACAAGACAAGAACCGAGGTTCTTCCATGACGTCGAACATCGAGCGTTCCAGCTCCTCGCCGTCGGACGACACCGCCGCACGCCCGTCCGGCGGGCCCTGCTGCCGCCTCCGGGCCGCCAGCCGCGGCGCCTGCGGCGGAAGACCGCGGCCGCGGAGACTGTCCATCGTCATCCCCGCGCTGAACGAACGGGTCAACATGCCCCGCGTGCTGGCCGCGATCCCGCGCTCCGGGCTCGCCTCCCTCGGCTACGAGACCGAGGTGATCGTGGTCGACAACGCCTCGACCGACGGGACCGGCGAGGTGGCCGCCTCCCTGGGCGCGCGGGTGATCCTGCAGCCGCTGCGCGGGTACGGGCACGCCTACCACGCGGGTTTCGCCGCGGCGACCGGCGACGTGATCGCGACCGGCGACGCGGACTGCACCTACCCGTTCGACCACCTTCCCGGACTGCTGTGCACGATGGCCGACCGGCAGCTCGATTTCCTGTCCACCAACCGGCTCGGCCACGGGAACCGCGAGGCGATGAAGCCCTCGCACCGGATCGGCAACCGGGTGCTGACCCTGATCAGCCGGCTCTTCTTCCGTTCGCCGTTCCGCGATTCGCAGTCCGGGATGTGGGTGTTCCGCAGGCACGTGTGGCAGCACCTCGACATCCGGTCCGGCGGGATGCCGTTCTCGCAGGAGATCAAGAACGACGCCTACGTCCGCGGTTTCCGCTGCGGCGAAACCCCGATCGAGTACCGGATCCGCGGCGGAGACGTGAAACTGCATGCCGTGCGCGACGGTCTGCGCAACCTCGCGCAGCTGGCGCTCCACCGGGCGCGGACCGTCGGCGCGCCCGCGACCGTGCTCTGCGCCGGCGAAGCCGAGTGCGTCCTGGCGATGGCGGACTGAGCGTGGACGACTCCGCGGAAGAAGCTCGGGGAAACGCCTGCGGCTGGCTGAAGTTCGCCGGCGCGGTTTCGGCGGTGGTGGTGCTCGGGGTCGTGACGGTCCTGGTCTGGCCCGCCGCGCGGACGCTGTTCCGGCAGTCCTTCACCGAGCAGCCCGAGACCTACACCGAGCTGTATTTCGTCGGCACGCCCTCGTTCCGGGACGGAACTGTCACCGCTGAGGTCGCGCTCGTGCGGCACGGTCCCGCCCACGCGGACTACACCGTGGTGGCGGCCCTGGAGACCTCGTCGGCGGACCGGCTCGCCGGGGTGTCGCGGCGAGTGACCCTCGAGCCCGGCCAGTTCACCACGCTGGACTTCCGCCTGCCGGTCCCGCCCGGGCACGTCGTGGACGCGATCGCGGTGAACGTCGCCGGCGGCATGGAAAACCTCCGGTTCCGCTTGCCCGGCAACGCTTCGACCACCAGAGGCAGACCCTGATGGCCCGCCGCCGGATCGTCCAGATCACGCCCTACTACCCGCCGCATCTGGGCGGGATGGAAGCGGTCGTGCAGCACTTGGCGGTGCAACAAGCCCGCCAGCACGACGTCACGGTGCTCACCACGACCGTCGGCGCCCGCGACTCTCCGCGGCGCGAGCGGGTGCACGACGTCGACACCGTTCGCGCTCTCGCGGTCGACGTCGCGCACACACCGGTGTCCGCCAGTCTCGTTCCCGCGTTGCTGCGCACGCCGAAGACTGCGGTGTGGCATCTGCATGCCGCCCATGCGGTGCTGCCCGAGCAGGTCGCGCTCGCCGCGGCGGTGCGCCGTCAGCCGTTCCTGCTGCACTTCCACCTGGACGTCGACCAGTCGGGGAAGCTGGGATGGCTGTTGCCGCTCTACAAAAAGCACGTCTTCGGCCGCGTTCTGCGCGCTGCCGCCGGAGTGCTGGTGCTGACCGAGGAACAGCGGGAGTTCGTCCGCACCGCTTACCGGGCGGACCCGGCACGGATCTTCGCGGTGCCGAACGGAGTGTCCGCCGAATTCTTCCTGCCGCCGCGCGCGCGACGGGAACCGGTGCTGCGCTTGCTGTTCGTCGGGCGGCTCAGCCCGCAGAAGAATCTCGCCCGGCTGCTGCACGCGCTGACCCGGGTGCGCCAGCCGGTCGTGCTCGACGTCGTCGGGGACGGGGAACAGCGGCAGCAGCTCGAAGAAACCGTGCAGCGACAAGGGATTCCGGGTGTGCAGTTCCACGGTCGCCTGCACGGCGCTTCACTGCTGCGGCGGTACGAGCAAGCCGATCTGTTCGTGCTGCCGTCGGATCGCGAAGGGATGTCGCTCGCCGCGCTCGAAGCCATGGCCGCCGGACTGCCCGTGCTCGCGACCGACGTTCCCGGGAACACCGAACTCCTGCGCGGCATCGGAGCCCTCACCCCCGCCAATCCCGCCGCCCTGGCCTTAGCGATCGACCAATTCGCGACGTACGAGGATTTCCGGCAGCGGACCGCCGCAGCGAGCGCGGCGGCAGCTCGTGCTTTCACCTGGGCCGAGGTGGCACAAGAGGTCGAGAACGTCTACGCCGAGGTACTGCCGTGACGAGACCCAGCCAGCGCGCCGTCGTGCTCGGGTCGGTGCTCGTCGCCTGTGCCGTGGAGCTGAGCCCGTGGCGACCGGCCGTACTGGCGACCGTGGCGGGTCTGTGGCTGCTCTTCGGCGCTCCGACCTGGCTGTGCCGCCGGATCTCCACCAGGATCGTCTCCGCCCGCGAAGCCCAATGGTTGCTGGGCCTCGGTTTCGCGGTCCTGATGGCGATGGCGGCCGCGCTGGCGGTCAACACCGTCCTCCCCTGGTTCGGTGTCTCGCACCCTCTCACGACCGTGTCCCTCGCCGTCGCTCAGACCCTCACCGCAGCGGCGCTCGCGTTCTTGGACCGGCGTCTCACCGGCGCCTCGCCGCCAGTGCGCGCGCCGCGGCTGATGCCGGTGCGCGACATCGCGCCCATCGCTGTCCTCGGAGTACTTTCGCTGGTGGTCGCGGTCGCCGGGGCCGTCCGTCTGAACAACGGGTTCACCGGCGCGACAAGCCTGATCGCGCTGGTCCTCATCGCGGCCCTGCTCGGGTTTCTGGTCCTCAAGGCGGGCCGCTACGGCGACGGGGTCATCGCGTTCGGAATCCTCTGCGCCGCAACGGCTTTGCTGCTGCTGACATCCCTGCGCGGCTGGTACGTCAGCGGGCACGACATCCAGCGCGAGTACCTGCTCTTCCAGCTGACCTCGACCAAGAGCTACTGGGACATCTCCGGCTATCCCGACGCGTACAACGCCTGCCTGAGCATCACCCTCCTGCCCGCCTCGCTGTCCCAGCTGACCGCGTTGCCCGGCTTGGCGATCTTCAAAGTGGTGCTGCCGATGCTCTTCGCCGCGGCACCGGTCGCGGTGTACTGCACGGCACGGAATCTCACCTCGAAACGGGTTTCGCTGCTCGCCGCGATCTACTTCCTCGCGTTCCCCACGTTTTTCACCGACATGCCGTTCCTCGGCCGTCAAGAGATCGCGTTCCTCCTGCTCGGCTGCGCGGTCCTGGCGCTGAGCGACCGCACTTCGCCACGGCGCGCGCGACGGATCGCATTCACCGTCCTGTTCGCGGGAATCGTGCTGTCGCACTACTCCACCACCTATGTACTGATCGGCGTCCTGATCCTGGGCAAGATCGCCAGCGGCGTCATCCGGGCGATCCCGCCGCTGCGGCGCCGGCTCGCCGAGCGTGCGCCGAAGGAGGCGACCGACTTCGTCGCCTGGCCGATGATCGGCATCGCGGTGCTGTGCTCAGCGCTGTGGACCGGACCGGTCACCGGCACCTGGCACCAGCTCCAGCACACCGCCGCGGCCACCGCCCAGGACCTGTTCCACCCGGACCAGGTGCAACGCGGTTCCTCCGACACCGCCTACGGCATCTTCAGCTCTGCCCGGGTCAGCCCGCAGCAGCGGCTGCGCGACTACGCCGATTCCACCAGGTCTCGCACCGGCGGCGAAGCCCCGACGGCGTTGTCCGCGGCGACGACCCAGGTCGCCCCTGCGGACAATCTCCCGCTCACCGCGGCGGGTTCCGCACTCGACCGGCTCGGCCTCGACGTCCCCCGCGTCAACGGCCTGCTCCGCACCTTGTGCGCGGACGGGCTGCAACTGCTGCTGATCGTCGGTTTGGCCGGAACGCTCATCGCCACCGCGACGCTGTTCCGCCCGACGCACGACCTGTTCGTGCTCGCCACCGGTGGTTTGGGCGTGCTCGCCGCCGAGATCGCGCTGCCGCAGCTCTCGGTGGACTACGGGCTCCTGCGCACCTTCCAGCAGGGGCTGTTCGGGTTCGCCCCGTTCATCGCGATGGGGTCGGTCTGGACGCTGTCGTGGCTCAAGAAACGGTGGCGCATGCCCGCCGCCACCGCCGTGGCACTGCTGCTGTTCCTCGACCTCACCGGCGCGCTCCCCCGGCTGTTCGGCGGCTATCCCGCGCAGCTGCACCTGGACAACGCCGGGCAGTACTACGACATCTACTACGCGCACCCGCAGGAACGCGCCGCGATCGCCTGGCTCGAACAGCACACCGCCGCACAGCGGATCCAGTCCGACCGCTACACGCTCAGCCGGCTCCAAACGCTGATCGACGGCCGCCCCGGCGACGACATCTATCCCACGCTCGTGCAGCCGGGCTCGTTCGTCCTGCTCGGCTATCCGACCGTCCGCAAAGACGAGGTCACCGTGTTCTACCAGGGAGATCTCGTCACCTACAGCTATCCGCTGCGGTTTCTCGACGCCACCAAAAACAAGGTCTACAGCAGCAACGGAACGAGTGTGTACCGATGACGTCTTCCCGTCCGCTCCGGATCCTGCTCGTCTCGCACTACTACCCGCCGCACGTCGGGGGCATCGAGAACGTCGCCGCCCAGCAGGCCCGGACGCTCGCCGCGCGCGGCGCCGACGTCACCGTCCTGACGAGCGCCGGGCCGCCGGGTCCCGACCAGGGCGTCCGGGTCGTGCGCGTTCCGGCCTTCAACGGGGTGGAAAACCGGACTGGAGTGCCGTTTCCGGTGTTCGGGCCCCGGTTGTTCCGAGCCGTCCGCGAAGGGGTGCGGTGGGCGGACGTCGTTCATCTTCACGACACGCTGTACCAATCCTCCTGGAGCGCCGGACTGCGCGCCGTGCGCACCGGCACGCCGCTTTTCCTGACCCAGCACGTCGCGGTCGTCGAGCACCCGTCGGCGTTGGTGCGAGCCGTCCAGCACGTGGTGTACCGGTCCGTCGGGCGGCGCTTGTTCCGGGCCAGCCGCGAGGTTTTCGCGGTCAACGATTCCGTCGCCGCCTTCGTCCGCCGATTTCGGGGCGGCGGCGTGGAACTGCTCCCGAACGGCGTCGACACCGCCCGGTACCGCCCCGCCGCGGCCGGAGAACGAGAGCTGCTGCGGGAACGCTGGGGCCTGCCCGCCGACCGGGTCCTGGTGCTGTTCGTCGGACGACCGGCGCCGAAGAAGGGCTACGACCTGCTTCTCGCCGCCCGCCACCACGACTACGACCTGGTCTTCGCGGGCGAACGGCCGAAGCGCGTCGTCGACGACCCCGCAGTCCGCTACCTCGGCGCCCTGAGCCCGGGCGAGATCAGCGACCTCTACCGCGCCTGCGACGTCTTCGCCCTGCCCTCCACCGCGGAAGGATTCCCCCTGACTGTCCAAGAAGCCATGGCCTCGGGCCTCCCGGTCGTCACCACCGACGACCCGGGTTACGCCTCCTACCGACTCGACCGAACCCAGGTCGCGCTGATCCCGCGCGACGCGAACATCCTCCGCACGACACTGCGGTCCCTGGCCGCCGATCCCGCGCGCCGCAAGGCGATGGGCCGTTACTCCGCCGATTTCGCCGCCGCGCGATTCTCCTGGCCGAAGCACGTCCAGCGCCTCGAAGAGCACTACCGCGCGGCCTTCGGCACGACCGAGGTTCCGGCATGACCGCACTCGCCGGGTCCGTGCCGTCCTTCGCCGCCCGGCTCAAATCCGACCCGCTGGTGCGGAACTCGTTCTTCCTCATGGCCACGACCGCGCTCGGCGCCGGGTCCGGGTTCGTGTTCTGGATCGTCGTCGCCCGGCTGTACCCGCCCGCCGAGGTGGGCTGGGCGAGTTCGCTGCTCTCGGCGGTGACGCTGCTGAGCTACTTCAGCGGGCTCGGGCTCAGCTCCAGCCTCGTCCGGTACCTGCCCACGACGAGGTCCCGCACCGCGCACGTCAGCTCCGCGCTCACCGCGGTGGCCGTCACCGGAACGGTTCTGGGCGCCGGCTTCGCCCTCGTCGCGCCGTTCGTCGCGCCTGGACTGTCGTTCCTCAGCGGGTCGTTCCCGCAGGTCGTGCTGTTCGCGCTGCTGGCGATGGCGGTCGCGCAGAACCTGCTGACCGACTCGGTGTTCGTCGCCCTGCGCGCGGCGAAGTACAACATGTTCCTCAACGGCGTCCTGATGAGCGCGGTCAAAATCGCGCTGCCGGTGGTTTTCGTCGGCGCGGGCGCGATCGGGATTTTCCTGTCCAGCACCGTGGCATCCGCCGTCGCGGCCGTGGCGAGCGTCGTCGTCATCCGGCAGCGCCTGCGCATCCCGGTGCGGCCCCGCCTCTACCCGGCGACGCTGCGGTCCACTCTGGCGTACTCGCTCGGCAATTACGCGTCCAGCTGCCTGAATCTCGTGCCCCTGCTGGCGATTCCGCTGCTCGTGCTGCGTTCTCTCGGCCCAGAGGCGTCGGCGGCGTACTTCGTGGCGTTCCAGATCGCCAACTTCGTCAACGCCGTGCCGTTCGCCGTCGGGGAGGCGCTGTTCGCGGAAGGCTCGCACGAACAGGAAGACCTCAAGCATCTGGCGAAACGCTCGGCGCTGCTCATCCTGGCGATCGTGGTGCCCGCCGTCAGCATCACCGCCGCCCTCGCGAAACCCGTGCTGACCCTGTTCGGCGCGAGTTACGCCGCCGACGCCCGGAACTGCCTGATCGTCCTCGCGGTCTCCGCTTTCGCGGTGGCTTTCAACACGTGGTCCGGGTTTCTGCTCAAAGTGACCCGCCAGCTCTCGGCGATGAATCTGTCGAACCTCGTCTACGCCGTGGTCACCGTCGGCCTCGCCGCGCTCGGGGCTCAGCACAGCCTCGTCTGGATCGCGGCGGCCTGGGGCGTCGGCAATCTCGCGTCCGGCCTCGTCGCGGTCGCCGCGCTGGCATTGCGCGGGTTCCGTCTTTCTCCGAGCGGCAAGGGAGGTTCGGATGAAGATCGCGCACGTCGTCAACGTCGGCTTCGAAGCCGGCGGCGCGGAGCGTAGCGTCCGGCTCGTCGCCGAGGGCTTGCGCCGACGCGGGCATCAGGTCCTCGTCGTCGCGACCGACCACCTGCTCGACGACCCCGCCGTCAGCGACCGCGAAGTCTTCGCCGACGTTCTGGTGCCCGCCATCCGAGGAGGTGCTGCCCGCCGCTTCGCCGGCTACTTCTGGCACCGTCCGGCCTACCGGCAGGTGACCGCCGCGCTGAGCTCTTTCCGGCCCGATGTGGTGCACCTGCACACCATCGGCGAGTTCAGCCCCGCCGTGCTCAGCGCGTCGGCGGCCTATCCTCGGGTGCTCACCGTCCACGGCCCCGAAGACTGGATCAGGCAGCTGCTGTCGTGGAACCTGCGCAGCCGCACCGAAGGCCGCTCCCGACTGTCCACGATGGACACCGCACGCTTGGCCTATTTGCGCTTCCTGCAACGACCGGCCTACCTGCGCCGCCTGCGCACTGTCGACCGCGTGCTCACCCCGAGCCGGTTCCTCGCCGAAGCCGTCCGGCACGATCTTCCCCGGGTGCCGATCCACGTCGTCCCGAACGGCGTGCCGCTGCGGGCTGCCGAACCGGTCCCCGACGCCGCCCACGCGCTGTTCGTCGGACGGCTCGAACCGGTGAAAGGCGCGCACGTACTCGTGGACGCCTTCGCGACCGTCGCCCGCCGCCTGCCTCGCGCCCGGCTGACGCTCGCTGGTGACGGAAAACAACGGGCCGTGCTGGAAAAGTCCGTCAGCGAACACGGTTTGGCCGACCGCGTCCGGTTCACCGGCTGGCTCGACGGGGATGAACTGGCGGCTGCGTACCGCGCGGCTTCGGTGGTGGTGATCCCGTCGGTGTGGCCGGAGAATTTCCCGACTGTCGCGCTGGAAGCCCTCTGCGTCGGCCGGGCGGTCGCGGCCACCGAGGTCGGCGGCATCCCCGAACTGATCCGGCCGGGCCACAACGGGGTGCTCGTCCCGCCGGGTGAAAGCCGCGCCCTCGCCGACGCACTCTCGCGGCTCCTCGGCGACACGGGCCTGCGGCGGGCGATGGGTGCGCGATCGGCCGGGCTCGCTTGCTGCCACAGCCTCAGCATTTTCCTCGACCGGCTTGAGCGGCATTACCAGGAGGTCCAGCCGTGAACTCCTTCCGCCGCAACCCCGTTAGCCCACTGCTGCGCCCGACCCGAACGCCCGCGCCAGGAGGTGCGCCCGTGATCCGCACCCTCCTCGCCTGCCACCGCCCCGCCAGCCCGCCTTCCCCGCCCGATCCGAACGGCTCCGCAGATGTACCGCGCCCTTCCCGACGTCCTGTCAACCCATTGCCGCACCTTCCCCGCCCGATCCACCCGGCCCCGTCTGAAAGCCCGCCGATGCACAGCACCCTCGGCCCTGGCATCACCGCAGCCCCGCCAGTCAGCCGTCTTTCCGTCCCTGCCCGGCCCGAGCACTCCCGCCAGGAGGTCCGCCGATGACCCGCGTCCTCGTCGTCAACGCGTTCGAACGCGGCAACCGCGGCGACGCGGCCCTGCTCAGCGTCCTGCTCGACCAGATCCGCCGCGCACTGCCCGGCGCGCGGATCGCGATCGCCGGTTTCGAGCATCCCTCGCGATGGCCGGAGTTCGAGGGCGTCCCCAACCTCGGCTCGTTCCGCCGCTACTCCGGCGAGGAGAACATTCCCCGGTTCCGGAGAATCCTGCGCAAGCTGAGCCTGCTGCCCGTCGTCGCCCTCGCCGCCGCCCGGCTCCCGCGCCGCCCGCTGCTGGCCGTCGCCCGGCTGCTGCCCGCTGAACCGCGGCGCGAACTGCACGCTCTCGCGAACGCGGACCTCGTCGTTTCCCTCGGCGGCGGCTACCTGACCGGCCGCCCGAACTTCGCCTCCGACCTGAACATCCTGTTCCTGCTCCTGCCGCTGTGGCTGGCCGGACGGTTCGGCGTCCGGGTCGTGACCGGTCCGCAGTCCTACGGCCCGTTCCCCCGCTGCGCCCAGCGCGTGCTGGTCCGCCACGTCCTCGGCCGGGCCGACGCGATCCTCGTCCGCGAGGACATCAGCCGCGACCGGCTCGCCGAAATCGGGCTGCCGTCGCGTCTGCTCACCCGCAGCGTCGACAGTGCGTTCGCCTTCGAAACCTGCTCCGAACGCGCCTGGCGCACCGCTCTCGACATCCCCGCCGACGCCCGGATCGCAATGCTCACCGCCCGCCAGTGGCTCGACGAGACCGGTCAGCACCAGTACGAACACGCCTTGGCCGCGGGCATCCGCCACCTGCTCGGCCGCGGGTACTACGTCGTACTGGTCCCCCAGGTGACCTGCGCCTTCCAAGGCGACGACGACCGCCGCGTCAACACCCGCCTCGCCGCCGGGCTCGACCACCCCCGGCTGCGCGTCCTCGGCGACGACACTTTCGACCACCGCGACGCCCGCGCCCTCTACGCCGAGGCCGACCTCGTGATCGGCACCCGCTTTCACTCCGTCATCTTCGCCCTCACCGCGCACGTCCCGTGCCTCGCGATCGCGTACGAGCACAAAACGGCGGGCATCATGCGAGACCTGGGGCTCGAACAGTGGGTCGTCGGCATCGGAGAAGTCCGCGACACCACTTTGCCCGCGCTCCTCGACCGCCTCGTCGACCATCGTGAGGACTACCGGCGGCACCTGCGCGAAGTGCTTCCCCCTTACGCGCGCCGGGCCCGCGACCTGAGCCCGCTGCTCCATGCCGCCTGACCCGGGGTCAGCCCCGCCGCAGCCACCTGAACCGCCGGCAGCCGCACCGTCCGCAGTCGGTGCCGCCGCGCAAATGCTGATGCTCGCTGCGGTCGTGGCCGCACGCGCGGCAGCGCGCCGCCGCCCACGGCATCCGGATCCCGGACATCCTGCGCCTCCTCGAATTCCCCCATGTCCCCGGACACACACCATCACATCCGCGCGCGCCCAGCCAACCGGACCAATGAGGACAGGAGCTCCGTGAGCCGAGAACGAACAGTCGTCTTCGCGACGCCGTACTACCCGCCGGACGTCGGCGGCGTGCAAACCTACGTGCACAGCCTCGCCGCCGCCCTGCGGGACGTCCCCGGATGGCGGCCCGTCGTCATCACCGCCAGCGCTCGCGCCGGGTCCGACGACGGCTTCCCGGTCTACCGGCTCCCGGCGCCCGCCAAGCTCTCCAACACCCCGCTCGACCCGCGCTGGCCGTTCCGGATCCGTCGCATTCTGCGCGCCGAACAGGCCGATTACCTGAACGTGCACACTCCAGTGCCCGGATTGGCCGATGCTGCGACGCTGGCCGCCGGACGCACCCCCGTCGTCGTGACCTATCACGCCGCCGCCCTCGCCAAGGACGGTCACCCGCTCTTCAACACCGTCGCGCGCGCGTATGCCGGTGCCGAGGGCTTCATGCTCCGCCGGGCCGATCTGATCCTCGGGGTATCCGGCTACGTCGCCGACCGCTTCCGTCCCCGCTTCGGCGACAAGGTCGGTGTCCTGGAGAACGCCGTCTCCCCTGAGGCCTTAGCTCCTTCCGCGGTGGCACACCGTCCCTACGCCGCCGCTTTCCTGGCCCGCCTGTCCCCGACCCACGCGTGGAAAGGTCTGGACCACCTGCTGTGCGCGCTGCGCCTCCATCTCGCCCGTTCCACGCCGTCCGCCCGTCTGCTGGTCATCGGCGACGGCGCCGCGCGCCCCGGATACGAAGCCCTCGCCCGGAAACTCGGCATCGCGGACAATGTCACCTTCGCCGGAAACCTCGGCGGAGACGCGAAATTCCGGGCTCTCCGCAGTGCCGGATCGCTGGTCCTCTGCCCGACCAGCCCGAACGACGCCTTCCCGACGGCCCTGCTCGAAGCGTGGGCGAGCCGGGTGCCGGTCATCGCCGCCGCGGTCGGCCCGCTTGCCGCGCTGGTGGAGGACGGGGTCAACGGGCTGCTTGCCGCGCCGCGTTCTCCCGAGGCGTTAGCTGACGAGTTGCGCCGTTTGGAGAGCAGTCCGGTTTTGGCGGAGACCATCCGGGACAACGCCTATGAGCTGGTGCGCAGCCGGTACACGTGGAGTCGGCGGGTGGTGGAGTTCGTCGATCAGCTGACCGCGATCGATCGGCGTGGCGCTCCGGTCTCCCGGTGATGCCGACGCTGGAACCAGGACCCGCCTGCGGCATGTCCGGCTTTCGCGAAACGCCCCGCTGTGCCTCCAGTTCTGCCCGGCACACCGTGTCCCCGGCGCACCGTTGTCCTCGCCGCAGGTCGCGTCCCGTCCGCCGAACGCTGCACACGTTCTCTCTTGCACGCGGAGTGTGCTCCGGCACCTGCTGCCTCCATCCGCAGAACCCCGCACGCGCCCTGTCCGGCTCATGTCGCATCCGTGCGCGAATCCCCGCACGCATCCTGCCGACACACCACACCCCCTGCGCCGCCTCACCCCCCTCACCTCGCCACGCCCGCCGGATCCCGCACTCCCGCCGCCTCCCCTGCCGGATTCCGAACCTCTCCCCCGCTTCCGGCCCGTTTTCCTTCCCCGCGGGCGAAACCTCCGGTTGCCGTCCCGCTCACCGGCACGACCCCCCGATCGTGGCCGCTCGCGGTCCGCCGTCCGGCGGGCGGTTCTGGGTAGCCTGGCGACGTGGCCGACCCGATCCCCCATGTCCCTGCCCCCGGCGAGTCCGGATCCGAGCGTCCCGGCGAGGACGAACCGCCCCGGAAGGGCCGGCGGAAGCGTCCGTTCTGGCAGGAGCTGCCGATCCTGATCGGGATCGCGCTGGTGCTGACGATCCTGATCCAGCAGTTCGTCGCGAAGGTGTTCCTGATCCCGTCGGCGTCGATGGAGACGACGCTGCACGGCTGCGACGGCTGCTTCGGCGACCGGGTCGTCGTCGACCGCGTCACCTACGATTTCACCGATCCCGGCCCCGGCGACGTCATCGTCTTCCGCGGCCCGCAGCCGTGGACCGCGAACGAGATCGCGCCGCAGGAATCGGGCAACGTCTTCACGAAGGCGTTGCGCGGCCTCGGTTCCCTCGTCGGCTTCGCGCCGCCGGACGAGCGGGACTTCGTCAAACGCGTCATCGCCGTCGGCGGGCAGACCGTCCAGTGCTGCGATCCGAAGGGCCGCGTCCTGGTCGACGGCAAACCCCTCGACGAGCCCTACATCCACTGGCTCGACCAGCCGCCGACGGTCCGGCAGACGTTCGCCCCGGTCACCGTCCCGAAGGGCAGCCTCTGGGTGATGGGCGACAACCGCGAGAACTCGTGCGACTCCCGCTGCCAAGGCGGCGGCGGGGTCAACGGGACCGTCCCGGTGGACGACGTCATCGGCAAGGCCCGGGTGATCGTCCTGCCGCCGTCGCGCTGGGGCGGCGTGAGCGACCACGATCCGCAGGCCGCGCCTGCCGCGCTCGGCGCTCCCGCGTGGCAGCAGGGAATTCCGCTCGGGGCGGGCGCGCTGCTGGCCTTCCCGACGCTCGCCGCCGGGCGGGGTTTGCGGCGGAAACTCAGCAAACAGGACTGACTCGCCGGGTCCGGCGAGGAGGCGTCAGCGTCGTCTGCGAGGGGAACCCTGAAGGACTCTGGGTTCCCCTCGCAGCCCCGCTGCGGGAGCGGAGCCGTTGAGGCCTAGGTCTGGACCACCGGTTGCCGCGCACACCGCCGCCCGGCGAACGCCGGTCACCGCCCGGAACTGGCCGCCCGCACGACGTCCAGCCGGAGATGCCGCGTCAGATCCCCGGTCATCTGCAGCACCGGCGTCCGCTCCGCGAACAGCCACTCGTCGCCGCGCCGGACGAACCGGTCGTCGTAGTGCCCGGCCGCGACGGGCTGCAGCGGAAGGTCTTCCGTGGCTTGGAAAACGGTGAAATAGCTGTGTGCCGAAGCAGTGTCCTCGCCCGCCGTGATCCGGACGTTCGTCGTCACGTGCCGGGTCCTCGGCGTGCCGTCCGGGTGCAGGATCAGGATGTCGCGGAACCAGTTCTCCACGGCCTCCCGCCCGGTCCGGCCGCCGCCGCTGTGCAGGGTTCCCTCGCGGAACAACTCGCCCACCCCGGCCAGATCGCCCGCGTCGATGCACGCCGCATAGGTCATGATCAGGTCCTGGATCGCCCACCGGGCCGATTCTGCCGACATCCGGGCAGCATAGGAGCTCCACTGTGGACAGCGGCCGGACCACAGTCCCCTCCGGACCCCGAAACCTCGCCCGGACCTGTGACCTGCGGTTCTCCCGTACACCGCCCTCCCGCCGCAGCCCGGCCCGGCGACGGTGGCATGATGCCCGCACGGTCCCGGCCGATCGGACCGCTCGCCGAGGAGGAAGGTGACGCTTGAGCACGCGCACTACCCAGGTGGACGACCTCCGGCTGGTGGCGCAGCCGAGCGCGGTCCCGTGCACCGAGCTGTTCGTCCGCCTGATCCTGACCGACTGGTCCCTGATGCCGATGCTGGACCAGGTCACGAACGCCGCCGTGCGGCTGGTCGGCGACGTCGTCGACCAGAGCAGCCCGTCCGCGCCCGCCTTCGTGACCGTCCGGCTCCAGCTGCGCGGCGACCGGCTCGTGGTCGAGGTCGACGACGACCTGGTCGCCCCGACCCCGCCGCGCGACGAGCGGATCGGCGTGCGCCCCGGCGAACGCGGCGGCCGCACCACGTGGTGCGAACTGGCGCTGCCCGGCGGGATTTCGGCGGGCCAGGTCCGCCTGCCGCGCCGGGGCGACCGGCGCACGCTGGTGGACGAGCCCGTCTCCGGCGAACCGGTCACCGCGGACCCGCAGGTGCTCGAACGGCTTCTCAACCGCCTCAGCACCTGGTCCGAGTAGCCGCCGCCCCGGCAGCCGGTCACGCGCCCGGCTGCCGGACGGACAAGCCTCAGCGGTCGTCGCCCGGTTGCCGCCACAACCGAAGCGAGGACCAGCCGCGCTCACCCGGCGGAAGCCTCCCAAGCCTGCTCCAGCGCCTGCGCGAAAACCTCCACCGGCTGCCCGCCGGAAATCCCGAACCGCCGTCCCAGCACGAAAAACGGCACCCCGCCCGCACCCAGCTCCGCGGCCTCCCGCTCCTCGGCACGGACCGCGTCCGCATACCGCGCCGGATCGGCCAGCACCGCTTCCGCTTCCGCGCGCGGCAATCCGGCCTCCTCCGCGACCTCGGCCAGCACGTCCGAAGCGAACACTGCCCGAGCCTCGGCGAAATTCGCGCGGAACAACGCCGACACCATCTCGTGCTCCAGCCCCTTCTCGCGGGCCAGGTGCAGCAGGCGATGCGCGTCGAAGGTGTTGCCGATTTCCCGGTCCGTCCGGTAGCCGAGCCCCTCCGCCTCCGCGAGCCCGGCGACCCGCTGCTCCATCTCGCCCGCCTGCGGCCCGTACTTCGCGGTGAGCATGTCCAGCAACGGCTCGGTCCCGGTCTTCCCGGGGTCCAGTTCGAACGACCGGTACGTCACGGTCACCTCGTCCCGGTGCTCGAACCCGGCCAGCGCCTTCTCGAACCGCGCCTTCCCGAGGTAGCACCACGGGCACACGACATCGCTCCAGATTTCCACCTGCATGCCGCCAGCGTAGAACGCGCCGCCCAGGGGGTGCCTGAAAAGGTGTCACGGCTCCCGGCGCTCTCGGACGATCAGCGGTCGTCCTGGACGCCGTGATCACCTGGAGCACAGCTCTCTCGGACCTGCCCTGGCACCGGCGCCCCGGCCGACGGGCACGGGAGATGCAGAACACCGCCAAGGACGAGGACCCGGCGAGAACGGCGATGTCGGCCGCTAACTCACCGTCTTCCAGCACGTAACCCGGGTACAGCAGCGACCAGGCCGTCCCGCCGACGAAGAGCGCGAACACCAGTACGCCCAGGACAGCCGCGACGGCCAAAACGGAAGCCCGGCAAGCGGACGACCTGAGGTTCCACCCTTTGTCAGAAGGCTCCCCGAAGCACGAACCTCGCTCGCCGCACAAAGCAGGCCACCGTTCCAGCCGGACCCAGGCTTGGTCCGGACAATCCCTAGACGGCCGTCTTCACCGGCTCCCGCGCCCCGGTGCGTTCCGCGCCGATGCCCGCGGCCACCACGAACGCGATCCCCGCCACCGCGGCGGGATTCGGCACCTGGTGCAGCACGATCAGCCCGAGCACCAGCGCGATCGCCGGCTCCAGGCTCATCAGCGTCCCGAACGCCGAGGCCGTCAACCGCCGCAGTGCCAGCATCTCCAGGCTGAACGGCACCACCGGCACGAGCACCGCGAGCCCGAGCCCGGCGAGCACCAGCGGCCACGTCAGCTCGCCGACCACCGCCGGGGCGTGCACCACGGTGGCGACCAGACCGGCCACCGGCATCGACACCGCCAGCCCGCGCAAGCCTGACACTTCGTCGCCGACTCGTTGCGTCAGCACGATGTACGCGCCCCAGCAGACCGCCGCCGCGAGCGCGCAGCCGAGGCCGATCAGGTCGGTCCCGCCCTGCCACGGCTGGGTCAGCAGCACCACTCCGGCCGCCGCCAGCACCGGCCAGATCCGGTTTCCGCCGCGACCGCGCACGATCGCGACGGTCAGCGGGCCGAGGAATTCCAGCGCGCTCGCCGTGCCGAGCGGCAACCGGGTCGCGGCGACCATGAAGAGGATCGTCATCCCGGCGGTGGCGAAGCCGAGCACCACACAGGTCAGCAGAGCCGGGCGACGGAACGCCGACGGCCGCGGCCGCACGAGCACCAGGAGCAGCACGCCGGCCCACGCGAGCCGCAGCCACGCGACGCCGGTCGGCCCGATCTGGTTGGCGAGGCTGACCGAAACCGCCAGTCCGAGCTGGACGGACAGCATGGCGCCGACAGCCAGCGCGACGCCGGCGCGAGGAGTGGAGGGAAGCACGCTGTCCAGGAGAACGCATTCGGACCGTTCGTGTCCACGTGCCAATCCTGGACGTACCGTCCGGATATCCTGAACAATCAGCGGATGGACACTCGCAGGCTGCAGTTCCTTCTCGAACTGTCGCGGCTCGGCTCGATGCGCGCGGTCGCCGACGTGCTCGAAACCACAACGTCGACCGTCTCGCAGCAAATCTCGGTGCTGGCCAAGGAAACCGGCGTCGCGCTGCTCGAACCGGACGGCCGCCGCGTGCGCCTCACTCCCGCCGGGCGACGGCTCGCCGAGCACGCCGTGACGATCCTGGCCGCCGTCGAAGCCGCGCGCGTCGATCTCGATCCCGAGGCCGAGCCCGCCGGAACCGTGCGCGTCGCCGGGTTCGGGACCGGGGTGCGGCACGCCGTGCTCCCCGTCGCGGACGTCCTCGCGCAACGGCATCCGCGGGTCCGTGTGGTGATCAGCGAGCACGAACCCGCGGAAGCGCTGGCGCAGCTCCGGACCGACGACATCGACCTCGCACTCACCTACGACTACGACCTCGCGCCCGCGACCCCCGACCCGTCGCTCGCCGTCCGTCCGCTGTGGGCCGAGCCGTGGGGCCTCGCCGTCCCGCGCCCGGAGGCGAACCGCGTGCGGGGCACCGGGGCTTTGGCCGTGGTCGCCGCGTTCCGCGAGCACGACTGGATCGGCAACTCCCGCAACGGCGCGGACGAGACGGTCGTCGGGACGCTGGCGTCCATGGCCGGGTTCTCGCCGCGGTTCGCCCACCGCGCGGACAACCTCGACCTGGTGCAGGACCTGATCGCCGCGGGCGGCGGGGTCGGCCTGCTGCCCGAATCGTGGCCGACCCGGCCCGACGTCACCGTCCTGCCGCTGACCGGCCCCGACGTCCGGCTGCGGGCTTTCGCGTGCACCCGGCGCGGGCGGGACGCGTGGCCGCCGCTCGCCCTCGTCCTGGGGCTGCTGCCCGGCGACTAGCATGGCGGTCGAGGCGGTTCGAGCACGGAGGAGGCGACATGGCGGAAGAAAAGGCGATTCTGGCCGGCGGGTGTTTCTGGGGCATGGAGGAACTGTTCCGCCACCAGCCCGGCGTGACCGCGACCCGCGTCGGCTACAGCGGCGGCGACGTGCCCAACGCGACTTACCGCAACCACGGCACCCACGCCGAAACCATCGAAGTCACCTACGACCCCGAACAGACCGACTTCCGCGCCCTGCTCGAATTCTTCTTCCAGGTCCACGACCCCAGCACCAAAAACCGCCAAGGCAACGACATCGGAGCCAGCTACCGCTCCGCCATCTTCTACACCACCGACGAGCAAAAACAGATCGCCGAAGACACCATCGCCGACGTCGACGCCTCCGGCCTCTGGCCCGGCAAAGTCGTCACCGAAGTCACCCCGGCCGGGGACTTCTGGGAAGCCGAACCGGAGCACCAGGACTACCTGCAGCACTACCCCAACGGGTACACCTGCCACTTCCCGCGTCCTGGCTGGAAACTCCCGAAGCGCGCCTGACTCAGCGCGCCATCGCGGCCTCCGCGTCCTTGAACGCCGACGGGGACAACTGCCGCCACGCCAGCGACGTCCCGAGCAACTGGACCGCCGCCGCCATCACCCACACCCCGCGCAGGCTCCAGTGCACCGCCACGAACCCGCCCGCGAGCGCGCCCAGCGGCGTCAGGCCCCAGGCCAGCGCCCGATGGCTGGTCAGGACCCGCCCCAGCAGCTCGGACGGCGTGAACCGCTGGCGGCTCGACTGCGAGCACACATTCCAGATCAACGTCGTCCCGGTCAGGAAGATCAGCACCGCGCCGACCAGCACCGGCCACGGCGGCACGATCGCGATCAGCAGCTGGCTCAGCACCGCGCACACCTGCGCGATCCGCATCGACGTCGAGTAGCCGAACCGCCGGACGAACCGGTCCACGAAGAACGACGACGCCACCCACCCGACGGCCAGACAGGCCAGCAGAACGCCGTACCCGAACGGCGCGAGGTGCAGTTCCTTCGTGGCGTAAAGGACGAGCATCGAGTTCCCCGCTGCCGCCGCGAACGACCCCAGCGCGACCGTGATGGTGATCGACCGCAGCAACGGCGTCCCGACCAGATAGCGCAGCCCCGCGGTCACGTCCTTCAGCGGGTGCGCGGGCGTGCGCACCGGCTTAGCGGACGGGATCCCGCGCGCGAGCAGCAGCGCGACGAGCGCGGCGACGGCCGCCAGCCACGCGGGCAGTCCCGCGCTGATCCCGATCAGCAACCCGGTCGCGGGCGGCACCACGAACTGGACCATGCCGCGGTCGATCACCTGCAGCCGGGAATTGGCCATGGTGAGCTGATCCGGCGCGACGACCTCCGGGACCACTGACCCCGCCGCGCCGTCGCCGAACACTTGCGCCGTGGTGAGCACGAAGGCCACCGCCAGCAAGGCGGGAAGGCTCAGGGAACCGGTAGAACCCAGCAGCGCCAAGGCAAGCGCGGCGACGATCTGCACCGCATACGCGTAAGCCAGCACAGTCGTCCGCCGGACCCGATCGATCACCACTCCGGCGAACAGCGAAAGCAGCAGCCACGGCGCTTGCCCGGCGACATTCACGAGCGACACCGCACGCGGGTCCGTCGTGATCGAGACGGCCAGCAAGGGCAGCGCGGCAAGCAAAAGCCCTTCACAGGTTGAACCGGACACAGCCACCGCTTGCAGGCGGACCCAAGCCGACCCGCTCCCACCCCACCCCGCCATGTCCGCCAGTGTCTCCTGCCTCGCAACTCGTTTTCCGCAGCACACCGCCGCGCACTCCCGCTCTCCGGACCTCCTCGCCGAACAAAACGCCCAGGGCTATCACGCGGGCGCGGGCCACGCTTTCCCTTGTGCGTCAACCGGAATCCACCCTCCCGGCCGGATCGCGGGACAGCCGCTCACCTGCTGGGACGGGCTTCAGCGAACCGCCGCGAACGGTTGAGCTGGAGGCATCCGATCCGTCCCCGCTGGAGGAACTCCGTGCCCCGCCACACCCCGCCCCGACCCGGCCGTCCTGCCCGCGCGCGGTCCCGTTTCGCCTTCGCACTGGCTCTTCCGCTCCTGCTCGCCGCCTGCGGCACGGCGGGCGGGGCCAGCCCGCAGGACGCCGGTCCCCCGCGCCCGGGCGGCACGCTGCGGCTGGGCATCTCGTCCAATCCGGACTGCATCGACCCGCAGCAGGTCAGCACGAACGCCTCGGTCAACGTCGGCCGTCAGCTGGTCGATTCGCTGACCGACCAGGACCCGAAAACCGGCGCGATCACGCCCTGGCTCGCCGACCGCTGGACGGTCAGCCCCGATTCGACGAGCTTCACCTTCCACCTCCGTTCCGGCGCGACCTTCTCCGACGGCTCCCCAGTGGACGCCGCCGCGGTGAAGACCAGCTTCGACGGCATCAAGGCGCTCGGCGCGAAGGCCCTGCTCGGGTCGAGCTACCTGGCCGCCTACCGCGGCGCGACGGTCGTCGACCCGGCGACCGTCCGGCTCGACTTCTCCCAGCCCAGCGCGCAGTTCCTGCAGGCCAGCTCCACGATGTCGCTCGGCGTGCTCGCGCCGGCGGCGTTCAAGCACACCGCCGAACAGCGCTGCCAGGGCACCGGCCTGATCGGCTCCGGTCCGTTCGTGTTCACCAGCCTCAAGCCCAACCAGAACATCGTGCTCGGCAAGCGCACCGGCTACCGCTGGGGTTCGCCGTTGTGGCGGCACCAGGGCGAGGCGTACGTCGACAAGATCGATTTCCGCGTGGTGCCGGAGCCGGGCGTGCGGTCGGGCAGCCTGACGTCCGGTCAGCTCGACGCGATCACCGACGTCCAGCCGGTGGACGAACCGCAGTTCTCCGGCAACGGCTTCGCCGAACCGGTGCGGCCGAACCCGGGCATTGTCTTCAACCTGCACGCCAACGTGACCCGCGGCGTGCTCACCGACCAGAAGGTGCGCCAGGCGGTGTCGAAGGGCGTGAACCGGCCCGAGGTCACCAGCACCGTCCTCACCCCGAACTACAAGCCCGCCACCAGCATTCTCGGCTCCGCGACACCGCTGTACACCGATCTGTCCCAGGAACTCGCCTACGACCCGGCGGGAGCACAGGCGCTGCTCCAGTCCGACGGCTGGGTTCCCGGGCCGGACGGCATCCGCACGAAGAACGGGCAGCGGCTGTCCGCGTCCGTGCTGTTTTCCGCGGTGTTCAACCAGAACCAGAGCGTGCTGGAGCTGCTCCAGCAGCAGCTGCGCAAGATCGGCTTCGACCTGAAGATCGAGCTGCACACCAACGCCGAGGTCACCCGCCTGCAGCAGGCCGGCGACTACGACTTCCTCTGGTACAACGTCACCCGCGCCGACCCCGACATCCTGCGCCAGCAGTTCTCCACCAAGACGAACAACCGGAGCAAACTGCCCGCGGACAACCCGCTCGACGCGTCGCTGACCGAACAGTCCGCCACCGTCGACGCCGCGAAGCGCAAACCCGCAGCCGAAAAGGCGCAGCGGACCATTGTGGAGCAGGCCTACTCGATCCCGGTGTTCGAGCTGACTCAGGTGCTCGGCGTCGGCCCGAACGCGCATGACGTCGGCTTCGAGGCTTCCTCGCGGCTGCAGCTGTTCGACGCCTGGGTTTCGGGCTCGTGAAAGGGTTTCCGCTGCTTCGCCGCATCCTGCAGGCCGTAGTGGTGCTGTGGGCGGCGTTCACGCTGTCGTTCGTCATCCTGTACCTGCTGCCCGGCGACGCGGTGCTGACCAAACTCGGCTCGGCCGAGGGCGGTCCCAGCGCGTCGCCGGAGCAGATCGCCGCCCTGCGCGCCGAGTACGGGCTCAACGACCCGGTCTTCGTGCAGTACGGCAAGCACCTCCTCGCCGCGCTGCACGGCGACTTCGGCACCTCGGTCGCCACCGGCGACGACGCGACACACCAGGTCCTCACGGCGTTGCCGCCGACGCTCGCCGTCTCCGGGCTGGCGTTGCTGCTCGCGATCGTCTTCGGCGGCGGGATCGCCGTGCTCGGCACCTTCACCCGCGCCCGCTGGGTGAGCCAGCTGCTGCTTTCCCTTCCGCCGCTGGGCACTTCGCTGCCCACGTTCTGGGTCGGATTGCTGCTGATCCAGCTGTTCTCGTTCCAGTTGCGGCTGTTCCCGGCACTCGGGTCGACCGGCTTCGCCTCGCTGGTCCTCCCGGCAGTCACCCTCGCTCTGCCGACCGGCGCGATCATCGCGCAGGTTCTGGCGAAGAGCCTGCAGACGCAGCTCGCCGAGCCGTACATCGAGGTGGTGCGGGCGAAGGGTGCGAGCCGTCGCCGAGTCCACTTCGGACACGCGCTGCGCAACGCCGGACTGCCAGCGCTCACGCTGGTGGGCGTGGTCGCGGGCAACCTGCTGGCCGGTTCGGTGGTGACCGAAACCGTGTTCTCGCGCGACGGTCTCGGCCGGGTCACCACGTCGGCGGTAACCGCGCAGGATGTGCCAGTGGTGCAGGCGGTGATCGTGCTCGCCGCGTTCTTCTTCGTGGTGCTCAACCTGGTCGTCGACCTCGTGTACCCGCTGCTCGACCCGCGGGTCTCAGTGCGCAAGGAGGTCACCGCGCATGTCTGAAGCTGTGCTGTCCCCACGATTCCTCGTGCGCCGGCCAGGTCTGCTCCTCTCCGGGCTCGTGCTGGCCGCGGTGCTGATCGCGGCCTTCGCGCCCGCCCTGTTCACCGGCCAGGATCCGATCACCGGCGTTCCGTCCGAACGGCTCCAAGGCCCGTCGCTCGGGCACCTGTTCGGCACCGACGAGACCGGCCGCGACGTGTTCGCCCGCGTCGTGCACGGAGCTGGGCTGTCGTTGCGGGCGACCGTGCTCGCCGTTCTGGTCGCGTTCGCCGCCGGGTCCGCCCTGGGGCTGCTCGCCGGGTTCCGCGGCGGCTGGCTCGACGCGGTCGTGATGCGGATCGTCGACGTCCTCCAGGCGGTTCCGGCGATCCTGCTGTCGCTGGCACTGGTGACCGCGCTCGGGTTCGGGACCACCAACGTCGCGATCGCGGTCGGGGTCGCGAACCTCGCCGCGTTCGCCCGGCTGATGCGCGCCGAGGTGCTGCGGGTGCGCTCCGGCGTGTTCGTCGAGGCCGCACGGGCGTCCGGCGTGCGCTGGGCCGGGGTGCTCGGACGGCACGTGCTGCCCAACGCGCTCGGACCGGTCTTGGTGCTGGCGACGGTGACGGTCGGGACCGCGGTGCTCGAAGTGTCCGCGCTCAGTTTCCTCGGCTTCGGCGCGAGCCCGCCAACGCCGGAATGGGGCGCGCTCGTGTCCGGCGGACGCAATTTCCTGGCCACCGCTTGGTGGATGACCACGTTCCCGGGGTTGACCGTCGCGGCCGTCGTGCTCGCCGCGAACCGCGTCTCCCGGGCTCTCGACGGCGAACGGAGCTGACAAGTGCTGGAGATCAGCGAACTGGCGGTCTCGTACCGCACCTCGGGCGGGGCGGTGCCCGCCGTGCGGGACGTGAGCCTGCGGGTCGGCGCGGGCGAGATCGTCGCGGTGGTCGGCGAATCCGGCTCCGGGAAGAGCACCACCGCACACGCCGCGATCGGGCTGCTGCCGCGCGGCGGGCTGGTGCGCCGCGGACGGATCACCTTCGACGGACGCGACCTGACCGCACTGTCCGAAAAGGACTGGCGGCAGGTGCGCGGCACCGGCATCGCGCTCGTGCCGCAGGATCCGACGGTGTCGCTCAACCCGGTCCGGCGGATCGGCGAGCAGGTGGCCGAGGTGCTGCTGATCCATCGCCTGGCGGCCCGCAGCGAAGCCGCCGCCCGCGCCGTGGAACTGCTGCGGACGGCTGGCGTCGACCGGCCGGAGCTGCGCGCGCGGCAGTATCCGCACGAGCTGTCCGGAGGCCTCCGGCAACGCGTGCTGATCGCCATCGCGCTCGCGGGCAAACCGCGGCTGATCATCGCCGACGAGCCGACCAGCGCGCTCGATGTGACCGTGCAGAAGGAAATCCTCGACCATCTGGCGGAGCTGGCCGCCGACGACGGCACCGCGATCCTGCTGATCACGCACGACCTCGGTGTCGCCGCAGACCGGGCCGCCCGGATCGCCGTGCTCTCCGAAGGACGACTGGTCGAGGAAGGACCGACCCGCGAACTCCTCGCCGCGCCAACGCAGGAGTACACGCAACGGCTTCTCGCCGCCGCGCCGAGCCTCAGCCGCGAACCGCTCCGCCCTCGCCGCGCGGAGGGCCCGGAGGTTCTGCTGGCCGTCGATTCGGTCTCGAAGACCTTCGCCTCGTCCCGGGCCGGTTCGGTGCGAGCCGTGGACGACGTGTCGTTCCGGCTCACCCGAGGCCGAACCCTCGCGCTGGTCGGCGAATCCGGCTCCGGCAAGACGACCACCGCCCGCATGGCGGTCGGCCTGGAAACCCCGACCGCAGGCACGGTCAGCTTCGACGGCCAGGACGTCGCCCGGCTCCCGGCCGCCGAACTGCGCAGGCTCCGGCGCCGGTTCCAGCTCGTCTACCAGAACCCGTACGCCTCGCTGAACCCGCGGTTTTCCATCGCCGACGTGATCGGCGAGCCGCTGCGCGCGTTCCGGGTCGGCGGCCGGGCCGAACGGGTCGCCGAACTGGCGGACCAGGTCGCGCTGCCGTCGTCGGTGCTGCGCCGCAAGCCCGCCGAGCTGTCCGGTGGCCAGCGCCAGCGCGCGGCGATCGCTCGCGCGCTGGCGCTGCGCCCGGATCTCGTCGTGCTGGACGAGCCGGTGTCCGCTTTGGACGTTTCGGTGCAGGCGCAGATCCTGAACCTGCTCGTGGAACTGCAGGACGAACTCGGCCTGACATACCTGTTCATCACCCACGACCTGGCCGTGGTGCGGGAAATCGCCGACCAGGTCGGGGTGATGCGCCAGGGAAAGCTGCTCGAACTCGGCCCGGCCGACGACGTCCTGCTGCGGCCGCGCGAGCAGTACACCCGCGACCTGCTGGCCGCGATCCCCGGCGGCGAGCAGGTGCGGGCGTGAGGTCAGGAGTTGGCGAGCACCAGCCGTCCGACGGCCTCGCCCGCGTCCATCCGGCGGTGTGCCTCGCGCGCCTGCGCCATCGGCAGGACGGTGACCGGAAGCCGGATCCGGCCGTCGGTGTACAGCGGGAGCACGGCGTCCGCGGCGGGGCGAGCGAGCGTGGCGTCCGCGGCCAGGAAACCGCCCACGTTGAAGCCGATCACGCCGATGTTCTTGCCCCACACGGCGTTCGAGTCCACCAGCGGCGCGGTCTCGCTGCCCGCGCTGCCGACGACCAGCATCCGGCCCATCGGCGCGAGCAGGTCCAGCGACGCGATCCGCAGGTCGCCGCCCACCGGGTCGACGATGATCTCGAACCGCTCCTCGCCCAGCTCGCCGAGCTCCCCGGACAGCACGACGCGGTCGAAGCCGAGTTGCTTGGCCGCCTCGACCTGCTCGGGACGCCGGACCGTGCCGACGACCTCGCGCGCACCGAGCAGCCGCGCCACCTCGGGGTACACCGACGCGAGACCGCCGAGCGCGCCGTGCACGAGCACGCGCGCGTCCTTCGGCAGCCGCACCGCCTCGGTGAGCGAAAGGTAGGCCGTCACGGTGTTCGCCAGGCCGGCGACCGCCTGCGCACGCTCCACTCCGGCGCCGGCCAGCGGCACGACGAGAGCGGCGGGCGCGAGCTTGACGTCGGCGTAACCGCCCATTCCGGGCAGGGTGAGCGTGACGACCTCGTCCCCGACCGAGAAGCCGCTGTCCGGGCCGGCCGCGCGGATCGTGCCCGCGACCTCGAGCCCGGGCACGAGCGGCGGCTTCGGCGCGTAGTCGTACTCGGCGAGCGTGCCGCGGCGGATCAGCGCGTCGATCAGCCCGACGGACGCGTGCGAGACCGTGATCGTCACCTCGCCCGGTCCGGGAACGGGCTCGGGCGCCTCGATCTCTTCGAGGACCTCGGGACCGCCGTAGCGAGTGATGGACAAAGCGCGCATCGTGCGTACTCCCCAGTGTTCTGCGTGTGTGCCAGCGAGCCGGAACAACCTGGGCCGGTCCGCCGTTATTCCGGCTTAGTTCACCCGAGGAAGGAAGCTCCGTGCCAACCGAAACGCAACCGCTGCGCAAACTGGGCTTCCTGACGATCGGCCTGTTCGACGGCGACGATCCGCGCCCGGGCCACGAGTCCACGCTGCGGGTGCTGGAACTCGGCGAGCAACTCGGGTTCGACAGCGCCTGGGTGCGCCACCGGCACCTGCAGTACGGCATCTCGTCGCCGGTCGCGGTGCTCGCCGCGGCCACTCAGCGCACCAGCCGGATCGAGCTGGGCACCGCGGTGATCCCGCTCGGCTGGGAAAACCCGCTGCGTCTTGCCGAAGACCTGGCGACCGTCGACGTGCTGTCCGGCGGACGGCTCAACCCGGGCGTCAGCGTCAGCCCGCCGACGCACTACGAGGACGTGCGGAACGCGCTGTACCCGGACACCGGCGACCAGGAAGACTTCGGCTACGACCGGGTGTCGCGGCTGTTGTCGCTGATCCGCGGCGAGCGGGCCTCGACCTTCAGCGGGGTCGAAGGCATCGAGTCGTTCTCCGACCGCGTGCAGCCGCATTCGCCCGGCCTGTCCGGCCGCCTCTGGTACGGCGGCGCGAGCACCCGCTCGGCGACCTGGACCGGACAAGCCGGGATGAATTACCTGACCAGCAGCGTCGTCCGCGCCGAGGAAGGCTCGACGGACTTCGAGAAGATCCAGCTCTCGCACGTCCGGGCGTTCCGGGCGCATCATCCGGACGGCGCGCGGGCACGGGTTTCGCAAGGCCTGGTGGTGATTCCGACCGACAGCGCGACGGCTGACCAGCGCGCGAAGTACGAGGATTATGCGGCAAAACGCCTGCCGCGCACGAAAACCCCGCAGGGTCCGGGCGGGTTGCTGTTCTCGCGCGATTACGTCGGCACTTCCGCGGAAATCGCCGAGCAGCTCTACCGGCACGCCGCCTTCCGCGAGATCGACGAGGTCGCCTTCGCGCTTCCGTTCACCTTCGAGCACGAGGACTACGTGCAGATCCTCACCGATCTGGCCACCCGGCTGGGCCCGGAACTGGGCTGGAAACCGGCGTCCTGACGGCTCCGAGTGCTAGCGTGGCGGGGTGCCGGATTTCACGTCCACAGTGGACATTGCCCGTCCTGCCGGAGACCAGCGCGACGCACTGCAGTGGGCCCGCGCGGTCTGGGAAGAAGCTCCGCCGCCGCTGCGGGCGTTCCTGCGCACCGGGTGGCTCGCCCTCGGCCTGACCACGCAGCTGTCCCCCGACCGTGTGCTGGGCTGGACGATCGCGTCGGCCACGCCAAACCGGGTCGTGCTCGAAGCGCCGTCGCCGCTGATGACGACGCGCAACATCGTGCACCTCGACGAGCACCGGGTGTACTGGACCACCGAAGTCGGCTACGACCGGTTCCCGGCCCGCCAGCTGTGGGCTTTGGCGGTCCCGATCCACGAGCTCGTCATCCCGGCCCGCCTGCGGCAGGCCGCCGGCCAGACCCGGCCCGGCGACCTCCAGCACCAGATCGTCACGACCTTCCAGAGACGGCTCGGCAACCCCCTGCTGTCGCGACTCCCAGGCCAGACCCTGCTCGAAACCACCGGCCGCAGTTCGGGTCTCCCCCGGCAGACCCCGATCGGCGGCCGACGGACCGGCCAGGAGTTCTGGCTGGTGTCCGAATTCGGCGAGCGGTCGCAGTACGTGCGCAACATCCAGGCCGACCCGCGCGTCCGGCTGCGCCTGCACGGCCGGTGGCTGCGCGGGGTCGCCCACCTGCTCCCGGAGGACGACGCCCGGGCGCGGCTGAAGTCGTTGCCGCGCTTGAACAGCACCGCGGTCCAGGCGTTCGGCACCGACCTCCTGACGATCCGGATCGACCTGGACTAGCCGTCCGACAACACGGCCTCGATCGTGCGCCGCGAATTGGCCGCCAGCACCGGATTCGTCTCGCGGTAATACGGCAGCTGGATCAGCGCGATCGACAACGCCCACCCACGGCCGCGCTCCCACGTCGCGTCGTCCACGTCCACCGCCTCGCGGAACACCTCCCGCTCCGCCGCCGCGAACGTGTTCCACGCCGGGATCACATCCACCGCCGGATCGCCGATCCCCACCCCCGCAAAGTCCAGCACCGCGGTCAGCCCGCCGTCGCCGACCAGCACATTCCCCGGTGACAGATCCGCGTGCAGCCACACCGGCTCCCCGGCCCACTCCGGTGCCGCGAGCGCCTTCTCCCACGCCGCGACATACGCCGGAGCACCGCCGAGCTGCGCGATCGCGTCCCGGGTCGGCGCGTCACGCGTGCGCAGCGGACGGCCCCGGCTGACCTCCGGCGCACCGGAAATGTCCAGGCCGCGCAACGCTTTCACGAACGCGCCCAGATCCCGCGCGACCTGCGCGTCGCCGAAATCCGAATTGACGCCGGGCAGCCAGCGCAGCACCGACCAGTCCCATTCGAAGCCCTCGCCCGGCCGTCCTTCGCCGAGCACCTCCGGCACCGCGACCGGCAGCCTCGGCGCGAGCCACCGCAGCCACCGCTGTTCGTGCCCGATCTCGGCTGCCCCGCGTTCCAGCCGGGGCAGCCGGACCACCAGCTCGCCGCCGAGCCGGAACATCGCGTTTTCCGTCCCCGACGAGGCGACCCGCGAAACCCCCAGCCCGGCCCACTGCGGAAACTGGGCCGCGACGAGGCGGCGTACGAGGTCTTCGTCGATTTCCGCTTCGTCCGCATGCATCCGATTCATCGGCATCGAGCAAACCGCGCGAGCGCGACGGCGGGCAACCGGTTTATTCCCGCTCCCGCCGACTGTCCCACACGCTGGTTGCCGTCGCCCTCGTCCCGCATCCCGCGCCACACTGCTGGCATCCACGGGGAAAGGACGCAGCATGACAGGGCTCACCGGACCACGGCTCGCCGTCGCGCTGGAAGGCACCGGCTGGCATCCGGCTGCGTGGCGCGAACCGGACGCCCGCCCGGCCGACCTGCTCACCGCCGGATACTGGACCGGACTGGTCCAGGAAGCCGAAGCCGCGCACCTGGACTTCGTCACCTTCGAGGACTTCCTCTCCCTGCGCGACCCCGCCGAACCGGCCGCCCGCCCCGACCGCGCGCAAACCCGGCTGGACGCCGTGCTGCTCGCCTCGCGGATCGCGCCTCTGACGTCGAACATCGGCCTGATCCCGACCGCCGTGGTCACCCACACGGAGCCGTTCCACCTGTCGAAGGCGATCGCGACGCTCGACTACGTCAGCACCGGCCGCGCCGGCGTCCGCGTGCAGGTTTCCGGGCGTCCGGAGGAATTCCAGCACTTCGGCCGCCGCACTCCGCCCGAGGTCGGCGACCTGTTCGAGGAAGCCGCCGATTACGTCGAGGTGCTGCGCCGGCTGTGGGACAGCTGGGAGGACGACGCCGAGATCCGCGACGTCGCCACCGGCCGGTTCATCGACCGGGAGAAACTGCACTACATCGACTTCGAGGGCCGCTGGTTCTCCGTCAAAGGCCCGTCCATCACGCCGCGTCCGCCGCAGGGCCAGCCGATCGTCGCCGCACTCGCGCACGGCCCCGACGCCTACCGCCTCGCCGCCCGGCAAGCCGACGTCGTGTACGTGACCCCGAACGACCGGGCGCACGCCGCGTCGATCATCGACGAAATCGGTGCCCCCGTTCAGGTTTTCGCCGACCTGGCGGTCTTCCTCGACGAAACCGAGCAAGCAGCCGCAGACCGCAAAGCCCGTCTGGACGACCGCGCCGAGTTCGCCTCCGACGCCCACGTGTTCACCGGAACTCCCGCTGGTCTCGCCGACCTGCTGCTCGACTGGCACGCCGCCGGTCTGACCGGTTTCCGGCTGCGGCCCGGCGCCCTGCCGCACGACCTCGCCGCCATCACCCGCGCGCTGGTCCCCGAACTGCGCGACCGGGGCGCGTTCCGCTCCGGATACGAGGCCTCGACCCTGCGCGGGCTGCTGGGCCTGCCCCGCCCGGCCAACCGCTACGCCGCCTGATCCCGGGAGATTTTCCATGACTGCCAAGCAAATCCACCTCGCCGCGCACTTCCCCGGGGTCAACAACACCACCGTGTGGAGCGATCCCGAAGCGGGCAGCCACATCGAGTTCAGCTCGTTCGTCAAGCTGGCCCAGACCGCCGAACGCGCGAAATTCGACTTCTTCTTCCTCGCCGAAGGCCTCCGGCTGTGGGAACAGAACGGCGAAATCTACGACCTGGACGTCGTCGGCCGTCCCGACACCTTCGCCGTGCTTTCCGCGCTGGCCGCCGTCACCGACCGCCTTGGCCTGGCCGGAACCATCAACTCCACCTTCAACGAACCGTTCGAGGTAGCCCGGCAATTCGCCTCCCTGGACCACCTTTCCGCCGGCCGGGCCGCGTGGAACGTCGTCACGTCCTGGGACGCCTTCACCGGCGAAAACTTCCGCCGCGGCGGCTTCCTGCCGCAAGACCAGCGCTACTCCCGCGCCGAAACCTTCCTGCGCACGGCGTGGGAACTCTTCGACTCCTGGCGCGGCGACGAACTCCTGGCGGACAAGGCGTCCGGCCGCTTCCTGGCCGACGGCGGCGACTTCGCCCACCACGACGACCACTTCGCCATCTCCGGCCGCTTCCCGGTGCCGCGCAGCCCGCAAGGCCGTCCGGTCACCATCCAGGCCGGGGATTCCGAAGAAGGCCGCGAATTCGCCGCCGCGACCGCCGACGCCATCTTCACCCGCCACGGCACGCTCGAAGCAGGCCAAGCCTTCTACTCCGATGTGAAGGGCCGCCTCGCGAAATACGGCCGCGCCCCGCACGAACTGGTCATCCTGCCCGCCGCCACGTTCGTACTGGGCGACACCGACGCCGAAGCGCACGAACTCGCCCACGAGGTCCGGTTGCAGCAGGTCAGCGAGCAGACCGCGATCAAGTTCCTCGAACAGCTCTGGAACACCGACCTCAGCGACCACGACCCGAACGGCCCGCTCCCGTCGTTCGACCCCGCGGTCGGCGACCTGATCTCGAAGGGCCGCGCGAGCGTCCGCATGCACCGGGACCCGATCGCGACCGCGAACGAATGGCGCCAGCTGGCGGAAGCGAAGCACCTCTCGAGCCGGGAGCTGATCATCGAGGTCACCGGACGGCAGAACTTCATCGGCTCCGCCGAGACGGTCGCGTCCGCCATGAACGAACTCGTGCAAGCCGACGCGTCGGACGGGTTCATCCTGGTCCCGCACGTGACGCCGGGCGGGCTGGACGAATTCGCCGACCAGGTGGTGCCGAGGCTGCAGGAGCGCGGGGTGTTCCGGGAGGACTACAGCGGGCCTACGCTGCGGGACCACCTCGGGTTGTCTTAGCCCAGGAACCGCTGCGCGTTCCCCCGCAACAACAACTCCCGCGAAGCGTCGTCGAGAAACTCCGCCCGCCGCACCACCCCGCCCGCCGGGCGCTCCCCCAGCGGATACGGGTAATCACTCCCCACCATCACCTGCCCAACCCCGAGCGTGTCAACCAGATTCCGCAACGCTTCCTCAGTGAACACCACCGAATCGACACTGAACCGCCCCACATACTCCGACGGCGGCAACTCCGACGTAGCAATGACGTCCGCCCGCTGATGCCACGCGTTCTCCAGCCGCCCCAGCCAAAACGCGAACGACCCGCCGCCATGGGCGAAACAGACGCGCAGGCTGTCGGGCACCCGATCGAACACCCCGCCGAGGATCATCGCGATGATCGACAGGTGCGTCTCCGCGGGCATCCCGGTCAGCCACCGCGCCATCCACCGGTCCAGCCGCGGCGCGAGCGGCATGTCCCACGGGTGCACGAACACCGGCACGCCGAGCGACGCCGCGTGCTGCAGGAACGTCACCACCCCGGCGTCGTCGAGGTCGCGGTCGCCGACGTGGTTGCCGATCTCCACCCCCCGGTGCCCGGCCGCGACCGCGCGGTCCAGTTCGCGGCAGGCGGCGTCGGTGTCCTGCAGCGGAACCTGGCAGAACGGGATCAGCCGGTCCGGCGCGGGCGCGCAGATCTCCAGCGCGAGATCGTTGAAGACCCGGGCGATCTTCTCGCCGTGGCCCGGGCTCGTCTCGTAGCCGAAGAACACCGGCGTCGGCGACACGACCTGCGCCTCGATGCCGTCGGCGTCCATGTCGCGCAGCCGGACGGACGCGTCCCAGCAGTCGGACCGGATCCGGCGGAACTCCTCCGAGCCCACCATGATCATGGCCTCACGCTCGGTTTCCGCGCGCAGCCACGGCATTCCCTCGCCGAGGTCGGGCCAGCCGTGCGGGACGAAATGGCTGTGGACGTCGATCGCGCGCACTCTCAGCCCTTCCCCGGGTGCAGCGTCCCGCAGTTGCCGCACGTGCGGGCTTCCTCGGACGCGTAGAACTGCTCGAACACCGGCGGCAGGTCGTCGACGATGTCCCGCACCTGCAGTTCGACCTCGTGCACCTTCGCGTCGCACTCCAGGCAGAACCACACGAACTTCTCGAGCGTCCCCTCCTCCCGGATGCGCTCGATCACGATCCCGATCGACCCCTCCTGCGGACGCTGCGGCGAATGGTGCACGTTGCGCGGCAGCATCCACATCTCGCCCTCGCGGATGTCGACCCGCTGCGGGCCGTCGTCGGTCATCAGGTTGACGTGCATGTCGCCCTTGTACTGGTAGAACCATTCCTCGTACGGGTCGAGGTGGTAGTCGGTGCGCTGGTTCGGCCCGCCGACGACCTGCACGATGAAATCGCCCATCGGGGCCCACATCTGCTTGTTGTTGACCGGCGGCTTCAGCTCGTCCTCGTGCTCTTTGATCCACTCGGCGAAATCGAACACGGGCGGGATGGCGGTCATCGTTCCTCCTTGCCGGGAATCCGGGCGATCGCCTGGATCTCGATGAGCAGATGCGGATGCGGCAGCTGGTGCACCGCGACGGTCGTGCGCGCCGGGCCGGTCTCGTCGAAGAATTCGCCGTAGACCTCGTTGTACCCGCCGAAATCGTTCATGTTGACCAAGAACACGGTCAGCTGCGCGAGATCCTCGAGCCCCGCGCCGGCCGCGGCCAGGATGTCGCGGATGTTCTCGATCACCGCGCGCGTCTGCGCCCGGATGTCCAAAGTGGTCACGCCGAACTCGTCGGCCTCCGCGCCGGCGAAGGTGTTGTCCGGCCGCCTGCTGCTGGTGCCGGAGACGAACACGAGGTCCCCGACCACCTTGACGTGCGGGAACCGCCCGCGCGGCGTCGCCTTCCCGGCGACGACATGAGCTTCCGCCACGTTCATCCCTCCTTGGTCCGCAAGGAAACCGAACCGAGCCCGGCCACCCGAGCCTCGACGTGCGTTCCCGCTTTCAGCGCCACGGCTGCAGTCGCCGCACCGGCCAGGAGCACCGACCCTCCGCGCAGACGGTGCCCGTACGAGGCGGCCATCCGCTGCGCCGCGGGGAGCGCCCGCAGCGGGTCGCCGAGGATGTCGGCGGTCGATCCGCTCGCGACGATCTCTCCGTCGAAGAGCAGGTCGACGGCCAGCGCGTCCACCTGGCCGATCGGCGTCCACGGCCCGAGGACGAAGGCCGACGCCGAGGTGTTGTCGGCGACGACGTCGGCCAGGCTGAACCGGAAGTCGCGGTACCGGCTGTCGATGATCTCCAGCGCGGGCGCGACGGCGAGCAGTTCGGCGTCCGGACCGAGCCGGAACGCGACCTCGGGTTCGACTCGCGGATGCACGCCGCGGCTGACGTCGAACGTCCCGCCGTCCTCGATCCGCATGCGGTCCGTCAGCGAGCCGATGATGACGTCGGAGACACCCATCTGCTCGGCCTTCGCCTTGCTCGTGAAGCCCAGTTTGACGCCAGCCAGCTTCTCGCCGCGCCGTTCGCGCAGCGCGATTCCTTCGTGCTGCACGGCATACGCCGTCTCCAGGCTCATCGGTTCGCTGCTGGTGAGCTGCGGAATCGCCTCGCCGGTGGCAGCCGCCCGGTCGAGCAGCGCCGCACGTTCCTCGACGGTCATAGCTGCACGCACACATTCGTCGGCTGGGTGTAGAAGTGCATCGAGTGCAGGCCGCCCTCCCGGCCGATGCCGGAAAGCCCGACGCCGCCGAACGGCGAGCGCAGGTCGCGCAGGTACCAGGTGTTGACCCAGGCCATCCCGACCCGCATCTGCTGCGCGACGCGGTGGCCTCGCTCCAGGTCGGTCGTCCACACGGCGGCGGCGAGGCCGTAGTCGGTGTCGTTCGCCAGCCGGACGGCTTCGTCCTCGGTGTCGAACGGGATCAGCGCCGCGACCGGCCCGAAGACCTCCTCGCGCACGACCCGCGCGGAGTTGTCCAGGCCGGTCCACAGCGTCGGCTCGATCCACGAACCGCCCGCGAGGTCCGGCCCGAGTTCCGGCACCGAGCCGCCGGCGAGCACAGTCGCCCCCTCGGCCACCGCGAGGTCCAAATAGGACTGGACTTTCTTCCGGTGCTGTTGGGATATCAACGGACCGGTCGTGGTGTCCGGAGCGTCCGGGCGGCCCAGCCGCAACGCCGCCGCACGCTCGGCGAGCCCGTTCGCGACCGCGTCGAAGACGGACCGCTCGACGTAGACCCGCTCCGTGCACAGGCACACCTGCCCGGTGTTCAGGAAAACCGACCGGGCGAGGCCGTCGAGAGTCTTCTCGAGATCGCAGTCCGCGAACACCACCGCTGCGTTCTTTCCGCCCAGCTCAAAGGAAACCGGCCGGACCGACGGCGCGACAGCGCGCATGATCGCCGAGCCGGTCCGGGATTCCCCGGTGAAGGTCACGCCGTCGATGCCGCGGTGCGTCGTGAGGTACTCGCCGGCGGAGTCCGGCCCGAAGCCGTGAACGACGTTATACACCCCGGCTGGCGCACCCGCCTCCGCGATCACCTCGGCGAGCAAGGTGGCCGTCGACGGCGTTTCCTCCGACGGCTTGACCACCACCGCGTTGCCGCACGCGAGCGCGGGCGCGACCTTCCAGGTCAACAGCAGCAGCGGCAGGTTCCACGGAACGATCACCGCGACCACGCCCAGCGGCTTGGGCACCGCGTAGTTCAGCGCCTTGCGGCCGTTCGGCAGGTCGGTCAGGAAGGAGTCGAGACCGGCCGCCGCGACCGTGTCGGCGAAGGAACGGAAGTTCGTCGCCGCCCGCGCGACGTCCAGCTCACGCGCCAGGTGTTCCGGCTTTCCGGTGTCACGCACCTCGGCGGCGACGAAATCCTCGAACCGCTCTTCGATCCGGTCCGCGATCCGGCGCAGCAAGGCGGTGCGCTCAGCCACCGACGCGCGTCCCCACGGCCCGTCGAGCGCGGCGCGCGCCGCAGCGACCGCGGCGTCGACCACGTCCGGCCCGGCCTCGTGAACGTGCGCGACGAGCGATCCGTCGACCGGGTCGAGCTTCTCGAAGGTGCGCCGCCCGGCGACCCGGGTCCCGCCGACGACATTGTGGAGTTCCGCAGCCATGAAGCTGACCGTAGGGACGCCAGGAATGCCCCGCCAATGCTCTTTGCCGCCGCACCCATAGCTGTTTGGGCATGCCTGTCTCGGCATGGCTTTCGCCGAAATGAGCATTGGCCAGGCATGGCCGCGGCGGCGAAGGATGGGTCCCGTGAGCCATCCGGACATCGATCGGGACTACAGCGCCCAAGCCACCGTCACCGAAGCCGAGTTCGACGCCGTGATGGCCCGCTACCGATCGGACTCCGAGTCCGCGACGGCCGATCTGGACGGCCGCACTGATCTGGCCTTCGATCCCCTCAGCGACGAGCGGCTGGACGTCTGGGGTACTTCACCAGGACAGCTGCGCCCCGTCGTCGTCGCGGTCCACGGCGGGTACTGGCGGATGCTCTCGCGCCACGACACCGCGTTCATGGCAAAGGTTCTCGCCGACGCCGGAATCGCCACCGTCGTGCCCGACTACACGCTCGCTCCCGCCGCGCCCTTGGAAGAGATCGTGTGCCAGGTCCGCGCCGCCGTCACCTGGGTGCACCGCCACGGCGCCGAGCACGGCCTCGATCCGGACCGCATCCACGTCGTCGGCAGCTCAGCCGGAGGACACCTCGCCGCGATGACCGCCGTCGGCGGCTGGCAACACGCCGCCGGACTGCCCGAGGACGTGGTCAAAGGCGCGATGGCGATCAGCGGCCTTTTCGACCTCCGCCCGCTGGTCGACTCCTTCGCCAACACCTGGCTGACCCTCGACCCGGCCCGCGCGGAAGCCCTCAGCCCGATCTTGGCCCCACCGGGCGCCGCGCCCGTCCATGTCGCGGTCGCCGAACACGAAGCCGCCGGATTCCACCGGCAGAGCAAGGCTTTCCACGCGCACTGGCCCGTCGCCTCTTCTCACACCGTCGTGCCCGGCCGGAACCATTTCGACGTCTTCCTCGACCTGGCCGACCCCGGCTCGGCGCTCAGCCAGGCCCTGGTCCGGCTCGCCCTCTCGTGACGCCGGAAGCCGGTCCGGCCAGTACTGTCGCCGGAATGGAGATGCCCCGCCTGCTCGACGGCCGCCTCAAACTCAGGCACCTCGTACTGGTGGACACCCTCACCGAACAGGGCAGCGTCGTCGGCGCGGCAGCCGCCCTGCACGTCACGCAGCCGGTCGTCACGCGCGGCCTGCACGACCTCGAAGCCATCCTCGGCGTGCCGCTCTACGAACGCGGTCCGCGCGGCATCACGCCGACCGAGTTCGGCACCGCCTTCACCGAACACGCGCGCGCCGTCCTCGCCCAGCTGACCCACGCCGCCCGGCACGTCGTCGAAATCGCCGACGCGACGCGAGGCCGGGTCGTCGCGGGCATCCACCTCGCGGGCTCGAACCTGCTGCTGCCCCGCGCCATCGCGCACTTGAAGAACGACCACCCGCTGGTCACCGTCGTGGTCCGCGAGGGAACCCCCGAATCGCTCCTCGTGGAGCTGACCGCGGGCCGGGTGGACGTGATCGTCGGCAGGCTGAGCGGCCCCGGCACGGAAGGCACCCGGCGGCAAGCGCTGTACCAGGAGTCGATCCGCGTCGTCGCCGGCGCGCACCACCCGCTCGCCGCGCGCGAGAGCGTTTCGCTGGAGGATCTCGCCGACTTCCCGTGGATCGTGCCCGGCACCGAGACGATGCTGCGCCAGGAACTGGAAAGCCTCTTCGCCCAGCACGGCCTCGACCTGCCCGCCAACCGCGTCGAGGCCACGTCGTTCTTGACGGTGCGGCAGCTCCTCACCGAAACCGCCATGGTCGCCGCACTCCCCGGCCTGCTCGGCATGGACGACCCGAGGCTGGTCACCCTGCCGACGCCGCTGGAGAACATCGGCCACAGCGTCGGCCTCACGCTCGCCGCCGGACGCAGGCTGAACCCGGCCACCCAGGCCCTGATCACGTCCCTGCACACCGTCGCCGCGCAGATCGAAGACGCCTGACGCCTTCTGTCGCTTTCTTGACGACCGACGTCGAGACGTGATACTTCATGGACCTCCGCGGAGGGAGCTTCCATGGGTTACCGCTTGTCCACCGTCGATCCGGCCCGCACCGCGCTGGTCGTCATCGACATGCAGCACGATTTCCTGGCCCCGGGCGCCCCGCTGGAATCCCCGGCCGGACGCGCCATGATCCCCGTCCTCAACGACACCGTCCGGTTCTGCCGCGACGCGGGCGTCGCCGTGTTCTTCACCGCGCACGTCCACCGCCCCGACGGCTCCGACATGGGCCGGTTCGCCGATCTGTACCCGCCGATCGCGGCCGGCACCGCGCTCATCGACGGAACCCCCGGCGCCGCGTTGTATTCCGAAGTGGACCGTCGCCCCGACGAACCGCTGATCCCCAAACACCGCTACAGCGCCTTCTACGGCACCGATTTCGAAATGCAGCTCCGCGGACGAGGCGTGGACACCCTGATCGCCACCGGAGTGACCACCGAGGACTGCGTCCACGCCACCATCCGCGACGCGATGTTCCGTGACTTCCGCACCGCAGTGCTCTCCGACGCCTGCGCCACCTACGACCACCCCGACCTCGGCCACGGCGCGATGTCCGCCGCCGAGGTGCACGCCGCGACGCTGGTCGTCCTCGCCCAATCCACTGCGGACGTCCTGACCAGCGCCGAATTCAAGGCTCTCGCGGAAAAGAAAGCCGCTTAGCCCCTGGCGGTCGCCAAGGCGTCGTGCGAACGGATCCGCTCCACCGCCTAGCCCTTGGCGGCCGCCAACGCGTCGTGCGCATGGATCCACTCCACCGTCTCCCCGATCCGCCCCAGCGCCACATCCCTCGCCTCCGCCGCCGGACCGTCCGGCAAATGCAACAGCGCATTCGCCACCCACGAACTCCGCTGCACCGCACGAGTCCGAAGCCGCCGCAGCTTCTCGTACCTGGCCAGCGCCGCCTCGCGTGAATGCCGTGCCAGGCATTCGGCGAGCGTCACCGCGTCCTCGATCGTCTGGTTCGCGCCCTGCCCGTGGTGCGGCAGCATCGCGTGCGCGGCGTCGCCGAGGAGCACCACGCCGCCGCGATGCCAGCGGTTGAGCGGATACTGGCCGAACAACCCCCACCGCTGATACAACGTCGTCGCGCCGACCATCTCCCGCACCGCCGGATGCCAGCCCTCGAACGCCGCCTCGATCCGTTCGCGGGGAATGTCCTCCGTCCACGATTCGCCTTCCCAAGCGTCCGGTTCGTCCAGCACCGCAAGGAAATTCACCACCGACCCGTCGCCGATCGCGTAGTGCAGGAGATGCCCGCCCGGCCCCAGCCAGAACTGCATCGCCCCCGCGTCCGGCAACGACGGCAACCGCTCCACCGGCACCAGCCCGCGAAACCCGCTCGAACCCGAGTACCGGGCGAGCGGCGCGTCGTCCACCCACGCGCGAACCGTCGAATGCACCCCGTCCGCACCCACCACCACATCAGCGGTTTCGCTTGTCCCGTCGGCGAACTCGAGCCGATACCCAGCCCCGTCCGCGACCACCGCGACCACCTGCCGTCCAAGATGGACCTTGCCCCACGCGTCGGCCAGAATCCTTTGCAAGTCCGCGCGATGCACCCCGAAATACGGCCCAGCGAACCGTTCCTCATAGGCATCCCCGATCGGAAACGCGGCCACCCTTTGCCCGCCCCGCCAATGCCGGTAAACCAGCTCCGTCGGCACCGCGGAACACGCGGCCAACTCGTCCCGCAACCCCAGCCGCTCGAGCACCCGAGACCCGTTGGCGGCCAACGCCACCGCCGCGCCGACCTCGCGCAATTCGGCCGACCGCTCGTACACCTCCGCCCCGATCCCGCGCTGCCGCAACGCGAGCGCGAGCGTCAGCCCGCCGATCCCGCCGCCGACGATCGCCACCCTGCCCGCCATCAGTCCCTCCTCCGCCTTGTACCGATCGGTACGTGAATGGACGGTACGGCGTACCGATCGGTACAGTCAAGGGGTGGACTCCGGAACCGGCCGCCGCGCCGAACTGCTGCAGCAAGCCGTGGGCTACCTCGCGACGCACGGCATCGCGGACCTGTCGCTCGCGCCGATGGGCGAAGCGCTGGGGACGAGCAAGCGGATGCTGCTGTACTACTTCGGCAGCCGGGAAAACCTGATCACCGAAGCGATCGCCGCGAGCCGCCCGGACGTCACCGAGCTTTTCCGCGCCGTGCACGACGAAAACTCCCTCGCCGCCGCCGCGCACGCCCTGTGGCAAGCGATCACCCGAGGCCGCCAGCAACGGCCGATCCACATCCTGTTCCAGGTGCTGGCCCTGGCCCCGACGCAACCGGAGCGGTACCTGGAAACCGCCCGGGAGACGATCACCGCGATGGTGGACCCGCTGATGCCGGTGTACCGGAAACTGGGCTACCCCGAAACCGAGGCAGGGGCGCGGGCGAGCCTGCTGATCTCCGGCCTGAGGGGGCTGTGCCTGGACCGCATCGTGACGGGGGACGACGAACGGATCGAGATCGCGGCCGGGGCGCTGATCGCTGCGGCGGTCGCGCCACCCGCGCCGCAAACGTGAAAGGCTTTGTCTGCATCGGATAACCTTGCTCAGTGAGCATTTCGGACTTGACCCGTGCCGTGGTCCACGCGGCGATGATGGAGCACGACGAGTACGGCGCGGAGGCTTTCTGCGCCGAATACGGGTTCGAGGTCTGGTGCGAATACGTCGTCGTCAACGACGAGCACAAGTACGGAATCCAAGCCCTGGCCGCCGCCGCGCACGCCTTCTTGCCCGGGCACAGGCCGCTCACTCCAGCCGAAGTCGCCGATGTCGGCGCGGTGAAAGACCAGCTCACGGAACTCGGATTCACTGTGCGGACGCCACGGCTGCCGGAGTGGTCTCGGGACGAGCTGATCCTGGCGTGCGCCCTGTTGTTCGCGAACAACAGGGAGGCAGCGAGCGCCAGCGACTCGCGAGTTCGCGAGCTGTCGCACCTTCTCCGGTCCGCTGTCGCTCCGGGACAGTACAGCGACAAGTTCCGTTCAGCCCGCAGTGTCCAGGACAAACTGCGCGACCTGCAGAAGCGCGCTGGCACGCCGGCCCGGGGCAGCGAACTGGCCGACGAGGTGCTGCGCGAGTTCGAACGGGACCAGAAGGCGATGCGGGCCAAAGCAAAGGAAATCCGGTCCGGGATGGATCGCGGGGCGTGGGCGTTGTTCTCCGCGGAGGGCAAGCGGAAGTACGACGGCAACGGCGGCTACCCCGACGTGCTCGGCGACCAGTACGTCTACGACAACCTCGTCTCCAACTCGCTCCGGCTCCGCGTCGGAGACCTCATCGTGCTGTGGGACGCCCACCGGGTGCACGGCATCAGCCGGATCGAGCGGATCGATTCCCAGCCCGACGTCCTCAAGCCGAAACAAGCCTGCCCGAACTGCGGCCGGAGCTTCTTCGAGCCGCGCAAAACCCTGCGCCCGCGATACCGGTGCCGGCACAAAAACTGCCGTCACGAGTTCGACGAGCCGCGCCGGGAGACGAGGTCGGTCACCCAGTTCGTCGCGACTTACAGCACTGGCTACCGTCCAGCCGACGGAACTGTCTCCCGAGACCAGGTGCACGAGCGACTGCTCGACAAAGCGGACCAGAATGCGATCCGCCGCCTCGACCACGCCGCGATGCTGACGCTGCTCGAAGACTCGACCGTCTCCGTGCCACGACGCAGGAGCAGCCCGCCGAAAATCCCGGCAGGCGGACGCCGCGAAGGACGGACCAAATTCCGCATCGGACAGGCCTCTTTCCGGAACAACCTGCTCGCGCAGCATGGTTCGCGGTGCGCGATCACCGGGCCGTGTCCGAAGGAGGCACTCGAGGCCGCCCACCTGGGTTCGTTCGCTGAACACGAATCGCACGCGAACGGCATGCTGTTGCGCGCTGATGTGCACAAGCTTCTCGACCGCGGGCTGCTGGCGGTCCACCCCGACACTCTGCGAGTGGAAGTCGCTCCCTCGCTGGGCGACTACGCCTATTACGCCGCTTTCGAAGGCCTGGCGATTCCGGATGGCCTCGACCGCGACGCGATCCGCGAAATCTATCTCGCTGTCACCGCCGAGTGGAAAAAAGCGTAGCCGAGTCCCTAGCCTTCAAGAACCGCAGGCAACTCCGCCACCGACCCCAGCACATGCGTAGCCCCATGCGCCCGCAACGTCGCCTCGTCATGCGCCCCCGTCAACACCCCCGCCGCCACCGAGGCGCCGGCTCGGCGTCCGGTCAGCATGTCGAACCCGGTATCCCCCGCCACCGCGACAGCGCGCACGTCCGTGATCCCCAACCGCAGCACCGCAGTCAGCACCATGTCCGGGAACGGCCGCCCCCGACCGCCCGCATCCGCCGGGCACACCACCAGATCCGCCAACTCCGTCCACCCCAGCCGCCGCAGCAACGCATCTCGGGTCCGAGCCGAAAACCCCGTGCTCAAACACACCCGACGCCCCTGAGCCCGCAACTTGTCGATCGCTTCCTCCGCACCAGGAAGCGGCGCAGCAACCTCAACCGCCTGCGAAGCAAACGCGCTCTCGAAAACCTGATTAGCCTTCTCCGCAACCCCCGAATCAGGGAACAGCGCCCGAAAAACCTCGATCTTCGACTGCCCCATAGTGTCGCGAACGTAGGCGTCCACGTCCTCCCGCTCCGGCGAGTCCGCAGGAACCCCGACGGCCTCCAGCGCGGCGGAAAAAGCAGCCTCGACAGCGCCGTCATCCCGGACCGTCGTGCCGGCCATGTCCAGCACGACCAGCTCCACACCTCGCGTCATCGAACCCCCTCCACTTCCCGCCCGGTCACCGCGTGCACCGCGCTGATCAGGGCCATCGTCTCGATGTCGGCCGCGCTGCAGCCGCGCGAAAGGTCGTGCAGCGGCGCTGCGACGCCTTGCAGAATCGGCCCGAGCGCAGTCGCTCCGCCAAGCCGTTCCGCGATCTTGTAAGCAATGTTCCCCGCGTCGAGATTGGGGAACACCAACACATTCGCCCGCCCGGCGACAGTCGACCGCGGCGCCTTGGCCACCCCGACCGCATCCACGACAGCGGCATCGAATTGCAGTTCGCCGTCCACATCCACGCCCGGCAACCGTTCACGCACCAGCGAAGTCGCCTGACGCACCTTGTCCACCGCCGAATGCTTCGCACTGCCTTGGGTGCTGAACGACAACATCGCCACAACAGGCTCGGTTCCGGTCAACGCGCGGTGCGTCGACGCCGCGCCGACAGCGATATCCGCCAAAGCCTCCGCATCCGGCTCCGGAACCACGGCACAGTCGGCGAAAGTGAGCGATCGGCCGTCCTGCAACAGCATCAGGAAGCAACTGCTCAGAGTCCGCACCCCAGGCGCGAGGCCGACAATCCGCAGCCCAGCCCGGAGCACATCGGACGTCGGCCGCGTCGCACCGGCGAGGCATGCGTCCACCCGGCCCAGCGCCAGAAGCGCAGCGGAGAGGGCAACAGGATCGTTGCGGACCGTCTCCACCCGGTCGGGAAAGGCCGTAGCCAGGCGCGCGAGAACAGCCTCGTCGGCAGCCAGGGCAGCAGCGTCCAGAAAAGGCGGCACCGAAAAGCCGAGCTCAGCCGCGACAGCAGCGATCTCCGCCGAAGGTCCCACCAGCACCGGCTCGATCTCGCCGCGGTCGGCCAGGTGCGAAGCCGCGGTGACGGCGCGCGGGTCGGCGCCGTCGGCAAGCGCGATCCGCGGGCGGGCGTCGCCGACGCGTTCCCGCCAGGTCTCGGCCAGAGGGGCCATGGTCATCTCGCAAACTCCCTCGCGGACGGCAGTGCTCCCCGAGCAGGATCTCGGCCCCTGGCCCTAAGGGACAGAGCCAGAACAGTCCCCGTTGACGGGTCCAGACGACGCACCGTCTGGACCCGCCGACCGAGCGGTTTCTGGCACTTTCGCGGTGGCCAGTCCTCCCGCACTCTCGGTCGGACCACACACGGCAGATGGGAGCAGGGCGATGAAGATCGGTGTGCCTCGCGAGGTCAAGAACCACGAATACCGGGTGGCGGCGACGCCGGCCGGAGTGCACGAGTTCACCTCGGCCGGCCACGAGGTCTTCGTGGAGCGCGGCGCGGGCGAGGGCTCGTCGATCCGCGACGAGGACTACGCCGCGGCCGGCGCGAAGCTGCTCGACCACGCGGACGACGTCTGGGGCACCGCGGACATGGTGCTGAAGGTCAAGGAGCCGGTCGCCGAGGAGTACCACCGGCTGCGTTCGGACCAGCTGCTCTTCACCTACCTGCACCTCGCCGCGAGCGAGCCCTGCACCAAGGCCCTGCTCGACGCGGGCACGACGTCGGTGGCCTACGAAACCGTCCAGCTGCCGAACGGCTCCCTTCCGCTGCTGTTCCCGATGAGCGAGGTAGCGGGACGGCTCGCCCCGCAGGTCGGCGCGCAGACGCTGATGCGCGTCAACGGCGGGCGCGGCGTGCTGATCGGCGGCGTCTCCGGGGTTCCGCCGGCCCGCGTGGTCGTGCTGGGCGCGGGCGTCGCCGGGATGAACGCGGTCGCCGTCGCGGCCGGGACCTGGGGCGACGTCGTGCTGTTCGACAAGAACGTCGACAAGCTGCGCGCCGCCGACCGGATGTACCAGGGCCGCATCCGCACCGCCGCCGCGAACTCGTACGCGATCGAGCAGGCAGTGCTGGAAGCCGACCTGGTGATCGGCGCGGTGCTCGTCCCGGGAGCGAAGGCCCCGAGCCTGGTGTCCAATGAGACGGTCTCGCGGATGAAGCCGGGCAGCGTGCTGGTGGACATCTCGATCGACCAGGGCGGCTGCTTCGAGGACTCGCGCCCGACGACCCACGCCGACCCGACCTTCCGGGTGCACGAATCGGTGTTCTACTGCGTGGCCAACATGCCCGGCGCGGTCCCTCACACCTCCACGCACGCGCTCACCAACGTCACGCTCCCCTACGCGCTGGAGATCGCGAACAAGGGCCTGCGGACCGCGGTGCAGGACACGCCCGAACTCCGGGGCGGCGTGAACACGGTCGACGGCAAGCTGACCTACGAGCCGGTCGCCACGGCGCACGGCCTCCCGGTCACCGACGTCGCCGACGCGCTGGCCTGAGCTTCGTCGGCGTGGCGCGGGGTGGGAAAACCGGCCACTGCGAGTTACGTTTCAGCCCACCCCGCTGCACGCCGGCCACTTGGGAGACCGCACTTGCCACGCACGTTGATCGAGATCGACCGCTCGTCGGACGAACCGCTGTACCGCCAGGTCCGGCGGGCGATCGAGCACGGGATCGCCATCGGCACGTTCGACCCGGCCCGCCGGCTGCCGAGCTCGCGGGAACTGGCCGTCGAACTGGGCGTTTCCCGGAACACGATCAACCTCGCCTACCAGGAGCTGGTCGCCGAGGGCTACGTGGAAAGCCGCGAGCGCAGCGGACTGTTCGTCAACGGCGAGATGCGCCCGCACTGCGCGGTGGAAGCACGGGACACCGAATCGCGGATCGACTGGGCGAACCGGGTGCGCCGGTTCCCGGACGCCGGCGTGGCCCACATCGAGAAACGCACCGACTGGGCGAGCTATCCGTACCCGTTCCTCGCCGGGCAGGTCGACATCACCGCGTTCCCGGCCCGGTCCTGGACGCGCTGCCTCCGCGATGCGCTCTACCGGCCGCACGTCTTCCACAGCCTGCAAGACAGCGTCGGCTCCGACGACCCGATGCTGGTCGAAATGGTGTGCCGCCAGCTGCTGACCACGCGGGGCATCGAGGCCGACCCGGACGAAGTGCTGATCACCGTCGGCTCGCAGCAGGGCCTCGACCTGCTCGGCCGCGTGCTGCTGGGCCCGGATCAGGTCGTCGCCATCGAAAACCCCGGCTACCTCGACGCCCGGCACATCTTCCTCCGCACCGGCGCCCGCGTGACCGGAATCGACGTCGACTCCCGCGGCCTGCAGCCGCCCGAGTCGCTCGACGGCGTCGACCTCCTTTACCTCACCCCGAGCCATCAGCACCCCACCAACGCCACACTCAGCATCGGCAGACGCCGCCAGCTCCTCGCCCAAGCCGCCGCGTCCGGCACAGTGGTGGTCGAAGACGACTACGACAGCGAATTCCGCTACCAAGGCAGCCCCACCCCGGCGTTGAAGGCACTCGACAACACCGGCGACGCGGTCTATCTCGGCACGTTCTCCAAATTCCTCTCCCCCGGACTCCGCCTCGGCTACTTGGTCGGACCGCGCGAACTGGTGCGCGCGCTGCGCGAGGCCCGCCGGTACGTCCTCCGCCACCCGCCCGGCCAGCTGCAACGGGCGCTGGCGCTGCTGATCGAAAGCGGCGAGTACCACCGATCGCTCCGCCGCTACCGCACGAAACTGATGCGCAAGTGGACCGCCACCTGCGCCGCGGTCACCGAATACCTGCCGTGGGCGCAGGGCCCGTACCCGCCCGGCGGCGTCAGCCTCTGGATGACCGGACCGTCCGAACTGGACTGCCGCCTCCTGGTGGAACGCGCGGAAGAACTGGGAATCCTCATCGAACCCGGCGACATCTTCTTCCTCGGCGACGACCCGCCGCGCAACCACTTCCGCATCGGCTTCTCCGCCACCCCGCCGTCCGCGATCGACCCCGGGATCCGGCTGCTCGGCGACCTCTGCCGGGAGCTGCTGGACAGCTGACTGGCACCACGCGCGCGTCGCTTTCTGGACCTGTTCGCGGGCCAGCTCCCCCGGCACTGTCTTGGGGGCAGGACACGTGGACAAGGAGGTCCCATCGTGGGCGAACCCGCGGTATCCGCTCGTCCGGCTCCCGACCTGGTGGTGCTCGGGGGCACGGTGCTGACCCTGGACCGAGGCGGGACGCGGGCGTCCGCGCTCGCCGCCCGCGACGGCCGGATCACCGCGGTCGGCGACGACCGCGCGATCGCCGCCCTCGCCGGTCCCGAAACGACAGTGCTCGACCTGGCCGGGCGCACGGTCGTCCCGGGTTTCGTGGAGTCGCACAACCATCCGTCGTTCTTCGGGATGGCGCTGGCCGCCCCGGTCGACGCCGGCAGCCCGCCCAACGACCGGATCAGCGACATCGCCGGCCGCGTCCGGCAGGCGGCGCGCGATTTCGGCCCCGGCGAATGGATCAAGGGTTTCCGTTACGACGACACGCTTCTCGCCGACAACCGGCACCCCACCCGGCACGACCTGGACCCGGCCTCGCCGCACAACCCGGTCCTGCTCACCCACGTGACCGGCCACTTCTCCGTGGCGAATTCCGCCGCGCTGCGAGCCGTCGGCATCACCGCCGCCACTCCCGACCCGCCCGGCGGCGTCATCGCCCGCGACGAACGCGGCGAGCCGACCGGCCTCCTCATCGAGACCGCGGCCTTCCTCGTCAACTCCGCGATGCCCTCGCAAGGCCCCGACGAACTGGCCAACGCGCTCCAGCTGGCCGACGCCGAGTACCTGCGCAACGGCGTCACTTCGGTGCACGACACCGGAATCGGCTTGATCGGCGGCGAGCAGGAACTCGCCGCGTACCGGATGCTGACCCGCGCCGGAAAACTGCGCACCCGCATCCACGGCTATCTCTTCCACACCCTCTTGCCCGGCCTCGCCGAGGGCACCCCCGAGTCGCCGGATCCGTCCAATCCGGACGGTTTCACCATGAACGGCATCAAGATCGTCGCCGACGGCTCGATCCAGGGCCGCACCGGCTGTCTGGCCGAGGGCTACACCTGCGACCCCGACGACCACGGCATGATGCTGCTCGAACCGGACGAACTCTCCCGCCGCATCGCCGCGCTCGACGCCGCGGGCTGGCAGGTCGCCGTGCACGGCAATGGCGACGCGGCGATCGACGCCATCATCGACGGTTACGCCCGCTTGGGCGCGCCCGAAGGCACCGGCCGCCGCCACCGCATCGAGCACTGCCAGACGGCCCGCGAGGACCAGCTCGACCGGATGGCCGAAAACGACATCGCCGCGTCGTTCTTCATCAAGCACGTCTACTACTGGGGCGACCGGCACCGGGACGTTTTCCTCGGCCCCGAACGGGCTCGCCGGATCAGCCCGCTCGCGTCGGCGCGCTCCCGCGGAATCCACTTCGGACTCCACTCCGACACCCCGGTCACCCCGGTGCCGCCGCTGGAAGGCATCTGGTGCGCCGTCGCCCGGCAAACCAGCAGCGGCCAGCTGCTCGGCCCGGAACAGGCGATCGACGTCGAAGCCGCTCTGCGCGGCTACACGATCGACGCCGCCTACCTGGCCGGAGAGGAAGAGCTCAAGGGCAGCCTCGAAATCGGCAAGCTCGCGGACCTCATCGTGCTGCCCGAGGATCCGACCGCAGTGGACCCGAGCCGGATCCGGGACCTGACCGTCGACGCCACGGTCATCGGCGGACGGCTGGTCTGGCAACGCGACCCCGTCCCCGCCGGAGGTGTCCGATGATCCGCAGCTGGCCGAGCCTGTGCATCGGGCTCGGCATCCCCGCGGTCGCGATCCTCGGCGGAATCCCGCTGGTGGCGGGCTCGCCCGCGACCGTCGCCGGGTTCCCGCTGGTGTTCTTCTGGATGTTCCTCTGCTTCCCGCTGACCACTCTCTGCCTGTGGATCAGCTGGCGCTTCTTCGACCGCCAGCACTACCCGGCCGACAAGCCCACAGCGAAGGAGGACCAGAAATGCTGATTCTCATTGTCGCGGTCGTGATGGGCCTGTCGATCCTGCTGGCGCTGTGGGCAGGCCGTTCCTCGCGCGGCGGCGGGATCTCCGAGTTCCTGGTCGGCGGCCGCTCGTTCCCGCCGTGGCTGCTGTACTTCCTGGCCGTCGGCGAGGTGTACAGCATCGGCACGATGATCGGCTTCCCGAGCGGGATCTACGCCCACGGCGCGAGCTACGGAATCTGGTTCCTCGGCTACATCCTGCTCGCCTACTCGCTGGGCTACTTCCTCGCCCCGCTCGTCTGGCGCGCGGCGCGCAAACACGACGCGATGACTGTCCCGGACGTCTTCGGCCGCCATTACGGCAGCCGGACGCTGGAACTGATCACGTGCGTGACGATGCTGATCGCGCTCGTGCCGTGGGGCCAGTACCAGTTCATCGGCCTGCAGGTGGTGCTGAGCAACCTCGGGCTGAAACTCACGCCCGTGCAGTGCGTCCTGCTGGCCGGGATCATCGCGTTCGCCTACATCGCCGTGTCCGGCATCCGCTCCCCCGCGTTCGTGTCGATCCTCAAGGACGCGTTCATGCTGCTCGGCGTGGTGCTCGTCGGCCTCGCCGCGGTGCTGGTCGCCGGCGGGACGTCCGGCGTGACCGGACCGGAGGCGCTGGCCAGGGCGCAAACCACGATGGGCGGACAGGATCTGTGGTTCGCGATGACCACGATCCTGTTCCAGAGCGTGGTCTTCTACCTCGGTTTCGGCGGCGCGTACGTGTTCCCGGCGCGTTCTGAGCGGGCGGTGAAGAGTTCGACGGTGTGGATGCCGCTGTATATGCTGATCTACCCGTTCCTCGTCTTCGCCGCCTACTACGGGCTGAAACAGCGCCCCGGGCTGAAGAACCCGAACACCGTCTTCATGGTGACCGCGAAAGGCCTTCTGCCAGAACCGGTTCTGGGTCTCGTGGCCGCCGGTGCCGCGTTGTCCGGCGTCCTGGTGCTGTCCGCGACGGCGTTGGCGATCGGCGGCATGGTCAGCCGAAATCTGGCCCCGAACGTCCGGCCCGCGGCACAACGGCGCTGGACGGTCGTGGCTGTGGCGGTGTTCCTGGTGCTCGCCGCCGTGCTCACGCTGACCGCCTCGACGCTCATGCTCACCGTGCTGAACCTGACCTACAACCTGCTGGCCCAGGTCGTGCCAGGTTGGCTGGCGATCCTGTTCGCCCGGCGGGTGCGCACGGCCGCGATCGCGACCGGCATGGTGGTCGGCGTGGTGACCGCGGTCGTCCTGTACGCCACCGGTGTCACGCTCGGCGGCCTCAACACCGGCCTGGTGTCGATGGGCGTGAACCTGGTGATCGTGTTCGGCTGGAGCCTGCTCGCCCCCGGCAAGAAGCGTTCGCCGATTGCCTTGGAGCGCAACGAACCCGCCGCGGTCTCGCCGGTCGCTCAACCGGCCGGCTAGCGGCGCGCCATCAGATCGAGGATCTCGCGGAAGGCACGGAATCCCGTGCCTTCCGCGGCGTCCAGCGCCACACTGCGGCGGTAATACGCACTGAGATCGAGCCCGACGCCAATGCCGTACACCTCCGTCTCGCTCCGCTCCAGCCCATCGGCCACCTGCACGAGATGACGGTCGAGATAACGCTCCTCGTTGGCCAGCACAGTCGCGCCGTCCATCGGACTTCCGTCCGACAGCACGAAAACCAGCCGCCGCCGCGCCTCGCACGCCCGCGCCCGTTCGGCCGCCCACGCCAGCGCCTCGCCGTCGATGCCCTCGCGGAACAGATCGGATTTGAGCAACGCCGCGACGTCCCGCCGAGCCCGCCGCCAGGGAGTGGCCGCATCCTTGAACACCAGATGCCGGCGCTCGTTGAGCCGCCCCGGCTGTTTCGGCCGCCCGGCGCGCATCCAGTCCCGACGCGCCCGTCCGCCGTGCCAGGCACCCGTGGTGAAACCGAGGATTTCACAGCTGGCGCCGGCGAGATCGAGCGCGCGAGCGAAGAGATCGACAAGCACCGCAACGGTTTCCCGGTGCGCCTTCATCGACCCGGAGCAGTCGATCAGGAACGTCACCAGGACGTCCGCGACCGGCTCCGTCCGCTCGACCCGGAACACCCGGTGGTCCGCGGGCGTCGCGATCAGGCGCGCGAGAGCCCGGCCGTCGATCTGGCCTTCCTCCTGCGCGCCGTCCCACCCGGACCGCTCGGGCTCGGCGAGCACCGCCGTGAGTTCCCGCGCGAGCCGAGCCACGTTGACGCCCTGCTTCGCGACCTGGGCATCAAGCCTTTGGCGCAACTCACGCAACAATTCCGGCCGCACCAACGGCCCCGCCCGGTCCTCGCGGTCGTAAGCGGTGGTGAAAACCCGATACTGCCCAGCGGCCACCGGTCCTTTGTGGTCAGCGAGGCCCGCGACACCGCCTTCCTCGCTGCCGGTGTCGTCGTCGAAATCCAGCAGCAACGCGTACGCCGCAGTGTCTTCTTCGTCCTCGGCGTCTTCGGCCTTCTCCGGTTCCAGCAACGCGGCCACCGCTTCGGCCAGCGCCCGCGCATGCTCGGCAAACGCCGCCTGATCAGCGCGATGCCGCCGAAGCCCAGCCAACTGCGCACCAACCATCGGCGCGATCGCCGCCCGGGTCGCCTCGATCAGATCCTCGGTCTCTTCCACGACCGGCTCGCCCGTGATCCGCGCCCGCGCGACCTGCGCGACGGTGTAAAGCAACACGCCACGCGCCGTCTCGGTCAGTCCATTGTGGTGCGCCGACAGCGACCACCGTTCGTGCCGCCGCCGCACATTCGCTGTCACACCGGGAAAACCGGCCGGAACCAAGGACTCCACCCGGAACTGCTCCAGCAGCTCGAACAACAGCCGCTCGACGCCGCCGTCCGGCCGCAACTGCTTGTGCAGGTCCCGATCGGAGCGGCTCAGGTGGAGCGCCATCCCGTCCGCCGCCCCGCGAAAGGACCGCAGATCCTCGTCCTCGGCACGCAAATGCGGCGCGGGCATCGGCGCCGGACGGGTGCCGCGATGCAAGCGCCCGCCCCGGAAATGCGCGTCCGGCACCCCGCCGACCGCCCGGATCGCCGCCGCGGACAGCTCCTCGACCTGCTGGCGCCGCCGGGTCTCGGGCGTGCTCACGCCGCGGCCAGCTCCCGGTCGAAGCACCGCTGGAAGTACTCGGCGACGACCGGGCGTTCGGCCTCGTCGCATTTGTTCAGGAACGTCAGCCGGAACGCGAGCGCCGGGTCGGTGAAGATCTCGCAGTTCTCCGCCCACGTGATGACCGTGCGCGGCGACATCAGCGCCGACAGATCACCCGCCCGGAACCCCTCGCGGGTCAGCCCGGCCACCGCCACCATCGCCTCGACGAGCTGCCCGGACAGCCCCGGCACGCGCGCCCGCACGATCGCGGCTTCCTCTTCGGGGGCCAGATAATCCAGCGCCGCGACGATGTTCCATCGGTCGATCTGCGCGTGGTTCAGCCGCTGAACCCCGTGGTAAAGCCCGTTGAGATTGCCCAGCCCCACGGTGTTGGCGGTGGCGAAAAGCCGGAAACCGGGATGCGGGCGCAGCACGGTGTTGCTGTCGATCAGGGTGAATTTGCCGTCCCGTTCGAGCAGTCGCTGGATGACGAACATGACGTCGGGCCGTCCCGCGTCGTACTCGTCGAGGATCAGCGCCGTCGGCCGCCGCAGCGACCACGGCAGGATTCCGTCGCGGAATTCGGTGACCTGCTTGCCTTCGCGCAGCACCACCGCGTCCTTGCCGACGAGGTCGAGACGGCTGAGATGACCGTCGAGGTTCACGCGCAGGCACGGCCAGTTCAGCCGCGCCGCGACCTGTTCGACGTGGGTGGACTTGCCGGTGCCGTGCAATCCCTGCACGAGCACGCGCCGGTTGTGCGCGAACCCGGCCAGCAACGCGAGCGTCACGTCCGGGTTGAACCGGTAGGCCGGGTCGATCTCGGGCACGTGCTCGTCGGCTTCGGAAAAGCACGGGACTACCAGGCTCGAATCGAGGCCGAACGCGTCGCGCACGGCGATCCGGGCGTCGGGACCGTTGCCGGACAACGGGTTCATCGGGGGACCTCCGTCAGGACGGGATGCTGTCGGCGTCGTCGGCCGACCCCTCGGCCTCGACCTCCTTGATCGCTTCGGCGGCCCGCTGCAACGCGGGGAGCGCCTGCAAAGCCTTGTCGGCGGTGAGCCGCATGACCGGGGCCTGCACGGCCACCGCCAGGTTGGACCGCCCGGTGCGGCTGGGCACCAGCACCGCCACGCACACGAGCCCGGGCAGGAATTCCTCGTCGTCGAGGGCGAATCCGTCGCGCCGGATGCGGGCGAACTCCTCCTCCAGCGCGTCGAGATCGGTGACCGTCTTGGCCGTGTACTGCTTGAGCGGAGCGTGCGCCAGCAGCTTGCGCCGCTGCGCCGGGCTCATCTGGGAGAGGATGATCTTGCCGCTGGCCGAGCAGTGGATCGGCACGCGCGAACCGGGCCGCAGGTAGAACCGCAGCGGCTCGGGCGTTTCGACGCGGTCGAGGTAGACGATCTCGCTGCCGGACAGCGCGGTGATGTTGCAGCTCTCCCCCAGCTCGTCGACCAGGTGGTTGAGCACCGCGCGGCGGGCGCCGTGATGCGTGGCGTTGAGCAGCAGGTTCTCCGCGAGGCGGCGCAGCCGGTCGCCGGTGCCGTAATGCCGCCCGTCGGCCTGGCGCACGAGCAGTCCCGCGCCTTCCAGCTGCTGCAGCATGCGGTGCAGGGTCGGCTTCGGCAGGCCGGTCTCCTCGACCAGGCCCTGCAGCGTCACCAGCTGGTCCTTCGCCGCGATCAGCTCGAGCAACGAGAACAGCCGCATGGTCGGGGTGTCTCCGTCGAGGCCCGCGCCGTCCGGCTCGCGCACGAGTTCCACGGCGCTGGTCTTCCGCAACTCACTCACGTTCCGAAAACTAGCACATCCTGTCTCGTTTTCCATCAATTGCCGGTTGACCTCCCGCGCGTGGCGTCCTATCGTCCATCGCGTTCAGCTTTTACGAACCTCACGTACCGAAAACCAAGACTTTCAGCGTCGAAGGAGTTCAACCATGGCGGAGAGGAAGACGGGCGACGGCCGCACCGTCGTCAGCGGGCCGGCGAAGATGACCCCGTCGGAGGCCTTCGTCGAGACGATGGTGGCCAACGGCGTCACCGACATCTTCGGCATCATGGGCTCGGCGTTCATGGACGCGATGGACATCTTCGCGCCGGCCGGCATCCGGCTCGTCCCGGTCGTGCACGAACAGGGCGCCGCGCACATGGCCGACGGCTACGCCCGGGTAAGCGGGCGCCACGGCGTCGTCATCGGGCAGAACGGCCCCGGCATCAGCAACTGCGTCACCGCGATCGCCGCGGCGTTCTGGGCGCACAGCCCGGTCGTGATGATCACGCCCGAGGCGGGCACGATGGGCACCGGCCTCGGCGGCTTCCAGGAAGCCAACCAGCTGCCGATGTTCCAGGAGTTCACCAAGTACCAGGCGCACGTCAACAACCCGAAGCGGATGGCCGAGTACACCGCGCGGGCCTTCGACCGGGCGCACGCGGAACTCGGCCCGACGCAGCTGAACATCCCGCGCGACTACTTCTACGGAGAGATCGAGACCGAGATCCCCGAGCCGCAGCGGCTCGACCGCGGCCCCGGTGGCGAGCGGACCCTCGCCCAGGCCGCCGAACTGCTGGCCACCGCGGAATTCCCGGTCATCATCTCCGGCGGCGGGGTCGTCATGTCCGACGGCGTCGAGGAGTGCAAGGCCCTCGCCGAGCGCCTCGGCGCGCCGGTCGTCAACAGCTACCAGCACAACGACAGCTTCCCGGCCAGCCACCCGCAGTGGTGCGGCCCGCTCGGCTACCAGGGCTCCAAGGCCGCGATGAAGCTGATCTCGCAGGCGGACGTGGTGATCGCGCTCGGCACCCGGCTCGGCCCGTTCGGCACCCTGCCGCAGCACGGCATGGACTACTGGCCCAAGAACGCGAAGATCATCCAGATCGACGCCGACCACAAGATGCTCGGCCTGGTCAAGAAGATCACCGTCGGCATCTGCGGCGACGCGAAGGCCGCCGCCGCGGCGCTGACCGAGCGCCTCGCCGACCGCACGCTCGCCAGCGACGCCACCCGCGACGAACGCGCCGGGCGCATCAAGGCCGAGAAGGACGCGTGGGAGGAGGAACTCACCGAGTGGACCCACGAGAAGGACCCTTACTCCCTCGACATGATCGCCGAGCAGGAGGGCGAGGAGGGCAACTGGCTGCACCCGCGCCAGGTCCTGCGCGAACTGGAAAAGGCCATGCCCGCCCGGGTGATGGTGTCCACTGACATCGGCAACATCAACTCCGTGGCGCACAGCTACTTGCGCTTCGAGGAGCCCAGGTCGTTCTTCGCGCCGATGTCCTTCGGCAACTGCGGCTACGCGCTGCCGACCATCATCGGCGCCAAGGCCGCCGCGATGGACCGCCCGGCGATCGCGTACGCCGGTGACGGCGCGTGGGGCATGAGCATGGGCGAGATCATGACCGCGGTCCGGCACGACATCCCGGTCACCGCCGTCGTGTTCCACAACCGCCAGTGGGGCGCGGAAAAGAAGAACCAGGTCGACTTCTACGACCGCCGTTTCGTCGCGGGCGAACTGGAAAGCGAGAGCTTCGCCGGAATCGCGCAGGCGATGGGCGCGGACGGCATCGTCGTGGACAAGCTCGAGGACGTCGGCCCGGCGCTGAAGAAGGCCGTGGACGCGCAGATGAACGAGGGCCGCACCACGGTCGTCGAGATCATGTGCACCCGCGAGCTGGGCGACCCGTTCCGCCGCGACGCGCTGTCGAAGCCGGTGCGGTTCCTGGAGAAGTACCAGGACTACGTGTAATCGCCTCCTCGCGAGCCGAGAACCGGCCGGGCAACGCGCCCGGCCGGTTCTTTCGCGTCCGGCTCCCGATCTGGCACCGGTGATCGGCCGCTTTCTGGCTCTGGGCGGGGGCCAGAAAGATTGCGATCGTCGACACATTCCCGTTCTCGCACACACAGGAGGTCGCCAGGTGAACGTCACGGAGCTGCGGGCCACTGCCCGCCGACACCTCGGGCCGCACTTCACGCGCAAGGACACCTGGCAGAGCGACTTCCCGGTGTTCGTCCGCGGCGAGGGCAGCTATCTGATCGACACCGAGGGCCGCCGCCACCTCGACGGTCTCGCCGGGCTGTTCTGCGTCAACATGGGCCACGGCCGCGCGGACATCGCTGCGGCCGCGGCCGAGCAGGTCGGCACCCTCGCCTACGCCAGCAACTGGGGTTCGGCGCACCCGCCGTCGATCGAGGCCGCCCGGATCATCGCCGACCTCGCCCCCGGCGACCTCGGCACCACGTTCTTCGTGAACTCCGGTTCGGAGGCGGTCGAGACCGCGCTGAAGTTCGTCCGGCAGTACCACCGCAGCCAGGGCGCCCCGGAGCGGACGAAGATCATCAGCCGCGAAATGGCTTACCACGGAACGACAATGGGCGCGCTGTCGGTCACCGGCCTGCCCAAGATCAAGGAGCCGTTCGGCCCGCTGCTGCCGGGCATCCGGCACGTCCCGAACACCCTCGGCTTCACCGGCGACTGCGGCCCGGCCGACCAGCTCGACTGCGTCCGCGCCATCGAGGCGGTCATCCTCGAGGAAGGCCCCGAGACGGTCGCCGCGGTCTTCGCCGAGCCGGTCCAGAACGGCCGGGGCGCGCTGGTCCCGCCGGAGGGCTACTGGCCGGCGCTGCGGGCGCTGTGCGACAAGTACGGCATCCTGCTGGTGTCCGACGAGGTCATCTGCTCGTTCGGCCGCCTCGGCCACTTCTTCGGCCACGGCCTGACCGGTGTCGTACCGGACCTGATCACCTTCGCCAAGGGCTCCACCTCGGGCTACGCCCCGCTCGGCGGCGTGATCGTGCGCGAGCAACTGGTCACCGAGCTGTACGACTCCCCGAAGGGCGGCGTCTTCACCCACGGCGCGACGTGGGGCGGCCACCCGGTGTCGACGGCCATCGCGGTCGCCAACATCAGCGCGATGCGCGACGAGAAGGTGCCCGAGCACGTCCTCTCCGAGGGCCCGAAGCTGCAGGCCGCTTTGGAGTCGCTGAAGGACGCGCACCGCTGCGTCAAGGACGTCCGCGGCACGGGGTTCTTCTACGCGATCGAGCTGATGGCCGACCGCGACGGCGGCCGCGAGCTGACCGACCAGGAGTCCCTGACGGTCCTGCGCGAGGTCCTGCCGGAGTCGTTCCGCCGCACCGGAGTCATCCTCCGCGGCGACGACCGGGGCGCGACCATGCTGATGATCTCGCCGCCGCTGGTGGCCGACACGGACGTGCTGGACGAGCTGCTGCACGGCGTCGACGGCATGCTCACCGACGTGGAGAAGGCGATCCAGCCCTGACGGATAGCCAGGACGGGCGCTGGGTACCCCTTTGTTCCAAGGGGCCCGGCGCCCGTCCTGCTGTCCGGAATCAGGCCGTTCTGGTACCGGAGCATGGCTAGCATCTGGCTCTCGCGGCGGGGCCTGTTCCTTCTTACGGTGACGGGAACCACACAGCAGCTCTCAGCGACATCGCGGCGGCAGTCGGCGCGGGGACATCGAGGTCCCCCGGCGCCGCCGGAAGGAGGAGACGTGGGTTCTGCACCGGAAACAGCCGCCGAGAGCGGCCTCAAACCGGGTCTCAAGCAACGCCACATGAATCTGATCGCACTGGGCGGCGTGATCGGCGCCGGCCTGTTCGTCGGAAGCGGCGTGGTCATCCAGTCCGCCGGGCCCGCGGCGGTGGTCTCGTTCTTCATCGCCGGCCTGATCACCGTGCTCATCATGCGGATGCTGGCCGAAATGACCGTCGCGAGGCCCGCGCTCGGCTCGTTCTACGTCTACGCCAGGGAGGCGATGGGCAACCGGGCGGGCTTCACCGTCGGTTGGATGTACTGGTACTTCTTCGTGATCGTCGTAGCCGTGGAAGCGGTGGCCGGCGGCCGGATCCTGCAGCTGTGGCTGCCGAACGTGCCCCTGTGGGTGCTCAGCCTCGGCCTGCTCGTGCTGCTGACCGCCACGAACCTGGTCTCCGCGCGGTCCTACGGCGAGTTCGAGTACTGGTTCTCCTCGATCAAGGTCATCGCGATCCTGGTCTTCCTGGTGGTCGGCGCCCTGTACCTGTTCGGCGTCTGGCCGGGCTCCCACGGAGGCGTCAGCAACCTGGTCTCCCATGGCGGCTTCGCCCCCATGGGCATCGGCGCGGTCCTGGCGGCGGTCGTCCCCTGCGTCGGCTTCTACACCGGCGCGGAGATCGTCACCATCGCCGCGGCCGAGTCCGCTGAACCGCGCCGCGCGATCGCCAAGGCCATGCGCTCCATCGTCTTCCGCGTGGTGCTGTTCTACGTCGGATCGGTCTTCGTCGTGGTCGCGGTCAAGGCCTGGAACTCGCCGGACACCGCCGTCAGCCCGTACGCCGCGGTCCTGGACGTGCTCGGCATTCCCGCGGTCTCGACGATCATGAACGCGATCGTCCTCACCGCTGTGCTGTCGTGCCTCAACTCCGCGTTGTACACGTCGTCGCGGATGCTGTTCGCCCTGACCCGCAACGGCGACGCCCCGAAGATGTTCACGAAGCTGTCCCGCAGCGGCGTCCCCCGCCGAGCCATCATCGCCGGGACTGTCATCGGCTACGTCTCGGTTATCGCGGCCTACACCTCGCCGAACCTGATCTTCCAGTTCCTGGTGAACTCTTACGGCGCGGTCGCGCTGTTCGTGTACCTCGCCATCGCGCTGGCCCAGGTGCGGCTGCGGAAACGGCTGCAGAACACCGATCCGGGCGCGCTGAGCCTGAAGATGTGGCTGTTCCCGTGGCTCAGCTACGCGACGATCGCCCTGATGGCGGCGGTCATCCTGGCCATGGCGTTCCTCCCGACGACCCGGTCGCAATTCTGGCTCAGCGCGGTGACCCTGGTGCTGATCCTGATCGCGTACCAGGTCCGGAAGCGGCGTCCGGCCGGTCCCGCGGTCGCGGCCGAGACGGACTCCTCGAGGGGCGAGGCCGGGGTGGCTTCTCCCTGACCCGGCCCTTCGGCCCAGCCGGGCGCGTCGGTCTGCCGGTTCTCGGCCAGACCTTCCGCCCGGCTGGTGCCGCCGACCCCGCGCGGAGTCAGTTCGGAGCAGTCCTCGCCTGGTCCGGCCAGGTTCCCCCGGCCTCGCCGCCAGGCCCGAACCGCGCGGCTTAGTTCCTCGCCTGGTCAGGCCCGCCCGTCCCGGCTGGCACCCCGCGATGCCACGATTCTGGACCTACCGCCACGACCAGAAGTACCGCACAGTGAACCGGTCCGCCCGCGCCCCGGAGGTCTGATGCCGCACCCGTCCAGGGCCCTCGCTCCCCCGGCCCGCCGATGACCTTCTGGCAGCTGCCCCCGGCGGCGATGGCCTTCGCCATCGCCGCTTTGCTGGCCGGAGGCCTGATCCGCGGCTACTCCGGCTTCGGCGCGTCCTTGGTCTGGGTGAGCTGCCTCTGCCTGGTCCTGCCGCCGCCGGCAGTCGTCCCGAGCACGCTCCTGCTGGAAGTAGCCTCCAGCGTGACCCTGCTGCCGAAGGCCTGGCCCGACGCCCACCGCCCGTCAATACGCTGGCTCCTCGCCGGAGCACTCCTCGGACTGCCGACGGGCATCTGGTTCCTGGCCGCGCTGCCCGAACGCGCGACAAGACTGACCGTCGGATTGGTAGTCGGACTTTCGGCGCTGGCCCTGGCCTTCAGCCACCGAACCCGGCGCCTGCCCGGCCGCGCCGCGTGCGCAGGCATGGGCACCGCCTTCGGAGTCCTCAACGGAGCGTGCGGAATGGGCGGCCCGCCAGTCGTCCTGATGTACCTGGCGTCCCCGCTCCCGATGGCAGTGAACCGCGCGAGCCTGGTCGTCTTCTTCCTGGCCGCCGACCTGATGACAGTCACCACCGCCGGCGCCGGCGGCCTGCTCACCGGCGACGTCCTCCGGCAAACCGCCCTCTTCCTCCCCATCGCCCTGGCCGGAGTCGCCGCCGGAACCTGGCTGTACCGCCACGGCGGCGGCGATGTCCGCCGGATCGTTCTCGGCATCCTCGCCGTGCTGTCCCTGGCTTTGGTAGGCCAAGCGGTGGTCACGTGACCCTCTCCGGCACGTCTCTCGGCCCGCACCGCGCTGTCCTATGCTCCCCCACCCACCAGGCGGCCACATGATCCTCGGCGCCCTGGCCGTCGCCTTCGCAGGCTTCATCGGCGGCCTGACCGGTTTCGGCGCGTCTCTGGTCGGCACTCCCCTGCTGCTGCTCATCGGACTTCCGCTGCCGCAGGTCGTCGTGATCAACCTGATCACCACCATGATCACCAGGCTCGCGGTGCTTCACCGCGAACGAAACCACATCGCCTGGCGCCGCGTAGCCGTCCTCGGCGCCGCAAGCCTCCCCGGCGCCGCCGCCGGCGCACTCACCCTGCACCTGCTCCAGCCGCACGCCCTCCGCATCCTGGCCGGCACCGTGGTCGTCCTCTCCGGCCTCCGCCTGCTGCTCCGCCCGACCCGCGAAGCCCACCCCGCAACCACGATCAAGCAAACCGTCGCCGGCCTGCTAGGCGGCTACCTCTCCACCACCACTTCTTTGAACGGCGCACCACCAGCCGTCCTGCTCGCCTCCGCAAAAGTCCCGCCAAGAACCTTCGTCGGCGACCTGGCGGGCTATTTCGTGGTGACCAACTGCCTGTCCCTGCTCCTCCTGGTCACCGCAGGCCAGTTCGACACCACCGACCTGGGCGCCCGACTCCCGACCCTGGTCCTGGCCGCCCTGGCCGGAAACATCCTCGGCGGCCGCCTCATCGGACGGATCCCGCGCACGGTGTTCGACCGGGCGATCGTCGGCCTGATCGTGACGTCCGGCGTGGTGACGATGATCAGCGCTTGACCCCGGGCTGCGTAACGCCAACTGGGCGCGATCGATGGCCGGGTGCGGGCAACATTCCGCTGCGGGTGCACAACACGTTCCCTGTCCGCAGCACAGCTTCCAGTACGATTTCGGCAAGCACTGGGGAGAGACAGGCGGTCCGATCACGCCTGGGCAGTACCTCGCGGGCGCGAAGGCATGGGCGGGATCATCAGACCGGACGGCCGGATCGTGTCGTTGCGGCGCAAGCGGAACCGGAAGAGGAGCGGAATGCTGAGTTTCCAGGACGCGTACACGCTGTGGCGATGGCTTCCTTTCCCTCGCGGCGTGCTGAACCACGACCTGGGCAACACCAAGGCGGACCTGGCAAGCGCCGACGAGTACGTGAGCACGGTGATCCGCTTCGTGGAACGAGGCATCTTCATTCCCGCGCCGGTCGACGTCCTGGCGGACCTGGAGCGCATCATCGGCCGGATCGAAGCGCTGAATAGCGGGCTGACCGAGGAACAGCAGATCAGCGCGGACCAGCAGCACGCTTACGCGGTGCTGTTGAAGATCATCTATGCGGGATTCCTCAGCCGGGCCCCGGCGGCGCCGTGATCCGGCGTCCGCCGGGCCGTCCTGGAGGCCCGAACCGCTGAGCGACACCCGCTGCCGTGCCAGAGCCTTGCGAACGGCAGCACCAGATCCGCGAAGTCGGCGACCACGTTCCGGGGCAGGTCGCCCCGGCGTCCCGGCCGGAGCGGGCTCGACGACGTCGCGCTGCTGCCGGTCACCATGATCCGCCAGGCTCGCGAAGCCGGCGCACTGCTGCTGCTCAGGCTGATGACGATCGCCGGCCTGGGATTCGGCAGAACCGCGGCCGGGCGGTTCGCCGGGAAATGGCGAATCTCCAGCCTGGTACCGGTTTTCGCGCTCGACACGGTATACGGCCTCGCCGGATTCTGCTCCGGCCCTCTGCTTGGGCGGCATCCTGACTGTCGCCGCGCTCGGCGCGCACCCGGCCTACGGTGCCTTGCTAATGGCCGTCTACGCCGTCGGGATGGCAGCGCCGCTGTTCGCGCTGGCCCTGTTGCGGGACCACCTGCGCCTGTCGTCGCGACGCTGGTTGCGCGGCCGCGAGCCGCGGGTCGGCCCGCTGCGCACCCAGTCGACGTCGCTCGTTTCCGGGCTGCTCTTCATCGCGGCCGTCGGCGCTGCGATTGGTGTTGAAGAGCATTCGAGGCGCAGCAAGCGGTACAGCGCGTGTTCGGCGCCGTCTCAGACGGCGATGCTGGTACGCCGATCGCTGCGCCAGAAGCGCGACGACCCCGACGGCGCGTGACGGCGGTCAGTCAGGAGAACACCGGCACGACGTCGGAGATGAAGCGGGCGAGGGATTCCTTCTTCTCTTCGTGCGTCATGCTGTTGTCGGTCCAGTAGCTGAATTCGTCGATGCCCAAGGCTTCGTACTCCTTGAGCCGCGCGATGATCTCCTCCGGGGTGCCGATCATCGCGGTCCGGTGCAAGGAATCGAGCGCGAATTCCGGGCGGTCGGCGAACTTCGCTTCCGGGCTCGGTTCGAGGAAACCGTTCTCCGGCGCGGTCTTGTTGCCGAACCAGGCGTCGAAGGTGCGGTAGAACCGGGAAATCGCCGCGGCCGCCGGGCGCCAGCCGTCGGGGTCGTCGGGCGAGTGGGCGTAGGTGTGGCGCAGCACCATGATCTCGGGCCGCGGGACTTCGGGGTGGTTGCCGACCGCGGTGTCGAACTTCTCCTTGAGGGCGGCCACCTCCTCGTCGCCCTTCATCAGCGGCGTCACCATGACGTTGCAGCCCTGTTCGACCGCGAAATCGTGCGAGGCGGGGTCGCGGGCGGCGACCCACATCGGCGGCGTCGGCTGCTGGACCGGTTTGGGGACGCTGGTCGCGGTCGGGAACTGCCAGATTTCGCCGTCGTGGGCGTAGTCGCCCTGCCAGAGCGCGCGGACCGCGGGCACCAGTTCCCGCAGGTGCTTGCCGCCGTCGGTGGCCTTCAGGCCGGGGGCGAGCCGGTCGAATTCGATCTGGTAGGCGCCGCGGGCGATGCCGACTTCCATGCGGCCGTTGCTGATCACGTCCAGCAGCGCGGTTTCGCCGGCGGCGCGGACGGGGTTCCAGAACGGGGCGATGATGGTCCCCGCGCCGAGCCGGACGGTGCTGGTTTTGGCGGCGAGGTAGGCGAGGACGGGCATCGGGCTGGGTGCGATCGTGTACTCCATCGCGTGGTGCTCGCCGACCCACACGGTGCCGAACCCGCCGGCCTCGGCCATGAGCGCCAGTTCGGCCAGGTTCTCGAACTGCTCGCGGTGGGTGGTCTGCTCGTCCCAGCGTTCCATGTGGACGAAGAGGGAGAACCTCATTGAAACTCCTTCGGTCGGCCGTCGTTCATCTCGGCGATGGTCTGGTTCCCGGTGGCCCAATGGGTCCGGGGGATTTCGCGGACGAGGACGCGGATGTGTTCGGGCCGGGTGCCGACGGTGCTGAGCACCGCTTCGTGCACGGCCGCGATCAGGTCGCGGATCTGCTGTTCGGTCCGGCCCTCGGCGAGGCTGATGTCGACGTTCGGCACGGTCAGCCCCGCATCACGAAGGGATCGGGCACCGGGCCTTCGTCGGTGTTGATCCAGACGCTCTTGAGGCGGGTGTACTCCTTGATGGTCTCGGTTCCGTGCTCGACGCCGGCACCGCTGGCCTTGAAACCTTGCCGGGGCGACATCGGCGACATGGCGCGGTAGGTGTTCACCCACACCGTGCCGGCGTCGAGCCGAGCCGCCATCCGGTGCGCGCGGGCGAGATTCGTCGTCCACACGCCCGCGGCAAGCCCGTAGTCGGTGTCGTTCGCGAGCGCCACGACCTCGTCTTCGGTGTCGAACGGCATGATCGCGGCGACCGGACCGAAGATTTCCTCGCGCACGGCGCGCATTCCATTGTGGACATCCACCAGCACCGTAGGTTCGTAGAAGCAGCCGCCGAGCCCGCCGTCGGTGGCGCGGCCGCCGGTCAGCACCCGGGCGCCCTCGCCGCGGGCGAGGTCCACATAGGACGCGACCTTGTCGCGCTGGTCCGGGAACGCGAGCGGGCCCAGTTCGGTGTCGTCGGCGAGCGGGTCGCCGATGCGGATGCTGCGGGCTCGCTCGCTGACGCGTTCGAGCAGTTCGTCGTACACCGCGCGGTGGGCGAACACCCGGCTGCCCGCGATGCAGGTCTGCCCGGCGGCGGCGAAGATGCCCGCCACCACACCGGTTGCCGCGTTCGCGACGTCCGCGTCCTCGAAGACGATGTTCGGCGATTTCCCGCCGAGTTCGAGCGTCGAGCCGACGAACCGGCCCGCCGCGGCGGCGGCAATCCGCGACCCGGTCGCGGTGCTGCCGGTGAACGAGATCTTCGCGAGCCCGGGGTGGTCGACCAGCGGCTGCCCCGCCTCACTGCCGAACCCGGTGACGACGTTGACCGCTCCGGGCGGGAAGCCCGCCTCGACAGCGAGTTCGGCGAGGCGCAGCACCGTCGCGGACGTGTGCTCGGACGGCTTGATCACGACCGTGTTGCCCGCGCACAGAGCCGGTGCGAGTTTGCTGCTGGTCAGGGTGAGCGGCGAGTTCCAGGGCGTGATGGCGCCGACGACGCCCAGAGGCTCCCGGACCGTGTAGTTGAGGACCCGCCGGTCGGACGTGGGGATCACGTCGCCCTGGATCTTGTCGGCAAGCCCGGCGTAATAGTGGTAGTACTCCGGCAAAGTGGCGAGTTGGCCGCGCATTTCGCGCAACAGTTTCCCGTTGTCGAGGCTTTCCGAGCGAGCGAGCTCTTCGGCGTTCTCGGCGATGAGGTCGCCGAGGCGGCGCAGCAGATGACCGCGCCGCGTCTGGCTCAGCGCCTGCCATTGCGAGTCGTCGAACGCCTTGCGGGCGGCTTCCACGGCAGCGGCGATGTCTCGGTGGTTGCCGCGCGCCGCCTCGTACAGAATCTCGCCGGTGGCCGGGTTGGCGCTCGGGAAATACTCGCCCGAATCCGGCGGCGTCGGCTTGCCGCCGATGAAGTGGTACAGCCGTCGCGGCTCAGACATGGGAGCACCTTCCGATGAATGCGGTCAAACAGGTGACGAGTTCGCGGGGTTTCTGGACGGGAAGCATGTGCCGGGCATCCGGGATCACCTCCGCCGCGCAGTCCGGGACGGCCCGGGCGAGCCGACGGGTCATCTCCGGGGTGGAGCCCGGGTCAAGTTCGCCGGTGACCGCGAGCGCCGGAGCCCGGATTTCCCCGAGCCGCGGCCCGATCTCCGCGTCGGCCGTCGCGAAAACCCGGTAGCAGCGGGCGAAACTGTCCGGGTCATTGGCTTCCAACGTGGCTTCGGTGGCGCGGATCCGGTCCGCGGACACCTCCGTCCCGTCGAACCACCGGCGCAACGACGCGGCCGTACTCGCTTGCGGGTCGGCCTCCGCCGTGGCCAAGCGCTTCAGCACCGCCGCCCGCTCGGCCTCGGTACGACGGCAGACCGAACTGACCGAGGTCAGCGTCGCCACGAGCTCCGGACGGTGCACCGCCAAGTGCTGCGCCACGAGCGCGCCGAGCGAGAATCCCACCACGTGCGCGCCGGGCGGGATCTCTCCGGCGACGCCGGCCGCGAGATCGCCCAGTGTCGTGCCCTCGGGTACCGGCGGACGCGAACCGTGGCCGGGCAGATCGGGCGCGACGATCCGGAACCGGCCGCCGAGCAGTTCGGTCACCGGCTCCCACACGGTGCGGTCGAGGCCCACGCCGTGCAGGAGAACCAGCGTCTGCGCGGTCATCGGCGGTTACTGCTCGGTCGTGAGCGGAGCGAGCCGCTGCTGCGGGCGTCCCTGCGCGGCGGCGGCGAGAGCCACGACGATCTCGCCGGCGTGCGGCGCGTCGGCGATGCGGGCCTCGACCGTCTGGTGGTGCGAGCGGATCGTGGCGTCGGTGATGTGCTTGAGCGGGATGTCGAAGACGATCCCCGCCGGTGCGCGCTTTTCGACGGCTGGCAGCAGCGTGGTGGCGTTGGCCGCCTTGCGGAAGTGGTCGCCGAACTTCAGGGTGTGGATGAGCGCCGAGCCGTGCTCGATCTCGCCGTCCAACCCGACGATGGCAGCCTTGCCGTACGCCTCCGCGGGGCCGCCCAGCGCCTCCATCACCCGGGGGGCGAGCAGGGCTCCGACGTCCGAGGCCGTCGCCTCGATCCCGGGAGCCAGGTCGTCGACGAATCCCTTTCCGTGCCAAGGGTTTTCGATGATCGCGGCGACCACGGCGACCCGCGCGGCCGGCTCCACCGGGCGGCCGCCCTCGGTCAGGGTCTCCTCGACGACAGTGACGATCTTGCGCAGCTTCATGACGGAACGCTCTCCAGTTTCTTCGAGGTGACAGCGGGATCGGTGGTGCGGTCCCCGATGCGGGGATGCGGACGAGGGCCGGTGGAGGCCGCGGCGACGACGACGATCTCGCCGGGCCGGGGCGCGTCGGAGATCCGCGTGGTGACCGTCTGGTAGTGGCTTCGGGTCGCGGCGTGGGTCTTGTGCCACAACGGAACCACCAGCGTCGTACCGGCCTCCGCGCGGGTGTCGGCGAAGCAGATGATCGATTCGCCGTCGAGGAATTCGCGCATCAGGTTGCCGAAGTACGGGGTGTGGATCAGCGCGCCGCCGTGCTCGATCTCGCCGGCGTTGCCGACCACCGCGGCTTTCCCGAACGCCTCGATGGCGTCGACCCCGCCCAGTGCGCCCAGCAGCCGGCCGGTCAGGACCCGGGCCAGGACCGGCGCGATCGACACGACCTCCGGCGACAGGTCCCGCGAAGGACTCGTGCCCAGCCACGGATTCCGCAGCACCGCGGCGACGCTCGCCTGCACCGCGGGCCGCGCGGGCCGCGCACCGGCCTCGGTGACCACCTCTTCGCGGTAGACCACGACCTTGCGCAGGCCGATCTCGTCAGCGCTCGCTTCCTCTTGCATGCCACAGACCGTAAGTCTGAGCGCGTCAGACGTCAAGGGATCGGCCGCAGACCGCACCCCCGCGGCCCGCCAAAGGTGCCGCTTCGACGAGCAGAATCGCATGTAAACGCAGCTCAAAGGCGATCTGATTGCATAGCTGCCAGCCGTGCCGCGGGTCCTTTTCCGCACGGGCCGTCGCAGCCCATTGACATGCAAGCGCGGCCACGCCTACCTTCTCTTGCATGCCAGGGAGGTGGCCGCGGCCGCGGTACCGGCCGCTCCGGACACAAGCCGTCCGCCCCGTCTCCCCCGCTTCGATCCCCCTGCGAAAGGTGATCCGATGCCCAGCAACGACGCTGCATCCCCGGTACCGGCCGGGGAAGCACCGGACCTGCACTACCGCGACCGGATCGCGGTGGTCGAGCCGTACGGGGTGGACGCGATCCCCGACTCCGAACGGCACGGCAAGCCCGTCTCGCAGTTCTTCATCTGGTTCGCCGCCGGCATGAACTTCCCGATCATGGTGCTCGGGTTCGTCGCGTCCGGCTTCGGGCTGTCGCTCACGTCCGCGGTCACCGCGATCATCGGCGGTTCGCTGCTCGGCGCGGTGCTGATGGGCGTCTTCTCCCGGATGGGCGGGCGCCTGGGCGTCGCCCAGCAGATCCAGGCCCGCGGGCCGCTCGGGTTCTTCGGGAACTTCATCCCGGTCGCCTACGTCAACGTCTTCGCCGGCATCGGCTGGGCCGCGGTCACCGTCATCCTCGGCGGGCAGGCGCTCAAGGCGCTCGCCCCGGCCGTCCCCTACTGGCTGGGCACCCTGGTCCTGGTCGTGCTGCAGCTCGTCGTGGCCGTGTTCGGCTACAACATGATCCACTACCTCGAACGGATCCTCGCGGTCGTGCTGTTCTTCGGCTTCGTGATGATCACCGTCGTCTCCGTCAGCCGCGGCGGGACCGGCAGCTTCCAGGCCAACCCGCACGCGTCCGGCTGGATCGGCGGCACGGGCGGCTGGATCACCTTCGCCGGGTACTTCCTGTCGTTCCTGATCGCCTGGTGGCCGTTCGCCTCGGACTACTCCCGCTACCTGCCCGACAGCAACCGCGTCAACCGCGCCACCGGCGTCTGGACCTTCGCCGGCAACTTCCTGTCGCTGTCCTGGCTGGGCATCGCCGGCGCGCTGCTGGGCAACTCGGCCGCGTCCGGCGAGAGCCCCATCGAGGCGCTCGACCGGCTGACCGGCCCGTTCCACATCCCCGCGCTGCTGGTCATCCTGATCTCGTCGTTCTCGCAGAACTTCCTGAACGTCTACGGCGGCGCGATCTCGGTGCAGACGCTGCGGATCCCGATCAGCCGCCGCACCGCGGTCACCGCCATCTGCGCAGTCGCCTACGCCATCAGCCTGTGGGCGGACGAGGGTTTCGAAGCGAAGTTCAAGACCTTCCTGTTCCTCGGCGCATACCTGATCGCCCCGTTCGGCGCGGTCCTGCTCCTCGACTACGCACTCGGGCACCGGCGCGACCGGTCGCGCATCGACGAACTCTACGACTCCCGCCGGATCCTCGAATGGGGCTTCGTCGCCTGGGTGGTCGGCGCGGCGGTCTCCGCGCTCTTCTGGAACCTGTCGTTCTACGTCGGCCCCATGGCGAAAGCGCATCCCGAGTGGGGCGACCTGTCGTACTTCGTCGGCTTCGGCGTCGCAGCGATCGTCTTCGTCCTGACCTACCGGCTGCCTCCGTTGTGGCACCGCGAGAAACCGGTTTTCGAGGACTCCGCCGTCAGTGCCGCCGAGGTCAAGAGCAAAGCCCGGACATCCTGACCGCCCGCACCAAGAGAAGGGACACATCGTCATGCGCGACAACGACTCCCGGCGCGACCGCATCCGCGACGCATGGGAGAGCGCCTGGGACCGCGGCGAGGTCGACGCTCTCGACGACCTGCTCAGCCCCGGCTACCGCCGGATCGAAAGCGGCGGCGCCGAACACGACCGCGACCAGTTCAAAGCCTCCATCGTCTCGACCCGCTCCGCGTTCCCGGACCTGACGACCGTCGTGGACGAAATCGTCGTCGAAGGCGACCGCGCGGCCATTCGCTGGCACAGCACCGGCTCCCACACCCAATCGTTCCTCGGCGTTCCCGCGACGAACCGGTCCGTCGCCGTCAACGGGGCCACCTTCGCGCGGTTCAGCGACGACCGCATCGTCGAGGAGACAGTCACCTGGGACCCGCGTGCCCTGCTCACCGCACTCGGCATCGTCGCCGTCGGACAGGACCGGTGACCGCCATGACTTCGGCTCCGCCTTTGCGGAACACCCCGATGACCTTCCCCGACCCGGACCTGATGAAGCAGGTCAACAGCCGGTTCGTCAGCGGCGTCACCGTCGTGACCGCCCTCGACGAGGACACCCCGCGAGGGCTCGCCGTCAACGCGTTCTCCAGCATTTCCCTCGACCCGCCGACGGTGATGGTCGCCGTCCAGCACACGTCCTCCACGCACGACTGCCTGTACCGGACCGGGCACCTCGCGATCAACATCCTGTCCGCCGGGCAGCTCGACGTCGTCAAGACTTTCGCGACGAAATCCGCCGACAAGTTCGCCGGCCTGGACTGGACGCCGGGCCCGCACGGCAGCCCGCTCCTTGAGGGCAGCGCCGCGCGGATGGAGGTCGAGATCCGCGAGCGGCTGCTGGCCAGCACGCACACCGTGTTCATCTGCCGGGTCGTCCACGCGGAGGCCGCCGACATCCCGTCGATGGTGTACAGCGCAGGTAGGTTCTTCGACGGAAGCGCCCTCGACCCGCTGGCCTAGGCAGGCAGCGGAACGCGGGACAGGCGAAGGGAGACAGGCACCATGGCTGGCGTCAACGGGACGAGCACCGGCTCCATCCAGGGCAGGCTGATCGCCGAGATCCGGCGGCGCATCATCGCCGGCGAGGTCTCGCCCGGGACGAGCCTGTCCGAACTCGCGCTCGCCGAGGAGTTCGGCGTCAGCCGGACCCCGGTGCGGGAAACGTTCAAACAGCTGCAGACCGAAGGCCTGGTCGAGATCCGCCCGCGCGTCGGCACCTTCGTCACCGCACCGTCCCGCCGGGAAATCACCGAACTGTTCGAAATGAAGGAACTCCTCGAAGGAGCCGCGGCGCGCCTGCTCGCCCAGCGCGGCCAAGTGCCCGAGATCGACCAGCTCAAAGAGAATCTGCGCCAAGCCGACCTCGCCGTCGACGCCGACGACCGGGCGCGCTACGCCCAGCTCGTCGAAGAATTCCACGACCTGATCATCGTCGGCGCGGACAACCGCAAACTCGAAGCGCACTACCGCACCCTGATGAACCAGCTCGCCTACTCCCGCCTCGTCACCACCTCGCTCAAACAACCGGGACGGCCGCACCAGTCCGACCGCGAACACCACCACGTCCTCGAACTGATCCTGTCCAAAGACGGCGACAGCGCCGAACAGGTCATGCGAGAACACGTCCGCGCCAGCCGGCGCGCCTTGCTCGCGGGCCTGCGCACCGGCGACAGCGCACCCTGACGACCGCAAGGAAACCCACGATGACCGACCTCTGCACCCTTCCGGCACCGACCGACGCTGTTCGTGCAGCCCTCGCCTCCGGCCGCCCCGCGGTGCTTCCTGACGACGACGGAGCAGTGCTCGTCCTGCCCGCCCAGTCCTCGACACCCGAACTCCTGCACTTCGCCGTGCGGTATTCGAGCGGCCTCCTCCACGCCGCCGCCCCGTCCGCCTGGCTCGACCGTCTGCGGATCCCCGACCAGCCGGTACTCGGCTCCGAAGACAGCGGCACGTCGTTCACGGTCGCCGTCGACGCCGTCGGCACCGGGACCGGCATCTCCGCCCGCGACCGCGCCCGGACCATGCAGGTGCTCGCCGACCCGCACGCTGTCCCCGCAGATCTGATCCGGCCCGGACACGTGCTGCCGATCCGCTGCGCTGACACGGGCCGCCCACGGGTGTGGGAACGAGCGGTCGGCCTCGTCTCCGCTGCCGGTCACCATCCCGTCGCGATGGCGTGCCGCCTGGTCGACGACCGGGGCGAGCTGCTCGACGACTTCTCGGCCGCCCAATTCGCTGCTGAGCACGGACTTCCTATGGCGACCTGGGAGCCCGTACAGCTCAGTCTTTGACGGGCGGGATTCTGGCGAGCCGAGTGGTAAGCGATCTCGTATTTTCGCAGCACGAACTCCAGTGGTCGGCACACCAGAATCATTTCCTCGAGGAAATGAATTCCGGCAGCTTCGGGCAACCCGATTCGCGGACGAGACGCGGCCTGTCCACCCGTTCGTGTCCGTTGCGCCTCCACAACCGGGTTCTTACTATGTGAAGTCGATCAACCGCCCACGGTGTCCACAGAGGAATGAGGCCGGTCGTGCAGGTGCTTCGAAAGGCAGTCCTCGCGGCGTCCGCGACGGTGGCGTTGGCAGCCACGGCATCCGCCGGTCAGCCCGCGTCCGCCGCGCTGGCCAAAACCAGCTGCACGTTCGCGGATCGCTACATCAGCTACCCGAGCACCACCCACGCCACTGCGGTGAAATGGGCCGTGCGAGTCGACTGGTGCTACGACGGCAAGACCGTCAGCAACATCCGCCACTACGACTACCTCAAGGAGGACGGCGGCGGTGTCGCCGACTACCAGGGCCTCATCCAGAACCAGCTCAGCTACCCCGGATCCACGCACTACGAAGCGACCTTGGTGAAGCAGGCGAAGATCGCGCTCTGCGTCTTCAAAATCGGCTGCTACCGCACCTACTACCCCCTCGAACGATTCGTGCTCGGCAACAATGGCAGCTACCGGATCGAACAACGGAAGTAATCGCCGTCGATCCGCATTCAGCATTGCCCCGGCGGAATTTTCGTCGGCGCCACTAGAAGAAGCATTGCGCGGTTCGTTCCGGCCCGCGACCGAAGAGGTCAGGGGCTCGCAGCACCTCTATTGCCCCTTCACCCGCAGAAATACCGGTTGTCGGCGCGCGACCCCGTCACCCGCCGACAACCGGCCGTCCAGCCAGGAATGAATCAGCACGCTGGACGTGCCGCCGGAAGGACCAGCGCCTCCCGACGGCACCTTCGGGTCAGGACTGGGGCAGCGTCACGCCGTACCGCTTGGCCGACAGCGTCGCCGGGAAGAAGCACGAGGTCTGGGTGTCTCCGCCGGAGAGGGTGCCGAGGCCCTTGCCCCCGTCGTAGGCCGGACCGCCGGAGTCGCCGTGGTCGGAGTGCGCGGTCGTGCAGAACTCGTGGTAGACCGTGTAGCCCTCCGCTTCGAAGGTGTAGTCGACCTTGGTGACCTCGCCTGAGGTCACGCCGGAGGTGATCCCGGCGCGCTTGATCTGCTCGCCCACTGTCGCGTCGGCGAACTCGGTGATCTTGGTGCCGTCGTTGATCTCGCTCGGTCCCTCGCCCGAAGCGTTCTCCACGAGCATGTTGTCCTCGTCGGGGAACACCGCGTCGACGGTCTGGCCGTCGTTCCACGGACCGCCGCCGCCGAGTTTCTCGCAGTGGCCGGCGGAGAGGAGCAGCTTCTTGCCGTCCTTCTCCACGTTGAACCCGTTGGAGCAGGACGCTTGGCCGTTGCTGATCTTGTCGCCGCCCTTGATGAACAACGACATGGCACCGGGATGGTGTTCGACGCGGACCATGTCGCCGTGCTGGCGGGCGGTCTCGAGCAGCGCGTCCTTCTGTGCCTTCGGGGTGGCGTCGTAGACGTCGACGACAACCTGGTTGCGGGCGAGGTCGAGGCCCCAACCGGCGCTGGGCACGCCGCCGGTGGCGTCCAGTTGCTGTTTCAGCGTGCCGAGCTGGCCCAGGCTGTACTTCACCACCTTCGCGTTCAGGCCGGAAGCGCGCACCTTGGCCGCGTCGGCGTCGTTCAGCACAGTGACGACTGAAGCGCCGCTGGCGTCGAGGTAGTGCCCGCCGGTGGCGGAGCCGAGGCTGCTCATGACTGAGGCCGGTGTCGCCGCCGCGGACGCGGCGGGCACGGTGGTCATGGCGAGGGCCAGCGTGCCGAACGAGCCGACGGCGAGGACGCTCAGCCTGAAACGTGTCGATCGCATGTGTTTCCTCCTGTGCGGAACGGGAGAGAAAGGACGTGCACCGAATGGGGAGCCCGCATCCGGGCCTCCGGATTCGGTGCCGGGCTCGGCTAGGTGCGGAGGGATCTCCTCCCTGGGGCGTCGGGCGACCGGATCAGGACCATGAGCCTCCCGTCCGGGCGGTCTCGTCGTGGAAACGGAACGTGATCAACCTGAGGTTCGTGATTCTCGAACAGTTCCGGGCAAGCGCGACACCGACGAAGGTATGTTCACGTTTGTCGCAATCCCGCGCCCGAACGGCGCAGCGACGGTAGCGAACGCGGCGCGCCCGATCCGGCCGATGCCGCCGTGCTCAAGCCGGCGGGGTGCGGCCGCGTCTTGCCCGTTGCAGACCAACGAAAGCACGCGGAAACCTTCGAACCGACCAAGATCGCGTCGGGTCTGGGCACGCTGGCAGCCTGGCGATATCGTGCCCCGTTGATGTGGAGAAGCGACACCCCGAACCGTTGCGGCTGCTGGCGATCCCGCTGGCTCCGCGGTGTTCCGGGCGAGTCGATTCCCTCGCTCAGGAAGGTGGTCATGTTCCGTTCGCGCACAGCTCTCGCGGCAATCACCGTCGGTGCCGCTCTCCTTCTCCCGCCCCCTGCGGTCGCGTCCGAGTACTCCGGGGAGGAGGCCGCCTCGTCCTACGCGGACGTGCTCGATCTGCAGGGCGTGCCCGCATCGGCGCTGCCCGGCGCGGCTGGCGGCGACGTCAGCGACATCAACGTATTCGCCGACCGCGGCGCGTGGCACGCCTACGCGCTGCCCAAGGTCGGCGACAACGCGTCCTACGGTGCGTTCACCGGGCCGCTGTACCTCGCGCAGGAGTACCCGTGGTGGTTGAGCGCCGGTTTCAGCCGGCTCAGCCTGAACGAAGCCGGGCACCGGATCAACCTCGCCGACGCTCGCCGTCCGGCATTCAGCTCGCTGCCCGGCGCGCTGCGGCAGAGCTTCGAAGTCGACGGCCTGCGCGTCGTCATGGAACTGCGCTACGCCAGCAACCGCACCGCACTGGTCCAGGCCACTGTGGAGAACACGGAGCACCGGCGGCGGTCGGTCGGCGCAGGATGGAGCGGCACACTGCCTCGGCCGGACGCCGGACCCGAACACGACGCTCCCCGGCTCTCCGCGACCAAGGACGGCGTCGCTGTCGGCTTCGCCAAGGTGCGCGAAACCAACGACTACCTGACTGACGGCACCGAACGGTTCCAGGTCGCTCACGCCGACCCGGTGACCACCACGGTCACCGGCGACACGTACACCACCACCCGCGACGCACCCCTGCAGCTCGGCCCGCACGGCCGGCGAACGCTGACCTGGACCGAGTCCTACACCTTCACCCCCGCCGAGGCCGCCGCCGACGCGCCGGCGGCGAAACGCGCACTGGCTGAGCCCTGGCGCACCGCCGCCGAGAACGACGCTCGCTGGCACGGCTACGTCGCGGCGGCCACTCGCGGAGTGCCGCCGAACCGGCGGAGGCTGGCGGTGAAGGCGACCGAAACGCTGATCACCAATTGGCGCAGTGCAGCCGGCGCATTGAAGCACGACGGCATCACGCCCGCGATCTCCAACAAGTGGTTCAACGGCCTGTGGGCGTGGGACACCTGGAAGCAGGCGGTCGGCACCGCGGTGTTCGATCCGGCACTGGCGGAATCCCAGATCCGCTCCATGTTCGACTACCAGGTGACCGCGGCGTCGGCGACCCGGCCGCAGGACGCCGGGATGATCCCGGACGCCGTCTTCTACAACGACCCCGCCCGCGGCGGCGGCAACTGGAACGAGCGCAATTCCAAACCGCCGCTCGCGGCCTGGGCGGTCTGGTCGGTCTACCAGCGCAACGGCGATCTCGGGTTCCTGCGCGAGATGTACCCGAAGCTGGCCGCCTACCACGCCTGGTGGTACCGCGACCGCGACCACGATCGCAACGGCCTCGCCGAGTACGGCGCCACCGTCGATCCGGCCAACGCGACCGCCGAGGACAAGCGGCTGGCGGCGGCGTGGGAAAGCGGAATGGACAACGCGCCGCGCTTCGACGCGAAGCTCGGCACCACCGTCGTGGACAACACCTCGCCGTCCGGACAGGTCGTCGGTTCGTCACTCGCCCAGGAGTCCGTGGACCTCAACTCCTACCTGGTGATGGACAAGAAGACCCTGGCGCTGATCGCCGACCGGCTCGGCGACCGCCGCGCCGCCCAGTCCTACCGCGCCTCGGCGGCCGTCGTCGCGGCCACCGTCCAGCGCACCATGTTCGACCCGGCCACCGGCTGGTTCTACGACACGGAACTGGGCACCGGCCGGCGGCTGACCGCACGCGGCAAGGGAATCGAAGGCGTCATCCCCCTGTGGGCCGGCGTCGCCACTCCCGGCCAGGCGGCAGCCGTGCGGAAGAACCTCCTGTCCCCCACCGAATTCGACACCCGCATGCCGTTCCCGACCACCTCGGCCAGCTCGCCGTACTACCAGCCGACCGGCTACTGGCGCGGCGCGGTCTGGCTGGACCACGCGTACTTCGCGTTGACGGGCCTGCAGCGCTACGGATACGGCGCCGACTCAGCGGCATTGGCCGACCAGCTGCGCGCGAACGCGGCCGGCATGTCGGGCAACGGGCCGCTGATGGAGAACTACAACCCCACCGACGGCGCGCCGATGAACTCACGCGGCTTCAGCTGGTCGGCGGCGATGCTGCTGGCGCTCGACCATCCGCAGCGAGGCTGACGCGGGGACCGTCAGCCACCGGGGGCCGACCGTTGTCGGCCCCCGGTCTCGAGATTCGGCCACACGCACGGCGCGTTCAGCTGGCTGGTCGCATCAGCGTCCCGCGGCATCTGTCTCGTCCAGCATCGTCACCTCCGCCGTGGTCGGCCCAACTCGGCAAGTTCGCGGTAGCGCAGGAGGACGCAACGGCACCTCGACGCGGCGGTTCGGGCGAAGGCCCTTGTGTGTGCCGTCCCGGGACGGGAGTGCGGCAACGCCACGCTGATGCTCCACAGTGGACCGCTCGGCAGGCCCGGCGGCGCTGTTGCCGATGCGGCTAGTGCGGATTGCCTCCGCCGTCAGCCGTTCGCGAAAACACGGACAGGCCGTGCCTGCGCGCTAAACCAGATCAGGGGCGGGCGAGTCCGGGTCCCCCGAGCGAGCAGCACCGCGAAAATCCGGCAGCCCGGCGGCGGGGCTTGAGGCTGCGGTCTCGATGCTTTCGCGAGGGCGAGGGATCGTCGGGGAAAGAACACCCCAGAGACCGCGAGTCAGGCTCGCGCTGGCGGTGGCGCCGATGGTGTTCAGCAGTACATCGTCGGTGGCGCTGACCCGGCCGGCGTCCAGCAGATACTGCACGGTTTCGATCCCGATCGAGACGAGCGCCGCGGCCGCTGCCACTCGGACGAGCGACTGCAGCCAGCGCAAGCGGAACGGGACCAGCGCCGCCAGCGGTGCCAGCAGCACCAGGTTTCCCGCGATCTGCCAGCCCGCGTCTCCTCCCAGTTCGGCGATGTCCTGACCCGGAATCAGATGCAGGGTGCTGCCTTCGCCGTCCCCGGCGGGCGCCGTCACCAGGACGACGACCAGCCCGGCGCAGAGCAGGATCGCCGTGTCGATCGCGGCGGTGAACGTCGCGATCGAGGCCGGCGAACGCCTGCTCCGGCGCACCGCCAGCACCACCCACAGGACCTGCGACACCGGCAACGCCACGACCGTCATCGGGATGATCCGTCCGACCACTGTGTCCATCCGCGCCTCTCCCTGAACACACCCATCGCAAGATCACCTTCGCATCGGTCCGGGAGGGTGTCCTGTCGTCGCGATCACCCGACCTGGTGGAGGCCGCGCACCGGCTGTAGCGCCGAATGCCGGGTCTTGCAGTGGGTTCGACCGGACGTTCACTCGTCGGCCGGGGCACACAGTTACGCCAGTCGTGTAGCTGCCGCCGGAGCCGGCCCGCGCCGGGCTGGGAGTCGGCGAGGGCTCGCGACGGGCGAGTTCCGCCGGCAGAAGCGCCGGGCGACCATCACGGCCACCTGTGATGATTGAAGATGACGTAAATCGCTTACTTCAAGCACAAACGATCGTCTACACTGAGGCCTGCGCTCACTTTGCCGCTCACGGATCGAAGGGCCTTCATGACAGAGCCGTCTTCCCCCGAGTCGTTCTCTCCGGAGTCCCCCACACCCGACGCGGCCGACGCGCCGGGGCCTGGTTCCTTCGTGGCCGCCGAACTGGCCTCCCAGCCGCAGATGTGGCGCGCCGCGGCGGACTGTGCCGTGGCGGCCGCCACGGTGCTGCCGCAGCCTGGCGAGCGGGTGGCCGTGGTCGGGTGCGGCACCAGCTGGTTCGTCGCGATGAGCTATGCCGCCGCGCGGGAGCAGCGGGGCCTCGGCGTCACTGACGCGTTCGCCGGGTCCGAATACCCGGCCGGCCGCGAGTACGACCGCGTGGTCGCGATCTCCCGGTCCGGCACCACGACCGAAATCATCGAGCTGCTGTCCGCGATGGCCGGACAGCGCACCACGCTGATCACCGCGGTGGGCGACGGGCCGGCGGCCTCGGCCGCGGACGAGGTGGTCGAGCTGCCGTTCGCCGATGAGCGTTCGGTGGTGCAGACCCGCTTCGCCACGAGCACGCTCGCACTGCTGCGCACCGGCCTCGGCGACGACGTCGACGAGCTGGCACGGCAAGCCGAGCGCGCTCTGCTGGAACCGGTCGACGAGCTGCTTGACGCCGAACAGGTCACCTTCATCGGGCGCGGTGCCGCGGTCGGCATCAGTTACGAGGCCGCGCTGAAAACCCGGGAAGCGGCGCAGTTCTGGGCCGAGTCCTACCCCGCGATGGACTACCGGCACGGCCCGATCGCGATCGCGCAGCCCGGCCGGCTCGTGTGGTCGTTCGGCGAGACGCCGGAAGGGCTGGCCGGCGAGGTCGCCCGCACCGGAGCCCGGTTCGTGCACCACGACCTCGACCCGCTCGCCGGGCTGGTCGTGGCGCAGCGGTTCGCGATCGCGCTGGCGCGGCGGCGCGGGCTCGATCCCGATCGCCCGCGCGCCCTGACCCGTTCGGTCATCCTCGCCTGATGGCCGTCCTCGGCATCGACGTCGGCGGCACGACGGTCAAGATGCGCGTGGCCGACGGCCGTTCCGTTTTCGCCGAATGGCGCGAGCCGACGCCGTTCGGCGATCCCGCGGCGCTCGCCGATCTCGTGGCGCGTGCCGTCGCGCGCTATCCGGTCGACGCGGCGGGGCTGGTCGTCCCGGGGATCGTGGACGAGCGCGCCGGGCGGTGCGTGAAGGCGGTCAACCTCGGCTGGGAGGACGTCCCCGTCCGCGATCTCGTCTCCGCGCGCCTCGACATCCCGCTCGTGTTCGGGCAGGACGTCCGCGCGGGCGCGCTCGCCGAGGCCCGCACCGGAGCGGCGGCCGGAGCTCCGGGACCAGTCCTGTTCGCGCCGGTCGGCACCGGTTTCGCGACTGCGCTCGTGGTGCGCGGCGAGGTGTTCGACGCGGGCCCGTGGGCGGGCGAGGTCGGCCAGGTCCGGCTGCCCGACGGCCGCCGCGTCGAGGAGGTCGCGTCGGCGGCCGGGCTAGCGCGGCGCGTCGGGGCCCCGGACGCGGTTGCCGTCGCCGTGCGGGTTCGCGACGGAGACCCCGCCGCGGTCGAGGCGTGGGACGAGTGCGTCCGCGCGCTCGCGGAGCCGATCGCCTGGGCCACCGCTGTGGCCGGGTGTTCCACTGTGGTCGTCGGCGGCGGCCTCGCCGAGGCGGGACCACTGCTGCTCGACCCACTCGCCCGCGCGGTCGCGCATCGGCTCGGGGCGCTGCGGGCGCCCGCGATTGTCCAGGCGCACCACGGGGATCGGGCCGCCGTGGCGGGTGCGACGCTGATGGCGCTGCGATGATCGTCGTCGCCACGCCCAACCCCGCGGTCGACATCACCTACCGGGTCGGCGCTCACACGCTCGGCGGCACGAACCGGGTGCTCGAGGTCCAGCGGCGAGCCGGCGGCAAAGGCGTGAATGTCGCCCATGTCCTTGCCGCGCTGGACATTCCGGTGCACGCTGTGCTTCCGCTCGGCGGCGACGCGGGCCGCTGGCTCGGCTCGGCGCTGGCGGTTCCGTTCGACCTGGCTCCATGCGAAGCCGAGACCCGGTCGACGGTCACGGTCACCGGCGACGGCCATCCCACGGTGTATGCCGAGCCGGGGCCCCAACTGTCCGCAGCGGAGTGGGAGGCGTTCTCGGCGCTGCTCGCCGCCCGGCTCCGGGACGCGGAGCTGCTCGTGATTTCCGGTTCCCTGCCCCGAAACGCCGCACCGGGACTGGTCGGCGACTGGGTACGGCTGGCCCGGGAAGCCGGGGTCCGGACGCTGGTCGATTCGTCGGGGCCCGCTTTGCTGGCCGCCGCCCGGGCCGGGGCCGACGTGAAACCGAACCGGGAGGAACTTCTCGCGGCCACCGGTGCCGACGACGAAACCGCGGGCGCCGCGACGTTGTCCGGGCTTGGCGCCGGGATGGTCGTGGTGTCGCGGGGCGAGGACGGCATCGCCGCGCACGGCCCGTCCGGGGTCGTCTCGGTTCCCGTCGTGCCCGGTGTGCGCGGCAACCCCACCGGTGCCGGAGACGCGGCGACCGCTGGCCTGGCCGCGGCGCTCGTGCGCGGACTGTCGTGGGAAGCGGCGCTGTGCCAGGCGGCGGCAGCTGGTGCGGCTGCCGTGCTGCGTCCCGTCGCTGGAGAGATCGATGTGCTCGCCTACCGCAGATTCCTGAACGGAGAATCCGCATGATCACCCGCCCCGCCTTCACCCGGTTGCTCGCCTCGGCCCAGGACCGCGGCGGCGCGGTCGGCGCGTTCAACGTGATTTTGCTGGAGCACGCCGAGGCCATCGTCGCGGGAGCCGAACAGGCTCAGCTGCCGGTGATCCTGCAGATCAGCGAGAACTGCGTGAAGTACCACGGCGGGCTGGCTCCGATCACCGCGGCTTCGCTGGAGATCGCGCGCCGGGCGTCGGTGGAGGTGCTGGTGCATCTCGACCATATCGAGGACACCGAACTGGTCCGCGAAGGCGTCGGACTGGGCGTGCACAGCATCATGTACGACGGTTCGCGACTGTCCTATGCGGACAATGTGCGCAGCACCCGCGCGATGGCGGACCTTTGCAACGCCGCGGGAATCGCCGTGGAAGCCGAGTTGGGCGAAGTCGGCGGCAAGGACGGCGTGCACGCGCCGGGCGCCCGCACCGACCCGGCCGAGGCCGCGGAGTTCGTCGCCGCTACCGGGGTCGACGCGCTGGCCGTGGCGGTCGGCACGTCGCACGCGATGCTGTCGCGCACCGCGCGGGTCGACCGCGGACTGGTGGCCCGGCTGCGGGAGGCCGTCCCGGTGCCCTTGGTGCTGCACGGGTCTTCCGGTCTTTCCGACGACGAACTGCGCGGCGCGGTGACCGGCGGGATGGCGAAGATCAACATCTCGACGCACCTCAACGGTCTGTTCACCGGCGCGGTACGGCAGTTCCTGGACGAACAGCCCGAGGCGGTCGACCCGCGCAAGTACGTGCGGCTCGGCCGGTCCGCGGTGGCGACCGAGACGGCCCGGCTGCTCCGACTGCTGGCCGGTTGAGGCGGCCGGGAGCGTCGGGAACAGGCTGAGGCGGAGGGAGGCGACGCCGCGCGAATCGTGCTGCCGTCAAACAGATCTGGCGCGCAGCGGACGTCCGTGCCTTTCCGCTCCGAGGGGCGCCGGTGACCCGCTTCTCTCCCGGCGAACTCAGCGCGCCAGCGACCGGTGCGCACCTGTGAATCCCACTACCGACGGAAGTCTGCTCCACCGCTTCGGCCGGTGACTTCGCTGCCTGAGTGCGCTATACAAGAGCGCAATGTGCATTTTAATGCGCAAGGAAGGTATGCAATGAGCAAATATCTGCAACCTCTTCGCTGTCTGGCCGCAGTGCTGGTCCTGCTGGCCGTCGCAGCCCCCGCCACCGCACAGGCCGCCACCGCCCCCGCCGGGCAGCTCGGCGACCTGACCGGCATCTCCGAAGACGGCCCGGTGACCACCCTGACCGCGGGCAAGGCGGCGGTCCGGGTCAGTTTCCCCACCGCGGCCGCGGTCCGGGTCTGGCTCGCGCCGGACGGAACCTTCACCGACCCGGCGGGCAGCAAGATCGTGCTGCCGAACGGAAATCCCCCTGCGACGCCGAAGCGCACCGACCGAGGCTCCTACTGGGCCATCGGCACCGGCAAGGCCACGCTCCGCGCCTACAAACACCCGATGAAGTTCGCCCTCTACGACGGCGCGGACCGCAAGCAGCTCTGGGCCGAGTCCGCTCCGCTGTCCTGGACCGGGGACACCACCACGCAGACGCTCGCCCGCGGCGCGACCGAGCAGTACGTCGGCGGCGGCGAGCAGAACGGCCGCTTCAGCCACCGCGACCAGACCATCAAGATCTTCGCCGACGACAACTGGAACGACGGCGGCGCGCCCAACTCCCAGCCGTTCTACGCCTCAACGGCCGGTTACGGCGTGCTGCGCAACACTTTCGCGCCCGGCAGCTACTCGTTCACCAGTCCGGTCCGCACGACCCACGACGAGCGCCGCTTCGACGCCACCTACGTCGTCGGCGACGGGCTCAAGGACGTCGTCTCCGGCTACACCGATCTGGTCGGCAAGCCCTTCCTCCCGCCCATTTACGGCCTGGAGACCGGCGATTCCGACTGCTACCTGCACAACGCCAACCGCGGCGAACGGCACACCCTGGACGCGGTGAAGGTGGCCGAAGGCTATCCGGAACACGGCATGCCCAACGGCTGGATGCTGGTCAACGACGGCTACGGCTGCGGTTACGAAAACCTCCAGCAGACCGGCGAAGGCTTGCGGGACAACAAAATGCAGCTCGGCCTGTGGACCGAGAACGGCGTGCCCAACCAAGCCGAGGAGGTCAAGGCGGGCGTCCGAGTGCGCAAACTGGACGTCGCCTGGGTCGGTCCCGGCTACCAGTTCGCCCTCGACGCCTGCGACACCGCGCACAAGGGCATCGAGGACAACAGCGACGCGCGCGGGTTCGTCTGGCAGCCGGTGAGCTGGGCCGGCGCGCAGCGGTGCGGCGTGCTGTGGAGCGGCGACCAATCCGGTTCCTACGACTACATCAAATGGCAGATCCCGACCTACGCGGGCTCGACGCTGTCCGGGATCGCCTACAACACCGGCGACATCGACGGCATCTTCGGCGGCAGCCCGCAAACCTACGTCCGCGACCTGCAGTGGAAGTCCTTCCTGCCGGTCGCGATGACCATGGACGGCTGGGCGAAGTCGGACAAGCAGCCCTGGCGCCAGGGCGAGCCCTACACCTCGATCAACCGCAAGTACCTGCTGCTGAAGGAAAGGCTGCTCCCCTACACCTATAGCTACTCGGTCCAGGCGCACCAGACCGGTGTCGGCCAGGTCCGGCCGCTGGCGCTGGAGTACCCCGGCGACCCGAACGCGTGGACGGACAAGGCGAAGTACGAGTTCCTGTCCGGCACGGACTTCCTGGTCGCCCCGGTCTACGACAGCTCGTCCGTGCGCAACGGCATCTACCTGCCCAAGGGCACCTGGGTGGACTACTGGAGCGGCAAGACCTACACCGGTCCGACCACTGTGGACGGCTACGACGCGCCGCTGGACAAGCTGCCGCTGTTCGTCCGCGGCGGCGCCGTGGTGCCGATGTGGGCGGAGGGCACGACGTCCTGGCAGACCCGGGACAAGGGACAGCTCGACGTCGACGTCTACCCGCAGGGCAAGGGCAGCTTCACCCTCGCCGAGGACGACGGCGTCACGCGCGGCTACCAGCGCGGCGCACAGGCCCGGCAGACGTTCACGGTGGACGCGCCGCAGTCCGGGCCGGGCACGGTGACCGTCGGGATCGGCGCGAGCGCCGGGTCCTATCCCGGGAAACCGGCGGCGCGGAACTACCAGCTGTCCGTCCACACGGGAACGAAACCGGCGGCGGTGCTGGGCGGCCACGGCACGCTGCGGCAGTACGCCAGCAAGGCGGAGCTGGACAAAGCCCAGTCCGGCTGGTGGTACGACCCGTCCGCGCGCGGCGTCGTGCGGGTGAAGACCGGCTCGATCGATTCCGGTGCCGCCCAGGACATCCGGTTGCTCGGGACGAGCGCGGTCGGCGGGTTCTTCCCCTCCGACGACAACGCCTCGGTGCGGCTTTCCGTCCCGGCTACGGCTACTCCGGGCCAGGCCGCGTCGGCCTCCGTCAGCTTCACCAACAGCACTCCGCTGCCTCTGCGGAATGTGGCATTGTCGGTGCAGGCCAACGGTTTCCGCGCGGAGGTGTCGCAGGCCCCGGCGCTCGTCTGGCCGGGCCAGACGGTGCAGGTTCCGGTGCGGCTCACGCCGGACGCGGGACTGCACCCGGCTGACTACGAACTGACCGCCACCGCCAAATACCAAGCCAGACTGGGCATTCACGAAGCGGCCGGGTCGGCGATGGTCACGGTGCCGTACGGGACGGTGGCCGCGGCATACGGAAATGTCGGGGTCACTGATGCGGCACACGTCGCGGACGGCGACCTCGACGGCGGCGGCAGCAGCTTCCGTGCCGACGGCCTCGCCGAAGCGGGCCTGAAACCGGGAGCGCCGTTCACCGCGAACGGCGCCCAGGCGACCTGGCCCGACGCCGGTGCGGGGAAACCGGACAATGTCGTGGCGGGCGGCCAGACTGTCGCCGTGCAGGGCAGCGGTTCCAAGCTGGTCCTGACCGGCACCGGGACCGGGTCGGCCGCGAACGGCACGGTCGTCGTCCGGTACGCCGACGGCAGCACGGGCCAGTCCGGACTCGGCTTCCCGAACTGGTGCTGCTCCGACCCGGCCCAGTACGGCGCGACGACGGTCGCCTCGGTGCAGGGCAAGAACACGAAGTCCGGTCCGGCCTACCCGACGGTGGCCTACCGGGTGTTCGCGAATTCCGTCCCGCTCGACCCGGGCAAACGAGTCGTCGCGGTCACCCTGCCGTCGAACTCGGCGCTGCACTTCTTCACTGCCGCGATCGCCTGACCGCTCTGGTCCGTGAAGGGCTCCTTGAGGGAATCTGATTCCCTCAAGGAGCCCTTCACGGACCTGCCGAAGTTCAGCGGCGCGGCGTCAGCTGCAGGAGCTGCTCGCCCGCGGTGCGGCCGTCGCCGACCAGGCTGCCGCTGCGGTCTGTCCAGGCGCGCACCGGCGTGGTCTCGCTCCGCCGTCCCGGCTCGGCCGAAAGCGCCAGCACCAGTCCGCTGTAGCGGTTGACCAGCCGCGTCCCGCCGTCCGCCGGGACCAGGAACCATTGCTGGGCAACACCGGATCCGGCGCCCAGGGTCGGCGCGGTCCCCCAGGCGCGGCCGGCGGGAACCGCCGGAACGCCCAGAGCCAGACCGCTCGCGGCGTTGGTGATGCGGTAAGAGCCGTCTCCGGCCGGAGTGAACCGCCAGTTCGCGCGATCGCCGGCCAGCCACGAGGGCACGGACGTGGTGCCAGTGCGGCCGGACTGGGCGAGCACACGGCCGGAGCCGATCCGGTAGACGCGGCCCGGGTCGACCGGCGACGGTGCCGGTGCGGTGGACGTGACGGTCACATCCGCGTAGACGCCGTCACGGCCGTCCGCGCACGAGATCGAGCAATAGGACCGGAAGGTCTTGCCCACGATCGTCCCGGTGGTCCGGCTCGCCGAGTCGACGAACCAGCGATACCAGGACTGGTCCCGGTAGGAGCCGGTGTCGCCGATCAGCCGCCACTTCGGGTTCGCCAGGTCCTCGGTCGCGTAGAACCGCTGCGGGCCCACCGAATCGACCGCCTCCGGCTCGCCGATATACAGCCCGAGGTGCGCGTCGTAGGCGATGTTCATGACGAACAGGTCGGATTTGCGCGGCAGCGTGCCCGCGGCCACCTGCTGGGCGGCGGTGCCGGTGTTCGCCGGGTCGTAGTCCTTCTCCGGCGGGGTGTAGCCGAGGGGGTCGACGTCGGTGGGCACCAGGTTGCTTTCCTTGCCGCCGACGCCCGGCTGCGACCATCGCCCGTCGTACCACTTCTGCCACGTTCCGGTGCCCATCTTCCCGGACATCGGCGCGCGGGCCACGTGGGCGAGGCCGCTGAACCCTCCCCCGCCCGCTCCGGCCTTCGTCACGACGCGAGAGCCGTAGTAGACGTAGAAGTAGCCGGACTTCGGATCGGCGAACAGCCGCGGATCACCGTCGCCGTAGTCGAAAGTCTGGTTCGGGAACGCCGCCGTGTCGCCGCGTTTCGTCGAGTACGGCGACGTGATCGCGTGTCCGCCGATGCGCCAGGTGCGGCCTTGGTCGGCTGACACCGCCCAGTCGATCGCGTCGTAGTGGGAGAACGAATAAGCGCCGAAGGGTTCCGGCGTGAACTCGTTGTGCACCAAGCCGTACCAGTCACCGGTATCCGGATCGACCCAGGTGCCGACGAGATCGCAGAAGTTCTTCTGGGTGTAGCTCGACCCGGCGGGCGGGTCGGTCGCCTCGCGGCCGGTCGGGCCGGTGTTGCACCGCCACGTCGTGTCGTTGTTGCGGTCGCGCGGTTCTGCCGGGTTCACCGCGTCGCTCAGCCCGGCGTCGCGCTTCGCCGAGTCGAAGTCCTTGCCGGTGTAGAAGTCCCAGACGCGCGGGCCTTCCTTGCCGTAAAGGGCGGCGGACTGCTGGAAATGGAAGGTCCCGTCCCGGTCGAGGAACGGGGCGGCCGGGGTGTCCGTCGGGAACGGGTACTCGGCGACGGCCCCGACCGACACGGAATAGCCGGGTTCGGCGTGCGCGGCCAGGGGCACGGCGCAGGTCCCGGCGGTGAGGGCCAGGGCCGCACCGGCGGTCAACGGAATGCGGAAGCGTGACATGGCTCGGTTCCTCGCAGGCGATCGGCATCAACAACCGACAAGAACGAACAAGTTCACACAGTCTTGGTGATCGATTTTGCACTGTCAACCCGCCATTCGACCCCCTTCGCGCAGGCTGCGGCCATCCGCCCGCGGATCACGATGCAACCGCGAACCTCGGGGAAAATGTTGACAAGTGATTGGTAAGCGCCAAAAATGCGCAGCAACACGCACTCAGTGTGTGGTCTTCGACCTCGATCAGGTGGTGGCTGATGCGGTTTCACAAGCTCGTGGGCTCGACCTTAGCGGCGACGCTGCTGCTCGCCGGGTGCGGCAGCGGGGACGCGGCGGGCGGCGGCACCGGGGAAAACGCGCTCCCCGGCGCGGCAGAGTTCCTCTCGTCGCCCTGTCCGGAACCGGCCGCGAAACCGGCGAACGGCGGACAGCTCGTCTACTGGTCCATGTGGACCGCGGACGAGCCGCAGGGCAAGGTGCTGCAAAAAGCGCTGAAGTGCTTCGGAGACAAGACCGGCGTGAAGGTCGACGTGCAGTGGCTGGGCCGCAAGGCCTACACCCAGAACCTGGTCCCGGCGCTCAACACCGGCACCGTCCCCGATCTGTTCGACCAGGACGTCAGCAAGGTCGGCGCGGCGATCATGACCCCGGGCGGCACGCAAAGCCTCGACGACGTGTTCGGCATGAAGATCGGCGAAGGCGACAAGACGGTCAAGGACGTCCTCTCCCCCACCTCGTACGATTTCCCGCAGAACAAGGACCGCGAGGGGCACAGCTTCCTCGTGCCGTACGAGATCCAGTCCAGCGCCTGGTGGTACAACAAGGCCGCGGGCGGCGCGCTCGGCCAGCCGAAGACCGTGGACGAGATGATCGGCCTGTTCGACAAGGCGAAGGCGGACGGCAAGGCGGCGGTCAGCCAGGACGGCGACATCCCGTTCTACAACATGTACTACTTCACCCAGCTCGCCGAACGCTACGTCGGCGCGGGCGGGCTGGCGAAGGCGGCGCAGGACCCGACCGGCCGCGCGTGGACCGACGTGCCCGGGTTCCGCGAAGCGGCCGCGCAGACCGCGCGGATCTCGAAGTACTTCATCGACGGCTGGGACGCGGCCAAGTTCCCGCAGATCCAGCAGCGCTGGGCGGACGGGGACGCCCGCTTCCTCTACGTCGGCTCCTGGGCCCCCAGCGAAACGCGGGAGTACCTCGACAAACAAGGCGCGGGCACGAAGATCGACTACGGCTCTTTCCAGTTCCCGATGCCGCCCGGCGCCACGCACGACACCGTGGAGCAGATGTCGATCGGCTTCGCCGTGCCCAAGAAGGCCAAGAACGCCGACGCGGCCAAGGCGTTCATCGCCTACTTCCTCAACAAGGGCAACCTCGCCGGCATCCCCGCGGTGGCCGACAACCTGGTGCCCCGGCCCGACCTGGCGGTGCCGGACGACCTGAAGCCGGTCAAGACCGTCCTGGACGACCAGAAGAAGGAGCACGTGCTGCAGTACGACGGCATCGACGCGATCGCCGGGGGCAAATGGCAGACCGACGTGTTCGACCCCGCCGACACCGCGCTGCTCAAGGGACAGCTGACCCCGGAGGCGTTCGTGGCGCAGCTCGCGCAGAAGTCCGCCGCTTTCTGGAAGAACCAGCACTGATGGCAACAGTCACCGAGGCGGCCCGGGCCGGGCGGCGGCCCGCGCTCGGGCCGCACCTGAGCCGCAAACGCAAGCTGTTCTGGCCCTTCGCCGCCCCCGCGCTGGCGCTCTACCTGGCTTTCCTGGTGCTGCCGACGATCGCGACCGTGGTGCTCAGCTTCACCAGCTGGTCCGGCGCGGGCGACACGCCGCGGCCGCAGGGGGTCGGGAACTACGTGCGGATGTGGCAGAGCGATTCGTTCCGCTATGCCTTCGGCAACACGCTGATCTACGTGTTCCTCGGCGGCATCGGCACCTTTCTGCTCGCGTTCCTGTTCACCATGGTGCTGCGGGACATGCGCGGCGGGAAGATCGTCCGGGCGATCCTGTTCTTCCCGAACATCGTCGCCCCGGTCGCGCTCGGCATGTTCCTCGGCTTCGTGTTCAAGTACCAGCCGGGAAAACAAGGTCTCGCCAACTACGTGCTGGAACACCTCGGCGCGGACGCGGCGAAGTTCCTCGCCCCGGAGAACGTGACCGGGGTCGTCACCGCGTCGCTGATCTGGGCCAGCTCCGGCTTCTACATCACCATCCTGATGGCCGCGGTGGACCAGATCCCGCCGTACCTCTACGAGGACGCGGACCTGGGCGGGGCCTCGCCGTGGCAGAAGTTCCGCTCCATCACGCTGCCGCTCACCTGGGACGTGGTGGGCGTGGCCGGGGTGCTGTGGACGATCAACGCGCTCAAGATCTTCGAACTCGTCTTCGTGCTCGCCGGGCCCGGCACCTACGCGCCGCCGAACCGGGCGTGGACGCTCGGCATCTACGTGTTCGACCGGACTTTCGGCTCGAACGGCACGCCGGACTTCGGCGCGGCCTGCGCCTGCGCGGTCGCGATGATCGCGCTCGTCTCGATCCTCGTCGTGCTCCTGCGCCGGTTGATGCGCCGTGACGCCATCCAGTTCTGAGGGAGACCCTGTGACCGTCACGGAAGCGCCGCCGCGCGGCACCGCACCGGGCAAGCCCCGGCGCACCCCGCCGCGCCGTCCCCGCCCGGCTCCCGGCAGCCGCAGGCTCAGCCCGCTGCGGCTGCTCGGCTCAGTGGTCGTGTGGCTGTTCACCGCGGGCAACCTGCTGGTGCTGTACTGGCTGATCACCGCGTCGTTCAAGACCCCGGTGGAGATCTTCACCAAGCCGTTCTCCCTGCCGTACCAATGGTTCCACGTCGGCAAGCCGTTCCGGAACTTCGTCTACGCCTGGAACAACGCCGGATTCGGCGACGCCGTGCTGTCCACAGTGGTCCTCGTCGGGCTGGCCACGGTCGTCACCGTCGCGATCTCCGCGCCCTGCGCGTACGCGCTCACCCGGCTCGGGGTGCGCGGTTCGGGCGTGCTGACCAACGGCGTCGCGATCGGCATGGGGGTGCCGTTCCAGACCGTGATCATCCCGCTGTTCGTCGCGTTCAGCGAAATCCACCTGGACAACCAATACGGGCTGTTCGTGCTCTACGTGGCGCTGTCCATCCCGTTCACGGTGTTCCTGCTGACCGGGTTCTTCCGTTCGCTTCCCGACGAGATCGAAGAGGCCGCCGTGCTCGACGGCGCTTCGCCGGTGCGGGTCTTCGTCTCGGTCGTCCTGCCGATGGCCCGCGGCGGCGTGATCACCGCGTTGACGCTCAACGCGATCGGGCTGTGGAACGAAACCCTGCTGGCGATCGTGTTCCTCAAAGACCAGGCCCACTTCACGCTGTCGCGCGCGCTGTTCACCTTTTACGGCGCGGCCAGCTACCAGTCCGAGTACGGCGGGCTGATCGCCGGGGTGGCGATCGTCGTGCTCCCGATGCTGCTGCTCTACGTCGTGCTCGCCCGCCGGATCATCACCGGCCTGACCCTCGGCGCCGGAAAGTAGGACTTTGATGGCCACCGTGAGTTTCACCGACACCACCCGCTACTACGCCGGGGTCGAGCGGCCCGCGGTGGACGGGCTCGACCTGGAGGTCGCCGACGGCGAATTCCTGGTGCTGGTCGGCCCGTCCGGCTGCGGCAAATCGACCACCCTGCGGATGCTCGCCGGGCTGGAGGGCGTGGACGGCGGCTCGATCCACATCGGCGACCGCGACGTCACCGAACTGCCGCCGAAGGAGCGGGACATCGCGATGGTGTTCCAGAACTACGCGCTCTATCCGCACATGACCGTCGCGGAGAACATCGGCTTCCACCTCAAGCTCGCGCGCATGCCGAAGGACGAACGCGAACGCCGCGTCCGCGAAGCCGCGACCACCCTGGACCTGACCGAATACCTCGACCGCCGCCCGGCGAAGCTGTCCGGCGGGCAACGGCAGCGGGTGGCGATGGGCCGCGCGATCGTGCGGGAGCCGAGCGTGTTCCTGATGGACGAGCCGCTGTCCAATCTGGACGCCAAACTGCGGGTGCAGACCCGCACACAGATCGCGTCGCTGCAACGGCGGCTCGGCACTACCACGCTGTACGTCACGCACGACCAGATCGAAGCGATGACCATGGGCGACCGGGTGGCCGTGCTGCGCGACGGCGTGCTGCAGCAGTGCGATACCCCGGTCGGGCTGTTCGAGCGTCCGCGCAACGTGTTCGTCGCGGGCTTCATCGGCTCCCCCGCGATGAACCTCATCGAGACCACAGTGGACAGTTCCGGCGCGGCGGTGGGCGACGGCACGCTCCCGCTGACCCCGGCGCAGCGGTCCGCGCTGACCGGGCCGGGCATCGTCGTCGGCGTGCGGCCGGAAGGCTGGGACATCGGCGGCGAGGGGTACCGCGCGGTCGTCGAGGTGGTGGAGGAACTCGGCAGCGACCAGTACCTCTACTGCCGGACCGGCGACCGGGTGCTGACCGTGCGGACGCCGGGCATGGCACCGTGGCGGCGCGGCGAGGAGATCTCGCTGGCACCGCGGACCGGTGCGGCGCACCTGTTCGACGCCGCCTCCGGCGAACGGCTGCCGGACGCATGAGCACGGTCACCCGCACCGAACTCGTGCTCCCCGCCGCCGCGCTGGGGCCGGAGAACCCGTTGCCGCCGCTGCTCCGGAGCGAACCGGCGGCGTCGGTGTCCAACGCGGACGAACTGCCCGGGGACCTGGCGGCGAACCTGTCCTACGGCAGGCTGGACACGGTGCTGCCGTGCCGGATGCAGGACGGGTACGGCCGCGACCGGACCGAACAGCGGCTGCCCGCGCTGGTGCTGGAGAACGACCTGCTGCGCGCGACCGTCCTTCCCGGGCTCGGCGGGCGGCTGCATTCCTTGCTGGACAAGGAAACCGGCCGGGACCTGGTGTACCGCAACCCGGTGTTCCAGCCGGCGAACCTGGCGCTGCGCGACGCGTGGTTCGCCGGCGGCGTCGAATGGAACCTCGGCAGCACCGGGCACACCACGCTGACGTGCGCGCCGATGTTCGCCGCCGAGGCGCCCGGCCCCGGCGGCGAACCGGTGCTGCGGCTGTGGGAATGGGAACGCACCCGCGATCTGCCGTACCAGCTGGACTTCTGGCTCCCCGACGGATCACGGCAGCTGTTCGTCGGCGTGCGGATCCGCAATCCGCACGACAGCGACGTGCCGGTGTACTGGTGGTCCAACACCGCGGTGGCGCAGACGGCCGGAACCCGCGTGCTGGCCCCCGCGAGCAAGGCCTGGCACTACGGCTACTCCGGGCGGCTCGAACTCGTCGACGTCGAGGGCGACCTCACTTATCCCGCACGGGCGAACGCGGCGGCCGACTATTTCTTCGAGGTCGACGGGCCGCCGTGGATCGCCGCCGTCGACGCGGACGGGCACGGGCTCGGCCAGGCGTCCACGGCGCGGCTGCGCGGGCGGAAACTCTTCGTGTGGGGCGAATCCGCGGGCGGACGGCGGTGGCAGGAATGGCTCGCGCCGGGAATGGACGGATACCTGGAAATCCAGGCCGGACTGGCCCGGACGCAGCTCGAACATCTTCGGCTGCCCGCGGGCGCCTCGTGGGACTGGCTCGAAAGCTACGGTCCGGTCGCCGCCGACCCGGAGATCGCGCACGGACCGGACTGGCCCGCCGCGCTCGCCTCGGTCGCCGCCGGGCTGCCCGCCGCGGACGAGCTGGACCGGCGGTGGCGCGAATGGCGCGCGGTCGCCGACGCCGCTCCCGGGGAGCTCCTGGCGGCGGGATCCGGCTGGGGCGCGCTGGAAACCCGCCGGATGCTGGCGGAACTTCCCGGCACGCCGTTTCCCGAAAGCAGTCTCGGCGCGGCCCAGCAGCCGTGGCTGGATCTGCTCGACGGCGTGGCGCCCCGGGCCGAGCCCGCCGCCGAACCACCGGACACACTGGTCAACCGCCACTGGGCCGAACTGCTGGAGGCGGTGCCCGACGATGGCTGGCTCACCTGGTACCACCGGGGAATCGCGCGCTGGGCGGGAGGCGACCGCGACGGCGCGACGGCCGCGTGGCTCCGGTCGCTCGAGGCGGAACCGAACGGCTGGGCGTGCCGAAACCTCGCCATCGCCCAGGACGATCCGGTGACCGCCGCGGAGCACTACCGGCGGGCGCTGGACTTGCTGCCGAAGCTGGCTCCGCTGGCGCTGGAGGCCGTCGCCGCGCAGCTCGCCGCCGGAGATCCCGGCACCGCACGGGAAATGCTCGAACCGTGGCCGGTCGAGGGCCGGTTCGCGTTGCTCCGGGCGCGAACCTCGCTCGCGCTCGGCGATCTCGAAGGAGCGCGCGAGGTGTACGAGCACGGATTCACCGTGCCCGGGATCCGGGAAGGCGAGACGTCGCTGAGCGATGTGTGGCACGCGATCTCCCCCGGCCCGCTGCCCGCCGAATACGACTTCCGGATGAAAACCGGCGGCGGGGCCGGATGAGCGCGACGGGCCCGCTGGGTGAACAATGGCGCGACGGCGGGCGCGCAGGCACGGGGAATGGGTCGAAGGGAGCACAAGCCGATGGCTCGGCATGAACGGTTGAGCACACTGTTGGACCTCTTGGCGAAACGGGAGAAACTCGACGTCGAAGAGGTCGCCGCGGAGCTGAACGTCTCCGCCGCCACGATCCGCCGCGACCTGGACCACCTCGCCGAACAGCAGCTGCTCACCCGCACCCACGGCGGCGCCGTCGCCAACGACCTGGCCTACGATCTGCCGCTGCGGTACAAAACCGCCCGCCACGCCCCGGAAAAACAGCGGATCAGCGCGGCCGCGGCCGCGCTGGTGTCCAACGGCATGGTGGTCGGCCTCAACGGCGGCACCACGACCGCGGGCGTGGCCCGGGCACTGGCCATGCGCGCGGACCTGGCCGACGCGCCCGGCCTCACCATCGTGACCAACGCGCTCAACATCGCCCACGAGCTGGCCGTGCGGCCGAACATGAAGATCGTCGTCACCGGCGGGGTCGCCCGCCCGCAGTCCTTCGAGCTGAGCGGGCCGCTGGCCACCCTGGTGCTCAGCCAGCTCAGCCTGGACCTGCTGTTCCTCGGCGTGGACGCGCTGCACCCCGCGGCCGGCGCGTTCGCCTGCCACGAGGGCGAGGCGGACATCAACCGGCTCATGGTGCACAACGCCGCCCGCGTGGTGGCGGTGGCGGACAGCTCGAAGCTCGGCCGCCGCGCCTTCGCCCGCATCTGCGACATCTCCGACGTCCACGAAGTCGTGACCGACACCGACGCCGATCCCGACGTCACCGCCGCCCTCAAGGCCGCCGGGATCCCGGTGCAGATCGCCTGAACGGCCTGCAGGCCAGCCGTCCGCCGTTTCTCCGCGGACGGCGGAACCGTCGTGCCCGCGTCCATTCAGGACTCTCCGGTTCCGCGAAGCGTTTCCGCGGGCCGAGCCTTGACAAAGCCGCTGCGTGATGTGCTTACTACTGCAGGTTCGAGCGTCACATTGAGCATATTCACGCAGAATAGGAGGCTCCAGTGCCTCGACGACTCGCGTACGCGGCGGCCGGGCTCATCCTCACCGGTTCCGTCGCGACTCCCGCCGCGGCCGAACCGCTCTCTTCGATCTCAGTGCCGCGCGGTCCCGATTCCCCCGGCTACCACCTGCGCATCGACACCGCGCGCCTGGGACTGAGTCTCAGCCGCGGCGGTGAACAGTTGCTGCGCACCGCATCCGACGCTTTCACCTTCGACGGCGGCGTCGCGACTCGCGTGCGGTCTATCTCCCGAGAAGGCACCACCGTTATCGCCCGCGCCGACAGCACCGCGGGCCGCTCAGTCACCCTGCGGATCACCCCGCGCCCGGACCGGTTCGATCTGAAGTGGACGGTCGACGGACTCGCCGCCGGGCAGCGCGCGACCCATTTCGACCTGACGACGTCCGGACATTGGTACGGCGGCGGCGAAACCAGCGAGGGCAAAACCCAGCCGTACCCGCTTTCGGCAGGCACAGTGGACGAGCCGGAGTTCTCCCCCGCCAGCTACATGATGCAGGAACCCTACTTCTTCACCTCGAAATCGGTCGGGCTCTTCGTCCGCACCGCGCAGCCGATGAAGGTCGCGATGGCCAGCGGGCGCGCGGACCTGACCGTGACGAACTCCGCCGAATACGCGAGCACGGTGTTCGTGGAGTCAAGCCGCCGGGCGGTGTATGACGACTACGTCGGCGAGGTCGGCAAGCCGGCCAAGAGCGACGCGACCGACGCCGAGTACACGAGTCCACTGTGGAATTCGTGGGCGCAGTACTACCGCAACATCGACCAGGACAAGGTGCTTTCGTGGGCACGCGACCTGAAAGCGGCGGGCGTCGCCGGGCACACCGTGCAGCTCGACGACAAATGGGAATCCAACTACGGCAACCTGACTTTCGACCCGAAGACGTTCCCGGACCCGAAGAAGCTGGCCGCGGACGTCCACGCCATGGGCCAGAAATTCGGCCTGTGGACCACCTTCTGGATCAACCTGGATTCGGCGAACTACGCCTACGCCCGCGACCACGGCTATTTGGTGCGCGCCAAGGGAAACCCGGCCCAGCCGTGCACGGTGACCTGGTGGAACGGCACCGCGGGCATCATCGACCTCGGCAATCCGCAGGCGCGTGACTGGTACACCGGCAACCTGCGGAAGCTGATGGCGGACTACGGCGTCGACGGCTTCAAGTTCGACACCCGCTTCTTCGACGACCGCTGCGCCACCACCGGGAACCTGACCCCGCAGGACTACCAGAAGCTCGGCGCGGACATGACCGACGCGTTCGACCAGCAGGGAGCGGGCATCCGCACGCACTGGGGCAGCCAGCGCTACGGCTTCGTGATCCGGGCGGTCGACGCGGACACCACGTGGGACGGCCTGCGCACTTCGCTGCGCCGCGCGTCGGCGATCTCGGCCAACGGCTACCCGTTCGTCGAGACGGACATGATCGGCGGCTCGAACAGCATGCCGCCGCCGTCGCGCGAGGTGCTGGTGCGCTGGGCGCAGGCAGCGTCGCTGATGCCGCTGATGTACGCGTCAACCTCCCCGGTGACGACGGTCGACACCACGACGGGCAAGCCGGTCGCCTACCCGGCCGACACCGCGAAGCTGTACGCCGACGCGGTGCGCACCCACGCGAAGCTGGCGGGCTACCTGAAAACCCAAGTACAGCAAGCAGTCGCGGACGGCACGCCGATCATGCGTCCGGTGTACTTCGACTTCCCCGCCGACCACCGCTTCGACACCGTCGACGACGAGTGGATGCTCGGCCCGGCCCTGCTGGCGGCCCCGATGATCACGGCGGGAACCTCCCGGGACATCGCGCTGCCCTCCGGACTGTGGTTCGACCCGCACACCAAACGGGTCGAACGGGGCGGCCGGACGCTGCGCGACTACGCGGCTCCGTTGGACACGACGCCCGTCTTCGTCCGGATCGGCGCTCCGGGCTGGGCGGATCTCGCATCGAAGCTCTCGAACCGCTGACCGCGGCAGCCGGGCCGGGCGATCGCCCGGCCCGGCGACGCCGTGCCCGCACCGGCCCGAGCGGTCAGCGGGCGCGCCGGCCGCGCAGGAGCACCCACCTGCCGGGCAGGACGAGCAGCAGCAGGCTGTAGTACTGCAACGCGGGCACCGCGAGGGCGAGAGCCAAAGCCAGCACCAGAGCGAAGACGTTGAGGTAGCTCTCCGTGTAGGACTCCTGGAGCGCCCCCGGATCCTGATCGTCCTCGTCGATCAGCTCCGGCGCGGTTTTCAGGATCCTCAGCATCGCGAACCGGCACACCATGCTCGCCAGGAGCGTCGTGTAGTAGAACACCGCCACGAACCGGTCGCGGCCGTAGGCGCCGATCATCTCCGTCGGGAGGGGAAGCACGACGACGGACAGCAGCCACCCCATGTTCCACACCGTGAAGGAGCGGGTGACCGTCGCGACCGAGGAAAACGTCCGGTGGTGCTCCCGCCAGACGTTCGCGATGACCGCGAAACTCAGCAGAAAACTCCAGATCTGGTCGAAGTGGCCGGTGATCACCTCGCTGGCGTGCTCGCGGGCGGACGCGGCCTCCGGGACGAGGTCGACCAGCGGCAGGATCAGCAGGGTGATGGAAATCGCGGTCACCGCGTCGGTGAACAGCACCAGGCGCTCCCCGGAAGCACCCCGCTTCCGCTTGGCCGGAGCGGGCCCTCCCTCGCCGGTTCCGTCGGCGACGTCGCTGGCACTCATGCGTGGTGCACCTTTCCTTGTCCGGTCCGCCGAACCTGGCTGTCGGAGCCCGCAGCGACTGCCGCGTTCCCTTCGAGCCCGATCGCATCCCGAAGGTGATCACAAGGCGGCCGCACCGTCCGGCGGCGACACGCCCGCCTGAGCGACACCGGCGCGACAGGTGCCCGGAAGTCCGTTCCCAGGTGGACGAACGGAGCAACTACAGCGACAGGTTTCGGACAAAACGCGGGCCGCCGCTGGACCGGAGCCGACCGGCCTCCCCACACTCGGCCGGCAGTGGGTTTCTTTCCCCCGGGTCCTGGAGGAGTTCCGATGCGTCGAAGAATCACCCTCAGCCTCACCGGCGCGGCCGTTCTCGCCGCGAGCCTCGCCGCCGTGGTCGCCCCCGCCGCCGCACAAGCGTCACCCGGACTGATCGCGGCCATGCAACGGGATCTGGGCCTCAGCGCCGAACAAGCGCAGGCCCGGCTCGGACAAGAACTGACGGCCTCGCGGCAACTGCCCCTCGCTCAGCAGGCGGCCGGAGCAGCGTTCGGCGGAGCCTGGTTCGACCCGGCCCGAGGCAAGCTGGTGGTCAGCGTGACCGACCCCGCCGTAGCCGATTCGGTGCACCGCACCGGCGCGGAAACCGTCCCGGCACACATCACCGCCGCAGCGCTCGACTCGGCGAAGACGACCCTCGACATCGCCGCGAAAGCGAAACGCGCCCCGGCCGCGGTCAGCGGCTGGCACGCGGACCCCCGCACCGGCAGCGTGGTCGTGACCCTCCAGCCCGGCGCGCACGGCCCGGACGTCGACGCCTTCCTCTCGCAAGCACGCGCGGCAGGCCCGGTGACCGTGACGACCGGCCCCCGGCCGCAGACATTCTCGGCAGGCACCGTCGGCGGGGATCCCTACTACATCAACGGAAACACCCGCTGCTCCATCGGTTTCTCCGTACAGGGCGGCTTCGTCAGCGCCGGGCACTGCGGCGGCACAGGCAGTTCCGTCGTCGGCTGGGACAACTCCGCGATGGGCACGTTCGCCGGATCTTCCTTCCCCGGCAACGACTACTCCTACATCACCATCGGCAACGGCTGGTGGACCGCACCCGTAGTCCTCGGCTGGGGCACAGTCAGCGACGTCATCGTCCGCGGCTCGTCAGTCGCGCCTGCGGGCTCGTCGATCTGCCGCTCCGGCTCGACCTCGCACTGGCACTGCGGCACAGTTCTCGGCCTGAACGAAACCATCAACTACGCCCAGGGCGCGGTCTACGAAGCGACGCACACCAACGCCTGCGCGGAACCCGGCGACTCCGGCGGCTCCTTCATCACCGGCGACCAAGCCCAGGGAGTAACCTCGGGCGGCTTCGGCAACTGCAGCTCCGGCGGGGAGACCTGGTTCCAGCCGGTGAACGAGATCCTGCAGACCTACCACCTGTCCCTGGTCACCGGCTGACACCGCAGGCTGGGGTGCTGGGCTCGCTCCGGGGACCAGCACCCCAGTCCGCACGCGTGCCGCACGGCAGCGCGTCCGAGCAACGCGTGCAGGACCCGATCGTGAGTCTCGTACTCTCGCGTCGCCAGCGTCCGTGCAAGACGGTCTCGGCTCGAGGTCTCGGCCAACGTGGGATCGGTGCGAGACCAGCTCTCCAGCACCCGGTCGAACCTTCGGACCGCTTCCGGGTGACGAAGGCGACTCTGCAATACCGTCAACGGGCTCTCCCGGACTTCGTCAGCATGCCGTGAATTCATCACAGGCCCTCCTCAAGTCGTGACCGTCCTTCCACGACCCTCCGAACGACCTGCGCCTCCCTTGCTGGGCCCGATCCTTGCCCCTTGCCGAGGGCAAGCGCCGATTCACCCATTGCGGCGACACGCGACCGCGAGCTCAACGGAAACGCCGTCCCTTGCCCCAGCCAAGACCAGTTCCGATCACCCTGAACACTCCGTCCGGTTTGACTTCACATGCGAACACATGTTCGACTCAGAGTCAGGGTCGCCGAGATCCGTGGACGACCCGGGACAGGAACGCGAGCAGGTGACCTTAGGTGAACGAGTGGCCGTCAACCGTGCGGAAAGTGGAGCCGCCGATTGCCGTCTGGGTCAGCGTGCGCAAACTGCACCCGCTGGGCACCGAGATCCTCGCCCCGCGCGACCGCACCGGACTGCGGATCGAGACAGAGAAAGCCCGGGTCTGCTGTTCGAGTGGGCCCGCCGAGAGGACGGTGGCCTGCTCGGCTGGGTCACCTATCAGCTCGTCACCGCCGACGACCAATGGTCACGACCGGTCAGCCACTACGTGCCAGCGCATTTGCTTCGCCGACGAGGCCCGGCGCGCCGACAGCAATTCGGCGGCTACCGGCCTCGAACCCACGGGTAAGCGGTCCTCCAGGCCTCGCGGTCCAGCCGATTGCGTCACGCATGCTCCTGAATCGGTGTACCGCTGCCTGACTCCCGCAACGGGCTTCATCCGGGATGCCGGATCTGCCTGCGGCTCCGGCCCGAGCCCGTCGTAACGCCGGGTCAGGTCGCGGCGACTACGAATCAACCAAACACCGACGCCGACTGAAGGTCATCGTGGACGCTCCGGCAGCACCGCCTCAAGGTTGGTACCCGGACGGACACGGCGTGCGCTGGTGGAACGGCAACGCATGGACCGCGCATACGCTGCTTCTCGCCGCGCCCCGTGCAGAAAGTCCTATCTCGACCACCTTGCCGGTGCGGGAGGGCACGCCTCCACTGCCGATCGCCACCACGGCACCGGCCACAGTCACAGCCGGAGCGTTGCGGGGAACCAGCTTCGGGGACAGCTGGATCGAAGTAGTCGGCACCGGGCCGGACAACAGAGCACTGGCAACGATCATCGCCCAACGCGGACGCACCGGGCCCAAGTCGCTGCGCGTCGACGACGCGGTTGTCCAACTCGTCGGAACCGAAGTTCTGGCCAAAATCGGCGACACCCGCGTCGGCACACTGACCGGCTCCGACACCGCAGCATACGGCCCCGTCCTCCGCTGGGCGAACTGCCCGGTCGAGTCCAGCGGCATCGTCCTCATCGACGCCCAAGGACACCCCGGCGCTCATCTCAAGCTGTACCTGCCCAGCCCGGACATGCTCGTACCCGCCAACACCCTCGACCCCGCGATCGCGATCTTCCCGGCATGGGACCGAGCCGGCGGACTGACCCTCGGCAAACGCAAAGCCGACCACGCCCCGATCGAAGCCGCGACAGCACGCTGGTGGTCCGGGACAGCACGCTCCGCATGGACAGTCCTGACCCGCACCGGATTCACCATCACCGCGGCAATGGACGGCATGCCCCTGCCCGACCTCGACCCCGACCGCGACAGCTGGCTTCGATCAGCGTGGAACACCAGACACCCAGGACTGCGCCAGATGCAGTTCGAAGCAGAGGTGTACCAAATCTCCGCAGGCCGTCAGGTGAACATCCGATATCCGCTGAGCTGATAACACTCAGAAGACCGGAAGCGATCTTGTATGCCGTGAACCCTGTCCCGTGCGTGCGAGATCACCTGCTCATCAGAGCCCGGCAAGCGCAACCGATCGGCTCAGCCGTCCGTTCTCACGAGACGGTTCGGTGACGGCCATGGTCTCGCAGGAGTGCTCGGAACCGGGGTGCAGCCGAAACGCGGCGTTCGCTACCAAGACGAAGCCAGCTTGGTGCGATCCCCACATCACCGAGATCCTGCGCCTCGGGGGCCTCGAACCGCTCGAGCCGTTCGCGAAGCCCGCAGCGTGGCGTCTCACCCGATGCCTGGCCTGTGGCTGCGAGGCGCATTACCGGCTGGAATACACGCTCGACAAGAACCGGTACGGAGAACCCACCTGCCGAGCCTGCTTCTGGCGGACCTGGGCCGAAACGGTCCGCCAACGATCCGGCAACCCCTTCCATTACGACGAGGCCCGGCCGGGAGCTGCGCAGAAACTCGCGGAAGAACACGGTTTCGAGTATCTCGAACCGCTCACGGCCATCGTGCGCGCCGATGACCCGCACCGGGTCCGCTGCCGCTACTGCGGGCGCATCTCGGCCAAGCGCACCGGCGACATCTCCTTCGGCTGCAGTTGCCAGAGCAACCCCCGACGAGACCTGCAAACAACGAACGTCTCCGGCCCCAAGACCAAAAATCTGCTCAAGGACTCCGGACTGCCCGTCCTGGACTGGTGGGACCACGAACGCAACGACCCCGCGGCGTGGGCGAGCGTCACGGTGCGCGGCAACCGAGACGCCCACTGGCGCTGCCCCGACTGCGGACTGCGGTTCGTCCGCCGCGTCCGGGACATGGCGACCCACCGCCAATGCCCGGACTGCGAACTCAAACGTCACGCCGCCGGGGAAGCCGAAAACAAGAGATTCGAGCGCACGCCCGTCGCCGCAGTGCCGGAGCTGCTCGCCGCCTGGGCCAACGAGGCGGACCCGTCGTCGATCATGGTCGGCGACGGCTGGTACTACCGTTTCCGCTGCCCCCACGGACACCACCCCCGCCTGCGGCCGCGGAGCTATCTTCAATCCGGGTGCCCGTCCTGCCGCGGCAACGAAACCCGTCAGGCCCGGCTCGCACAGGTCGACGCCGACCCGACGGCATTCGGAATGAACCGGGAAATCGCCGCCCAATGGCATCCCGAGAAGAACCGCACCACGCGGTTGGAAACCGTGTCGCCGAACTCGCGGAAAATCGTGTGGTGGCGCGAACCGAGCTGCGGCCACGAGTGGCAGGAGAGCCCAGCCGACCGGCAAAAGGGCCAGCGGCTCCGCTGCCCCCAGTGCCGCACGATCCTCGACTCGCTCGCCTACCACTACCCCGAGATCGCCGCGGAGTGGTCACCGACCAATCCCTTGTCAGCATGGCAAGTGCGCCCCAGCGGCCAGACAGCCTTCGTCCCGAACTGGATCTGCCGCAACGACCCCGGCCACGAATGGAACGCCACCCTCACCTCCCGGGCATCCGGCAGCAGCTGCCCGAACTGCCGCGAAACCGGCAAATCCAAGGTCGAACTCGACCATCATGCCGCGGCGCAAGCGGTATTCGGCAACGCGGCATCCGGACAGCCGATTCGCCACGACGCGTTCACCCGACGAGGACGATGGCTGGTCGACATCACCGCCGACCTCGGCGACGGCCGCACGATCGCGATCGAATACGACGGCTCCTACTGGCACGCCGACAAAACCGAGATCGACACCGCGAAATCCCTCGATCTCCTTGCCGCCGAATACCTTGTCGCCCGCCTTCGCGAACATCCGCTCCCAGGCCTGCAGATTGCGCACGACGATTACACAGAGATCGTCGTGCACTCAACCGCGCCCGATCCGCTAGCCGTGCTCCAGCAGGTCCGGGCCTGGACCGACACACGCACCAGCTGAGATCAAGCCAACTCACATACACGAACCGGAACGGGGCCCGCCGCCCTCTACCAGCCGTTGGCAGCTGACACCACGTCCACCGGCGGCGAACTGCCTCGCAGGGGCGCTTCGCCGCCGGTGTCACTGAACGCGTGCATCTCGCTATAGGTTTCTCGGCGGACAGGAACGTTCGGAGACCCCGGTTGGTTCGACCTCGACCTTCGGCGCCCCGGCGCGACCGATCCGCGGCCTCGGTCGTCTCGTTAGCGGCTCTGATCGGCGAGGGCGTTGTGCCACGCATCCCACTGTGGGCGGGCACTTCTCTGGACCGCGGCAAGGCCCGAGTCCTCCGGCGATCGACCAGAGGGGAGTTCAGTGTGGCGAAACCGCAAGCGGCGGATCTCGTCAGGGTCGCCGCTGTCGGATCGGCTGTGTTCCGGGAAGTGCAGGATTCCCGGAGTCCTGATTTCCGCACCGGGAAGACCGAGCACCGGATGGGCCAACTGAGCCGCGACGTGGGCTTGCCGCGGATCGTTCCCGGGCCATTCGACATTGAGGTCGAACCCGCCGGTGGGCCAGGTCCGAATCCACAACGTGCGACGCAGCACCGCGATCCTGCGCACGAACCCGCTCGCGATGTCGACCGGCCCGAACGCGCGGCCGTAGGAAGCCAAGCTGCGAGACTCGTCCGGGGTAAGGCGGTCGAGCGACGCGTCGGCAACGCTCACTCCCTCAAGCACTTCGCGGTTGAACGCTTCACGCCATGCCGTGGCGGCCTGCCAGGCTCTCTTGCCGACTCCGACAAGCTCGACGATCGCGTCCGGGGCGTCGAGCAGGAACAGTTCGGTCGACCGGCGATGCACGCGAGCGCGCAGCCCCGGAATGCCGGTCACTTCCCCCTCCAGCTCGAACGGCAGCAGTTCGTGCAGCAGCGGCGCGACGGCGACCGGAACGACCCGAAGCCGCAGCCGGTCTCGCTGGGGCATCACCCTCTGGATCACCGGAACGGGCTGGGTCAGGCTGCCCTCAGGATGGGTGTGCAGATGGTTGAACGCCTCGCTCGCGGCGGACAGCAGACCAGCCTCCAGCTCCATCTGGTCTCGGCTGTGCGCATCAGGCAGGACCGCCGCCCGGGCTTCAGAGGGCAAGTCGAGTTCCGGACCGAACGGTGCCGGGAGGATCGGCTCTCGATCGAGCGAACGCAGCCACTGCAGATCCTTCGCCCGCAGCGCTGAGATCCCTTCATGCACGGCGGCGACGGACTCTGCATGCGATTCTCCGGTCAGCTGACCGCGGAGATTGGCGAAAACACGTTCCCAAGTCACAACACAACACCTCGTCTGGCACCGGCCCGGCACGGCGCAGCAAGGTTGTTCGACGTTCGCCAACAACATCTGGATGGATCGTCGTAATGAGCAGCGGTGGCTGTCCAGCCGTTCCGCGGGTCACCGTCATGCTGCCGGGCATCGACGGTTCCGACGTGGCGTGCGCTCGACGCGGAACAGAGCGTAGCACCGTCCTCGCTCACGCGGACTTGCAGGACGGCACGCGGCCGGCAAACGGGAAATCGCTGCTGCGTGCTCAGCCGGGCGGTTCCCGCTCTGTCAGTGCCCGTTGGGGATAATCTGCTGATGGGGCGGAGACAGGAACGAGCGGCGAGGAGAGCGGTCAACAACGCTGCTGGCGAGGTGTCCGGGTCGTTGGTGCAGGCCGGTTCTTTCCGGGACCTGCACGTTCACGGTTCGGGACGGCGAGTGGTGTCGCTGCCGTACCGATTCGGGGTCGTGCCGCCGCTGGCAGCCGCATTCCAACAGCGGAAGCAGTCCCAGGCCGTGAGCCAGGCTCTGAGCCGAGCCACTACACAAGCGCCAGGCGCGTCGGTCGTGGTGCTCGCCGGGCTGGGCGGCGTCGGCAAAACCCAACTGGCCGTGGAGTTCGCCGAGCGGGCCTGGGCGGCCAACGAGGTGGACTTGCTGACGTGGGTGACCGCCAACTCCCGCGACTCCGTTGTGACGAGCTACGCGCGACTGGCCGCCGACCTGACCGGCATCGACGACGCTGACGCAGCGGAAGGCGCGACCCGGCTGCTGCAGTGGCTGGCCGCCACCGACTGCCGCTGGCTGATGGTCCTCGACGACCTCCGAAACCCTGCCGACCTGCAAGACCTGTGGCCACCCGCGACCACGACCGGTCAGGTGATCGCGACGACTCGCAGGAAAGACGCGGCACTGCGCGGCCGCAATCGTCGCTGGGTGGATATCGGAGTCTTCGACGAACGCGACGCCTGCGCTTACCTGGACGCCGCATTCGGAGACCTGCCCAGCTCCGATGAGGAATGCGCACATCTCGCGCGGGACTTGGGATGTCTCCCGCTGGCGCTGGCCCAAGCAGCGGCCTACATGATCGACCGCGGTCTGTCGTTCGCCGACTACCGGAACCGGCTGGCTGACCGACGCCGCGACCTCGCGTCGTTGCTGCCCGAGCCCAACGCACTGCCTGACGGCCACCGCGAAACGGTTGCCGCGACCTGGTCCCTCTCAGTCGATCACGCCGACCAGTTGCAGCCCGCAGGCATAGCCAGGCCGCTCCTCGAACTCGCTAGCTACCTCGACCCCAGCGGCATCCCGTCCGCCGTGTTCGCCACTGACGCCGTCGCCGACCTCCTGGTGAATCGGACGGGACGCAGAATCGGCGCGGAACAGGTCCACGACGGACTGCGATGCCTGGCAAGGCTAAGCCTCCTCACCCTGGACACCGACTCATCAGTCCTGTCCGTCCACGTGCACGCTCTCGTGCAGCGCGCCGTCCGCGACCAGCTCGATCCGGAGAAAGCCGCCACGGTCACGCGCGCGGGCGCTGACGCATTGCTGCAAGCGTGGCCCAGCGTGGAGCGAGACGCCGCCTTCGCGCAGGCATTGCGCGCCAACGCCGAATCGCTTAGCACGGCTGGCGGCGAACATCTGTGGACCCGCGACGTCCACGGCGTGCTGTTCCGCCTCGGCCGGAGCCTAGGCGAGAGCGGGTTGGCAACTGACGCCAGCAACTATTTCCGGTGGCTGCACGACGCCGCCGAGGACCGTCTCGGCACCGACCACCGCTCGACTTTGGCCGCGAGCAACAACCTCAACCTATGGCGCGGAAGATCCGGTGCCCCTGCCGCAGCAGCAGGTGCACTCGAGGAGTTGGTCTCCGACTATCGGCGTGTCCTAGGGCCTGACCACCACGACACCCTGGTCGCCCGCAACAATCTTGCCCACTGGCGTGGAGAATCCGGTGACGCTGCCGGCGCGGCAGCTGCATTCGAGCAGCTGCTCATCGACCGCTATCGGGTTCTCGGGCCTGACCACCCAGACACCCTTGCTACACGCGCCAACCTCGCCTCCTGGCGTGGTGAGTGCGATGCCCCTGCCGTCGCGGCAGCCCTGAGCGAGGAACTGGTCGCCGACTACCGTCGGGTCCTCGGGCCGGACCACCCCGACACCCTGGCTATTCGCAACAACTTTGCCCATTGGCGTGGGGAATCCGGTGACGCTGCGAACGCGGCAGCTGCGTTCCAGCAGCTGGTCGCCGACTACCTGAGGGTCCTCGGGCCGGACCATCCCCGTACCCTCACCACCACCGTCAATCTCCTCCACTGGCGAAAACAGCTATCCGACAGCGAATCGGACTGATCACAGCCACTCGATGCGGCTGATGTACGCGATCGCGAGCGCCTCGCCGCAACGATCGCCGAAAGTCGGCCGCGAAACCTCGCGGCCGCTGTTTCTGACCCGTGAGACGCTCGCCGGCGGGAATCAGTCGTTACTGTCAGCTCGCTGCCGCAGAAAGTCGACATAGTCCGGTCGGAGAACTCGCCGACACCGCGGACGCTTCCCCGCGTTGATGTCACGGACATACCGGCCCAGTCGTTGAGGATTCTGACCCGACCAACCGTGTGCCAGCGCCCAACCTTCCATCGAGTCGCCATCCATGCCGATCCCGGCATCGTGCAGAGCAAGCAGCGTGCTCACCACTTGGTCCTTCTCGAATCCCGCCGAGATCGTATTGTTGTGGTTCACGGTTTGGGTCAGGCTCTTCAACGCTTCCACGACGACGCTGTCGATCTCAGGTGCCAAAGTCTCCCACGGAGTAGCGTCACCAAGAATTGTTGGCTTGACCGCCGAAACCCATGGCCTGATCGCGTCTTCGTTCCACGTGATGACGCACAAGGCTCGAATGCGATGCGCACCGAACTTGGACAGCTGCCCGATGTCTGCCATGTCCGGCCACGCCATCAAGACCGGACCGGCGTGATGGACCGACCCGCCGCCTCTGCCCGCGACGTGCTCGACGTTCCGGTGCCGCGCGACCAACTGTTCAAGCTGAGGGCTGTTCCTCAGGTTCGACTTCAAGTGAGTCCACACCGTAAGAATTTCGTCGCCGTGCAGGTGCTCGCAGCACCAGCCGATAGCGGCATCGAGCCCCTCGTCGTCATAGCTCGCGACAGCCATCGGGAATCCCGCATTGCGCTCGAACACTTCGCCTCTCCGCTCCGGTTCTGCATCAGATGACCGCACTGGCTATTTTCTGGCCGCAACGACCTCACACCGGACGTCCATGCGTGCCAGCCAAGTGGCTACTTTCTCGCAATGTGCGCGGGGCAGCGCGAACGCTAGCAGTCGACGCGCACGGGTTGCAGCCACATAGAGCACTCGGAGGCTTTCGGCCACGTCCTCGGCGTGTTCTCCAGACAGCCAGCCTTGGACTAGCGCTTCGACCCGGTTGTCATCTGGCACGATGACGAGAACGGCTTCATCCTCCTCGCCCTTGACTTGATGGATGACCCGCGCACGGGTGCTGGCCCCTGGCTCCGAGACGGCGGCTCGCGCTGTTTCCTCCGTCGTGGTACCCGACCTGCCGTGAAGACGACCGCGGTTGTCGCGACGACTCATCCCGCGAATCGGCGGGGCGGTTTTCAGATAGTCGTTGGCGGCAGCGCACCAGCCGGTCGAGGGGGTCTCGTCTGGAGCGGGCAGCGCGGTGGCCATGCCTGCAGCCAGTTGCCGGAGCCGTGACCGTTCGATGCCGAGTTGGTCGCAGGCAACGGCAATGGTGCGGTTGGCGGTATCCGCGTCGGTGTACCAGTAGCTCAGGACCGTGCGTTCGAGAATCTCATAGGCAGTTTCGCGCAGTGCGGTGGACGCTGTATCTGATGTGACCACCCGAACAGCCCAGCCAGCACGCGCAGTTCTGCTGGTCGGAGGCGCCAGCAAGGTGTTCTGAATTGCCGTCGGCAGTTTCGCTGCGGCGTGGGCAAGCACGAGCCGTCGCTCTGCGGGGATCTCCATGTCGTCGGCGTAGCTGTTGAACACGCCGAGCGCTGACTTCGTGTCGGAATTTTCCACCGGGATGAGAAGGATCTCGGCTTGTTCGGCGTGGTTCGGCCCTACTGGATCGTCCGTTGGCCGGGCGGCAGATCTCGGACGCAACGTCGCCGCGAGCGCGCAGACCGCGGGGCTGCTTCGCCAGTTGCCCACCAGATCGATGCGGCGACCGAGCGATTCGCCGAACGTACGGACTCGGTCGGGCTGTGCACCGCGGAACTCGTAGATCGCTTGGTCCGGATCGCAGACGAACACCAGCGGGATGCCGGCGTCTCGCAGTTCGGCGAGGATGGCCAGATCGAGTCCGGAGCAGTCTTGGGCTTCGTCGATCACGATCTCGTCGAAACGGCTCGCCACGATGCCTACGACGTCCTCGCGTCGCTGACGCAGGCTGCGAAGGGCGCGGATACGCGCCTCGTGACCGGTGAGGCTTCCCCGCCGTGCCAGCTTGTCACGCTGGTCCAGGGCGCGCCGTGCCGCGGTGTCGAGCAGGCCCTTCTTTGCCAGGGTCTTGTACGAACGAGCATTCCTGACGCTGAAATTCAACTTCGCCTGACATATCTCCGCGCTGGGCTCGCGGTTCCACTGGAAGTCGCTCAGCCTCAGGGTGTGCGTCATCCCGCCGTCCCACACATCGACCGTAGCGTTGACCCGGTCCCAGAGGTCGATCCGGTTCCACATTCGGTCAGGGGCAAGGAAAGGGCGGACCAGATAGCGCCAGATGAACGTGTCGATGGTGCCGACAAAGTTCGGAAAGGCAGCGAGCTGCGGAACTTCAGCTTCACGACAGCGACGAGCGACTTCGTCGCACGCGACATGGGTGAAGGACACCACGGCTCCCCCGCGGCCGGTTCTGCGAGGACGGCTGAGATGCCGGTCGACGATCACCCGGGTTTTTCCTGCACCGGGGCAGGCTTGCACATACAGCGGTGCCGGCAGTTCGACCGCTCGCCGCTGTTGCCGGATAGCTGCAGCTCGACGTTGTTCCAGCGAGGTCAATGCCGATCCTCGGAGATCCAGAGGATCGCGTCTTTGAGGTACTCCGGCACCACGAAATCGTCATGCTTCTCGCTCAGTTCGGCGATGTCCTGGGCGAAGTCGCCTTTGCGCAGCTTCAACTGATTGAACTCGGCGAGAAACGCCTTGTCGAGTGCTTCTCGGTCCGACAGGTCCTTGATCTTCCCCCATGACTTTGGACCAGCCACCGGACGGTGGAGTTTGAAGACTTGCTCGATCACGTCCGCGTTGGCGGACCCGGCGGCGAGAAGTTCCGGTTCAAGCGTCGGCTGCGCGACGAAGATCTTCATCCTGTCGGCGGCACCGAGGTCGGTGGCCAGCTTGGTCAGGGCGGCGCTCCGGTCACCGGGCGCGGCGGGGTCCGCGTCGGTGATCACCGCGACGCGATCGGCGATGCGTCCGTCCTCGAAAGCGGTCAGCAGCACCCGGATGTACGGTTCGAAGTCGACACCGTCGATGGCCACGATCGTGGTGCCGACGAAGCGAGCCCACCTGGCGCGATCGGCGGCTGACTGCTTGTCGCCAGCCCCGTTCTCGGCCTTGGCTGTCGGAAAAATTTCTGTGGCCGGAGGGCGGCGCAGGACCTTCCGGCCGAAGACCGGCAGTAGCAGCGATTCGGCGACGCCCTCGACGAGTACGACGCGCGGCCCGAACAACATCGCGCTGCGCGTCGCGTCCAGGTAACGCTTCAGCTTGGCGTTCCCGCCGGCCAAGTCCAATTGGGCCAGCGGAATCGCTTTCGTCTCGAACAGGCTCAAGACTTCCTGCGAACGTGGCCGTGCGTCCCCGGAGGATGCGTCCGTGGTGCCCAACCCCTGCTGTTCGCTGGCGGTCGGCAAGCGGTTGCGCTTCAGAACGACGAGATCCTCGATCGCTGCCGACGCAGTGATCAGCGGCGAGTGCGTGGTGATGATGACCTGGATGCGTCCGGCATGATCCAGCGTCGCGGACTTCTCTGCCGAGGCCTCCGCAGCATCGCGCAGATACTCGATCAACAGTGTCTGCAACTGCGGATGCAGATGGGCCTCGGGCTCCTCGACCAGGAACACCGTGAGGTCGTGGTCCTGAGCGACGCGCAGTTCGGCGACGACGGTAGCGATGAACAGCAGATTCGCATATCCCAGGCCGGATCCGATGATGTCCCGCGGCGAAAGCCCGCGGTCGTTCATCCGGATACGCAGGGAACGAGCGATCGAGAGCAACGTCGGGTCCGCAAAGGACACGTCAGCGGCTTGCGGGCTGGCACCGGCCGAGACGTCAGCGAGTGGCGTGCGCACCGCTGTCTCGACACCGCTGAGAACCTTGCCCGCCCGCGAACTCGTCCTGACCTCGTCCAACGTGTCGCGCACCTCGCCGACGAAATCGCCTTCGGCGACCCCGAGCTCGGACAGCAGATACTGGAGAATGACGCGCAACCGGGTTCCCGAACCAGAGTTCAGCTCGCGCTGCGCGTCGCGCAGCGGCGGCAGATAGACGTGCCGGAGTCGACCGCGGGCTTCCGGCTCCGGATCGCGGTCGGTGGACCGCCCCGCGCCCGCGGTCCACTGCACCTTCCCTCGAACCTCGGTCCCGACCGGCGGTGAGTAGGAAACCTGGTAGCGCACCGAGGACATGTCGTCGAGCAGGCCTTGGCTGTATAAGCCACGCTGCTCCGGAACAGTCAGCGCAAAGGTCGCGGAGAGGGAAACCGAGTCGGCTTCCGGCATCCGCGCGACATCCTCCGCGTCCCAGTATCGGTCTCGTCGCCCATCCAGAGGATCAGTCGCTAGCCGGATCACGTCGAGCAGGTTGGACTTGCCTGCATTGTTTTCCCCAATCACGACGGTCAGGAACTCTTGCACCGGCACGCGCACCTCGCGCAACGACCGGAAGTTCCGTGCCTGGATCGACTTCAACCTCACGCGTGCGCTCCTCCGCTCCGAGCGCCTCTCTCCAGGACAGCCTCGGCTTGATCATCTGCTGAACGGAATCGCAACGGACGAAAAGGGTGTTACGCCCAAACAGCTGCGTGTGCTCGAACTGTGAACAATCCGCGACCAGACCGAGCCCCGGGACTGCATTCGGCAGGCCGCTTGCGGCGACACTCAGCCAGAACGGCCATACACCCGCGGTCCTGCCCGGTCCGCCTTCGGCGAGCATCAACAACGTCCGTCACCGTCTGACCGACAGCGGATGACCCACTCTCCACAACACCGTCGCCCGAGCGGTGTCGGGCCACGAGGTGTCGACGCTGCTGCGGCTCCAGGTCCCTGCCCAACGAACTCGCCGGATCAACGCGGCAGGCCGCCGAGCTGTCCGATGCCCTCATGATTGCCTGCTTCACCGCACAGCAGAACATGTTCCTGTTCGCCTGGCTACGTCGTCCGGGTCACCGTCCCGGATTCGAGACCACTGTGTCCGCCGCCTGCGCTACCGGGCGGATCGAGGACCGGCCGTCGCGTCGCAGACGCTCAAGCACGTCAGCCGCCGGCTCGACGAGGGCGACCGGGCCAGCCGTTCCGCGGAGGGGCATCGACGAGGAGGCCCCGTCGCCGCCGGTCCACAGCAAGTAGGCGACCGCAGTCGCGAACGACATCGCGTTCGGCCTGGTCGCGAGCGTGGTTGCGTGGCAACTGGCCGCACCCCATCCGCCAGCGGGGCCGAGTCGGCCGGGCCGTGATCGACATGCCCCGCGCAGGGTCGGGTCGGCGGTACAAACAGTCCGGGTCAGGCCACGAGAATGGTCTGGAGGCACCGGACGAGTACTTCGAGACTTGAATCCTGACCCGACCACAGGACCGGGCTTCGACCGCGTCAGTCGCGGTCGAAGCCCAGCTTCCGTCAGTTGTCGGCAGGAAGCACGACCGCTTCCGGACCGTCGGCGGTCTGCTGGCCGGTTGCGACCGAGGTGTCCACGGTGCTGTCCGGGCGGATCGGGTAGGAGGAGAACATCACCGTCTGGTCCCCCGCCACCTGCCGGGACGAGGTCACGTACAGCCAATGCCCGTCGGTGGACCGGTTGACCATGATCGGGCCGGGAAGGGTTCGGTACGGCGAGCCGGGCAGCGGGGCGAGCGAACCGTCGTCCCGGACGTCGAATGCGCTCACCGAACCGTCTCCGGTCAGCAGGCCCTCGGGGCTCGCACCCGCGGTGTTCGCGCTGTAGAGGTGTTTTCCGTCCGCGCTGAAGACGAAGTTGTGCGGGATGCTGCCGGTCGGGAACGGCGAACCTGGCACCGGTTCCAGGGAGTCGTCCGGCCGGATCCGGTAGGCCGTGATGGATTGGCCCTGTTCGTTGGCGACGTAGAGGAACTGGCCGTTCGGCGAAAGCACGGGAGTGATCGGCGTCGAGACACCGGTGACGCGGTCGACCGGCTGCGGGGAAAGGCTGCCGTCCAGCTGGATCGCGAAGCGGACGATCGAGGAAGCCAGATAGCTCGCCACGTAGAGGGATTTGCCGTCCGGGGAGACGACGGGTTCGGCCGCGCCGTCGAGCGGCTGGCCCAGCGGGACCGGACTGCCCTGCTGGACCGGGACACCGTCGTCGCCGATGCGGAAATGCAGTACCGCCCCGTTGACGAATCCCGCGACGAGGTTGCCGACCCCGAGGTACAGGTCTCGTCCGTCGGGAGAGAACGCGGCGCTGACCGGGGTCAGGCCCGCGGCGAGATCGAGCGGCTGCCCGACAGGCTGGAGCTGTCCGCCGTTCCCTACGCGAATCGTGACCAATTGAGGTTTCTGCGTCGGGTCCGACGCGGTGCCCAGGCCGGTTCCCGGCGCGATGTAGAGGTGGCTCCGATCCGGCGCAGCGGTGATGCTGAAGGTTCCCCCGCCGCTGGCGAACAGCGGAGCAGTCCGCTGCACGGAACCGTCGGAAAACAGATCGATGGTCGCGACGCCGCCCGATTGCGCGACCACGTAGGCCCGGTCCACGGGCTGCGCGCCGCTTTCGGCGGCGAGCGAAGGAGAAGGAATTCCCAATGGCACGAGGGCCGCAGTACACACTGTCAGCGTGATACGTGTCCCTCGCCGAAATGAACGTCCGCTTCCGAAAAAGCGCATAGTTCCCCTTCCTTCGAGAAGGCTGCTCGTCGCCGCGAGTCGGTGACTAGGAAAGGAAACCCGCAAACAGCGGACCGCGGTGTTCAGATCTTTGGACAGCTCATCGCTCGCATCCGGTTGCAGAGTGTCGACCGGCTCATGCCTAGCGAGCGGGCAGCGCGCTGTTTGGTCCGCACGCGGCAGCGACCATTTCGCGTTCCGCTTGCCGCAGCGGGAAAGCGGTGCTGCGATGGGTCGAGGGCAGGTCGGTGCCGCCCGCCGAGCAAGACACCGCCAGATGCTCGACCGCGATGCGGAAATCGGCGAGGTTTCCAGACCACGGCTGTGCCGCCCGCACCCGCAACGGCTTCGGCCGTCAGCCGATGCTGGCCGGGCTTCCCAGTTCGGCCAGCATCCGCTCAGCCGGCTGCGGGACGTCGTACCGGCGCAGCCACAGCGGCACCGTCCGGGGCCGGGGAGGCCGGCGGCGCATGCACCCCGGACAGATCCGTCCGGGGCGTGGACGTGAGCACGACCCTCAGGTCCGATCGGTCCAATGCGCGGCAGCAGCACGGTCACCGGTTCTGACACGAGCTGGACGTTTTCCACGGTCGTGGGCGGGCCTCGCCTTCCAGCAGGAAGTCCGCCCACCACCGCTCCTCGCGAACCACCACCTCATCCGCGTCTACCGCTGCCGCGACCGACCCGACCGCATCGACGGCACTGCGCAGCCAGTCGGGCCCAGGAGGCCGCGCCATGGGGGCGGCCAGCGACAACGCGTCGAATGTGGACCCTATTGTTTTCCCTCTGCTGGCTGTCCCTCAGCGCCGGGCGGCGCGAATTTTCTCAGTGGCGGGCAGGTCGAGCACAAGCCCTTCCGGGTCGGCGTGCGGGTCTCCGTTGATCACGACGCCGAAGTCGCGTTCGGCGGCGGCGAGCGTCACGTACTCGTCGCGGACGTCGCGCAGCACGTGCTGGGGGTCTCGGTCGAGAGGATCGCCCCAGCCGCCGCCTCCGTTGGTCACGTACCGCCAGGTGGCCCCGGCTTCGGTCGCCCAGCCCGGGTCCCGGCCGTAGTAGAAGTACTCGCCGTCCGGCCGCGGAGCCTGCGTCTTCGGGTCCAGCGTGCCCGCGACGGCGACTGCGCCGACGTAGGAGGAGGTGTCCGCGGGGACCAGTGTCTCCGGACCGGTCGTCTCCGCGCCGTCCCTGCCGAAGATCCAGACCCCGCCGAGCGCGCCGTCGTTGCCGCCGCGAACCCCGACGCCGCTGGCGTTCCGGAATCGCAGCGGGATGGTCTGGTGCTGACCCGGTTGGGTGTACATGACGTCCTTCGCGACCGAGGCCCCGCCGCGGAACGAACCGGGACCGGCGGTGTCCGGGAGGAACTCGCGCCGCATGATGCGCAACGGGAAGTCCGCTTCAAGCGATTCAGTCGAAGGCGACATCAGGTTGAAGATGTAACTGCAAGAGAACCCGTCGCCGTCGCCTGCAGCGGAACCGCCGCGCGGGCCGTGTTCGCCGCCGGCCATCGCCGAGCACATCCAAGGGGTTCCGTCGGGGCCGACGCCATACGCGTTGTGCACGTAGGCTGAGCCGAAATCACCGCCGAGCGCGGCCTCCCCCAGCACCGAGCCCAACGCGCGGCAGAGAACCGTGTTGATCAGCGCGGAAACCTCGTAGTAGCAGAAGACCGCGCCGTCCGGCGGCAAGGCGCTGACCATCGATCCGGCCGGAATCACTAGGTCGACGTCGCGGAAGGTGCCCGAGGTGAATTCGCTTTCCGGAGACAGCAGCATCTTCAGGCCGACGCCGATGGCGGTCTTGGCATCGAGGGCACCTGCGTTGATGCAGGTGCGAGCCTGTCGCGACGACCCGCTGAAATCGGCTTCCACCTTCGCTCCGCGTTTGCGCAAGGTAAGCGCGACAACGTATTCCTCGCTGTCGTCGACGCCGTCGGCGTCGAGCGAACCGGTCGCGGCGTAGTCCCCGTCCGGCACTGCGGCGAACGCCAGGCGCATGCTTTCCGCCGACGCGTCGCAGGCGTAGCGCAGGCTGCCCAGGTACGCCTCGATCCCGTACCGCTCGACGATCTCCTGGATGAGGTCCTCGCCTAGAGCGCAGCAGCTCTGCATGGTGTGGAAGTCCGGCAGCATCAGCTCGGCCATCCGCACGTTGTCGAAGATCAGCGAGAACGTCTCCTTGACCGGTTCGCCCGCATGGTACAGCAGTCGCGGGCTGATCGAGATGCCGTCCTCGTAGATATTGTGCTTCGCCGCGGAAAACCCGCCGGGCGCGATGCCGCCGACGTCGAGCTGGTGCGCCCGCAGCGCGATGAAGCTCGCGATCCGCCCGTTGTGGAACACCGGACGGATGAAGCAGACGTCGTTGTAGTGGTTGCCCATCCGGTAGACGTCGTTGCAGATCAGCAGATCGCCGGGCACCAGGTTCTCCGGGCCGAACTCCTCGACCGCGACGCGCACGCCGGCCGACATCGTGCCGAGGAAGATCGACAGGCCGTTGGTGACGGCGCTCATCGCGTAGTCCTGCTCCGGCGGCGCGCAGACGCACGCGGCGAAGTCGTAGCAGAGCGCGATGATCGGCGAGAACGCCCGGTGCAGCAGGCCCGTGGTGACGTGCTGCGCGGAGTACCGGAGCCGGTTGGCGAGCACCGACGCGGTGAACCGGTCGCAGTCGTAGCGTTCGAGGAACTGCTCGTCCGCAAGGTCGCGAAGCAGCGTTTCGGTGGTGGTGTCGGTCATGGTGTCCGCTCCTCTACTGACCGGTCGTCCGGGTGATGACAATCTCGCCGATCCGGCCGACCTCGGCGATCAGCCCCGGCGGCACGAAAGTGGTCGACATCGGCTCGCGGATCACCGCCGGGCCCTCGATGACATCGCCGCGCATAAGCTGGTCGCGCTCGTACTCGCGGGCCTCAAGATCGTTCTCTTCCAGGTGCCGGATGGTGATCGTGCCGACCGCCCGCGGCGCTTCGCCCGCAGGCCGCGGCGGCGGCACCGGGTAGTCGACCTTCGGCGTGGGCACCACTGCGGTGAGCCGGTAGGTGACGCCCTGCACCGGCATGCCCTCGAAGCGGTTGCCGGAACGCCGCTCGTACCCGTCGTGGAAATTGGCGGTCATCGTTTCGACCGACTCCGGGGTGATCTTCCCGCTCGGCACCTCCACGAACGGCGTCTCCCAGACCTGGCCCATCAACTGGCCGTCGAAGGAGCGGGTGAACGCGATCCGCTCGGCGTCCTCGCCCAGCGAACGCTTCATCGCTTCTTCCATGCCCGTGTAGACGGCGTCGATCTCGTCTGCCGCGTCCGGGGTGAGCACCGCGTAGGCCGTGCGGCTGTCGGCGTACACCTGGTCGGCGCTGACCAGGCCGAGCGCGGAGAACAGGCCGGGATGCGGCGGCACGAGCACGCTCTTCGCGTGCATCTGCTCCAGCAGGCCGGGCAGCATCATCGGACCGGCCGCGCCGTAGGCGACCAGCGCGTGGTCTCGCGGGTCGACGCCGTTCTTCACCAGCACGTCGACGATGCCCTCCGCCACGTTGTTGAGCGCCATCCGGTAGGCGAACCGGACGCGCTCGGACAGCGTCGCCTGGGTGTCGAGGTTTTCGAACGCGGCCCGCGCCAGCTCTGGATCAAGGCGCGAGCGCCCGGCGGCGAACCGGTCGGGGTCGAGGATTCCCATCATCAGGAAGGTGTCGGTCGTGGTCGGCGCCGCGCCGCCGCGGCCGTAGCACGCCGGACCAGGGTCCGCGCCCGCGCTTTCCGGGCCGACTTTGACCTCGCCGGTCGGCGTGATGCTGACGATGCTGCCGCCGCCTGCCCCGACGCTGACGATCTCGTTCGAAAGCGTGTTCACGATCAGATCGTGTTCCAGCTCGAAAGTCGTGTTGACGAACGGCTTCCCTCCGGTGACCACGCTGATGTCGCTCGAGGTGCCGCCGATGTCGGTACAGATCAGGTTCGGCTCGCCGATCAGCTCGCCCAGGTGTGCACAGGCGACCGTGCCGGCCGCGGGGCCGGAGAAAACAATCCGGGACGGCCGTTCCATCGCGACCTCGACCGGCGCGAGCATCGCCGCGCAGTCGGCGAAGTTGAGGTCGCCGGTGAAGCCGAGCCCGGTGAGCCCGGCGGCCAGTTCGCGAGTGTACGGACCGTAGATGCGCTTCATCAGCACATCGACGACGGTGGTCGAGGCGCGCGGATACTCGCGTGCCAGCGGGGAAACCTCGCTCGAGATCGAGCACGCGACGTCCCCGATCTCTTCGGCGACCAGTTCGCGCAGACGCCGCTCGTGACTGCCGTCCACATAGGAATTGAGCAGGCAAACAGCCACCCCCTCGATGCCGCACCGGGCCAGGATCCGCAGCTCCTCGCGGGCCTGCTGCTCGTCGAGCGGGATCACTACCGTGCCGTCCGCGCCGAGCCGTTCGCGCACGCCGCGGCGCAGGTAGCGCGGCACGATCGGCGCGGTCACGTCGCCGAAGCTGCGGTGCCAGCGCGGGTCAGTGTTCGCCTCCGGCGGCCGCCACGCCCTGGCCATGTCGAGCAGATCGCGATGGCCCTCGGTGGTCAGGAAAGCGATTTTCGGCAGCCGTCGCGTGATGACCGCGTTGAGACCGTGCGTGCTCGCGTGGTTGAACGCCGCAGCCGCGGCGACGTCCACTTCGGACGCGCCTTCCAGCACGGCCTTGTAGCTTTCGGTGACGTTCGTCGCGACCTTGACCGTCTCGATCCGGCCGCCGGAAATCGACACGATGTCGGTGAAGGTGCCGCCGACGTCGACGCCGATCATGTTCTTGCGCTCAGCCATGTCCGCTCCTCAGATCCGGTCGGCCAGCAGTTCGATCGGGCCGAGCTTCGGCCCCGGGGTGCGCCGCGCGTCGGTCAGGCACTCCGCGCATTTGACGACGTCGAACCAGCCTTCCTCGGACAGGACCGGATACGCCTGCAACCGCTGCGCGCCGCACGCCGCGCAGGTGCCCTCGACGTTTTCCCGAGGGACCGACAACGTCGGTTCGGTCGGGCGCGGATTGGTGATCGCCATTGATCTCTCCTCTTTCGCCTGATCGGAAAGGCTCGCGCTAGGAGGGCTCGGCCGGGCTCAACGCCCGAACAGAGACGTCCGTCCCGAGCCGGTCCCGCGCCATCGGCACGAGCTTGAACTTCTGCACTTTTCCGGTGGGGGTCTGCGGCACCTCGTCGGCGCCCAGCACGAACACGTGCCGCGGGACTTTGAACCGGGCGAGGTTCGCCCGGCACGCCTCGACCAGTTCCTCCGGGCTGGGCGCGCCGTCCGGTTCCGGCACGACGAACGCGCAGCCCGCCTCGCCCCAGCGGTCGTCGGGCACGCCGACCACGAACGCCTGGCTGACTCCCGGCTGCCCCGAAAGGAAATCCTCGACTTCCTTGGGCATCACGAGTTCGCCGCCGCTTTTGAACAGGTCCTTCGACCGGCCGGTGATCACCAGCGAGCCGTCGGGCAGTTCGCGCCCGAGATCGCCGGAGTACAGCCACCCGTCCCGCAGCGCCGCGGCCGTCGCCTCGGGACGGTTCCAATAGCCGAGCATCGTCGTCGGGCCGCGCGCGACGAGTTCGCCGGCCTCACCGCGGGGAACGGGTTCGCCGGTCACCGGGTCGAGAATCCGGTACTCCGCGATCGGTCCGCCCGCAGCGCTCGCGGTCCCGCTCGGCTTCGGCCGCCCGACCGTGGACGCGGTGACTGCCAGCGGATCGTCCGGCTGCGTCATCACCGTCGCGCCGCCGACCTCGGTCATCCCGTACGCGGTGGTCAGTTCTCGCACGCCGAGGTCGTCGCGGATCCGCTCCCACAGCCACGTCGGCGCGACCGCGGCAGCCGACAGCATCCGTTCCAGGGAAGACAGATCGGTGTCGCGCAGCGCGGGATGTTCGACCAGCGCGACGCTCATCGTCGGCACCGCGAGCACGTCGTTCACGCCGTACTGCTCGATCGCGCGCAGGTACTCTCCGGCGTCGAACTTCGGCTGCGGCAGGACAGTGCCGCCGACGAAGGTCGCCGCCTGCACGCCTTGCTCGTAGGCGAACATGTGGTAGCAGGGCAGCGCGAACACCGACCGGTTGCCGTCCGGCAGCGCGCGGCAGTAGGCCGAGCCGTACACCTGGCGCAGCAAGGCGTCGTGGCTGAGCTGCACACCTTTGGGTTCGCCGGTGGTCCCGGAGGTGTACATGATGTCCGACATCTCCAGCGGCCCACGCAGGCCGCCGCGCGCCGCACCCGGGCTGGCGGCGCCGATCCGGCCCAGTTCGGGCACGTCCAGCACACCGTCGCGGCCTTCGCCCTTGCCCTCCGGGTCCAGGGTGATCACGCGTTCCAGGTCGCCGAATCCGATCGAGCCCGCTCGCGCCCAGCCGGGCGCCAGCTCGTCGAGCATCGCGAGGTAGTCCTGATTCCGGTAGGACGTCATCGTGATCAGCACGCGGCTGCACGACTGGCGCAGCACAAACCCGAGTTCCTGGGCGCGGTAGAGGAAGTTCAGCGGCACGGCCACCGCGCCGGCCCGGGCGATAGCCAGCTTCAGCGGCGCGTACTCCGGGTAATTCGCCATCAGCAGGCCGACGTGGTCTCCCGGGCGAACGCCGAGCGCCACCAGTCCGTCGGCGAACCGGTGCGCCTGCCACAGCACGTCCTCATAGGTGAACACCCGCTCACCGGCGATCACGTACGGACGCGACGCGAACCGGGCCGCTACGTGCTCGAAGTGCTCGTCGAGAGTGCGGGGCCGCCACGGGGAGAACTCCCGTTCCAAATCCGCCCGCCGCTGCGCGATCGACGGCCGGTCCGCGGTCACTGCGGGCTCCTCGCCACATCCACGGTGCGGTGCACCCTCGACTTCTGCCCGGTGCTGCCGCGGTTCACGCCAACCAGTCCGTTCAGCGCCGGGTTGTTGTTGACGAGGTTCCCCAGCTGCGGACCCGCGGCGATCATGCCACCGTCCACGGTGATCACTTCGCCGGTGATGAACTTCGCGTCGTCGCTGGCGAGAAACGACACCACGCTCGCGACGAAGTCGGGCTCACCCGCGTAAGGCAGCGGCTGCACCGTGCCCAGCACTGGCTTCAGATCCTCGGCGGTGAGGCCGATCAACGGCGTCGTGATGATGCCCGGCGAGACCGCGTTGACGCGGATCCGATCGGCGGCGTACTCGAAAGCAGCGATCTTCGTGAGGTGCTGCACGCCTGCCTTCGCCACCGAATACGCCTGCACTCCGGCACCGGCCGCGAACGCGCCCACTGAACCGAAGTTGACGATCGCCCCGCCGGTCCCCTGCGCCCGCATCACCCGCCCGGCGTGCTTGACGCCGAGGAACACGCTGCGCAGCACGACGTCGAACGTGTAGTCCCAGTCGTCGGCCTCGAGTTCGGTCAACGGGCCGAACGCGCCGCCCACCCCGGCGGCGTTGACCAGTACGTCCAGCTTGCCGAAGCTGTCCACGGTCTGCGCGATCGCGGCTTCGAACTGCGTCTCGTCGCTGACGTCGGTGTGCGCGAACCGCACCCGGTCGCCAGCGTCCAGCTCGGCGATCGTGCGCTCGGCCACCTCCTGGTTGAGGTCAGCGATGACCACGTCGAACCCGCGGTCGAGGAATCGCGCCACCGACGCGCGGCCCATCCCGCTCGCTCCGCCGGTAACCAGCACTACTTCGTTGCCCATCTGCCGTCCTTTCGTCTCAACCGACCAGAACCTGTTTGACCGCGGCGAACTCGCGAATTCCCTCGGGTCCGCACTCCCGTCCCCAGCCGGACCGCTTGACCCCGCCGAACGGAGCCGCCATCGTCGGCCCGAAGGTGTTGACCGCCACCGACCCCGCGCGGATTCGCCGGGCGACCTCGAGCGCGCGCTCGGGATCCGCGGAGAACACGCTCGCCGCCAGGCCGTACTGGGTGCCGTTGGCGATCCGGACCGCATCGTCGACGTCGTCGTAGGGCAGGACGACGGTGACCGGGCCGAACACTTCGTTCTGTGCGACGTCGTCGTCTTCCGCGACGCCGGTCAGCAGCGTGGGCTCGTAGAACCAGCCGACGTCGAACCCCTCCGGCTGCTTGCCCCCGGTCGCCACAGTCGCGCCCTGCTCGCGCGCCCGTTCCACGACGCGCCGGATCCGGTCGAGTGCCGCCCGCGTAACCAGCGGGCCGTGGTAGGTGTCCTTCGACCGCGGGTCGCCGATCCGCAGTGCCCGGTACGCACTGGCGAGCGCAGTGACGACTTCGTCGTGCCGCGACGCGGGGACCAGCACCCGCGACAACGCCGCGCACACCTGACCCGCCCCGCTCATCGCCCCGGCCACAAGCGGCCGCAGAGCCCGCTCGAGGTCTACGTCGTCGAGCAGCACCGCCGGTGACTTCCCGCCCAGCTCGAACACCGTGCGCGGCAATAGATCCGCGCTCTGCCTGAGGATGTCGGCCGCGGTCGCCGGGCCGCCGGTGAACGAGATCATCTCGAACCGCGGGTCGCGGGACAGATGCCGGGACACCTCCGCCCCGGCGGCCAGCACGCTCAGCACTCCCGGCGGGAACCCCGCCGCGGCGGCGCACTCCGCGACGATCCGCATCATCAACGCTGATTCCGGCGCTGCCTTCACGACGACCGTCGCCCCGGCCAGCAGGGCGGGCACTACCTTGCTGCCCACGGTCGGGAGGGGACCGTTGTAGGGCATGACCGCCAGCACCGGCCCGACTGGCTCGTGCTCGATCCGCACCTCGCCGACCGGCGTCGAGCGGGTCTCGGGGGCAAGCGCGTCCTCCGCGACCGCGAGCGCGGTTCGCCACGCCGCCTTCGCCGCGAAACGATGCAGCGTCCGGCTCCACCGGACCGGGATGCCCGCCTCGACCGCCCACACGAGACCGATCTCGTCCGCACGCTCCTCAAGCAGGTCGCAGAACCGCCGGCACACCTTGATCCGCTCTTCGACCGGCAGCCGAGGCCACGGCCCCTCGAACGCCTCCGCCGCGGCTGCGACCGCCGCGTCGGCGTCGTCCCTAGTCGGGGCCACGACCTCCGCGACGACCTCCTCCGTCATCGGCGAGACGACCTTGGTGGCCTCATCGCCGGACGACGGGCGCCACTGGCCCCCGATCAGCAGCGCCCCCGGCTCCGGTACGCGCAGGTCTCCGTCGAGGACGAGTTCCTCACGGCTGTCCACCACACTCATGCGCTCGCGCGCTCCTCTCCGATGTTCGTTCTCGGCACGGTCATTCGCCGGTCACCGGCTGCTGGTTGACGCCGGTGAGGATCAGGTGCCCGGCGTCGACCGGCAATGCCGCCCCGGTCACGGCGGACGCGAGCGGCGCATTCAGGTACAGCGCGGCGTCCGCGACGACCTGTGGGTCCATAAAGGACTGTCCCTTGAGCGCGTGGAAGCGATACCCAGCCGCCGTCATTTCCTCCGGGGTGCCGCCCTCGTGACCGGCGAACATGTCGTACACGTCCTGGTGGTCGGTCATCGGCGTCTTGATCGCGCCGGGGCAGACCGCGTTGCACCGGACGCCGTACGGGGCGAGCTCCAGCGCGATCGTCTTCATCAGCCCGAGCACGCCGTGCTTGGCCGAGCTGTAGTGGGCGTAGCTCGCGCCGGGCTCCAGGCCGTTCGCCGACGACGTGATCACGATCGAACCGGACTGGCGTTCGACCAGATGCGGCGCGAGAGCTTTGGCGCAGCGCCAGACGCCGGTCAGGTTGACGTCGATCATCTGCTGCCAGGTCTCGTCGCTCAGTTCCCAGAACCGGCCGCGGGTCCAGATCCCGGCGTTGGCAATCAGGATGTCGATCCCGCCGAACTCGGCGAGCCCGGCGGCGACAGCGGCGTCGACCGCCGCCTGATCGCGCACGTCGGCTTCCACCGCCAACGCTCGCCGACCCTGCGCCTCGACGAGTTTCACGGTATCCGCCAGTTCGTCCGCAGTCCCCATCGCGTACGGCACCGACGACAGCTGCCCGCTCAGGTCAACGGCGATCACGTCAGCGCCTTCACGCGCGCAGGTCACGGCATGCGCCCGACCTTGCCCGCGCGCCGCACCGGTGATCAGCGCGACCTTTCCTTCCAGCAACCCCATACCGTTCTCCTTTGAACGTGGCTGTGTGGTGGGTCAACTCGAGGCAGCTGCCTCGGCCGGACTTCTCCCGGCCGCGCCGGCGTTCTGCACGACTGTCCGCTCGGCGAGGAGACGGGCGACCTCATCCTGGCTGAAACCCCAGTCGCGCAAGGCTTTCTCGGTGTGTTCGCCCGGCGCGGCCGCCGGTCCGGCCACCGCGCCGGGCGTGCGGGCGAACCGCGGCGCGGGCGCCGGTTGCAGCACTCCGTCCACCGGGACGAACGCCGCACGGGCGACGCTGTGCTCGTGACGCGGAGCCTCGGCCAAGGTCAGCACCGGGGCGAAACAGGTCTCCCGCGACCGGAAGGCCTCGACCCACTCGTCCCGGGTCTGGCTGCGGAACACCTCGGCGAACCGGCGCCGCAGCTCCGGCCAGCCGCTTTCGTCCTCCTGCGAGGGCAATTCCTCGTCGGTGAGGCCGAGCGTTTCGAGCAGGACCGCGTAGAACTTCGGCTCGTTCGCGGCGATCGCGACCCATCGCCGGTCAGAGGTCTCGTAGGCGCCGTAGTACGGAGCACCGCCGTCGAGCCGGTTCGACTCGCGTTCGTCCCGCCACCGACCGGTCTGGCGCAGCCCGTGGAACAGCGAGCCGAGCAGCAGCGAACCGTCCAGCATCGCCGCGTCGAGCACCTGCCCCCGCCCGGATCGTGCGGCCTCGAAAAGCCCGGACACGATGCCGAACGCGAGGAGCATCCCGCCGCCGCCGTAATCGCCGACCAGGTTGAGCGGCGGCACCGGCCGGCCATCCACCGGCCCGATCGCGTGGAGCAGCCCGCTCAGCGCGAGGTAGTTCAGGTCGTGGCCGGGCATCTGCGCCAGCGGCCCGTCCTGGCCCCAGCCGGTCATCCGGCCGTACACCAGCCGCGGGTTGCGGGCGAGACAGACGTCCGGGCCGATCCCCAGCCGCTCGGCGACACCCGGCCTGCTGCCTTCGATGAGCGCGTCGGCTCGCTCGACCAGGCGCAGCACCACCTCCGCGCCGCCGGGCCGCTTCAGATCGGCACCGACCGAACGGCGGCCCCGCAGCGTCGCGAACTCGTAGGACCGCTCGCCCGGAACGTGGTCGCGCACGTGCCCGGCCCGGTCGACGCGGAGCACGTCCGCACCCATGTCCGAGAGCATCATCGCGCACCACGGACCCGGGCCGATCGAGCCGATCTCGACGACCTTCACTCCTGCCAGCGGCCCGGCCATCAGCTGAACTCGACAGTCTTCTCGACACCGCGCAGCGCTTCGACGGTCTCCTCGACCAGACGGTGCAGGATTTCCGCGGCGCCAGGAAGGTCGGTGATCATGCCGGCCCCCGCGCCCGAGGGCATGCTCATGTGAGTCTTGAGCTTGGCCTTCATCGCGGCGTACTTGAACGGCATGGTCAGCACGCGCTGCACCGGATACGGGGACAGTTCGTCTTCGTGGCCTTCCCAGACCTCGGTGAACCGGTTGCGCAGCATGCGCACGTGCAGGCCGTCGAACAACAGCGACCGCAGCGTCGAGTCGTAGTCGGCTTCCACCACGGCCTGCTTGAACACGTCCTCGGAACCGGACTCCGCACTGGCCAGGAACCGGGTTCCGACCCACGCGCCCTGCGCGCCCATCGTGAGGCAAGCGGCGATCTGCGAGCCCTTGACCAGCCCGCCCGCCGCGATCACCGGCACCGTCGCGAACTCCAGCACTTCGGCCAGCAGCGTGATCAGCCCGACGTCGCCGGTGTGTCCGCCGCCTTCGGTGCCCTGCACGACGACCAGATCGGTGCCGTTGCGGATCGCGCTGCGGGCGTGCTTCGCCTGCCCGACGATGCTGATCACCTTCGCGCCCTTGGCGTGACAGGCTTCCACCACCCAAGTCGGGGTGCCGAGCGCGCAGGCGATGACCTCCACGCCGTGGTCGAGGGAGATCTCCAGCTTCTTCTTGTTGTCCGCGAGACTGATCGCCTGGTCCGTCGTCGGGACGACCTCGATGCCGCGCTCGCCCAGTTCGGACTTCAGCTGCCTGAGCGGTCCCGGCAGCTCCGGCACCGCCACGTCGGAGAGGCCCTTCGGCGCGTTCGCCGGGAACCCGAGGTCGACGCACAGCGGCCCGTCGCTGAGCCCGCGGAACACCCGGATCTCCTCGTCGACCTGCTCCGGGGTGATGTCGATGCCGCCGATCGAGCCGAGCCCGCCCGCGTTCGACACCGCGGCGGCGAGCCGCCCGTAGGCGACATTGCCCATGCCCGCTTGCAGGATCGGAACGTCGATCCCCAGCAACTCGCAGACAGGGGTCCGCAGGATGGGCGACATGAGTCCTCCTCCGTGCCGTCCCGGCGGCAGATCGACCGCGGGCCGGAGATCATCGAAAGTATTTAATATATTTTCAGCTCGCAGGGGCGGGCCGGTGCCCGACGGCGGCTGTTGGACATTTTTCTAGCACTCTTTCGAAAATGCTGCAAGCCACGGCCGGGGTTGCCCAGTTCTTCGAGCAACCGATAGATTTTCCGTGACGGGAAGGTGGTCAGGTGACGAAGGCGGACGGCGGAGACCGGGAGCGCAAATCGGACAGGACCCGGCGACGGATCCTGGACGCCGCGGCAGACCTGTTGAGCCGCAAAGGATTCGACGGCACCCGGCTGTCGGAGATCGCGACACTGGCGCAGCTGCGAGTGCCCGCGGTCTACTACTACTTCGACTCGCGGGAGGCGATCCTCGAGGAGGTCGTCAACATCGGCGACCGGATCGCGGTGGACAACGTCCGCGCCCGGCTCGCCGCGCTCCCCCCGGACGCGACGGCGATGGACCGGATCTGCGCCGCCTACGCCGGTCACCTCGAGATGGTGCTGAAGGAATCGGCCTACACCGCGGCCGCGATGCGGACCCTCGGCCAGTTGCCGCCGGACATCCGGGCCCGTCAGCTGGAACACCAGCGCGCCACTGGGCAATTGTGGCGGGACCTGATCAAGGCGGGCGTCGAGTCCGGCGAGATCGATCCCGGCCTCGACCCGCGCGCGGCCCGGATGTTCTTGCTGGGCGCGGTCAACTGGGCCACCGAGTGGTGGAACCCCGCGCGCGGCAGCCTCGACGAAATCCTCGCGACTGCGCAGCGCCTCATCCGCAACGCCCTGTCCGGTCCGAAAGCGCCCGCTCCCACGGCCAGCACGACTGCTGGAGCGCTATCGCCGGTGTTTTCTCCGCCACCGCTCGGAGAACCCCGGCACTAAGGGTTTTCGGCGAAGACCGGACTGGTCGAGACGAACGGGCTGAACTCCATCCGCCGGATCTTCCACTCGCCGTCGCGCCGGGCGAACTCCAGCTCGTATGCACCCGACAGCAACTGGTTCACCCCGTCGTCGGTCAACCGGAAGTAGAACACGTCCGTCTTCGCCCGCGCGGTGTCGCCGTCGACGTCGATCAACGGGTTGGTGATGTGGTGATGGCACCGGGGCACCTGCTGCCACACCTTACGCACCAGCGCGCGGACGCCTTCGATCCCCCGCCCTTCGCCGCGAGGCAGCACATACTCCGCGTTCTCGGACCAGATGCTCAGGAACAGCGCTTCGTCCTGCTTGTCGATCCCGTGACAGTACTTCGAAAGCAGCGTCTTGATCTCTTCGACGTCGGTCGCCCACTGGATTCTCTCCTCGCGGGTGCGGGTCTTGCCGGTCATTCCGGGATCCTTTCCGGCTAGCCGAGATTGAGGTACACGGCTTTCGGATAGAGGAAGCTCTCCACGTGCTCGCGGGCGCCCTTCCAGCCGTAGCCGCTCATCTTCGTGCCGCCGAACCCGACGGCAGGGTCGAGGACGCCGTAGCAGTTGACCCAGATCGTCCCGGCGTCGATGCCCCGGGAAATCCGGTGCGCGGTCGAAAGGCTCTCCGTCCAGATCCCGCCGGCCAGACCGAACGGGGTGTCGTTCGCCAGCCGCAGCGCTTCGTCGGCATCGGCGAACGGGATCACTGAGGCGACCGGCCCGAAGATCTCCTCCCTCGCGATCGTCATGTCGTTCGAAGCACCCGCGAACACCGTCGGCTCGACGAAGAATCCCGGCCCCAGCTCTCCGCCGATGCGGTTGCCGCCCGCGGCCAGCCGCGCGCCCTCACCCCCGCCGAGGTCGATGTACTTCAGGACCCGGTCCAGCTGCCGCTGCGAGATCAACGGTCCGAGCTGGGTGTCCGGATCAAGACCGTCGCCCACGCGGATCGTTTTCGTGAACGCGGTCAGCCGCTCCACGAACTCCTCGTAAATTGCCTCCTGCACGAGGATGCGCGTCCCGGCCACGCAGACCTGTCCGCTGTTCGTGTACACCCCCATCGCCGCGCCCGGCACGGCTTTGTCCAAGTCGGCGTCGGCGAACACGATATCCGGGGACTTTCCGCCCAGCTCCAGCTGCAGCCGCTTGAGATTGCCCGCCGACGCCCGCACGACCGACCGCGCTGTCCCGACCGAGCCGGTGAAGGCGATCCGGTCCACGCCTCGATGCCCGGCGAGGGCTTGGCCCGCTTCCGCGCCATAGCCGGTCACGACGTTGATCACCCCGTCGGGCACTCCGGCTTCGGTCATCAGCTCGGCGATCCGCAGCACCGAAAGGGACGCGTCTTCGGCGGGTTTCAAAACCGCCGTGCACCCGGTGGCGAGCGCAGGTCCGAAAATCCACCACAGGCCGATCAGCGGGCCGTTCCACGGGATGATCCCGCCGACCACCCCGACCGGTTCAAGGTGCTTGAGGGTCAGGAATTCGCCAGGCAGCGAATTCGGGACAGTCTCGGTCCTCGCCGCGTCGCAGTGGGAAGCGAAGAACTGCAACACCTGCGACGTCCACTCGCGGAGGCCTGTCGTGCGGGCGAGCGGTGCGCCCATGTCCAGGGTCTCGATCAGCGCCAGTTCGTCGAAGTGGTCCAAGACCACGTCGTGGATCTTCAGCAGCAGCTTTCGTCGCTGATGCGGCGTCCATCGGCGCCACCCTCCCTCGAACGCGCGGCGCGCCGCCGATACCGCACGGTCGATGTCCGCGGCATCCCCTTGCGCGATCGAACAGAGCGGCTTCCCGGTCGCCGGGTTGACGACCTCGATCCGGCGGCCAGAGGCTGCGTCCGTCCATTCACCGCCGATGAGGTTCTTCTTCGCCCCCGAGACGAACTGCGGTACCGCGGGTGCCGGATCAGCGGACATTCGTTGTCCCATCGCGCTTTCCACCTTCACGCACAGCTCGGGACGACTGAGCGCTTCGTCCGGGAACGAGTCCATGGCGACGTTAAGCGGCGCTGCGAGGGTGGTCAATTTCCCGTTCCCGAAGCGGTGATTCGAGAAACCCGAAGCGAGTCAGCCGTCCACGAGGCGGGCCTGGCCGTCCCAGTATTTCGCGCGCAGTTCCCGCCGCAGCAGTTTGCCGGACGAGTTCTTCGGCAGTTCGTCCGCGAACTCGATGCGGCGCGGCTTCTTGTACCCGGCGATCGAGTCGAGGCAGGCGGCGAGCACCTGCTCTTCGGCGAGGTCGCTGCCGGGTTGCCGCACGACGACCGCGAGGACGCTCTCTCCCCACTGCGGGTCCGGGACTCCGACCACGGCGACTTCTTCGACCCCGGCCACGGCGGAGATCACCTTCTCGACCTCGCTCGGGAACACGTTGAACCCGCCGGAAACGATCAGATCGCGTTTTCGGTCCACGATGTACAGGTAGCCGTCGCTCAGGCGGCCGATGTCGCCGGTGCTCGCCCAGGAATCCGGGCGGAGGAAGGCTGCGGTTTCCTCCGGCTGGCGCCAGTAGCCGGTCATCATCATGTCGCCGCGGATCCAGATTTCGCCGCTCTCCCCCGGCGGGACGTCGTTGCCGTCGGCGTCGACGATCCGCACTTCGATGTACGGGGTGACCCGGCCCGCCGAGGCGAGCCGTTCCGGGGCGGCTCCGGCCGGATCGAATTTGTGGTCCTCCTGCGACAGGCTGGTCACCGGCATGGGCAGTTCGGTCAGCCCGTAGCTTTGCACGAACACGTCGCCGAACGCCGCGATCGCGCGGGCCAGCTTCGCCGGCGCGATCGCCGAGCCGCCGTAGACGATCGTCCGCATCGAGCTGACATCGTGGTCGCCGCGTTCGAGTTCGTCGGTAAGCATCGCGAGGATCGTCGGCACGATCGGCATGGCGGTCACCCGGTATTTGGCGATCGCCTCGACGGCCCAGCGGGCGTCGAACTCCGCGGCGAACAGCTGCCGGGCGCCGCGGACGGTGTACACGAGTCCGTACCAACCCGCCAGATGGCTCAGCGGCGCGACCTGCAGCACGGTGTCCCGCTCGGTGATCGGCGGCAGCTCGACCATCATGTTGCGAATCGTGGCCAGGATGCTCCGGTGGGTGTGCATGACGCCCTTGGGGCGGCCGGTCGTTCCCGAGGTGTACGGCATCCAGACCAGGTCTTCGCGTTCCGCGGGGGCAGGCGGCACGGGGCCATGCGCGGCCAACTCGGCGACTGATTCAATGCTGACGACTTTCGTCTCGACACCAGCCGCGCGCAGCGCATCGTCCAGCTCGGCGACTCGGTCTGCGTCGGCGAAGACGACGCGGGTCGCGCAGTCTTCGGCGATCTCGGCGGTCTCCCGGGCGTGCAAGCGGAAACTCACGGCCACCCGGACAAAGCCGCCCCAGAAGAGGGCGTGGTCGACGACGACGTACTCCGCGCAGTTGCGCGAGGCGATCAGCACCCGGTCGCCGCGGACAAGTCCCAGTTCCGCTAGCGCTCCGGCAAGGCCGGAAGCCAGCTCACGCAGGCGGCCGAAGGTCGTCTCCGTCCCGTCGGTGTGCACGAGCGCGGTCTGTCCTGAATGGACGTCGTAAGTCCGCCGCAGCAACGAGGAAACGGTCGGACCGGGGAGTTCGAAGCTCACGTTCACCCTCCAATGCGGGAAACGGCTCGGCGACCGGCGAGGGGACCACTGCCGACGCGTACGGAATATTTCATATGCAAGTCGCCGGATGTCAAGGGTCAGGACATGCGGCGGCGCACCTCGCTGCGCTCCCCGGTCGTCCCCCGGTTGACTCCGACCAGGCCTTGGGCGCGCAGATCAGTCCCCAGCGCGGCTGGGAAATCCGGCCCGGGACCCGCCGCGGTGAGCCCGCCGTCGACAACGATCGTCTGCCCGGTCACGAATCCCGCCGAAGGGCCTGCCAAGTAGCCGACAGCGCGTGCGACGTCCTCGGGCTGGCCCCACCGCGGCCACGGCTGGCCAGGCGGGTTGGCCGCCGCCAGTGCGTCGCCGCGGCCAGACTCGAGCAGCGGAGTGCGGACGAGACCCGGGCAGACCGCGTTGACCCGGATGCGGCGCGGAGCCAGTTCTACGGCCGCCGACATCGTCAGGTTCAGGACGGCCGCCTTGGCCGCGCAGTACGCGGTCGAGGCCAGCGTCGCGCCGCTGTATGCCGCGGCCGAGCCGATGTTGACGATGCTCGCCCCGGCGGTCATCACGCGCGCCGCGTGCTTGATCCCGAGGAAGGTGCCGCGCGTCAAGACCGCGAACGTGAAGTCCCAGTCCTCGACTTCGATTTCGGTGATCGGACCGAAAGCGCCGCCCAGCCCGGCGTTGTTCACCAGCACGTCCAATTGCCCGAAACGGTCGATCGCGGCCGCCACCGCGGCGGCGACGTCTGGCTCGCGGCTGACGTCCGCGCGCACGGCCAGGGCGGAGCCGCCGGCCGATTCGACGGTTTCCTCGGCGGCAGGCGCGTTCAGGTCGGCCACGACCACCCGGTAGCCCTCGGCGGCCAGGTGCAGGACGGTCGCGCGGCCGATGCCGCTTCCGCCGCCGGTGACGATCGCGACCGGCCCCGACCGCGGTGTCACAGGTTGTAGCCGCGCTTGCGCAGGAGCGGCAGGACGTGGTCGCGGATCTGCTGAACGCCCTTGTGCGGGTCGAAGAAGCACAGCGCGACCTGCTCCACTCCGGACTCATACAGGTCGATCAGCTGGTCGGCCACCGTTTCGTAAGAACCGAACAGCTGGTAGGCGCCCATCCCCATGCCGAGGCTTTCGTAGTGCTCCTTGCCGATGCCCAGGTACGGGTCCTGGTTCGCCCCGCTCTTCGCCCGCCCCTCGCCGAACTGGTCCTCGGTGACCTCCTGCCGTTCGCTGTTCATGATGTGCCCGCTGCGCGTCAGCCAGACCTCCAGCGCGTCGCGGTCGATCTGGCTTCGCATCCAATCGGTCGTCTCGGCAGCTTTGGCGTCGGTCTCGTCCATCACGACGTAACACATCGCGCAGATCCGTACCTTGCGCCCGTGTTCGGCGGCCATCGCGTGAATTTTCGCCGCGCGGCGGGCGTAGCCGTCGAGATCCTTGTCGTCGGCAGTGATGAACAGTGCGTCGCATTGCCTCGTCGCGAAGTCGAGACCGATGTCGGAACCGGCCGCGCAGATCAACAGCGGCCGCGGGCGGCTCGTCGGGAGCGGATCGATCTGCGCGCCGTAGAACTGGAAGTACTCGCCCTCGAAGTCGACCGGTTCTTCCGAGGACCACAGGTACTTCAGCGCCGTCACCAGTTCGTCCGCGATCGCGTAGCGGACCTGCTGCGACGGCGGGCCGACGAGCCCGAACTGCGCGTAGTCGACGGCATTCTGCCCGGCCACGATGTTCACGCCGAGCCTGCCGCCGGAAAGGTGGTCCATCGACGCGGTCATCTTGGCCAGCAGCAGCGGCGGGATCCGGTATCCCACGTGGATCGTCGTGTAGATGCCGATCCGTTCGGTGATCGCGGCCGAACCGGTCGCCGCGGTCGCGAAGTCCAGCTGCGAGTTATTCCAGCGGGTCGCCCCGTCGTAACCGCTCCACATCCCGTATTGCAGCTGGCTGTCGAACCCGGCTTCCTCGGTCGCGCGCAGCAGTTTCGCGGCGGACGGCCACTTCCAGAACACCTGGTGCCGCTCCGGGTCGCTGAGCACGGCCTTGCTTGCCGACAGCCCGCTGCTGACGTTCCACGCGAAGAGCGACAGGTGCATGTGCTTGTCGCGGTGCAGTTCCGGCTGGCCGCCCGGATCGAACGGACCACGCAGGAGTTCGGCACGGACGCCTGGCCGGGCACCGGGCGGGCGCTGGGACATGATGCCTCCTCAGTTGAGACTGACCGGTTGGTATCTGGAACCTGAAACTCGTCGGCGCCCGGTCAACAGACCGGCGAGGCACGCAGGCAGCGGTCGCGCACCAGGTCGGCGGCCTTCTCGCCGATCATGATGCTGGCCGCGTTGGTATTGGCGGACACGACGGTCGGCATCACCGACGCGTCCGCGACCCGGAGTCCGTCGATCCCCCGGACGCGCAGCTCCGGGTCTGCGACCGCCTCGTCGTCGGTCCCCATCCGGGCAGTGCCGGAAAGGTGGAAGTAGCTGCTGATCGACTCGCGCACGGCGTGCTCCAGCTCCCTGCGGCCGAGGCGCAGCATCGCGGTCGTGTCCGACCAGCCGTCCCACTCGTCGAACGCACCCGTCCGCACGATCTCGTCAACCAGCTCCACTCCCCTGACGAGTTCGTCCAGATCGCCGCGTTCCCGTACGTAGGCCGGGTCGATCAACGGTGCGGCCAGCGGATCGGCGGATGCGAGCCGCACCGAACCCCGGCTCGCCGGGCGCATGTGCCCGATCGCGAAGGTGAAGCTGTTCGGAACGGGGTCCTGCCAGCTCAGGTGGTAGTCGAAGTTCATCACGCAGAGGTTCAGGTCCGAGCCGTGGTCAGTGCCGTCCGTGCGAGCGAGCAGGGTGGCCCCGTCCATTCCGGTGGCCGTGAGCGGGCGCCGCGCGTGGTAACGGATACCGGCCAGCAGGATGTGGTCTTGGAGGTTGCGGCCGACGCCCGGCAAGTCGCACACCGGCTCGACGCCCGCGGCCGAAAGTTCGTCCGCTGGTCCGATCCCGGAAAGCAGCAGCAGGTGCGGCGAGCCGACCGCGCCTGCGCACAGGATCACCTCACCCGCCGAAACCGACTCCCGGACGCCGTCCCGCAGATACTCGACGCCGTGGCAGTGTCCGTCTCGCACGATCAGCCGCAGCGCGGTCGAATGGGTGCGCACCGTCAGGTTCTCGCGAGCCATCGCGGGCCGCAGATACGCCGTGGCGGTGCTTTCGCGACAACCGTCCAGGACAAGGGATTCCGGGTGCCCGACGCCCGACATCTCCGCGGCGTTGAAGTCGGCTGTCTTCTGATGCCCCGTGCTCACCGCGCCCTGGACGAACGCCTCGCCGATCGGATGCGGATCGACTGAGGCTCGCGGCCGCAACGGCCCGCCGGTTCCGCGGTAACGGGGATCTCCGAAGGGAACGTGCTCGGATCGCTGGAAATACGGCAGCACGCCCGCGTAGTCCCAGCCCTCCGCGCCAAGACTCGCCCAATGGTCGAAGTCGAGCCGGTGCCCGCGCAGGTGCGTCATGCAGTTGATCGAGCCGGATCCGCCGAGCACCCGTCCGCGCGGCGCTGGATGCGCGCGGCCAGTCCCGGACTGCACCACCGTTTCGAAACCCCAATTGGCGTCGGTGTTCTGCAGGTCCTCCCACCGCGCCGGATCCGAGACGTCATCCCGTCGTTCGTCGCCGCCCGCTTCCAGCAGCAGGACGGACACACCAGGGTCTTCGCTCAGCCGCGCGGCGACTACGCAGCCGGCCGACCCGCCGCCGACCACGACGAAGTCAAACTTGTCCATCGAACCGCCCTCTCACGTCGACGACAGGAAACGCTCCACCGCGGCCGCGGTCTCCTCGAACGCCGTCCAGAACACGGCGTGCTGACCGGGCACCTCGACGATGTCGGCCAGGTACGGCTCGTAAGCCGCGCGCTGCTCAGGGGTCACCAGGCCGAACTGGGGCGCGTAGATCAGCTGCGCCGGCCGGGTGAGGGTCTCCGGCGGCGGTGCGGGCGCGGCGAATTCGCTGAAGACCGCCACGATCGCGGCCTGGCTGGTGCGTCGCTTGATCCGGCCGTCCGGCAGCGGGTCGAACTGGGTCTCCACCTCGGCCAGCAGTTCCGGATCGACTTTCCGGTCGCCCGTGTTTTCCCTGCTGCCGAGGAAATCCGCGACCGAGTCCCACACGTCGCCGGTCAGCTCCTGCTCCGCCCGGTGCCGGGCCAGCTCCGGCGAGATCCGGATGACCGGCTCGATCAGCACCGCGCGGCCGACCATCTCCGGGCGGCGCGCCGTCAGGTCCAGCAGCAGCCTGCCGCCGAAGGAGAATCCGAGCCAGTCCGGCCGGTCCAAGCCAAGCGCGTCGACGGATTCGAGCAGGTCATCGGCGTAGGTGGCGTGCGTCCACGGCGGATTCCAGCCCGACCGGCCGTGCCCGCGCAGGTCGAAGGCGATCACCCGGAACTGCCGCGCCCACCGCCGGGTCGCGACGCGACGGAACTCCCCCGCGTGCGAGCCGACGCCGTGAACGCAGACGAGCGGCGGTGCTTCGGGGTCGCCCCATTCGGAGTGTTCGAGGATCATGCCCGCGCCGCCAGTACTTCGAATCGCACCCGGTCCTCGTGCGGGAGCGCGGTGACCAAGGTGAGCCGGACCGGATGCGCGTCCGCCGGGAACCACCCCGCCCAGGCATCCCAGAAGTCGCCGCGGTACGAGTCATCGGCCAGATAGCAGGTCGCCTTCACGAGGTCGGTCAGCGCGCAGCCGACGCTCTCAAGACCGGCCTGCACGCCCGCCATCGCCGCGCGGATCTCCTCGGCCAGCGAGCGGGTGTCGCGATGCGGCTCGGGAAGAGGAGAGCCAACGAACGCGAACTCGCGGGTGGAACGCACCTCGAACGCCGCGGTGTCAGTCATCGACAGCCGACCTCACCTTCGGCAGGACCTCTTCGGCCAGCAGCCGCATGGTCCGCTCCACGCAGTGGTCGTCCTCGGTCAGCGACGGCGAGAGAACCCAGTGCGACGCGTTGTTCGCGCGCGCGGACTGGATCATCTTCTCGGCCACGGTGTCCGGCGAACCGACGAGCAGATGGTCGCGCTCGAAGAGCAGGTCGAACGGAGCGGTCGCGCGGATCGCCGGATCGTCCGGGTCCTCGCTCTCGTCGAGCCAGACCTTGATGCCGCGCACCTTCTCGATGTAGGCGAACGAGCTGGTCACCTCGGGCTCGGCCAATTCGCGCGCCTCGGCGTCCGTCGGCGCGATCAGGCATCCGCGCAGCACCGCCGAACCCTTCTGCAGCGGCGGGCGGCCGGAGCGCTCCGCCTCGTCCCGATAAGACGCGTTGAGGCCGTCGAGCACGCCGCGGGTCGGGAACCAGGTGATGGTCTTCAGCTCCTGCTGCGCCGCCGCGACGAACCCGCCAGTGGTGTCGGTGACGCTGTAGAGCGGCGGCCCGCCCGCTTGCCGGGGGCGCGGGACGACGGCCATGCCGGTCGCCTTGCCGCTCTCGTCGGTGTACTTGCTCGGACCGCCCGGCCATTTCGTGTCCGGATGCGGGTACTCGAAGCGCTCGCTGCTCCACTTCAGCGGATCCTGCGACCAGGCAGCGCGCAGCAGGCCGAGACGCTCGCCGAAGATCGCCTTGCTGCGGGCGTCGTCGGACCGGTCGGCTTCGGCGTTGAGGTTGACGATCTCCGCTTGCAGGATGCCCCGGCTGAGCGCGACGTCCAGCCGTCCGCCGGTCATCTGGTCGAGCATCGCCAGGTCTTCGGCGAGCCGGATCGGATGCCACGCCGGGAGGATGACTGCGGCGATGCCGATTCGGATCCGGCTGGTCCGGCTCGCCAGGTCGGCCAGCAGCAACGCGGGGTTCGGCGACTGGTCGACGCCCATGTGGTCGAAATGGTGTTCGCCGACCCAGATCCCGTCGATGCCGAGCCGGTCGGCGAGGACGAACCGCCGCCGCGCCTGCTCGAGGATTTCGTGCCAGGGCCGGGCGTCGTCTTTGTTTTCCAGCGCGTGCAGGAGGTCGACTCTCACGACCGCGCTCCCCGGTAGGCGATCGCATCGATCTGCACCCGGCAGTCGCCGGCCAGGCCGAGGGCGACCGTGCACCGGGCCGGATACGGACCGGGCGCGAACACGTCGCGGTAGGCCTGGACGAACTCCATCCGATCGGTCTCCTCGCGGACGTAGCAGGTGGTCTTCACGACGTCGCGGAGTCCGCAGCCGGCCTGCGCGAGCTGGTCTTCGAGCAAGGCGAGCACCACGCGGGTCTCCTCGCCGACCGTGTTCGCCTCCGGCACCCGGCGCATCGTCTCCGGGTCGATCGCGATTCCGGAGGCGAACACGAAATCTCCGCTCGCCGAACCGCTGGAGGAACCCGGACGCTTTCGCTGTTCGAGATAAGTCGCCATGCACAACTCCCGGCACATCGTGGTCTCGGTGGCGCTTTCAACATACCTACCGTTTGGTATGATGTCGAGAATTCCAGCTTTTTCCTTCCCTTCCCCGCAGAACCCAGGAGGTTTCCCGTGCCTGTTTTCCTCACCGACGATCCGGTCGCGGCCGACCGGTTCGGACTTTCCGGAGCCGCGATCGCGGGCGGCCTCGTGTTCGCCGGCGGGATGGCTCTCGATCTGGACACGTTCGGCCGGCTACCGGGAACCGCAACGGCTTCCGCCGAAACGCGCGTCGTCCTGGACCAGATCCGGGAGGTCGTCGAAGGGTCGGGCGGAACTCGTTCCGGGGTGCTCAAGGCTACTTGCTATGTCAGCGCCGCCGAACATATTCCGGAAATGCTCACGGCTTTCGACGAGTATTTCGCGGGCTGCCCGAAGCCCATCCGCTCGGTGGCGGTCGCCGGCCTCGCGGGAGCGTGCCGGGTGGAAATCGACGTGATCGCGACGGCGGACTGACCGGAACCGGATTTTTTCCCGCGGAACCGGATCGGACACGACCCGATCCCGATCCGTTTCCGCTGGTCACGCCAGCGAGATTTCGTCCCACCGGAAACCGTTGAAGCCGAGACCCGACGCGTCCTTGCGGGCCCCGGTGAACTTCTTCCGGCAGGCGTCCGGGATGTTGTGCCTCCCCCACACCAGCCACGGCCCCTCGTCGTGAATAACCCGCGACAGCTCGTGCATCAGCTCCTCGTACTTGCCGCCGGTGGTGTTCATCGCCTGCGCGAACAGCGAATTGACCTTCGGGTGGTCGAAATGCTCGCCGTTGAACCCGCCGGTGGGCAGCCAGCAGTAGGACGCGTTGTCGTAGAGGGACTGGGTGTAGTCGTAGCTGTTCTTCATCTGCGAGCTGTAGTACTCGGGTCCGTAGAACGACGAGAGGTTCTGCACCGGCGCGATCGTCATTTCGACGCCGATCGCCTTCGCGTACTCGACCATCAGCGTGGCGGTGCTCATCGCGCTCGGCTCCACCAGCCCGACCCGGTAAGTGACGCGCATGCCCACCATCCCGGCCGATTTGAGCAGCCACTTGGCCCGGTCGAGGTCCTGGTGCCGCTGCGGGATCGAGCCGTCCACCGCGGGATCGATCCTCGCCCACGCGCCCACGTCGTTGCCCGGTTCCCCGAACCCCGCGTAGAGCGTCTTCACCATCTGGTCTCGGTCGAGCATCAGCTTGAACGCCTGCCGGACCCGGTTGTCGCTGAACTGCGCGCCCTTGTCGCACCGCATGCCGGTGAACTCGAACGCCCCGGTCTCGGACACGATCAGCGCGAGATCGCTCCTCGCCCGCACCTGCGCGGTCAAGTTCGCCGGCACCCGGTCCATTCCGTCGATCTGCCCGCTGATCAACGCGTTCGTCCGCGCGGTGATCGGATCGCTGAACCCGACCAATTCGAGCGAGTCGAGGTACGGCCCGTCCCGGCGCCAGTAGTTCTCGTTGCGGATGCCGACGAAGCGCTGCTCCGGCTGGAAGCTGCGGAACTTGAACGGCCCGGTCCCCACCGGGTTCTTCGGGTCGAACCCGACCGGGACGATGCCGGTCGGGGCCTCGGCGAAGCCGTCGCGCAGCTGCGAGTTCGGCGATTTCAGCTCCAGCCGCACGGTCCGCTTGTCCAGCGCGGTCAGGCGGTTCGGGTCGATCGAGGCCAGCAGCCCGGCGGAGAAACCCGGGTTCTTCGGGTCGAGATTGCGCCGGATCGTGTGGATGACGTCGTCCGCGCCGAGCGGTTTGCCATGGTGGAAAGTGACCCCGTCGCGGACCCGGATCGTCCAGCTCGCGAAGTTTCCCGGCGCGGGCTCGAACTCCTCGGCCAGCCCCGACTGAAGACGCCAGGCATGGTCCCTGGCCATCAGGGTGTCGGTGAGCGCCGTGGCGAGCGCGAACGACGAGTCCGAGGCCTGCGGGTCCATGGACACCGTCCCGGCGAAGTCCGACGGGGCGAACCGGAAGGTGCCGCCCCGCTTGCGCGGCCCGCTCGGCGCGGCGTCCCCGGCTTCGACCGGCGACTGCCCGGGCGGTCCGCCGGAGCACGCGGCCAGCGCCAGGCCGGCCGCTCCGGCGGCGGCCGCGCCGAGCAGCCGCCGTCTCGTCAGGGCAGGAAACAGGTTCTCGTGCACGTGCCCGCCTCTCCGGTGCCGGGACCTCGTTGTCCCGGCCCTTTAACTTCCAACCAGTCGGTATCTTCTCGACAGCGAGGGGCGACGAAGATCGCGCGCCGTCAGACGACCGAGATGTCGGCCCACTGGTAGCCGTTGAAGCGGCCGGACGCGTCTTCGACCGCTCCGGTGAACTTGTTGCTGAACGCGTGGACGGTGTCCTGCCTCCCCCACGAGATCCAGGGGCCGTCGTCCCAGACGAGCCGCGAGACCTCGTGCATCAGGGCCTGGTACTTCTCCGGGGTCGCGGCCAGTGCCTGGGAGTAGAGCGAGTTGATCCGCGGGTTGTCGTACCCGGTGTTGTTGTAGATGCCTTTGCCGGTGAAGACGTACGCGGTGTTGGCGAACATCGTCTCGGTCGAGTCGGAATCCACTTTGAACTGCGAGGTGTAGTAGTCCTGGCCCCCGTAGTACTGCGCCCGGTTCGCCACGACGTCCAGGTTCACCGTGACGCCCGCCGCCTTCGCGTTCTGGACCAGGACGTTGGCCGACTCCACCTGGCCGGTGGCCAGCTGGCAGGTGCGCAGGGTGACCGTCATCCCGTCCTTGCCCGCGGCCTTCAGCAGGGACCGAGCTTGGTCGAGGTCCTGCGCGTGCTGGGGCAGCGAGCCGTCCATGGCCGGGTCGAACTCCGGCCACACGCCCGTGTCGTTGCCGACCGCGCCCTGGCCGTTCCAGGCGACCTTGATCATCTGCGGCCGGTCGACCAGCAGCTTGAACGCCTTGCGCACGCGCAGGTCCTCGAACACCGCGCCCTTGTCGCAGCGCATCTCGAAGACCTGGTAGGCACCGGACTGCGAGATGAGGACGCTGAGGTTGGGGTGCGCGGAGATCTGCGGCAGCTGGGCCGGGTGCAGTCCGTCGATGCCGTCGACCTGGCCGGACAGCAGTGCGTTCGTCCGCGCGGTCGTCGTGTCGGCGAACCCGATGAACTCGAGACCGTCCAGATAGGGCCTGCCCTCGCGCCAGTAGTTGCCGTTGCGGGTTCCGGTCCAGCGTTGGCCGGGGGTGAAGTTCACCTGCTTGAACGGGCCCGTGCCGACCGGGTGGTTCGGATCGAATCCGACCGGCATGATCGCGGCTTCGGACGGCGCGAACGCCCTGCGGAGCTGGGAGTTCGGACTCGTCAGCTTCAGCCGCAGGGTGCGTTTGTCCAGTTTCTTGATCGCGTTCAGGTCGATCATCTTGAGCAGGTTGGACGCCGAACTCGGAGACTTGGGGTCCAGAATGCGCTGGAGGCTGAAGAGCACGTCGTCGGCGTCGAGGGTTTTCCCGTTGTGGAACTCGACGCCCTCGCGCAGCCGGATCGTCCACACCGACTGGTCCGCTCCCTCGGGTTCGAGCAGCTCCGCCAGCGCCATCTGGACGCGGTTCCGGTGGTCCGGCACGACCAGCGAATCGAACATCGCGAAGCGCAGTTCGTATCCGCTGTTGATCGACAACGGGTCGGCCGACGTCGTGCCTGCCGTCGAAATCGGGGCGAAGCGGAACGTGCCGCCGCGTTTGCGGGGCCCGGTCGGCGCCGCGGCGGTCCGCACCGGCGGGGTTCCTCCGCACCCGGCGAGCAGCAGACCGCCCGCGCCCAGCGCCCCCAAGCGCAGCGCCTGCCGGCGGGTCATTCCGGCGGGAAACGGTTCAGGCATGGGTTTCACCTCTCGATCGGCGACGCTCGTCGCTGCGCGACGAGCTCTGTGCACCCCCCGCAACCAGGCTTGCGGTGCTTCGACGTGCCCGGCGAACCGCTCTCGGCACCCGGTTCGCACTTCACACCGACCGGTCGGTACTGAGAAGGTAGCCGCGCGGACTCGGCGAGTCAAGGCACGGTTTCCGCTGCCGGGACGGGTTTTCCGACCCGCGGACGGGAAGGTGCCGGCAGCCATCTCACTTCCTCCGGACGAGGCCGAGCGACACCAGGAGCACCGCCGCCACCGCCAGCCCTGGGACGGCCGCGCCGAACCCGGCGAGGGTGCCGCCGGCCAGTGCGCCGAGCAGGTTTCCGGCTGCCCATGAGATGTTCGTCAACCCGAAGGCGAGCCCCTGCGGCAATCCGACCTCGCGGGCCCCCGCCGAAACCAGCGCGAACCCCGGAGCAAGGAACAGCGAGAGCGCCGCGGTGAGCGCCACGATCACCAGTACGGCCGGGAAAACCGGTGCCGGAACCGCCAGCAGCACCGCGAACGCCGCGGCCAGCACCAGTCCGATCCGGATCGGCCGCAGATGGCCGTGCCGGTCCGAGGCGCTCCCGGCCAGCCGGGTCACCACCACTTCGCCGAACGCAGCGCACAGGAACGTCGCGCTGACCACGATCGCGCTCGCGCCGAGTTCGGCCAGCTTGAGCGGTCCGGTGACGGCGATCGTTCCGAACGCGGCGCCGGCCGCGGCGACGAGCCACGCCGGAACGGCGATCGCCCGTCTACCCGCCGCGGACATCAACTCCCGCACGCGTTGCCGCTCGCCGCGGCCGGTCGCGGCCTGCCTGCCGATCCCGGCCGCGAGAGCACCGAAAACCCCGGCCAGCACGGTGAAAACCAGGGGCAGGGACGTCAGTTCGGCGGCTCCCCCGACCACCGGGCCGAGCACCCCGCCGAGCGACGCGGCGGCCAGTCCCCTGCTCAGCATCCTCGCCCGGTGCCCGTCGGACGCGATCTCCGCCAGCCACGAGAACGAACCCGACCAGGCGAGCGTCCCGGCGATGCCCTGGACGAAGCGGGTGACGTCCAGCAGCGCGAGGTTTCTCCCGTACCCCATGCCGATGCTCCCGACCGCCACGAGCGCTAGCGAGAGCAGCACCGTAGGCCGCGCGCCGAGCCGGGCGACCAGCATCCCGGCGGGCACCGACCCGGCGATGCAGCCGGCCGCGTACAGCGCGACGAAGAGTCCCGCTTCCGCGTGGGACATCTCGAAATCGGCCGCGTAGCACGGAATCAGCGGAGTGACGAGGGTCAGCAGCGTTGTTTCGGTGAAAACCACCGCGCAGATCAGCCAGGCCAGCGGCGGTGCTCTACGCGCGTCTTCCGGACGGTTCACTGGCGCGTCAAGTCTCATTGGCTTCGATCGCCATCAGTCGAAATCGAGTGCCGGAGTGTCTTTCAGCAGAGCCTGCGTGTACTCGTGCTGCGGCGCGTCCAGGACGTCGTCGACCGCGCCCTCTTCCACGATTGCCCCGGCGTCGAGAACCGCGACGCGGTCCGCGATCGCCCGGACGACCGCCAGGTTGTGCGTCACGAACAGCAGCGTCAGGTTTTTCTCCGCGCAGAGCCGCTCGATGAGCAGCAGAATCGACGCCTGCACGGAGACGTCGAGCGCGGACGTGATCTCGTCGCAGACGAGCAGGCTCGGGTTGGTCGCGAGAGCGCGTGCGATGGTCACCCGCTGCCGTTCGCCGCCGGAGAGCTCCGACGGGTGCCGCGTCGCCAGCCGCGGGTTGAGCGCCACGTCGTCGAGCAGTGCGTCGACCCGCCGGTCCAGTTCGGACTGGTCGCCGACCGACCCGAGCGTGATCAGCGGTTCGGCGATGGAGTCCCGGACGGACCGGCGCGGGTTCAGCGCTTCGGACGCGTTCTGGAAGATGTACTGCACCTCCCGGCGCTCCGCGCGCGACCGGTTCCGGGTGCCGAACCGCAACGGGCTTCCTCCGACGGTCATCGACCCGGTCGCCTCGTCGTGCAGTCCCGCGATGCACCGGCCCAGCGTCGTCTTGCCGGAACCCGATTCGCCGACCAGCGCGGTCACCAGGCCGCGCGGCACGTCGAGGTCGATTTCGCGCAGCACCGGGAAACCAGAGTAGGAAGCGGTCAGTTTCCGCACCGACAGAAAGCCTTGCCCTGCCTCGACAGAGGCGCTTTCGCGCGGATCGAGTGCGGCACCCGCGAGTGCCGCACTGCGCACGACCTCGGTGCGGCGGCACATCGCGACGTGGCCGGATTCGAGTGCGACCGGTTGGATCTCGCCCGTGCAGCACTCGGGCTCCGCCAGATCGCACCGCGCCGCGAAGACGCACCCGTCCGGCCGTTCGTCCAGCGGGGCCACCCGGCCGCGCACCGAACTCAGCACGCGCCGCCGGTGCGGATCCGGGATGACCTGGATCAGCCCGCGGCTGTAGGGATGGCCCGCGTTGCGGACGATCGCGTCCGCAGGCCCGGCCTCGACGAGCCGCCCGTAGTACATCACCCCGATCCGGTCGGCCAGCCCGCCGACGACCGCCAGGTCGTGGCTGACGTAGATGCCCGCGGTGCGGTGTCGCTCGCACAGCTCCCGCACCATCCGCAGCACGTGCGCCTGAGTCGTGACGTCGAGGCCGGTGGTCGGCTCGTCCAGAACGACGACTTTCGGATTGCAGATGAAGCCCATCGCGATCACGATCCGCTGCTGCTGGCCGCCGGAGATCTCGTGCGGGTATCGCCGCAGGAATTCCCTCGTGGACGGAAGGCGAACGTCCTCGAGGATGCGTTCGATCCGCTCCCGTTGCTCGGCCCGCGAATCGACACCGTGCACGGTCAGCGTTTCGGCCAGCTGGGCACCGAGACGGCGGCACGGGTTGAGCGAAGAGAAGGGGTCCTGCGGCACATAGGAAATCAGTTCCCCGCGCCGCTTGCGCAGCGCGGTGCCGCGCAGCGACAGGACATCGACGCCGTCGACGACCACGGAACCTCCGGTGATGCGGGTGCCGGGGCGCGCGTAGCCCAGCAGCGCGGAACCGACCGTCGTTTTCCCGGACCCCGATTCGCCGATGACGCCGAGGATCTGCCCAGGTCGCAGGCTGAACCCGATGTCGCGCACCACGTTCACGTCCCGGCCGGCGAGATCCACCCGCAGATCTGCGACCTCGATCGCCTGTTTCACCGTTTCCGCGACCGCCGTCATGCCGACCGCCCTCGCCGTCCGCTGAGGCCCGCGGCCTGCCCGAACGCGTCCGTCAGCAGGTTCGCCCCGACCGTGATGACCGCGATCGCGGCCACCGGCAGCAGCACCGGCAACGGGTTGGACAGGAGCATGGACTGGTTTTCGCTGATCATCATTCCCCAATCGACCGAGGGCGGCTGGCGGCCGAAGCCGAGATAAGCGAGCGACGAGATGATGCCGATCGACCACGTGACCCGGATGCCGAACTGAACGGTGAGCGGCGCGACGATGCTCGGCAGGATCTCCCGGACGAGGATCCGCCGCCGGGGCACGCCGATCATTTCCGCGTACTGGACGAATCCGCGCCCGATCACCGCAAGCGAACCGCTTTCGACCACGCGCGCCACGTACGGAATGTGCGAAATGGCGATGGTCACGACGATGATCCACCAGTTGACCCCGCTGATGGACAGGAACAGCAGGGCCAGCAGCAGCGACGGGAACGACAGCACGATGTCGAGGATCCGCATGATGACCTGGCCGACGACACCGCGGCGGTAGCCCGCGACGAGGCCGAGCACTACCCCGACGCCGACGCCGACCGCCGTGGCGAGCAGTGCCAGCGCGAGAATCACGTTGCCGCCGTTGAGGAATCTGCTCAGCACATCCCGGCCCAGGCCGTCCGCGCCGAGCACCGTCCCGTCGCCGGGCAGCGCGTACGGCGCGCTGATGAGTTCCGAGGGCGAGTGCGGGTTGAAGAACGGACCCAGGAAGGCGACCGCGCCGACGAGTACCACCAGCGCCAAGCCGATCCGTCCTTCGGTGCGGCGCAACGCTCCTCGCACGAGCGCGCCGAACCCGCCGCGCCGTTTGTGCTTGATGCCTTCGCCGACCGCGGCTTCGGCGGTTTCGATCTCCGTCATCGCGCCCCCTTGCGAAGGGTCGGTGTCATCGCGACGGTTCCGAGGTCCGCGACGCTGTTCAAAATCACGTAAACCGCGGCGAGCAGCAGTGCCAGAGCCTGGACCACCGGCAGGTCGCGGCTCTGGATCCCCTGCACGAACGCGAATCCGATGCCCGGGAACTGGAAGACGGTCTCGACCACGACGATGCCTCCAGCGAGATACGCCAGGGTCTGCGCGGAGACCTGGAACACCGGGCCGGCGATGGCGGGCAGCGCGTGCTTGACGACGACCTGCCGTTCGGGCACGCCCTTCAGCCGTGCCATCGCGACGTAGTCGCTTTCGAGCGCCTCGAGCATGCAGGCGCGCACGGTGCGGGCGATGTACGGGAGGCTGACGATGACCAGGGTCAGCACCGGCAGCACGAACGCGCCGAGCTGGGAGAAGAGCGGCTGGTCCGGATCGATCAGCGACACCGCGGGCAGCACGTGCAGCACGTTCGTCGCGAACAGGGCGACGAAGAGCAGGCAGAACACGAACTCGGGGATCGCCACGATCACCAGCATCACGACGCTCGCGGTGTGGTCCGCCGCGCGGTCCCGGCGGATCGCGGTCAGAATGCCGAGCGCGGTCGCCAGCGGGAGCGCGATGACGCCCGTGGCGATCAACAGGACGAGCGTGTTGACCACCCGGTCGCCGATCAGCGCGCCGACGCTCATGTTGGTCGCCAGCGAGTTGCCGAGGTGCCCGTGCAGCAGATCCGTGAGCCACAGCCAGTATTGCGAAACGAGCGGCTGGTCGAGGTGCATCCGGGCGCGGAGGCTTTCCAGCGCGGCGGGGGTGGCCTGCTTGCCGAGCTGGACGAGTGCCGCGTCGCCGGGAAGCGCCTGGGTCGCGGCGAAGACGACTATCGAGATGATCACGAGGGTGAGCAGCGCGAAAAGCACTCGCGCCGCCAGCATTCGCTTCATCGGCTGGTCCTTCCCATCGTGGAGGCGCCTCGGCCGCGGGACGGCGGCGGGGACACGGGGACCGGCGGGCGGCCGGGACAGTGCGGAGGCCGGGCCTGCGCGAACGGGGCCGGGCACTGCGGGCGAACGTACATACGTACCAGTTGGTTTGGAGAGAAACTACTGGCCGTTTCCGCAGGTGTCAACGCTTCGAAGGCCCGGCCGCCGACCTGTTACGAGGCTGTGTTCCAGCCCTGCGGAACCATCGCGACCGCGTCGACGAGCACCCGGGCCGCACCGTCCAAACAGGTCACCTGGGTGATGCGCGGCGGGTACGGACCCGGCCCGAATCGCTCCGCGAACGCGGCCTGGAACTCGGCCCGGTCGTCGCCGGAAGTCAGGTAGCAGTTGAGCTTCACGAGATCGTCGAACGTGCCGCCGGCCTCCGCCAGCGCGGCCGCCAGCCGGTCGAGGCAGATCTTGGTCTCCTCGGCCAGCGTCGTCGCCTCGGGCAGCCGGTCGCCGGTGGCCCAGTCCAGTGCGGCCGCCTCGGCGAACACGAGGCCGCCCGCCGCCACGCCCATCGAACGGCCCAATGCGGCGCTGTCGAAAAAGCCGGGATTCACCGCCGCCCGCGCACCCGGCGGCTTGACCGCTACCACCTCGATCTCCACCCGGCAGTCCCCGGCGAGCCCGGCGACGACCGTCAGGCACTTCGGGTACGGGCCTGGCGCGAAGACGTCCTTGAACGCTTCGCGGAACTCCGCCCGGTACCGGTCGTCGGAGAGGTAGCAATTCACCTTCACGATGTCCGCGAGGGTGCCGTCGGCCTGCTCCAGCGTCTTGAGAATCCCGTCCAGGCAGATCCGCAGTTCGTCGGCGATGGTGACCGCTTCAGGCTGGCGGGTGAGCGTGGTCAGGTCCAGCGCCATTCCGCCGAGGAAGACCAGGTCGCCGATGACCGCCGCGCCTCCGAGGCCGAACTTGCGCCGCAGTTCCGGATCGCTGCCGGGGTAAGTGAGAAAAGCGGTCACAGTCAGTCCTTCCCTTCGGCGGCCGGGCGGACGGCGATCGCGTCCACCTGTACCCGGCAGTCGCTCACCAGGTCCATGCGCACCATCGCGCGCGACGGATACGGCCCTGGCGCGAGCAGATCGCGCCACGCCGCTGCGAACTCGAGGCGGTACTCCTCCTCGCTGACGAAGCAGGTGACTTTCGCCAGGTCCTGCAATGTGCAGCCGGCTTCGGCGAGAGTCCGTTCGATCCGGTGGAGGATCACCCGCGTTTCGTCTTTGATGGTGTCCGCTTCGGACACTCGCTTCATCGTCGCGACGTCAATGGCCGACGCCGCCGTGAAAACCATGTTCCCGGCAACAGTTCCCGCGGCTATTCCCGCGGCGTTGGTGCTGAGCAGCTGTCGCATTGCTCGCCTCTCAGTCGGTGGTCAGGCGTTCGGGGTGACGTTCCGGAGCCCCTCGGACGATGCGATCGCCCTGGCCAGCTCCACGAGCGCGACTCCCTGGGTGCGGGCCTGCCCGGCCCGCTCCTCGGTGAGGGTCTGCTCCGCGGTGTAGCTGTCAGCGTTCACGTACAGGCCGGGCGAAACGACGTGTGCGGCAAAGAAATCGACCAACACGCCGCGCATTGCCTGCAAGCCCAGGAAGTGGTGGTCGCTGCCCGCCGTCGCGACGATAGCGACCGCACGCGCGGTCAGCGGTGCGTCTTTGGTGCCGTATTCGCCTCGCGGCGTGACGTCGAGGAGCGCTTTGAACGGCGACGCGTAGGACGCGCGGTACATCGGTGCACCGAAGACAAAGGCGTCCGCCTCCGCCATTCGCGCCACGACTTCAGCCGGATCGGCGTGCTCGCCGAGCTGGACCAGTTCGGTCTCCGCCCCGGCGGCGGCCGCGCCGTCCAGCACCGCCCGCAGCGCCGCCGCGGTGCGCCCGCCGATGCTCGGCGAGCAACTGACGGCCATGACCCTCATCCGGTTCACCACCGCGACAGGACGAGCTTGTGGTCGGTGTAGAAGTCCAGAGGTCCGTCGCCACAGATGTGCAGATCGCCGTAGAACGACGAACCCGTGCCGCCCATGGTGAAGTTCATCGGCGGGGCCGGGAACGTGTTGATCCCGACGTTGCCCGCGTTAGACCGCTGTTCGAATTCCCGTGCGGTGGAGCCCGACCGGGTGTAGACCGTCGCGGCGTTGCCGAATTCGGTGTCGTTCGCCAGTTCCACTGCGTCGTCAAACGAAGCGGCCCGGTGGATGTTCACGATCGGGCCGAAGGTTTCGTCGCGGTCGACGGCCGAACCGGGCTCGACGTCCACGAGCACGGTCGGGCCGAGGAAGTATCCGTCCGGGGTGCCGCTGGTCGGCCGCACGCCCCGGCCGTCCAAGACTGCCTTCGCTCCCCCGCTGATCGCTGCATCCACTGTCGCTTCAAGACGCTGCTTGCTCTGTGCGCTGACCACGGGCCCCATCGTCGTGCGCGGGTCGAGACCGCTGCCGACGACGAGTTCCGACGCTCGCGCGGTCACCAGCTCCACCAGAGTGTCGTAAACGCTCTCGGCAGCGATCACGCGGGTGTCGGCGAGACAGCGCTGCCCAGCCATCCCGAAGACCGACGAGACGATGCCGGCAGCCGCGCGTTCCAGGTCGGCGTCTTCGGCGACCACGATGGGGTTCTTGGCACCGCCGTTCGCCTGGACTCGTTTGCCCTGGGCCGCGGCGGCCGCGTAGATCGACCGTGCCGTCGGAGTCGAAGTGATACAGGAAACGGCGGCGACCTCGGGACTGGCGATGAGCCGCTTGACCGCGTCGGCGCGCCCGTGCACCAGGTTCAGCACGCCCGGTGGCAGCTCGGCTTCTTCGAGGATCTTGATCAGGTGGGTGGACGCGTAGGGGTCTTGTTCGGACACTTTGAGCACGAGCGTGTTGCCGCACACGAGCGCCCATGCCGCGAACTGCCCGGGGTTCATCACCGGGAAGTTCGACGGGGTAACGGCCGCGCACACCCCGAGCGGGATCCGCACGCGGCGCGCGTCGAGACCGGCCGCGACGTTCCCGCTGGCCGACTGGTAGATCATCGGCGCCGCGGCGGCACAGTCTATCGCGTCGACGAGCCGGGTCACCTCGCCGCGTGCCTCGTCCAAGGTCTTGCCTTGGTCGAGCGAGACGGTTTCGGCGAGCGCCTCGGCGTCGCGCTGTACCAAGGCCTTGAACCGGGCGATATACGCGACCCGGCGGCTCAGCGACAGCGCCGACCACGGGCCGAACGCGTCGGCCGCGGCCTGAACCGCGTCGTCCACATCGGACTCGCTGGCCGCCGCGACCTCGCCGAGCCGCGCGCCGGTCGCCGGGTCGAAGACGTCGATGGCCTCGGTGCCGCCTCCGGTGCGCCACTGCCCGCCCACGAACTGCCGCAGCTCCGGACGTTGTGCTGGTGAAGAACCCATAGTGACCTCGTTCTCGTTGCCGGTGAATGAACCAACCGGTGGGTAGTCAGATCTCTCGGCGTTGCCCGGGGACGGCGCCGAGGCCGTCGACGATCAGGCTGCCGAATGCCTCGCCGACTTCCCGCGGCGTGACCGCGCCTCGTGGATCGAGCCAGTGGTAGGCCCAGGCCCCGATGCCGATCACCGCGAACGCCAGCAGTTTCGGCGGCACCGGCGCGGCGAGGTCGCCGTTCGCGACGCCCTTCTCGAGGACCTCGGTGACGAGCCGCTCGAACTCCGTGCGCTTGGCCCGGATCTCCGCGAACGTCCGGCCGGACAGGAACCGGTACTCCTGCATGAAAATGGCGATTTCCGCCCGGTAGACGCTGATCGGCTCGATCAGCACCTCGACCATGATGCGGCGCAGCAGCTCGTCCGGCGGGCCGCCGCTCGCGACCACCGCGCGCAACAGGTCGAGCTGATGGTCGACGAAGTGGTCGTGGATCTCGTGGAGCACGTCCTCTTTCGTGTCGAAATGGTGGTAGAACGCGCCTTTCGTCAGCCCGGCCCCAGCCACGATCTCCTGGACGGACGTCGCGTGGTAGCCGTGTTCCTCGAACAGCCGTACCGCGCTGTCGAGCAGGAGCTGGCGGGTCCCGTCCGGATCGCGGACCGGAGGCCTCTTCTTTCGGGCTCGAGCGGGCATCGGGCGCCTCCGTTCAGTGCGCCGCGGCGCCGGACTCGAGGTGCTCGCCGGTGAAGAACTTCCGGCGGGCATAGGCGAGAGCGTGCGAACCGTCGTCGGCGGAGCCCTCGATCACCGCGCCGACGAAAATGATGTGGTCGCCGGCCGGGATCGCCTGCTCGACCCGGCACACCACGTGCGCGGCGGCCGCGTCGAGCAGGATCGGGCCGCCGCCCGCCGCCGGGAGCATCCACCGCTGGTCCTCGAACTTGCGGTCGGACTTGGTCGCGAAGCGCATCGCCACCGGCTCGCATCCGGCGCCGAGGTAGTTGATGGTGAAGGCGTTGGTTTCCTCGATCGCGGCCAAGGTGTTCGAGCCGCGGTCGATGCACGCCAGCGCGAGTGACGGTTCCAGGGAAACCGAACAGACCGCCGAGACGGTCAGGCCGTAGGGCTTCCCGTCCGCGCCCATGGCGGTGACCACCGCCGCCGGTCCTGGTGCGGCCGCCATAATCGTCTTGAACGTCGTCAGGTCGATCATTTCACTCCTCGCCGATCCGGCAGGCCGAGTTCAGCCCACGTGCGCGATGACGGTCTTGAGTTCGGTGTAGATGTCTTCCATCGGGTACCGGCCCTGGGTGCGGCCGAGGCCGCTGAGCTTCCCGGCGCGGCCGCCGTACGGCAGGTGCACCTCGGCGCTGGACGTGCTCGTATTCACGTTCACCGTCCCGGCCGGAGCCTTCTCCGCGAACCGCAGTCCTCTCGCCAAGTCCTTGGTGTAGACGGCTGCGGACAGCCCGTAGGGCGAGGCCTGCATGATCTGCAGCGCTTCGGTTTCCGAGCTGATCCGCTGCAGCGGCGCGACCGGGCCGAAGGTCTCCTCGACCGCTACCGCCATCGACTCGGTCACCTCGGCGAGAACCGTGGGCTGCCAGTACAGGTCAGTCGGAAATCCCGCCGCCCGCTCGCCGCCGAGCAGCACCTTCGCGCCGTCGGCGACCGCGGAACGCACGTGCTGGTCGATCTTTCCGGCCAGGACGGCGTTGTTCACCGGCCCCATCGTCGTGTCCTCCGCGAACGGATCGCCCAGCTTGATGTCCCGGCGCACGGCCGCGGTGAAGGCTTCGGCGAACTCGTCGTAGATGGCTTCGTGGACCAGGAACCGCCCGGCCGCGATGCAGTTCTGGCCAGCGCAGTAGTAGGTCGAGGACACCGAGCCGGGGATCGCGAGGGCAAGGTCGGCGTCGTCGAGCAGGACGGTCGGACCGTTGCCGCCGAGTTCGATCAGCTGTGCCTTGCCAGCCGCGCGCTGTGCGACCCGGAGCCCGGTCGGCACCGAGCCGGTGAACGCCACAACCTGCACGTCCGGATGCCCGCTCAGCGCGTCGCCGACCACCGCGCCTTGCCCGGTCACCAGGTTGAACACGCCCTCGGGCAACCCCGCGTCGATCAAGCAGAGAGCGAATTCGTAGCAGGTCAGCGTCGTGGTCGGCGCGGGCAGTGTGACGACGGTGTTGCCGGACGCCAGCGCCGGGGCGACCTGGCCCGCCATCGTGCCGAGCGGGAAGTTCCACGGCCCGATCGCGGCCACGACTCCCCTCGGCACGCGGGAGATGAGCACTCGCTTCGCCGTGTCGGCCAGCGGCGGGAGAATCCCGTCGAGGCGCTTGGCGCATTCGATCGCGCTCTGGAAGTAGTCGATCGTCTCGTCGACCTCGCCGAGCGCTTCGACGCGGTAAGGCTTGCCCTGTTCGGACGCCAGCAACCGGCCGAGATCCTCGCGCCGCTCGGAGATCACCTCGATCGCGCGCTGCAGGAACCGGATCCGCTCGAAGACCGACGTCGCCGCCCACGCCTCGAACGCGTCCCCGGCGGCTGCCACTGCGGTCTCGACATCCGCCGGGGCGCCGAGCGCGAAACTGCCGAGCAGTTCGCCGGTGGCCGGGCTGATCGCGTCCTGCCGTTCGGTTCCGGCCGACTCGACCGCTCGGCCGCCGATGATCGGTCCGGCTTGAACGGAAATCGCTGTCGCCGTCATGATCGGCCCTCCGGCCGGACGGCAGTGGCGTCGAGGTGCACTCGACGCCCGCCCGGGATCCCGACGACCTGGGTGATGCGCACCAGCCGCACATCGAGCGGAGCGAACCGCGCGTCCCAGGTTTGCCAGAACTCGCTCCGGAACTCGTCGTCCGACAGGTAGCAGTTCACTTTCACGAGGTCGCCGAGGCCGCATCCCAGCTGTCCCAAGGTCTTCTCCAGCTGGTCCAGGCACTTCCCGGTCTCGTCGGCGACGGAACCGGCGCTCGCCGCCGAAGCGGTCGCGAAGACGAGCCCGCCGGCGAGCACTGCCGCCGAGCCGTCGCCGTCGAGGAAAGCAGTCATGATCCGTCCTTCAGTTCGGCGGCGGCCTTGCGCACGGCGGGGAGGACTTCGTCAGCCAGCAGCCGCAGAGTGGTCTCGAGCTGATCGTCGGAGACCCGGCCGAGCGCCAGCGACCAGTGCTCGATGCCGTAGTCCCGGTGCATCCGGATCATCCGCTCGGCCACCGTGTCCGGCGAGCCCACGAGCAGGTAGTCGCGGTCCATCATGAGGTCGAAGGGCTTCATCGACTCGAACGCCGGATCGCTGGGATCCTCGTCCTCCTCCAGCCACTCCCCCAGTCCGCGCACCCGTTTGATCAGCTCGAATCGGACCGCAACCTGCTCCTCCATCATCTCGCGCGCCGCCGCGTCGGTGGCCGCCACGCAGGTGTCGCGCACCAGCACGCACGGGCCGGCCATGTAAGCAGGCGGGCCGCCGTACTGCGCGGCCACCTCCGCATAAGCCGCGCCCAGCTTCTGCGCGCGCCGCGGCGTCGAATGCGACGTGATGATTCCCAGATGCTGCCGAGCTGCGGACCGGAAGCCCTCGAGTCCCTGCGACACCGCGTAAAGCGGCGGGGTCGGCGACTGCAACGGCTGCGGAAGCACGGCGAGACCGGTCAAATAGCCGTCACTGTCGTGATAGGACTCGTACGCCTTCGCCGGCCATTTCATTTTCGGCCGCGGAATCTGATAGCGCTCCGACTGCCAGCTGAACGGGTCCTCGGTCCACGCCGCCCGCACCATGGCCAGGTGCTCGTCGAAGATGGCCCGGGACTTCGCTTCGTCCGCCCGGTCTGCGTCCGGATTGAGGTTCACGATCTCCCCGGCCAGGATGCCGCGGGAGAAGGCGACGTCGACCCGCCCGCCGCTGAAGTGATCCAGCATCGCGAGGTCCTCGGCCAGCCGGATCGGATGCCACAGCGGCAACGAGACCGCCGCCATTCCGAGCCGGATCTGCGACGTCCGCGCGGCCAGGTCCGCGCACAGCAGCACCGGGTTGGGCAGCTGGTCGGTGCCCTCGGCGTCGAAATGGTGCTCCCCGAGCCACATCCCGTCGAAGCCCAGCTGGTCGGCGAGCACCACCCGGCGGCGCACCTCGTCCAGCAAATCCGACCACGCTCGCCCTCGCCCCTGATTCGCGAGCACGTAGAACACGTCAAACCGCATACCGACCATCCCTCGCTGCCGCAGTGTTGGGTTCATTTCCCGCGCTCACGGCAACAGTCCGATGCCAGGCGCGCCCTCGTCCTCGTCCTCGGCCGCCGCGGCCGTTTCCCGCAGCGGCCCCACGTCGTACGCGACCCCCAGATCGCCGCCGACGTCGTGCTCCTTCAGCGCGGGCAGCACTTCCTTGGAAAGGAGCGCGAAGTTGGCGTCGGCGATGTCCTCCGGCATCCCGCCGTACGCCGGGACCATCAGCACTCCGCCCGCGTTCAACCGGTCCACGTACCCGAGCACCTTCTCCGTCACCTGGTCCGGAGTCCCCCACACCTGCAGATCGGCGAGGAAGCTGCTGAAGCCTTCGATGCCGTGTTTGGCGATGTTGCGGCTCAGCCCCGCGTAATATTCGTAGCCCTCGATGTCGGCGAAACCCACGTTGTCGAACTCGTAGTGCTTGACCGTGGAAAGTGCGTAATTCTGCAAGTAACGGTCGCGAATGTGCTGCGCTTTCTCTTCGGTGGGCGCCGCCCCCACGAACAACGCGATAATGGGTTTGGGCGGCTGCGTCCCGTTGATCTCGACGAACCTCCGGCGGTAGTTATCCAGCTCCCGCTCGACGGTGTGCCACGGTTTCTGCGCGATCACCATGATGCCGATCCCGAGACGGGCGACCAGGTCGATCGATTCCGGCGAAATGGCCGAGGCGAACGTCCGGCCGCGGAAACTCGCGTACGGCTCGGGCCGGATCTCGACGCGCGGCTGCCGGTACAGCTCCCCGTCGTACTCCATCACCCCGGTTTCGAGCCCGGTGGTGACCGCTTCGGTGTACTCGGTGAACAGCCGCCGGGAATGCCCCATCTCGACCCGGAAGCCTTCGAACTCGACCCGGCCCAGCCCGCGCCCGATGCCGAGCAGCGACCGGCCCCCGGAGAGGTGATCGAGCAACGTGAAGCTTTCCGCGACGCGGACCGGGTCGTTCCACGGCAGCACCGACACCATCGTGCCCAGCCGCAGCCGCGACGTCTGGCCGGCCAGCCACGAGAGGAACTGCGGGACGTTCGGGGTCATGTCGTAGTCGGTGAAGTGGTGTTCGGGAGTCCACACCGAGTCGAAGCCCGCCGCCTCCGCCTCCAAGGCGTACCGCGTCTCGTGCCGGTAGACCTCGGCATCGGTCCGGCTTCGCCCGAGATTCTGGAAAATCAGTGAAAGACCCGTGTGCATGGAGACCGCCCTGTCTGGCTGACGAAGCTAGTTCCGACTAGTCGGTATGACGTTAGAGACGCGGCACGCTGGAAGTCAAGGCCGCTCCGCAAGCCTTGCATACCGTCCGGTCGGTTGCATAGGGTTCCTGGCGAGGGCTGGCCCTCGGCATCGCCCGGCCAGCCGCCCGACGACTCGGCAAGGAGCCCGCTCGTGACCCAATTCTTCACTTCCCCAGACCAAGACGGCGACGCAGCGGGCGCCGCGAGCCACGGGTTCGTCTTCGCTTCCGGGGCCGGCCCGCACGCAGGTACAGCAGCAGACGAAACCCGAGGTTGTGTCGAGCACATCGCCGCGACGCTCGCCTCCGCCGGGAGCGGATTGACGGACGTCGTCAAGGCGAACATCTGGATCGCCGACGACGCCATCCATGACGAAGTCGCAGCGGCGTTTCGCGCAGCGATGGGGCCGGATAGCCGTGCGGTGCTGACGATTCTGTCCGCCGGAGTCCCCCGCGGTGCCCGCGTGGCGGTCGATGCAGTTGCCGTGCAACCCGATGCAGCTCCGGCCGCGCCCTTCACGTACGCGTCCAGTCTCGCGATCGACGTCGCGACCATGCGCCGGGTGCAGGAGGCCGCCACGATCGCCGGTGAGACGGCAGTGGTCTTTCAGCGCATCGGGAAGCAGCTCGACGCCGCTGGGCTGTCCTTGAAGGACATCGTCAAGACGACGACGTATGTGCGCGACGAATCCCATCTCGCGGAGTTCGATCGAGCCTATCGGGAAATCTTCGCGTCTCAGGAATTGCCGGCTCGCTGCACTGTATTGCTGGGACTGGCCGGCGACTGCCGGATCCAAGTCGAAGTCACCGCCGCGGCCTGACCGCCCCGGACCAGCGACGAGAAAGGTGTTCGCATGCTGCTGGAAACCTACGAATGGGGAGATCCCGACGGGCCGCCGGTCGTCCTGGTGCACGGGGTGGGCTCGCACGCAGGAAGCTGGCGCAGGGTCGTCGACGAACGCTGGGGAAAACGGTTCCGGGTCATCGCGTTCGATCTGCGCGGGCACGGACGCTCCGGCTGGGAACCCCCGTGGACGCACGCCACCTACGTGGACGACCTGCTCGAATCGGTCGACGCGCTGGGGCTCGACCGGCCGGGCTGGGTCGGGCGGTCCTTCGGCGGCAGGCTGATGCTCGACCTCGCGGCCCGCAGCCCCGAGCGGATCCGGCGGCTCGCGCTGCTGGAGCCCGTCGTGCAGATCTCGCCCGAACTGGCCCGGCATCGCGCCGAACAGGAACTGACCGGCGGCGAATGGGATTCGTTCGAACAGTTCGTCGCGAGCCGTGAAAACCTCGGCCCGGACGTCGATGTCGAGAAGTTCAAGGCGGAACTCGCCGACGAATTCGACACCCTCCCGGATGGAAGACTCAAGCGACGCACCAGTCAGGCAGCCGTCGTGTCCATCTTCAGCGAGTTCGCCGCGCCCGCACCGCCGCCGGAAACGCTCCGCGTCCCGGCGATGCTCCTGTACGCGCCCGCGTTCGGCCTGGTCACCCCGGAGCAGGTCGCCGCCTATCGGCCGTACGTGGAGCAGGTCGTCGAGGTGCCCGGGTTGCACCAGATCCTCGCCACGGCGTTCGACGAAACCGCTGACGCGGTGGAGAAGTTCCTGCTCGCGCCGTGATTCCGCAACACCGGCAGTGAAGAGGGGCGCCTGCTCGAAGGAGGGTCTCTTCCCCTTGCCGACGGGTTGGTGTTTTGTCACCCCCACTTGCGCAGCCGAGGGAGCAAGTGGGTTTTCCCTT